>JAKSIJ010000001.1 GCA_024398875.1 Fibrobacter sp.
TTTATCTATAGCCTCGCCCGCAATATCCGCGTTCATGGGCATGCTGTTTTGCTGTGGCTTTTTCCGCTCTTTTATGCGGGGTTAGAAATGACTCGCACCCGCGGTGATTTTGCGTTTCCATGGAGTCATCTCGGGTTCGCCTTCGGGAATCATCTAGAACTTTTGCAAGCGCTTTCCTTTATCGGCATTTTTGGTTACACGATACTCATCATTGCATCCAATATGGTTGTGGCAAAGGCCATTTTCCGGCCGAGCATTAAAGGCAAGTGGCCGCTCATCACACCTCTGGTGATTTTCTTTGCGCTACTGATTCATGGTTCCACCGTTCTTTCCGCACCAGAAGCGGCACCCTTTTATGGTACAGATGAAAAATCTCCCACTATGGCTCTGGTGCAACCCAGCATTCATCAGGGAGAAAAGTGGAGCAAGGCCCGCTACGATTCCATCATCACCAAAACCGTTGGCATGATTGAAGACAGCGTGTCTCCTGGCACAGACTTGATTATTCTAGCAGAGACCGCCATTCCCGACCACATCAAAAGACAGCCCAAAACAGTCGCTAAATTTCATCACATTGCAAACCAGCGAAACGCATACATTCTCACCGGAGCCTTGGATTTCAAGCGTAATCGAGAACCTGGTGCACTCCGTCGTTACGAGGTTTATAACGCCTCATTCCTCTTTACTCCTTTCGACGACAGCTTCCCGCAACGCTACATCAAAAAGCATCTCGTCCCCTTCAGCGAGCGTATTCCTTTCGACGATATCTTCCCTATTTTGAATTACGTGGATTTAGGCGAGGGCGATTTTGTTCCTGGCAAAGAAACGCCTGTATATGGTCCTTACAACTGGACTCCATTCATTTGCTATGACGCTATTTTTGGTGACCTAGTTCGTGAGGCCATTGATGCGGGTTCTAGACTCATGGTGAACATTACCAACGACGGCTGGTTTGGTCGTAGCACCGCCCCCTACCAGCATTTGAATCTAGTCCGCTACCGCGCCATTGAAAACGGCATTCCCGTGGCACGCATGGCAAACAGCGGTGTTTCTAGTTTCATTGACCAATATGGTCACTACGACCAAAACACCGAAATTTTTACGGATCGTGTTATTCAGCGGAAGATGCAGCTCAAAACCAGGAACACTCTTTACCAGCACATCGGCGATGGAGTTGAAACCGCTCTCCTCTGGTTCTTCCTCTTGTATGTTCTTGTCGCTTTCGGCGCGAGTCTTTACAACTATAAAAAAAACGGCCCGAAAGCCGAGCAGTTATAAGTCTCGAAAATTTATAGAAGCAGCATGGGTGGCCAATGGCCGGCCTTAGGCCGTTCCCGGAAACTTGCCTCTGGCAAAAGTTCCTGCAATTTTTCAGTTCGCGATGGCACAATGGCCTTATCCATCTTGCCATAAACCACCTGGATGTCGCTGCTATTTTCCAGAGGTTCCTTCAGTTGATGTGTCGCCAAAAATTCCAGGCCCTGGGCCAGCAACTCTGGATTCATTTTCCTCGCAGCATTAAACCAGTCTTCTTCCCAATCTTCAAATTCTTCCGCAAAAACTTCGCCAAAAGTATTGAGGGTAGGCTCCAAAGCCGTTTTTAATTGTTTAGCCAAGAACAAAAGGCCCGGCTCTGTCCATGAACTTTCTTCATCACAAAAATCTGCAAAGGCAGAAAGCAAAATCCATTTTTGATTCTTGGGGCGGTTCTTCGATGCAAGCATCAGAGACAACGCTCCCAAGCCAGAAGCCACTACCACGTTAGCCACAGACATGCCCGGAAGTTTGTAGGGATTTTCCAGTTGACCTGCCAATTTTTCATACGAGATAAAACTGTGGTTTGCATCTGCAACATCCGACAACTCATCTTCCCACAGGGAAAGATCAAAAGCCCAATCCGGCAACCAAACCCATTTCTCAGCCATAATTAAAACCGAAACGACTTAAATCAAAAATTCTATTTTAAAGATATATAGGCAAAACACAAAAAGAAAAATTTTTCAAAAAAAGTTTCACATTTTTTAGTTATCTTAATACTCGTATGCGTTATGTAACATTTTTGCCATTTTTTGCATTGGTTTTATTCCTGGCCGGTTGTGCGTCCCAACCCAAATACAAGGAAGACCCTGCCGTGACCCGGAGCCGCGCCCATGCCGCTTATGATGATTTGGATGCAGAGACAGGTTCTTCTGCCACATATGCCAAAAAATCAAGCAATGGCGCCACCGAAAATGGTGTAGCAATGAGTTATGAGGCATCCAGCACGATGGAAAACGCCCCTACCATTATGGTAATGCCAGCAAAAAGCGGAAAGGGCCTTTCGGAACTCGCCGTCGTGAACAGCAATCCTCTTTCCAAATCCATGATGGAAGCCATCAACAGCTACCTCACTCAAAAACATTACGAGGTTCGCTCTCTAGAAGGCCAGTCACAGCTGGACGATGTCATCAAGATGCAAAACGACATCGCCAATACCGACGATGATTTATCCTATTTGGCAAGTCTCGCCCTGGGGGCCGACATCTATATCAAATATTCCGGTAGCGCCAACACAGACAATGTAACCATTGAAGTCAGCGCCTATGAAACCTCCACCGCACGCCTTCTTGGCAGCCAAACTGCAGAAGTAAAGAACAACGGACACGTGGACCAAGCAAATCTCCGGGCGAATGTGCAATCTGCTGCCCGCAAGGCCATGCCTGGGCTGGAAAAGAAGATCCTCGCCTACTGGGAAGATGATTTGAAAAAAGGCGCCCAGTATAAAGTGGTTATGAATATAAAGGCCGAATATAGCGATTCCCAGATTGAGGATTTGCATGATTTCGTAGTGAAGAATCTGCGGCAAGCCTTCAATAGCGTGACAGTCAATGTACTGACCGGGAAAACCATTGATTTGGTGGTATATGCCGACCCAAGCAAATTCGTGGATTCTCAAGATGTGTACAGTCAAATTCGCCAACTGTTGAAGGCAATGGCGGAGAGTCGAAAAATCAACGTCACCAAAAAACTGATTTTAATGGACTTGCAGTAGGCGCCACATGAGACTTTCTGCATTTTTACTCTGCCTCGTTTTCGCCATTCCCTCTTTCGCTGGAAAAGCCATTACCTACACAGCCACTTCCAAAGTCTCTCAGGAAGACGCCAACAACATGGCTATGGCAGGCGTGGCAAAGCAAATCGTTTCTCAGGTGAGTACGGACCAAACCCTTGGCAAAAGCGAAACAATCAAGGATGGCAACACGAACTTCGTGGAAACCTTCTCCGACATCACTAATGTAACCAGCGATTTGAAGTTGAAAGGCATCACGGTTGTTCCCGCCAAAACAGATGGCAAAAGTTTCAAAGCTACCGCCACCTTGGACATGGATGAACTTACCGCAGATATCCAATTCCAGATGAAGGGAATCAAGCAGGAAATCTCCCGCCGCGAAACCGCAGCCACAGCTGCACTTAAAAGCCGTTTGTATAGCGATGCAGCCGCAGAAATTCTCGCTGCGGAAGGGCTCTTTCCCCAATACGAAAAGCTATTGCAAAAATTAAGCGCCATCTATCCCATTAATGAATCTCACCGCCTCACTCACAACATTCCAGAAATACACAAGAATCTGGCAAGCAAACTTTCCTCCGTTAAAATTACGGGCTTAACAGAAGTTGTCTCTTTAAAGGGCGACGCTCCCTTGGAATGGAATATCCAGGTTGTCGACAATGAAGGTCCCTTGGCAAAGTTCCCTCTTGCAGTAAATCAAGGACGTTCCACTCTTGCCCAAAAGAAGACTGATATAAATGGCATCGCCCAGTTCTCTGTTGCAAAAATAGACCGCTCTCAAGGAAAGAATTCTATCAACATCATTCCCGACATTCCTCTAGGATTTTTGAAAGAAGCTGGAATTGGCGAAGCATTGACGATTTCTTACACGGTGGAAGTTTCTAAATGCAACATTCAGTTGGATTGCGCCCAAGACAAATCCTTCTGTTCCGCTTTGAAAAACACACTGCAAAAGAAGAACATCTTTGTCGGGGATGAGTCTGGAGCCCAAAAGATTCAGGTGCAATTTACCGCCACCGAGAAAAACACTTTGAATGTCGGCAGTAGTACCATGAAATCTTACAATGTGGAAGTTTCTTTCCAAGGCGCCGGCATAGATTTTACAACATCTGCCAAAGGCGTAGGGAATGACGAGTCCAGTGCCGTCGCGGCCGCTCTCAAACAAATGAAGCTCGAAGCCCTACAAAGCCAACTGAAATGTCCCTAAAATTTTTCAAGACATCTCTTTTCTGCTTTGTCTTCTGGGAAGTTCTCCTCGGGCTAAACCCCGCAGGAACCTCTCGGGCAGAAGCCACCATTGCCGGAGACATTCCCAAGCAGCCCGAGCATAGCTTTGTCTACGATGAAAATCGACTGCTCTCCGCCCAGGATGCCGCATACTTCAACACGCTATCAGAAGAACTCTTCCAGAAAACGGGAATCCGTATGGCAGTCGCATTTCTGGATGACATGGGGTACCGAGAATCCCGGAATTTTGCGGCAGATATTGGTACCGCCTGGGAAATTGGCGGGCCCAACGACAAAGGCCTCCTCATTTTCGTTGCATTGAAACAGCAGCGGAGAACTATTCAAGTCGGCGCGTTTTCCAAATCTTTTTTCAGCGAATCAAAATTGCGAAGTTTGGAACAAAACATTCTAGTTCCACAATTTCGTGTTCAAAAATACGGTGCAGGCATTACCAGCCTCGCCTATCATCTGGCGGAAAATATCGCGCAATCCAAAAGTATCCAATTAGATACACCTGCCCCAAACTTAGAGCAAGACAATTCCATGCCATTATCACATAAGATATTCATTGGGCTAGTGGCATTGTTCTTAATAATCGCATTCCGCTTTCGAAAAGGCAGCACCGCCAAATCAAGCGCACAATCACTTTTCAATAACAACACTTTCGGCGGTTCACTAAACGAACGTTCCTCCTTTAACGGGAAATTCTAGGGGAAAAATGAAAAAACTTCTCAGCATTCAAGAACTTAAAAACTCCCCCTGGCCAAACCGCATCGCACAAGCATTGGGCACAAGCCTTCTTTCCGCCTTTGTTCATGGGGACTGCCTTATGGAAGGCTTTTCTCCCTTTGTGGCTCCCTGGAATATAAGTTTCATTCTAAAAGAAGTTTCGCCCGAAATCCAAACGGCACTGCACAATCTAGCCAAGGATGCCGCCAAGGAAAACATCCATTTCAAATACTACTTTACCCTCAAAGAAATTCTAGAGTTGAGCGCAAACTTCCCTCTGGAATTTCTCCACATCGCAAATCGTAACGAGGTCCTTTGCGGTCAAACTCCTCTGGCAGGTTATAAGCCCAATCCAAACGCTCTTGCCCTCCAATGCAAACGGGAACTGCAAAGCATAAAACTTCATTGGCGCGAAACACAACTTACCGCGAAAAAAGAGAAGGCCGTGGCAGCCGCCACCGATCAATTGAAACAGGCCCTACTCCCTGTGCTATACGGCATTTTCCACCTGCAAACCGGAAACTATCCCGAAAATAAGCAGCAAGTCACAGATGCCTACCTGCAAAAAACCTTCCTCGAAAACATCGAAGAAGGCTTAAACAAACTAGCAGAAAAACTGTAGCGTATAAAAAATTACTCCGCTACCTTGATAAAATAGAAATCATCAATGGATACAGAACCCGCTGGGGTTCCAGCTTCCTGCTGGTAGCTAATCTTTTCAACATGGGCTGGATTAAATTCAACTGGCGAGCCCCAACCACCTTGAGCCAAATCTTTGAACTTGACCGTTACCGTCTTCCATTCTGCGGATTTTCCTTGGCAATACTTGTAATGGTCATAATCCGCCACATCAGAAATCTCTACACGTAAGCAGTGGTCTGCGCCCTTATACTTATACTGAACAGCATTGTATCCCGCAATCTTATCTGCAACAGGCGTTACATTTGTTCCCCAGCCGGCATAGCTAGAAACTTCCCCGTATTTGATAGTAAGGGCATAGTTACTTCCATTATCTGTTGCCGACGGGAAAGGTTCCCCTTCAGAGCCTGGGTTGTCAGAAGCGATTTCCGTAGTTCCATCTGTATAAACGAACCACCAATCTCCGACTTGGTTGCCATGATCTCCATCCTCAAAATCATCTAACAGCAAAGAGCCATCGGGAACATCAGGCTTATCACCAGGTTCATCCGAGCCGGAACTGCTGGAATTTGTATTTTCCAACTCAACCACCTCAACTTCGTACTTGTTCACACCATCGCAGGCAGCAAGACCAAGAGCAAAAAGAGCAACAGAAGTCAGGGCCATCCATTTTGTCAAATTCATAAAATCCTCTTGTTTTCCTCAAATATATACATAATAGGGCGGAAATATCCGCCCTTAACTAAAAAAAGTGTTTACCGCTGTTTACCGGCGCTTTACAGCCTTGCCAAAACCGCCATTATTGTGGCTTGGGGTAGGAGCAACGCGATTTTGACTGGAATTTCGGCTGGAATTGTCGCTCTGGCGAGGTTCATAGACTCTGGGACGCTGCTGTTCCTCAGAATCACGGTCATAATTTGGCCGCGGTGAGGATGGTGCAGGCACCACACGCTGTGGAGCCGTAGACTGTTGCGGCACAGGTGCCATCTTTTGTTGCGGCATGGGAACTACCCGCGTTCCCGCAGCAGGTCCCATACGTTGAGGTGCAGGTGCCACCCGTGGAGCCGGAGCTATAGTTTTAGATGATTTTGGTGGAGCCGGCGCAATCCTCGGCGCAGAATGAGAGGCCGGTCGTGGTCTTGGAGGCGGTACATAACGCCGCGGATGGTGAGGAATAGGACGGTGAGCGTACCAGCGCGTATTCCGCACATAAATCACCCGAGGGCCCCAATCAAACCAGCAAGTTCCCCAACCCCATTCACCATACCGAGTACCCAGCCAAACACCCGTACCATAAGTCACCCGAGTATAGCCATCGGCATAAACGTAATACACCACCCGAGGATTATAAACAGGGACATAGACATATTCCGTACGCACAGGATTGATGGTAATGTTATCCCCCGTTTCCACCGTCACCTGTTCATTACTTTTCAAATGTCCGTGGTCGTAAGCCGCCTGACGCATGCGTTGCACCGCATCCATCACGTCCTCTTTCTGCGTGGTTACCGCATCGCCCAACTGATCCGTCCATGTCTTATACTTGTCCATCATGGCAAGGACCGTTGGGAAAGGAAGAAGCGCCTGCACGCTGGGGTCATAAGTCAGATTGGCCTGTTCCATAGCCTCGGCCAATGTTTCACCTTTCAAATTCTTGTGGGCCTGAGACCAGGCATTCGCTGCGGGAATCTGATTTCCGTATGTAGAAGCGGTTAGCACATGAATCAGCAACTGGTCGGGATACAACGCAATATTCGAAACCAGAGTATCCAGTTCCGATGGTGTGTAATTGCTTTGCGCACGAACAACACCCGGCAGCACAAACAACAATGCCACAACAAGCAGCATCGCCTTCAACATCATGTTAGGATAAACCTTCAGCATCATATTCCTCACCCACAAGATACAATTATTAGGTGAAAGAAGTATGCGATTGGTTGCATTACACCACAAATCAATAAAGAAATTCAAAATCTTGAACTATCAGGCGGGCATCCTTGACGCCCTTGAAGTAATCGCCTTTACGGCTAGAAGCAAAAACCACATTCACATGCGTAATCGGCTCATCAGCTTCCCCTTGAACCGCTCCCTCAGGGAGAGGATCCGCATTCTTATGGGAACGCCCGTAAATAAAAGATGTTTCTAAAGCGCGAAGGCCATTTTTATCTGGCGGAGAAATGCGAATCACTCCCTCTTTGGAGGCATCATTGTCTGTTTTAGCGCTGTACCAAGCCACTCCAACAAATCGGCGATTTCCTTGGGAGCGATTTTCCAAGGTGGCCATTACCGTGCAAGAATCTCCAAGTCCATCATACTTGAATTTCACGCGAAATCCTCTCGGCCTCGCCTCAAAAGGAACTCCCCAGTTAATAAGAGCCTTGCCATCTTTATCGGTAAACCCAAGAATTTGTTTGAGGCTCATATTTCGGACAACGCGACCAGTAAAGAGGTTTCCGCTAGCAATGACACCCACAACTTTTCGAGTAGTGAGTTCAGCCGCATAGCTTCCATCCGAAAGTTGAATCCTTTTGGTGGGCCAATTCTTACTGCCCGAAACTGCATACGCGGGGTTTCCATTGTCCCAAATATATTGACGTTCACTCACCCCCACCATATCATCACATTTGACGTGGCCAAGAGTAATAAATCCTGAGACTTCTTCCGTATGCCATTTACCGAAGGAACTTCCCGGCAGCTGATAACCCCCTTTGATTTTCCAAGTTTCTTCGCCAATCTTAAACTCCGTCCAGTTTCGCAAATCCAACGTATCAGGCAAAGTGGTAGCTACCCCATCCTTGAATTTTGCGATTTCCACCTTGGCATTTTTCAGCGGATAAACACCCTGCTGCCCATAATAATTCACCTGGACCACAATGGTTTTCAGTTCCTCGCTAATACGAGGCTTCCCTACTTGGCCCCGAATATGGATTTGTTCAATGGGGTGCGCCATCAGGGGCAATGCCAAGGCAAGGATTGCAACAAGCAACCACCGAATGTTTCGCATTTTCAATCTCCTTCTGTATTCGCTGCTATAAAACATTAGCGAGCCTTCAGAGATTTATAAACATCTACCATCTTCTGCACAGAGCGTTTTACGCGATATTCTTCGCCCAATGCGGCATAGCGCTTCCCCATCTCCATGCGTTCTTCAGGATGTTCAATCCAGTAATCCATTTTCCTTACCAAGTCATCGACATCACCCAGCTTAAACAAGCTGCGGTCATCGATGGCAAAGTGCGGTGTGGCGCTCTTGGGTGCGTTGGAAATTATAGGCACGAGTCCGCAACTGAAAGCTTCCATGCAAGCAATGGCCTCAATTTCCACATCCGAAGCGTGGATATAAATGTCCGTAGAATGGATGAGTTTTATCAATTCTTCTGTGCTGTAGAAGTTGAAGGATGGTTCGTGAAGCAACCCTTTCGCCATCTTCTTGTACTTCTCAAGACAGGGGCCTTGGCCCGCAAACATAAGCTGGATACGGTCCCTATACTTGGAACGTTTCGCTGCCTCAATAATCAAGTCCTGCCGCTTTTCTGGAGAAAGGCGCCCTATCATGAGCACACGGATGTTTTCGTGGGCAATTGGAGGCGCGGGCTGGAAAACAGCATCCACTCCATTACTGATGACATGAAGTTTTGCCTTATAACCATTGGCTTTCAACTCGTTTGCAATAAACTGGGTGGGACAATGGATGTCGTCAAAGCGCTTGTAGAAGTAACGGTAAAGGAAGCGGTAGACAATCTTCGCTGCCAAATCCACCTTACCCAAGCCAATATTATAAGTGACATTTTCCGCTTGCACATGGAATGCCGCCAAGCAAGGGATTTTCATTTCCCGCGCCATAGGCTCCACCGCTCTCGCCAAGGGGAATGGCAGGTAAAAATGAACTACATCCAGCCCTGTCAAAAATTCCCGAATGGTTTCAGGAACCACTTTGGCAAAGGTAATACCCTGAGGCGTTGCAAATCGGGAGACAATCGGAACATTCCAAACAGGAAGAGCAAACTTGTCTAGACCGGGTGCACCAGCGGTCAGCACTCGAACGGTATGGCCTGCGGCTCTCAGATTTTCTACAAAACGACGCGCCGAGCAGGTCGTGCCATTGTTCAATGCATCAAAAGAATCAATAACAAGACCAATAACCATGGGCTACAATCTTGAAATTTTTGAAATAAAAAACTAGGGCTTTATCCTAAAAAAAGATAAAGCCCCATATTCAACGAATGAAATGCAGGTTACTTCTTATTGAAGGAATCCTTCAAATCCACGGTGCGGTTGAACACCAAGTGGTCCGGCTTGGAATCCACGCTATCCAGGCAGAAATAGCCCTGACGCATGAACTGGAAGCGATCTTCCAACTTGGCGTTAGCAAGGCTGGGTTCCAGCTTTGCCTGCTTGATTATCATGGAATTCGGATTCAGGTAGGAATGCCAATCCTCGCCTTCCGGCACATTGGATGGATCTTCAAGCGTGAACAGATTATCGATGAGGCGGATTTCAGCATCCACCGCATGAGCCGCACTCACCCAATGAATGGTTCCCTTCACCTTGCGGCCATCCGGAGATTCGCCGCCCTTTGTTGCGGGGTCGTAAGTGCAATGGATAAGTTTTACCTTGCCATCAGCATCTTTTTCAACGCTCACACACTTGATGAAGTAGGCACCCTTCAAGCGCACCTCGCCATCGGGGCGGAGACGGAAGTACTTCTTGGGAGGTTCTTCCATAAAGTCATCGGCTTCAATGTAGATTTCCTTACCAAAAGGAACCTCACGCTTGCCGGCATTAGGATCGTTGGGGTTGTTTTCCACTTCCACCATTTCCACTTTGCCATCTTCCCAGTTGTCTATCACAACCTTCACCGGGTCAATGACAGCCATGGCGCGGCTTGCAGTCTGGTTCAATTCTTCGCGGAGGCAGAAGTACAGAAGGTTTACATCCACCATGGAATCCGCCTTGGAAACACCAATGCGGTTGCAGAATTCGCGAATAGAACTTGCGGTAAAGCCACGACGGCGGTATCCACACACCGTAGGCATTCGCGGGTCATTCCAACCCATCACTGCCTTGGTCTGCACTAATTCAAGCAACTTGCGCTTACTCATCATGGTGTAGGTCAAATTCAAGCGAGCAAATTCAATCTGCTGCGGGCGATTTTCCAAGCCCAGTTCAATCAGGAACCAGTCGTACAACGGACGATGGGCCTCAAATTCCAACGTGCAAATACTGTGGGTAATGCCTTCCAGCCAGTCACTCAGCGGGTGCGCAAAGTCATACATAGGGTAGATGCACCACTTGTCGCCAGTACGATGATGACTGCAATGCTTGATGCGGTAAATCGTCGGGTCACGCATATTCATATTGGGGCTTGCAAGGTCCACCTTGGCGCGGAGGCACTTTTCGCCATCGGCATACTTGCCATCGCGCATTTCGCGGAACAGACGCATATTTTCTTCCACACTGCGGTCGCGGTAGGGACTCGGCTTGCTGGGCTTGCCGGCGTCATTACCGCGGAGTTCCTGCATCTCTTCGCGAGAGAGGTCCTCTACATAAGCCTTACCCATCTCGATGAGCTTTTCGGCAAACTCGTAAATCTTGTCATAGTAGTCGCTGGCAAAGTATTCACCGCCCTTCCAATCAAAGCCAAGCCACTTCACGTCTTCACGAATGGAATCAACATATTCCACATCTTCTTTCGTGGGGTTGGTATCATCAAAACGGAGGTTCGTGATGCCACCGAAATCAGCATACTTGTTGGCAGTTCCAAAATTCAAGCAAATGGACTTGGCATGGCCGATATGGATATAACCATTAGGTTCAGGAGGGAAGCGGGTATGCACATTGGTGCGCTTTCCAGTTTTCAAGTCATTGACAATAATATCTTGAATAAAATTTGAGGATTCAGGGATTTCCATAATGGTTCCTTTGAAAATTTACGGCGAAAATATAGAAACTGCTATGCAAAAAGGTTTAAAAGTGCGGCAGGGGTTTCCGCCTTCAAAGCCTTATCTTTCCATTCCGGGTTTAAGAGAAGGCGGGCGACCGCAGCAATAGCCTGAGTATGGGCCGTCGCAGATTCCTCTGGCGAAAGAAGGATGCACATGAACTGGGGCAATTCCCTATCTGAAATTTTGATATTTGTAATGCCATTAGGCGCCACAACAAAAGCCATCAAGGGTTGAGAAAGTCCTGCTACACGGGTATGAGGCAAAAGAAGGCCCGAGCCCACATAAATCCCCTGCGCAATCCGTTCCGAAAGTTTAGACCAAACCGTGCCAGCATCAAAAGGGACAGGACCATTCACCAAACCTTCATAAGCATAACCCAAGGCATAGTCAAAAGAAACTGACTCTTTATAGACTTGAGTATATGCAGGTTTTAGAATCAAGCGAGAGCCTTATCCATAAAGTCCGACACACAGGAATCGAGGACTGTAGCAACTTGTTTGAATTCGTTAAAGACTTCTTTCAAGCGAATTCTTCCGGGCTCAATATACTTTTCAAACTTTTCAATCTTCTTCACTTTAGAAAGGAAACAGTAGGCGCCCATGGCCTGCATCACCCGCTGGAGGCTAGCCAAGAGGAAAGCCTCCCAAGCTTCTTCCTTGGAGAAATCTTTCACCTTGCTGGAAGAATGATACCAGTAGTCAAAGAAATCCTTCACCATGGAAACCGGCATAGATACGTACGGGTCCCAAAGTAGCGATGCCAAATCGTAATACATGGAACCACGCCGAGCACCCTGGAAATCCACGAAAGCTATTTCGGAATTTGGCTTCACCATAATGTTCTGGGACTGGAAGTCCCGATGCATCAGAACCTTAGGCTGGGCATCCACCACCAAGGCAAGGGTCGCAAAGAAATGGGACATACAATCGGGAATCTCGGCAAAGCCCTTGTGGGCCTTGAGGTAATTCTCGGTAAAATAATCCGTCTCCCACTTCAGGGCTGCGTAGTCAAAGCGCCGGAGCCACAGGTCCGTACGACTGGCAAAGAGCGAAGAGGACGCCTTCTGCCACTTGTTCAAGGTATCAATCACTTCCTGATACAGGATGCGAGTGCTGCCAGAGAACTTTCCATCAGAGAGTACATCATCCAAAAGGGTCTGGGTCCCCATGTCCTCTTGCAGAACCTGGCAAGCAGATTCATCAACGGCATAAACCCGAGGAACAGGAAGATTAAAATCCCGAAATGTCTTGGAGAAATCCACAAACCGCTTAAAATCGTCATCCACTTTCGCAGATTCCTGCAGAACAGAAACACGGCTACCACTCTGGATGCGGTAATACTTGCGGCCCGAGCCTGCACCCGCGATAGGAGTTACAGAAAAATCCTCGGCATAGCCGTGAGAAAGTAAAAACTTCTTGATATCATCCGAAATATTCAATTCTACTGTATTCATATCAAGAATATACTTTTTACGTCAAGAAAAAAGCAATCGCTTTTTACTTTTCTTTTCGCAATTCGGCCTGTTCTAGCCGAGCAGGTTTCTTAGCTAGGTTCCGAATAAGGCCAAAAAGGGCAGAAAGTTCATTCCGGGTAGGGTGAAGCCTCTGCACCATGGTGTTGAGGAAGTTATCCCTCCAGGCTTGATCGTGATACTGTCCCGTTAAATAGCGATCCAGGAAGGCCTTAAAACTTTCAATCTGCTGGATGGTGGCAGGTCCAGTTTCTGCAACGCCTTTGGTATTGCGCTTGGCACGTCCTTCCCCGTTTGCTAATGCCCCAGACCGACAAAGTTCATAACAGGCTACCGTTACTGCCTGTGCAAGATTAAGGCTCATAAGCCCTGGCACCGGAATTTCACACTGGTAGGTACAAGCGTTCACTTCTTCCAAGTTGAGGCCACAGGATTCCCGGCCAAAGACAAGGGCGATGGTTCCCTCCTCGGGAAGATTCATCGAAAGTTCCGGCATCATGCAATGCTTGATGGCGCTGCCGAAAATACGACGGCTAAAAGCGACTGCACAAGCGCAATCTCCAATAGCATCCTCAAACTTGTGGACAATTTTTGCGTTATCCAGAATGTCGTGACTATTGGGCGCCGTATGGTAGGAATTTTCTATTACCTTATCTCGTTTTGGATAAACGATGTAAAGTTCCGGAAGGGCATAGCAATGCATGGCACGAGCCACAAAACCCACATTATGGGGGTGTTCCGGTTCTACTAAAACAACTCTGAATTTGCGCATATCTATTGAGCACCTCCAGCGCATTCTTTATCTATTTTCCAAGCAAATCCCTTGCCGCGAATTTCTTTTTCGACAATTTCGCCAGCAGCAACTTCGGCTCCCGCAAAAAGGGCGAACTTTTTCTCGGCATCGATTTCGACAGCATCACTCTTGAAGTGCGAAATGTTCAACTCTTGCAAACGAGCAACGCAAGCATCCCACAAACCCTCTGGCGATCCCATATCAATCCACGTGGCATGAAGCTGAGACATATCCACAAAAGGCGCACGGCCCGCGGCAATTTCCTGCTTCCAGAATTCCCGAATGTCAAACTCCCCATCCTTGATGCGGGAAAGAGCTTCATCGCTATACCAGGAAACGCCAGAGAATGTGGCAGGCACGCCTTCTTCAGAGCCGAATCTGCCAGCAACACCTGCCAAGCGGCCATCCGCACTCACACGAAATGTATTCACCTTCGGGAAGTCCACCGCCAAAAGCGCGACACCTGCGCCACTTTTTTTTGCATTCTCCACAAAGGCCTTCAAATCAAAGCCGCAATAAGCATCACCATTCATAATGAGGAGGCCACCACGATAGCCCTCATTATAAATCCGCTTTAAGGGGCCTGCCGTTCCCAAAATTTCGGGTTCCACCCAGACCTTTTCAAAGCCTAGACGATTCCCCTCAGCCACAACCTGTTCCGCCAAATAATGCGCATTGGCATGAAGCCGCACATCCCCTATGGCACGAGCCTTTAAAGCCTGCTGCTCCAAAATGCTTTTATCAACAACAGGAACCAATGGCTTCGGGATGTCATTGGTCAACGGCCTTAATCGTGTGCCTAGACCTGCCGCCAAAATGAGAACGTTCAGTTTTTCCAAAGGACGACTTCCTTAACAAATACCTGGGGCAAAGATACAATTAAATCTTTTACCCATTCATTCAAAGTTTGCTAAAACAAAAAAGAAAGGGCCCAGAAGGACCCTTTCCTAAGAAGGAGAAAATATTGAGAGGCTTCCAGAACCTTGAACATATCAGGAGGGGAGCAATGATATAGTTGTTTGAGGATTAACCCTTCAACCGTCTCAACGCCCCTTAATATACCTTTTTTTAACGGAAAAGAACTTTTAAATTGCTTATTTTGGCAATTTTCTCCATAAAATTCGCCAAACCCCAGCAAATTTTTTGAGCTATTCTTCCTTAAAGACGATTTTGCACTTGGGAACAAAACGGAAACCGCCACGGCGATGGCGTTCGATCTCGAAATACTTTTTAACACCTTCCGTTACAATTCCTTCCCTATCTTCACCATTGATGTGGGCGATAACGCGATTCAACCGGCTTTCGAAGTTGGGGCGGATAGGATCCATGCAAATGGAGGGATCACGCTTAAATTCACGGTTTTCATATTCTTCGCGGCCCGTAGCGGTGTACTCCCGAAGAAGATTGCGCAAAATGCGAGCAGGAACATTACGCATTAAATGTTTGCTGTTGACAGAGATGGAATCATCACTCTTATGATAAATGACCGTGACGGAATCATTCATTGCTTCCAAAAGTTCTTCCTGAGCCTTCTGGATGGGTTCCCAGGCATCAAACTCCTGCTTCACCACAGAGCTCATCAACCTATAGAACGGTTCCTGAGTCTTAACATTAGCCTTGAAGGATACATCTAGAATATTAGCCGGAGCGCCATAGAAATTACCCTTGCGAACAAGGAGCGTTCCAGTCTTGGGGTCCTTGATATCCTCCAAAGCAACAACGCAACCCACATCCTTCTCTGCCGCATTTTCCCATTTGAAACCAAACTGGTCCAAGCATTCCTTAAAGGTAGTAGCACGTCCCACAATATGGTCCCTAACGCAGATATCCTGCCCTTTCAGCGTTGCAAACACACGACCTTCCAAAGCCTCATTAAAAGAGGTTTGTGTGGCGATGTAATCCATACGTTCATAGGCAGGAGTATTCAAAAGGAGAGGCCCAACGCGGAACATTCCGAGAATCCAGCGCATGGGGTTCGAGACTAGGGCCCCCGGAGCATCAAACCTGAAGGTGAGATACACGTTGCGATTACCGCCTTCTAATTTGTCACTCAATATAGCAGACTGCGAAAGGAAGGGGTAACGTTTGGGAATCATTTCCAGGCAAAGAGCACGGACATCATCCGTCTGGTAGAACTGGGAAACAAAAGGCAGGTAAGAACGCAAAACGCTACGAGCAGGCACCGCTTCAAAAACGGCACAGCGTTTTACAATGCGTTCAATAAATTCATCGGGATTTTCGCCCCGTTCATAAAGCCATGAAACAACATTATCTAAAATGAACCTATGGGATTTTTCGTCCAGATAGGCTCCTTCAAAGAACAAATCCTTAATAAATTTGACGTCAAAACGGGAGTCCCGCTTCACTAAAGACAAAACATCACTTACAGAATACGATATGAGCAATTCAATGTGTGTTAATTGCACAAAAAAATTGGATATCACTTTATTACCTCTTTATTACTGGCAACACCCAAAAAAGACCAGTTTCAACACAGCACCCCCAATCTAATAAATAATACACACCTAGAAACATATTTTTAGCTTTTTTGGCTATATTTTGGGAGTGAAAACTGCTGAAATACACTTTTTATCGGATGAAATCATTAATAAAATTGCTGCAGGCGAGGTTATTGAGCGTCCAGCATCAGCAGTCAAAGAACTGGTTGAAAACGCCATTGATGCGGGAGCCACCCGAATTCAGGTGCAAATTGAGCAAGGTGGAAAGCGAAAAATCCTCGTTTCCGACAACGGGAAAGGCATGGGAAAAGCCGATTTGGACATCTGCTACTTGCGGCACACCACTTCAAAGCTTTTCTCTCCTGACGACCTTTTCCATCTAAAAACAAACGGCTTTCGCGGTGAGGCTGTAGCCTCCATTGCTGCCGTTTCTAAACTTACGATTACTAGCGCAACAGAAGAAGGTGAAAGCGGTCGAATTGTCATTAAAGGCGGAGAGGTCGTTTCTCGCGAGGATTTTCAAGCCAACCGCGGAACCACGTTCCTCGTTGAAGACCTATTTTTTAACACTCCCGTCCGCCGTACCTTCCTCGGAAGTGAAACTGCAGAAACTACCAAAATTTTGGATGTCATTCTAAAAGCAGCCATCGCACACCCCGAAATCCGTTTTGATTACAAGGTAGGCGACAAACCTGTTTTCATCGGAGTTCCCGGAGAACTGCGAACCCGTTTGGCTGAAGCCATTGGCTCTGGAATCGCAAAAAAACTTCTTCCTGTAGATTACACAGAAGCTGGCATCCATGTTTCAGGTTTCATTTCTCCTCCTACAGAAACCGAAGGAAAAAGACATCAGCAATTCCTGTATATGGGGCGACGCCCTTTTGAAAGTAAACTCATCGCAAAAGCTGTTTCTCAGGCTTATGAGCCCTACGGCGTAAACTGCAAACCTGTTTCTGCCCTCTTTTTGGAAATGCCCGACACGGAATTTGACGTGAACGTGCATCCTGCCAAAAGAGAGGTGCGTTTTGCCAATCAGAACCTAGTTTTCTTAGTGGTTCATCACGCCATTCGAGAAACCTTCAAAGCAGATTTGGCAGAAAATTCACCCTTTATTGACTTGTCGGGAGAAAGTAGCGCGCCACCTGAAAATCACAAGCCGGAAAGGATTGCAGATAACGGGTTGGATGGAATCGCAAATAATGAGTCGGAAAGGGATGTAGACAATAGGTCGGCAAGAAATGTGCCAGATTACGGGATGCCGATTGTAAAGAACGACTTTCATCTGGATGACCGCAAAAAAGCCCAAAGTTATATTCCCGATAGGGATGAGGTTCAGGATTTATTCTCCCAACCAGAAGCAGGAAAAATCATCTCTCTAGAACCAGGGCAAGGGAATGTTCCAATTGCGCCAGAGGCGCCCACCCCTTGGGCTCCTCCTACCCTGTTTCAGATAGCGAATACCTATATTGCTGGCGAAGATGCCGAGGGTCTTTTGATTATTGACCAGCACGCTGCTCATACACGCATTCTCTACGAACAGGCCCTTGAAACTTTACAGAATGGCTCCCCTATGGATAGCCAGGAACTTCTGTTCCCTGAACTCATAGAGTTTTCTAAAATCGAGAAAGAAATTTTCCATTCCGTTGAAAATGACCTGAAAAAATTGGGTTTTCACATTGAACACTTCGGTGGAGACACTTTTCAGATTCGAGCCATTCCTTGCGCCCTACCTCTTTCCAGAGCCATCAAAGCTGTTCATGAATTTCTGGATAGTTGTAGCGAAAAGGGCGACTCCAGCGACATGGTGAAAATTCAAGAAATCATGGCAAAATCCTGGGCAAAAACCAACGCCTGCCAGAAGGGAGATAAACTGAAGCCCGAGGAAATGGCCAGGTTAATGGGCCAACTCATGATTACGGAAGACCCGCTGAAATCTCCCTACGGAACGCCCACTTTAATGCGCATTACCTTGGACGAACTTGCCAAGAAATTCAAGCGCTAATTCTTGAAGCGTTTTCCCTACCAACAGGCGTTTTTGCAGACAGAGAACAGTTTCTTGGGTAGGTTGTTGCGATGCAGACTGCAAAGCGTCTACTACACATTCCACTGTTTCATTTTTAGCCGTTTTTTGAACTGAGCAAATAAATTCTGGGAACAATTTTTTCTCTAAAATTATACTCGGTAACGCAAAATTCTGCGTTTTCACAAAATGGCTTCCCATAAAATATGTCAATTTATCGGGCACCGTAGAAACCACCAACGGAACCCCCGCCAAGGTAAGTTCCAGAGTTGCAGTTCCCGGCGAAGACAACGCTAAAGACGCGCCATAAAGCAAATCAAAACGAGCTTTCCCATCTGCTGGAGCAACCAAAATTGAAAGCCAGTTGGGAACAGTTCCATTGCAATAATCATCTACAAAATTTTCAACTTCCGGTTTCAATGATTCACGAGGCACTACGATTTTTACAAATTTGTGAGTATTCTGATTATGCCATAACCGAGCCACATCCAAAAAAAACGGAAGGTTTCGGAGAAGTTGCGCTAGGCGGCTACCTGGGAAAAGCAACAACTGCGGCTCCGGCTCCATTTTTTTGAGCATAATCTGCGAAGCCTGTTTAGCAAAAATGGCAAAAGGATGCTGGATTTGTTGAACCCGGCAACCTTTTGATTCATAAAAGTTCTTTTCAAAAGCAAATAGAACCGCAAGTTGCGCCTTTTGCAATTTTTTTGCACGAGAAGATTTCCAGGCCCATGCCTGCGGAGGTGCGATGTACAATGCCGGAACCTTAGGAAAATTTTTCCACTTTGCAAAAGCCAACCGCATCAATTTCATATTGAAACCTGGATAATCGATGGCGATAAAAGCCACACAATGCGTATCCAGCAAAGCATTTTTCAAAATCTTGAAAGTCTTTCTCAGGCGAAAATACCGCGGCAGCACATCCCCAAAACCGGAAACAGGCAACTCCTCATAATCGGCAAGGGAGACAAGACCCGCTTTTTGCATCCGCGGGCCACCAGTTCCTTTTGCAGCATAACCTTGAGCACAAATTTCTTGAACGACGACTTCGCCAAGCGCATCTCCGGAATCTTCTCCGGCACAAACTAAGACGAAATCCTTCTGGTACATCATTAGCGGCGAGGTTTCGCGGAAACCCAGAATTTAATGGCTCCCATATCCCGACGGAACCATTCCATCAATTCTACGGTATAGCAGACTTTGTACTTGTGAAGGACAACAGCATGCTCGTTGCTGGATTCCGTTTCCACATGGAGCACCACCTCGCAAGCATGTTCACCCTCAAAAGCCTCAAAGCGTTGCAGTCCCTCTTCCAACTTCTGCAGATATTCGTCCGTCAGCATTACAGAATATAGCGTGATGTGGATATACTTGGTCATCTGCTCACGAGCATAATCCAGCTGGAAGGCATCCTCCACCACAACCTGCATATCCGTAGTGAGTTTGCGTTCCTTATCCCGTTGGAACTCCAAATCTCCCTTCACAAGGATGCGGTCATCGCAAGAAATTTTATCGCGGCATTTTTCCCAGACGTCCTTCTTAAAGAAAATTCCAAGGTCGCCATGGAAATCCTGAATAGTGCCAGAACCAATGACATCCCCTCGCTTTGTTTCGATGGAGCGAAGTTTTGTCACCACACCGCCTACAATGACGGTATTCCCAACCTTTCGCCGAAGCTCATCATCGGCAAGGCTGCTGGTGGTAAAACCTTGAAGTTCCGGGCGAAATTCATCCAAAGGGTGGCCCGATAGGAATAGACCCAAGACGTCTCTCTCCTTATTGAGCATCTCCATGCAGCCCCATTCCTCAGCTTCTTCCAGTGTTTCGGCAGAACTGTCCATAGAAGGGCCTGCATCGCCCATATCAAACAGACTCATCTGGCCCTTTGATTTGTCTTCCTGATGGCGGGCTGCCACTTCCAAAGCACGGTCTACCGTTGCCATCTGTACGGCACGGCTGCCCGGGAGATTATCAAGAGCGCCCGCCATAATGAGGCATTCCAGCAACTTTTTGTTGAGAGGCGGGCGTTTTTCTTTTTGGGCCCCCTGATATTCTACTACCCGCTTGCAGAAGTCAAAAATATCCTTGAAAGGGCCATTCTTTTCACGTTCAGCCACAACGTCTTCAATAACGGCCAAACCCACATTGCGAATACCCGCAAGACCGTAGAGAATTTGACCCTTTTCATTAGCGGAGAATACACCCAAAGAAGAATTTACATCCGGAGAAAGTACCGGGATTCCCAAGCGTTTGCATTCCAGAATAATGGTGACAATATCTTCCGTTTTCCCCATTTTGGAAGTCATGGAAGCCGCCATGTATTCCGGCCCAAAATGGGTTTTGAGATAAGCGGTTTGATAGGCCACGTAGGCATAAGCGGCCGCATGACTCTTATTGAAGGCGTACCCACAGAAGGGAAGCACAGCATCCCAAACCTTTTGAATCATGGCTCGATCGTAGCCCCTAGCCAAGCATTTTTCTTTAAATTTAGGTTCCAAAACGGCCATCTTATCAGGCATTTTCTTTGCCATGATACGGCGAATATTGTCAGCACCTCCCAAGGAATAGCCACCCAAAATCTGGGCCAGTTTCATCACCTGTTCCTGATAGACAATCACACCATAAGTTTCACCCAGAACCTCTTCCAAATCTGGATGGTAGCAGTCTATTTCTTCATTACCATTCTTGCGGGCAATAAAGTGCGGAATCTGTTCAATAGGGCCCGGGCGGTATAAGGCGTTCATAGCGATAAGGTCACCAATACGGGTGGGCTTCAGTTCCCGCAAATACTTCTGCATTCCCGGAGATTCAAACTGGAACACCGTCGTAGTCATGCCCCGACCTAAAAGATCAAAAGTATCCTTGTCATCCAGAGGAATCTTGCTCATTTCCAACTTGATCTTCCGGATTTTTTCCACCATGTTCACAGTATCCTGAATGATGGAAAGGTTCACTAGTCCAAGGAAGTCCATCTTCAGAAGTCCGATGTCTTCTGCATAGTGTTTGTCGTACATCACCACGGGGGTGTCCTGAGGTGCAGCGCGATAAAGTGGAGCTAGATTGTAAATCGGAGTAGGCGTAATCACCACACCGCAGGCATGAACACCCGTCTGCCGCGGCAAATCCTCCAAAGTCTTCGCAATATTCCAAAGATTCTTGTAAGACTCGCGACTATTGATAAGGGCTTGCAAGGGTTCCGGGCTATAATCGGGAGAAACCGGATTCCCCTTCTTATCCTTACCCGTCCATGCATCATTCAGGCTAAAGTTTAGCACGCGTTGCGGGAATTGGGCAATAATTGCCTTGCCCTCATTCATAGGAATACCAAGAACGCGGGCCACATCCGTAATGACCGCCTTGGATTTCAGCATGCCATAGGTGATAATCTGGCCTACACAATCCTTGCCGTATTTCCCCGTCACATAATCAATAACACGACCGCGGTCTCTATCCGCAATATCCGTATCAATATCAGGCATGGACACACGTTCCGGATTGAGGAAACGTTCAAAAAGGAGATCAAACTTTAGCGGGTCAATATCCGTAATGCCAATGATGTAGGTGACTAAAGAGCCCGCAGCAGAGCCACGGCCAGGGCCCACAGGAATGCCATGATTACGGGACCAGTTGATGAAATCCCACACAATCAAGAGGTAGCCCGCCACATTCATATTACGAATGCAATTCAACTCCTTGTACATGCGCTTCGCCACTTCCGTTTCATGCTCTGGGAATTTGAAGTTTTCCTCAGGGAAACGCCAATGGAGGAATTCGTTACAAAGATTGATGATGTAAATATCCGAATCAGAACCAGGCTTACACCAGCGATGAACCGCTTTATCCCAAGCCTTATTATCTTCTTCCGTAAAGAACTCTGGAGAAGATAAACGGTCAATTTCCGCATTATCCTCTACCGTCAAAGTCTCAGGATCTTTACCATTGGTTGCGCAATACTCTTCCTTGACTTTTTGTCTCTTATTCTCTACAACGTTCTGCAATTCTCGTTCACGAATAACGGGATATTCTGCATCATATTCCGCCTTCATGATGGCTTTGATTTCTTCATATTCCTTGGATGCAAGGAATTCCTTCGGAATTTCAAAACGAGGCCAGAAATCATCGCCAATGCCTGTTTTTACCGTAAAGTTGCAACGTTCTGCAATCTTTACCGTATTTTCAATGGCGCCCGGAATATTTCCGAAAAGTTCTTGCATTTCTGCTTCCGAGCGGAAATAGAACTTATCTGTTGGGAATCGTTTGTCCGTGAAGTCATTCAAGGTTTCCTTCATGGCAATGCAGCGGAGAACTTTATGGGCCATGGCATCTTCGGGCTTGATGTAATGCACATCTGCAACCGCGACTACCTCATGACCTAATTCCTTTGCTACCTGAACATTGTACTCATTCAGAAGCTTCTGTTGCGGAACGCTGTTATCACAAACAGAGAGATAAAGATGGTCCCTATCAAAAATTTTATCCAGTTGTTCAATGTAGGCATGAGCAATAGAATTCCGACCAGCTGCTACATTCTGGCCATACTTGCTAAAGAAATCGCCGGCAATGGCAATAATGCCTTCCTTAAACTGCTGAATGACCTCCAAGGGGACCGCGGGTATTTCCGCCCAACGTTCTTCCGTCTCATAACAGTGGCTCACCACGCGCAAAAGGTTGTAGTAACCCTTCTCGTTTTCTACAAGAAGCGTAAGACGTTCATAGGTTATAGGGTCTTTAGGGGTAGCACTTGACGTTGCCACATAAACATGGCAACCTAGAACTGTTTTTATAGGCGGCAGACCCTTTTCTTTACGCTTTTTGTTCAGTCCCTGACAGCGGGTCTGGAATTCCAAAATGCCAAACATGGCCCCATGGTCTGTTAGGGCAATAGCAGGAGCATTTTCTTCTGCCGCAGCGGCAAGAATATCATCCAAACGGGCCGAGGCCTGCAGCACCGAAAATTCCGAATGAACTTGTAAGTGAACAAAAGCCATACAAACCTATATCTACTCTTCAAACCAGATTTCTTCCATAGTCAATTCACCCGACAGAAGCGATTGGCACATAAATTCGCCCACCATTTTGATTTCATCTGCCGAATACTCTTCTTCATCATACTCTGTGTATGAAACAGCATCCGCTGTACAATTCACTTCTTCTACATCCAAATCCCGTTTATAGGATTGACAAATGTCATTTAATATATCAGAACTAACTCCATTATACGATTCTACCGAGGTAATCCAAGGAGTATTGAAAGATACTGTATAAGAAGCAGACCAACCGCCACCTCCGAAGTTAATCGTCAAAGTATCTTCTTTAACATTCGCAACGCATTCCGTCACTAGATAATTCGTTTCTGCAGAACCATTGCCAGGTTCATCTTCCTCACCACCCTCTTCGGGGTCGTCCACTCCGTACTTTTCGTTAAATACGTCACAGGCACTTTGTGCGCCAGCAGCAACATCGGCAGCAGTAGATCCATTCTCATTGTTAATCCATGCTGTAAATGACACATAATCGGAACCACACTTGATGAGTTTAGAATCCACATAATAGAACTGTTCCTTAACAGTTGCGCAGAATTCCCGTGCATCTTCCGCATCAAATCCGTAAAGTTCGGCATCATAATCCAATTGGACTCGCTTCCCCTGCAAATTATAAGAAGTGACTTGTCTTGTACCATTAATCAAGCCATTGACATTGATTGTTTGCACAACCTTGTCACCAAGTCGCTCCACAAAGCATTCCGTCTTAGAGGGTTTTTCTTCATCGCGAAGTCCTTGTCCCGAATTGGACGCGGAGGTAGAACCACCATCGCAGGCGACAAAAGCCATTATAGCGCAAGCAAGCAAAATACCTAGGAGAAATCTCATTTTTTTACCTACATCCACAATATAGACATTTTTATGCAACATTTAACCTACATATTCAACGCAATTCATTAATTAATCTATCTTTGAGAAAACCAGCGTTGGTGGCCCTTCCATACGAGTTTTTATGCAAGAAAAGACCCTCATCAGTTTTGTAATTCCCGTCTATAATGCGGCAAATTTTATTCAGGAAACTGTTGAATCTATTTTGAAAGCGCACAATCCTGAAGGCATTACCTATGAAATCATTTGCGTAAACGATAAAAGTTCAGACGGAAGCGAAAACATTCTCAACACTTTGGCCGCAACATATCCCAACGTCAGGGCAATTCATCGTGAAAAAAATGGCCATGTGGCAGCCGCGCGAAATACAGGTATTGATGCCGCAACAGGCCAGTGGATTTGCCTTGTGGATAGTGACGATTTGGTAAACCAAAACATCTTTAAAGTTATCGCCAAAACTGTAGAAGATGATTGCGACATCATCTATTATGGGTACGACCAGTTCATTGATAAGCCAAAAGCAGACGCCCTTGCAGAGCCATTGCCCTCAGCAGTATATTTTGATGAGACAGCCATTCGTACGCAACAATTGGAATTGCTAACGCGGCGAAAAATGGTGGGTCGCACCTATGGCTATCGAAACCTCGGGCTCATTTGGGCAAAACTCTATCGCAGGGATTTCATCGTAGCAAACGATATTCGCGCTTTTGAAGGAATGAAATACGAAGAGGATTTGTCCTTCAACTTCATGTGCCTTGCCCGATGCAAAAAGGCAAAACAAATCAATTGGCCTTTCCTTCACTATCGTCTGGTTTCCGTTTCTTTCTCCCATGGCTATGTAGCTGATTTTTTGGATCGGGCAGCAAAAACCGTCCCCATCTACGAAGAAATCATCCGCAGATATTACCCCGGGGACAAGGAAATCGAAGCCCTTTTCCCTTACCGTGTTTTGTGGGAACTTCTTTTTTCCGTCATCCGTGGTCCCGCCCACCATGCGTGCCCCGATTCATGGAAAGTAAAACAGGAAACATTAAAAAGTTTACTGCATTCCCCCCTATATAAAGATGTTTTTAGCCATGTAGATATTAAGCAGTTAGACTTTCCCAATATGGTCTTGGCCTATTGTGTAAAAAAACAAAATCTTGTCGGCTGCATTGTTCTGGAAAGAATTCTACAGCTAAAGAACAAAATTTTCAATTAGCACTTCAAATATCCCGTCGTTCCAATGATAAAGAAGTTGCTACTCTCCTCCAAAAACATTTCAAGAGATTCCTTCATTTGGAATTCTATTTCCTCCTACCTGAATTCTTTCCAAACGATGCTTCTTCTGCTGGTTCTGACTCGATTCGGGAACGATACGGACAGCAGTTTTTTCGTTATGGCATTTGCCGTTGGAAACCTAGTGTTAAACATTGGCCGTTACGGAACACGGCAATTTCAGGTCACCGACATCAATGAAGTTTACTCATTCCATGACTATGTCACCTCCCGAAAATTTTCCATGGGACTTTTCATCACAGCCGTTATTGTCTACCTCGCCTGGGGAATTCTTTCCAACGGCTATACTTTTGAAAAAGCCTTAATCGTAGGCCTAATCTGTTTTTACAAGGGAATTGAGGCTGCAGAAGATGTTCTTCATGGGAGAATGCAACAATCAGGCCGCTTGGATGTGGCCACAAAAATTACATCTCTACGATTTGGGATTTTTATTATTGGCTACGCATTGGTGTACATCTTCACCAAAAATTTAATCGTTACAACAGCAGTCAATGTGGGGCTTACCCTTGTATTAAGTCTTCTTCTTAATGGATTTGTCATTAAAGAATTTGTCCCAACATCATCCCAAAGCAGCGAAAGACATTTCCCCAAAAAATTACTTTGGGAATGCCTACCCATTGCCTTGACAACAATTTTAGGAATGTATCTATGCAATGCCCCGAAATACACCATTGATGGCATTGTCTCTGATAATGTGCAAACTTGTTTTAACATCGTGTTTATGCCCGTATTCGTGGTAGCTTTGCTAAGCAATTTCGTATTTAACCCGTACCTACGCAAACTAGGGGAATTATGGGTTCAAAAAAATATTCCCGCATTTAAAGCACTTGTTCTAAAATTGACTCTCGTTCCATTGGCTATTGACGCTGTAGTTATTGCACTCGGCGCTTTTATCGGGATCCCCATCCTCGCCTTTGTTTATGGCGTTAATCTAACAGATTATTTTGGTGAGTTAATGGTATTCCTCATCGTTAGTGGAGTTATTTCTGTGTTAAACCTTTATGCAATGGTGCTAACGACACTCCGCAAACAAAATCACCTTCTCTACGGCTACATTGCGGGAGCCGCTGTTATGGTCAGCATCAGTAGATCGCTACTGCAAGCAACAGATGTAATGACCCTATGCTACTTTTTCCTTGCAATTCTGATTGCGGTCGCAATCTATTGCAGTTACATCTCTTTCCATGCCATAAAAAACAGCAGATAACATTTGTTACCTGCTGCTATAATTGTCTGGAGCAATTAAATCTACCAGTTTTCGGCCTTGAGTTCGCGGCCCCACATTTCCTTGATAACGTCAGCGACCTTCTTGTTTTCGAAGAGCATCGCATAGACGGCTTCGACAATCGGCATTTCAACGCCAAGCTTTTGGGCAAGGGCACGAGTGCTGCGGCAGGTCGGAACGCCTTCGGCAATCATCTTCATGCCGGCGAGCACCTGGTCCAGGGTCTCGCCCTTACCGATGTGTTCGCCCACGTAGCGGTTGCGGCTGTGCTGGGAAAGGCAGGTTACAATGAGGTCGCCCATGCCGGCGAGACCCGCAAACGTTTCGGGCTTTGCGCCGAGAGCCTTGCCCAGGCGGCACATTTCCGCCTGGCCTCGAGTGAGGAGGGCTGCACGGGTGTTGTCGCCGGCGCCAATGCCATAAAGTACGCCACTTGCGATGGCAATTACGTTCTTCACGGAGCCGCAAAGTTCCACACCGACAATATCCGTAGAAGTGTAAACACGGAGGTAAGAGCAGCTCATCGCCTTCTGCACGAGTTTCGCGGATTCCTCGTTCACGCATGCGGCCACGATGGCGGTGAGCACATGGCGGCTGACTTCTTCAGCATGAGACGGTCCGCTAAAGGCGACCATCTTGTCTTCGGTAAGCCAAGGCACGTTTTCGAGGAGGACTTCGCTCATTAACTGGTTTGTGCCTTCAAGAATGCCCTTCGTAGCGCAAACCACAACCGGTTCCTTACCCTTCTTCGGCGTCCAGGAGCCAAGGTTCTTCGCGACACCGCCCATGAACTGGGACGGCACCACGATAAGCACCATGTCGCAATCGTCAAGAGCCTTCGGCATGTCGGTGGTATACTTGAAATCGGCCGGAAAAATCACGCCCGGGAGTTTATCCTTGTACTGGTGTTCCGTAGAAAGAAGATCCACTTCGGCCTGGGAATTTGTCCAGAAGGTCATTTCGTTCTTGTTTTCATAAACAACTTGGCCAAGCGTAAGGCCCCAGCCACCGGTACCCAAAACTGTAACTTTCATACTAAACTTCCTCTTAACCTAAATCTATTATTTTTTCCGCTTGCTACCAAAGCCATTCTCAGTTCCATTCATCAAACGCTTGATATTTGACTTGTGTTTTACAATAACGAACACGGCAACCAGTAAGCAGGTAATCATGAGCGGCAAAGTCATCTTGTCGTAAACTGGGTAAGGCAACCCCAAGTAGCCCATCACAGAAAAGGCCCCCAACGCTAAGCAGGCGCCAATGCTCCCTACAGAAACATACTTTGTCGCTACGGTGAGAACAATCCAAATGGCAAAACTGGAAAGGGCCGTCACCGGGCAGAGGCAGAGGAATACGCCGAGAGCGGCAAGCACGCCTTTCCCACCGCGGAAACCCGCAAAGCAGGTGAAGCTATGACCGAGAATGACGAGAATGCCCGCAACAAGGGGAACCCAACCGCTATAGTCGGCACCGCCAACAGCTACCTGAGCAGCACACATCTGAAGTGCAATGAAGGGGCCAAAAAAGCCCTTCAGCAAATCCATAAAAACCACAGGGAGCGCAGGCTTCCAGCCCAGCACACGGAAGGTATTGGTAAGGCCCGCATTCTTGGAACCGTAGTTCCGAATGTCATAATCCTTACCCTTCGCGATTTTTGCGATCCATATGGCGCTTGGGATCGACCCCAACAAGTACGCTATTGGAAGACTCAGCAAACTGTTCAAGTTCTTCGTCCTTTCTAAGGTTTAACTGCATATCGAAATTCAAGCGAAGGGGCGCTCCCTGCAACTGAAATTCCTCATAAAATTTACGCATCAGGTAACGTTTGTAACCCTCATCCACCAATTCCGGGGTACGAGTTTCAATGGCGATTACCGGCGGTTCCACCATAATCTGGCAAGCGCGAGTCATCACCACCGCACGAGCATTGTGGCTAGGAGGCGGACTCTGCTGCAAGAAGTTCGCAAACGATTCTGCAACACGGTCGCGGCCAAGTACGCGGCGGCAGTTGGCATAAACCGTCCGAATTGCCTGCACTACGCGACTGACGCGAAGGCCTTCTTTGGCACTGATGGAGAGAATAGGAACATATTCCAGCATGGGTTCCCGTTCCAGCATTTCCTTCACCATGTGGTCAAAAGACTTGTCGTTCTTGTTCGGGTAGATATCCCATTTATTGAGAACTAGAACCAGGCCCTTCCCCGCTTTGCGGATTTCAGTTATGATGCGGAAGTCCTGAACTTCCAGACCGCGGGTGCAGTCCACCATGAGAACAGATACGTCGGACCTGCGGACACTTTCCAAAGTGCGCATGTTGCTGAAGACTTCCACTTCGTCTTCCACCCTGGCCTTTTTGCGAAGCCCTGCAGTATCTGTCACCACGAACTTCACGCCATCTACAATAAAATCGCAGTCGATAGAATCACGAGTAGTACCCGGAATATCGGAAACCACCGCACGATCCTCACCCAACAAGCGATTGAGGAGAGTGCTCTTGCCCGCATTGGGGCGACCTAGAATGGCAAAACGAATGGGACGTTCTTCCCTGCGCTCCCCACGAACTGGAGTAGGCAGAATGGACACCACTTCATCCAGAAGGCTAAAGCAGGCATAGCCAGTCAAAGCACTAATTGTACGCGGTTGTCCAAATCCCAGTTGCAAAAACTCATAGCTTTCTTGGCGATCGCTTTGGTTTTCGCTCTTGTTGGCCACAAGAATAACCTTCTTGTCCAATTTGCGGATAAGACGAGCGAACTGCTGGTCCAGTTTGGTAATGCCCACACGAACATCCACCATAAAAAGCACCAAATCGGATTCATTTACCGCATTGAAAATCTGGGTACGAACGCTATCCGCTAAAACATCAATGGAATCATCGGGCAAAAATCCTCCCGTGTCCACCACCGTAAATTCATGTCCCTTATAATTGGCATTCTGGTAGTGCCTATCTCGAGTAACGCCATCACGGTCGCTTACCACGGCCGCACGACGACCGAGAATCCGATTAAAAAGGGAGGACTTTCCTACATTGGGTCGTCCAATAATGCAAACAATAGGCAATTTCATTTGTGACAAATATAGTTATTTGTTGGCTATGTCCTACCACCTAGTAGAACTGCCATTTTACTGCAAAAATAGTGAAAAAAGACTATAAAATGGAAAGACCCAACTAAAATTGGGTCTAACCAAGTACCTAAGATACAGTTTTTGAGTAGGTAATTCTCAGTATTATATAGGGTGTGTTTTTTCAGATAGTTATATTAGGTCTACACTTTGAAAGAACATCGCCATTATGAATTATGATGTATGAAGTAACAGAGGGTTGCGAGCAGAAATCACCCCTAGCGTAGAACTTCAGTCCTTGCGCAGAGCGCAGGACTGTGCGGTTCACAATACATAAATGCAAGCATTTACGTACTGGTATGTCTTTTTAATCCTTTAAGCAACGGACAGACAAGGCATCATTTTTACTCGAATCACCTCTATAGAGAATGACACTTCCATAATTGTCATCAATGTATAAATTGTAGGCTTCGAAATTTTTTCCGTCCGTACTCGTCCAGAACCTGGCATAGCTACCCATATGAGCAAAAATACCCGTATAAAGCCTCTCACCAGCTGCCAAGGCTGAAAAAGCGTAAGTGTCAGAGCCATCCACCCACCCTCCAACCGTTTTCAACTTTTTACCTGCATCTTCATATATACAATACTTTGCAAAATCATCCACAATCGACGAAATTGATGTCAAAAGAGTTTCCCAGTCCACTTGAGATGGCAAATGCCACCCTTTGGGACAAACCCCTCGCACAAAGCCATTGAAATTACAAATTTCGCCATAACCACACGACCAAAGCCCAACAGCAGCATCTACTAACGCAGCAGAATCAACAGCAGCAGCCCAAGTGTACAAACGGCCATAAGATTCACAATTGGAAGGTTTGTTATCGTAACACCAGCTGGTGGAATCGGAGGTGTATCCACTGAAACTGAATCTCACTCCGGTGTAAGCATAATTCAAATTTTCTGCCATCCAGGTCTGAGAGCCGATGGTTACGGTCTTGTAAACCCGACCATCTCGTTCATCAGTCATGGTTCCCTTAATCACAGTGGATGGATCAACAATCTCTATTGCGGCAGAAGAAGATTCCGCAGAACAGGAAGATAGCTCAGAACTACCCGATACAATGCTAGAAGAAGAACTTTCGGCGGAGGAGCTGCTAGATCCCGGATCGGGGTCCAGGATGACACTTGAGGAGGATTCGCTCTTGACGCTAGAGCTGGACTGCTGATTCTGAGACGAGCTCAGAATGAATTCGCTGGAAGAAGACGAAACTTCTTCGTCGGTATTGGAATTTGCGCTGGTGCTGTCGCTGTCGCAGGCAGTTAAGCTAAATGCCCCCCATACGGTGGCAAAGGCCAGAACCTTAATAAAATTGAATCTCATTTTCACTTCTAACTTTTATCCATTAACCAAGTTTTGCAATCGCAGATGCGAAATCAGCAAAGTCCCTCAAGTTATTCTGCACGATGGAGAAAATAATGTTGTTATCCAGAACGTCATACTGATGTACAGCGATGTTTCTGAAGCCCACAGCCTTAGCCAAGTTATCAGCATTTAGCTTTGTAATCACATTCTTTTCCGCAAGAATTCTAAACACATCCGACATTGTTGTCGGGGAAACTGCATAATCCACAGCAATATGATTGCCGATATCCACACAAATCTGGACCGCGCGCTGTAAGTTCAGGATAATGATTTCCTGCTTATCAAGGCTTGCCTCCAGATCAGCCAGAGTCGCAACATTTTGAGATTTGATTCTCTGAATGCAACGAACAAGCATTTCCAACTTAGTCTGCAAAACATCTTTATCCATCAGAAAGTTCCTTCGGCAATTCGCTGCATTTTTTCCTTACGGCAAGCCCTGAGAATTGGCAAGTAATCCTCATAAAAATAGAGAGCCTTCATGGAATACTTGTGGAATACATCATGATTAAACTTGATGCGTTCACCAGTAGTCATAATCTGGTAAAGGAAAATTCCCTCGGCCTTCGAAAGATCCGCCGCATCTATTTCACGGTCGCACAACAAACTCAGCGCCACTCGAATTTCTGACAATGTATCAAAAGAAAGAGGGGTTGTCCCATGCACGGCAATATCAATATCACTGCGGTCGTTAAAAGCACCCTTGGCAAAGGAACCATACAAAATAACTGCATCAATATCAGAACGCTGGTTAAAATATTCAACCAGTTTCAACTTGATTTCTTCTTTGATGCTAGAGTTCACCATACTTTCAATATAAAAAAAATGCCGGAAACAAGAAAGACTTCCCGAAGTTAATTATGAAGGCTATGTTCTACCACCTAGTAGAGCTAGCCATTTTACTGCAAAAACAGTGAAAAAAGACTATAAATTGGAAAGACCCAACTAAAATTGGGTCTAACCAAGTACCTAAGATACAGTTTTTGAGTAGGTAATTCTCAGTATTATATAGGGTGTGTTTTTTTAGATAGTTATATTAGGTCTACACTTTGAAAGAACATAGCCTATTTGTTTATTTGTATATTTATCGTGAATAACGAGGAGATTCTCCAAATGAAACTGTCCAAGATTTTTCTTTCTTTTACAATTTTAGGCATTGTGGCCTGCAGCGATAGCAGTTCCGGCCCAGACATTTCTCAAAAAAGCGAAATCAATGCCCTCGATGAGAAAAAGCAAGTGTTCTACTTTATGGAAGACAATGGCTATTGCGACTATAAGGGCAACCATTTGACTTGGAAAAACGACGTTCAAAAGAAGGCCTACAAATACGAGATTGAAAACGACACCCTCATATTGTTCAACTATGATTTAGAGACAAGTAAAGCGGCAAAACGCGGAGACGTTTTCGTTGATGGTGGCAAAGAACTTTTTGACACCTGGACTGCAGCTCCCTGCAAAAAGGAAAAAGACGAAATCACTTGCGATCAGAGCACTTCCGCCATCAAAATGAAACTGAAAATTAGCGAGGAGACCTATACTGTCCAATACTTCACTAACAGCAAGTTTGACTTTGCAGAATCCCCCTTATTGAAGGACATCGTTGATGCCGCCATTGACGAAAAAGAATTTGACCCCGCAGAATGGAATTATTCCATGAACTACAAAAAAGGATTTTGGGATAAATACAAGGAGGAATACGGAGTCAAGTTTGAATCCAACAGCAAGACCAGTATAGACATTACCATCAACGGTCTTACATTCAAAGTTCGCGATGTAGAATCTACTATTGATGAGGAAAAATCCACCATCAGCGCAACTGTAACAGCGGCTGGTTTGGAATGTGACCTCGACTACACCTACTACGCCGTAAACGAAGACAACTGTCTTGACGAAAACTTCCAGATGTTGAACATCACCGAAGAAGGTGACGTTTATGGTTACACGGAATCCAACGAAAAGGATTTCGTCAAGTGCCTCCACACCTTATATAGAAGCAACGCTCTTCTCAAGACGGGCGTGACAAAAGTGGTGCCTGTTGAAGAAGACAAACGAATCAAACTTCCCCTGTTCCAGTATTAATCAAAGGTGCAAAATAAGTCATGCAGGATTTTGACCAGACCATTGTCACTACCGGAAAGACCATCCAGTTCAACGCTCTGGAACTGCATCCTCATCTCATCATTTTGTACCCTCAAACCCAATTCAAGCAGATTCCGCTTGAAAAGGGCACTGTAATTCTCGGACGCGGTCAAGACGCAAACATCAAACTGGAAGACGAACTGGTAAGCCGCAAGCATTGCTCCATCACCTTTGACGGAAAGAATGTTACAGTCACAGATTTGGGGAGCACCAACGGCACTTTTGTAGATGGCTCCCCTATCCAGCAAGTGATTCTGGAATCCGACAACCGCTTGCAGCTGGGCAAGATGGTTTTGAAAGTGGAGTTCAAGGACCGGAGCGAAGAAGCTTTTGACAAGGCCTTGTACGAAGCGGCCACCATGGACCCCCTGACCAAGATTTCCAACCGCCGGAACTTCTTTGACCGAAGCCTTGGCGAACTGGCCCTCGCACGTCGGAACAATTACTTTGTCCATACCATCATGGTAGATGCGGACCACTTCAAGAATGTGAACGATACCTGGGGTCACCAGTGCGGCGACATGGTTTTGAAAGAAATCGCCCGCATTCTGAATGAAGAAAAGCGGGAATCCGATTTGCTCTCCCGCTATGGTGGAGAGGAATTCCTTTTGCTGTTGGCAGGCATTAGTCCTGAAGATGCGAAGAAGAGTGCCGAACGTTTACGCATGGCTGTAGAACGGCATCGCTTTTCCTGGAAAGACACCGTCATTCCCGTTACCATCTCCCTGGGACTTTGCTCCAAGCAAGGAGCAGACATTCCCAAGATTGAAGAGATGATTGCGGAATGCGACAAGATGCTCTACGTGGCAAAAGAAAACGGACGCAACCAAGTCGCCAGCTGTTAATTTTTCTGAAAATTTAGATGGCCTCGACAGCGAATATGAGCAATTCGCTCTTTCGCTAGTAGCAACATTTTGCTATCTTTGGGCGCCGAAATGACGCAGGAAATTAAATCAGAAAAACTTGATGCCATGGGGACCGCCAGCATCCCCAAGATTGTAATGCAGTTTTCCATCCCTTCCATCATCAGCATGGTGGTGGAATCCCTCTACAATATTGTAGACCGCTATTTCGTTGGTCAGGGAGTTGGATCCATCGGCATTGGCGGCATCACCATCTGCTTCCCCATCGCACTTTTCATTATGGCCATGTCCATGATTATTGGTGTTGGCGGAAATACGCTCTTTGCCATCCGTCTAGGCGAAAAAAAATACCAGCAAGCAGCCATCATTCTCAACAACTCCTTTGTGCTCCTCATTATCATGGCGGTCTGCACCTTCACTTTGGGGCAGATTTTTATGGAACCCTTATTACGGCTATTTGGCGCTAGCGACCAGTTATTGCCCGTGGCCTCCAGCTACATGCGGATTATCCTATTTGGCGCCATTTTCCAAACGATTGTGCCCGGCATGAACCATTTCATCCGCAGTATGGGTCACCCAAAAACCGCAATGAGCCGCGTGATGATCGCCTGCTTCAGCAACATCGTTCTGGATTGGCTCTTCATCATGAAGTTCCGTTGGGGTATCGAGGGCGCCGCTTGGGCCACCATCATTTCTCAGGCTATCGGCGGCCTTGCCGTAATGCAGTTCTTCGTCAAGAAGACTACCCCCATCAAAATCAATCGCCGTTTCATGAAACTCAAGGCCCCCTATGTGCGAAAAATTTTCATCTTGGGGTTGCCGCCTTCCATTATGCAAATTAGCAACAGCCTCCTGAACGCCATTATGGCCTGGAGCCTCACGACCTATGGTCTTAAAAGTCTTGAGCCCATCGTCCAGAATGGCATTACCATGAATGGCGGCGACCAGGCTATTTCTGCTTTTGGAGTTCTCAACAGCGTTGTAAGCGTCATTTTTATGCCTCTCATGGGATTCATCATGGGAAGCCAGCCCATCATCGGCTATAACTTCGGCGCCAAATTATACAACCGCGTTCGTGGAACGCTGAAATTCACTTTCATCTATGCCATGGCCTTCATTCTTGTGACCTGGAGCCTGGTGCTGATTTTTACGCCTACATTTGTGGCACCCTTCGTCCCTAACGACAGAGAAATTCAAGACTTGACCTGTTGGGCCATGCACATCTTCCTCACCTGCATGCCCTTAGTGCCCGTGGGAATGGTGGCCGGCAACTTCTTCCAGGGAACCGGTAAAGCGGGCAAATCCATGTTCCTCAACGCCTGCCGCCAAATCATCATTCTCATTCCCTTCCTGCTCATCATGCCCCACTTCTTTGACCTGAAGGGAGTATTCATGGCGCAACCCATTTCGGACACGGTGACCGCCATCATCGCCATCGTGATGATGACTTACGAATTGAAGAAAATGCCCAAATAAAAAAAAGCCCAGCGATTATCTCGCCAGGCCAATTTCGCTAAAATTCTTTTTTAGAACAACTTCTTAGCAGCAGTCAGTTCGCCACCCTTCTCGTGGAAGAGCACTAGGGAACCGCCATCCACCTTGACGAAAATATCCTTCAAGGTGTTGACGATTTTTTCTTCATCAAAACCGATTTCGTTATAGGCGGTTTCGCCAATCACAATACCGAAATTCACCATATCCGGAGAAGTGTAACGGAGGTAGGTGAGAAGGCCGGCTTCGTCATTCACCACATCGGTGGAGGTCAAGCGTTCAATCTCTTGCGGGTCGCGAGTGCTGACCAAAAGCGGGAAGAGGTTTTCCCCAAGGACCTGCTTGGAATTGAGGTAGAGGGTGTTCCCAATCATGAGGCTGATGGAATCATTCAGCACCTGGCGGACTTCAATCATCACGTCGCACTGGGAAGACATTTCCTGAATTTCCAGTTTGGAAGGGCCGCAGGCCACGAGAGCCATGGAAACCACTGCCACAAAAGCCATAAACAATTTCTTCATAAGATTTCCTTTTCTTGTAAGTTTATTTCTAGCGTAAAAATAAAAATTTCCGCAAGCGTGGCAAAAAGCCGCTACTTTCCGACGAGAACTTCGCAGAGAATGGACTCATTTTCCGGAAATTTGCAGGACTTTTTCAGTTCTTCTTCACAATAGAGCATTTCCCGGCGGGCAAACTTCCCGAGGCCACGAGCAGATTCCCGAAGCATTTCCGCCACAAATCCCGCATTCATGTTGAGGTAGCGGTAGGCACGTTCCCCAAGCATATTGCAGGCCTCTTTAACATCCGCCGTAAAAATGACCGCAAATGCAGCACCCTCTGGAGATTCACTTGCCAGATGGCACTTGCAGAACTTCTTCATGTCGATGGAGCCCGAGTGGAGGAAGAGGGATTTTTTCAGCGGAAGGTAGCGGTACAGGCCCGGATAAACAAGGAGCACATCAAAAGCCACCACCCAAATTTTTAGAAGGCCCGCACCAAAGGCATTGAGGTTGCAGATTTCCATCCAGCGGAGAATGGTGGAAAAATCGTCCAGACTGGCCTGCCAATGTTGAAAACTGCGGTTGCTAAGAGCACCCGGACCCAGGAAGCTGTATTCCTTAAAAAAGTATTCGTTCGGGAATTTCAATGGTGTGAGAGGGAACTCCTCACCCGCAAAGGGCTGGTTCACCACGCGACAAACTTTGATGCAGTGGTCCAAATCCGTAATGCACTCTGCCCGATTCTGCTGCAAGAAGCGTGAAGCCATGCGCCGCAGAGGGGAATTCTCCCCCGCAGAAGAGGGCTCCGCGAATGCCGGAAATTCGCTGCGATTCGAGTAGGCAAAATCCGTCGCCATCTCATACTTCTTCAGCGCCTTGGGCATAATGGAGAGAGCCGCCAGAGGCACCTCGGTTGAAGGCAGATTTAACGCCACCGCCACATCATCATCTACAAATGCACCCAGAGGAATTGCGATTCCGCCTACAGAACGGGCCAGAATAGAAACAAGACCTGCATAGGAGCCCACATCCAATTGAACTTCATGGTAAGCCGCTTCCTTAAACCGCCACACCGCCCTATCCAATATTCCAGTTAAGAACAAAGTAATAGACGCATTTTGAATAAATTCATTTTTCGGGAAGGCATTCTGCAAATTGGCAATCGCCGTCTTCTTCTCTTTTGCAGACTCAAAGGGAAGCGCCACCAGTTCACCAGATTCACGGTCAAAATAATACAAGCCATCGGGAACCGTCTCTCCCTGAAGCAGCGCATACACGCCAACCGATTCCAGACAATCGGCACTAACATCATTTTTCAACTGGGAGAACACCTTGTTTAACAAGGTGGAAGAAGATGCCGTCAAGGAAAAAAGGTCGTTTTTGTTGAGGTTGCGGTTGCCACCATCGGTAGAATACCGCTTGCAGCCCTCAAAGCGTTTATCTGGCGGAGTTTGCCGTTCCCAGTGCAAAACAATGGGATCCCCCTTGGAATAAGGGGATTTGCGAATGGATTCGTGATATGCCTCGGAATAAAACGCCATTTTTATGAATATAGCATAATCCAATTTGCTAAATTACGATACCATGGGGGCTTCACGGCTCCTTTTAGGGTTATTGTTCGATGAACTGTTGTTTGAAATTGTTGGCTTTGGTGTGCGCCGTTTCCACCGCCGCGCTGGCTTCCGGCATTTACGGGAACCAGAGTGACATCCGTTGGAAGGCCGCCGCTACGGATCATTTCCAGTTCATTTACCCTGCCGAATACACTGACCACGCCGCACAGGTTTCCGCCTACGCCGAAGCCGTCTACGATAGCGTCGTGAGCCGCTACCGCAAGGATTTGCCCGGGCGCGTGAATGTGACCCTCAGCAATTCTCTCTACAGCAATGGCAACGCCATTCCTACGGAAAATACCGTCAACCTATGGCTCACGGACTGGGATTTCAAGCTCCGCAGCACCCACGGCTGGACTGCCGATGTCATCACCCACGAATTCAGCCACTTGGTGAGCATCGAAAACGGTAGCAAACTTCCACCCAGCATTTTTGGAGTGCAGGCCAGCTATACGGACTACTACAACGAACGCACCACCTCCGATTTCGCAACCCTGATACCATTCACTCTGCAACCGCTGTGGCTTGCGGAAGGCACCGCCCAGTATGAATCCGCCCGCATGGGCTTTGACGGCTGGGACACCCACCGCGACATGATTCTCCGCGTGGCGGCCCTGAACGATGATTTGCTCTCTCTGGAATACATGAACGATTTCGGCGACAACTCCCTGGATGCCGAGCTTGGCCCCTACAATCAGGGATTTTCTCTGGTCCGCTACATCAGCAAGCACTATGGCGAAGATGCCGTTCCTAAAATCTGGACGGAACTTTCCAAACTGCATCGGGCTACCTTGAACGGAGCCATCAAAAAAGTTTTGGGCATTAGCGAGAAGGAACTCTACGAAGCCTGGAAAGCAGAAATCACCACCGAATACAAAGCGCAAAAAGATTCCCTCGGCACACTTGTGGAAGGGACGAAAATCACCACTGACGCTTTCTGGCAAGACTTTCCCGTTGTAACCGGAAAAAGCGTCTACGGCGTTTCCAACTTTGGCGGGCCCTGGTTTGATGGCGGTATTTTCAAGATTCCGCTGGACGAAGACAGCACGGAAGCCCTCAAGAAAGATAGCGCCAACGCTGCACTCAAAGACAGTTCCGAAGCGGGCGGTGTAGAAATCGGAGACGCCCTCATTGAACAAGAAGATTCCACGCTGGACATTACCAAGTACAGCAAGTCTGGCTTCAAGACAAAGAAGCCCTGGTTTGACAAGGGCATTGATATTTTCGAGGATTCCCTCCGCGGGCCCATTCTCGCCTACGTCAACTACCAGAACCGCGATAAGAATGGACACGCCCACTTTGACATTGGCGTTGTAGACACTAACAAGAATTCTCTGAGTTTGACTTACCTGGCCGACGCCGTCTTCCCGAGCATTGACGCCAAGGGAGAAAACCTGTATTTTGCAAGACGGGAGAACTCCTCCACCCGATTTGTGCTGAGTAAAGTTCCATTCCCAAAGGATTTTGACAACTACACCGCTGAAGACCCTGTTGACATTTTTGTGCCCGACGCGAAATACCGCTACTTCAACATTTTCAACCCCAAGGCAAGTCCTGACGGAAAGCAAATTCTCTTTGGATTCTTTGACGACGTGCACCGCGGTTTAGCGGTTGTGGGTAGCGACGGAAGTGGTTTTAGAATTCTGACAGACACTACGACTCAAGTGGATGAGCGCGACGGCATTTGGGCAAGCGATACGAAAATCATTTTCGCCAGCAACAAGAACAACATTTTCAACCTCTTTGAAAGGAACCTGGACGGAAGTGACGAAAGGGCGCTAACCAATGTGGTAGGCGGATCCTTTACACCTGCGCTGGCCGAAGATACGCTCTATTTTACGGAATACGACAAAGACGGATTTTCACTCTATAAAATCGGATACAACAAGAATCATGAAAAGCAGTTCCGGGATAGTCTCGTAATCACACCACGAGACAGCATCATCCAGATTGCAGACACCGTTTGGAGCGTATGCGATACTGTTGCGGATAGCCTTGGCGCAATCCCGGACGCTGTAATCGCAAGCAAAGACAGTCTTGTTGCAAGCAAGGATAGCGCAGTCGCAAGTAAAGACAGCGCCGCAAGCGATTCCCTCCCGCAATGCGTATCCACGCCAACCATCACCCTTCGGGATAGCACCATCACTCTCCAAGACACCTCCATTCTCAAGGTGGAAATCAAGGACAGCGCGGCCATCACTTTGCACGGAACGCTGCCACCAAAAATTCAGAAAAATATTGAGCTGGCAGACCGCGAGTTTGCCAACGCCGAAAAGGATTACAGGCCCATTCCCATGACGCCACTATTCGTCCCCATGATTGTGTTCAACGAGAATGCACCAGACCTGACCGTTTTTGGTGAAGGGCAGTTGAAAGCAAAGGTGGGATTGGCCGTTCTTCTTTCCGACCCATTAAAGAAAAATGCCGTGGAAATGGGATTGCTACTTGAAGTGGGCGAAGGCTTTGATTACATCAATGGCGACGGGCTCAACCCCGAACAAGAAAAGGAATTCTACATCTCCTGGGAAAACCGCAGCACACCTTTTGATTTAGGCCTCACCTATTCCTACGCCAACTACACCAGCAAAGATACCGTACGGTACGAAGATGTTCGGGCCCACGACGGCGATTCTCTGGGAATCAGCAACTACGCCATTCCCATGCAGTCCATTTCTGGGCGAATTGGCTACAGCATTTTCAAAACCATCGATACCCTGCAGGCCGCAGTGGGCTACGACTGGGCAGATTTCAACCTCTACGAAGACGATTTCAGCTGGACCTATCAAAAGAGGCTTAGCGCCTTGATCGCTCTTGGCCTGTACGGCGATTTGGATGAAGAGAACTCCTCGGGAATTTCTGGCCAGGGTGATGGCGTATTCCTCTACTATCAATACTCCAATAGCGATCTCTACCGCCCAGGAACATTCGCAGAAAGTTTCTACATCACCGAGAGCGGTTCCGTAAAGCCCAAATACCGCAACTTTAACATCAACGAAGTGGGCATCAATCTCTACGGCAGCGTTCAAAGTCCGCTTACAGGAGCGCGGCTCGCCGCAGGCGGAAAGTTGAGCGGCATCATCAAATGGAACACCAACGCCAAAGAAGACACGCTGGATTCCTACTACTACAGCCCCGTCTTGCTGGAAGGTTATCCTTACTTGCGGAGTAACGAAGACTTCACCCTCGCCGGAACGAAAACCGCCATGGCAGAAGTCCACTACCTCTTCCCCATCTATGACGATTGGCGAAAGAGCCTCTGGATTTTCTCCACCCGAGATTTCTACTTCGATGTATTCGCCCAGACAGGTGCCGCCTGGAACACCAAGTGGTTTGATGCAGACAAATTAAAAGACCATGATTTCTGGGACAGGTCTGTTGGATTCAGCCTGCGCATGAGCAACAAATTATTCTACAGCATTCCGTTGGATATTTCCCTCACGCTGGCACGAGGCTTAAGCCGCATTGGCGAAGCAGAGGATTTAACCGGCGGAAGAAAGCTCACGCCTATCGATTTGCCGCTATTGCCTAATAGCGTCGCACCCACTCGCATCAAGTTTGCGATTGGAATGGGATTTGTGAATAGCTGGCAGTAAAAGCGCGTCTCTAGTTTTCAGCTATTTCACGCAGCGAATACTTTTTTCATCATAGGTATCTACGAGAAAATCAGAGCAGTAGTTGCCCTCGCCATCATCCCATTCGTAACCACACCTTATGGGGTATCCGCCTGTCTGCACCGAGGACCAGAAATCTCCGGTATCATAAATATCTGCGGCACTCGCATTAGCCCTATTGCTCAAAAGGGTATTCCATTCCGTCACAGTGGGAATGTGCCAACCCGGTGGACATATTCCTTGAACGATTTGTCCATCAGGAACCTTTGTACTCTTTTCTGCTTCGCTAAAGCCCATGGTATAATACCACGTGGCTCCGTACGACATTTCCAAGTTGGCAAATACAGGCATGTTTTCTGCCATCCAAGTTTTACCATTTATGGTAACGATGTTGAGACAGTAATCAGGAATACCCTCATCAGGGTCCGCAGGAACAAAATAATCCGTCGTTTTGCAATCATGTCCCCAAATCGTCTGGAAAGGTTTCCATATAGCATCGGGTTCACAAAATCCACCACTACATATAGGCTCGCAGCGATATTTAATGCCATTTTCATCCCGAAAATAACTTGTGTTGTAAATGTATGCGCTAGAAGGGCCACATACCGTATTAGCAATGCTTGTAGTACCACCACCGCTACCAGTTCCTGTGCCAGCATCTGAACCCGATGTCTCAGGACCTGAACTTATGCCATCATCCGAAGGAGGAATGTTCGGTACATCCGGAACCGTCTGAGGAACCCACTGACCTCCCTGGCAAATCAAGCCGTCAATAACGGATCCGTCAATGCAACCAGTTATATCAAATCTCGGCTCGCCACCCAAAGTACCAGCGACAAACCACTGGTTACTCGCGCAACTGTAGATGTATGTGCCATCATTCTTTTGAGCACCCTCAACACAACCAACCCATGCCCATCCACCACCAGAACAGGCATAATTTTCAACACCGTCAGAATTAAGCTCACCTTCCGCACAGCCTTCGGACCCACCGACAGAAATCGCGCCATCATTTCCACCACAGGCGACCAGTACCAATGTTGCCCATAGACCCATTGAGAAAATTGATATTCCTTTTTTCGTCATTTTCTTTCCATTTCGATTATATTATTCACGAGATAAAACGATTATAGTTTAAAGATTCGAGGCTGTCAAGTTTTTCATATGCGAACTTGACAAGCTGCCTTTGTGCAAAGCGCACAAACTATGCGTGGAAGCGAAATTTTGTTGCAAATATTGCATTTTCCCGCAAATTCAGCAGGTTCAAAAAGTTAAAACAGCTGTTCTCCGCGGGTACGGGCTTCTTCTAGGCTCACGGATTTTGCCTGCTGTGCGGAAACGGCAGCCTCATGCTTCTGGCGAAGTTTTTCCTGATAGGCGGCAAGTTCCGAGAGGAACTGTTCCCGCTTGGAAGCGTTCGTCAAGGCGTCTGCAACCGTAGCGCTTTGACCTGCATCCCGCGTGTAAATGACAGGGCCCAAGGCCTCGGGCGCGATTTTGATGGCAGTATGGGCTGCAGAAGTTGCCGCACCGCCAATCATCAGCGGTACATCAATGGCATTGCGCTTGAATTCCTTAGCCACTCGAACCATCTCGTCGAGGCTCGGGGTAATCAGGCCAGAAAGCCCAACCATATCGGGCTGCTCCCTCAAAACCGTCTCCACGATTTTTTCGCAAGGGCAAAGAACGCCCAAATCAATGACTTCGTAGTTGTTGCAGGCAAGAACTACAGCCACAATATTTTTCCCGATATCATGTACATCGCCCTTCACGGTAGCAAGCACAATCTTGCCAGACCTGCTGGAACCGCCCTTCTTTTCTGCCTCGATGTAAGGCAGCAAAACTGCAACGGCACGCTGCATGACGCGGGCGCTTTTCACCACCTGCGGGAGGAAGAGTTTGCCTTCGCCAAAGAGGCGTCCCACCTCGTTCATGCCGTCCATGAGAGGGCCTTCAATGACCTTCACCGGATTACCGATGGATGCACGCAATTCCTCCACATCCTGCTCCACAAACTGGTCAAAACCCTTCACCATGGCATAGCGAATGCGTTCCGTCACGGAGAGTTCGCGCCACTTGAGGGCATCGGCATTCCCCGCGGCCTCGGTTTTGCGGCCCTTGACGGTTTCTGCATAAGCCAGCAGTTTGTCCGTAGCATCGGCGCTGCGGTTGAAAATCAGATTTTCAATCAGTTCCCGCTCCATAGGAGGAATATCCTCATAAACCGGGAGCACGCCCGCGTTCACAATGCCGAAATCCATGCCGGCACGGCTCGCGTGATAGAGGAAGCAGGAATGCATGCTTTCACGAATGGCGTTGTTGCCTTTAAAGGCAAAGCTCAAATTACTAATGCCACCCACAATGTGAGCGTGAGGCAAATTAGCCTTCACATACTTGCAAGTCTCGATGAAATCCTTGGCATAGTTGGCATGTTCTTCCATGCCCGTACCAATGGTGAGCACATTGGGGTCAAAGAGAATATCTTCGGGAGCAAAATCCAGGCGGCCCACCAGAAGTCGATACATCCGCTCAATCACCTGAACGCGACGCTCGTACGTTGTGGCCTGACCCTGTTCGTCAAAGGCCATGCACACCACCGCAAACCCATGGCGACGAATTTCTGCAGCCTTGGCGAGGAACATCTCCTCCCCTTCCTTGAGGCTGATGGAATTCACGATGCCCTTGCCCTGCACACATTCCATGCCAGCCACCAGAACATCCCACTTGGAAGAATCTATCATGATGGGGCAACGCGCCACAGAGGGTTCCGACATAAGCAAATTCAAGAAGTGAACCATGGTGGCCTTGGAATCAATCATGCCATCGTCCAGATTCAAATCAATAACTTGGGCACCATTTTCCGCTTGCATTACACCAATGGCAACCGCTTCCGGCCAATTCTTTTCGCGAATAAGTCGCGCAAACTTCATGGAACCCGCAATATTCATCCGCTCGCCAATATTCACAAAACGGCTCTTTGGAGTCACGGTCATGGGGTCAAGGCCGCTCAAAAGGAGTTCATGAGTGCGGGCAGGAATCTTGCGGGGTTTGCGATTCCGCAAGACTTTTGCAAACGCACGGATGGTATCGGGATTAGTGCCACAGCAACCGCCCACAATGTTCACCAAGGACTCATCGGCATACTGCTTAATCCATTCCGCCATCATTTCGGGCGTTTCATCATAGCCGCCAAATTCGTTAGGGAGCCCAGCATTCGGGTGCACGCTGACGCGGACAAAAGCATCATTTACGTCACGCAAATGCGGGAGCATGTCCTTGGCGCCCAAAGCGCAGTTAAAGCCGATGCTGAAAATCGGGTAACCGCTGACGCTATGCCAGAAGGCCTTTGCCGTCTGGCCCGCCAGCAAACGACCGCTGGCATCCGTAATGGTGCCCGAAACCATGATGGGGAAAAGTTCATCTCGCTCTTCACAAATCTTCTGAATGGCATAGAGGGCGGCCTTCACGTTCAAAGTATCAAAAGCCGTTTCCACCATAAGTACGTCGGCACCACCATCCAGCAAGCCGCGGGCCTGTTCGCCATAGGCACGAGTCAAATCCTGAAAGGTCACCGCTCTCGCCGCCGGGTCCGAGACATCGGGACTCATGCTGGCCGTTTTCGATGTAGGCCCAATAGAACCTACCACAAATTTCCGCTTGGGGATTTCGCCCAAGGCGCCAGTTCGCGTTGCCAAAATATCAGCATCAAATTCCTTGATGGCCTGCTTTGCCACTTGAGCGCCCGCCTTGGCAATATCGTAGGCCATATTCTCCAAACGGTATTCCGCCTGGCCAATGGAGGTAGAACTGAAGGTATTTGTTTCAATCAAATCGGCGCCAGCATCCAAGTAAGCCCGATGAACTCCCTTCACCTTCTCCGGCGCCGTAAGGTTCAAAACATCATTATTCCCTTTCAAATTCACAGGATGATCTTTGAACATGGAACCACGGAAATCTTCTTCCGTTAAATTCAGCTTCTGGAACATCGTTCCGTAGGCACCATCTAAAATCAAAATGCGGCCATTGCAAGCCGTAGACAAATCCTGATAAGATTTCGAGAGTTTCATAAGCACTACTTCTTTAAACTACTGAGCATAAGACGGCGTTTTCGAAATGGCTTCTTCCGGCAACAGCTGCCCCGGCGAAGTCCGCTCTGCATCCTTTCCGCGAAAATTGGGATTATACTGCTTGACCTTTGCCTCTTTGGCGTCAGCCTGAACTTGCTGCAAATGTTTTTCCCATTCCTGCATGGCATCATCCAATTCGCCACGGGCCTGGAGCATCAAATCCCGCAATTGCATCAGTTCCAGCATCTGGTCCCGCTTCATCATCCAGAGTTCCTCTTCCTCCGGCATCCGCTCGATATTGAAGAGGAGGTTCAGATACTTTTCTTCCGCTTCCTTGTAAGCCTTGTAAGTATCCTTGTAAACCAGATAGCGGTCATCCACCAAAGTCTGCTGCGTTGACGGATGCGTAGAACAACCGACAAACAAAAGCAAAAGTGGAATGAAATAAAACGCTCTAGACATATTTGGTTCTACGGGCACGAGGCCATGCAATCGCTTTTATTCGGCGGCTTCCTCAGCAACCTTGGTGTTGTACAGACGTTCATTGGTAATGTGGCTTGTGAACTTCACCGTATCCTTCGTCACCGGATGAACCATGGTGTGAGTTCCCACCTTCACTTCGCGCTCCTGGCAAGGAACGCCCGTCGTGGGGTCCAGCATCACTTCAAACTGCGTGTCGTATTCCGCCTTATGCCCTGCAGTATAAGCCTTATACTTTTCTGGAATGATGTTGCTGTTTACATGCTGCTCCCAGATGTAGTAGGGGAAGCTCTCCGTTTCATGGAGATAGACGATGTAATCCAGGCACTTGCGGTGGTCGCGGTTTTCAAAACCCTTGGTCACCACGGAATCAATCGCGATGAGGGCGAAATTCAAACGACCCTGATCCTTAAGCATCTGGGTGATGTTCGCTTTCACAGGAACAGTTCCCGTAAGCAGGTGGTCCATTTCCCAGCGGTGTTTTTCCAAGCGCTTCAAATGCGGTTTGTAATCCGGATTCAAAAGCTGCTTACGCCAGCGTTCCGGCATGGGAATCTTTGCGAGGAGGGAATCGTAGCCGTCTTCCAAGCCCGTCAGGTTCACCACATCTCTATCCACAGCGGCAATGTTCACTTCCTTGATGCGCCAAGCCAGTTCCGAAGGCATGTAATTCTTCAGGTAACCTCTAGACTTGTCGATGGTATAGGTACGGCGGACCTTCGTGGTATCGCCAGCGGAGGAATACTCCAAATCCGCATAGGCAGCAGTAATGGTTCCCATCTGTTCTTCGCCATTCAAGTCAATGGTAGCGAAATAGCTTTCCGCATAAAGTTCCATCGTCACAGGCGCAGAGAGTTTGTAATTCAAAGTCACTTCAGATTCGCCGCAGCCCAAAAGCAGGAACGCTGCGCACGCAAAAGCTCCCAGGCCAATCCAATTCTTTTTCATCATCGACATTCCAACCTACTTGTTCTTCACAAGAGTGATTTCTTTGGCCATCAAAACTTGTTCGCCATTGCTAAACTCCACCACCACACTTCCCGGATTCTTATGGCGGGTCAGTTCGCGGGCCGTCATAAGGCCGCCCTTCTTAGACTTGCCCTGCATGGTATAGCTAGCCAGCTTCGGGTTCACTGCAGCGGAATAGGACCAAATCTTATTGATTTTCTTTTCGATAGTCCCTGCATAGAAGGAAATGGTGAGTTCCGTAAAATCAAAACCCTTTCCGTAATTGTACTGAATAATGAGAGGGTCCTTCAAGTCAAAAGTGCTGGTGGTATCCGCAACCGTCTGGGCTCCCGGATTCCATTCGCGACCACAAACAATACCCGCAGGAGCCGTAGTCTGGCAACCACTAAAAACCGTCAACGCCGCAAAACTGCAAGCCATCCAAAGCATTTTAGAAAACTTCATAAAACCATCCTTATTGTGGGACTTATCCATTGCTAATGTAGTAAATGAGGAAGGAGAACGCCAACGCATAGAAACGGCAAAACAGAATTTATTCTTATATTTTCAGTAAATCTTAAGAGAACAAACATGAGGATGCCTATGAAAACTCTGTCTATTCCCGCTCTCGCTTGCGCATTGACTTTAGGTTTTGGCCTTGCCAGCGCCCAAGCCGTCACACCCACCCGCGTGGGCCCCGTAAGCCAATATGGCCAGCTCATCACCGGCAAGAATTCAGCCGGCGAAGGCCACATCTACGGAAGCTGCGAAGGAGTCAAGGACGGAGCCGAAGTACAAGTTCGCGGCATGAGCCTTTATTGGAGTCTAATGCCTCAGGCTGTCGAATACTGGAGCGAAGAAGGAATCGCATCCATGGTTCGCGACATGAACATCCAAATTGTCCGCGCCGCCATGGCTACTGGTTCTGAAGACTGGAATGGAGAATACAATGGCCAAAAGCTTCAGGGCTACGGCAGTAATCCCACCCTCCAAAAAAATTTAATGAAGACCGTGGTAGAAGCTGCCATCAAGCAGGATATTTATGTCATTATTGACTGGCATTCCCACAACGCAAACAACCAGACTGAAGCATCCAAAGCGTTCTTCCAGGAAATGGCACAGACTTATGGTCAATATGACAACGTCATCTTTGAATTGTTCAACGAGCCCGAAGATATTTCGTGGAGCATCGTCAAAGACTACGCCAACCAGGTTATTCCTACCATTCGTCAGTATTCAGACAACCTAATTCTCGTTGGTAACCCAAGATGGGACCAGAAGCCGCACTGGGCTGCAAGAGATGGCGTTACTGATAGCGGGAATAACACTGCCTACACCATGCATTTTTACGCCGTCGATCACTGCATTTATGGAACTGAAGGCTGGGGCGATGGAGATCGAGACAAATGCCCGGGACAATCAGCAGAAGATGCCATCAAGGCCGGATCTGCGGTCTTCGTTTCTGAATGGGGAACTGGCGACAAAAGTGGTGGTGGATATCCAGACGCCACCAAGAACCAGAATTGGCAAGAGTTCATCAACAAATACAAGCTCTCCTGGGCCAACTGGTCCGCATCCCATATTTCAGAGGGCACCGCAGCTTTCTCCGGCAGTTCCAACAAGAACAGCCTGCAATACTCAGCCTCTGGCGACGTTGTGAAGGGCTATCTCGCAACGAATCCGACCTCATACACCAAGTGCGGGACCCCTCAAACTATCCGCAACTTGAAGGTGGCTACAGGTCTCAGCGTTTCCTTCAGCCATAATGCTCTGGAAGTTTCCGGCGTGAATGCTGCAACCGTGGAGCTCTTTGACCTCAATGGCAACAAGCTGATGATGGTTGACGGCGTCGTAGGAACCCTCTCTCTCGCCAAACTGCCGAAGGGCATGTACATCGCCAAAGTGAGCAGCGGTTCTGCAAGCAAGACTCTGAAAGTTTCCATCAAGTCTTCAAAGAATTAACTGAAACAACTTTTATATTCCACAAAGGCCTCCACTACGGAGGCCTTTTTTAGTTGCGAACAGAGCAAGCCGCGAACCCCGGCAACGCCGTATCGCGACGCCTATTATGTAATTCGTCTAGAAACAAAAACAGCAGGCTTTCCAAGGAAAGCCCGCCATAAACACCTTTCAAAATTTTTCTTAGAAGCAAGCAGAGCAAGGCCGCAGGACCGAAGCCGTACAAATCGTACGGCGAGAGTCCGAGAACGCAGCTATGCGCCGCTTATAAGAAAAATTACTTGTCCGTAAGGAATGCGACGCCCGGCAATTCCTTCCCTTCGAGGAGTTCCAGAGAAGCGCCACCACCGGTAGAGGTGTGGGTGACCTTCTTGTCTGCGCCGTACTTCTTAGCTGCAGTAGCGGTATCGCCACCACCGATCACGGTGATTGCGCCAGCTGCGGTAGCTTCGACGATTGCGTCAGCCATAGCCTTGGTTGCCTTTTCGAATGCTTCGAATTCGAACACGCCTGCAGGACCGTTCCAAACGATGGTCTTGGAGGACTTGATGGCATCAACAAAGAGCTTGGTGGATTCTGCACCAACGTCGAGGCCCATCCAGCCAGCGGGGATACCTTCCTTGTCGCTCACAGCCTTGGTAGCGGCAGCGGCGTCGAACTTGTCGGCAGCAATGTAGTCGACCGGGAGGATGATTTCCTTGCCTTGAGCCTTGGCCTTGGCAATGAGTTCCGGAACGAGCTTTGCGCCTTCTTCGTCGAACAGGGAGGAACCGATTTCGATATTGTCAAGAACCTTCTTGAAGGTGAACGCCATGCCACCGCCGATGATGATCTTGTCGGCCTTGTCGAGGAGGTTGTTGATGAGCTGGATCTTGTCAGCGACCTTTGCACCGCCGAGGATGGCGAGGAACGGACGCGGAGGATTGTTCAAAACCTTGTCGAAGGCCTTGAGTTCCTTGTTCATGAGGAAGCCAGCGGCGCGCTGCGGAAGTTCAACACCAGCCATGGAGGAGTGGGCACGGTGAGCGGTACCGAAAGCGTCGTTAACATAAACGTCGGCGAGCTTGGTGAGGCTTGCACGGAAGGCCTTGACGGCTTCCTTGTCGGCCTTGATCTTTTCTTCGGTGCCGTCGGCGTTCTTGATCTTGCGCTTGCCTTCTTCTTCGATGTGGAAGCGGAGGTTTTCGAGAAGGATGATGTCACCCGGCTTTGCAGCGGCGCATGCGGCTTCGACTTCGGCACCGCAGCAGTCGTTAAGGAACTTGACAGGCTTCTTGATGAGTTCTTCGAGCTTCTTTGCGACCGGAGCGAGGGTGAACTTCGGGTTCACTTCGCCGTTCGGGCGGCCGAGGTGGGAAGCGAGGATCACAGCAGCACCCTTGTCGAGAGCGTACTGGATGGTCGGGAGGGCGGCTTCGATACGCTTGGTGTTGGTGATTTCACCAGTGACCTTGTCCTGAGGAACGTTGAAGTCGACACGGATGAACACGCGCTTGCCGGCGAGTTCGAGATCTTCGATAGAAAGCTTTGCCATTATAGCACCTTCTGGTTAGAGTTAAAATTACGGCTTAAAAGTAGAATTTTTACCAAAAAAATAGCACTGTCTGTATTTTTTATGTATTTTTCAGTTAAACACGCACGATTGGAGTGTAAAATGAAACATTCTTTGTTTGCAGTAATTTGTTTTGCCGTTGCAACCGCCTTCGCCCAACCTGGACTGGAGGACGAAGACGGTGTAGATGCCGCTGGTACAGAGGCTACTGAAGAAGTTGCCGCTCCTGCTGAAGAAGCTGCCCCTGAAAAGGACGAATTTGGCGAATTTGACGATGAACCTAGCGCTGCAGACGAGACGGCCGCCGCCGCTGCTGGCGCCGAGGAAGAATGTGATGAAGAAGAGGAAGATTGCGAAGAAGAGACTGCTGAAGCCGAGGATTCCGAAGACGCCGAGGATGTTGATGTAGCCACCGAAGTGGACAACACCGCCGCCGACGAACGAGACTATGCCGCCTATGACGCTTCTGAAAGTGGAGTGGACCGTTTTGGTATTGCTGATGAAGTCCGTTTCTGGTCAGCTATTGGTTTGGCCGCTGTATCCGTGGGAAGCATTGTCATGGGCGTACTCCAACACATGAAGTCCAACGAGGCTAAGGCCGCTTACGATGACCTCGCCGACTTGGAAGAAACCCTCCTTGGTCAAATTTCCAGTGTCTGTGGTGCCGAAAACAAAGCCTGTCAGGTTGCAATGATTCAAAAGGCAGACCTTACCTCTGGTGGTGGTTACACAGTCGCTTCTCTCCAGGAACGCATGGAAACCAACAAGGACACCCAGGATTCCTATGCCTTGTGGCGTAATGTTTGGTTCGGTGTAGCCGGAGCCACGTTGACCGCAGCCATCGTTCTCTACGTATGGTAATAGAAACCGGAAAGATCTCAATAAAAGAATTGGAGTTCCTATGCATCATAGGAACTCTTCCTTTTGAACGGGAAAAAGAGCAACCCGTCGTTCTGAACGTTTCTTTGTGGTTGGATTTTACCCAAGCAGCCCGCAATGAGGATTTGATTCACTCTATCGATTACGCTCAGTTAGCGGAAGAAGTGAAGAACTTCATCCGTCTCTCTCAATTCCAACTGGTGGAAACTCTCGTTGTAGAGACCGGAAAATTCATTCTCGCCAACCACTCTAGAGCCCAGGCGGTAGAAGTTTCCGTTCGAAAGCCCCTAGCCATTCCTGGCTGCAAGAGTGCCGAAGCTAGCATTAAAATTAGCCGCTAATAATTATCGGCATTTTTATCGGGCATAACCCCTCGCCCAACTTCAAAACTAGCTGAAGGTCCTATACCGTAGCGCCTCGGACAAATCCGAGACTTCCACGCAGGCTGCCGCCCGCAAATCGGCAATGGTGCGAGCCACCTTCAATAGCCGGTAATAGCCTCGAGCGCTCAGCGTCATTTTATCTGCTGCAGAAACGGCAAACCGTTCCGTCGCTGCATCCATTGCCGCCGCCCGACGGGTCGCTTCCGACGACATCTCCGCGTTGCTCTTGAACGCAGTTCCCTGAAACCGCTTACGCTGCAATTCGCGGGCAGCAGAAACTCGTGCCCGAATACTGGCAGATGACTCCCCCTCTGTTTTCGCCGCAAACCTGCCAGGCTCTACCGGAGGGACGCTAACCTGGATATCTATGCGGTCCAGGAGCGGTCCAGAAATGCGCTCCCGATAACGCTTGCTGGCATCGGGCAAGCAAGTGCAGACTCGTTTGGGGTCCATGGCGTAGCCGCAGGGGCAGGGATTCATGGCGGCACCCATCATGAAGCGGGCGGGCCACACCACAGTGCCACTGGCCCTACTGACGGAAATGCTTCCATCTTCCATCGGTTCACGCAGAGCCTCTAGAACCGAGCGATTGAATTCAGGAAGTTCATCCAGAAATAGCACGCCGTTATGCGCAAGGCTCGCCTCCCCAGGGGCGAGGCGCGCCCCACCACCGACTAGAGATACCATGGAGGCGGAGTGGTGGGGCGTGCGAAAGGGCCGGGTGAGCACAGGACGGAACTCGCTAGAATCCCCGGCCCTTCTTGCGCAGGAGTGAATCCGCGTTGTTTCCAAAATTTCCATCTCCGTCATCTCGGGCAGTATTCCCGGAAGACATCTCGCGCAAAGCGTCTTGCCGGCGCCCGGCGACCCCACAAGGAGAAAGTTATGGGCGCCGGCCGCGGCAATTTCAAGAGCTCGCTTCACGCCTTCCATCCCCACCACATTCTTAAAATCCAAAACCTCCGGAGAGGAGGTGACGCCCTCTTTTTTTAACCCTGAAGCTACAACAATCTTCTGGGCATCACCCCCTTCCAAGACTTCCACACATTCCTTCAAACTATCCGCACAAATGTAGCGGAGGCCTTCCACAAGAGAGGCTTCTTTCTCATTCCCGCGGGGTATGACGAGAATGGATTCCCTATCTTGCGAAAGGCCCATGGCTATGGAAAGGACTCCACGAACAGGCTTCAAAAGCCCATCCAGCGACAATTCCCCCACAAAAACAAAATTCTCAATCTTTGGAACTTGAATCTCCCCAGCCGCCAAAAGCATTCCCACGGCCAAAGGCAAATCCAGAGCGCTCCCCTCTTTGCGCAAATCCGCCGGCGACAAGTTCACCGTCATGCGGAAACCTGTCACCACTTTCCCAATGGAACGCACAGAGGAGACAACGCGTTCCCGGGATTCCCTCACTGCATTATCGGGCAACCCTACTAAAGTAAATCCGGGCAAGCCTTGAGAAGCATCCACCTCAACGCTTACAGGGACAGCCTTTATGCCAAACAAGCAGTAAGAACGGATTCGTACAAACATAAGCTATGCCGCAGCAATCGCCGCCTGATACTTTTCCAATACGCAATTTTCAATATGTTCACGCAACTGGCGGGTCAAAGGGCCACAAATGGTGCGATACTCGTCGCCCTTGTAGAACGGATCGTTGGGGTAACCCACAAACATGCCGTTAGCGCCATCGGTAACGCGAAGCCCGCGAATCATCATCTGGTCATTCAAAACCACCTGGGCAAGTGCCTTTACATGTCCAAGACTCACGCCTTCGCGGAAGGGGTAGACGTTCACCTTGGTCACAGCCAAGCAATCAAAATTCGGAGAAGCCTTTACTTCTTCCGTTTCATTTTCTTTTGTTTTCTTTTCAGCCATTTCGGCCTCCTATGTTTAAGTGACGCTGCGAACCCGGGTCAATCGCCCGTGGATTTCACAGTCGGCCCCTATAGTGCAAACTCCATGCCAAAAGAAAAACGCCATTTTTACACAGAAATCGCCAACACACACAAGTTAAATCAGTGATTTAAGAAATAAATCACCGCAAAATCACTTAAAACAGAGTTACATTTTCACTATGCTTTTAAAACCGAATCTCTCCTGGGAAAAGAACCAGGGCATCACACTCCCCGTTGTCCAGGCCACCGCCACCATCGAAGGCAACTATCTCCGTTTCGACTTCACAGTAGAAGAACCGCTAGACTGCTTCCGCTCCGAAGTCAAGTGCGATAACGGAAACAGCTGGGAAGATTCCTGCGTGGAAGTCTTTCTGGAAAACCCCACCAACCCGCGAGAGTACTACAATTTCGAAATCACCAGCCGCGGATTCATCCTGGCCGCCGTGGGCGAATGCCGAGAATGCCGCGCCAAACTGGAGGGCGCCGCCCTCGCCTCCATCATCCGCAAAAAAGAACTGGCCTCCATCGCCGGGGACCTCATCTGCTGGGGCATCGCCGTCCTGATTCCGCCCTCCATTTTCGGCCTAGAAAATTTTGACGGAATCACCCTAAAAGGGAACCTGTACAAGTGCGGCGACAAAACCAAAACGCCCCACTACCTGAGCGCATTCCCCATTGACACCGAAAAACCGGATTTTCACCGGCCCGAATTCTTCCAGAAAATTCTGTAGATTATAAAAGGGGTTGGAATTGTGGTGCTAGAAATTTGCGCAGAAGATAAAATTCAAGATTTGCTCCCGCAGCGAAACGAGTCGGGAGACAAACGCACGCAGGGAACCGCACTTATCGTAGCAGGCTCTGCCAACATGACCGGGGCACCTGCCCTTTGCGCTATGGCCGCCCTCCGCAGTGGCGTCGGACTCCTCACCCTCGCAAGCCCCAAATCCATCATCCCCATTTTGCAGGCACAACTTCTGGAGCCCGTATTTTTCCCGCTGGAAGAAGATACCGCTTTTTCTGGAGTTCTCTCGCGAAAAAACATCGCCGCCATTCTGAAAAATCTGGAATACCAGAACGCGCTCGCCATCGGGCCTGGCCTCGGGACAGCGGCAACAACGCAGAATGCCATCCGGGACATTTTAACCGCGACAGAAAAGCCCGCTGTTGTTGACGCCGACGCCATCAATGCGCTGGACCTGGACTTCATGCGAAACGAACTGAAGTCAAACCACTTCATTTTCACGCCACACCTGCGGGAATGGGAGCGCAACTTCGGGAAGTTCTCAATCGCCACAGACCTGGCGAAAGTCGTCAGTGAAATGGCTCAGGAAATGCAACAGGTTTTCGTACTGAAAGCCTCCCCCATCCTGATTGGAACTCCCAGCGGGAAGGTCTATGCCGTAGAAGCAAAGAATTCCGGCATGGCAAAGGGCGGCTCCGGCGATGTGCTGACGGGCATCATCGTCGCTTTGCTCGCACAAGGCTTATCGCTTGAAAATGCTGCTTTGTTGGGAGTACTACTCCATCAAAAAGCGGGCCGTATTACTCGAGAAGAACTGGGCGCATTCTCTATGCTCCCAAGCGATGTGATTTCAAATCTGTACAAAGTTTTTTCGTAACCGGCGTGACCAATCGCAACCACCGCCACAAAAAACTTCTTTTACCGCACAAGCACTAGCATCATTTCCATGTGGGGCGTTTGCGGGTAGAAGGCAAAAGCGTCTGCAGACTTCATTTCAAATCCCGATTCATGAAGTTTCGCAAAATCGCGGGCCAATGTCACCGGGTCGCAGGAGACATAAATCATCTGCTTCACGGAACTTTTGGCAATGGCTTCCAACGCTTCCTTCGGGAGCCCCGTGCGGGGCGGGTCTACAATCAAAGTTGCAGGCACATCCACCACATTCTGGAGGAGCCATTCTTCCGCCGGCGCGGAAACATTTTCCACCTTACAGGTGGCGAATTCATTGCCGCGAATGATGTCGCCGCGAGCATTTTCATCGCAGTTCCTAACTTGAGCGAGGTTCACCTTAGCGTGTTTCAGGCAACCATCATCCCGCTCTACGGTAGTAATCCGCTTGAATTTATCCTGAAGTAGCGCCGCAAAAAAGCCTACGCCGCTGAACAAGTCAATAAGCCATTCGTTGCTGGCCAGGCCCTCTTTGACGCCCGCATCCACAGCCTCTCGGACGCATTTCACCAACTCTGGCAAAAGCCCCAAATTGCTTTGGAAGAATACAGATGCATCAGACTCGATTTTACGGCCACCAATATCCACCACGCTGACGGATTTTTCACGGAACTCACTGGCAGGCATTCCTCTATAGAAATAACTTACTTGGCCAACCCCATTATCAAAAAGGTTGATATCCGTGTCTCTACGAATTTTCGCATTTTCGGTCGCAAAAAGCTGTTGCGCAGATTCTTGCAAAAATTCGTTCAACGCAGGCGTGAGAACCGGGCAATTTCCAAAAGGAATCACCTTGTTGGATTCCTGAAGGCGAAAGCCAAACTGCAGGCGGCCACCATTTGAACCGCAATACACCACTCGGGCGCGATTGCGGTAACCCCAAGGGCTTCCCGTATGAACCTTAAAATTCTCCGGCAAATCCACATGGGCCAAACGGCGGAAATTTTCCCGCTCCACTTGGGCGAGGAGCTCCGCCTGCTTCTCGGAATCCAGATGCTGCAGGGAACAGCCGCCGCAACGCCCGTACAGTGGGCACTTGGGCTTCACGCGATAAGGGCTCGGCTCCAAAACCTCGACCACTTTGCCCTTGGTAAAATCCTTTTTCTGAAAAGTAAGTGCGACCTTGCAAAGTTCCCCAGGCAAGGCCCCCGCAACAAAGCAAACCCGGCCATCGGGCAAGCGACTCATTCCCTCACCGCCCTGCACCATTTTCTCTATGCGGAGTTCAAATACCATTTAACTAATCTAATTCAGGCAAGGCCTTGTAACGGATGTAGTCGATCTTCCCTGTAAAGAATTTTCGGGCGTACGCACCTTGATGCTGGGCGTCATAGCCAATTCCTAAATCATAATCGATTTGAGAAACATCACCCTTGAATTCCGTAGCAAAGCGTACGTTTCCATCCAGCGACAAATTAAGAGAATAGAATACCACGCCATCCCATTCCGATTTGGTGGGGAAAATTTTCACACGAACCGTATGCCATTCATCCATAGCAATCTCTTCATCACCAATAGGAGTCTCAGTCCAATTGACCCCATCAATCTCCGCATCTCGAACATGGAACATCAAACGTTGTACACCATTAACTTCATCTAGGCGAATTTGCCAACCATCCGCACCTCTTCCAGGAGGCTCTGCAACAATGATGTTCGCAATGTCGCCTGGAGCAGTGGCCATAAAGCGCACCTCTACCTCAAAGCCCTTATTTTTGAAATCATCGCTCAACGGAATTTTCAAACCAGATTTTCCATTCAACACCAAATACCCATCACAATCAAAATCTGGTTTGCCAACACCCAGGTACGCAAAATTCTTTTCAAATTCGTCATAGCCCAGGTCATATTGGTCATTAAATTCATAAGCCACAGTATAACCACTTAAATCTGCTTCACTCCGCATTGTCATACAATTCCGTATAGTGTCGGCTACAACCTTTTCACGTTCACTGCTAGAGGAGCCATTCTCAAATTCGCTACTGCTGGATTCCACAGACGATTGAAGACTAGAAGAAGATGCAACTCGGCTTGACGAGGACACCGCACGGCTTGAGGAAGAAGCCTCACGGTTTGACGAAGATTCCATGAAGCGCGAAGAACTGCTTTCGCCCCACATCGAAGAAGAACTTTTCAACGAACGCTTCGAGGAGGAACTTTCATCGCCATAATCCTCTTCAGAACTGCTGGACCATTCAATCTCGGGGAATGTCACTTCATCTGCACTCTGGCGATAAAGAATGTTGCCTTCGGCATCTTCCTTGCAAAGGCAACTGCTAAAAGTCCAATGGCCCATGGCATTCACAAGGCTGTAGTACGCGCCATCAGATCCCAGATTAAAGTTACATCCCCAAATCTGGGCATAGAGATGTTTTAATTCGCCATCATCCAGCATGGTGATTTCAAAGCGTTCTTCATAATCATCATAGCGGACATCAACACAAACGGCAGTCTCAACATAATCCTGAATATACTTTGTAGCCCTTTCGCAGATTTCCTTTTTTACAAAACTAAAATCAGATAGGTCCGCTTTCCAGTAGGCGAAATCTCCGTTAATGTCATAGGATTCATCACAAGTTTCTGCGGGCGGAACAACTTTTCCTGAAGAAGAAGATTCATCATCACCACAAGCAGACAAGCCTAAAGCCATCGCAATAGTAAGTCCTTGTAACCAATAACTTTTCCTCATATTTTCTCCTTCTGCCTAACGAACCTAATGGCGTTTAGATTTCATCAATCACCTGGTTAAACATTTCCACCGGGCGCATCCATTTTTTGAGGAGTTCCGCCTTGGGAATGTAGTAGCCACCTATATCCACGGGCTGTCCTTGAGCCTTGGCAAATGCAGCGACGATTTCAGATTCCTTTGCTTCGAGAGCCGTTGCCACCGGCGCAAACTTTGCGGCAAGTGCGGCATCATCCTTCTGGTCTGCGAGGGCACGGGCCCAATACATGGCCAGATAGAAATGGCTCCCGCGGTTATCCAGCTCCCCGATTTTACGGGCCGGTGTGCGGTTGTTTTCCAGAATCTTTCCATTGGCGGCGTCCAGAGTGTCTGCCAGAACTTTTGCTTTTTTATTCCCGGTAGAGAGGAACACCTGCTCGAAGGAAACTGCGATTGCAAAGTATTCACCCAGGGAATCCCAGCGGAGGTAGTTTTCCGCGATAAACTGTTGCACCTGCTTGGGAGCACTTCCGCCAGCACCTGTTTCAAAAAGACCACCGCCAGCCATCAGCGGCACAATGGAAAGCATCTTAGCAGAGGTTCCCACTTCCAGAATCGGGAAGAGATCGGTGAGGTAATCGCGCATCACATTGCCTGTGACGCTGATGGTATCAAGTCCAGCCTTGGCACGAGTCATGGTGGCCTTGATGGCCTCCCGGGGGCTCATGATTTTCACATCCAGCCCATTCAAATCATGTTCCGGCAGATAGGTCTCCACCTTCTTCTGCAGTTCACGGTCGTGAGCGCGGTTGGGGTCCAGCCAGAAAATTGCAGGCGTGTTGCTGAGGCGAGCGCGAGTCACCGCCAACTTCACCCAGTCGCGGACAGGAGCATCTTTAGCCTGACACATACGGAAGATATCTCCCGCATCTACGTCCTGCTGCAGAAGCACTTCGCCCTTAGAATTCACAGCACGAACCACGCCCTTACCTTTCGCGATAAACGTCTTATCGTGGCTGCCATATTCCTCGGCACCCTGAGCCATCAGGCCCACATTGGGAACCGTCCCCATGGTCTTCGGGTCAAAGGCACCATTCTTTTTGCAGAATTCAATAGCTTCGTCGTAAATGCCCGCATAACAGCGGTCTGGAATGCAGGCTTTTACTTCTTGCAGCTTGCCTTCCTTGTTCCACATGCATCCGGAATTGCGAATCATGGCCGGCATGGAAGCGTCAATAATCACGTCGCTTGGCACATGCAAATTCGTGATGCCCTTTGCACTATCCACCATGGCCAAATCCGGGCCCGCTTCAAAGCACTTTTCGATAGCCGCACGGACTTCCGCTTCCTTCGCATTCCCTTCCAACCGCTTGTACAAATCGCCAAGACCATTGTTCGCATCAATGCCAAGTTCCTTGAACAAATCCGCATACTTCACGAACACATCCTTGAAGAACACGCGAACAAAAGCCCCAAACAGAACGGGGTCGGAAACCTTCATCATGGTCGCTTTCAAATGCACAGAGAAAAGCACTCCTTTGGCTTTGGCATCCGCCATCTGGGTAGCGATGAACTTTTCCAGTTCCGCCATACGAAGCACTGTTGCATCCAAAATTTCGCCCTTCAAAAGTGGCTTTGCCGCACGAAGTTCCGTCACCGCTCCATCAGCAGTCACAAATTCAATCTTGAAAGTGTCTGCATCTGCCAAAGTAATGGACTTTTCATTGCCATAAAAATCGTTAGCGTTCATGCTTGCCACATGAGTCTTCACGGATTCATTCCACACACCATTGCTGTGGGGATTGTTGCGGGCATAGTTCTTCACCGCATTGGGCGCACGCCGGTCCGAATTTCCCTGACGGAGCACCGGGTTCACTGCAGAGCCCTTCACCTTGTCATAGCGAGCGCGAATTGCCTTTTCTTCATCATTCGCAGGCGCATCGGGATAACCCGGCAGCGGGTAGCCATTCTTCTGAAGTTCTGCAATGGCAGCCTTCAGCTGCGGCACGCTAGCTGAAATATTCGGGAGCTTGATGATATTCGCACTTGCATCCAAAGTAAGCTTTCCTAAGAAGGCAAGATCATCCGTCACTGGTTTTCCAGCAAACATCGTCCCTGCAGGGAGCGTATCGGCAAAGGCCGCAAGAATTCGCCCTGGCAAAGAAATGTTCTTGGTTTCAATGTCAATATCTGCCGTCTTTGCGAAGGCAGAAACAATGGGAAGCAATGATTGAGTGGCCAAAAACGGGGACTCGTCAGTAAGGGTATAATAAATCTTGGTATTCATACAGTACAAAAATAATATACTTTTCCTATATGCACGAAGTTTTGTTTGTCTACTCCCCCGTAACCATCACACTTTCCGTGGTGACCATCATCCTTGCCTTTTTCTTCCCGGCAATGATGGGCCAGAAATTGAAGGTGCGGCACCTGCCTCTACCCATACAACTTTTCGTTTGGGTCATTATCGTATGGAACACCTTGGATATCATCGGGACTATTTTCTTTAGCGGGACCGAGTTTAGCATTGCAAGAGAAATCATCTTCGGAGCAAAAGCCATCTTCTGGATTCAGGCAGGCACCGCCATTGCCAAATTCGCAGAAATAAATCTACATCGCAAAAGAAATTTTAACTGGAACATCTTCAATGGTCTTGGTTGCCTAAGCGTTATCGCCATCACCTTCCTATTTTGTAGCAACCCCGAAACAATTACACATATTCATATTGCAGGGCACACACCATTTGCAAACCATCCTCACTTTATTCTCTTCACCATCCTCTTTATCGTTTTCGTTCTTCCCGGGTTTCTCACCACCGTCTACTACTTTTTGCGCAGTTGCTTCTCGGCAAACGATTCCAGCCTCGCCCAAATCCAAGCCTATATGCTGGGGTCTCTCGTATTTATCTTTTCGCTTGCCTGTTTCATGGACTTTGTGATTCCCTTTGCCTGCAATTTCAGCATTGGCGGGAAGCCCGTTCATTTTATGTTGTGGAGCCAGTACGCCTGCCTCTTTGTGGCAATCATCAGCGGCCAATACTTCACTTCCATCTCCTTTAAAAATCAGAGTTTCAATTGGCTTGTAGGCAAAATTTTTGAGCACACGGATGACTGCGTTTTTGCCGTTGATTCCAAAGGCACTATTATCCGCACCAATCCCGCTTCCACCGCACTTTTCCAAATGCAGGATTCAGAAATCCTATCCAAAAAGATTTGGGATTTTCTCCCCTCCACAATGGAACTCAAGGAAACCTTCCTCAGGGATGTAGAAATCCAGATTCGAAGCGAAGCCCACCATTTCAACGTGGGCATCTACCCCGTGCGCATTTCCATGACCGCCACCATCTACATTATCGTGCTTACAGACCACTCCAACACCTTGTTCTACGAACAACGCATCAAAAACCTCAGCCAGCAATTCGCCAACTACAAACAGGATTTGATTCGTTATCAAGACCGCTTGACATCCTCCCAGAAAAAATTTGATGAGAACACAAACTTCCTTGCAACCCTCATCAACGCCCTTCCTTTCCAGTTCTGGTCCAAGAATGAACAGGGTGTCTACATGACGCAAAACCAGAAGGACATCAACAAACGCGGCTACCTCATCCTTACCACCTCCGACAAGGAAGTCATTACCGAATACGAAAAGAAAGCCCGCGAAGAAGGCGAGCCCACAGCATTCATCACTTATGAAATAGACAAGGATGTTGAGATTTCAGAGGAAGAAGCCAACGCACGAATCAAGAAAGGCGAGAATGTCTTCATCTACCAGAACTTCTTCTACCCCATCATCTCAAAGCAACCTCCCTTCAAGATTATTGGCTTGAAGATGGACATGACGGAGCAGCGGAAGTTGGAAAACGAAAGAAACTACTTGCAAGAACAGAAGAACATCCATTCCCGATTGGAGGAACTAGGAACACTCTGTGGAGCCTTCGCCCACGACTACAACAACATCATCGGTTCTCAAATCGGCTTCTGCCAGCTAGCAAGCGAAATGCTGGAGATTGCAAAAGAAGCCAGCGAACAAGAAGGCGTCAAGAGCAACATTTCTGTGGCAAGCAACTTCGTGAACGAAGCATCCAAGGCCGCACAGAACGGAAAGAAATCTCTAGAGGAACTTCTCAACACCATTCGTGGAAAAACGCAAACTGCAGCAGACAACGTGGAGTTCTTCCCCTACATGATTGTGGAAGACGTGAAGAAGAAAGTGGTGCTGACGCTTCCGCCAAACATTTCCATTGTCACGCCACACCTGGACAAGAAAATCAAAATCAAGGGACAGCCCGCTTCCCTGGACCGCATTCTCAGCAACATGGCCAACAATGCCGTTTTCGCCATGAAGGAAACGGGCGGAACACTCACCCTCAAACTGGAGCGCGCCACGCTGGAAACAGAACTAGTTACGCCACACGCAGCCCCCATTCCTCCGGGAGATTACGCAAAATTCTCCATCATCGACACGGGCACAGGAATGGATTCCGGAACCCTGGAACGTATTTTCTCCCCCTTCTTCACCACAAAAGCACCTGGCGAAGGCCTGGGACTCGGACTATCTTCTGCTCTTAGGCTCCTAAAAGAGGGCAATGCCTATTTCACTGTGGAAACAACACTAGGCAAGGGAACCCAATTTAATCTATATTTCAGTGTGTATAAGGAATAGGAGTTGTTATGGCAAAAATCCTGGTGATTGACGACAACGAACAATTTAATTTGATGCTAAAATCCGCCTTGGAAATCAAGGGTTATGAGGTGGAAACCGCTGTTAACGGAAGGGACGCCAAGGCCCTCTACCAGAAAAACACCTATGACGCCATCATCACGGACATCATCATGCCGGATGTGGACGGTTACGAAGTGATTTTGGATCTACGCCGCATGGGCATGAGCGATAGAACCATCGCCGTTAGCGGTGGCGGAAGAACTGCCGCTGACGACTATCTGACGACAGCAAAGCATTTTGATGTGGCAGCCACATTCAGCAAACCCATTGATTTACAAGCCCTTCGCGCAAAAGTCGAAGAAATCGTCAAGAGCCATTCTTAATTCGCGCTATGAATATCCTCATCGCCGATTTGGATAAAGGTTTTACCAAGGAAATTGAGCAGGCTTGGACCGTGCCCGATGTAGAGTTGTTCTTCTGCAATAGCGAAGACAACCTGATGCCCCTAGTAAAGAAAACTCCCGTTGATCTCGCCTTCATTGAAGTGCCGTTTTTGACCATCGACAACATGGACATGGTGAGTTTTTTGAAGGAAAAGAATCCCGGAACGGAGATTTTCGTCCTCTGCGATAGCAAAAACTGGCCCGGAGCCACTAGCGCCATCAATCGCGGCGCCAATAGTTTCATAATGAAACCTGTTTCCGTCACCCAGATGGAGGAAACCGTCAAGAAGTTCCAGGCACAGCAGCAGAACAAGTCCACCCATCAGTTGATGGAGTCCCAGGTGCTGAACAGCCTTCTGGGCGACACTCCCGAGATGCGGAAGATTTTGAAGACGGTGCAGAAAATTGCCCCCACTACCAGCACGGTGCTTATTACCGGCGAATCAGGAAGTGGTAAGGAATTCCTCGCCAACGTGGTGCACCGCTACAGCAAGCGAAAAGACGCACCTTTCGTGGCGGTGAACTGCGGCGCCATTCCCGAGAATCTGGTGGAAAGTGAACTCTTCGGTGCAAAGAAGGGCTCCTATACAGGCTCCACCGCCGACAAGAAAGGTCTTTTTGAATCCGCCAACGGCGGCACGCTGTTCCTGGATGAAGTGGGCGAGCTCTCCCCCGCCACCCAGGTGAAACTCCTGCGCTTTTTACAGAGCCGCGAAATCCGCCGCGTGGGCGAAACAGAAGCCCGCTATTTGGACGTGCGCATTATCGCCGCCACCAATCGGGATTTGCAGGCTGCCATGCTCCAAGGCAAATTCCGCGAAGATTTGTATTACCGCTTGAACACCTTCCACCTGCACCTGCCCGCCTTGCGGGAACGCCGTGCAGTGATTCCCACGCTAGTCCGTTACTTTATTCTAAAAAACAAAGAGGCCCATGGGAAGGACATTGTGGATTTGGAGCCTCAGGCACAATACGCCTTGAGCAAATATCCTTATCCGGGAAATATCCGCGAACTGGAGAACATCATCGAGCACGCCATCGTGCTTTCGGAAAATGGCATCATCCGCTTGGAGGACCTGCCCGAAAACGTGCAGGAAGAAGCCAAAGAAAAAACCATGGCCATTCCTCATATCAAAGGCTCGGGGACTGCAGCTGAGGAAACCGCAAAGGTGGAATACGCACCTGCGGAAACGACCGCAAGCCTAGTTTCTTCAAGCATTGTTTCGCCAGCCACTGACGAACCTTCCGACGAAATCCTCTCTCTGGACGAAATGGAACGCCGGCATATTCTTCACGCCTTAAGCCTCTGTAAAGGCAACCGCAGTGAAGTCTGCAAGAAGCTCGGCATCAGCCGCGCCACCCTCTGGCGCAAACTGAAAGAGCTGAAAATCCAGATGGACGGCGAAGAAGAGTAAAAAATTTACTCATCATAATCTTCGTCATCGTCCTCTTCTATTTCATAAACCACTTTTCTTTTACGTTTTTTCTTTTTCTGCTTAACGACTCCCGTATCATTATCACAACCGGGAACGTATTCATAATATGACAAATTACTTGTTGCAACATCAATAACTATTGGTATAAGGCCTAACAGTAACACATCTACCAAAATAGCTCCCACTCTTGTAGAGGGGACATAACATGTTTCATTAATCATTCCCGTTGATGACATAGATTCATATTGTTTCTCCGTTATATTAGGATAACTAGGAGGAACAAGCGTCGCACATCCGACAAATACAATTACTATAGCTATCAAAATAAAATTTTTCATACCACCGCCTTCTATTTATGCACATATCCTACAAATATGACGAAACCCACGGTAGTTTCGTCCGCATTACTTTCATCTAATGTGACTGATGAAGCGTATATTTTTGCACCTATTAAAGCTCCATTTTCAATGCCTGTATCGTAAGCAGCCGTTAGAGAGAGGGAAGCTCCAGTACCATCGTATGCATAGAACCCAGGAATATCCGTAACATTAGATGTCCAAGAAAAACCGATAGACCCTGATAGATGAAAATGGTCAACAGGATAATAAATAAAACTTGGGCCAATCATATAAGAATTGAATTGTAGGTAATTATCGGAATCATAGTAACGATTTCCAAGACCGCTTAATTCCCCTGCAATCCAGAAATTATTGCTAACGGCCCCACCAATGCGGATGCCTAAATTTACTGCAAGTTCGTCGCAACTCGATCCACAAGCATCTCCAAAATCACGATTGTCAATTTCCGTTGACGCTCCGCCGAATCCAAAGCCTACATCAAAGTAGAAGGCAAAAGAATTGATGCTGGCTAGTAAAATAACACATAAAAGTCTTTTCATAATTATAAATCCTTTATCAAAAAAATTATTGTAATGAGAACATTCCGAAATTGGATATGTATTTGAAATCTTCTGCAAATACATCTTCTAATTTGCTAGTTTTTCCTTTTTTTTGAAGACCAGACCCATCGCCCACTTTTTCTACATATAAGAAGTTAGTACCACTTGTAGCATTGTAAATAAAGAATGCTTCCGGACATTTTGTTATCTGGTTATATATGGCACTCATCTCAGCCTCACCAAATTTTAAATTTGATGACAAATAATTTATTACTTGATCAATTGTGAGATTGTCAAACTCTCGAAAATGCATTGCCTCTGTATCACATTCAAATACTGCAATAACGCTGGCAATCGCATCCGTTTGACATCCGGTATTTGCGGCTGTTGTAGATGAAGTTGGAGTAACCAATTGACACACTCCTCCAACAACAATATCATATAAAGTTGTGTTATTTGCAGGAGTATTTGTCCCTGCCGATGTAGGTACAGAAGGCGTACTTGCTGAAGAAGCTGGATTACTTGGCGTATTGGTTGGTGCAGCAGAGGGATTACTGCTATCAGAGTCACTAGAGGAACACGACTCTAATACAAAACATAAAGCCGCAGCAATAAGGATTTTTTTCATATTTCATCTCCTTGATGAAGTTGAGGTTAAACGCAAATGCACTTACCCCATTCTACAAGGAGTGTCAAGATCCACAATTTTATGAAATAAAAAAACGTGGGTATGAATGCACTCACGCCTTGGAGGTTCTGGTAAACCGGTAACGCCATAAGCACAAACAACCCACGCACACGGTGCGTGAGCGCTTGCTTATTCTTGGCGTCCTTCAAAATTTACCAGATTTCCAAGGCCAGAATAGAGCAAATACTCAAAAGCCAAACGCTCCGTATATCGCTATACAGAACTATGTCAATTATGAATATAGATAATTATTTTGTTTTTGCATTTTGAATTTTGTATACTCGGTGCGGCGGGAACTCCGTCCTTTACCTTTATTTTTTAACCATTCCCAAATACACTTTCCAAACCCCTAAAGCTTTTAAAGCACGTGGGATTTTTTGCCTTTTTAGAAGTAAGGAGTTGACTTTTGAATCAAATTAAATTACATTGTAATTACAATATATTACAAACGAGGCGTATTATGGCTAATGCAGTTCTTCAAATTCGTACCGATGCCGACATCAAGGCAAAATGCGACACTTTGTTCAAGGATCTCGGCATTACCATTTCTGACGCAGTAAACATGTTCTTGCGCCAGTGTCTGATTCATGAGGGAATCCCCATGGAAATAAAGAGACCTCGTCCCAACGCAGAAACCATGCAAGCCCTTGCGGAAGCAAAGCGATTGGAACACGACCCCCATAAAAAAGTCTATTCCAATTTCGACGAATTGCTAAGCGAGGTTGCATCTGATGTATAAAATCATTTCTACCACTCGTTTCAAAAAAGACCTTAAATTAGCACTCATCCTCTGTTTGTCTAGGACCGGTAGTCACGCAGATTTATTTAGATAGACTACACTTCCACCCAGGTGGCTACGAGGCTGCTTTCCTTCATAGTTCCGGCCCCTGGGAAATCTTCGCCCTGCGTGCGGGACCAGACAGTTTTTGCGTCTGGGCAATGTTGCCTTACTGCAGAAAGCACGTCGCGACTGAAACGGGCCAGTTCAAATTCGCTGTAATTGGAACTCACCATCAAGAAGGCTCCGGGCTTGAGAAGTCTGGCGCAATCAGATACTAGCGGCATCAAGTGTTCCCGCACATTGAAGTTGAATCCTTTGAAGCGCGCAAAACTTGGCGGGTCGAGAACGATGCCATCAAACTTAAGACCTTTCTTCTCGGCCCAATGCACATACTCGATGGCGTTCCCTTTGAAGAATTCACCCGGTCGGAGGTCCAGATTATTGAGGGCGTAATTGGCGCGGCCCTTCTCCAGAATTTTACCGCTGATGTCTGCGTTGGTCGCGATGGAGGCACCTCCCAAGCGCGCATGCACCGAGAAACTGCAGGTATAACTAAAGAGATTGAGGAAACGAGTCGCCGCGACAGTAGCATCGGCGACGGCATTGACAGCGATTGCATCGCCAACTGTGCGCTCACGATTTACAGACAAATTAGCAAAATGTTTTTCTACCTCAAATCGCACATCGCGCATGTCGAGAAAAAGGCCCGGGTTCACCGTGTCCAAAAGGTCTACATGAAATTTTGCATTCCCTTCGCGGACAATTCCTGCGGCAAGAGTTTCATCGCCCACGATGATATCCATGCGGGGGTGCTCCAAGGCAGCGCCCGAAGGCGATACCCGCCACTTTGCCACCAGAAATTCCGGCTGGAACAAGGCTTGCACCGCCTCGCAGATGGCTTTGACGTCCGACGGTCCCACCGCCGTAAAAAACTGTAGCTGGTATTTTTCCCCAAAGCGGTCCAACGTCACCCCCGGAAAACCCTCGGAAGCCCCGTTGAACACCCGGTAGGCATCCGTCACCTGAGAGAGCATTTCCCGTTTTTTTGCGGAATTTCGAAAGATTTGGAGAAAATCAGCCATACCTGCCCTAAAATAGAAAACCCTCCAGCCAACCCATCCCCTGGAAAGCCAAACCGACCCGAAAACGAGCCGTCTCGTAAACAAAAATTTTTCATGGCAGAAAATAAAGTTCATCCGTATTTATTATGCAGAACGACAACAATCAACCCCTAACGGAGGATAAAATCATGAATAATTCAAATGCCACAATGGCATGGATTAAGAACAAATTCAAGAACGAGAACCCGCTTACTCTCGAGGAAGAACGGGCACTCTTCGAAGAAATCAAGAAGGGCAACATGAATGCGAAGGCGAAGATGCTTCACGCAAACATGAAGTTCGTCATCCAGGTGGCGGCACAGTACCGCAACGACACCCTTACACCGGAGGAACTAGTGAACGAAGGGGCCATCGGGCTCTGGCGTGCATTGGAAGCCTTCGACCCCTCGCGCGGCGTCCGCTTCATCACTTACGCCGTCTGGTGGGTAAAGGCCTGCATCGCTAGGGCCATCAGCGAAAAGGGAAGCCTGGTGCGGCTCCCCCTGAACCAGCAAACCAAACTCCACAAAGGCGTGCGCGCCTGCAAAGACGTCAAGGATTTGGATGAGGAACTGAAAACCCTGAACTCCATTTCTGGCCGTGCCACTTCGATAAACACTCCTCTCAATGACGACGGAAAGTTAACGCTGGAAGATGTCATTGAAGACACGGAAGCGGAATCTGCGGACAAGGCCGTAGAAGACCAATTTCGAACAAACTATACTCACAAACTTTTGAACCGCCTCCCTAGCCGGGAAAGGCAGGCTCTGGAACATCTCCATGGAATCGGCACTAACGAAAAGAGTGTCCGGGAAACCAGCGTCATCATGGGTGTTTCTAGAGAACGCGTCCGCCAATTGCGCGACCAGGCCATGGTCCGTTTGCGGAACCTGAACTACGACGGGCACATGGACGATACCATCCGAGAACTCTGTTCCTAATTAGCCCAGGCTTAAAACAAGCCGCGCCTATTTCCTGATTATTTTTTCTTCAAGTCGCGAATTTGGGAAACGAATTCCCCGACTTCCTTGAACTCGCGATAGACGGAAGCGAATCGCACATAGGCGACCTGATCCAACTTCTTCAATTCCTGCATCACCAAGTTTCCAATCTGGTCGTAAGTCACTTCCAGACTGTCGTTGGAAATTAGGTTGTTTTCAATGGCGGCGGCCACATCTTCGATGGCCTGCTGGGTGACAGGGCGTTTCTTGCAGGAATTTTCAATGCCTCTCAGGAGTTTTTCCCGCTGGAATGGCTCCCGGTCCCCATTGCGTTTTACCACGATGAGGGGTTGGATTTCGATGTATTCCCGAGTTGTAAAGCGACGACCGCAAGCCGTACATTCACGACGGCGACGGATGGACATGCCACTGACGCGGCTATCCACCACCTTGTCGTTGTCTGCTTTGCAAAAGGGGCAAATCACGGGCAATCCCTATCCGCGACTGAAGATTATGCGTTGGCGGCCTTGAAGTCTGCCACATTCTGGGCGAATTCTGCCAAGTATTCCTTGGCGGCCTTCACCACAGCCTCAGGCACGTAGCCGAATTCCTTCTCCAGCACGCCCGCCGGAGCGGAAGCGCCAAAGCGTTCGAGACCGCAGGCCTTGCCGAAACCGCCGACAACGCGGTCGAAGAGCACCGGGAGGCCGCTACTGAGGGCGAACACCGGAGTCCAGGGCACGAGAATCTGGTCGCGGAAAGACTTCTCCTGCTTGAGGAAGAGGTTCGGGCTGATCATGGAGACCACGCGAACGGCCTTGCCCTCGGCGCGGAGGACTTCTGCTGCCTGATGTTCCAGAAGAACGTCGGAACCGTTGGCCACGAAGGTCAGGTCCGGTTTCTTGCCGGCAGCGGTGTTGTCGCTCACGATGTAGGCGCCCTTGCGGCAGGCCTTGGCGGCTTCATAGCGATTGTCGCCCGGAAGCGTATTCACCACCTGGCGCGTGAGGATGAGAGCCGTGGGGCTGTCGGTATTTTCAAAAGCCATTTCCCAAGCGGCCAGAGTTTCGTAAGCATCTGCCGGACGAAGCACCAGCATCTCTGCCTTGCCGCACTTCTTGGTAAGACTTTCCAGCAAGCGAATCTGAGTTTCATGCTCGATGGGCTGGTGCGTCGGGCCATCTTCACCCACGCGGAAGCTATCGTGAGTGAACACGTACTTCACGGGGAGACCCATGAGGGCGGCCATACGCATAGCAGGCTTCATGAAGTCGCTGAACACGAAGAAGGTGGCGCAAATCGGATAGAGTCCGCCATGGAGGGCGATACCGTTACAGATGGCACCCATGGTGAGTTCAGCAACGCCCACCTGGACAAAAGCACCCTTGAAATCGTTCGGACGGAAAATGCCCGTCTTGTTGAGGAACGCCTGAGTGTTGTCGGAGTTACTAAGGTCTGCAGAACTGCAGATGATGTTGTGGAAGTTTTCGGCGAGATAACCGAGAACCGTACCGCTCGTTACGCGGGTAGCAACGCCTTCCTTAATCGGGAGGTTACCAAGGGCGAGCTTCGGTCCCTTGCCTTCCATCCATTCCTTGATGGTAGCAGCCTTCTCCGGATTCTCCTTATCGTAGGCAGCCTTCTTCTGCTTCCATTCGTTAGCGATAGCCTTCAGTTCTTCCAGACGTGCATCAAAAGCAGCCTTCACTTCGGGGAAAATCTGGAACGGATTTTCTGGATCGCCACCGAGGTTCTTCACCGTGGCAGAAGTGCTTGCACCAGCAGCATTGAGCGGCTGACCATGCGTGCTAACTTCGCCCTCATAGCTCTTGCCGTCTTCCGCAACGGCACCCTTAGCCATGGTTGTATGACCATAGACCAGCACCGGCTTTTCGGTTTCCGCCCAGGCAGTCTGGAAAGCCTTGCGGAGTTCGGCAATGTTACTGCCATCGCACTCAATGACGCGGAAGCCCCAGGATTCATACTGGGCCACGAAGTTGTGGCTCATCACGTCCTTGGTCTTGCAACTGAGCTGCACCTGATTTGCGTCGTAGAAGAAAATCAAGTTGTTGAGTTTAAGGTGACCGGCCATACGACCCACACCGTAAGCAATTTCTTCTTCCAAGCCGCCATCAGAAACCAAGCAGACGGTTTTGTGTTCGCAGATGGAACCGAACCGTTCCACCATGAAGCGTTCCGCAATGGCAGCACCAAGAGCAATGCCATGACCAATACCGAGGGGGCCGGAGGAGTTTTCAATACCAAGAGTCACATCCACTTCCGGGTGGCCAGGCGTGCGGCTTCCCAACTGGCGGAAATCCTTCACATCTTCCAAAGAGAGGCGGTTCGTCAGCACCAACTCGGAATAGAGGAGCGGGCTCATGTGGCCCGGATCCATGAAGAAGCGATCGCGGGCAATCCACTTGGGGTCGCAGGGGTCAAAGCGCAGGAATTCGCCAAAAAGCAGGGTGATGGCATCGGCGGCACCCATGGCTCCACCGGGGTGTCCGGACTTTGCTTTCTGAACCATAGCGGCAGAGAGAATTCGAACGTTATCTGCTGCTTTTGTAACTATCGCGTCTTGCACTGTAAACCCCTTGGTAGGTTAAAATTTTCGCGCTGCAAATCTAGTTTTTTACCCCCATTCTCTCAAGGTGTTTTGCGCGAGGAAAGGCATAATGAAAGAAAAAGTTATATTATGAGAAAAGCCTTTCGGATTACAAAAATGAACACAAAAGAACGTATTTTGTTGATGCTCAAAAACTTAGTTCATCCCATCGGAATAATCGGGATTATTCTCTCCATCGCCATCCCGGTGCTCGTCTATCTGGGGCCAAACCTGGGACACAAAAACACTCTCAAGTGGCTGGACCTAAATCTTCCCCTCCCGCTCTTTGCCGCTCAATTCATTTTAGGCATCGTCCTTCTCATCATCTTGCGTAAAGATTTACGCGAATGGCTAAAGTCCATCCTGCCGGAAAAATCCATCAGCATTCTCACCCTCGTCTTTGCTATCACCATTGCCGTTTTTGCCGCCACACAGATTGAAGCGAGAAGCCGCGTACAAAGCGACGAAAGTATTTTCTTTGCCGTAGCCCAGAACATGTACTACAACCAGCAAAGCGGCACCTGCAACCAAGGCGAATTTTCGAATGAAGGTTTGAAATGTTTTGCAACTTCCAACAGTTTCAAAACTAAAGGCCTCGCATTCCTCTACCTTATCGGCATGCCCCTTTTGGGAACAGACCTCCACTGGGTTTTCCACATGGAACTTCTGCTCCTTCCGCTGTCGGTTCTCCTCATGTTCCTCGCCGTTGTCGCTTGGACAAGGCAACCCTTGCTAGCGTTCTTTGCGGCCCTGCTCACAGCCATACAGCCGACCGTCCTCTTCCAGTTCCGCTCCATGTCCGTGGAACCCCTCTACATCTTCCTTTCCGCACTTGCACTTCTCATTTTCAAATGGGCCTATGACCGGAACACTGTAAAACACTGGATGCTATTGGCTTTGGTTCTCGCATTCTTCGGCCAGACCCGTCAAGAAACCGTATTCTGCTTCTTTCCTTTCATTCTCTTTGCCCTACCGAAAATCCTGGATAAAAAGGATTTCAAAGCGCCCTCCTTCTTCTTCACTCTTTCCCTCTTCTCCGTCCCCGTGCTGATTACCATCAGTTACTTCCAGGGGTTTGGATTCCAGGGCGGCGAATTTGAAGCACATGGGCACTTCTTGGAGGACTTATCTAAGAACTGGTCTGAAATGACGAAGCCCCTAAACAAAGACGGAGAACTCGTCAACCCCTTCCTCACCTATTTCAACTACCTCTTTGCCCTTGGCGGAATCTACCTGATTTTCCGTGCCATCTATGATGCATCCAAGAAGAATTACTTCTACCTGAAAGTTCTAGCATTCCTGCTCCTCTACCACATCCAAACCTACGTGATTCTGGAAAATGTATCCGGAGATTTCAGCATCCAGATTAACCAGCGGTACAGCTTGGTGATGCTCCCTAGCATGGCTTTTGTCGGTGCGTTACCCGTAGCTCATGCGCTGGAAAAATTCATTGAAGTTTTCGCCTCGGGGAACAAAAAAGTTTTCGCTTTCGTCTCCACTCTGATTGTCGCCTGTATTTTCGCTGGGTGGACCGCCCACTACAAAGAAGATTTCAACAAGAACATCATGTATAACAGGAACCACCTCACCATGGAGGAGCATGAAATCTGGAACTGGCTCAAGGATCAACCACAGAAAGACCGCTTCTTCATTTATGGGCGTCCCTGGCATTTTGTGGGTTACGGAATTTCCTCCATCCATTACGACCGCGCGCGGCAAATGTCCAACGACGAACTGCAAGCGCTCATCGATCGGTACAACGGCGAAGTTTATTACGTTCGCGGCTTGGATTGCTGGGATAGCCAGACCTACCACAAGAAGGCGGTGGAGCACCGTATTGCCACTACTTGTGACGTCTTTGAGCGTGAAATGGATTTGGTTGGCGTGAAGAACATTTTGATAACCAACAACTACTGGCTCCAATTCGCCAAGTTCAATGGCCGCAAAAATTACAATCCCCAAAACATCATCACCGTCGAGGAGCCTGCTTTTGAGGGAGCCCCCGAAATCAAGGAAGCGAACCTGAATGAAGTCAGCGAAAATGAGGATGTGAACAAGGTAACCACGGACACCTTGAGGGTAAAGTACAACTTAAAAGTGAATAGCGAAGCCGCCAGCAATTGGATTATCACCACCATTGCAAACCAAACGATTGTTACTCAAGAAAAATACGAGATGGGTGAGCACATCGCCGCCATTCCCGAAGATATGCTGCAGCCAGGTTATAACCACATTCGCTTTCATATTCAAGACAAAGCCACTAACAAAAAGATTGCCGACGTTTCCAAGTTCTATTTCAATGGGAACGGCGGCGTTATCAATCTTGGTGATTTGAACTATGAAAGCCATCGCCAAGACTGGGGTTCCATGCAAAAAGACAAGAGCATTGAAAATCATAAAATGACTGTTGACGGAATCGCTTACGACAAGGGATTCGGGGTCCACGCATCCTCGGAAACCACCTTCGACATTGGGAAGAAATTCATGGCATTCCGTTCCAGTTTTGGGTTGGACGACGAATCCCTTTGTAGCGAAGGCGTCCGTGTGGAAGTCTGGGGCGACAGCGAAAAACTGGCCGAAACTCCCGTATTCAAAAACGGCATTTTGCACACCCTTACTGCCCGTACCGAAGGCAATTCCAAACTCACAATCAAGACTTTCCCTGTAGGTAGTATTGACTGCAGCCATGTGGACATCATCCAGCCGGTACTGATTCCTTAACAATTCATAATTAATAATTCAAAATTCACAATTTTTTTCAAGGAAAAAATGTCCCTAATCTCATGCTTTTTAATTTTTAATTTTGAATTTTGAATTTTAAATTTCTAGAATTATTCATATGCTTTTATCGGTCATCATTCCCGTCTATAACGAAGAAGAAATCGTAGCCAAGACTTACGAGGTTTTGGAAAGTGAATTAAAAGACATTGAGCACGAGCTCATCTTCGTGAACGATGGTTCAAAAGACCGCACCCGAGAAATCGTGGAAGGACTGCTCCCAGGCAATCCCAACAACAAGATTATCAACTTCAGCCGCAATTTCGGGCACCAAGCCGCCTTCAGTGCAGGTCTTGACAAGGCGACTGGCGATGCGGTTGTGATCATTGACGGCGATTTGCAGGACCCTCCAAGCCTCATCCATGAGATGATTGCTAAATGGAAAGAAGGCTATCAGGTTGTTTATGCCCAACGAAACAAGCGTGCCGGAGAAACTCTTTTCAAACGCTTTACCGCTTTCTGCTTCTACCGACTGATTGGAAAACTCACCAGCATTGATATTCCTGCAGATACCGGCGATTACAGGCTCATGGACCGCTGTGTGGTGGACCAGTTGAAAAATCTTCCCGAACGTAGTCGATTCCTTCGCGGGCTTGTATGCTGGGTAGGCTTCAAAAAAATCGGCGTGAAATACGACCGGGCAGAGCGCACTGCAGGGCAGTCCAAATACCCCTTGAAAAAAATGGTGCGACTCGCTGCAGACGGCATTACCGGTTTCAGTTCCGCGCCACTAAAAGTCAGTTTCTATTTTGGAATGATTGCCACCGTGGTAGCGTTTGGTGTTTTTGTCTGGTCTATTTTGGAAAAATTTCTTTCTCCAGAAACTACGGTTCCTGGCTGGGCATCCCTCATGACGGCCATCGTATTTTTTGCCGGCGTGCAACTCATGTCCATCGGCATTCTTGGAGCCTACATCGGACGCATTTACGACGAAGTCAAGCAGCGCCCGCTGTATATCGAAGACAAGAAATAAATTCACAGTTAAAAATTCACAATGCAAAATTCGGTTGCGGACAGTTGCCGCATCTGATATAATTATGCATTCTCAATTCAAGGCCCTTCGTTTTAAAATGGCCTCTCTCATAATGCGTACTTTATAATTCATAATTAGTATTTTGCTCTCTCCTCGACAAAATTTCGCATTCTGCATTATTTCCTATGTCCGAAATCAATTCTGCATTAGTGCTTCGCACTCATTTTGACTTCGGCTCGACACAAACCCATAAGCGAGCAAAGTAGAAAAGCTTGCTTTTCTATTTTCGAGCGACAGGTTTGGTACTTGTACAATGCCCGAGCAAGCTCGGTCGCTGCACTCGCCTCGACAAAATTCAGCATTCTGCATTCCGCATTCTGCATTATTTCCTGTGTATGACCGGCACACTATCCAGCAGTTTTTTCGTGTAGTCGTTCTGCGGATTGGTGAGGACTTCGTCTGAAATTCCCCGTTCCACAATCTTCCCCATGTACATCACCAGCACTTCATCAGAAAGTGCCCGCACCACCTGCATATCGTGACTGATGAAAATGAGGCTGAGACCAAGTTCATGGCGTAAATCATCTAACAAGTGAAGAATCTGGGCCTGCACGGATACGTCCAGCGCGCTAGTGACTTCATCGCAAAAAAGAACCTTCGGTTCCACCATGAGGCTGCGAGCAATGCAGAGCCGCTGCCGCTGGCCCCCCGAGAACTCGTGGGGGAACTTTGCTAGGGCGCTCACAGGCAAACTCACACGGTCTAGCAAAGTTTTGGCCCGGGCTTCTGCGGCCTCGAACTTCACTCCCCGGGCCATCAGCGGCGCCGCTAGAATTTCTAGAATCGTCTGACGCGGATTCAAACTGCTGAAAGGATCCTGAAAAATCATCTGCACTTGGACCCGCACTTCCCGCATAGAATCCCGGCTCTTGAAATCCACAGGCTTCCCGAACAAAGACATCTCACCCGCATCCGAGGGAACTAGCCCCACCAGAGATTTCACAAGAGTAGACTTCCCGCAACCAGACTCGCCAACAATCGCAAGAATACTTCCTTCTTTCAAACTGAAGGAGACGTCATCCACCGCGGTGAAGTAATCCGTCACACGGGAAAGCACGCCCCCTCTAATCGGGAACCGCACCCGCCAATGCTTCACATCCAATGCAATCGACGACGCCATATCCGTCAACGGGTTGCCCGTCCCGCAATCATCATTGTGCATTTTAAATTTTGCATTTTTAATTGCACTTCTTTATCCAGCGTCGCCCACTTCACCATCCAAATCCGAAAGCGCTTCCTGAACATTCTTCTCTGTTTCTAAAAGAATCTTCCGGCACTTTTTCAACAGCTCCGTAGCCTCCTGGACACTACCTGCCAATTCGTCAATTTCCATCTCAGAATTGTCAATCCGCTCCAAAATGGCTTCCAGGCGGTCCATGGCATTTTTATACTCAAAATTTTCCTTACTCATGGCTTGGAATATAGTTACATTTAGTAGTGATGGGAACGAACCATTCTCATACAAAGGTCCATTTCCCGGAACCTCTCAAAAAAAGCGCCCTTCTGGCAGCTGTTTTTTTCTGTATTCTTTTTTCGCTGGCCGGGTGTCTTGATTTGCCCGACGACCCCGAAACCGGGAACAAAATCGAACGCATCTCGCTCACTATTTCACAACCCGGAACCGCGGATTCCTCGCCACTAAAAATTCATCCCGGCGATTCCGCAACACTTGTGGCAAACGTCTACCCTCAGCAATTCCGGGACGAGATTGCCATCCAGTGGTTCTACATCGACGCACAAATCAAAAAAAACTTGGGCAAGGGATTGACCTACGGCATCGCCAAAAATTTCACGCTCCTCCCCAATTATTTTGTCGCCACCGATAAAGAAGGAAACGAACTCGCCGAGGCGTTTGAAATCATTGTCAATTCTCCGCCCAAGCTCTCCGAAACGACAATCCCCGCAAATGGAGACACCCTCTGGGGTTCTCAAAACATGGCGTTTCTCTTCCAGTGGAAATCTACAGATATTGACGTAGCATTGGGAATGGATTCCCTCCGCCACTCCCTCCAGATTGATGGAGACAACTATCCTGTTGGACCCCTCACCCATGTGATGCAATCCGGGTTTTCCGCCGGCAAGCACAGTTTCCGCGTGATTGTGGAAGACGCCCGCGGCGATACAGACACCCTAGGGATGCGTACCTTCTACGTCTATGAAAAAGTAGGAGGGCAACCATGAGAATGCAGCCCTCGGCATATGCGATTTTCGCAATTTTCTTTACAGTTCTCGCCTTGGTTGCCTGCACTGACAGCGATGATTACATTTTCGACGAAGACGACAAGGCCGTTATTGAAGTGAAAGCAGAGATGACTCACTTCTACAACAGTTTCTACAACGAAAATCCAGAAGAAACTTCATTTTTTGCTCCTCTAGATGGAGAAGACGAGCGCGTCAAAAGTGACACCGTTTTTAGCAGCGACACTCTTGTTTTCATTGGAACGGTAAACGGCCCTCAACCTATACGCCTGCAATCATACGGCTGGACTTTAGACAACACCTACCTTGCAAACGAATACATTTTTCGGTCCCCCATTGTAGACCCCGGTTTTCACGAGGTGGTATTCAGCGTTGTTGACTTTTTCGGAGATACCTTAAGCGACACATTGAAGGTATGGGTTTCCAACTCGCCCATCCTTGACACCATCAACGTCATACCCGCAGACCAAAGCCAAGGGTTACCTTCCCAAGGAGGAATTCGATTCGCCTGGAACGGCTATGACCCCGACTCTCTTGCCCGAGTTGATTACCGATTTATTTTGGAAGATTCCCGTCGCCAAACAATCATTGACACTCTCATACACAACCCCTATTTTACGCTGCATCAAAGACTAAATTCCCTATCCCGATACACGTGGTTCGTTTATGCCATCAATGAATATGACTTTGGAGCAAGAGAGGTTATCCGCAAGCAGTTTTTCACAAAGGGAGCCGACGACGAAAGCGGGCTTCTGCTGCAATTCGACTTCAACACCATGGCTTGGTCTTTTGAAGGAGATGTTTCTATAGATATCCTTGATACCAACAATCTCCCCATTACTTCTAAAACCATTTCCATGAAAGATCGGGATTCATACAATTTTATCCAGGCACTTTTTGCCCCACTTAGCCCCGGCAAATACAAAGTTTTTGCTTCAACCCCACAATACCCCGATTTCAAAGCAGATACTGTCAAAGTCCAGCTAAAGACCCAGGAAGTTTTTGTCGCCGATACCATCCACCTTCTGGATACCATTCCCCCAACCATTACCATTTTGAATGCTGAAAACGATTCCATCAGTATCGACACTCTTGATTTTGCAGACACCCTTAAATTCATCATTCACGATGGTGGGGGATTAGCGGATTCCAGTTATATCGATCGGTTCATGAATGCAACCTTGGACAATGTCACCTCACTGAAAATAGAAAGCCGTAACATTTCCCAGAGCCTATTCGATACACTTCTGGTGTTTTTGCCTGAAGCAGACAAAAGTTGGAATACCCGTCTTTTGCATTTGACGGTCGCCGATCTGAGCAAAAACGTTGCCCATCGGACCCTCTATATCCGCCCCGCAAAGCCCTGGCCCTTTGATAACAACGATATGGAGGGCAAATGAACCGCATCTACGCCTTCCTCGTATCCATTCTGCTACTACTCTCTGCCTGTGGTGAAGATTACCGCGTGTCTGACAGCCAGACTTCTCAATTGGAGCAGTTCGTTTTTGTGGTTCCAGCAAACTTTTCTGGAGAGCCATACCAAACAAGAACACCCATCAAAACCGCCGTCTATGTGAATGCCGGTGACGATGTCAAATTTATGGCCTCCTACACTCTGGACGGAGCCTTCCTCCCCATGGAAATTGCTTCCGACTTGTACATCAACCATATCTGGAATATCGAAGATGACACCATCATTTCTACCGTATTTCCCTACACGTTTGACTCCGCAGGAATTCAGCACGGTTCGCTCCGTACCATCGACTTTCTTGGAGACACCCTTGTAAACAACTTCAACATCTACATCAATACGCCCCTACAGGTAGGCCTCGCGTTTCCCTCCAATGGATACAACCTGGTGGATCCAAATTCAAAAGACGGGGTAGAACTCCGCTGGAACATAGAAGGAAGAGACTCCTGGGAACTCTCGGATTGTCAAATTTTCGCTTCTCTGCATGCAGATTCCGTTTGGAAGAATTCTCTAAAAACCATAGACTGCAATAAAGAAATCTCCCTGACTCTGGACATTCTGTCCAATAAGGATTGGCTCAAGAAGAACAAAATTTCTCTCAAGGACTCTTCCATTACCGTATATTGGGCCGTTGTCGCCAAAAATTACAGACTTGGAGAATTCGCTGAAATAGATTCCTCCGAGATTTTCCATTTTTCTACCCTGTTTGCTAGCGGAGATTCTTCCAAACTCATCATCCCCATCCATTACAATGGATTCAATCCCACACAGAAGCCACACACGCAAATCACGCTGGTACGGGCAGCAGGTGACACCCTAGCCGTTTTAAAAGACTCCCTGGGGCACACGGAACTTTCCACTTGGGTTCTTCCCCAAACAGGTTTGCAGATTTTCGCCGAAGATAAAGCCAATACTGAATTCAGAAGTGAACGAATCGTCGTTGATGTTCCTCAAAGGGCACGAGTCCTAACGGATACCGTCCAATTTCAGGATAGCGTTTTGCCCCAAATTGCGCCACGCCGGACTGTTTTAGGCATAGATGAGCCCCTGGAATTCTACGCCCTTGACCTTGGCTCCGGCATTAACGAAAAGAAGATTTCTATTGTGGTCGATTCTGACACCCTGCAGCAAGCAACCATGCTATTCAATGCACCCATTCTTTCTTTTGCAAACCCTTGCAAAAAAGAGTGCAATCTCAGGATTTCCCTTTTTGATAACGCCCGAAACCCTAGTCCCGATGTGTACTGGAGAATCACTCCCGAAAAGGATTCTCTATACCTGACGGGGCCCTTTATTGAGGACTGAGAATGAAGTTATTTCTAAAAATCATTTTCAGCATTTGTCTTGCGTGCGCATTCCTCTGGGCCGAGGAACCGGAGGTTTCCAGCAAGTACCTCCACATCTCCACCAATCCCTCCGGCGGTGATGTCTACCTGGGCGAAATCCATCCCGATTTTGCAAGCCAACCGGATTATATTTTGCCCTCATTCATTGAAGTACCCGCAGGAGAATCTCACATTCTCGTGACTCTCTTCAGGCCCGATTTTAGGGATACCACCATCAATGTGCGGCTCTCCGAAAAAGACACCTCTTACCTGAGGGTTGCCTACACTCCCATTGAAGACGAAGAACTTCTAAACGACCGCGAGGGGATTCTCGCCCACCGAAGCCGCAGAGCCTTTGGCCACAGGCTCATCATCGCCTCGGCGGTTCCTCTGATTGCAAGCGGTATTTCTGCCCTTGTAGCCACCTACGAAATAGACAAAGCCAACGACAAGAAAAAATCTATTGAGAATAGTTTTATTCAGAATAAAAAGCAGATTGCGGACAAAGTAAAAGATTACAATGATTATAGAGACAAGGCCAAAACGGCTCGTACGGCAACCTTCTCAACCCTTATCGCAGGGGGGGTAATCCTCTCCGCAGGCATCATCCTTTCCTTCTAGGTTCCTCATGAAAAAGTTTTTCATTCCACTTCTTCTCTGCCTAGCCGCACTCCTCTACGCCGAAGACCCTCAGGGTATCTTCGTCAACGTGGAACTCCTTTCCGGCACCAAGCAGAAGGCGCAATTTCTCGGCATCGAGAAAGATACCGTTCACCTCGGTGGCTACATCAACAACAAGTTCACGGTAGTCCGCATCGTCAAGAGCCAGTTCAAAAGTATTGTAGACGAGAAAGGCAACGACCTTCTCCACCAAGCCTCCAAGGATACAACTTCTGCAAGCCCAGATTCCTCAACCTCCCCCACTGCAACAGATTCCATCACCCAAAACGTAGCCTCTGTAGATTCGATAGCCACCGCAGATTCGGCGACCGTTGCTGCCGCCAATAATTTTATCGGCACAAAGATTTTCATCCCTTTCAACACAAATGGTTTCGGAGCATCTCCGGAGGACAGTGCCTATGTCAGCAATGTGAACGTTTTTACCTTCACCATTCTGCAAGGCATGTATGCAGGCATCAAAGTCTTTGACCCAAAAGTTTTAGACGCCGTTTGCGATGACAACTTCTGCATTCAAAGAACTCTTCATGAAAGAGGCGCCGACACGCTATTCGTGGGGAAACTCAACAAATCTGCAACCGCCGATTCTATGATTGTAGAGCTGTCTTCCATTATATTCGAAGACAGCCTTCCCACACTGCACAAGGCCCAAAAGACTTTCAGCATTTCCCGTTTTGTAGATGACGCTCTTTCTGCGAACAAAATGAAGGACCTCCTTGCAGAATCCATGGGAGCTGCCCCTGCAGAGGTTGTCAAAGACACAAAGAGTTATGTCCACGTAGAAACAGACCCTGAAGGCGCCACCCTCAGCCTCCCCGAGGAATACGCCATCTGCAAAACGCCCTGCACCTTTGCCACACAGGACACCAGCAAATTAAAACTCTATGCCTACTGGAATGTGGACCAGCACCTGTGGGGTGCGGAAGCTAACCTCCGCCCCATTCCCGGCGATACGGCAAAGGTCTCCCTCCGGCTAAAGCGTGTGGACCCAGAGTTACGCATTATCACCTCTCCCGCAGGAGCAGAAATCTTCCGCGGGAACGAGCCCATCACCGCAAATAGCGAGGTCATCGGGAAGGCGCCCGGCACCTTCCCCATCTGGGAACCCGGGATGGTCCACTTCAAACTTCGGAAACTGGGCTTCCAAGATACTCTGGTAAGCGTCTTTGTCCCGCCCACCTCGGAAACCTCCATCAACATCAACCTGGAAACCTCCACCGACCTGAATGAAATTCAAATTCAAGAGCAATGGCAAAAGGAACGCCGCAACCGCTTTATCGGGAAAACCCTCATGGGCTCCTCCATCGCACCCATCATCGTCGGGGCCATATTCACCTACCTCGCCTATCTGGACTATGAAGACGCCGACGATATCAAGGCAGACCTTGCGATTCCTGCCTCCTCTACTGGAGAAAATTACAAGGCAAAAGTGAAGAAAAATAAGGATTTGGTGGACAAGGGCGACACGAAAATGATTGTAGGCGGCTCCCTCATCGGGGCTGGAATAGCCCTATTTGGCGTAGGTTTCATTCTCAACTTTTGACCAGCATCGTAATAAAAACTAAATTCACCACACGATGCGTAAGGTATTGGTTTTTTTGTTGCTTTTGGGCACTTTGGTGTGCGCCGCTGATTTTGAGCGGTCTAATTGGCATACCCAGTTGTATATCCAGGGTGAATTCGCTTTTTTGAACATTAAGGATGACGATCCGGAATTATTGACAAAGAAGATTGATCGGGAAGCCATGACGTTCCCCATCAACATGGGTTACCTGTTCAGTCCCTTGGTCACGCCTTTCTACAAAGCGGACATTCCCTTCACCATTTGGCTTGGTTTGGAAATCAATTCCTTCCAGTTTGGTGAAATCGGCAATACTCCCGCTTTTGAATATGATAATGGAGAAGAAGTCATCAATTGTGCAGATAGGGGAAACTGTGCTGACCGCAGTCTTTCATTCCTGACTTATGCTCCCTCTGTACTAGCAGGTTTCTCCTTTAACATCGTCGGCGATTTGGACATCCGCGTTTTGGGCGGTTATGGCTTCCATTTCTTCAGTTTCTACGACGAATACCTAGGGCACACTAACCAGCACACTTCCATGGCTCCCACGGCCTTTGTCTCCGGCGCTTTGGAATACCGCATTGCAGAAATCTTCCAAGATGTGGACCTGAAAATTGGCGTCAATGTCCGGCGGGAATTTTTGCCCTACGAAGACATCAAGGCAACAGACAAGGCCCCCAAGAAGGTGGAATCCATTCCCTCTGGATATTCCGGCATAACCTTCGACGAAATCTCCTACAAGCTTCCCGTCCGCATTGGCCTGGAACTCTCCCTAGACTTTGGGCGTGAAAGCCGCCGCGACCGCCGCATGCGTTTCAACCTCCGCGATCGCGATGGCGTACTCCGCCAGAACAGCGAAGTGAAGGACACCCTGACGGAATGGGACTGCATGGCCATCGAACGCGACTACCGCTTCTTCCTGGACGAAGATGGCGAACTCCCTGACATGAGCGAATCCTTCACCAAGGCGCAGTTCTCTGATGTGTTGGAAAGTTTCCTCGCCTTCTGCCACCCTGCAGACCTTGCCACCAAGGAAAAACTCTACGCCTCTCTGGATACCGGAAGAGTCCAGTTGAAGGAATACCAGACCCAGCAGGAAGACTCCCGCTTTGAGCAGGTCATGGCAAGCAACGATCCTGAACTCTTGGAAATGTACTTAGAGTACTATCCAGATTCCCCCCATCGTGCTGAAGTGGAAGCCAAACTCAATGTTCTGGGCGAATACCACAAGTTCCGTGAAATTCAGGCCAAGAACACCTTCAAGGCCTACCTGACCTACTTGAATGATAATCCCAACGGAGCCTTCCGCAAAGAAGCCGAGACGGGCATCTTTGAACTGGTGAAGGCCGGGAACCGCAAGAAGGATTATGAGATTTATCTGAAGCGCTTCCCCGAGGGAATGTACGTTCAGGAAGCCACTGCGGCATTGCAGGCGGCAGAGACCGAGCAGCCCTCCATGATTGAAGTGCAGACTCAGCCAGAAGAAGAACAGGAAGAAGTTCAGTCCAAGAAGAAGGGCAAGAACAAGAAGGCCGCCAAGTCTAAAAAGAAAGGCAAGAAGAAGTAATCCCCTATGAAGCCAGTGTTTCGCTTCTTATTTCTTCTCCTGTTCTGCTCGCAATTTGTTTTTGCAGATGTAAATGCCACCGAACCGGTTATGGCGGATGGTTCTGCATTGGCAGATTCTGTAAAGTCCGTCGGCATCTACGAACAGATTATCGATTGGTATAATGACAACCTGAACTACGGCACCGTCACCCTGTTGATGGCCATCGAAAGTTCCTTCATTCCCTTCCCCTCAGAGCTGGTTGTGCCGCCGGCCGCCTACAAGGCAATGCAGCCAGAGTCAGGGCTGAACATCTTTCTCTTGGTGGTTTTTGCAAGCCTCGGTGCCCTCATTGGGGCCTTCTTCAACTACTATCTGGCGAAGTTCCTCGGCCGGCCCATTATATACAAATTTGCAGACAGCCGCCTAGGGCATTTCTTCTTGATTAACGTGGAGAACGTTCAGAAGGCCGAAGATTACTTCCGCAAGCATGGCGCCATTTCCACATTTGTGGGACGTCTCATCACCGTTATCCGACAGTTGATTTCAATCCCCGCGGGCCTTGCCAACATGAAGCTCACTACCTTCACGCTGTACACATTCCTTGGCGCCACCATCTGGAACTGCGTTCTTGCGGCCCTCGGTTACTTTGCCCACGGGCAGAAGGACATCATCGAGAAATACAATTCCGAGCTAGCGATTGCGCTCCTGGTTTTGGGAGTGCTGTTCATCGGCTACATGATTTGGAATGCGGTGAAGCCTAGGAAGAATCAGAAGTAGCAGTTCTTCACGCAGCGGTTAGAGACGAACTCCGCCTCAAAAACTTTCACCCCTTTATTGAAACGACGGTACGTCCCGTGGCGGATGCCATGTTCAAAAGTCATTTCTTCCTTGAGGGCACCAAGTTCGTCATAACTCAAGGCCTTACCATGAATGGAACCCTTCACATACGGGATTTTCCGTTTAATAGTGCCTCGCTCCGTCCATTCCTCGCTCAAACCCTCTAAGACTCCGTCCTTGTAAATGTCCTTGGACTTCTTTACGCCAGATTCGTAGTAGGTGACGCTGGGCCCTTCTTCGATTCCATCCATATAGCCCGTGGTCTGCCACATCTTTCCATTTTCAAAAAATGTCCGCAGTACGCCTTCCAGTTTGCCCTCCTTATAGGGGGCTTCCACAGCCAGGTTCCCATTGGGGTGGAACGAAAGGGCTCTCCCCTCACGAATATCCGTCCCCTTTTTCACGATATAGCAGCGGGCCAGTGTGCTATCGGCAAAATAGGACTTCACCTGCTCATATTCGCCAGAGGCAACGAGGGCAGAGTCTGCCCCATCGGCAAGGCATGGGTCATTTGTGGGCACCGCAACAGGCAAGGCATCCTCGGCAAAAGCTGAAGCGACCATTACCAGAAAAGCAACAACATAAACCACATTTTTCACATTCCCAAATGTAATTTATTACCCCGTTTTTTTGTATCTTGTGGGGGCTCATGCGTGTTACTTTTTTAAACCCGCCCTTTCACCCGATGTTCAGTCGGGAATCCCGCAGCCCCTGCGTGACAAAGTCCAGCACTCTGTACTGGCCCATGTTCCTAAGCTATGCAGCTGGCACTTGCGAAGCTGACGGAAATGAAATCCAGCTTATCGACAGCCCCGCGATGGAACTGGATTTGCCCGCAACGCTTGCAGGAATCCAAAAGTTTGCACCGGAACTGGTGATTTGCAGTACCAGCACTCCCAGTATTTTAAATGATTTGAAAGTCGTGAAGGCGATTAAGGAACAAGTCGGCGCCGACCTTCCCGGCATAAAGATTGCCATCATGGGGACCCACGCTACCGCAGAGCCCCTCGAGAGCATGGAGATGTGCCCCGAGTTGGATTTTGTGGTGATTGGCGAAGCGGACTATACCTGCCGCAACCTGGTGCGCCACTTGCGCGGTGAAATTGCACGGCCTGCGGATATCGCCGGACTCGCCTACCGCACTGCCGAGGGCAAGGTGGACTTCCAGCCCGAAGGCCCGAAGATTGAGAACATCACAGAACTGCCCTGGGTCTCGAAAGTTTACCGCAAGTACCTTTACAGTTGCTACAAGAAGTATTTCTACGGGGCGAACCTGAACCCCCTCATTGTGATTCTCACAGGACGCGGCTGCCCCAACCGCTGCAGCTACTGCGTGATTCCCCAGACCTTGAACGGCCACAAGTTCCGCATGCGCGACCCGAAGGATGTGGTGGACGAGCTCCAGTACATCAAAGAGAATTTCGAAGACTTAGGCGAAGTCTTCTTTGAAGACGACACCTTTACCGCCAACCATCAGCACGTGCGGGACATTTGCAACCTGATTCTGGAGCGAGGTCTCAAGATTACGTGGAGCTGCAACGCCCGCGCCGACGTTCCGCTGGAACTTTTGCAGCTCATGAAAAAAGCTGGCGGCCGCGAAATGTGCGTCGGCTTTGAAAGTGCTAGCCCCGAAGTTTTGGAGAACATCCACAAGGGCGTGAAGAATACAGACAAGGCCATCGAATTCACGAAGAACGCCCGCAAGGCTGGGCTCCTGGTGCACGGATGCTTTATGGTGGGTAACCCCGGCGATACGCCCGAGACCCTCCGCATGACGCTGGATTACGCCAAGAAGCTGAACCCGAACACGGCGCAGTTCTACCCCATCATGGCGTACCCCGGCACGGAAGCTTATAAAGAGGCACTGGAAAGCGGCGCCCTCAAAACGAAGGATTACAGCCAGTGGCTGGACAAGGACGGTTTCCACCGCACAACGATTCAGCGTGGCGAACTCACCAGCCAGGCTCTTGTGGACTTCTGCGACAAGGCCCGCCGAGAATTCTACCTGCGGCCAAGCTACATCTTACGCCAGGGAATCATGGCCATCAAAAACCCGAGAGAGCGCTACCGCGTGTTCCGCGGGTTTAAGACGCTGGTGAAGCACTTGTTCAGGAAGCATGGCGAGCTGGCCCCAGTGGCACGCCAAGCCCCGACGATAAAGACGTAGGAGAGAAACTTCTAAGACGGGGAAAGAACGGAGAAAGGCGGGGGAAACACTGCTGATTTGTGAAAACCCCCGCTTTTTCCTCAAGAATCAAGAGCAGGTAGCGGGGTAGCAAGCATTTTACGAGCAAAATTCCAGCCGTCATCAGCATTCCACCCATTTTTTATTACAGACAACTGAAGAATGGCGGAGAAAAGCCGGGAAAAAGCGGGGAAATACCGCACTTTGCCTCTTCACCACCGCCTTTTGCAGAAAAGCACCACCTTTTGCAGAGAAACTCAGCCTTTTGTTTTCTAGAGCAAAAACTTATTTACCATTTGTTCTACTTTCTTGGAACTCAGAGGAGCCTCTCTAGTTTCTGTCGTCATCAATAAATTGCAACCAACGCCATAGCCATTTGCTTGATAAAGCATCAACTTTCCCGCCATATTCAAAGCATACTCTACATCGTCGATTAATCCAAAGTGCTCCCAAATGAATTCCTTGCGGGTTCTCACATTTAAGCACGTAAAATCGGGACTTAAGTAAACTACCCGTCTTTTTCGCACCTTTCGAGACAAATTTTCATCTTCTGCCACCGACATGGCATAAGGGAACTCATAGCGATAGGGAACTTTAAATCTATGCAGCGTGTCAGCAATGATAACTTCAGATTTAGAGCGAACGAGATCCCCGTGTGCAGTAACAAACACAGGTTTCTCTCCCAAATCTCGCCGTTTATATTCGACAGCATTCCAGCGATTGGCAAAATCCTCGTCCGAGGCTAAAGAAGGCGAGACCAATTTTTTGCGGGCGATGTGCAACGCTTTCCACATATCTTCTGCAAATGTTGGGCAATACCTTTCCTCACAAGTTTGCAATACTTTCAATTGCATGCGAATCTTCGACAGCAGTTTGGCGTCATAATCTCGCTGTGCCAAAGACTGCGCCAAGCCAATATTCTGATTTGAGATATACACCCCTTTTTTAGTTGTAGATGGCAAGACGTGAAAATACTGATATGTCCCTGCATGCGGAGAAATTCCCAGTTGTCCTCGCGGTGCGTTTTTCAGCGTTGATTCAAGCCGAGACGCCTCAGACTTTAGTTCATTTATCCGCTCGCGTAGAAACGATGCAAGACGGTCTTTGGGCAAATGTTCAAAAACATTTTCCATATTATTCCCTTCAATAAATGATGTAAAACGGGCGTAATATCCAAAATCCGCCATCAAAAAGCAAGGGAAATGCGGATTATATCGAGGAAAGGCGGGGGAAACACTGCTGATTTGTGAAAACCCCCGCTTTTTTCTCAAGAATCAAGAGCAGGTAGCGGGGTAGCAAGCATTTTGCGAGCAAAATCCCAGCCGTCATCAGTATTCCACCCGCATTTTTATTACAAACAACTGAAGAATGGCGGGGAAAAGCCGGGAAAAAGCGGGGAAAATACCACACTTTGCCTCTTCACCACCGCCTTTCACCATTTTTGCGAACATTCTCCGCTTTTTGCAATTCTGCGGACATCTACCGCATTTTCATTATACAAAAATGGCTCGCCGAAGCGAGCCATTTTGAAATTTTAGGGGTTAAAGAGGATTAATTAATATAATCAACCCATTCCCAGGAACCATCACTCTTGCATTCATAGATACTTCCGTCATATCCAATCGTTCCTTCATTAGGGCTGAAGGCCTCCTTGGAATACGGGCTATATATTGCAGTACAGGGAGCCTCATCAAACCTATCAAGCCAAACTCCAGTTTTTGCATTGCAATAGTAGTAATCGCCTTGATATTCGCGAGCCGCATAATGATTACCATCGGTAGATGGCGCATACTCGGAAGCATCTACACTAGTGCAGGGGAAGCCCATTGCAATTTCGTCAGCCGAAAGTGAATACCATGAGCTATCGCTATCACAGACAAGTGTCTCCGTACCAAATTTTACACTTTCACCAATAGCAAAAGCCTTGCCCGTAGCAGGATTCAGGTAATCCGTACATCCGACGTAACCATAACGGAAGTACCAGTCATCGTATACCCATTCACCTGTTTTTGCATTACAATAATACGGACTTCCATCATAGGTATATGCAGCCGTTTCCTTGTCAAAATCCTCCTTCACGCTGGTGCAAGGATAACCGACATCTATATCTATTGAAGAAACATTCCAATAATAATAGGGATCTTCTGCGGACCCGGCATTCACGCATTTGTCGTAATAGACTTTTGTCATGCCATATTCATCAACAACCCGCTTATGCAGGCCAAGTTTTTCCTCATTACAAAGGCCGAACATAGAATAAGCTGACACCCATTGGGAGGAGTCATTATTGCACACTACTAACTGTGTAGAGTCTCCATAGGTAGAGCGACGAGGCCCATCAAAAGACCGAACGGTATCATGCATATCTGCATTACATTCGCCGAACAATGTCTTTCCAATCACGGCAATCGCTGCTGAACTATTATAAGCTCCAATTTCCTGCCAGAAATACGTTGTTTCACCCGTGAATTGGCTTACAGTATCGGCACATACATAATAATCTCCGTCAAATTTATAAATAGAGTCTTGTTTTGTTAACGAATCGCAGGCATATTCATACATAACCTGATCTGCGTCTATCTTAGACCACTGGTGATTATGGCAAGCGAAATAGTAGCCAGCGACATAATAATATCGTGCAAGTCCTTCATAGTATCCATCGCAGAATCCAATTTCTGTCTCTATTGAATCGGGGCGAGTCCAACTATATTTACCGGTGGCATCCTTTTCGCAACGTATGGGGAAGCCCATATTTTTCTGTTGCCATTCATTAGCAGCAGAACACTCGCCCGCAGCAGCCAAAACGTTCTCTTCCCCAAGCATGACAAGGACTTCGCTATCATCAGCAACTCTCCAATAAGGAACATCTGTAGCACAGACAAACGGATATCCGTATGCCGAAAGCATCGTTCCCTTCTTATTGGCAAATACCAAAGTATCCTTTGTGATTTTGGCACAGTCACCCAAGCCATATTCTTCTTCAACCATACGGCTAGCATAATGGAGGATTGTTCTGTAGGCGTCATTCACCACGTCTACGTCAAACATTATGAGCATGTCAGCCATCATTACAGACTCTATACCAGCCGAGCTCATCTCTTCTTCCAGGACTTCTTTGTTAAAGATTCCATTAACAGAAATAGGTGTATTGAAGTCGCCATTTTCAGCGAAGGAATCCTTAAGTCTGGAATAGAACTCATTCCTATTCATGAAATACCAAGGCGCGCCGCTAACACCATACATAAACCTAGCGTTAAGGTTAAGCATCCAGAACATATCGTAATCCATAGCCGTCTTATTCATGAAGGAATCCACAGAGCCCTTATAATCCATACCATGGGCCTTATAGAGTTCCTTGTCCGCCTGTTCCGTAGCCTCTTCAAAAGTCGCTCCATTAGCAACAACCAACTTCTTGACACGAGAAGCCTTCATATCGGTCAAATAAGATACGGTCAACATGGAGGTGTCGCGCAAATCCGCATAGGCATAATTGTCAAAAATGACAGGTGCGCCGCCACCCATATAAACTTCACTCTTCACGCGAACCAAGACGTACGGATTAGTTACAGAGGCTCTCACTGTTCCCTTAAGGAATAACCCATCAAGCACATCATCACTATTATACGTCAAATCATTATCATACAACATCTTTGCTGGAATATCCACAACAGGCTTTGCAACATTATCCACATCCGCACTCAGCTGAGAAATAAAGACCTGACCATTAGGCTCCCATTTAGCGTCAAGACTAAACACTGTTACTTCAGTAATTGGCGCAGAGTAAACAGTCCACGACGTGAAATACGGAATTACCATTTGGATGTTGCGGGTATAGGTCTTTGCTCCTGCACCGGGAAGGGCAATGGCAGCAACTTCTTCACCGCAGGCAATCCACACGGAATCGGCAGTGGCGGAGTCAATGACGCAGGAAGTTCCCGCTTCACCCGGAAGACCATCGACGCCATTCTTGACAAAGCCGGCAAGAGTATCGGCGCACATGAGCTTGAAGCCCACCACAGCCTTGGTCTTAGCATTGACGGAATCTGCAACTGTGCAGCTGGAACCAGATTCGCCGGCAGCGCCATTCCAAACGATTCCCATCAGAGAATCCGCACAAATCAACTTGTAACCCAAAACAGCCTTGGTCTTGGCATCCACAGTATCGGCAACAGTGCAACTAGCACCATCGATACCAACGCCATCCTTACCATTGGTACCATCCTTACCAGCAGCGCCGACCTTACCGGTGGCGCCAGCCTTACCATTCTTCACCACGCCAATGCTATCACCATCGCAATAGATGGCAATGCCGCTGGAATCCTTCAATGTCTTGGTTTCGCAGCGGAACAAAGGAGAATCCTTGCCGGCAATAGCAGTCCACTCACCATCGGCGCAGGCATACATGCCCTTGTCTTCTGTAGAGTAAATGATTGCACCTTCATTCTCTTCGGTACATTCACTATCCTTGAGGGAGGTTACGGACGAAAATTCTCCGTCTTCGTAAACCTTGGTGACATCATCACCACAAGCCGTGAGAGCAAGGGCGCTGAATACAGCCAGCAGGCCATATTGCACTTTTTTCATGGGATTTCTCCTTTTTTTTTGCATTAAATAATTTGTTACAAAAGATAGAATTCTGGGCAAGGTCTGTAAAGAGAGCTGCAAAAAACGGCCCGCTAAAGCAAGCCGTCTAATTTTTTTGCAATGGCAGGAATGACTAAATCGCAGCCAAAGCCTTCTCAAGCTTTGCGAGAGCCTCATCGCATTCCGCGGCACTTACCGTCAAAGGCGGAAGCATCCGGAGCACGTTGCCCTTGGCGCTCAAAACCATGAGCTTCTCCGCCCGGGCAGCAGCGATGATGTTGTTCACGGGAACTTTTTCATCTACGGCAACACCGAGAATGAGGCCTTCGCCCCGGACTTCCTTGAGGAAGCTGAACTTGGCCATTAACGCGGAAAGACCTGCCTTAAGTTGGGCAGACCGGGCTTCCACATTGGCGAGGAAGCCGTCGGCAGTCACCTGATTTACAACAGCAAGGCCGGCAGCGCAGGCGATGGGGTTACCGCCAAAAGTCGTTCCGTGATCGCCTGCCTTCAACTGGGCGGCAATGGCTTCACGCATGAGCACAACGCCCAGTGGAAGACCGCCGCCTATGCCCTTAGCCATGGTGACCAAGTCCGGATTCAGGCCATACTTTTCAAACCCGAGGAAGGTGCCTAGGCGGCCGGTGCCGGCCTGTACCTCATCCACAATCACGAGGCATCCGCATTCCTTCTGCAGGCTGTTGATGGTAGCGACCATCTCGGCAGAAAGCGTCATGACGCCACCCTCCGCCGCCAAGCTTTCCAGCATGATGGCGCAGGTGTCCTTATTCACTTCCGCCTTCAAGGCAGCCGTATCATTCCAAGGCACATGGACAAAGTCGCCCGGCATGTTGCCGAAGCCTTCCCGAAGAGCGGGCTGACCCGTTGCAGAAAGTGCAGCGTACGTCCGACCATGGAAGCTGTTCACGAAGGTGACAATCTTCTGCCGATTCACTTCGCCCTTCCGGTTGAAGAACTTACGGGCCATCTTGATGGCGCCTTCGTTGGCTTCCGTGCCGGAATTGCAGAAGAACACCTTGTCGAACTTCGTCACTTCCCGAAGTTTTTTGGCAAGTTCAATCTGCGGATAGTTGGGGTAGAGATTGCTGATGTGGTTGAAGTGGTTCAACTGCTCCACGATGGCAGCCTTGATGCCTGCGTTCTGGTGCCCGAGGGCATTCACCGCAATGCCAGCCACAAAGTCAAGATACTTATCGCCTTTGGTATCGAAGAGGTAAGAGCCTTCGCCCTTTACGAATTCCACATCGGCCTTGCCATAGAGTGGCGCAATGTTTTCCTTATCCTGTTCAATAAAACTCATTTTTTTATTCCCTAGATTGCTTCGCCCCAAGGGGCTCGCAATGACGTTTTTGGTTAAAAGTCCGTGCGACGGCCACCACTACCCGAGAATCGTCCCGTAGTTCAATTCTCCGTTAATCTGTTTTACAAAGTGATCCGCGTCCTTCCAGCCCACAATGTGGATGGACTTGAGTCCACGAGAAATACTCTTGAAGCTCTCGCGCACCTTGGGAATCATGCCTCCACTGATGACACCAGAAGCGATGAGGGCCTCTGCGGCATCTTCCGTGAGTTCCGGAATCACCGTCTTAGAATCGTCCATAACGCCCGGCACATCGCTCACCAGCACAAACTGGTCGGCGCCAAGAGCCACCGCAAGTTCGCTCGCTACAGTGTCCGCGTTCACGTTCCAGCTGGCAGCGCCATCTTCACCAGGTCCAAAGGAAATGGGGCTAACCACAGGCACCCAGCCCGCGGCAAAGAGGTCTTCCACAATCTTCGGGTTCACCTTCGCCACCTCGCCCACCAGGCCAAGATCCACCTTGCCCTGCTTTTTGACCACTTCCACCAGCTTTCCATCCACGCCGGAAAGGCCGATGGCGTTCACCCCATTGTCCAGGAGCAGGCGCACCAGCTTCTTGTTCACATGGCCCGAAAGCGTCATCTCCACCATCTTCATGATGGAGGGCGTCGTGACGCGAAGACCGTCGATAAAGGTCGGTTGTTCTCGGAGGAGCGCGATGTTCTCGTTGATGTCCTTGCCACCACCGTGCACCACGGCGACCTCGCAGCCCATAGCGGGGAGTTTGCTGACTGCCGCCACAAAATCGGCCAACTTGGCTTCGTCGATAGCCAAACTGCCACCAATTTTCACAACCACTTTTTTCATCGTTTTTATGGTCCTCTCTTGTTTTTGGCGACAAAAATAGAAAATCCTTCCTCTTTGCAAGCCATTTTGTTATATTAAGGCAAGGATTATGCCCCCAGGGCAGATATTTCACTAAACCTAAACGAGGTATTTTTATGGCTATTTCTAAAGTTTGGTTGGACGAATCCAACGACGAATGCGTTTCCTGCGGTGCTTGCGAAGCCACCTGCGACGCTGTGTTCAGCGTTCCCGAAAAGATGCAGGTGAAGGAAGGCGTGGATTTCTCTGCTTTCGAAAGCGAAATCAAGGACGCTGCTGATTCCTGCCCCGCCGGCGTGATCAAGTACGAGTAATCCTCGCGCGAATCTGTTTTGAGAAGCCTCCCTCGGGGGGGGCTTTTCTTTTTTTCCAGTTCCCGCCAAAATTTACCGTGCGGCCCCAGTTGACGGCTCGGCCTCAAAAAAATATATTTGGGCTACCTTTGGGGGTATAGCTCAGTTGGTAGAGCGCTAGGTTCGCAATCTATAGGTCAGGAGTTCGACTCTCCCTACCTCCACTTAAAGGCCTGTCGGCATCCCGGCAGGCTTTTTTGATTTTGAAGCTTTTTTGGATAGGGGTTGGACGAATAGGCTCCGCAAACCCAGGACCGCCTTTCTATATTTGGGCATGAGTAGCGGATGACCGCCGGCGCAAGCTGGAGGAAAGTCCGGGCACCAAAGAGCAGGATGCTGGATAACGTCCAGGCGCGGTAACGCGACAGAAAGTGCAGCAGAAAGCAAACCGCCTGCAGCAATGCAGGTAAGGGTGAAAGGGCGAGGTAAGAGCTCACCGCACTCTTGGTGACAAGGGTGGCACGGTAAACCTCATTCGGTGCAAGACCAAGCAGGAGTCCGTCCGCAAGGACCAGCCGCGGCTCGTGGCTGCTGGGCATCCGGGTAGGTCGCTTGAGGCGGTCGGTAACGATTCGTCCAGAGAGATGGTCATCGCCCTGCAAAGGGTACAGAACCCGGCTTATAACTACTCCTTATGAAGGCTCTTGGCTTAACGCCAGGAGCCTTCTCCGATTAGGAGAGGCTCCGCCCCTCCTAACACCTTCCTCTTCCATATCAAAAACCCTCGGCTAACGCCGAGGGCTTTCTCCGTATAAACCAATTATACCGCTTGATTACAGCACCGTTCCGGAACCGCCTTCACAGGTGCCGTACTTACCAATTCTGTAAATCTTGATGGTGTTGCTAGCAGAGCCATAGTAATAGGAGCATTCCGATGCAGTGTAGTATTCATAATAGCAATCTACACCAGACTCATCATTGGTATACTTAAAGTGCAATGCCTCCACATTTTTCAAAGCGTTAGCCTTTGATAAAGTTGTCGTTGCATATTGAGAACGTGTCAGACCAGAAGCGAAAGTAAAGTTGACTGTTTTAGGAGAAGAGGATTTCTTTGCAGAGTAGTAGTACGCCATTCCTCCGTCGCCTGTAGCAGGGAGCGCTATTTCAAAATTACCAGAAGACGAATAAGTTACACATAGCCCTTCCCATTCTGACAAATCCACAGTTTCCCCATCAACCGGCGACCACTTGAAACCAAAGCCTGCATAAGGGTACGGATCGGGAGCATAGTAATAATCTGCTCCACTTCTTACTTCGTGCCAATTATTGTACTTCAAGGTAATGCTCAAATCTAATGAGGAAGAATTAAATGTGCCTACTGCTGTAGATGTACCAAAATCGGCAGCATCCAGATACTTGAACCACCAACCGGAACTATCCTTGGTCACTTCGTTTTTATCAAGGAAGGTGTATTCGTCAACAGTATTAAAGAAGGTGCGGGCTCTTGATTTGTAAGAGGGCTGCCAGATAATGCCATCCTCAAATGTGACCACCTTCTCCTTTTTACCGGAGCCGCTAGAGGACTTGGGAGTAGGATCATCGGAAGACTCGCTACTGGACGAGCCATATTCCGCCTTCAACGCCTCACACTCTTCCACATTCTCTTCATAGATTTCGTCTAAGGTTATGCCTGCCATATCACTAACGTCTTCTGTGACAACGCATTTTCCCTCTTCATAGTTTGCAGTAGCGCCAGCAAGAGCGTACGCACTGCAAACTGCCTGAGCGGTGGCATCATCACCAAGGGAAGAAAGATCTATCGTGTTAACCAGGGAGGACAATTCTCCACCAACAAACACGAAAACGCCCGTCATCTGTTCGCCGTTAATGTTACTCTTCATCGTGACTGTCGTAGCCGTCTTGGATACAGAGCAAATTTCATCATCAGAGGCGCCGGAGTTACTACTCTTGGCAAAAGGATTATCCTTGGAACCGCTGCTTTTAGGATTTGCAGCTTCGTTAGCAGCATCGCAGGCCTTTTTCTGCACTTCATAAATCTGGTCCATGGACCCGCCCGGAAGACCAACCGTCTGTCTCACAGTGCACTGAGTGCCTTCCAAACTAGCTTCAAAACCGTCCATCATCGCCATAGCATCGCAAGCAGCCTGGGCGTTATCGCCCATAGCGGACATATCTGTAACCGTGGACTGCGCAGACAGTTCCCCGCCATCAAATTCGTAGATAGTGGTAGTGCTAACGCCATTCGCTTCCATCGTCATGGTGATGGAAGATGCGTCCTTTGAAATGGAGCAGACATCGCCCTGAGCGTCTGCTCCCGTTCCATTAGAATCTCCACCGCAACCAAACAAGCCGAAGCTGGCTGCGCAAATTGTCGTTGCAAGTGCAATTGAACTTTTTTTGCTATTAAGCATAAAATTCCTCCAAAGGGGTATATTTTACTCAAATATAGATTCATTACCCCCCCCTGTTTGTAAATTTATTTTTTACAATAATTTTACAGAAATTTCCCCCTTGAAAAACTTTATCCTACCCCGTTTTAAATCCTAAAGTCAAGGCCTATGCCAAAGCCCTGGCTTTCCCTACTATAGGTGTCTACACCATACTCCACAGTTTCTTCGTAGTCGTTGTAGAACGATTTGAAGTAGGCCACATTCACCCGCATCCAATCCGTCGCCTTGTAGGCAAAACCAAAGCCCACCGTGGTTGCATCCAAATTAATATTCATGTCGCTGAGGTATTCATCGCTAAGCCCATAGCGCACCACCTGAAAACCGCCACTCAAAGTGAGCCACTTCAGGGCATCAATTTCTACACCAAACAGGAATTCGTTAGTATCGTCAATATAATCTTCCAAATCGCCCTTATAATTTGTCTTGCTATCAAACCAGTGGTGGTAACCCAGAGACAGGCGGGCATTATCCAGCACCCCATAAGTCAGGCCTACCGAAATCAAAGTGGGAATGTCGTTGTGGTCCTTAACCCCGTCGTTAAATTCGGCAAGGGGCGAGCTATTGACCTTTGTATCATTCTCCATCTCAATGGAAGTGTTGTATTCCAACTTTGCACCCACCGTCAACCTTTTATATTGAAATCCCAACCCAAAAATGGGAGTAATTCCCCAGCCGGTCTGTTCCAAATCAATTTCCATGGAAGTCTGGCCGTTTAAAGCACTATAGGTTTTTGCCAAAGTCGCATATTGAATCCGCTCCTCTTCCGTTTTCGCATTCTGCGCAAGTTCCTCGAACACCTCCGCAAACTTAGAAGCCTCCATTTCCTTTCCATCCGGATTGACTCCCGGGATAACGGAATTCAAACGGAGATTTCCTATGGAACCCTCATAACTATTCATCGCATAATTGAAGCGAGCGCCTGCATAGACGGAAACCATTTTATTCCATTCGTAGGCCGCCCCCAGCGTGGCTCCGAAAATATAGGCGTTCGCGTCTAAGGAGATGTCCACGCTACTGGACGTCGTCTTTAATCCTTTGTCTGTAAGCGTAGATTCAATCTGTTTCAGAGGCCCATGCATCAAAGCCGCAAAACTAGGAATGCCATCATTGAACTGGACCGTACCGCCTCCACCCACAATTCCAAAATGGCTGGAAATTGCAAAACTCCCATGATGCCATGTCGCCAAAACGCTGGGCATGGAAGGAACGAAAGTTTCCCCTTTAAACTCCGTTCCTTCTTCAAAAATGGGCGAGGCATTTACTGTTGTAGACCTGGATTGGAAAAAGGTCTGATGGTTAATGGAGAGGTAGAGGCCATCTTCCATAAAGGCCGTTCCTGATGGGTTTGCATAGGGCGCGTCCACATCCGTACTTGCGTCTCTTGCCACCTGACGGAGATATAAGACTGACTGGTTGGTGTTCGTATTGATTCCCCCTGCAAAGGCCATGGAGGTTATCGCAAGGGAGAGTCCGATTTTTAGAGCATTGTGAAATTCCATATCATCTCCTTCTAGGTTTATGTCTTTCACAACAAATGAAGTTGACTCTAAGCTAGAAAAGAGAATTTCTAATTTTCTTACAACCCGCTTACATATTACTTTCCATAAGAAAGAAGATATATTCTTGTAAGTTTTGCCCTAAGCAAAAATCTATCGTGGATTCGCACCATCCTTTTGGCACGGCAATCATTACGCATTCGAAAGCGTGTTTAGGCGGCGCAGAAATGGCGAAGGGATAACGCCGTAACAACAACGCAAATGAGGCAAGCCATCCCTAAAGTAAGGAAGGGAATGAATGGGCTTGCAAAGAAAAAATCATGCGCAAACTGGACTGCAAATAAAAGGGGAATAATGAGGAACAAGGAGCTCTGGGTTGCGGCGCGGACCGTCTTCGCCCGCAGTGAAAGCAGGAGGGAGAAGGCGTTCACCAAAAGGCAAGCGGATATGGCGCCGAGGATTGCTGCGGCGGCGGAGGCGCCCGTGATGGACGGGTGCACGGCCCAGTAGATTCCCTGAGCGAGGAGGGCGAAAACCACCGGGAACGGAAGCACCGCCAAAAGTTTACCCCAGAACAACTGGGCCGGTTTCACTGGCGAAAGTTGCAGGAGTTCCAGGGAATTGCGTTCCCTTTCGCCAGCGAAACTATCCGCCGCGAGGGGCGCCCCCATGGGCGCCATGAGGCAACCCAGCATGAGCATCATATAGCTCTCCATGCCCTCCATGATGGCACCGCCATAGCGGCCAACAGCAATCGCCTGCGATGCCGCCAGAATCACCGGCGGAATAATGAAGGGAATCCAGAAGCGGGGCTCCCGGAAAACCAGGCGAAGTTCATGTTTAAGAACGTGAAAAAACATTTAAAAAATTCATGCAAAAAAAACATTTTTATTCAATAATTTCACTGTATTGAATAAAAAAGTACATTTTTTATTCAATACAGGGTTAAAAACGAATAAAAACAGTAAAAATGGCGACGTGCAGAAAGATTTTCAACCCTGGATTACAGGATTTCGTATCGTCTCATAATTCATACTTCGTAATTCACGAAATTAAAGCTCCGCTTTAATTTCGTGTCAGCGTCTTGTACTTGATGGGCTTCGGGTTGTCGGCATCTTCGCCAAGGCGCTTTCTGCGGTCGGCTTCGTATTCGCTCCAGTTGCCTTCGAACCACACAACCTTGGAATCGCCTTCGTATGCAAGAATGTGGGTCGCAATGCGGTCCAGGAACCAGCGATCATGGGAGATGATTACAGCGCAGCCTGCGAACTTGAGGATAGCCTGTTCCAAAGCCTGCAACGTTTCAATGTCCAAGTCGTTGGTCGGTTCGTCAAGGAACAACAAGTTACCCGGCTGCTGTAAATTCTTCGCCATGAGCACGCGGTTGCGTTCACCACCGGAAAGCTGCGAAAGCTTCTTCTGCTGGGCGGCGCCCGTAAAGTTGAAGAGTCCGCAATAAGCGCGGCCGTTCATCTTCTTGTCGCCAATCATGATTTCGTCGTTTCCGCCCGTGATGGATTCCCACACGGTCTTCGAATCGTCGAGGCTTTCGCGGCCCTGTTCCATACTGATAATCTGGACGGTTTCACCAATTTTCAGGGTACCGCCATCCGGTTTTTCCGTTCCGGTAATCATCTTGAACAAAGTTGTCTTACCAGCGCCGTTCGGACCGATGATGCCCACAATGCCGGAACGCGGCAAGCTGAAGTTCAAGTCGTCGAACAGCACCTTTTCGCCAAAAGCCTTCTGCAAGTGTTCCGCCTGAATTACGATATCGCCCAGGCGGTTCCCGTTCGCGATGTGAATCTGGGCCACCTTAATTTGTTCGCGAGAATCTTCGGCAAGCAAGTCTTCGTAAGCCTTCAAGCGGGCCTTGCTCTTCGCCTGGCGAGCCTTCGGGCTGGCCTTCACCCATTCCTGTTCGCGGGCAAGGCGCTTCTGGCGGTCGGATTCGCCCTTCTCTTCGTTCTTCATGCGTTCGAGTTTCTGGTCGAGCCACTGGGCGTAATTGCCTTCCCAAGGAATGCCGCGACCGCGGTCGATTTCCAAAATCCAGTTCGTGACGTTATCGAGGAAGTAACGGTCATGGGTCACGAGAATCACGGAGCCCTTGTATTCGCGCAGGTGGCGTTCGAGCCATGCGACGGTTTCCGCATCCAGGTGGTTCGTCGGTTCGTCGAGCAACAACAAATCCGGTTCTTCCAAGAGCAAACGGCAAAGGGCCACGCGGCGCTTTTCACCGCCGCTCAAGTTCGTCACCGGCCAGTCGCCCGGCGGGCAGCGGAGAGCGTCCATCGCGATTTCGATGTTGCGGTCGAGGCTCCACAAATCCTGGGCGTCGATGATGTCCTGGAGCTTCGCCTGTTCGTCCAAGAGCTTGTTCATCTCGTCGTCTTCCATGGGTTCTGCGAACTTCATGGAAATCTCGTTGAAGCGGTCCAAGACGGCCTGTTTTTTAGCGACGGCCTGCATCACGTTTTCCTTCACGGTGAGGTTCGGGTCCAGCTGCGGCTCCTGTGGCAGATAGCCTGCGGTGCGGCCCGGTTCAATCCAAGCTTCGCCCTGGAATTCCTTATCGATGCCCGCCATGATGCGGAGGAGTGTCGACTTACCGGCACCGTTCTGGCCGATAATACCAATCTTCGCGCCATAGTAGAAACTCAAGGAAATGTCCTTCAAGACTTCCTTGTTAGGCGGGTAGGACTTGGTCATCTTGTACATGTAGAAGACGAATTTCTGCGCATTATTTTCGGCCATAATAAGACTCGCTCCGCTTGAATTATGAGTTACGAATTAAAAAAATTAATTGCGGCTCCACCGCTTTTTCATTTATCTGTTATTCAGATAATCCAGAACCTTCTGGGTCAGGTCATTCTCTTTCTTCCAGAAGAGCACTGCACCTGTGGCACGGTCCACAACCATGTCATAGCCTTCCTGCAAGGCAATCTCGTTCACCGCCTTGCGAATCAGCTGGATGATGGGTGCGCTCACCTTCTCGTTCTGGGTGATGAGTTCGCCCTTACGGCCATAAACGCGGTCAATGAAGTTCTTCAGCTCGGTATCCTTCTTCTGGTACTCGGCCTCAAGTTCGCGCTTTTTCTCATCACTGAGCATCAAGACCTGCTTATCCAGCTTTTCCTTGATGGCGGAGAGTTCCTTCTGCAAAAGGTTGGCTTCCTGTTCCCACTTTGCCACCTGACGGTCGTACTCTTCCTGAGCCTTCCTGGTGCCCTTGTAGCCATCAAAAATGAGCTTGGAATCCACATGGGCTATGCGGAGGCCGTCTTCTGCGAAGGTAGCGCAGGCAAAGACCATCACAAGTGCAATTACCATTCTACGAATCATAGAACCTCCACTTAGAATCCCTGACCGATGACGAAGTTGAATTCCATGTCACCCACTTCGCTCCGGTCGAGGCCACTGTAGGTTTCACCCACATCCATTGGCCAGGCAAAGTCGAAGCCGATAATGCCAAGCATAGGCACCACCACGCGGAAACCGAAACCGATGTCCTTCTTTAAGCTGGTGGGATCCCATTCGTTAAGCGGATTCCTTTCCGGCTTTGCAACGAGAGTGCTGGGGTCATAGCGTTCACCGAACACGTTACCTGCATCGAAGAAGAAGGGCAGTAGGTAGAAGGTTTGGGGTACAATGCCAAGCTGGAGTTCCGCACCCAAATACTGGTAACTGCGGCCCAGGCGGCGATAACCGATGGAGCCCGAACTATAGCCACGCATCATGCCTTCGTAGCCCAGCACACCACCCATGGAATAGAGAGTGCGGTACTGGAGCTGATCGCCGAAGATGACACCATATTCATTAGTGAGGGCGATTGCCAAGCGGTCCCTGAACAGCGGGAACCACCACTTCACCGTAAGTTCCGTCTTCACGAAGCTGAAGTCACTGAACAACAGGTCGTCTGCCACCTGCACATCCAACACATAGCGGGAACCCTCCGTGGGGAACTGGGGCAGGTTCTTGTCGTCGCGGAGGAGCCTGAAGTTGATAGCCGATTCCACACCAGTATAAACAACGTAACTCTCATCGATGTTCGGGCCCTGCTTGTTCATAAGCCAGCCGTAACCAATCTGGCCGTAGAAGTAGTCGTCGGGCCACTTGAGGCGCTTACCCACATAGACGTTACCGCCATAACGGGTAATGTTCGGGTCGTCATAATCCGACATGTTCCACCAGCTATAGCTGAGACTCGTGCCCAGGGTAATGGGCTTATCGAGGAACCAGGGCTCCTGGAAACTGATGGCGGCACTCTTCTTATCTTCACCGTATTCCAAGCTCAAGGTTGCGGCCTGACCATCACCCATACAGCAGTTGGGGATGGAGATGCTAGCCGTACCCACGAGACCATCACTTTCGCTATAGGAAACACCCAAGCTAAACTGACCAGTGCCTGCTTCCTTCTCCTGAACCGTGAAGTCCAGATCCACCTCCTGCTCACCCACCACCTTAATGTCCGGCACCACCATATCAAAATAGTTCAACTGCATGATTTCGCGGAAGGAGCGTTCCAACGCAGACTGGCGGTAGGTATCGCCCGGGTACAGGCGCACTTCGCGGCGAATAACCTTCTCATTGGTCTTGGTATTGCCGTGGATGTAGACCTTGTGGATGCTGGCCGGCAAGCCTTCACGCATGCGGTAGGTCAAGTTCACCACGGAATCATTTTCAAAGGTCCGTTCCTCGTCAAACTGGGCAAACAGGTAGCCATCTTCGCGATAGGAATCCAGAATAGCCTTTTTGGAGGCATCGTACTTGTACTGGTCAAAAACCTCTCCGCTATCCATACGGAAGGCATATTCCAGAATGTTGTCGTTCAGCACCTCGTTCCCGGAGAAGTGGACGTTGCCCATGTAGTAGCGCTGGCCCTCTTCCATGTCAATATGAATGCAAATGGCGCTAGAGGTTTTGATGTTATCGTACTTGTTCAACAGCGGGAACATGTCCTCAATCATGTAGCGGACCATCAACTTCTCGTCGTAGGTGGAGCGGCGCTTAAGTTTCTTCAAACTGTCAATTTTCGGATTGTTGAACCTGCGGCCATCCACAATATCCAGCCATTCCTTTCGGGCATTCTCATAGCGGATAATGTCGTTGATGAGCTTCAAGGCATCTTCTTCATTCTTGACTTGCGGAAGCGGACGGGTCACCTTGTCATGGGCCTGCGCCTCATGCATCCGGCGGAAGTAGTGGGTCACCTCCATGGTGGGCTTCCCCGCCATCTTGTACATAGCCGTAGCCGTATCGCCCATGGCCAAATTCAGCTGGTCGTAGAGCGGCTCCAGCTTTTCGCCCACAGGAACCATGCGGCCCAGGTAGAAGAGGCAGCTGGAATCCGGCAGATATTCCGCCCAATATTCCAGCAGTTCCGCATCCAGGTAGCCAAAATGACGGATGGCGTTGAGAACCGTATCCCGGTCCGCCTCGAAAACAGCTTCCTTGAACTCGCCACCACCCCACCATTGGTCGACCTTCGTGAGCATGTGGTCTGTAATGTCTTCCGGAGGCACATTGTCGTTGCCCGTAATCTCAATCCGGCGGACTTTTACCTTCTCCCCTTCCCGAACAATGAAGCGAACCTCATTCTTGTTCTCGTCCGTAGGGGTCTCCCGATAGCCCACCTCCGCCAAGAGGTAGCCCTCGGAACGATAATACTCTATCAAAGCCTGACGGTCGCGCTCCAGCTGGCTCTTGCTGTAGACCTTCCCCGGAATCATCCGGAGCTTGAGGCGCAAATCCTCCTCCGAAACCTCGTCTGCGCCATCGATGATGGCCGTATCCAAAGCCGGAAGTTCCTTAATCTTGAAAATCAGGTCCACCGTGGAACCATCGTCCACATAGTCCACCCAGGCCGTCACGTCATCAAAAAGGCCAGATTCATAGAGGGCCGTCACCGCCCCCTGCACCTTGTCCGTCAATGCAGATGGTGCATAGCTCTGACCATCCCGAATGCCAATGCGGCTCAGGATAGAGCGTTCGTCCATGTGTACATAGCCCTCCACCTTCACCTTGCGGATGGTATTTTCCGCCATATAGTTGGTGGACATCTGGGACATATCCAGAAGCTGAGCCTGAACTAGGGCAACAAAAACGAGTAAAATAGCAACAATGCGAAAGTGCAGAAAACACCTACCTAAACAAAAAAAAACAGCGATTTTCCGCTCAAAGATACAAAATATCCATGAGGGGAAAACAGCTGTTTAGAAAGGATTGGCCAGAATTTATGGTAGCTAGCCTTACACCTCTTCAATCGTGGCGTGATATTCCTGAAGAGACTTCACTTCGCCATGACCCTTCTTGGCAGCGGCAATACCCTTCACGGTATTATAGGCACCAGCCAGAGTGGTGATGTAAGGAATCTTGTACTGGACGCCTTTGGCGTCCGTACTGCGGTTCGGTCATAGAAAAATGCAAGCATTTTTCTGCGACACTCACCTTGCGTACTATTGATGGCAGCCTTACGGATGGCGCATGGGCATAGCCCAAATGCTTGGCTCAGCCATGCCAGAAAACAAGTTTTCTGTCGCGGCATTCGCCTTGTGCATTTGTCATCGGCAACGGCGTCGCGCTTGGCCCAAGGCGTATTGATGATGAGGCTCACCTGCTTGTTGACGATGACATCGAGAACGTCCGGGCGACCTTCATTAATCTTGTTCACCACTTCGCACTTCACGCCACCCTTCTCGTAGAACTTGGCGGTGCCTTCCGTAGCGTAGATCTTGAAGCCAAGTTTCTGGGAAACGCCACAAGCCGAATGTCGCGACAGGCCGCTTGCGGACTGGCATGACTGAGGCGAGGATGTTTCTACAATTCCTTGCCGATTTCGATGGCCTGCTCAGACAAGTTAACCTTGTCGGAGAGGCCGAGGACTTCGATTATGACGACCGTTCGGCTTACAGCCTCACTCCCACCTAAAGGTCGCCATGCCCACATAAGCACTAAAGTGCTAAGTGGTCAAAGGTCGCCTCCGGCTCACAGGCGTGTTGCAAACCTTGGAAACCAGAGGCACGGTGCGGGAAAATTCTTCTTTGGGCGTTCCCGCACATACATGTGCGGTCGGGCTATATTCTAGGGGCAATTCGTGGCGCTTCGCACCTCAATTTGCCTCCTAGAACGAAGCCTTGCTCCCGAGAACATCAAGACGAAACCGCCCACAAGTCTTCGCCCCAAGGGGTCACTATCCCTAACGCGAAATTGGATTTTTTTTATTAATTATCCTTAATACAGCGCATGGATCCTTTACCATTCCATCCGACTGAAGAATCATAGCTCTTTTCTGCCCTTACTAGACGGGCAATGTCAGAATCAACAACGAAAACAAAGAGAGAATCTTTATCTATTTCATCTGATGTTATAAAATAGCTGTTGTCTTCTGCCGAAAATCCGTACAGGTCAGCTCCGTATTCATCACCTTTATTACTTCTCAAAAAGAAGCCTGCGATATTTTCGCCACCGGCAAAAGAAATTAATTTTTCATAATCTTCCGCAGATGGTACTTGCCATCCTTCGGGGCAAATTCCCTGTTTTGAAATTCCCTCCATGCAAAGCCTCCCATAACCACACAAAGTATTCACGGAATCCATTGCGCCAGCAAAGCTATAGACTCGAGATGAGCCAGAGCCAGCACTCCAATAATGAGTCAATGAGCAGGTATCTTGAATATAACAGCCAAGTACACAGGAATAATTATCATAATAGACGCAATTTCCATAATACTGCATTGTGCCAGGGTCAAATCTTAAATTTTCCGCCATCCATTTCTGTGAACCTATCGTTACAAACTGATATTTTTCTTCATCCCTTTCATCTGTAAAAGTTTCCTTTTTTATTGTAGTATTAAATATTTCCTTATTTCTTGTTGACGGGGAATAATCTACGGAATCTTTTACACATCGAACAGACTTCATCTCTTTATTTGCGTATTTTAAGTTAGTTCCACTTATCAGGTATGACTCCGGCCGTTCCCAATTACAACCAAAGCTATACATTTTGCGATCACTACTGTCAGTCCCCCAAAAACCAGCGTTTTCGGTAATATGGCGAAATTTTGCTTCACCCGTATAACCATAGTATTGTGTTTCACCCTGTCCAGCCGGCAAAAGATTAAATCCGTAAGCATCTGAACCATTTTTTTTCTCATGCCACAAATAAGCGGACATTATTGGGCTACATGAGTATTGAGTTCCCATTTGAAAACCAATATTTTTTATGAGTGTAGCAAAATCTTCGTATGTTGGGATATGCCACCCATCTGGGCAAATGCCCTGAATAATTTTTGATGAGCAATCTACACCATAACCGCAACCTGAAGTTAATGAGTCTACAGCAGCTACCCATGAATAGAGGCGTCCAAATAGGTTGCAAAGTTCTTCATTGCCATTATAGCACCACGAACGATCCTCAAGAATAGGAGACTTGATTGAATCTGCATAATTCAAGTTCTCTGCCATCCAAGTTTGGGTTTTTATTGTTACGTATTTATAAGTATTTCCATCACGACTATCAATAAAGGTGCCGTATAAAGTTTGATTCTTGTTTATTGAAGAACTGCTAGATTTAGTAGAACTAGAAACAGCATAAGAACTTGATGAATACAAGGAACTTAAATTTATCTGTACAGGAACATCTTCATCTAAAGAAGATGATGACATTTCTGCTTGTATTAGAATACTTCCGTCCGAAGAAGGCAACGAAGATTCGCTTAAAGGCATTGCGCCACTTTCTGCATCAGACATAGACGGAGCATTAACCGCATCAGTACTAGTCTCAGAACCACAGGCGGCAAGCACCACTATCATGCTCGCGAGAATAGCACAATAGAGTCTCTTTCGTGTAAGCATTTTGTTTTTGCAAATACCCATGTTAAACCTCCGCTTCGTTGTTCGATTTCCCTTCATATCTTGGATTGTATTTGTAATGCAGACAGGCTTCTACCAGTTCACTTGCAAATGGATTTGTTTCTTTCCCATCAAAAAGGACATTTATTCGACGGCAATTTTCCTTAATCCATCCACCAATATTTTCATTGGTTAGTTTGAAATTCATTTTCATTTTATCATCATTCAAAATGGAACTTGCTAGGTTACTTTTGGAATAAGTTGGATTATAATGTTGATAAGAAAATCTGGCATTACTTTTTATCCCAACTCGTCCTATTTTAAGGAAACTCTTTTCCTTTGGACAATAGAACATATATACAGCAGTTTTCCCTTTTGGCAAAGGCTTCGGTTTATGAGGTAAACCTAGGTCATCAATTTCATATTTTGAGGAAGGATTCTTTTCGCTCATAGCCTTCAATACTTTATTGACAGTCTTGGATATTTCTTTTAAGAAGGAATCGGATTTACCCTTAGTTATGGCAGTTGTTCTCAACTTTCCCATTTTAGTTTCTCCTTACCCGTTAATCTGCATCCTTTATGCAGCGAACAGACGCACACAAACCAGTTATATTGTTTTCCAGGTTCATTCCGATAATGCCCACTCCTTCTCCAACCAAACTAACATAAGCGGAATTTGAATTTTCTTTTGTAGAAGTCCAGAAAACAGCTCTATTTGAACCCCAGTTGTATTCAGTGGATTGTACCGAAAACATATAATCATCAGTACCATTACAATCACTACCTTTAAAACAATTTGCATCCCAAGAACGAATATCTTTCAATTTTGAACCATCTCCTTCGACATATTCAATAAGAGTGTCCCATTCAGCGTAACTAGGCAAATGCCAGCCAACAGGACAAGAGCTATTTGCCGACTTCCAATAGAAATGTTCTTTTTCCTTATCTCTATTTTCATAATTCAAGTTTTTCGCCATCCAGGTTTGAGTACCAATAGTCACTATTGGATAAATTTGACCATCACGCGGATCCGTCATATAATCAAGCGGAATCGGTTCTCTTGGATTAGATGTCTGTTTAGTTCCTTTGATGCATCGAACTGAATAAGCATTATTTTTATATCGATCGTAATTATCAATGGATGTGACTTCGACATACTTTGCATGGTTTGGATATTTATCTGTTCCAAGCCAAAATCCTGCAGTTTTTCCAATATTCCTAAACTTGCCACTAACCTGTTCCCCAGCAGGAATAATGGAAAAACCATAAATATCGGTTCCTCCTTGATACTGCCATCCATGCGATATAAAACATCCTGAATTTCCGCAACTTTCATTTTTATAGGTTGAGAGAGTTTTCCACTCTTTTTCTGTGGGTAAATGCCATTCATCCGGGCAAGCCTTCATTGCAGCCACCCAGGTGTAGAGTCGTCCATATTTTGCACAGGAATCTGCACTATTGTTGTAGCAATAACTTGCAGCTGTATTGCTTTCGTTATAATTGAAATTCAAGTTTTCAGCCATCCACACCTGATCACCGATTTGAACAGTCTTGTAAACCTGCCCATCACGCATATCTTTAAGCTCGCCGTAATCAATATCTGGATTAAAGTTCCAGCTGACATTTGAACTGCTTGAAGATTGAGCGCTAGAAGATGAACTTATTATTTGTGGAGCAGTACCTTCAACGCATCGAACGGATTGATAATTCTCAGTCCTTTGATGCCCTACCACAACATACTTATACTCACCTATAAACAAGTCGCAGGCGTAATGTCTTCCATCCGCATCTTCATATTCCTCGCCAGCACACCATAAAGATGTATAATATCCAGATGGGAAAAAGTCTTCATTAAGAACTTCAAAAAATCCACCAGGAAGTAGAGAAAAACCAAAATCATCAGTTCCGTTTCCGTATGCGTTCGCTGCAGTGTTTTCCCAACCTGAGGTGGATTTAAGTTTTGTTTTGGCATCAATTGAGTCGCCTGCATATATTACAAGCGCTCTCCACTCATCTTTCGTAGGCAGATGCCAACCTTTAGGACACGCGGTCTTTGCGGCTTCCCAAGTATATAGTTTTCCATATTTAAAGCAGGAGTCGGCACTGTTTTGATAGCAAGTACTTTTGACAGAACCTGTGTTATAATCGTAGTTCAGGTTCTCCGCCATCCAAACCTGGTCTCCGATTTTGACGGTCTTGTAAATTTGTCCATCACGGCCGTCTTTGAATTCACCATAACTTATATTTGGATTTAAATACAACCAAGTTCCCTTCATTTTGGAAGAGCTGCTAGAATTGCCTTTGCTAGAAAGTTTTTCTAGACTTGAAGAACTTGATTTTGCCGAGGATGACAAGCACGGCATCTCTTCGAAAGACGAAGAATAAGATAGAATGGCGGAAGAGGACAAATGCAAAGAAGATGAAGAAAAAACATAAGATACACTACTTAAAGAAAACGAACCATCTTCATTTTCTTTGACCCAAATCTCCTTTGTGCAGATGTAGCCAGAGCTTTCGTTCTTTACATAAACCGAAATTCCTTCTAATTCATAAGAACATTTTCCCAATTCAGAAGATGTCTCTACTTCAGAAGCAATTGGATTTGCCGTTGTGTCAGTTTCAGATTCGGAACCACAAGCGGAAAATACAATCATAGCTGCGAGATATATCGCAAAAATCAATGTTTGTAATAATTTTTGTTCTTTATTGAAATTATTCATATTACTTCTCCTTTTTCCAAAACCCCATATCAAGGATTTTCATTTGCGGATAAGGGGTTGCCTTGCCTTTAGAGGAATGGAATGAAAGAAGTGTCTTATTTATTGAATTTTCGTTTTTTTCATAAAACTTGCACAAAACTGTCACATAATCGACTGCCAAAGTTCTTCTATGCCAATTTGCTTTTCCTGAAATTCCCTCTTTGAATAAATTATCAAACGCAGGAATACAGCCTAATGTTCCGAGCAAAACCTTAGTAACCAAAGTGTCTGTACCCGTAACGCCTAATGCTTCGTATTTATCACGAATTTCTTGATACAATTCATTGAGTTTGTTTCGGCAATTTTCCTTGTCATCAAGCCAATCTTGACATTTTAGGTTATTCAAAAGTTTTAAGTCCTTCTTGTCCATATCAAGAATGGCGTCGACAATTGATCTATGAATTTTGTAGTTATTGTTTAACAACTCTGAATTATGCAACATTCCCCAGCTTGCCAAATACCAAGCGAGCCATAAACAAAGCATATCTCTATCTACTTTGCGACTTATAATGGCTTTCTGAAACTGAACATAGCAATGCTCCCACGAACGATATCTCGACAATTCTTTTTGAGAATCTTCAAGGTATCTTTCTAGGTTCGACTTAAAATGGCGAATATCTGTTGCCAGTTTTCGAACATCCTTTTCTTTTGCCATTACAGCCTCCATCGGTTAAAATCCTATGGAGTTTCGCCTTGTTCGGCTTCGAAAACACAACACCAATTTTGAGTGAATACAAAAAAAGGGGTGCGGGTTCGCTGCGGTTTACCATTCTGAGGCTCTGCAATGCCCGTGCAAGATAAACGCAAACGACCCACGCCCCAAAAAGGGCGACAACACTGCTGGATTGAGATTGCTTCACCCCTATTCGGGGTTCGCAATGACACATTCTTCTCGTGTTGTTGCACAAGAATAGCAGTTTGTCGAAATACGCCCAAAGGAACCGCTGTGGGCGGCTCGTCAAACGTATCTACGTGAGTGTTCGCCTTGTCCTCTTGCACTTGAAATTTGCAGATTTCAGAACGAGAACAAGAGCTAAACTCTCTATTTCGTTCTAAAAATAACAAAAAAAAAGAGCAAAACGCTCAAAAAGTAAAAAAGTGCTTTTGTGAAGAAAACGGCATTTTTGAGCAGATTTGTAAAGCCAACGGGCTATTCCAACTTGGAAGGGGGTTGCCTTTTGTGCGGGTAAAAAGGTATATTTAGAGTGGAGGTCCACCATGGCAGCAGCACAAACGCTAAATCCGACTCAGATTCATCTTCTTGAGATGTTTTCCTTTTGCAAAGATGCAGAAGCCTTGCAGGATTTGAAGGCTGTTCTTGCCGATTACTATGCCAAGAAGGTTCAAGAAGAAGCCGACGCTCTGTGGGATGATGGCGTGCTAGGCGCAGACGCTATTGAACAGATTGGCAAAGAACACTGGAGAACCCCATATTCCAAGGTATAACCTTGCGCCGCATTTGCCTCGACACAAACTGCCTGTTGATGAGCCTCCCGTCTAAAAGTCCATATCATCAAATATGGACCGAATTCTTGAACGGGGACTTGGAAATTTGCGTATCGCCAGAGATACTTCTTGAGTACGAAGAAATTGTTTCCCAGAAAATTTCAAGTCGCATGGCAACCTTTTTAATGGAAGCCTTAACCAATCGCTCGAACCTTGTGAGAACAACTCCGACTTGGCGTTTCAACTTGATTACGCAAGATCCAGACGACAACAAGTTCGTTGATTGTGCCATCTGCGGAATGGCAGAATACATCGTTTCTAACGATCGGCATTTCGATATTCTGAAGAGCATCGACTTTCCGCTGGTCACAGTTCGGTCCATTCAAGAGTTTTCCAAAGAACTCGCGGACGAGATGTAAATGATTTCATAAACTTCTACTTATGCAAACAGAAAGCCATTGCTGATAAAGCAATGGTCTTCTGTTTTGGGCGGGTGGGTGGGAGAAGCCCGGGCGTTGCGGGTGCGGCGACTGAGCATCCGCTAGAAGGGGTAGCGGAAGACCCGACCGGGGTGGTTTATATAGAAAACGCCCACTCATTGAGTGGGCGTGATTATAAGGGTCGGGGCTGGAGCTAGGGGGATTCTTCCCCCTCACCCCTAATCCTTAAATCTCTTCAATCGTGGCGTGGTATTCCTGCAGAGATTTCACTTCGCCATGACCCTTCTTGGCGGCGGCAATACCCTTCACGGTATTGTAGGCACCGGCCAGAGTGGTGATGTAAGGAATCTTGTACTTGATGGCAGCCTTACGGATAGCGGATTCATCCTTAATGGCATCGCGCTTGGCCCAGGGCGTATTGATGATGAGGCCCACCTGCTTGTTGACGATGACGTCGAGAACGTCCGGGCGACCTTCATTAATCTTGTTCACCACTTCGCACTTCACGCCACCCTTCTCGTAGAACTTGGCGGTGCCTTCCGTAGCGTAGATCTTGAATCCAAGTTTCTGGAATTCCTGGCCCACAGCCATTGCCTGGTCAGCAAGATTTACTTTGTCTGAAAGGCTGATGAGAACCGCACCTTCGCTGGGAAGAATGGAACCTGCAGCTTCCTGGCTCTTGTAGTAGGCCAAGGCGTAATCGCTGGAGAGGCCCAGGACTTCGCCGGTGGAGCGCATTTCAGGGCCAAGCACCGGGTCCACCTTCGGGAACTTGTCGAAGGGGAACACTGCTTCCTTGGCGCCGTGATGGTTGAACTTCTTTTCTTTCAGCTTCAAATCACCGATCTTTTCGCCGAGCATGAGGCGCGTGGCAAGGCGGGCCATCTGCGTGTTACAGACCTTGGAAACCAGAGGCACGGTGCGGGAAGCACGCGGGTTAGCTTCGAGGACGAACACCTTGCCGTCTTCGATAGCGTACTGCATGTTCATGAGGCCGCAAACGTGGAGGTTTTCAGCAATCTTCCTGGTGTAATCCTTGATAGTCGCGAGATTTTCCTTCGTGATGGTGACCGGCGGGATGATGCAGGCGGAGTCACCGGAGTGTACACCCGCAAGTTCCACGTGCTCCATCACAGAGGGGATGTAGACGTGTTCGCCATCGGCCAAAGCGTCGGCTTCGCATTCGAGAGCGTTGTGGAGGAAGCGGTCGATGAGGAGCGGGCGATCCGGAGTCACGCCAACAGCCTTCGCCACATATTCGCGGAGCATGTTCTCGTCGTAGATGACTTCCATGCCGCGGCCGCCAAGCACGAAGCTGGGGCGAATCATCACCGGGTAGCCGCCAATCTGCTTGACGCAAGCGAGGGCTTCGTCGATGTTTGTGGCCATGCCGCTTTCCGGCATCGGGATTTCCAGGCGGTCCATCATCTTGCGGAACAGGTCACGGTCTTCGGCGATATCGATAGAATCAATGCTCGTGCCGAGAATCTTCACGCCCTCGTCGCTCAAAGCGCGGGCGATGTTCAGCGGAGTCTGGCCACCGAACTGCACGATGACGCCAGCCGGCTTTTCCTTATTGTAAATCTGGAGCACATCTTCGAGGCTCACCGGTTCGAAATACAGCTTGTCGCTGGTATCGTAGTCGGTAGAAACGGTTTCCGGGTTGCAGTTCACCATGATGGTTTCGTAACCCAAATCCTTCAAGGCCATAGCAGCGTGGCAGCAGCAGTAGTCGAATTCGATGCCCTGGCCGATTCTGTTCGGGCCACCGCCGAGAATCATAATCTTCTTCGGGTTCGTCGTTGCAGTGGATTCGTCTGCGCAATTGTAAGTGCTATAGTAGTAGAAGCGGTTCTTGACGCCAGAAACCGGCACTGCGCACCAGCCTTCCACAACGCCGAGTTCGGTACGCTTCTTGCGCACATCCTTTTCGCGGATGCCGAGAATCTTCGCGATGTACTTATCGCTAAAGCCATCCTTCTTCGCCTGAATGAGGAGTTCATCCTTCGGCATCATTCCCGGTGTCTTGAGCATTTCTTCTTCAAGTTCCACCAGTTCCTTCATCTGCTGAATGAAGTAAGCCTTTTCGAAGGTCACGGCGTTCACTTCTTCAACAGTAGCGCCCTTACGGAGAGCTTCGTACATCTGGAAGTGGCGTTCACTGGAAGCCACCTTCATCATGTCCAGCAACTCTTCCTTGGTCTTCTTGTTGAAATCCTTGGCAAAGCCAAGACCAGAACGACCATTTTCCAAGCCGCGGATAGCCTTCTGCAAGGTTTCCTTGTACGTCTTGCCAATAGCCATCACCTCGCCCACAGCCTTCATCTGAGTGCCAAGGCAATCGTCGATGCCGCGGAACTTTTCAAAAGCCCAGCGAGCAAACTTCAGCACGATGTAATCGCCGCTGGGAGTGTACTTTTCCAGGGTGCCATCACGCCAGTAATCCATCTGGTCGAGGGTCATGCCTGCAGCGAGCTTTGCAGAAACAAGAGCGATGGGGAACCCAGTAGCCTTGGATGCAAGAGCAGAAGAACGGCTAGTACGCGGATTGATTTCGATGATCACGATGCGGCCGTTCTTCGGGTTGTGAGCGAACTGCACGTTGGTACCGCCAATCACACCAATCTTTTCCACAATCTTGAAGGCCTGACGTTTCAGTTCTTCTTCCAGCTTCTTGTCGATAGTGAGGAACGGAGCAGCGCAGAAGGAGTCGCCCGTATGCACGCCCACAGCGTCGATGTTTTCGATGAAGCAGATGGCAATCATCTGGTTCTTAGAATCGCGAACCACTTCCACTTCCAATTCTTCCCAACCGAGAATGCTCTCTTCAATGAGGCACTGGTGAGTCATGGAGAGTTCAAGGCCGTTACCGCAAATGTTGCGGAGTTCTTCCACGTTGTAGCAGAAGCCGCCACCTGCGCCGCCCATGGTGTATGCCGGGCGAACCACAACCGGGTAGCCAATTTCAGCAACAATCTTTTCGGCTTCTTCAACCGTGTGGCAAATGCCAGAGCGAGGCGTATCAATGCCCAGTTCCTGCATGGTGGCCTTGAAAATCTCGCGGTCTTCGCCGCGTTCGATGGCGTCCAGGTTCACGCCGATGACCTTCACGCCATACTTTTCCAAAACGCCAGCCTTGTTCAAAGCGCAAGCGAGGTTAAGCCCCGTCTGACCGCCCAAGTTCGGGAGCAAAGCCTGCGGGCGTTCCTTGGCGATAATCTGCTCCAAGCGAGCCACATTCAAAGGTTCGATATAGGTAGCGTCGGCCATCACCGGGTCTGTCATGATGGTAGCCGGATTGCTGTTCACCAGCACAATCTTGTAGCCCTGTTCACGCAAAGCCTTGCAAGCCTGGGTGCCAGAGTAGTCGAATTCGCAAGCCTGGCCAATCACAATCGGGCCAGAGCCAATGATCAATACCTTATCGATTCCTTCAATCTTCATCTTTCTTTCTCCATTTAGTTAAACCCTATCATAAAAAAAATGCCGAACCAACAAGTTCGACATTCATAAAATCAAGAAACGGGAAAACTTCAACTGCATCGGAATGGTGAGTTCCGCAAGGTGCCTGTGCTTTGAAAATCTGCTTCAAAATCATGGGTTTACCCGGTCAAAGTTCCATTGGTTCAAACTTGCGCAAATATAGACAAATAGACCCGCCCTTGCAATATATAAGGAAGAATATTTTTTTGATTTTTATGGGTTGGAAACGGACGCCAACCTCACGAACAGGAGCGCTAACGTGTTGACATTCATAACGATAGAATCAATTCATAATTCACAATTCACAATTCAAAATTAGTAATTCATGGATCGCCACGCCCTAAAGGGCTCGCGATGACGTTTCCGAGGCATCTCATAGCTAGTACTTCGGCTCGGTCGTTTCTCTCGCCTCCTCAAAATCCATAATTAATATTTTTATTGTCGTCAACCATTAAATTTTAAACAAACTAACAAATTACATACAAATTAAAAACGCAAAAATAGCAAAAAAAATAAGACCACCCGAAGGTGGCCTTACTCTGCAAATTCAGTTTGCGTAAGAATTACTTCTTAGCAGCCTTGACCTTAGCAGCGGTAGCCTTGAGAGCAGCACCAGCCTTGAAACCAACGGTCTTGGAAGCCTTGATCTTGATCTTTTCGCCAGTGAGAGGATTGCGGCCATCGCGAGCAGCGCGAGTCTTCACAGCGAAGGTGCCGAAGCCGATGAGCTGGACGTTGCCGTCCTTCTTGATGCCAGCAGCGATACCGTCGAGGACAGCGTCAACAGCGCGGCCTGCAGCAGCCTTGGAATCGAATGCCTTGCTAGCGAGTACGGCTTCAATGAGATCTTGTTTGTTCATTTTTTAACTCCTGAGTTAAGTTTGTGAATTGTATGGTGATATTATAACTTTTTTTTAAGCAAGTGGGGAAACTTTTTTTAAAAAAAGTGAAATCTTTTTTTCCCTTATAAATCAAGCCTCGGGGGGCGGTTCGGTCTTTTCAGAGTCCAAATTTTCTGAGCGACTAGCCCGTTCCTGGAGCTTGCGGAGGTACACCAAGCAAAGGCAAGTGAATGGGATAGCAACAAGTAACCCTAAGAAGCCCAACAACTTACCCCACACAGAAAGTGAAAGAAGAATGCCCACAGGAGGCAGGTCCATAGACTTCCCGACAATGTGGGGAACCAGGAAAAAGTCCTGAATAACTTGCACCACCAGGTAGATGGCGAGGATAATGAGGGCCACCTCCCAAAACGGCATTCCCGTATTGAGGGCATGCATAATGGCCAAAAGCAGGGCCAAAGGGATGGTGGTGAGCTGCATATAGGGAATCATGTTCAAGGCGCCGGAGAAAAGCCCGAAAGCCACCCCCATCGGGAGCCCCATCAAGCCAAATCCTATAGCATAAAGAACGCCAACCGTCAAGGCCACCAGAGACTGTGCGCGGAAATATGCCCCCATAAAACGGTTCGTTTCTGCCGCAAAAGAGCTGGCTTCGTCGCGGAAACGCACGGGAATGAGGCCCATAACGCCTTTTCTGAGTTTTGGCATGTCCAGCATAATGAACACCAGGTACATGAAAATGATGGCAGCGCTAGAAAACCAGAAGAGAACCGTGGTAGACGCGGAAAGCACGCCCCAGGCCTTGGGAAGCACGCCGGAAGCCACATTCTGCACTTCACTCCAGAAATCCAGGCTCTGCATGGCTGTAGCAAGTTTATCCCAGGAAATCATGTTCTGGATAGATTCCCAGGAATTTGCAGGCAACAAGTTGGAAAGCCTAGCAGACCAATCCGAATCCGTAAACATCTTGGATATCATGGAGCCCAGAGACTGCACTTCTCGTACAACCAGCGGAATGAAAAACTTGCAGAAACCGGCAATAATGAGAGCCGCCGCGAGAAGCACCGTCACCACTGCGATAATGCGGTGCTTAAACTTCTTTTCCAGTTTTCCCACGATGGGGTCCACGATATAAGCCAGAAGGAATGCAGCAAAGAAGGGGAAAAGCACCCCGCGGAGGTAATAAACCAGCGCGAGAATGGCAACAGCACCAACTGCCGTCAGAATAAACCGCATGATTCTATCTAAGGTCCACTGCCTACGCATTTTTACGCCTGTATTCTAGAGGTTTCTGCTTATATATTTTACAAAAATGTCGTTCAAAAGATGAGGGAGATTTTTCTCCAACGGTAATGGCAATTTCTGCAATGGAGCGGTCCGTGGTCTTCAGAAGCTTCGCCGCCTTCTCCATCCGCTTTACCAGTTCCGCACTCTCGGGCTTTTTCCGAACGAGAACCACCACGAAAGCAATTAGGGCAACCACCCACAAGCCTAAGGCAAAGAACATTCCTTTCTCAAAATCGCGGTTCACGCCCCACAAGCGGATGGACTTAAGCATAATGCTATCGGGAATCCCGCGGAGAATACCTTCCCCATTCACCACTTCCAGGAACACACCCCGATGGAAGAAGGTGAGGCCATCATCCTTATCCAGGCCCTGAGCTGCAAGCCACCAATCCGGAACCTTGAAATCCCTAAGTGCAGCCTTGGCTTCCACCTCATCAAAAGTCGCTGAGAAGGAATAGTTCAGCGGGCGATAACTGAAGGGGTTTCCCTTTTTCGAATAAACCGGATCGTCATTCCAAATCCGCAACTGCACATAGCGCATGCGATCTACCGAAGTAACCACCGCAATAGAATCATACTTTGAGAAATCAAAGAAACCGGCCGGACGCTTGTTCACAGACATGAGGTTGAACCCGATTCCCGCATAGGGATAGGCTACTCCGGAGCGGATATTGATGGAAGCGTAAATTGCGGTGTCCACTACGGCAAGTTGCGCAGAAGAGCCCCCGCCCAAAGCCTCATCAGAGGGCGCATAGACTTCGTATGGCGTCTTCGGAAAAATCTCCACATATGAAGTTCGAAAAGCAAAAAAGGCAAAGGCCCAAATCGCTCCCAAAATCACCCAGACAATGGGGAAAATAATCTTACTTTTTTTGCTCATCATTCAAGATTTTATGGCGACGACCCACAGCAACAATGGTTAGCACCAAGAATATGCCGAGAACTATACCGAAGGCGATATTGCTCATACCGCGAGCAGTTACGCTATAGAAGGTCACCGAGAACTTTGAACCGCGAGACTGGTTCCAGCCGGGAGCGATTTCCAAGCGAGCAGCAGCCTCCATATGGCGCTGCGTCAGTTCCGGGTCGGCTTTTGCATTTTCATACCAGAATTCCGGGGTATACAAATGCTCCACAGGAATGGCAACGCGCTGGCGACCCTCGCGAAGCGGCAGTTCCTTCATCAAAAGCCGGAAGGTGCGAGGCTTCTTGATGTCTGTAACGTCGGGGTCAAAAGTCCAAAGCTTCACAAGAACTTCTCGGGTTCCATGAACTTCCACATCAAAAACCAGAGTATCTACAAATGTCCAGTTTTTATATAGATGTGTACTGGCGCTATCCAAATTCCAAAGCAAGCCGCACCAAGCCGCCTTGGAAGTATCCGCCCCCAATCGACAGCTGAAGTGCAAAGCATCTTCGCCCATCTTGAATTCCACCGCAGATTCGCCGCCATCAGCGATGTCATCGTAAGCGATAACCGTAGCGCCTGTAGGCAACGGGAATACGGGTTCTTCAAAATAATACTTGGGCATAAAGTAGTAGACCGCCAAAACGACAGCCGCAATCAAGCCCAATATGGTGTAGGTTTTTCTCATGACTATTCGAAAATATCTCTAAAATGGTGCTCGTACTGGATTAAATCCAAAGGATCTTCTTCTGGCATTTTTTCTCCGAAAACCTTGGAAACCAGATTATCCAGCCAACGAATGAAGAAAAAGTGATGTTTACCCTTGCGTTCCACAAGATGCACGGACGTATTCAGCGTATGTTCCAAAAGACGGAGAGTCAATGACGGCGTCAAGTGAAACATTCCACAACAAGTGGTCACCTTGCCTGGATAGCCATAATCTGGAAGAGTTCCCTCTACGAGCGGCTCGCCGTGATCGATGCACTTTGCGTTTGCTGTGTCCGGATCTACAGGATTTTTTGCAGACAGAGCCTTGAACCAAAGTTCCCGCGTCTTATCCAGAAGTTCGCTCCGGAAAGGCATGGTCTGGTTACACGGGAAAAAAGCGGAATAGCACTTGGGGCAAATCCGCAAATTCAAGTGGGGAAAATTGATTTCCCGAACTTCTGCAGAACAAAAAGGACACTGACTCATAGGCAAAATATACTATATTTTGACCATCATTCGGGGTGCTAGCGTCTTAAATTAGGCGTATGCTGAGAAAATACCCGACAACCTGATCAGGGTAATTCCTGCGGAGGTAATATGAAGTCAAAAGGTGTATTCACCAATGGCCTTATTTGGTTTGGGGCCGCCATCTCTATAGCAGAAATTGAAGCCGGCATCCAATGTGGAAGCAATTGGGTGCCTCTTATTCTAGGGCATTTTCTTGGCGGGCTAATGCTTTTCGCCATGGGAATTCTAGGTGCAAAATCTAAGAAAAATGCCATGGAAACCGTCAAAGAGGGCTTCGGCAATGTTGGTTCAAAAATCTTTGCATCACTGAATTTTCTTCAACTGGTTGGTTGGACCTCAGTGATGATTACCCAGGCAGCAGCAGTTCTAGACCAGTTGGGAAATCCATTCAGCCTCCCCCTAACCTATTCCATCATTGGCGTCTTTGTCTTATTCTGGATTTTTGTGGGGCCGCAAAACAAAGCCCACCTGGGAACCATAGGGATGAGTATTCTCACCGTCCTTTTGGTCTACATGTCTTACAAGCTATTCTCGCTAAGCCCTAAAAATCTTACAAGTTCTGCGGGAGCATCTTTCTGGCAAGCTTTTGAAATTTCTATAGCCATGCCGCTTTCCTTTCTGCCCTTAATTTCTGATTACACAAAAAATGCCGAAAAGCCCGTGACGGAGACCCTCGTGTCCGCATTAGCCTACACCATCGCAAGTCTATGGATGTATGCCATCGGAATTTTCATTTCCATCTGCACTGATGCAGGCATTTGTACGCCCGAATTCACCTCTATTCTACAAATATTGAAAATTGGGGTTGCAGGAATCTTAATCGTTCTTCTATCAACTGTAACGACAACTTTTTTAGATGTATATTCCGCCGGGGAATCCGCCCACACCATTATCCAAAAGATATCTCCTAAAATCGCAGGAATGAGCACGTGTCTTCTAGGGGTTCTTTTGTGTCTTTTAAAATTCTTTGATTACTATGCAAACTTTTTATACCTCATCGCATCCGTTTTCGCCCCTATGGCATCGGTTCTTATTGTAAGCCATTATTTCGTGAAAAAATATCACCCCCATTGGAATGGGTTCGCCTGGTTTATCGGTTTTGCAGTCTATCAATTCGCAGGGAATTCCCCTATCGGCCCATCCATTTCTGCAATACTTGTCTCCGCATTTGTGTGTGGCATACGGGCATTACGAAATTAGAATGCAATTTGCTATATTTGGGATATGGCAAAAGTTGTTCAAATCACTTCAGAAAATTTTCAGGCCGAAGTCATCGAAGCCTCCAACACGAGAGCTGTGGCGGTCTTATTCTCCTCTGCAGAATATCCCGATTGTGCATCCTATTCCCAACTGCTAGGAAGTCTTTCCACAAGCCTTGACTTCACCCTCGGCGTGGTAAGCTGTGACGACCGAGAAAACATGCGGCTCATCCAGGCATTCCGCGTGCAGAGCGTGCCTGAGGTGCATGTGGTGGACAAGGGCCAGATTGGCGATGTCATCCAAGGTGTATTGCCCGAAGCCGATTTGAAGAAGCGTTTAGAAAAGTTCTTTATGAGCGACGAGGCACGGCTCATGACAGCCCTCGAAGAGGCCATTGCCGCAAAGCAGTTTGACGAAGCCCTCCCCCTCCTGAACGATGCCCTCCAGAAAACGCCCGACGACAAGAAACTGCAGCTACTGTGGGCAAAAGCTTGCCTCGGTATGGGCGATACGGAAAAGGCGAAAGAAAAGTTGCAGAAGTTTACAGAGGCCGATGACGAATATCGTGAGGCAAAATCCCTGCTGGAGCTTTTAGACTTCCATGCCGAAGCCGCAAAGAAGGATGTGCAGGGAAAAGAAGCTGTGGTTTACCAGCAAGCCTGCATTCTCGCCGCTGGAGAACAATTCGAAGAAGCGCTCCAAGCATTTTTAAACCTCTATGTGGAATCTCCGGAGTGGAATGACGGCGCCGCCAAGAAAGCTATGCTCACGCTATTTGGCGTCCTGGGTCCAAAACACGAACTCACCTGGAAGTACCGTGCCAAATTGAACACCATGATGTTCATCTAGGGTTTCCATGAGAAAGTTTTTATTCATTCTTATCGCCTGTGCAGTTTCTGCCGGTTTTGCCTTTCCGGACGATTACTGGCCCCGCACCTACTTTGTGGGCGCAGGCGCTAGCGTGGGCGGCTCTTTTGGCGATTTGAATGACCATACTTTGTCTGCAGTGGATTCCGCCGGAAATAAGGAAAAGGTTTATCCACCTGATTTGGGCTTGATTTTCCATCCTGATTTTTACATGGGCGTGAATATCCGCGATTTCTCTTTGGCAATCGCTTTTCAATACCAGAAAATGGATTACGACCTGACAAAAGCCCCTAACGATCTAGACGAAACAGAAAGCCGCATCTGGCGTTTTGGTTTTGAATTTACATACAACTTATTCTGGCCTGACCCGTTGCAATTCGGCTTTGGCATGGGTTACTCCTTTACCAACCTAAAAACCAAGAAAAGTGCCGTTTCTGAAGAATGCATTTCTGCATCAGAGCTAATGGGTTCCGCACTGGTCTTTGTGCTGAACGCCCACTATTTCTTCAACGATTATATGGCCATCGTCCCCTCCATCAAATTTCACGAAACCTGGTTCAAGAGCGTCTATACCAAGCAAAGCGGCACCAGCGATTTAGACGATTACTTGTGGCAAAGTTTCCTTGTAGGCGGCATAGCCCTTCAATTCCAGTTCTAGCTAGGAACTTTGTTTGCCATCAAAGGGCGCAAAAGCTAAATTTGCACCCGTATGAAATTATTTAAAATCGCCACCTTTTTTGCCCTTAGCGCAGCCACTTTTGCGGGTGCCGCAGACTGGGCCTCCATTTACCATTCCCTCATCGCATTTGATGAACGTCCCGAAGTAGCCGATGGCAATCGTCCTGGTTACGTGAAACCCATTGTCACCAATCTGGGAGCCATTCTCAATAGCAACTGGGCCGCAAGCGCCAGCATTCCCGAAAATTTCGCCTTTGAAGCTGGTATGCCTTTTGCTCTCGTCCCCATCACTGACGATGACCGCAAATACGCTGGCAGCGCTCCTACTATTTTTGGCGGCAAGGACTATGAATGGGGAACAACCCAATCTATGATTGGCTCTAGCTTCCCCTGTAATGGCACTGACTGTCACGTGGTGAACGGAAACGAAAATCTGAACGGCCTGCCCCTTTTCACTTACCCTTACCTGCAATTGGCGGGTAGCTATTACCACGCCCGCCTCGTATTGCGCGGCATGTGGCTTCCTTCTATTGCCGAACTGAAGAGTTTTAGCCTACTCGGCATTGGCGCCCAATATAGTTTTGGTCACTTATTCCAGTATATGCTTCCGAAAGCCGCGCAAGGACTTGACGTAAGTTTGCTTTTAGGCTACAACAGTTCCAGCATCGGTTACACCCCCGAAGATTACGAAGGCCAGTTAGATTTAGACGTCAGCACATTCACTTTTGACGTGGTGATTGGTTATAAAATCATTGAAACCGTAGAAGTGATGTTGACTCTCGGCTATCAATCTGCCGACATGGAATCTTCTGGACATCTTACCAGTCACGCAGATGGCAGCATGGGTGCACAAATCGAACCTACTCTTAGTGTGAGTGGCAATAACGGGTTCCGTTTCGGGCTAGAGGTCGCCTTCTCTGTAGGCGGTTCCTTCCACCCAGTCGTAGGCTACGATTACGTGGGCAAGTCCAGCTTCACGACGAACATTCTCTACTTCAAGCAGCAATTCGGCAAGGATAAAACGCCGGATGAAATCGCCAAGGAAAAAGGCTATGTCCGCGGCGGAAAGAAATCGACCGAAGAAGCGGACGATACCGAAGATGCAGAAGAAAAAGGAATCTCCGACGACGACAGCGCTAGCGACGACGAGGCCGTCGAAGAAACCCCTAAGGCAAAGAAAAAGAAGAAATTGAAAGAAAAAAAGAAGTCCAAAAAGAAAAAACGCGTTGTAGAAGAAGATGAAAGCGCAGAAGACGACAACGAAGAAAGCTCTACCGACGACTTCGACGAAGATTTTTAACAAAGAAGGCATAAAATGATTACGTTTCTAATTGGTGTTGCAATCCTCATTGGTGGATACTTCACTTATGGAAAGTTTGTTGAACATGTTTTCGGCCCAGATGACCGTAAAACCCCAGCACTGGAAAACCCCGATGGCGTTGATCGTTTGGTACTTCCCCACTGGAAAAACACCCTCATCCAGCTTTTGAACATCGCTGGCATCGGGCCCGTGATAGGTGTGATTCTCGGAATCAAGTTCGGCGCCATCGTATTCATTCTGCTCCCCATCGGTAATGTGTTCGGCGGAGCCGTCCACGACTACTTCTCGGGCATGATTAGCATGCGAAACAACGGGTACAACGTCCCCGCACTCTCCCGCAAGTTCCTCGGAAAGGGTCCCTCAAAAGTGGTCATGGCCCTCATCTCTGTGGCACTCATTCTCGTAGGCGCCGTCTTTACCAACACGCCGGCACAGCTCATCAACACGCCCATTCTCGTCGGGCAGCCCACTCCCACTATCTTCTGGATAGCAGTCGCCGCAATCTTTGCCTACTATTTCATTAGCACCTTCTTCCCCATCGATAAGGTCATCGGCCGTATCTACCCCATTTTCGGTGCCCTCCTGATTTTGGCGTCTGTTGCCATCCTCATTGGCATCGTTCCCCACCTGAATGTTTTGGATGAATTCTGCCTTTCCGACATTGGCAGCAACTTCACGAAACACCCTGCACACCAGCCCATCATTCCCATGCTGTTTGTCACCATCGCTTGCGGCATCATCAGCGGTTTCCACAGCACCCAGAGCCCTCTGGTGGCCCGCACAGAAAAAAGCGAACGCCTTGGCCGCCAAACCTTCTATGGCATGATGATTATCGAAGGCCTCATTGGCATGATTTGGGCCGCCGGTGGCATGTTCATCTACCATCAGATGCCAGAACTTCTCACTGGAGCAAGCGGCGTGAAGGTGCTGAGTGAGCTCGTCTCTACCGTAATCCCCTTCGCTCCTATTTCTATCATGGTGGTGATTGGCGTGATTGTTCTTGCCATCACCAGTGGCGATACGAGCCTCCGGAGCCTCCGCCTCACCATCGCGGAACTTTTCAACCTGGATCAGAAGGACCCCAAAAAGCGCCTCGCTCTCACCGTCCCCATGTTCGCTATCTGCCTTGGCATCATCTTCTGGAGCAATCTGAACCCGGAAGGATTCAACGTGCTGTGGAACTATTTCAGCTGGAGTAACCAACTCATGGCCGTCTGCAGCCTCTGCGTCACGGTGGTTTACCTCCGCAGCAAAAAGAAGAACTACCTCATCGGGCTTATCCCCTGCATGTTCATGTCTTTCATCTGCTTCGATTACATTTTCTGGGTGAGTCCCACCAACATGAAGGGCGCTCCTCTCGGCTTTGGCTTGGATTACAACACCGCCATCGTCATTGCTCTCATCTGCGCCATCGCCCTGGGCTTCCTACTATGCGTTCGCGGTAAGATTCTCTCCAAGATGGAGGGTTTTGACCCGGACAAGTGGGATTACTCAATTGACGAGAAGAACAATTACAAAGCGAAATAGCGGAACGCAGCATCGGCGGCATCCACCACTATTTTGCTAAATTATACAGCGATGAAAGATAAAGCGCGCAAACTGATTGAAAAGTACGAAGAATTGGAATCTGAACTGGGGAATCCTGATGTCCTTGCAGACCAGGCCCGCTATAACAAGATTCACAAGCAGTACAAGGGCATTGAGAAGGCTGTCATCAAAGCGAAGGAATTCCTGAAGATGAACGCCGACCTGGAGGAATGCAAAGCCGCCCTGGGCGATAGCGATGCAGAAATCGTGGCCATGGCGAAGGAAGAAATCTCCACCATCGAGCACGCCCTCCCCGCCCTCACGGAAGAACTGCAAATTCTCATGGTCCCCAAGGACCCGTGGGATTACCGCAACGCCACGCTGGAAATCCGCGGCGGCACCGGCGGCGACGAATCCGCCCTCTTTGCAGGCGACTTGTTCCGCATGTACCGCGGCTATTGCGACAAGATGGGTTGGAAGATGACCATCCAGGATGCAAGCGAAGGAACCGTAGGCGGCTATAAGGAAATCCGCGTCTTCATTGAAGGCGATAGCGTCTATGGAACATTAAAGTTTGAAAGTGGTGTTCACCGCGTGCAGCGCGTGCCTGAAACGGAAACTCAGGGCCGCGTGCATACCTCTGCAGCAACAGTTGCAATCCTGCCGGAAGCTGAAGAAGTGGACGTAGAAATTCGTGAAGCGGACATCCACATGGACACCTACCGCAGTAGTGGCGCTGGTGGCCAGTACATCAACAAGACGGACTCCGCCGTGCGCCTCACCCACATTCCCACTGGCGTGGTGGTGAGCTGCCAAACAGAACGTTCCCAGCTGCAGAACCGCCTGCACGCTATGGAAATGCTCCGCTCCAAGATTTTGGATGCCGTGATTGCGAAGAAGGAACAGGAAGAAGCCGCCAGCCGTAAGGCTTTAGTGGGCACTGGCGACCGCTCCGCAAAAATCCGCACCTACAACTATCCGCAGAACCGCGTCACCGATCACCGCATCGGCCTCACGCTCTACAACCTGGACAAGGTGGTTACCGGAGACCTGGATGAAGTCATAGCAGGCCTCCAGATGGCTAACGCCCAAGAAAAATTGGGGAAACTCTAATCCATGGCAAACGGACAGCAGACAGTTCTCGACATTCTAAACAAGACTACCGCCTTCTTCCAGAAGAAGGGTGTTCCGGACCCGCGGCTGGATGCGCAGTACATTCTGGCCCATGGTCTCGGCATGAAGAACCGCATGGACCTCTACCTGAATTTCGAGAAGCCCCTGACTGCGGCAGAACTGGATGTCTTGCGCCCGCTGGTAGCACGCCGTGCAAACCGCGAGCCCCTGCAGCATATTGTGGGCGACACGAGCTTTAGAGGTTTCCGCATCAAGTGCGACCCTCGGGCATTGATTCCTCGGCCGGAAACTGAGGAGCTGGTGGATCTCGCGAAAGCCCGCCTTGAGGGAATCGAGAATCCATTCATTGTTGAAGTTGGGACAGGCACAGGCGCCATTGCCATTTCTTGCGCGAAGGAAATCGCAGGTGCCCACGTACTTGCAACTGACATATCCGCCGATGCCCTCGCTCTCGCAAAAGAGAATGCGGAAATCAACCAGCTGACAGATACAACAAGCCCCCTGCAGTTCACTCAGGGAGACCTGCTGGACGCAGTCACTACAGATTCAAAAATTCATTGCTTGATTGCAAACCTTCCCTATATCCCCGATGGAGAAAAAGAAAAGCTCCAGCCGGAAGTAGGAAACTTCGACCCCGCCCTCGCCCTTTTTGGCGGTGCTGACGGCCTTGATTTGGTCCGCAAGCTTCTGACCCAGACGGAAAACCGTCTCGCTTCAGGCGCCCCAATCCTTCTGGAAATCGGGTCCGAGCAAGCCGCCTTGCTAGAAGCAGAGGCCGCAAACTATCCCTGGCTAAAGTTCATCGCCAGCCATAAGGACTACTGCGGCAACATCCGTTTTGTGGAATATAAAGCGGTTTAAGAAAAACAACCTGCAGCACTAAGAACGAAAGTTTCGCTTTCGCCGCTACGGTAATACTTCAATAAATCCGTATCGTCAATGCTATCGTAAGAGAGCCCGTTCAGTTGCAACTGCTCACCAATGCGGCGCTTGAAAATGGAAAATCCCGAATCCCAGGGAGACTGTTCGGGAAATTCAATGTTTTGACGATTCATATTTACCTCTTCTTTCAAAAGGAACACAACTAGTGTCCTTGCGTGCACTATAATATAGAAACACAAAATGTCAAAATTTGACAATTCACAACATCTACAAAAACTTTCCTAAAAAACGTTCACAAAGCGCCCCACCCCATTTATATGTTTTTTTCGAATATTACTATATTGAAAATATGTGGATTTTCTTGGTCTTATTGTCATTTCTGGCCTACTCCTTCTCTTCCATTTATGAAAAGAAAGGAGCCAGCATTCATGAAGACCACACTTCCATCAAAATGGTTATCTGGATTGGGTTCTTCTGGGGGCTAGTTGCCCTCGGTCTCACAATTCTCGGTTTGAGGGAAACCTCCTCACTCATGGTAGAAATGGTGGCAGAGACTCCGGCAATCCTTGCCTCCCCTATATTCTTCGCCCTAGCACTTTTATTCAACTTCTTCGCCTTTAAGCTCATCCCGCTTTCCATCGCATCGCCCATCTGCAATACAGAAGGCGTTTTTGAGTTTATCGGAGTCATCGTCTTATTTTTCATTCTCGGGAAATCCGGCGAACTCGAAGAATCATTGTCTGGATGGAAGTTCATCCTCATCGTTCTCATTCTTCTTCTAACCATCATCCTCACCTCCATCAGAAACAAAAACGAAAACCAGGAAAGCAGTCGTGCTCTCGCCCGCGGGCGCTTTCTCATCAAGAACGGGCACTTTGCAATCATAGGCGTCTGCTCTGCATTCCTATTCGCCATTTTTGATGCGGCCAGTTCCCTTGTGGACATCTACTTTCTTGGAGAACTGGGAAACGACGCCGTCATAAAATCGATGGACTATCTCTACGCCCAAAGCATGGTCTACTTCTGCATTTCAGTCGTCCTCTATTTTTTCTTATGGTTCCTGGAGAAGAAACCCTACAATCCCTTCCAAAAGCATGAACGCTCGCGAATTCTGGGAGCAGGCCTAGACACCGTCGCCACCGTCACATGGATGCTTGCCGTAGCACTGAATCAGATTTACACAAACATCATCATAAACACCTACTGCATCATGACCCTGATTCTTTCCAGAATATTGCTGAAGGAAAAATTTGGACGAAAAGAGACAACTCTTATCATTGCCATCATCATTTCTGTGGTGTCGTTTCTCACTATTGAGGAACTACTGTAGGTCACCTCTAAGCGCTAAAAGAGGATTTTTTTCAAATACGCTGCCTTCGCTACTATAAGGTTGCAGAATTTTTCCATGGATTCTTGCCCGTATATGGCGGAATCATATTCAGCAAATAACATACTCCGGTTTCCAACCTTTACCACGTTGATATCCAGCGTGTTCTCCGCCTTTTCATATCCAAACCGGGAATATGTCTTAAACGCATTCTGTCCAAAAAACAGGGCACTACCCAAATTAGATTGGTAAATCAAGGCGCACCCGTACTCCACTACCGAGCAATAAGGGCCCCTCCCATCCTTTTGCATAGAGGCAACCAATTCCTCAAACAACTCTCGTTCAGTCTTACCATGAATATCAAGAGCATACATGGAATCCATGAGGAAGTTTCCGCAAGAGGTCTTACTTCGCACATCATTTTTCCCGCTCAACGTTACAACAAGTGCAACTTTTTCACAACCATTGTACTCCGCAAGAGCCAATAAATAAGACAGCGCATAAAATTCCGTAGGATGTTCCACAACCTGCACTATCTCTCTTTCGGGAACAATACGCGACAAGCCCAAAAATCCATCAAAATCTGGTTTTGGATCTGTGCAGAAATTCCTGAAAAAACAAGCCGTTTTTTCTTTATGCTTCTTCCGTATTTGAGTAATGAGTTCTCGTTTTTCCTCACTACTGAAATCCTTGACAATCTCCCGATAATAATCCCGGGCTATTTTCTCCCCAAAATAAATCCGCTCCACATCCTTTAAAAAAAGAGCAGCCGAAGTACCATCCATATTCGCATGGTTGGCGCAGAACATCATGTGGGACGTATTCTCTGTCTGTACAATTTCGACACGATACTGAATCGATTCAAAAAGTTCAAAGGGCCTGAAGAAATTTTTCTCATATTCGGGGAAATCGGATTCCCTGCAGAAGCGAATTTTGGTCGGTTGAAACAAATCCGGGCGAAAACATTGCTTGTATTCCCCACTGGATTTTGTGTACACGAAAAGGAGTGCTGGATGTACCTGAATCGCCGAATCCAAGGCTTTTGCCAGCCGGTTCAAATCAACATCCTGCGGAAGTTCAACGGCAACAGGGAACAAAATGTATCCGATTTGAAAATTATCCTGCTCCGCTTCCAGCATATCCTGCTGCATGGCGAACAAATCCAGAGGTTCGTTCGCTTGGGCTGCCGGCATTTCCACCGGTGACGAAATTGCGCCACTTTTCTTGGCAAGCGATTCCGCAAGAGAGCCTGCTGTAAAACCGCCCGGCATATCCTGGAGAGACGGCGAATATTTGTCTAGACACACCAGCAATTCCGCCACCGAAATTGAATCGCCCCCTAGCAATTCAAAACTATCTTCCAAGCCCACATTTTCCACATTCAAAGCTTTCTCGAATGCTTCACAGACATCCCGCTGAATTTCTGTTTCTGGTTCCACGTAAACAGGGCGAAAAGCATGAAAATCTGGTAATTTCAAAGCACGGCGGTTCAATTTTCCATTCGGAAAAGTTGGCAAGGATTCCTGCTCCACAAAAAAACGGGGAACCATATAATCCGGGAGTTCTTCCAAAAGACGTTTCTTCATTTCCAGCGAAGATGGAAGAGAAGCCGTTCCCTTTTCATAGTACAACACCAGTGTCTGAGACAAGCCTATCTGGAAAGCCTTTACCACAGCCTTCTCTATTCCAAAAACTCGTTTAAAGGCGTACTCGATTTCACTAGGCTCCACACGATTGCCTCGGATCTTCACCATATCGTCTAGGCGACCAACTATTTCAAGATTACCTTCGTTTGTCCAGCGTGCAGCATCACGAGATCTGTAAATATTTCCTGGCCAGAAACTTTTCTGCGTTAGGTTATCATCGTGAATGTACCCACGGAAATAGGGGTTATAAAAACAAAGTTCTCCGATATTCCCTTTCGGAACAGGGCGTCCCGACTCATCCAGAATCTGAACTTTGTACACATCTCTTGGTATACCGATGGTGGCTTTCTCTCCCTTTCCAATAGGGAAGATATTCAAGAGAAACGTACATTCAGAACAAGCGTAAGCATTGTAGATTTTTTCACTATTATAGACATTATCCCATCTCTCTCCAACAACAGCTACAAGCTCAACAAACGGCAAATCTATAACGTAAGGAACAAGGCTCAATGGCAAGGGAATTTCACGAATATCATAACGCTCCATAAACTGCCGCAGCTGTTTTGGATTTTTCACTACAGACAAAGGAACTATTCCCAAAGAGCCGCCTGCAGAAAAACGTTCAAAAAAAGAAATTACGCTCATGGCCATATTCAAAGGCGCTACAAGCGCAGAATTTTTCCCGTTCGTCACCGGATAGCTTTTTGATTCCGCATTGTCTACACAAAAATCAATGCCCCCTCTTTCGTGAAGCACGCCCTTAGGCTTTCCAGAGGATCCACTTGTATAAACCGCAAAGGCCAAATTATGTGCTGAAACAGATTGATCAAATCCCGATTCAGTACGGTAAGATCGTATCTCCTTCAAGACGGATTCATCTATTACGAACTTGCAGCAGCAATCCCTCTTGATGAATTCCACGCGCTCAAGAGGAACAGAATCCGTATCCAGGGAAACAAAGGCGCTACCATTCCGGAGAATGCCCTCCTGACAAATCAAAGTCTCGGCACAACGCGGCAACTGTATGCCTACAAAATCATCGACTCCAAGATGTTTATCTTTAAGATAGGCATAAATCTTCCCCGCCAATTCATCATATTCACGCCAGTTATATGAATGTTTTTCATCATAAATGGCCAACGCCTCAGGAATTATCTTTATCCATTCTTGGATTTTTTCTAAAAAACGCTGCATTATTTTAAATTGGCAATGTAAACATCTGGCGATTAAAGCCAGAGGTCATCAGATACTGTCTAGAGTTGATTTTAGACATCATGGCATAGACAACATTGCTACGGAACGATGTAATTTGTCCATCAGCGTCCGTCACGTCAAAAATGGGGCCGTTATTTCTAAAAACAAGGGTAAAGTCCTTCTCCCTAAAAGTAAGGCTCACCTCCGCAATCAACTTCTTTTCAGGATTTTTTTCCAACGTCAAAAGAATTGTATCTTCTATCAAAAGTTTCGCCTGGAACAGGCTTTTGGAGCACACGTGTTTTTTATCCAAAAGAGTTCCAATCTCTTCACGCAGATTTACTACCGACTCCGGCGAGACGTCAATATCAAAATTATGGATTTCGTAAGAGTCCTTTACCAGCCAAGGGAATTTTCCACACTTTCGATGAGCAAATCCATAAAAATGCATGACAACTAAAGCCACCAAAGGCGTAATAGCGCAACCCCACCAAAGCCCCTCCATGCCCAGCCACAGACATAGAAGAATAGGGAGAATTGTCATAAGCACAAGGTTCTGCAAAAAAGTTATGAAAGACGCAAAGTTCTCCCTGCCAGTAGCAACATAGTGACTTGTCCAAAAAAACAATATGGAAGAAAACAGTAATGAAGGCGAAAGAATGCGAATGGCCTTAGCACTCATGGAAACGAGTTCAGGATCATTCACATCGTACAGCCCTGGAATATGATTGGCAAAGATAAAGCACAATGCAGATGCCAGGATTCCTTCCAACAAGGCCCACTTCTGCGCATAATTCGCGAGTCCACTCTCACGGCTAAAATTGTTTTCACCTACATACACGTTTGCTAGTGGCATGAAGGCGGCTCCAACACCATCAAACACCAAAATCAATTCAATGATATTCTGCACAATGGTCACAACAGGGAGTACTCCATCTCCAAAACGGGAGATGGAAAATTTCGTCATAATCAAAAAGGCCACACCCAGGCATAAATAGATAATGGAATCATTCAGAGCAAATTTGATAAAGCGTTTTAAATCCTTAAAAGAAAAGTGTTTTACAAAATGAAGGGAATTGATTTTCCGCAAAAAATGAACGCATAAAATGGAAATGGACAAAACAGAACCAATCAATGATCCAAGGCTAGCCCCCTCAGTTCCCAACAAATTACACGCAATGATGGAGAAAGCAATATTTCCAACTACCTGGCAGATGTTGGACAAAGTACAAACCCATTCATCTCCATCAGCGAAAACCATTTCGGAAAGCAGAAAAAAAACGGGACCAAGTAAAACCACAAACTGTTCATACTTCCAATAATTGACCGCCTCTATCCGCACCTCCTGAGAAACATCCATAATATCCAAATAAAAGTCCCTCAACAAAAGCATCAAGATGCACGCAACTACGCCAAAAGCTATAGCCAGAATCAAAGACATTCCCCAAATTCTATCCGCATGGTCTTTGTCCATTTTCCCCATGGCATTCTGGTAGGAGTATACCGCCCCCATTCCGACAATACCAGAAAAAAAGGCAACCACAGCATACAAGGGGGTCACCAACGCAATTCCAGAAATTCCGTTAGTTCCTACAATATTCCCTACAATCAGCGTATCCGAAAGAAGGACCAAAAAAGTGATTACAGAAGTAAAGCTTCCCGCTAAAAGTAACGAGTGAAATTGTTTCTTGGAGAAATAAGCACGATAAGACAATTCAAATTTCCCCTACTCTATAACGGTTGCAGTAACCTGAGCGTGGCCCACTTTATCTAACCCAATATCCTTCCCTGCCGCAACGCTCAAATCGATAATGCGGCCATCCACATAAGGGCCGCGGTCATTGACGCGAACCACTACACTCTTACCATTGTCTACACGGGTCACCTTAAGTTTTGTACCAAAGGGAAGACTTTTGTGAGCGCAGGTGTAATCATCCTGGTCAAAAACTTCACCGCTAGCAGTGAGCTTTCCGTCAAATCCGGGGCCGTAATAACTGGCTTCCCCCGTCAGTTTCATGCCAATTTCCGCCTTCTCATTGCTGGCATAAACCTTCTCTGGGTTCCGGACAAACCCCTTGCGAGCAGAAATGCTGGCCTTGCCCGCACAACCCGACATGCAAAGCAACAGAGCGAATAACGCAACCGCAAGAATACAACGCCTTAGATTGCCACGGGCTACGCCCTCGCAATGACGTTTTGATAAAGCATCGCCCTCGCAATGACGTTCGGAAGAATAATAGCCGCTACTCAAAATCATACATGCTGTTATAGGTATTTTCCAGAATTTCATCTTCCTTGCTCTTCACCTCGGCCTGCTTTTCTTCAGGCTTCTTCTGGAGTTCCTCATTGTACTGGCTAGAAAGTTTATCGATATGCTCCACGCTCTGCTTTACGCGTTTACGCAAGCGTTCTATTTCATCATCGCTAATTGTAAGTCTGCGATTCAGCAACTTTCGTGCCTGCTCGCCCCAAGGCGTTTTAGGGTATTTCTGCAAAAGGGTGTTGTAGGTGGTCGCAGTACTGTCGCCCCGCTCCGGATCCATCTGGAAATAAATGGCCTTCATATAGAGAGCCTGTGCTCCCGCGTTGGTATTGGGATACTGCTGATAAACGCTATCAAAAGCCATAAATGCCGTAGCATAAGCGGAATCCACCAAATCCATCTGGTCCGGCGGTATTTCGGAAGCAACCGTCCACAGGCTTTCTGCCACCATGTACTTTTCCCGAGCCAAATCCTCTTCCGTCTTCACCGTCACGCGCATTCCCAAGTTCACCTGCGCCTGCTTGGCATATTCCGTATTGGGATACTTCTCGATAATCTGCTTGTAAATTTCCTCCGCCTTATCGGCATCCCCCATGTATTCGTCATAGATGAAGGCCTGAGCGTAAGTGGCTCGAAGAACAATGGCACTATCAGGCGAGCTTTCTATAATGCCCGAAAGTCTAGCCACGGCGCTATCCACTTCTGACAATTTGAAAAGGAACAGTTCCGCAATTTGGAATTCCGTCCCGAAGAAATTTTTTGCATTGGGAATAGAATCCCGATTGAGGCTATCGTTCTTACCCCGCATGGCGAGGAGTTTTCTCAACGCCTCCGCACGTTCCTGACTTTTTTGGCTCCATTCGCAGCCATATTTAGACACATAGCTGCTATCGTAATAGACAACGGCCTGTTCATAGTTCAACGTTTTAGATTGTTCGTAATCACCTAAAGCAAAGTAACTGCGAGAAGCATACTCCGATTTTGCATAATCCGTATTAACCTTCTGTAATACGATAATGGCATCAGGGTACCGCTCACCTAAAAGTGTGATTTCTCCAATGCGCACAAGGTATTCCGGATGTTTTAACTCAAATTCCTTATTCTTGAAAAGTTCCTTATATTCATCAGCCGCAGGCAGGTAGATTTTCTTGTTCACCAGGCATTCCGCAGCCTGTTCCCCTGCGGTCTCCCTGTCACGCACATTCAAAAGTTCAATCTCTTTTGCCTTGTAATGCTCGCGAGATTTATCCCAGTTTTCCTTTTTGTAGTAAAGTCCCGCCAAGCGGAAATGTGCCTTTCCTCGCATGTAAGGGGAACCCGAAGTATCGGCTAGTACCGCCTCCAATGCGGCGATAGCCTGGTCTGGAGCTTCCGACTGTTCATCCAGAAGAGAAAGGAGATTTAATCCCTGGAAATAGTAGGGATGATCCTTGTTCTCGATGACTGGTTCCAGAGCAAAGCGGCTGATGTTGTATTCGTGATTGCGATAGAGGCAATAGGCCCGCTCATATTCCACCGCCACGATGGAATCGAAGTCCGAGAAGTAGCGTTCATACTCATCGTACTTGGTAATGGCCTTGCTCCATTCTCCCTTGTGACGATAGGATTCGGCAATGAGGAAAACGGCCTCCGCCGTGCGCTTGCGATTTTTGGGGAAGCGTTCCAAAACATGAGAACCCTTCTCGATGACCTTGTCATATTTTTTTGCTTCGTCACCAGAGGGTGTCGAAGCCGTTTCATCGGGAACACTATCCAGGCGAGCCTCACGCATTTCACCAGCTTCGTCATAAAGCCGTTCCGCATTAAACATGTGGTTCAAGTAAGCGCAGCAGGTGCAACCCTCCAAAAGGAAGATTCCGCAGACAAGCAAAAACAGCGCTGTTAAACGGCTCTTAAACATACGAGAACAATATAGCAATGTAAGGGGACAAAAACCCGTCTAGAACTCGTTCAGATACTGAGCGTAGTCGCAGAGTTTAAGGCCTGGCGGGAGGGCGTTCTTGTCAAAACGGACCATCCGGACTTCGGCGGACTGGCCAACGATACGGGCCAGTATTTCAAAGTTGTCCTGAGTCTCCCAGACGGCGGCATCCATAATGAGGCCGTCACCGCAATCAGTTTCACCCGTGCTGTTGCCAATGCCAGAAATTCTGGAATTCTGCTTCAAGAGGCGGGAGAAGATTTCGGGAGCAACACCCAAGTGGTTGGATTTTGCAGAAGAATCAAACACGACCACGTGAACTTCCCTAAAATGATTCAGAGAATCAAACACTACCGTATAGGTGTGCTTGTAAGGAGGTTCATAGAAGGATTCCTGCCACACATTGGTCTTGATGGGCCGGAAATTACCCACAGCATACTTCTTAAAGAATTCGCCGGGCGTCGCGCCATAGCGGACCAGGTAATGCCCTAGCATCGTCGTGAAGTCGTGCTTTGTGGCGGGTTCCATGGCTTCACGCAGGCTGTCTACGGCACGGTTGAGATCGTCCGCCAAGCCTTCAGACCTTACCACTGCAGGCTTCGTAGCAATGGATTCCTGAATGCGCTGCTGGATGTCGGGATATTCCGGATCCCGAGTCTGAATTTCGCGGAACTGCGCTCGGGCGAGATCGAATTCGCGACCCTTCAAGTAGGCAAGTCCCAAGGCCTCCCGAAGCGGAAGATTCTCTGGATATTTTTCTACCAGCGGTTCCAGGATGTCGCAGGCCACCTGAGAGCGATCTTTAGGCGTGAGGGCAACACCAGTACCTGTACCTGGAGGAGATTTTTCACCCAAGGTGGCAAGGGCCTGAGCAGCAGCGGCATTGTCTGGCAAGAAGGCCAGTATGCGCTGGTAGATTTTCTCTGCCGCATCAAAGTGGCCCTTATACTCCGAAAGGAAGCCTTGCAGCAAAAGAAGTTCAGCATCTACAGGATATTGCGAGAGGGCATATTCCACCACTGCAGAGCAACTGTCCAACAAGCCCTGGTCATGATAGAGTTTAGCAAGAGCGTCATAAGCCGCCGCAGAGTTCCCTGCAGACAAACTAATCGCCATCTTGGCTTCGGCAACGGCTTGAGAAACGCGAGCATTTTCCGTCAAAAGTTTGGAGTACCACAAGCGAGTTTCATACAGCGCTGCCGCCTGCTCGCTTGCTTTTTGAGCCAATTCCAAAGCAGCCGCAGTATTCTTTGCCTTGTAGGCACGACGGCTATCCAAATAAAGTGCGATGCCAGAACCCGGAAACTTTCCCTGGAGCTTCCCCACCAGCAGATTCAAGCGGTTCTGTTCCAATTCCGTCAAGGAATCCATTGCAAACAAAGTATTCACCTCATTCCACTGGGCATACGCTAAATCAGGATAGAGAAGTGTCACGGCCTCATAAAGTTCGTAGGCCGCCTGGTAAGAACCACTGCGGAACAAATCCATTGCGCGACGTATATCCGCCTGGGTTTGAGCCGGCAGTTGAGAAAGTTCCGCCTTCATGTCGGGAACATCGCCCGCCAATACCGATGTGCCCGCCGGCACACCGAAGGGAACGCTTGCTACCGAAATTTTGGAAGGTCCCATTTCTTGATAAATGCGGAACCCGGCAAAAGCGATTACCGCACCACAGCAAATGGCTAAAAACGTATATGCAGCTTTACGAGCAGTTGTACTGGAAATCGCCATAGCCATCCCTTTTACAATTCCAGGAAGTCGGCAAGTTTTTCCTTGTGTTCCTTGCTCTTCTGCAAACGACGGAGAGTCTTGTTCTTGATTTGACGAACGCGCTCACGGCTCAGGCGCAAATCTTCACCGATGTCCTTGAGCGTAGTATCCTCGGAAGTATCCAGACCATAAAACATACGGAGGATTTCTTCCTCACGGCGCGGAAGGGAGGCAAGCGTTTCTTGAATTAGTTTCTTACGCTCTTCTTTTTCCAAGTCATCATTCTGACGGCCATCGGTTCCCAGCACATCCATCAAAGTACTTACGGAATCAGCGCTGCTACCGCCCACATCGTCGCCAATAGGGGCATCCAGAGAAATGTCCACAATCTTTTCCATCACTTCCACGATGTCCTTTTCGAAGGGAGCGAATTCACTCATGGAAATGGTCTTATCGTAATCGCCGCCATTCAGCATAAGCTGCCTCTTGAAGCGATTTACCAGGGCGAGCTTGTTAGGCGGAATGCGAACCGAGCCCACCTGTTCAAAAAGCGCTTTTTGAATAGACTGGCGAATCCACCACACGGCGTAAGAGATGAACTTCACGTCCTTCTCCATATCAAAGCGCTTGGCAGCCTTGAAAAGTCCCAGGTTCCCTTCGTTAATGAGGTCCAGAAGGGAGAGCCCGCGCCCCTGGTACTTGCGGGCAACGCTTACCACAAAGCGGAGGTTACCACGAATGAGGCGTTGGAGAGCAGATTTGCGGATTTCCTCCGTATCTCCCTTCCGGATAATCGTCAAAAGCGCAGCCTCCTCCTGAGGAGACAGCGTGGGGAAACGATTCAAGTCCCGAAAGTATAGAGCTTCGTTGAAATCACTCATACAAATCGCCTATTTTGCCCAAATATGGCTTTTTATACGGTTCCCGTCAATTCCTTCAGTTTTTCGTAGGGGTAAATTCCCGAACGGTGGCCATCGCTGAATGACAATCCAACCGCATAGCGACCGATGGATTGTACCCGTTCCAACTTTATATCGTCAGAAACCGTAGAATCGTCAAGCAACTTTTTCCCGGTCTGTTCATCCACACATAGAGCGCAAGGACAGGCGCAGCGGAGAGCGCGAATGGTGTATATACTGCGGGTGCCATCGTTCCAATCAAAGCCCACACGGCCATCGGTTGTTCGAAATACTTTCTTCGGCTGGATCATACCACCTCCACCGGCAATTCCGAAAAATCGAAATTGAAGTTTTTCAAGACGCCATCGCCCTCTTTTGCAAAAACGCTGAGGGTGCGAACCATTTCATCAGCAGCCTGCATAAAGGCCTTTGCCGATTCCGAGTTGGGATAGCGAAGTACTGCAGGCGTCCCCAAGTCTCCACAATCTGCCACAGCCGGTTCCAAAGGAACCTTGGCGATGAGAGGAACGCCGAGGCTATCGGCAATGCGTTTACCACCGCCTTCGCGGAAGATGTGATGGGCCTTGCCGCACTCATCACAGACAAAGTAACTCATGTTCTCCACAATGCCAATGACGGGGACGCTTACCGCATCAAACATGGCAAGACCCTTGCGGCAATCTGCCAAGGCGACCTCTTGCGGTGTAGTGACAACCACAGCGCCCGCCATGGGGCAGTTCTGGGTGAGAGTCAACTGAATATCGCCCGTTCCTGGAGGGAAATCCACCAGCAGGTAATCCAGCTTCCCCCAGCGCACGCGGTTGAGGAAGTGCTGTATCATCTGACTTGCCATGGGGCCGCGCCAGATGGTGGCTTTCTCGGAGCCCGCAAACATGCACATGCTGACGATGCTCACTCCGCCCTTGGCTTCTACAGGAGCGATGGAGTTGTCTTCAAAAACTTCAGGATCTTTGTCAATGCCAAACATGAGGCCCATGCTGGGACCATAAATATCTGCATCAAGGATACCAACGCGGGCGCCAGAGAGGCTCAAAGCCATTGCGAGATTTGCTGTGACCGTAGATTTTCCTACACCGCCCTTACCGCTGGCCACCCCCACAATGTGGGAGACTTCGCTCAAAAAGTTGGGCTGTGCCTCTGCAGCAGGAGCGTCACCTACGCGACCCTGGCTAGATGTAAGCGTCACATCCACCTGAGTGGCACCCAGGCTCTTCACGATAGCGATGCATTGGTCCTTGAACTTGTCGCGAATGGGGCATGCAGGGGTCGTGAGTTTCAAATCGAAAGACACATGAGTCTCTTCAATCTTCAAGTTCTGCACAAAACCAAGTTCCACAATATTCTTGTGGAGGTCCGGGTCCTGGACCGCCTGCAGGGCACGCAAAATATTTTCTTCATTCAATTGCATTTTTATTCTCAACTTCTCATTAACCACAAGCCGGCGGCACAGGCGGCAAGGCCCACCACAAAACTTGTCAGCGCATAAACCACAAACATTCCCACCTTGCCACTCTGAAGGAGTGCGATGTTCTCATTTGCAAAAGTGCTGAAGGTGGTAAAGCCACCGCAAAATCCCGTAATCAAGAAGAGCTTCAGATTCGGAGAGAACCCGCCGCACTTCATAAAGAGTCCGGAGAAAATTCCAATGAGGAGGCAGCCGCAAACATTGGCGATGAACGTAGGCCACGGAAAGCCCGCCACCTTTGGAATCACGAGGGAAAGAAGGTAGCGAAGAAGGCTACCCACCGCACCGCCTAACGCAACAAACAAGACACTCATCAGGCCTCACTCGAAGTTAAAGAGAACTTGGGCATGCGAAGAAGATGGGTCATACAGGGGGGCCATTCCTCTTCGTAGTGGCTCACGAGAATAATAGTTGTTTCGCCAGCCAAGAGTTCCAGCAGGTGGAAAATCTTTTCCCGATATTCGCCCTTGAGGCCCTGGGTGGGCTCATCCAGCAGAAGCACTTTTGGCGGGCGGATGGCGGCGCGGGCCATAAGGATGAGGCGCTTGTCGATGGGAGAAAGTTTGCGGAACCGCGCCGCCGAGTCGTCAAAACCGAGATAGCGGAGCCATTCCCGCGCCTTGGCTTTCTCTTCCCAAGTGGTGTTTTCCGCCTTGCAGAGGCCCGTAGTGAATCCCGTGCAGAGGACCTCGCAGAGGTCCAAATCTTCGCGGTACTGGAGGGCTAGTTCCGGAGAGAAGAATCCCAGTTTTGCCTTATGGTCCCACACATTGAGGCCATGGCCCGGACGTTCGCCCAAGAGGGTGATGTCGTTGCCGTAGATTTGCGGATGGTCGGCAGTGAGAAGCCCGAGAAGAGTGCTTTTACCGGCACCATTCTCCCCCATGACCGCCCAATGTTCGCCCTTGCGCACGGTCCAGCTGAGATTTTTAAGAACGTCGGTATCGCCGAAACGGACATTCACGTTTTTGAGGTCAAAGAGGATTTCTGCAGAAGCGTCGCGGGCAGTTTTATCGCAAGATGTTACTTCGCGGGCCCCTTTCAAAGGCACGATTTCGTAATCCTTCAACTCCGCCTTGGTGAATTTGGGTTTGGCGGTGGTTGCGGGGAGGGCGCCTTCGTAGGTGAAAAAGGTTTTGTTGGCGTAGACAAATGCGGGGATTTCCGGAATGAGTTCATCTTCGCGGGCGAGGCGCACCACGATGTTCACGCTGGATTTTTTCGTGAGGTCCAGCACGCAGTTGGCCAGGTGATTGCGGTATTCTGGATCAAGTCCGCCGAACAAATCGTTGAAGTAAATCCATTCAGGCGTTTCCATCCAGAGGCGGGCCAGAAGAACGCGGCGGAGTTCGCCATTGGAGAGGCTCAGCAATTTCCGGTCCAGAATGCCTTCGCTCAAATCGGCAATGCGGAGGGCTTCCTCCAGTTTGTCGGGATTGGTCTGCGGAAAAGGCACGTCGTCCACATAGCGGTCCGTCTGGAGGAAGAACTTCTTGTTCAAAAGGAGATTCCGCACCAGCGGGGCTTCGGCATCGTGCAGGCTGATGAATCGCTGTTGCCAGAAGGGAGCCAGCGCCTGCTGGATTTTCCGCTGCATGGCTTCGCTCATGGTGGAGACGTTTTCACGCTGGGCTAGAAAATGGGAAATAACCCTGTCCAAATCTTCCCCTTCGGCGCTAAAAATCTGGACCTGAGGGAACTTTTCAATCAAAGCCTCAAAACGACCGAAATTCATAATCAAACCTTAGCAAATTAAAAGAGCATGGGAATGAACCCGTCGATGCAAAGCACGGTGCAGCAGGAGACAATTGCCGCAATCACGAGACCGCCACCAAAACAGGCGGCAATCACCGTAGTGACGAGGGCGAGAATTCCCGAAAGTCTGGATTCCGTGGCATAGAAAATGGAGGGCACCGTCATGGCCGCCAAAACCGTGTAGGGAATGTACGCCAAAAAGGATTTCAGGAATGGGCTTTGCAGCTGCTTCTTCATGAGCACAAAAGGCACTGCGCGAAGCACGTAAGTCACACCAGTCATCACCAATAAAAAGCAGAAATAGTCTCTCAAGTTCATTCGTCATCCTCCACTTTCACGGGGAAGAAGTAGGCCGCAATGAGGGACGCCACCACAGAACAGATGATGATTGCAAAGCCGAAGGTGACTTTATTCAAGACAGGAGCGTACTTGAAGGCAAAACTGAGGGCCACCGCCATAAGGACCGCAATGAGCGTGGGCCGATGTTCCTTCATGGGCGGCACGAAAATAGCGATGAACATGCCGTAGAGAGCGACGCCCAAGGCATTGGTCACAAAGGCCGGGAGGATTTCGCCGCAGATGGCGCCGGTCATGGTGCCGCCTGTCCAGCCGATGTAGGGAAGCGTACAGAGACCGAGGAAATAGAGCGGGCGAATGCGACCCTTGCGGCTCATGGAAACGGCGTAGATTTCATCCGTGATGCCCATGGCGAGAAGGAGTCGCTTTACCGTCCCGAAGGAGGGTTTCACCTTCTGCGAAAGAGATATGGCCATCAGTGAATAGCGAAGGTTGATGAAGAAGGTGGCGATGGCCATCTCGATGAGAGTGCCCGCGGCATCATTCATGATTTGGAGCCCGGCGAACTGGCCAGCAGAAGTGATGTTTGTGGCGGAGATGAGCGTCACCCAAATCCAGGAGAGGAATTTGGAACCTGCAATACCAAAAGAGAAGGAGACGGCGAAGTAGCCGATTCCTATAGGGAGACCATCTCTTAAGCCTTTCAAATAAACCACGGGGCCAAATATAGAAAAGCCCGCAGGCGTTTGCCTGCGAACTTTAAATCTTAATATAGTGCTGTGTCGCGCGATACTAGCGCGGGGCTAGTTAGCGCACGTTGACGCGGTTCACCTGGTTGTTCACGCGGACCACATAGCTGCCGGCCTTTGCCAGGTCAACGCGCGTGGTGCCGTTTTCAACAATACCCTGAGCAACCATGCGGCCGCTCATGTCGAACACGGCAATCTTTGCGCCCATCTTGGCACCGCTGATTTCAAGTGTGCGGCCAGAGACCATCACATGGAAGTTTGCGATAGCGCGATGGTTGATGCCTGTCTTCTCGGTGTATTCAGCCGTGTAAACGCCGTTCTTTTCAACCCACTTGCTGAAGGTGTAGGTCACGCCAGATTCGTCATAATCTGCAGGACGCACACCAGCAAGCGTTCTCTCGATGGCATTCACCACGTCTTCATCGTAAATCACAGAAATCACACCAGATTCATCGCGAGTGCTGTAACGCAAATCCTTCTGGAACATCGGATAGAGAACCTTCTTACCAACGTCCTTCTTCGTGATTTCCTTTGTACGTTCACCGATAAAGCCTTCGTCCGCATACCAGCCCATGAACATCCAGTCCTTATCACCCTTGATGCTTGCCGTGGGAAGCACGGTGCCGACACCATAAGTGTAAGTCTTGATTTCCTTGGACAGAGCGGCAGCCTTAGGCATCATGTAGACAATCTTGTATTCGCGACCTGTGGGCTTGAATACCGGCGTCACCTTGCCTGTTTCCATATCGTATTCATACTTCTCGAACTCGTAAGAATACTTGGAATCGGCAGGCTTTGTAGGATCCTTAATGCCAGCGTCACGGATGGCTTCCGTCACCTTGTTGTCCACGCTATCCTTGGAATCGTTATTGTCGATGACAACCGTGATGGTGGTGTCGGCAATTTCAACATCCAGTTCCTTCGTGAAGAACGGATAGATGGCGGTGTCGCCGTAGACGTCAGCGCCAATAGTCTTGATGGCATCGCCCTGGCCATTTTCGTTATCGAACCAGCCCTGGAATTCCCAAGTAGAGTCAACCTTGCCCGTCTTGGTGTCAACAACGTTGGCCGTCGGCAGGATGGTTTCTTCGCCATACTTGTGAGTAATGGTGGTGTCGCCAGTCTTCGGGTCTACCGTGCAGCCGTTGGAATTCGTGCAATCCAGCTTGATGCTATCCGGCAGGTTGATAACCACGTCGTAGGTGATGGCGGTAGAATCGAAGATTGCTTCGCAGAGGTACTTGTCTTCCTTCAGCTCGCATTCGTATTCACCGCTATAGGTGTATTCATACGGTTCCTTCACATAGCTTTCCGGATTCGGCTTGATAGGCGGATTGCTGTTTTCAGCAGCTTCCTTCACCTTAGCCTCGATGCTATCTTTCGTGTCGTTGTTGTCAATGACCACAGGAATTGTGGTAGAATCGCCAATCACAACTTCGATAGTCTTTTCGAAGAACGGATAGATGACTACAGGATCCGTTTCGGCGGCATCAATCTTCGTCACCTCAGGTTCGATGCCGTCCTCATTTTCAAACCAGCCCTGGAAATGCCATGTCGTGTCAACTGCACCGGTAGTCACATCCACAATCACAGCACCCGGCAGCGGAGAAGTTTCTTCGCCATAGGTGTGATCGATGGACTTGCCATCTTCCGTGCAGTTTTCAGCGCCAGTTGCGCCTTCGGTGCAAACCAGCTGTACAGAATCAGCCAGAACAACGGTAACAACAGGACTGATGGTGAATACACCATTCGTGAAGCTTACAGTATAGTTGCCCTGAATTGCGTCGCCGCTAGCGGTAATCACATACTTGCCAGCAGTTTCGCCAGTGGCACGGGCGAGCGTGTATTCGACCTTGTCGTCACCGACGAGGCCGTCAACATTCGCGGTGAACGTCGGATCGATTTCGCCGAACACCTTCTGGTTGTCGTTGGCAGCGACAGTCACAGCCTTCTTCTCAATGGCGACGGTGTAGCTGTCTTCGACCATCTGGTAATTGCTATTCACAGCCTTCACCTTCACGTCAACAGTATCGGCGTCAGTGAATGTCGGGACATCTGTCGTCCAAGTGGTTCCGTCGTCAACGCTGTAGCTGACTGTGGAGCCTTCGGTGACGCTCGGCGTCGCCGTGCCGCTATGAGCAACACCGTCATAGGTGCCAGTATAGCCTGCAACAACGAGTGTCATCGTAGCCGGGGTAATCGTCACCGTGGCGGAGCCCTTCACATCAGTATAGCCTTCCTGAGAAGCCTTATAGTAAACCGTGTACTCACCCGCATCAGCGTAAGTGAGGGTGGCAACATAAGAACCATTTTCAGCGTCGCTATATGTTACAGTAGCGCCTTCCGGAGCGGTAACGGTAATGCCGTGAGCATTGCCATCGTAGACGCCCTCATAGCCTGTAGCCTGGACATCCATATTCCAGCTGGCAGTAATCGTGAGGTTTTCCGCAGGCATGGTGTCCGGGATTTCCTTATCCCAACCAGCGAACAGGTAACCCATCCTGGCCGGATTTTCCGGAGCCGTCACCGCGGTACCATAGTTCTGGGTAATCGGAGCAACTTCAGACCCACCCTTCGTATCGAAGGTAATGGTGTACTGGTTCACAGTCCACTTCGCATAGAGATGGGCTCCGTGCAAAGGCATGGTCGTGGATTCAAACTTATTTTGGAAATCCACATCATCCGTAAACCAGCCATCAAATGTGTAGCCTTCCCATTCCGGGGTAGGAATTGAAATTTCCGTCTCATAACCAGCAGCAAGGTCTGGTACATCCGGACCACCATTGCTATGGAACTTGATGACATAGGTGGTGGGAGTCCACTTGGCATACAGGTTCACCTTGCCTGTAGAACCCTTCGGGATGGTTTTGATTACATCGCCGTCAAACAGGCGGTTGCCATACCAGCCTTTGAAGTCATAACCTGTCCTTTTCGGGGCCACAAGGGTGATGGTCTCCGTCTCAATGGTGTAGGAGGCAGGGTTGGAAAGATCGTCCTTGCCACCATTCAAGAAGTAGGCAATGTCATACACGATTGCAGTCCACTTCGCATAGAGATGGGCTCCGTGCAAAGGCATGGTCGTGGATTCAAACTTATTTTGGAAATCCACATCATCCGTAAACCAGCCATCAAATGTGTAGCCTTCCCATTCCGGGGTAGGAATTGAAATTTCCGTCTCATAACCAGCAGCAAGGTCTGGTACATCCGGACCACCATTGCTATGGAACTTGATGACATAGGTGGTGGGAGTCCACTTGGCATACAGGTTCACCTTGCCTGTAGAACCCTTCGGGATGGTTTTGATTACATCGCCGTCAAACAGGCGGTTGCCATACCAGCCTTTGAAGTCATAACCTGTCCTTGTCGGGGCCACAAGGGTGATGGTCTCCGTTTCAATGGTGTAGGAGGCAGGGTTGGAAAGATCGTCCTCGCCGCCATTCAGGAAATAGGCAATGTCATACACGACTGCAGTCCACTTGGCGTAGAGATGGGCTCCGTGCAAAGGCATGGTCGTGGATTCAAACTTATTTTGGAAATCCACATCATCCGTAAACCAGCCATCAAATGTGTAGCCTTCCCATTCCGGGGTAGGAATTGAAATTTCCGTCTCATAACCAGCAGCAAGGTCTGGTACATCCGGACCACCATTGCTATGGAACTTGATGACATAGGTGGTGGGAGTCCACTTGGCATACAGGTTCACCTTGCCTGTAGAACCCTTCGGGATGGTTTTGATTACATCGCCGTCAAACAGGCGGTTGCCATACCAGCCTTTGAAGTCATAACCTGTCCTTGTCGGGGCCACAAGGGTGATGGTCTCCGTTTCAATGGTGTAGGAGGCAGGGTTGGAGAGATCGTCCTCGCCACCATTCAGGAAGTAGGCAATTTCATACACGATTGCAGTCCACTTCGCGTAGAGAGTCGTATTCGCGGTCACGGCGCTATTGAAGTCATAGGCACTGACAAAGGTGCCGTCATCCGTAAACCAGCCATCAAACGTGTAACCCGTTTCCGATGGATCTTCAGGAGCGGTAGCCTTTTCGCCAGTAAGCACTTCCTGTCTGTCCACCTGCGTGCCATGACCGTTCATCACGAACGTCACCACAGGATCAACAGTGAGGGTGCCGTTGACCAGCGTAAAGTCGTAGTTGTCATCGCTAGCAGGGCTATTCATGCTGACAGTAAACGTATTCTCGCTGGAGCCAGCCTCCGTCTGGGATCCAGTGAAGGTATACTTCGGGGTTTCACCATTTGCGAAGGAGCCATCAACGGTGATTCCATCGTTCGTCAGGGCCATGCCGTCATAGAATTTCTGGGCGGAGCCAGAAGTGAGCTTCACTGCACGCTTTGCGATGGCAACAGCATAGTCATCCGTTACTGTTTCATAGTTGTCGTTTTCAGCCTTCACCTTCACGTCAACAGTACCGGCATTAGTGAATGTCGGGACATCTGTCGTCCAAGTGGTTCCATTGTCAACGCTGTAGCTGATAGTCGTGCCAGTCGTCACACTCGGAGTTGCCGTACCGCTATGAGCGATGCCGTCATAGGTGCCGGTATAGCCAGCAACAACGAGCGTCATCGTAGCCGGTGTAATCGTCACCGTGGCAGAACCCTTCACATCAGCGTAGCCTTCCTGAGAAGCCTTATAGTAAACCGTGTACGTTCCCACATCGGCGTAAGTGAGGGCGGCGACATAAGAACCATCTTCAGCGTCGCTATATGTTACAGTAGCGCCTTCCGGAGCGGTAACGGTAATGCCGTGAGCATTGCCATCGTAGACGCCCGTATAGCCTGTAGCCTTGACATCCATATTCCAGTTGGCAGAAATCGTGATGTTTTCCGCAGGCATTACGGCCGGAATTTCCTTGTCCCAGCCAGCGAACAGGTAGTCCGTCCTGGTCGGATCTTCCGGAGCCGTCACAGCAGTGTTGTAATCCTGCGTAATGGCATCAATAGCACTGCCGCCCTTCGTATCGAAGGTAATGGTGTACTGGGTGATGGTCCACTTGGGATAGAAATTCATGTTCTTTGCAGGAACATTCATCGGGAACGTCTGGACACTCTCGCAAGTTTGTGCATCGGCGCACCAGCCTACGAATGTATAGCCCGTCTTGGTCGGAACAGTGGGAGCCTTGACCTTGAAGTTTTCAGATTCGTCATAGCCATAGTACAACGGCTGTGCATCCCACTGTTCCCATCCCGATTCACCTTCGGTATAGAACGTGAACGTGAATTCGTTATGCTCAACACGAACTTCAACAATAGTAGATCCATCTCTAGCGATTTTGTCTGTGAAGTAGGATTTATTATGTTCTTGGCCATTGATGTACACAAGCTCATAACTGTAGCCGTCGCCGAAATTCTTCCATGAGATGTGGTCTATTATAAGTGCATCGGCAGGGCCTTGGAGAATTTCTTCAGCCATGGTTTTTTCCACCGTACCAGTCAAACCGTAAAGTTTATACACTACCTTAAAGTCAACATTCTTGGGAGACCATTTTGCAACAATCGTCGTATCGCCAGTAGAACCCTTCGCAATACCCGTCACCTTATCTTCGCCAATGTACCAGCCATCGAAATTATAGCCGGTGCTATCAGACGGATTCACAAGAACGATTGCATCTTCCACAGTGTACGTAGCCGGGTTTTCATGGGTCATATCACCCAGACCCTCATAAGCAATTTCGTATGTAATAACACTCCACTTGGCATAGAACTTCTTGTTACCGAAGGACCCCGCAGCAACCTTCGTCACCGCAGAGCCACTGAGGCCTTCGTTGTCGAACCAACCACCGAAATCATAACCAGTACGCGTCGGAGTAGGCAGCATAACATCTGCGCTTTCGATAGTGTAACTGGAACTGGATATAGCATTGCCGCCATTGGTTTCGTAGACGATGTCGTACGTCAGCAAAGCCCAGTTTGCATTGAGCGTCACGGCCTTTGCCGGCATAGTGAAGGAGTAGTCGTCAGCCAGATCGACATCGCTCGTTGTCCAACCAGTGAAATCGTAACCATCCTTTGTCGGAGCTGTCGTCGGTGCACTGACCTTCGCATCATAGGCAACGGAGGAAGAACTGAAGGTTTCTTCGCCGTTTTTCCAAGCCACATCGTAATGGTTGATGGAGTAAGAGCCCGTCACCTCGACCGCATTGTCAGGCATAGTCGCGGGCAATCCGCTCCAGCCACTGAACGTATAGCCTTCCTTGGTCATATCCGTCGTAATGAGAGAAAGCTCCGTTCCATAAGCAACATTCTCCGTCACATTAAAGGCGTCGTCAGCAAAATAGCTGCCGGTCACCTTGTACGTAATAGAATACTTGTGCACGGTGGAAGTCGCAGTAAGTTCCACATCGGCAGCAGGCATCGCAAACTTGCCATCCGTAATTGTCACAGATGACGTCCAATCAGAAATGTCGTAGCCAGTCTTGGTTTCCGGTTCACGAACAGTAACCTCTGTTCCATAGGTGTAAGTTTCTGGGTCGCCTACCTGGTCATCATCAAGCTTATACTTCACGAAATACTTGTAAGCGCCGGAAATATTCACGGCCTTGGCCGGCATCACAAACTTGTGTCCACCAGTCACAGCTTCGAAGGTGACGCCTTCCGTCTCCATGACCCAGCCGGCAAATTCATGGTCATCCTTTGTGGCAGAATCAAGAACCGTAATCTCCGTTCCTTCCAAAACTGCAGAACGGGTTTCAATGTCAACGCCATCCAACGTGAATGTCAAGCTGAAAGCGCCCGTCCACTTTGCAAACAGTTCCATGGACTCCGTAACCGGGTCGTCAAAGTTCCAACTCTGAGTGCATGCGGCATCCTTGAACCAACCACCAAAGATATAGTTCTGAGCCATGGGTGCAGTCGGCTCGACGGCCTTTTCATTCTTATCCAGCAACTGACTTGCCGGAGCAGTTCCGTGGCCCTGGACGTTGAAGGACACGACAAGCTGTTCAGTCCAGAGAGCCTTAAAGGTAGCGTCCTCAGCAGGCATCGTGGAAACTTCTGGAGTCCAACCTGTAAAGGTGAAGCCTTCCTTCGTGACAACCGGAGCCACCAATTCCGTTCCATAGGCAACCTGGCCGGCGGCAGTATAGGCATCTTCTGCGCTAGTAATGGTTCCGCCATCCGTATCCCAAGTCAACGTATACTTGTTCGGTACCGGCGTGAACTTGGCTATATAAGTCTGCGAACCTTCAACTGTAGCGGGAACGGCGGGATCCCACTTGTCAAATTCATAGGTATACTCATCTGTCGCTTCGCGAGTAGGATTGCTCGGTGCTTCGAGGGCGTCTCCGTAGTGGAAATCTTCCTTGTCAAAAAGAACCACATTGGCATCGGTCTTGAAGGCAATATGGTAATTCTTGTATGTCGGAGTGTAGGTGGCCTTATAAGTGGCCACACCCGTCACAGCGGCAAGTTCCGGAGACCAGCCTGCAAATGCATAGGTGTAGGTATTGTCCTCGGCCTTGGTGGGAGTCTCGGGAATTTCAATGTCAGCGACCGCAGTACCATAGTCATAGTCCTTAGAGGCCAAAACGGTTTCGCCGTCCTCATCCACGAAAGTCACCATGTACTTTTTCACTGTCCACTTGGCGTAAAGTGTCGTATTCGCAGTCACTTCAGTGTCAAAATCGTAGGCATTCGCGAAGGTGCCGTCGTCCGTGAACCATCCGCCGAAGGTGTATCCCTCTGTGGAAGGTTCGGCAGGTTCAGAGGCCTTTTCACCAGTGAGCACGTTCTGCGCAGTCACCTGAGTGCCGTGACCGTTCATCACGAACGTCACCACAGGATCCACTATCAACTTGCCCTTCTCAAGGGTCACTTCGTAGTTGCCGACCTTGGCGCTAGAGGCGCTGGACGTTGCACTGTAAGTAAATTCGTTGTCGCTTTCACCGACATCGGTCTGGCTTCCGGTCACATTATACTGGAAACTTTCACCATCTGCATAGGAGCCTTCGCTAACGGTAACGGCGCCAGCCGTGAGGGCAGTGCCATCGTAGAACTTGCGGGCAGAGGCAGAAACAAGCGTAATGGCGCGTTTCGTCACCTTGAGTACGTAGGTATTCGTTGCGGTCGTGTAGTTCGCATTCTCGGCTTTCACGTTGACAGAGATTTCGCCGACATTGGTGATCGTCGGGACAGTCGCGGACCAGTTCGTGCCTCCATCCGTGCTGTAGCTGACGGTCGTGCCTTCCGTGACGCTGGCAGTCGCCGCTACACCATGTGTTTCTCCGTCATAGGCACCTTCGTAGTTCGTGCCGGCGACAGTGAATGAGGCTGGGGCAATAGTAAACTTTCCAGTCTTGAACGTTACGGAGTAATTGCCCTGCGTAGCGGCGCCGGATGCGGTGATAGTGTATTCGCCGACGTTCTCGCCAGTTGCGCGGGAGAGCGTGTATTCCACCTTGTCTTCGCCGACAGTTCCCGTCACCGTCGCGGTGAGCGTCGGATCAGTTCCGCCATAAGTCTTCTGCTTGTCATCGGCGGTCACGGTCACGGCGGCCGGAATCACTTCGAGCGTTCCGAGCGTGGAGGAAATCTTGTAGTTGGCAAGTTTCGCGGTACCCCAGTTCATGGTGAACGTATTCTGGCTCGTGCCCACGTCGGTCTGGGCGCCGGTGAGTGTAATCGTCGCCGTTTCGTCGTTCACGAGGCCGCTCTTGATGGAGCCGCTAGCGGTGAGCGCTTCGCCGTTGTAGGCGCGCTTCGCGCTTTCCGTCTCGACGACAATCGTCGCCTGCGCGATGGAGAACGCCTTCGTCAGGCCGGACTCCGGAAGCGCGTAGTTGGAGTTGTCCAATGCGGTCGCAGTCGCGGTATAGTTGCCCACATCCGTGCCTGCGCCATCGATAGTCACAGTACATTCGTCGCCATCGACGAGGTTCGAGACAGTCGCCGTCGGAACCTGCGCCACGCCCGTGTAGGTGAATTCGGCAGAACCCCAGGCAAGAGTCGCGACCTTCGGATTGATGGTTACATAGCCATCTTCAGCAATTTCAAAAGTCACCTTGCTGAAGTTAGCGTCCGTGCTGGAGAACTTGGTTTCATCCAAGTTCATTGCCACAGTACCAACATTCTTGGCCGTGACACTCGACGTGCCATCGTAAGAAACAGAGCCCTTATCAAACCCCTTGTTGCTGGCAGAAATTTCGTAACCCGTGGCGGTCTTTTCCGTTCCATCATAAGTTTCGGTAACGCCGTGACCCGTAATCGTCACAACCACTTCAGCACGGAGGACTTCCAAGTAACCATCCGTCACATCGAATGTAGCTGTGATGTTTGCGTCATCGTAGGAGAAGTCGGTCGGCTTGAGGCCCATAAACGTCTTGCCGGCATTTGTCCGTGCTACGACTGTAGAACCGCTAAACTTGACTTTTGATCTATCGAAGAGGGGACTTTCGCTGTTCATCGTGTAACCGCTAGTTTTCCACTCTCCGCCATTGAACTTGATGGATAAAGTGGAGCCCTCAACCTTCACGGTAATGGCTGCCTCGTTGATGGTAAGCGTTGCAGAGCCTTCAGCCGTATTGCTGTAGTTCGGGTTCGTGGCACGCACGTTCACGGTGTAGGTGCCGGCGGCAACCTTCGTGAGGCTCGCGAGAGTCGCCGTCCATTCCGCATCACCATCAAATTGGTACTCGATTGCCGTCGTTCCCGTCACGGCATTCGTCGTAGCGGCAGTCGACAACGCATGAGCAGCCGCATCGTAAGTGAACGTTGCGCCGTCAAACTTAGAAATAGCCAAATCTGCAGCCTGATTGATGGTCACCGTAGAGGAGCCCTTCACATCGGCATAGCCCGTCTGGCTCGCCTTATAGTAAACCGTATAAGCACCGGCTTCCGTATAGGTGATTGCATCGCCATAAGTGCCGTCCGCAGCCGTGCTGTAGGTTACCGTTGCGCCCGCAGGAGCGGTAACAGTAATGCCGTGAGGCTCGCCATCGTAAGTTCCCGTGAAGGCCGTAGCCTGCACAGCCATATCCCACTTGGCATACAATGTCGCACCGTTCAGAGGCATCGTGGAGAATGTGAACTCATTCGCAAACGTTCCGTTGTCTGTAAACCAGCCAACGAACGTGTAACCATCTCTTGTCGGAGCAGCCGGAGCGGCAACCGTGGCACCATAGTCGGCGACGATCGGGGAGACTTCGCTGCCGCCGTTGCTGTTGAACGAAATCGTGTACTGGTTCGGAGCCCATGTAGCCGTCAGTGTCAAATTATTGGCCGGCATAGTTGTCGGAGCTTCAGGACTCCAGCCCTGGAATCCATAGCCTTCCTTCTCCATCTCAGGAATTTCAAGAGTCGTTCCGTAAGGAACCTGGCCAGCAGCAGTGTATGCGCTCTTTGCCGTACCGCCGGCAAAATCCCAAGTCAAGGTGTAGGAGACCGGCGTCGGCGTAAACTGCGCCGTGTAGGTCGCCGTTCCAGTGACTTCGGTGATTGTCTGGCTCCAACCCGCAAAGGCGTAAGTGTACTGTGCGTCTGCGGCCTTGGTAGGTGTCGCAGCGGAATACACAGGAATTGCGCCATACAAGAAATCGCTTTCCTGAAGCAGTGCGTTGTCATAGTTCACGAAGGTGATGGTGTAAGCAATGCGCTTGATGTACACGCTCAAAGCGAGGCTTCCGTCAGCTGCGACAGTTCCCGTAAGCGTAGATTTTCCATCATCTAGTTCAAAGCCCGTATCAAAGGATTCAGGAGTTGCATCCGCCGTGGATTCAGTGAAGCCCTTCTTCGTTACCGTAGAGCACTTGCTTTCATCATAAGTGCTATCGGTTTCCATGGTGCAGGTCTTCACCGTGTAATTCACTTCTGCCGGAGTCCACTTAGCATACAGCGTGTAAGTCTTGGCAGGCATGGTGGCAGGAATCGTTACGGCAGTGCCAGAAAGATCCTGATTTTCGAACCAACCGTCGAACGTGTAGCCCGTCTTTGTGGGATTAGCGCGAGTCTGAATCGTAGTACCGTATTCCTGAGTAATCGGGCTCGCGCCTGTTCCGAGCGTACCGCCATTGGCATTCAACGTGATGGTGTACTGGTTCACTTGCCATACAGCGTAAATCGTCACACCCTCGGTGCTATTCATGGTGCCGAGATTTTCAGCAGCGGCAGTAGCATCGGACGTAAGAGCCCAGCCTTTGAATGCGTAGCCTTCACGAGTGGGTTCCGTAATGTCCGTAGCGGTAATCGCGGCATCATAGGCAACCTGCTTCGTCGCTGTCGTCACGCCCTCGCTAAATTCACCACCATTGGCATTGAAGGTTGCCGTGTAGCTGTTGACTTCATATTCCGCATCAACAACAACAGCTTCATCAATCATGGTAAATGTTGCGTTATTTGCACTCCATTCCACCTGACTGCTGTTCCACTGTTTAAAGGTATAGCCTGTTTTTGTGGGCGCGGCTGGAGGAGTCACTGTCGCATGGTATTCCGCGGAAGAGGATGACCAAACTTCGCCATCAACCCTATACTGGACAGTATGAGAATTAATAGTCCATACTGGATAAAGTGTAATAGCAGCATCTATCGTATATGAGCCACCAAGAGCGTAGGCCTGAGCGCCACCATCTGTGGTAGCCCAACCCGTCTGCGTATAGCCCGTGCGAGTGAACGTCTTATCGCTCAAGGTATAAGCAACACCATAAGTCTTGGTGCCAGCAGGAATGGAACCCGTGCCATTTGCACCCTTGTTATAGGTAATGATGTATGTCGAAGGCGAATAGGTAACAATTACATTGATATCGCTCGTGCCCATGATTCCAGAAACAACAGTTTTGTCGGGAGTATAGCCCGTTACTTCAGGGGTAGTTATGCTATATGTTTCACCCGGCTTCTTGCTTGTGGTAGTGGTATCCGTCTTAGATCCGTCCGAATACGTATAGATAACAGTCACTGTATGCCGCCTAAAACCATTGGGCATTGGGACCCCATCCACAATATCCCATGGATCTCCCAGTTTGTCCATAACCAACTCAGAAATCAAATCCGCAGTAGTTTTCCCGGAATTAGTTTTTTCACCAGTAATTGTTCCTTGGTTATTACCCGTAACTGTCGCACCAGGAAGTTTTTCCGAATCGAAAAAACAATTTTGAATAGTCACTTTACCATATAAACAACCAACAATCGCGCCACCATCACGATTCTCCCCCACATTGACACCGGATCCGTCATATACGCATCTTTGAATTGTTGGGTTGTTTGTCCCCCCCTGCAAAAAGCCTACAATGCCACCCAAATTTGAACGGGTACTATTTATTCCCTCAACAGCAACGAGGCTCAGGCAATCAGAAATCGTTCCTCCTTCCATGTACCCAGCAACACCTCCAGCATCAGTTCTGAGACTAGCGTTACTTTGCGTCGACTTAACGGTTCCCGAAACGAGACAGTTAGAAATCGCCCCTGATTTCAAATAGGCGACCAATCCACCCGCATAAATTTTATCTGTAGTGCCTGTGTTCGTTTGAGTTATCGCCACATCCACAGAAACATTTTTTATTGTCGCTCCATTGACATAGCCAAACAGACCCGCATAAGTGGAGTTCGTGTTCAACGTAAACCCGGTAATAGAATACCCGTCACCATCGAAGGAACCATGGAAGTAGTAATTTTGATTGGTGGTGTTGGTCCCATTTCCTATAGGGGTCAGGCCAGTTGTTCCGGAACAGTCGATGTCCTGGGTAAGCACCACACTAGCTGCGGCACAACGAGTAGTTGAAGTGTATCCAGTCATAGAACTTATTCTCTTTCCATTATTAACGCACGTAGCAAAGGCCTGCAATTCCGCACATGTTTTGATGGAAACATCAGCAGCGAAGCCCTGCCCCACAAAGGCGAACAGGCATAGGAGGGCTGTCGCTAACTTCTTGATAGAGAATATGTTACGCTTCATATTTCTTCTCCTTGCAAGGCACACCAAACCATTTTTGTACCAATTACAAAATACAGCATGCCTCGCATACTTTTTTTTACGCCCCAAATTTAGAAAAATGCCCAAATTTTCCAAGAAAATGGGTTCCGTTTCATACAATTATGTGACGAAGCGCAATTATTTGGGACGAAAGGCCCCTGTTTTTCGCACATTTATAAATTTATCTTTACAAACGTGTATTAGTACGCTGATTACCCCGTGCCGAATACGCCAATTTCCACATACAAAAAAGCCACCCCAAAAGGTGGCAAATGTCAAAACCGCTAGATCCCCGATCGGGTCGGGGATGACGAGGGAGAGGCACAAAAAACGCCCGGATTTAATTCCGAGCGTTTTCAATTTTCTTTTGCGAAAACTTCTGAGCGATTAGCCGAAGAAGTTCATCTTGGAGAGGGCGAACATCATGACCCAAGAGAGCACGAGGCCGCCAATACCCATCACAAGGCCGGTAATAGCCATGCCGCGGGTATCCGTGTAGCCCGTCGCGTGGGCCAAGGCGTTAGGCGGCGTAGAAATGGGGAGGCACATACCGAGGGAGCTTGCGAATGCCACAGCCACCATGAGGGAGGTAACACCACCGAGAGGAGCGAGGAGATCCTTGCAGCTCACAGCCACCACGATGAAGATAGGCACGAGGAGGCTTGCGGTAGAAGTATGGCTCATGAAGTTTGCCATGAAGAGGCAGATGAATCCGCAACCAATCATGAGGGCAAACGGAGACCAGGAACTGAACGGGATGGTGTTGATGAGGTGCTTGGCAAGACCAGTGCTCTGGAGGCCAAGACCGAGGGCAAAGCCACCAGCCACGAGCCAAAGCACATCCCAGCTCATGTCATTCAAATCCTTCTTACCAATCACGCCTGTCAAAGCAAACACAGCCATAGGAATCATGGCAATCACGTTATCGTTGATGCCGTGGACCTTGTTGCCGGTCACCCAGAGGAGCACGCAAACTGCGAAAGTCACATACACGATGATGGCGCGGGGGCTCTTGTCAAAACCATTGGCACCATCGATGTTCAGGTTCATTTCCTTCATCTTGATAGGGTAAATCTTGAGGAGGAGGAGCCATGCAATGACCATCAAAATAATCACGTAGGGAACGCCGAATTCCATCCACTGGCCAAAGGAAATGTTGAAGCCGTTGTTCTGGAGGGCGGCAAGGGCGATGGCGTTAGGAGGAGTACCGATAGGAGTACCCATACCACCAATGTTTGCGCCAAGAGGAATGGCGAGAGCGAATGCTGCTTTACCGCGGTCGTTTGCATCAAAGAGCTTGAGCACCGGGCCCAGGATGGCGAGCATCATGGCGGCGGTAGCGGTGTTACTCATGAACATGGAGAACACGGCGGTGATAATCATGAGGCCGAGGAGCACGAACTTGGGGTTGTGTCCAAAAGGCTTCAGGAGCACGCGGGCCAGGTTCTTGTCCATGTTGTACTTGCAGGCAGCGGAAGCCAGGAAGAATCCGCCGAGGAACAGCATGATGACCGGGTCTGCGAAGGTGGCCATGATGGCCTTGAAAGGAATGGGGTCAACACCTTCCACGCGGAACGGAATCAAGGCCGAGTTGGAAAGGGTGAGGATCATCAAGACGATGACGAACATGGAGGTTGACCAAATCGGGAACGGTTGAAGAATCCAGTAAAGGGCGGCCATCACGAAGATTGCGATGACGCGGATTTCCAGAGGGTTCAACGCATTGTCGCCGACGAATCCGAGAGCTTCGTACGGGACGAACAGGGCCGCGATGGCGAGCACCGAGGCAATGATGAGTTTGATGAATTTAGCTTTTGTCATAACGGGCCCAAAGATAGCTCTTTTGAGAGCCCGTGGCAATTAATTTCATCGGCTAAAAATGCTATTTCACGACAATTTTGCCGGATGTTTGGGCGCTCCCCGCACGCACGCGGAGCATGTAGAGGCCGCCTGCGGGAGCAGTCAAAGTTGCGGAATTTGCGCCAGAAACAGCATTTCCGACGGTGCGAGCCGCAACCTTACCCTTCAAATCCAGAACTTCGACAGTCAGGCCCGAGCCAGCGAGGCCATCGCTTGCCATAAACGTCACGTTCAGGAGGCTGCCGGACTGAACCATCCGGAGACCGCCCAAGGCATAAGTAAGCGTCTTCCGCGGCTCGGCAGCCACGCGCACGGTAGCCGTCTTCGCAAGACTGGTGAGCGGAACCTCCACAGCGGAGCCCGCGGCAACTTCCTGCGTGAAGCCGTCCACCGTCACAAACACACGGTAGCCCAGCTTGCCGATGGCGTCCAGGCCCTCGAAACTCAGATAGCCCATGCGTGCGGTAGAAGCGCTCAGCTCCACCTGCCATTCATAAGCATTGTCCGCGGCCGTTGCCTTGGAAGCATTAGCCGTCTTCACGCTCTTGGCCAGGGAACGTTTGCCATCCATGATGGAGAGGTTCACATGGTTGCCCATGCCTGCAGGAGGTTCTTCCCAAGCCACATTCCGGGCGCCGACGCCCAGCACGTTCCAGGAATCCCGCTTGCCGTTACCGTCGGAAAGAATCGCCCGAATAGACCACTCCATAGTATTAGCGGCCTTGGCGAGAGACTTGCCGGCATCATCACCGGAGCCAGTGCCAGTACTATCCACCTTCCCAGCATAGCCGCCATCCTCCGGTTTCTTGGACTTGGCAGGAGGCAGAGGCACAGACTTGCCCTCAAACTTCAAGGTGGGCATATCTCCAGGATTTTCGTTTGAGTTCGCAACCTTTTCCTTCTTGAATTCAAGTTCCGTAATTACGACATTCTCGCCAAACACAGGTTCTACATTCAGGGACCACTTCACAGCGCCACCGACCTTGGCCCAAACCGCTTCGTAGGGACCCACAGAAGTGGCACGTTCATATTCTGCAGTTTCTGCATTCCAGCGCCAGAAGGTGACGTCGGCATCGTCGGAAACGCCCAAATCAATTTCCCAGCCAAAGGGATTGGAGACCAGATTCCAGCCGCTGTTGAGGCTATCCAGAGCCCATTCCAACTTGAAGCCATCCTTCGGGATTTCTACGGAATCCTTCAGCGGGAGGGCGCGACCGGAGAGAGAGCTGTACCAGTAGCCGCGACCATTTTCGAATGCGGAAAGGTCCGTCAAAGTGTAGTACTGCCAGAACTCGCCATAGTTCTTGGATTCGTTCCACCAGAAGAAGCGGACGTCATCATCCATCACCACAGAATCTGCATCCACCGCATTCAGGCCCACCATCTGCCAGGAGTCCTTACCCGGAGAAGCAATGGTGGCCACAACTTCGAAGTCCCCTTCCACAGAGGAATTCGGCACAAAGCCCCGCAAAGCCACCGCCTTGAAGTGGTACTTGCCCGGCGTCAGCGGGTGCAATTCCCAACCGCGGTTGCAAGTTTCTTCGCTAGCAAGTTTCAAAGAAGTTGTTCCAGCGATGGGGCCATCCAGAGTAATGCGAATCACCGTCTCTTCCGTTTCACTGCAATGCTTCACGCCGTAAGCAAAGAGAAGCGCATTGCCAGAAACCTCGAGATGAGTATTCTCGGCAAACTCCGGCAGAGAATCGATTGTCAGAGGAGGCAGCGGTGGCTGAGGCTCCAGTTTCCGGAATACGCCGGTAAAGGCCACATCTTTCTTTCCAAGGATAATCTCATCTCCAGATTGAATCATGGTCATTTCGCCCGCAAGGGACATGGTAAGACCATCCCAAATAATACTGTCTTTCGCAACAACCTTCACCGTGAAGGGGAAGCCCTCATCCACCTGCGGAATCAGCACATCTTCCGCGCCGACCACGATATCGTAATCCACGCCGTTCACTGTACGCGTCAAGGTCACCACGGCGGCGGTATCGTCCAAGAACCTCACGCGAACATTGCTCACTTCGCAGTACTCGCCCGTGCTATCCCATAAAGCGACCATGGTCACAGAATCCTTCCCCAGTTCTTCCATCTGGTTGTACCAGATTTCTTGCAGAGGGACGACATCTTCCGCGGCAGGGGTGCCTTCATTTTCGATGATCCAGCCCGCAAGGCAGGCATCCGTGCGGTACAGGCCTCTCGGCATTCTCAAGCCACGGTCTTCCGTAGTGAAGGAATCCTGGGGCGCCCATTTCGACGTGTAGTAGAGAATTTCATCTTCCGCTTCAAGTTTATAACTCACGTAGTACGTGCGGTTGCCCGTAAAGTGGGGTTCCAGAGCCACTGGGCGTTCAAGCACCAATTCGTCAGCCCCACGCAGAGTGTCCCGAACATCATAGCCACCCGCATCATTTTCCGTGAGGACAACCACATAATCCAGCGCATAGCCTTCCGCTGGCATGGGCTTGATTTGGAAGTGCAGCCATCTGCCCGCATAAGGAACGTTCACGATAGAATTCCCAGTGCCATCATCCACAAACTCATGAGCGATGGTATCCAAGCCAAATTCGCTTTCCTCGCTACCCACAACCTGAGTCAACGCAATGGTGCCGAAGCCCTCCACCGGGTTGCCGTCGCCACCCAAAGCTAATTTCACAGGCACCGCAATCACCTCTTCGGAGCACTCGCCCACAACAGGCATCAACACTAGAGGCGTTTCCGCTTCTACAAGTTCCAAAGACCAGTCAAAGTAGGTATGGCGGCTGTCCTCATTTTCAGGGTCCAAACTCCACTCGTAGCAGAAAGCATTCCCATCAGCACTCATCCCGTAAACCACAGGGAAGTTCATCTCCTCCACATCCAGCGAATAACTGCGGTCGTCACTCCAGGCGCCATCCACAAGCCAGTCCTCGGCATAGAAGACGCTATCGCCGGCGATATGCCTGAAGGAAACAGCGTAATCCGTATGGGTGAAGTTTCCTTCGAATGTGGCATCAAGCGACCCAAGCCTGATTTCACTACCCACAGCAATAGTATCCGTAATTCCGTCCACAGTCATGTACAACGTATCATTATGGGCATAGCCGGCATTCAACGCTAAACCAACCGTAAAGGGAAGCATAGTTCCATACCTTTCCACATTGGGAATCAAGGCTCCATCGGAGCCAACCTTCGTTACGTAAGTCTTCCCTTCCACCGTCTGGGTCAAGGTCACAGAACCCACGGAATCATTCAGGAACACCACCTCATTAAGGTACACGTCTTCACCAGTGGCCTCTGTCCAGAGAGCCGTAAGATCCAGTGTGTCACCGTGTCCAAACTCCTCCACATCCGAATATCCAATATACGACCATCCATGCTCTTTCCCCGGCTCATCCATAGATCCGCCATCATCTGCCCTCATGCCATAATCTTCACCCCTACCAAAAGTCCATCCAGCAAAGGCGCTGTCAGCACGGAAAATATGGGGCAATTCCAGTTCGTTATCTGCGGTAGTGAATGTCTTCACCAGATTGAAGTCTTCCCCGAAGTAGAAGACGGTTTCTTCATCTCCACCGAAATCGTAGGTAATGTAGTAGGTGCGGTTCTCGCGGAAGCGGGGTGCCAGAACTACATTCTGTCCCTGATTCAGAACAAAGGTCGCAGTTTGCCCATCTAGGTAGTACAGCGTGTCATAAGCGGCAGAGCCCTCGGCTCCATCAGCAGACTCCTGCAAAACAAAGACGTTCTCCAGAACATAACCCTCATTCGGCTTCGAACCTACTCTGAAATACATTCTTCCGGCATCTTCCATAGGAACATCGATGGAAAATTTGTTGTCAGCATCCAACGTAAACTCGTGAGCCACCGTATCGTAGCCCGATTCCTCTGTCCCTATAATCTGCCACAGTTCCAGAGTTCCACCAGCATCCGCAGGTTCGCCCTCACCATCAGACAAGAGTTCTACCCGCGTCGGATAGATGTCACATTCCGACGCTGCCGGATAGAGGATGTTCTTCTCATCCGGATTAAAGGCCATCGCTGCATCATCACCAAACGCATAAAAGACGGGTTCCGCCATAGTGGTATCCAACCGCCAACTATCGTAGCAAACAAATTCTCCTATACTCTCGTCATAGCCATACATTTTGGGGAAATACGGATTTTCGGACTCCACATTATATATTCGATCAGCATACCATCCATATACATCGAGCAAATCCTCGCCATAGAAGAGTTTCTTCGCTACCGCAGGGAAGAAGGACACCTGATAGTCTATAGGAGTTATGTACGGAGAAATAGAAATGGAAGCCTTCGATTCACGTCCTTTGATTCTCTTTACGTTGGATAGAGCCACGAACAGAGAATCCATCACCAACGTTTCATCAGCGGAAATACGGAAATACCAAGTACCTGTCATCTTTTTGTCTTGGTCAAAGAAATCCTGCAGTTCCCTAACCGAGCCAAACATATCTCCTACGGAAGCCTCAGAACCATCTGGATAAAAATCCCGACTGTCACTAGAGCTAGCATCTGGATACACGACCACTTCCAATGTGATCTCCAGACTATCCACCTGGTGACCCGGGTCGGCATTGAAGCCCAACTCATAGGCATGGGCATACGGTGCGTATGTAACATCGGCATCCGAATAAACTATGGGAGAGTTGATGGGCACCACTTTGGAGAAATCATCGGCAGCATAACCCAGGGGCCGAATCCAGGCACCCTCACTTGCTATCTGCATACGTTCCGAGCCATAATCGCTGGTAGCCGTATAGTACAAGTACAAGGTATCGCCAATGTCCGACATAGCAACGTCATCAGGCCATAAGCCCGAAAGGTTGGACAAAGGCTCACCCTCCATCGCATCAACACTTTGAAGGGTCTTTTCTCCCGAGCCATCCATATTCACTGAAATTGCAGCAGAGTTCAACACAAAATAGAGGAGCGTATCTGCATTACCTGCCATAAAAGACGGCGCCAGCACCTGCTCAAAATTTTTGGTTTCATAGTCATCCAGAATGTGGACCTTGAAATTTGGTACAAAACCGAAATAGGGGGTAAAGCCATCCAAATCCGTTCCTGCGAACTTGTCCAGTGTCACAGCCTCGCCACCCCATTGGGCTAGCGGCACAACCACAACCTCTTTATCGCCGTACAAACTATAGCCTGCATTTTTATCAAAAACTTTATCCGCAGTAAACGTGCCATATTCATTGCTATTCCAAGCATATCCTTGCTCCATAACGTAGATGATGGTATCCAGCGCAGCACCAGAAGGTACACCCTTATTATCCGTATACACATTGAGCGTAACTTCGCCGTCAAATTCGTCCCCGTTGCGGGCCAGTTTTGCACTCAATTCCGACGGCAAATTTTCCCTGACATAGGAACTCACGCTGAACGAAACCTGAAAAGAAACCCTAGAACCCGAAACCTCTTCTGCAAAGTACGGCAGGCCATCGGCAACATCATCGCCTCTGGACCATGGAGGATTGTCATAAATAGTACTGTTCAGTGCATAGGCGAACATGTTCGAATGCATCTCGTCAGAGGTCAAGACTCCTGTGCTAGCAAACGGTCGACCATCATACATGCCATACGGGTCTTCGTTCTTCACGCTACCTGTAGAGGCTAGCGTGCCCACAGCATTGCGGTACATTCCATTGAAGATAGACTGGAGTTCTTCTGTTATCTCATCCTGAATTTCCCCTCCGTAATAGAAACTGCTCGCAAAATCGGGAGCCGATTCGGACTCGCCAAAATAGTAGATGGACTGGAATACACCGTACATGTCCTCATCAACGTGAGTTTCACCAGTTACATAGCCCACAGCATCGGACGCATTCACCGAAGACACATTGCCTCTGATGTAAGCCTCGCTAATGAAGTCGCGACCATCATAATCGTTTTGAGTAAAAGCGCTGGAGCCGGCAAAGCCACCCACATAGGCAGGCCAATCATCTCCTGCAGAATTTTTCAAACCCGCAACCTTATTCTGCACATCCACATACTTCAAGCCAACGTGTTTAGCGGAACTTACACCATTAGTGCCACTTCCATCAAAATTGCCAACAACGCCACCCAGGGAAGGGCTCACAGCATCCAAGGACGCAACAGGATTCTCGCTAGCGAACACGTCCTTTGTCAAATAGACCTTCAGGCCATCCGCCATCAGGTTCGTCATTTCACCATCCTGCGCAAGTCCAACAAAACCGCCCGCAACAGGAGCCTGGACCATGGCGTTGGAAATAGATATATCACGCAAATAGGATTGATCGACATGGCCAACTACAACGCCTGCATAAACGGTCAACGGAGAATCATCCGGCACGTTCACCACCTTCACGTAAGGGCTCTCGAAATGCAAGTACTGAACCGCAGACCAGTAAGAAATTTCACCAAAGAAACCGGCATAAACCTCATCTGAGGCAGAAGCATCCGCAATGTAGCAGAAGTTCTTGATTTTGTAGAGTTCCTGTGTATCCGGATTCTGACCCAGGAACGTCATCCCTTGCTGCGTCAAGGAAATGGGCTTGAAGGGGTTCACACAGGCGGTACTGTCTTCATTCAATCCGCCAAAATCCAAATTGGAAGCCAGAACTACTATGGCGCCAGGACCAAATGCACTCATCCTCTCCTGCAACTTGGATTGCGCATCATACGGGACAACGCTCGGGAGGTCCTTCGATGCAGCCTCCGCCACCGGGTCGTACCATTTTTCGAAGCATTGATAGTCGTAAGAAATGTACCCCCACTCGTCGCTAGCATAATAGTGGTAAAAGCCATCGCTGGATTCATAATTCACGAGGTCAGCCGAAACCTGCAGCAGCCTTATACTACCGCTATAGCCGTCATCATAGACGCAAAAGTATGATTCCGTAGCGGCAAAAGCGGAACACGCCGCCCAGAGGAGCACAACCAAAAACAGACTCGTCTTTTTCATAAGGACCTCGTCTATAGACACACTTGGAGACACCACAACAATCTCCACCCCGTATGTAAAAAATAACATTTTGGATTGGAAGGCGGGCGTCGGGGAGGCCTCAGGAACGTCCAATTTGGGTTATTTGGGGCAAAAACCGCGCCGGCAGGGTGTATTTAAGTCCAAAAGCATCAAGGACTTGCATTCTTATGGAATTTTATGTATATTTGTACTTTCTTGGAAGAAATTCCGGCCATTCGGGGCACTCTCCGAATAGCCTTTTTCTTTTTTTGATAAAGTTTACTCGAAAGGACGAAAAATGATCGATCGCAACAAGCATTTCCTCCGCCTCCAGGACTGGAGCGAAGAACGCATTCTGGAAACTGTTGACATTGCCAGCCGCCTCAAGGAAGAGGTCCACGCCGGCAAGGTTTCTGACCGACTCCACGGCCAGAACATCGGCATGTTCTTTGAAAAGCCCTCGCTCCGCACCATCACCACCTTCCAGGTGGGCATGAACCAGCTGGGTGGTCACGCGGTGCTCCTCGCCCCCGATTCCATCGGGCTTGGCAAGCGAGAGAGCGTGAAGGACGTGGCCCGCTGCCTCAGCCGCTGGGTGAACGCCATCGTTGTCCGCTGCTTTAAGCAGGAATTGATTGAACAGCTGGCGGAATACGGCTCCATCCCGGTTGTGAACGCTTTGACCGACGATTACCACCCCTGCCAGGCCATCGCCTTCGCGCAGACGATTAAGGAAAACTTGGGCGGTTTCAAAGGAAAGACTGTCGCCTTCATCGGTGACGGAAATAATGTGGCTAACAGCTTCCTCTCCCTCGCAAGCAAGGTCGGGATGAACTTCACCCTCGCCTGCCCCAAGGGCTACGAACAGCCCGCCAAGGTTGTGGAAGAAGCCGCCGAAGGCCTCAAGAAGCACGGCTGCAAGTACCGCGTGTTCAACGACCCGAAGGAAGCCGTGAAGGATGCCGACATTCTTTATAGTGACGTCTGGGTCAGCATGGGCCAGGAAGGCGAAAAGGCCGAAAAGCAGAGCCACTTCCTCCCCTTCCAAATCAATGACGAACTTTTGAAGTTTGCTCCGGCACACTGCAAGGTTTCGCATTGCCTGCCGGCTCACCGCGGCGAAGAAATCACGGACTCCGTGATGGACAACCTCAAGGTGAACATGAGCTATGAAGAGGCCGAAAACCGCCTGCACGCTCACAAGGCAGTGCTGTGGCAGGTGATGGAAGCAAGCAAAAATTAATGCAGAATGCTGAATTTTGTCGAGGCGAGTGCAGCGGGACTGCTTGCAGGCACGTTGCCGAGCCGATGTCAAAATGAGTGCGAAGCACTAATGCAGAATGATGAATGATGAGATGCATCAGAAACGTCATCGCGAGCCCTTTAGGGCGTGGCGATCTAAGAATGATGAATGATGAATGCAGAATGATGAATGCAGAATGATGAATTAACCGCGGGCGGGAACTGCGGGCAATTTAAAATTCAGAATTGATAATTAATTTCGGGCGCTTTAAGCGTCCGTTTTTTTTGTTTTGAAATCTGCACGGATTGTTTTTTTGATTACATTTAACGTGGTGCACGGTTTAAAAAACATCTCCCTTATTTGCGTGGGCACGGCAATCGCCATGCTTTTTGCGAGTTGCGCCTTCCCGACGCGTACCGGGTACGACAGGAGTATTGGCGGATATAAATCCACCGCAACCACCGGCTCGGAAAGTGCTGCTGGCTCTAACAGTACCGCAGGCACAAACGTTGCGGGCAAGCAAACATCCGCAGGAGCACAAAAGTCTGCCGCAACACAAAAGATGGCAGCCACAAACGCGCCCGCACAGCGCTCCTCCACATCTCTGGAAGCCATGGCCAAAAGCTGGCAGGGAACGCCCTATGTGTATGGCGGCAGTTCCCGCTCTGGCACGGACTGCTCCGGCTATGTGCTGAACATCTACAAAGATTTATACGACATCACCCTCCCCCGCACCGCTGCCGACATGTATAAGGACAGTCGCGGTTCCAGCGTAAGCCGCGGAAGTTTGAAGGAAGGAGACCTTGTCTTTTTCGGAAGTTTTTGGAAAATTGACCATGTGGGCGTCTACATGAATGGCGACAAGTTCACTCATGCAAGTTCCAGCCAGGGCGTGACCATCACACCCATGAGCAACAGTTATTGGGCTCCAAAATATCAAGGGGCGAGAAGGTTTAGGTGAATGCTGAATTATGAATGCTGAATGCGGAATTTTGTCAAGACGAGAGCAACGTGACTGCTTGCAGGCACACTGCTGAGCCGAAGTCAAAATGAGTGCGAAGCACTAATGCAGAATGATGAATTAACCGCAAACGGAAAAAAAATGTTCAACTCATAATTCGTAATTTATAATTCATAATTTATACTTGTTCTCTGGTGGAAATGGTTTGATATGAAGAAGATTGCTTTTCAGGGTCGGCGCGGAGCCTACAGCGAAAGTGCAGCGCTCCACTTGTTCGGAGAGGGCGTTGAAGTTGTCCCCATGAACACTTTTGAAGAAGTTTTCCGGAGCGTGGAATCCGGAGCTGTGGATGGCGGCGCCATTCCCATCGAAAATTCCACTGCGGGTTCCGTGTATGAGAATTTTGATTTGTCGTACAAATGGCGCCTCCCCATTGTGGCGGAACTCTTCCTGCAGATTTCCCACTGCCTGTGTGTAGTCCCGGGCACGAAAATCGAGGACCTTCGCGAGGTGCTGAGCCACCCGCAGGGACTTGCCCAATGCAGCAGGTTCTTTGGGCGGCACCCGCACATCAAGAGCACCGCGTTTTTTGACACTGCGGGCAGCGCCGAAGAAGTGGCTCGCCGCGGAGACAAATCCGTAGGCGCCATCGCCAGCGCTTATGCCGCCAAATACTACGGACTGGAAGTTTTAGCCGAGGGAATCGAGAACATTCCCGGTGTGAACTACACGCTGTTCTACGCCATACAGAAAGAAGCCGCTCCCTTAAATAGTGAGTGCGCGAGCCCCGTGAAAACGGCACTCATCTTCACGCTGCAAGATTCCGGGAAATCCGGCGCCCTCTACGAGGCCCTGGGCTGCTTTGCCAAGCGGAACCTGAACCTGCTACGCATCGAAAGCAGGCCCCACCCTGATAGGCCTTGGGAATTCATCTTCTACTTGTCTTTTGAAGGGAACCCGAAGGACCCCGTTGTAATTGAGGCCTTGCAGGAACTGCAGAACGTATGCGATTTCGTGTATCGGCTAGGCAGTTTCTACGAAGGCAAAACCGTGAAGCTGAGCTATAAAAATTAGAGCACTTATTGTATATTTTTTGAAAAAGAGGATATTATGGCATACGAACGTACCGATAGAAAATTTGACGAATTTCGCAACCTCAAGATGACCACCGGCTTCATTAGCAGCGCCGATGGTTCCGTGCTCATCGAGATGGGCCGCACCCGCGTGATTTGCAACGCAACCCTTTTGCCGAAAGTGCCCGACTGGCTCGCCGGACGCGGCACCGGATGGATTACCGCCGAATACAGCCTGCTGCCTCAGAGCACGGGCAAGCGCGTGGAGCGCGAGCGCAAGGGCGCGAGCGGCCGCACGCAGGAGATTCAACGCCTGGTGGGCCGCTCGCTTCGCGGCGCAGCCAACCTGGCAGCACTGGGCGAGAACGCCATCGTGGTTGACTGCGACGTGATCGAAGCCGACGGCGGGACGCGTACCGCAAGCATCATCGGCGGCTTCGTGGCCCTTGCGATTGCCCTCAAGAAAATCAAAGCTCGCCTCGGCATCACCGAACAAATCCTCCAGCACGGCATCACCGCAATCTCCGTCGGCGTTGTTGCCGGCAAGCCCCTCTGCGACCTCTGCTATGTGGAAGATTCCGCTGCCGATGTGGATATGAACGTTGTGATGCAAGATGCCAAGAACTTCATCGAAGTCCAGGGCACCGGCGAACACGCAAGCTTTGACCGCAACATGCTCAACACGCTCCTCGACCTGGGCGAAAACGCCTGCAAGGAGATTTTCAAGCGACAGATGGAGCTGATTGGCGGAGAATTGCCGTAAAAAGCAACCATCATCCAACCCATTTTATTTTTAGGCACCCATTTTACTTATTTTCAAAGTATGATTCGGATTCCTTTCAACAAACCGCCTTTTATCGGTTCTGAAATCGATTACGTCCGCGCCGCAGTGGAAAGCGGACGGATTTGTGGCGATGGGGAATTCAATCAAAAATGCCACGCCTGGTTGCGCGAAAAAACGGGAACCGCAAAGGCCCTCCTCACCACCAGCTGCACCCATGCACTGGAAATGGCCGCAGCCCTTTGCAACATCCAACCCGGCGATGAAGTCATCATGCCCTCATTCACCTTCGTGAGCACGGCAGACGCTTTTGCCATGCGTGGCGCCAAATGCATTTTTGTGGACATCCGCCCAGACACCATGAATCTGGACGAGAAGTTGGTGGAAGCGGCGATTACCGAAAAGACCCGCGCGATTGTGCCGGTGCATTACGCCGGTGTGGCTTGCGAAATGGATGCCATAAACGCCATCGCCAAAAAACACAATCTTTTTGTGGTGGAAGATGCCGCCCAGGGAATGATGGCGACCTACAAAGGCAAGGCCCTCGGCACCCTCGGCGATTTCGGATGCTACAGCTATCACGAAACCAAGAACTACAGCATGGGCGAAGGCGGCGCGCTTCTAATTGCAGACTCCAAGTATGCCGACCGCGCAGAAATCATCCGGGAAAAAGGCACCAACCGCTGTCAATTCCACCGCGGCGAAGTGGACAAATACACCTGGGTGGAACTGGGCTCCAGCTACCTCCCCAGCGAACTGAATGCAGCCTACCTCTATGCAGAACTGGAAAAGGCCGACATGATTTTGCAGAACCGTTTGGACAGCTGGAACGCCTACCGCGAACGCCTGCAGGATTTGGAAAAAAGGGGTTGGCTGGAACTGCCGAAAATTCCAGCGGAATGCGCCCACAACGGCCACATGTTCTACATCAAGATGCCGGATTTAGAAGGCCGCACCAAGATGATTAAGCACCTGGTTGAAAACGGGATTCTCGCCGTATTCCACTACGTGCCCCTGCACACGGCCCCTGCAGGCAAACGATTTGGCGAGTTCCGCGGCGAAGACCGCTACACCACCAGCGAAAGCAACCGATTGCTGCGCCTTCCGCTGTTTTACGGGCTAGGCCGCGACCAGCTGGATTTTGTGTGCGACAAAGTGCAGGAATTTTTTAAGTAGGGCGCCGTCTCGATGAAAAGACTTCTCCTTCTGGGCGGTGGACATGCGGAAATTCCTCTGATACAAGCCGCACAAGCCTTGGGCTACTACGTCATCACTACAGGCAATGCCCGCGAAGGCCTCGGGCACCCATACGCCGACAAGAATGTCTTCGCCGACTTTAGCGATAAAGACGCCATGCTGGAACTGGCCCGCAGCGAAAATGTGGATGCAGTTTGTTCCGGATGTAATGATTTCGCCTTGCTGAGTACGGCTTATGTGTGCGAAAAACTGGGGCTTCCGGGGCATGACAGTTTTGAAACCGCCCTGCAGATTCATCACAAGGATAAATACCGCGCCCTAGCAGAGAAATTGGGTATCGCGACACCGCACGCCGTCACTGTAAAGACTTGCGCGGACGAGGCTTTCGCCCGAGCAGTGGCGCCCCTCACCTACCCCATCATCGTAAAGCCCGTGGACCTCACCGGCGGAAAAGGAATTTTGCGCGCCAACAACTTGGAAGAGGCAATCGCCGCCTACAAAAACGCCTGCAGCCGCACCCGTGAAGACCACATCGTGGTGGAGGAATTCGTGGAGGGATCAAACCACGGATTTTCCGCATTCCTCATCGGCGGGAAAGTGACGTTCTGCTTCGCAGACAACGAGCAGTATTTTTTGAACAAGTACATGGTCTCCGGTGCGAACACGCCAAGTACCACCGCACCCGCGGGCATCGCCCAACTGGTGCGGGATTCCGAGAAGCTGGCGGCTCACCTCCATCTGGTAGATGGCATTCTCCACATCCAGTACATCGAGCGGGCTGATGGCACGCCGGTAATCATCGAGATTTGCAGGCGCGCGCCCGGCGATTTGTACATCAAGTTCGTGAAGTATGCCACCGGCGTGGACTACCCGAAAATGATTGTGTCGGCAGAGACCGGTGCGACGGTTTGCGTGCCCGAAACCGCGAGCAGCAGCGCACCCGAGGTAAGCTGCGGCGGGCCCGAGACAAACTGCGGCGGACCCGCGGCTCGTGTAAAGCCTTTCCTCCGGCACTGCATTATGGCGGAGCGCGAAGGCACCGTACATGACGTCGTTTTCACTCCAGAAATCCAGAAGAACATCGTGGAGAAATTCCTGTGGTTCAAAGCCGGCGAGAAAACCGGCGACCCGCTGTACTACAAGGCGGGAATCGTGTTCCTGCAATTCGATTCCATCACCGAGATGGCAGAAAAAACCGCCAAAATGACGAACTACATCTACATTGAAATGTCCGACCCAAACTAACGAATGTATATTAACCACATGCAGCAAGAACCTTTCAAGATTGCTTTTATTGGCGGTGGTGTTAATTCCGCCATTGGCGAAGTCCACAAGGCCGCAAGCCAGATGGACGGTCATTTTCAGCTGGTGGCAGGCGCATTCAGCACTCACGCCGATGTGAATGCCGAAACAGGCCGCGTTTGGGGAGTAGCCCAAGACCGGATTTATGCCAACTACAAGGATCTCCTGGCTAATGAAAAGGGTCGGCTGGATGCCGTCGTGGTTCTCGCGCCTACAGATTTTCATAAGGACATCATCATTGATGCCCTCCATGCAGGTTTTGCCGTCATCAGCGAGAAATCTCTTGCTACAAGCGTTGCAGAAGGCGAAGAGATTGCGAAAGCGGTGGCCGAGACCAAGGGATTTTTCTGCACAACGTACAACTACACCGGCTACCCCATGATTCGCGAACTGAAGCAGTTCATCGCCGACGGAAAACTGGGAAAAATCCAGCAGGTGCAGGTGGAAATGCCCCAGGAAGGATTCATGCGGCTCGGCGCCGCGGGTGAGCCGCCCAAGCCCCAGGCCTGGCGACTTCACGACACCGTCATCCCCAAGATTTCACTGGACCTGGGCAGTCACCTCCACAACATGGTGTATTTTTTGACGGGCGAAAAACCGACCCGCATCGTGGCGGACCAAGCCACCTTCGGGCTCTTCCCGCAAATCGTAGACAATGTTGGCGCACTGGTGCAGTACACCAACAACGTCCGCTCTCAGGTGTGGTTCAGCAAGACCGCCCTCGGGAACCGCAACGGCCTTCGCATCCGTGTGTACGGCAGCGAAGGCAGCGCGGAATGGTTCCAGCTGGAGCCGGAGACGCTCAAGACCTGCGACCTCAAGGGCAGCGTAAGCCTCCGGGACCGTACCGGCGACGTGAAGATTGCAAACCAGCCGCGATACAACCGCTTCAAGGCGGGCCACCCTGCGGGATTCATCGAAGCTTTCGCCAACTACTATCAGGATATTGCCGATTGCCTCACGCAGTTCCGCGCCACAGGGAGTTTCGTGAGCCCGTACGTTTGCGACATCAACACCTCTCTGGAAGGCCTCACCATGATGGAAGCCGCCGCAAAATCCGCACAGAGCGGCAAGTGGGAAAACATCTAAATCAATAGTTTTGCCCCGCCGGCTTTAATCGCATCGTAAAAAAAGCATAATTATCTCTACGCCAAAATGGTTTGGCTTAACAAGGAGATGATTATGTTGTTTGTAGAAACCGCTGTAAAATACCTGCATGAAAATTCCGAGGAGCTTGCGCCTCTCACCCTCAAAACCTATCACTGGAACATCCACAAGGTTCTCAAATTTGCTCCCAATTTACAGTGCGAAGACTTGACCGCAGATTTTGTCCGTAGGTATCGCAGCCACTTGATTGAGTGCGGCAACAAGGAAAACACCATCAACAAAGCGCTGACGGTGCTCCGCATTTTTTGCAAGAAATTTCACGAAGACGGGATTATCCCTTCCAACCCCTTTGAAAAAATCAAAATCCACCGTGTCTACACCACCCGCGGGTTCCTCACCATCAAGGAGCTCAGGCTCCTATACTTCCTATTCCTGGACAATGGAAGCGTCCTCACCCATGGCGAACAGGAAACCCTCCGCACCTTCCTCTTTTCCTGCTTTACCGGGCTACGCTACAGCGATTTGAAAAGTCTAACTCCCAACGAGATTTTTGATTACAAGATTCGTAAGAAAACCCACAAAACCGGGGAACTGGTCTACATTCCCATACCGGCCCAGGCAAGGCTTCTCATCAACCAGAAAGGCTGCGCAAAAGACGGTCCCATTTTCAAGGTGACCAACAACTCCTACTTCAACAAGTGCCTCCGCAAAGCCGCCAAAAAGCTGGGGTTCCACAAGCACCTCCATTGCCATTTGGCTAGGCACACCTTTGCCACCACCTGCATCACGCTCGGCATCCCCCTCCCCGCCACCAGCAAGCTCCTCGGGCACCGCAACCTGGACACCACCCTGATTTACGCCAAATATGTGGACACTTTTTTGGACAAGGAGATGACAAAATTCAATCGGTTGCGGTAAAATTGCTAACTTGGAAGTATGGCCAAAATCAGTTTTGTCATTCCCTGCTACAGGAGCGAAGGCACCATCCGCAAGGTAGTGGATGAAATCCGCGATACCGTAAGCGCCCATAACGGCGCGGTTTCTGCAAGCGCGGTTTCTAGCTCCGCAGTTGACGACTACGAAATCGTCCTGGTGAACGACTGTAGCCCCGACGGGGTTTGGAATGAAATCAAGACTTTGGCGGCAGAGGATCCCAACATCAAGGGGATTTGTCTCGCCAAGAACTTCGGGCAGCATTCCGCCCTGATGGCAGGTTACGCCAACGCCACCGGCGACTACATCGTGAGTCTGGATGACGACGGGCAGACACCCGCCTGCGAAACCTACAAGCTGGTGGAAAAACTGGAGGAAGGTTTCGACGTGGTGTACGGCTACTACAACCATGCCGCGCAGCACCTCTTTCGCAGACTTGGCAGCTGGACCAACAAGAAGATGGCGGAAGCCATCATCGGGCAGCCCAAAACGCTGAACACCACCAGCTTCTTCATCATGCGGAAGTTCATCGCCGAAGAGATTGTGCGGTACCCGCACCCCTTCCCCTACATCAGCGGGCTCGTTTTCCGGGCCACCAAGAACCTGGGAAACGTTTACGTGGGTCACCGGAAACGTCTGGAAGGCAAATCCGGATATACCCTCAGCGGCCTCATCAGCCTCTGGGTGAACGGCTTCACCGCATTCTCCGTAAAGCCACTCCGGGCGGCGACCTTCATCGGCATCATTTGCGCATTGGTGGGCTTTGTGGCGGGACTCTTCGTGGTGTACGAAAAATTCATGAACCCCCAGGTGCCCATCGGCTACACAAGCCTCCTCGCAACGCTCCTTTTTGTGGGTGGCATGATAATGCTCCTCCTCGGGCTCATCGGCGAATACGTGGGCCGCATCTACATCAGCATCAACCAGAGCCCGCAATACGTTGTCCGGGAACGCACCCAGCCCCGCGAAGGCTAGAACATGGCAGAAAAGTGGACCACCGTCATCAAGCCGAAATCTAGCCTCCTGAGCGTGGACTTCGGGGAAATCTGGCAGTACCGTGATTTGTACCGCATGTTCGTAAAGCGCGACATCGTCACCTGGTACAAACAAACTATCCTCGGCCCCCTGTGGTTCTTTATCCAGCCCATCATGACCACCATCATGTTCATGGTGGTGTTCGGTGGCATTGCGGGCATCAGCACCGACGGGCTCCCGCAACCGCTGTTCTATTTGGCGGGCATCTGCCTGTGGACCTATTTTTCGGAATGCCTGAACCAAACCAGCAAAACTTTCATCGACAACGCGAATGTTTTCGGGAAGGTGTACTTTCCGCGGCTGGTGGTGCCCATGGCGACGGTCACCAGCAACCTGGTAAGGCTCGCCATACAACTGGGGCTGTTCCTCATCGTGTTCGCCTACTACATGATTTTCACCGATGCGCCGCTGCACCCGAGCCTCTACGTGCTCCTCACGCCAGTGCTCATCCTGATGCTCGCGGGCCTCGCCCTCGGTTTTGGCATCCTCTTCAGCAGCCTCACCACCAAATACCGCGACCTGACCTTCCTCCTCACCTTCATAGTGCAGCTGTGGATGTACGCGACACCCGTGATTTACCCGCTATCGACCATCGAGAACCCAAAACTCAAATTCATGATGCAACTGAACCCCATCACCAGCATCGTCGAGACGTTCAAGTTCGCAATGCTAGGGGTTGGCGAGTTCAGCTGGGCAGCCCTCGGCTACAGCGCAGGCTTCATGGCAGTGATTCTCGCCCTCGGCATCATCGTGTTCAACCGCATCCAAAAAACCTTCATGGATACGGTGTAATTTTCTTAACGGAATCCAAAATTTTCACACAAGTAGCCTTTTGCAAGCCACAATAATTGGCAACCGCAAGCATATCGTCTTCTGAAGGATTCCCATTTCCGTTCACAGTCATTTCATGTTCTGCCTTATCAACAGTCTTCGTTATATCATAGGCGGGAGACAATTTGTAGGAACGAGCAGACTCATCATAAAGGAACGCAAAATTCTTTCCGTGATCATCTTTATTTCCGTAGAAAACATTAAAAGCCATTCTACGAAATGCCTCATACATGTCAGACTGATCTTGGCATATTTTCTGCACAACCTGAAATAAATGACTGTAATCTAAATTCGGAATTCGATGGGAGGTTTCAAGCATGGATGACAAAGAAACCATGTGAATTCTATTCGCCCCCTCTCGGTCAAAACGCTTTGCGCCAAAAAATCCCCCATATTTCTTTGACAGGAAAAGTTTGAACTCATTCACATTTATGCCGGCATCTCGAGCCAACTTATTGGCTTCAAATTCCCTTTTCCCAGTATTCCTTGAATCATGAGAACATGGGAATTTTACAATCCAGCAATCTTCGCCCACCTTAATATGAGCCTTTGGCCTTGCACCACCACTTGAACCACCTAAGCGATAGACTTCGTCTAGATTGACATTTTCCATTTCATCATTCCAAATCTTATCGGCTTCCGCGGCAAGCATTTCAAGATTAAAGCGTTCCGGTGTTGACATTTCCGAAACACTAGGCTCATACTGCAACCCGCCCATACCATAATCGTTTACCAAAGCGAGTCGGGTCAGTGGAGAAACGCGTTCTGCATTAATCCCCTGTCGAGCAAGCATCCTGCGAAAAAGAAGTTCGCCCCAGCCATCTGGCAAAGAATCTGCAAACACCCCGTAAAGGCCGTTAAACATTTTCTTATGATTAACAAAAACCTTATTCGTCAACGGAAGAGAAAATGGAGATAAGGGGAAGCCATCTTTCAGCCACACCTCGTCATACTGAAAACCAATTTCACCTGACAAGTCAGCCAAATAGCCAACAACTCTCCCGTTGTATTTTACCGTCAGTTTTTTTACAACAGTCAGTTCCATTATAAGTCCTTCAAATTGGTAACTGCGGGCAACCTAAAAAGCATATTAAAATCCTCTAGGCAATCTAAAGCCATTGCAATTTTTAGCAAAGACTGCAAAGATATTTCACCCAGCAGTTCAAATCGCCGAACAGAGGCGTAACTAACCCCCGATCGGGAAGCTAAATCCTTCTGGGTAATATTCATAGACTGTCTACGAGCCCTCATTCGCGCCACAAGAGCCTCGGTTGCCGCAGGAATCGTCAAGGAATCTACAAAATCGCCAATATCAAATCTCGTTTTCATACTACTAAAATATAAGCAATTTTAATGTATAATTCAATATTATTGCTAATATTTTAGCATTTTTCATCTCAAACTAAGTTCAATCACCCAGCACCTCCTCAATCAACTCGTGGTAGACTTCGGGATATTCCACCTGATCCATCGTTGTCACGCGCTTTCCCGCATCTTTTGAAGAAGCACCGCAATGGAACATTTTCTCATGGTCTGTTTTGTAATCCAGCACGATGTAACGGTCATGGAATATACCGCCTGCAGGCCTCCGCTCAATATCCACATCCGGCCTAGCGGCTTTAAAGTCAGCAATCATCGCGGGCGTCAACGCACAGCCATTCCGCTGGTCGCTAAAAATCGTAACCTTAACATTCTGTGCGACACCCCGCAACAGGTCCAAAGTCTTTACGCCAACAAAGTCATCAAACACGAAAATTGACTTCTGAGCCATACCGTAAATCTGCGAGTTGGCAACATCTGCTTCAAGCTTTTGGCCGTTCAAAATCAAGTGATGCTTGTAGGTGGACGGATCGTGGAAAAATTCCATGACCTTGCCCAAGGATTCCTGAGTTTTCTGAGCCTCACCTTCCAAACGAGACACATCGGAGCGAATTTCGGAAATTTCGTGGGAATGCTGAGCCGTAAGGGTTGCTATTTGGACACAGTTTGCACAACCCAGCAACTGCTGATTTTCGGAGGCGATATAGTCCTTCATGTCCTTGAAAAGACGGACGATAGCAATGCTTTGAGCGACTGCCAAGGGCCCTTTAAGAACCGACATGAGCATATAAATGCCTTGCTCGGTGAATGCAAAAGGCATTTTTCGAACACCACCCCAACTTGAAGTCAAATTTTTTGACTTCAAGTTGACATACTCTTCATCATTTAGCTGAAACCGAAAATCCCCCGGGAATTTTTCAGCATTGTTCTTAACTTGCTGATTAAAAGCCTTGACCGAATACCCATAAATTTCCGCCAGATCGGCATCGAGCATCACCTTTACACCACGGATGGTGTAAACCTTGCTCTTCAGCAAATTCTCGTCGATAAGGACGATTTCTTTTCCCCCAACGGGAACACCTTTCCTCTTCATTTCAACTCCTTTTGCGTACAAACACCGGCGCACGACCACGCAAATAACAATTTTTAAGGCACGGACAAATATAAATCGCTTCGATTGTCAGAAGATGTCATTTTGAACATTTTTTGAATTTTGGATGGTAGGCGTGGCACTCAAGATGGCACTCAAGATGGCACTCAAGGCTATACAGGCAACTGCAGCACCTTCTCAATCAACTCGTGGTAGACTTCAGGATATTCCACCAAATCCATCGTTGTCACTCTCTTCCCGGCGTCCTTACTGGAGGCACCGCAATGGAACATTTTCTCATGGTCTGTTTTGTAATCCAGCACGATGTAACGGTCATGGAATATACCGCCTGCAGGCCTCCGCTCAATATCCACATCCGGCCTAGCGGCTTTAAAGTCAGCAATCATCGCGGGCGTCAACGCACAGCCATTCCGCTGGTCGCTAAAAATCGTAACCTTAACATTCTGTGCGACACCCCGCAACAGGTCCAAAGTCTTTACGCCAACAAAGTCATCAAACACGAAAATTGACTTCTGAGCCATACCGTAAATCTGCGAGTTGGCAACATCTGCTTCAAGCTTTTGGCCGTTCAAAATCAAGTGATGCTTGTAGGTGGACGGATCGTGGAAAAATTCCATGACCTTGCCCAAGGATTCCTGAGTTTTCTGAGCCTCACCTTCCAAACGAGACACATCGGAGCGAATTTCGGAAATTTCGTGGGAATGCTGAGCCGTAAGGGTTGCTATTTGGACACAGTTTGCACAACCCAGCAACTGCTGATTTTCAGAGGCGATATAGTCCTTCATGTCCTTGAAAAGACGGATGATTGCTTTACTTTGTAAAGTTGCAAGACTACCTCTAAGAACAGTCATGAGCATATAAATACCCTGTTCAGTAAAGACAAAAGGAAGTTTTCTTGTCCCGCCCCAACTTGATGTCCGATTTTTGGACATCAAGTTCATGTTTTTTATCGAAGAATACTCACTTTCAGTCAGTTGAAATCGAAAATCGGAATCAAATTTTTCAATGTTATTTTTTACTTGCTCATTGAATTTTCGAGTACTATACCCATAAATTTCCGCCAGATCGGCATCGAGCATCACCTTCACATCGCGGATGGTGTAAACCTTGCTCTTCAGCAAATTCTCATCAATAAGGACGATTTCTTTTCCCCCAACGGGAACACCTTTCCTCTTCATTTCAACTCCTTTTGCGTACAAACACCGGCGCACGACCACGCAAATAACAATTTTTAAGGCACGGACAAATATAAATCGCTTCGATTGTCAGAAGATGTCATTTTTGACATCGCTCAAGGTTAAACAGGCAACTCCAGCACCTTCTCAATCAACTCGTGGTAGACTTCGGGATATTCCACCTGATCCATCGTTGTCACGCGCTTTCCCGCATCTTTTGAAGAAGCACCGCAATGGAACATTTTCTCATGGTCTGTTTTGTAATCCAGCACGATGTAACGGTCATGGAATATACCGCCTGCAGGCCTCCGCTCAATATCCACATCCGGCCTAGCGGCTTTAAAGTCAGCAATCATCGCGGGCGTCAACGCACAGCCATTCCGCTGGTCGCTAAAAATCGTAACCTTAACATTCTGTGCGACACCCCGCAACAGGTCCAAAGTCTTTACGCCAACAAAGTCATCAAACACGAAAATTGACTTCTGAGCCATACCGTAAATCTGCGAGTTGGCAACATCTGCTTCAAGCTTTTGGCCGTTCAAAATCAAGTGATGCTTGTAGGTGGACGGATCGTGGAAAAATTCCATGACCTTGCCCAAGGATTCCTGAGTTTTCTGAGCCTCACCTTCCAAACGAGACACATCGGAGCGAATTTCGGAAATTTCGTGGGAATGCTGAGCCGTAAGGGTTGCTATTTGGACACAGTTTGCACAACCCAGCAACTGCTGATTTTCGGAGGCGATATAGTCCTTCATGTCCTTGAAAAGACGGACGATAGCAATGCTTTGAGCGACTGCCAAGGGCCCTTTAAGAACCGACATGAGCATATAAATGCCTTGTTCGGTAAACGCGTAAGGTAAATACTTGATATTATGCCCACGTGAAATCTTCAAGGTCGTTTTTTCCGACCTTGAAAGCAATTCGGTTTCCTCTTTCGTCAACTGAAATCTAAAATCATCATCAAAGCGTTCAATATTGGCTTTAACCTGCTCATTGAAACGCTTGGTACTATACCCATAAATTTCCGCCAGATCGGCATCGAGCATCACCTTCACACCGCGGATGGTGTAAACCTTGCTCTTCAGCAAATTCTCGTCGATAAGGGTAATCTCACTCCCCACAACGGGGGCATCTTTCTTCTTCATAACAAACCTTCTGCAATACAAGCAAAAAATCACAGAATATATCAAAGGCGTGGCGCACACCACGGAAAAGAACACGTGTTCAAATTTTCACATAAACAAATGTTCACTAGCAAATATACACAAACGGACACATACCGTCAATAGGTCGGCAGAAAATTTTTCATTTTGCAAACAACTGTTTGCACGCGAAAAAGCTTAAATATTTGAAGCCATTTACTTCGCAAATTTAGAGTATAGTCACAGAACTCTCCGCTTTTTTCTACATTCAGTCTCGGTGACACTCCGTATGGGATCTCAGTGTAATGAAGCAAAAATTTGCAATCGTCCTGCCAGCACTATTTCTATTACTGGAATTATTCTGCATTGAAGGCATTCCCGTTTTAAAAAGGACATTCCCGCTTGAAAACACGGAAGCCGTATTTTTCACATTGACCCAAAACATATCTGGAACACGTGACTTTGCCATTGGACTTTTGTGCGACGCCTTGACGAAAACTTTTGCATGGTACAGCATTTGTGCAGCAATTATATTCATCGTCTCTCTTATTTTAAGGAAAAGAAAAATAAGTTTTCAAAAGTCAATCAAAACGCTTTTGGGAATAGCATGCCTCATTTCTCTGGTTCTCCTCGGTCATAAAGTCTACACTCAATTACCTATTTTCGATTACTACGTAGCATGGAAAAACATCTTGAGCGAGGGTGCACCAGAGCATTCAGAATTTTACCAAAAAGAGTATATAAACCCTGATTCCGTAGAAATTAAATTTAACGAGAAAAGAAATCTTATTCTCATATTTCTTGAATCTATGGAGTACAACTTCCAGGATTTTGCCAATGGCGGAAATCTTGACAAGAATCTGATACCGGAAATCACCGACTACATAAAAGACGAGCAGAGTTTTATTCCCGGGGGCACCCAGATTTGGGGTACCGGATGGACTATCGCCGATGCCGTTGCCAAGACTTGCGGCATTCCTCTTACATTCCCCCCTAGCATTCAGGCAAAATTTGAACCCATGAAAAACTTCTTGCCCGGGGCCATATGTCTCACAGATATCTTGAACAAAGAAGGATACAACATCGTCTTTTCAAAGGGAGCAAATCTTAAATTTTCTGGAACAGATGATTTTCTAAACACCCACTCTGTAAAAAATTCCTATGGATTACTGCAATATATGAAGCATGAAAAGGTGAAAAAAGATACCATCTACTTCTGGGGTGTTCGAGATTCAATACACTATGAATTAGCGAAGGAACACATAACACGCCTAGCAAAAGAAAATAAACCTTGGGCGACATGGCTTATAACCGTTGACACCCACACTCCCTATGGATTCCTAGATGAAAAATGTGCACCAAAAGAGAAATTTGAGGAAAAAGACCAATATCCACTAGTATTGAGCTGTGCATCAAAAATGCTAGATGATTTTATTCAATGGGCAAAAAAACAACCCTGGTATGATAGCACTACAATCGCTGTCATGGGAGACCATGCAACCATGGCGGCCCCGGAAACCATAGGTTTCAAAGAAAAGAACATGGCTCATTATTGGCTTAATTTTTTCATCAACTCATCAAAAAAGGCGAATGGAAGTAAAAGGACATTCACTTCACTGGACTTTTTCCCCACCATCCTTGAATCCATTGGTGCAGAAATTCCTAATGGCGCATTAGGTCTCGGAAGATCCCTATATTTTCCAGAACCCACTCTTATCGAAAGATACGGTATAGACTCCCTAAACAGAGCATTGAAAAAGAGAAGTATCGAATACGACTACTTTATGTACTCCACAAAAAACGTACAATAAAATAAATTCTTATATTCAAAGCATGGCTACCGCAATCGAGTTTGAGAACATCAGCAAGCAATACCGCCTGGGCTTAGTCAGCACAGGCACGCTCAGCCACGACCTCAACCGATTCTGGCAGACCAAGATCTTGCGCCGCGAAGACCCCTACCTTAAAGTGGGCGAAACCAACGACCGCGCAAGCAAGGGCAACAGCGACTACGTGTGGGCGTTGAAGGACATCAACTTCAAGGTGGAACAAGGCGACGTGGTGGGCATCATCGGACGCAACGGCGCAGGCAAAAGCACCCTCCTCAAGCTGCTCTCCCGCGTGACCGCACCCACCACGGGCATCATCCGCACCAAGGGCCGCATCGCAAGCCTACTGGAAGTGGGCACCGGCTTCCACCCCGAAATGACCGGCCGCGAGAACATCTACATGAACGGCGCCATCATGGGCATGACCCGCGCCGAAATCTCCCGCAAGCTGGACGAGATCGTAGACTTCAGCGGCTGCGAACGCTACCTCGACACCCCCGTCAAGCGCTACTCCAGCGGCATGACCGTCCGCCTGGGCTTCGCCATCGCCGCCCACCTGGAACCCGAAATCCTCGTGGTGGACGAAGTGCTGGCCGTAGGCGACGCCGAATTCCAGAAGAAAGCCATCGGCAAGATGCAGGACGTAAGCCGCGGAGAAGGCAGGACAGTGCTGTTCGTGAGCCATAATATGGGGGCTGTTAGGAATTTGTGTAAGACGGGGATTGTACTGAACCAGGGACAAGTTGCATTTGAAGGAAGTGCGGAAGAGGCAATTGGATTTTATACCAATTCAAATGTTCATAATTGCGCAAGAAAAGTGTTAATAAACGACAGAGACCATCGCGATTGTATTCTCCCAAAGGATCTTGAATTTATTGAAGCAGAAATGCTAAATGACGATATAGAACATTTAGCAACAGATGAGCCTCTAGAATTTCGTGTAAAGTTAAAACGAAATAACCCCACAATCAAAAAATTTACTATAGGAATGCATGCCGTCAGCATGAGTGGTTCCTGTGAATTCACCACGGCATCACCAATTTTCGATTGTCCTAATCGAGAGTTCTTTGATATAAATATTTCAGTAAAAAATCACTCATTGGCCAAGGGAAATTACAAAATATACTTCAACACAGGCATAAAAGATGTCGCACACGGTACGACTGATTACGACATCATCAAAAATGTTCTCTTTTGCCAAATCTTTTACAAAAGTCAAATAACAAAAGATGCTTATAGTGGTTGGCAAAACGGCTGGGGAAATCACTATATAGACTCTGTAGATTATAGGCTGGATTAATTATGTATTCCTTCCAAGATTACATTAAACAAATAAAAGCCTATATCAAACGCCCGCTTTCCCTATTTGACAACTGGGCTGCTAAAGGTCGCTTAAACTGGATGCCAGATAAGTGGTATCTCTCTTTTATGTTCAGGAGCCGTATGGGCTATTGGATGGATTGGAAAAATCCTAAAACATTTAACGAAAAACTCCAATGGTTAAAGGTCTACGACAGGAATCCGTTATACACAAAACTTGTAGATAAATACGAAGTTCGCAAATACATTGCAGAAAAAATTGGCGAAGAGTACCTCATTCCATTACTTGGTGTGTGGGACAATGTTGATGCCATTAATTTTGAAAAGCTTCCAAACCAATTTGTGCTAAAATGTACTCATGATTCGGGAAGCGTAATTATTTGCAAGAACAAGCAGGATTTCAATATCCGCGAGGCAAAAATAAAATTATCAAAAGCGCTTAGAATCAAATACTACACACTTTCTCGTGAACGGCCATACAAAAACGTTAAGCCACGCATTATCGCAGAGCAATATCTGGAGTCAACCGATCTGAAGGATTACAAATTCCAAGTGTATAATGGAATCGTAAAAAATGGTTTCGTCTGCAGCAAACGTTTTTCAAGTGAAGGGCTGCATGTCACATTTTTTGACAGAGACTGGAAACTACTCAAATTCACAAAATTATATCCCCGAGAAAGAGAATTATCTCCAAAACCATTATTTTTCGAGAAAATGGTAAAATCTAGCGAGATTTTAGCAGGCAACGCCCGTTTTGTTCGTGTAGATTTTTATGAGCACCATGATAAGTTATACATTGGAGAAATAACATTTTATCCCGGAGCAGGTTTTGAAAAATTTACGCCTATCATATGGGATAGAAAGTTTGGTGATTTAATCAATCTATCCAAATAGCAAAAGAAAATAGAAGTATGCAAAATAAATTTGTCATCTACACTGTTATGGTCGGTGAATACGGAAGTATCCACCAACCTTTGGTTGTCGATGACAGATTTGACTACATTCTTTTTTCAAATGATATAGCAGAAGCCTCTATAGGAATCTGGCAAGTACGAAAAATTCCTGAGGTCGTCAAAAAAGACAACAAGCGTTTATCTCGTTATCCCAAAACTCATCCACATACCTTACTAAAGGAATACCAGGCATCGCTATACTTGGACGCAAACATTCAAATTGCAGATTCTTGGGTATACGAAAGATTTATAGAACTATTCAATCAAAAAGCAGACACCGCAGGCATTCAATTACTCTTAACTGGACGAGATTGCATTTATCGACATTCCTACGATATGTGTGCCATTCGTGCAGAACATGACTATAAAGCAATTCAACAATGCCACGAAATGATGAAAAGCGGATTTCCCGAACATTTCGGGTTAAACGAGAATAACATTATTTTTAGAATTCATAATGATACCATGAAAAAAGTTGATGAAGAATGGTGGTGGTGGATTAAGCACTATTCTTTCAGAGATCAATTTTCATATATGTTCTGTTTCTGGAAGCACAAAATAAAAAGAGAACTTTTTCTTCCAATTGGTGAGGATTCCCGCAATTCCCCCCATTTCAAGTTATATTCTCATAACGAGTTAAATTCCGTTTCAAAACAAAAATGGATTCATTGCGGTCTTTTTGAATGGTTGCGAAATCAAAGTAGATTACAATCAAAAGACTCTTATAACAAATACTGTGAACAGTGGGTCACTTTGTGCAAATCTCCATTTCCGCAGTTCACTCTTTTCCTTTGGGGAATTTTCGCAAGTTTTAAAGCCTGTTTTTACGCAATCATTCGCAGATTATTTTAAAAAACACTATATTCTATGAATATAGGGAATAGTATGGCTATTGCAGAGACATTATACAACATTGTCGTAAAAATCGGTTCGTTTTTCTACTCAAGAAAACGACACGAACATATGCTACAAAGAATTAACTATATAAGAACTTTAAGGGTCAAGCCCCTATTCAAAGCGTTGGGTCAAAACTCATCATTTCAAAGGATAGACCTTTTAAAAGGCCCCGAATATATTACCATTGGTGACCATACTTCCTTTGAAAAGGATCTTTATCTGACTGCATGGGATTCTTACCAGACCAACAGCGGTATTCAACAATTCACTCCAGAAATCAGGATTGGTTCCAATTGTCATTTCGGAGCATTCAACCACATTACAGCCATAAATTCTATTGAAATCGGCGACAATCTTTTAACAGGGAAAAACGTCACCATAACGGACAATTCCCATGGATCCACAGACTTCGAACATCTTTCTGTGGAGCCAACCCTTCGCCCCTTAGTCTCAAAGGGTCCTGTCAAAATCGGAAAGAACGTTTGGATCGGCGACAAGGCCTCCATTCTCCCTAACGTTACCATTGGAGACGGCGCGGTCATCGCGGCAAATGCCGTAGTAACAAAAGACGTTCCTGCTTACAGCGTAGCTGCCGGCAATCCAGCAAAGGTCATCAAAAATGGAAGTCCAACAAGATAAGCCATTCATCATCGCCTATTACCTTCCCCAGTATCATCCCATTCCCGAAAATGACGAATGGTGGGGCAATGGATTTACCGAATGGACCAATGTAGCCAAAGCCAAGCCTTTGTTCAAAGGTCATTATCAGCCTAGAATTCCCGCAGACCTCGGATTCTACGATTTACGAGTTCCTGAAGTACGCGAACAACAAGCCGAACTAGCTCGCGAAGCTGGAGTTGATGGTTTTTGTTACTGGCATTATTGGTTTGGCAACGGAAAGGAGCTTCTTGAGCGTCCATTTAAGGAAGTTGTTGAATCAGGAAAGCCTGATTTTCCATTTTGCCTTGGTTGGGCAAATGAAGATTGGCAGGCTAAAGTGTGGAATGTAAACGGAACACATCATACAAAACAAACCCTTATAAAGCAAAGCCCTCCGAACACTGCGGATAATGAAAGACACTTTTACAGATATCTTAAGGCTTTTAGAGATGATAGATATATTCGCTCAAATGGACGTCCAATATTTGTAATCTACAAACCATTTTTAGATGGAATACCCCAATTCATTTCTGATTGGAATCGTTTAGCCCAAAAAGAGGGACTTTCCGATGGTTTTTACTTCATAGGTACTGCAGAAAACGAAAGTGAATCTGAATCCATTACAAAAATGGGATTTTCTGCAGTTACATTGAACGTAAACAACCGTATGTGTTCGCCGTACAAAAAAAGGCCCTTCTTTATTCAAAAAATAAACGAGTACCTACACTGGAAATTAAAGAAGCCCGTCATTATTGATTATTTAAAAAGTTCTAATTTTCTTTGGAATGCAGAATTTGATGTTCAAGAAAATTTCATTCCAACAATACTCCCCAACTGGGACCACTCACCCAGAAGCGGAAAAAACGCAATCATATTAAAAAATGCAACTCCAGAGTCATTCAAAAAATTGTGTTTAAAAACATTTTGTGGCATACAACAAAAAAGAAATAAAATTATTTTCCTAAAATCTTGGAATGAATGGGGGGAAGGCAACTATATGGAGCCAGATCTCAAATATGGAAAACAATACATTAAAGCTCTGTACTCTGCAATAATGGAATCTTCAAAAAGTGACTAAAATTTCAATAATTATTCCAACTTATAAAACACCCATCCATTTTCTCCAAGAATGTCTAAAATCTCTTCAATCTCAGAAAATGAACGAGTGTGAATTCATCATTATTTCTGACGGAGCAACAGCAGAAGAATGCAAACTATGCATTGACTTTTCCAAAAATGATTCTCGTTTTCTTTTTTTTGACAATGCACATTCAGGCGTTTCTTCGGCTAGAAATATTGGTATACAGCATGCTTCTGGAGAATACATCACTTTTTTAGATGCTGATGACTGGATAGATTCAACAACATGTTTAGAAATATATAACAACGCAAAGCAAAACAAAGCAGATTTGTTATTCTGGGATTGCGTTTTTCACAAAGAAAACTCATTTAAGCATACGTGTTTCTCTCAACATTCAATAGAACAATTGTCCGATTCAGAAATAGAAACGTTCAAAAAAAATATAATACATGTTTCTCAGCAACAACTATTGATTCCTGCAATCACCGTATGTAAACTATTTAGAACATCAATCATAAAACAAAATAAACTCTACTATAATGAGAGTCTCGTATCCGGGGAAGATCGCGTTTTCAATTTACAATTCGTAAAATACGCAAAAAACTTTTCCTATTTAAACAAAGCATTCTACCATTATCGAATTCACAATCAATCATTCACCAACAAATTCAACAAAAACTATTTACACAACGCATTTGAGTACATAGGACAATTGGAGAAATCAACAAACAATCTTTACAAAGTTGAAATAGCAAACGAATTATTTGAAGCGTACTGTATTGCATGGAATAAGTGTTACTGCAATAAAGAAAACACAGATACTTTCAGCAACCAGATGCGTTCTTTAACAGAGTTTCTTCAGGAACACAATTTCTTTTCGAGAATACAATTTGCTTCAGTAAAGGGAGTACAATCAATAGAATGGTTCTTTCTAAAAAGGAAACAAACATTCATCATTTGGCTCCATGGTTTAATAAAAAACATATTATTAAACACAATCTTCCCCAAACATTAATTTAATCATTTTCTTTGAAGTTCTTTCCCAAGAAAATAGTTTACTTCGAGCAATTACTTTTTCACGAATATTTTTTTTCTGCATCTCAGACATATTGTACAACGTCTCATAAGCATTTACATGCTGTTCTACACTATTCCAATCAATCACAATTCCTGCATCACCCACGACTTCCGGCAAAGATGAATTGTTACTAGTGATCACGGGACAGCCGCATTGCATTGCTTCGAGAACTGGTAAACCAAAGCCTTCATACTGGCTTGTAAAAACGAACCAAGCAGCGAAACTGTACATCAAAGGGAGATCTCGGTCATCAATATAGCCCACATTAAAAACATATCTATTATACTGCATCTCAGTCATACCATTTTCAAGAAGATTTGTGCGCAAGTTTTTTGATGAACCTCCCCCCACAACAAGAACCAAATCCTCAATGGAGTTTTTTTCAACAAATTCCACCAACGAAATAGCGATTCGAACTAAATTCTTTCGGGGTTCTAATGAACCAAGCGCAAAGACGAATTTCTTTTGATATGGGATACCATATTTTTTTTGAAGGGCTTTCTTTTCTTGCGAACTTTCATGAGGATAAAATGACTGTTCTGCGGCTAAGTATATCGTAACAATTTTTCGTTCATCAATTTTCTTTGAAAACGATATAAAATCTTTTTTTGTCGTATCCGAATTTGCAAAATAAACATCATTTTTATTAATAGTTCTCATCAAATACCCAAACCATCCCCAATACTTTAAAGAGTTATTTTGAGGAAATAAATATGGAATCAAATCATGGAGAACAACGTATTTTTTTATGTTCTTATTGCGATTAATAAACCATGGAGCCGAAGTCCTTGGTGAAAAGAAAACATATTCATCAGTCAAGCGAAAGGCACAATTTCTAAAAAAATACAATATCGAAGATATAATTGAAAAGAATAAAATACCAAGCGCCCACATTTTTCGAAAGAAAGGCCTATTTGTATTGTCCATTCTTTTTCTTCTAAAAAAAAGCACAATTTTATAAAAAAATATCGACAATTTTAATACTGGCCGATAATATTCATTATCGAGTTCCAACACATCTTTTAATTTTTTCAAACCCGCGATTTTGTAGGAAGATGCATATAATACAACATGCCCAGGAACAAGTTTATTAAATTCACACAAAAGATTTTTTGCAACGAAATATATTCCTCGACGTTCTTCCTCCAAATCTTCACCATCAACAAGAACTGTTGCATCAAACAATATTTTTTTCATATACAATTTCCAGTTTAATGGTATTTTGAGCGAACCTTATGAAAAGTTCCAGAAACGCCTTCATAGCGAAGGTTAATAAATACAGCTCCCACCGTCGCTAGCATTTCCCCCAAAGACTCCCCAAACATCTTGCATAATTTCGTTCTCAACGCAACATGTTTCTGCTGAGCCAAAGAATGCCAAGAGCCATTAAAATGATGAATGCTATAGGTATTTCTCGTTACTTCTAAGGCAAGAGTTCTTGTATTCTTTGGGCTGAAATAGTCCATAGGCAAAATATCCAAATTTTTGAAATTTGCAGAAACTCTAGCAAGGATTGTCGGCAATGTAGTCGTATTTAAAGAGCCATCCTTATTAACGAATTCCTTATCCTTGTAAAAGTCCAGACACTTGACGATAAATTCATTCCCCGGCTCACACCCCATGGTAGCAGCTTCAATTGAATTCTCATTTTCAATCTTATCCGGCGTATGTTCCCGACCAAAGAAATAAGGCAATTCTAGCAGGTCATCAAAAGATTTCAGCACTTCTACATCGCTATCCAAGTAGATTCCGCCATAGTTGTAGAGAGCATAAAGCCTAATGTAATCAGCAGCAAAGGCCCACTTCTTTACTTCACAGGCCTGTTCCACCCATGGGACGGAATGGATGTCAAAACGGTCCTTATTCCAGAGTTTTACCTCGTAATCCGGAAGTTTTTCCTTCCAACTTCGCATACAACGCTGCACCAGTTCCGGGTACGGATCTCCACTCAGCCAGCAAAAATGTATGATTTTAGGAATGGACATATTATTTTATATAGAAAATTTTTTCTTTTATAAAATGCGTACGACTAACCAAATATGTTCCTAAAAAGACAATACCCAATCGGACCAAGAGCACTAAGAGTCTATCATAATGACTGACTCCATATATTTCGTAAACTTGGAGCGGAAGCCAACGTGTATTAAAGCAATGGTCTAGGCCATGTATGCAAAAAGCAACTAGGCTATAACGGCCTAGAAAATTTAAGGTTTTCCATAAAAAGAAGGAACTGTTAAACTTATCAACAAGTACATATAGGCCAGCAAAACATCCTAAACACCCTAACACATTTACCACAAAAAAAGTGCCATAAGTACAATCATGCAAATAAATACTAGAAAAAGACAAACAATACAGAGAGAATACAAAACAAAGAAACCAAAATCCTCCGTCTTTTCTGGAGTGTATTAGGTCATAACGCTTAACTAGATAACCCGAATAATAAAGGGACAACGCTCCAAAAGCAGATAAAATTGACCACGGTACAGAAGACGCATAACTATTTAGCGCATACGACATCAATCCAATCAATAAGATGAACAAACCCCTTACAGCTTCACTCCGAATCTTTATTAGAAAATACCATAATATACGAACCCATAACAGCGCCCAAAGGAACCAAAATGGTCCTGCATATGGGAATTGACATTCTAAAAATGTTCCCCTCAATGAACTAGATCCCAAAAGCATAGAAATAAAAACCGCAAAAACAGTGTCTATTCCCAAAACGAAATCAAAATAAATGGCCAATAGAATTGCACAAAAGAAAGAAAATATAAAAGGAACAACAATTCGTTTTGCATCTCTTCTTAAAAATTCAATAAAGGTGCGTTTTTTTGCGAAATAACCAGAAATAATGAAAAAAAGGGGGACGTGGAACATGCAAACTATATGAGAGCATACAGCTGATAAATTAGAGTGGAATACAACAACCATTATTATCGCTATACCCTTCATCACATCAAATACAGTATCTCTTCCGTTCTCTTCCATATTCACTCCATAACAACTACCGGCACCCATTTGGCATAGTGTTGCCTGCGAATTTTTGGATCTCCCAGAGTAGGCCTATGTGTTCCCTGCACTATAAACAGGATTCCCGGATGTTTTTCCGCCAATCTTGCAATCATTTTCAACGTATTCAGCAATTTTTTCCGTTCCCCAAGCCTTGAATCTTGAGTTGTCAAGGCAAAAATCCGCTTATCGCTCATCTGAAGCACGGAATCTAGTTTTGCCAGCATCACGGCATCATCGCAATGCTGGCAGAAGATTTTCTCCACATAACCCAAGGAATCGGCATATCCATTCCGTCCATACTCCAGGGAATCGCCACCAAAGAGATAAAAACCATTTCCCAAACTATTCCTGAATTCCGCATTCTCCGCATGCCTTGTGCGATTCGCCATTCGATAATGGAGGTATTCCTTATGGGGAATATCTTTAAATGCAGCGAAATCCATTTCCAGTTGAGATTCGTCAAAGGGAACTCCCCAGGCATCCACCAAGATCACTACCGTCGCCTTGCTGGAGTCGCGAACTTTTGATAGTATTGGCATTTTATCCAACAGAGAATACTTCTGCATATAAGAAACAGAAAGACTGTCCTCATCAACAAAGGGCTGCATGTGCCAGGGCTTTCCCGACTTCTCCAGCAAACCGGAGTTCACCACATACGAGAACGCCACCGCCAGCACAAAGAAGGCGATGAATACTCGGAAACCGACTTTCTGCCACCTGGTCATGGAGCCTCCCCCACGGCATGGTATTTCATCAGTTTCAATCCGTCAAACCGCATCACCGTATCGGCATTGATTTCAACATTGTAGTGATCTCTGTAGAATTTTTCAAAATGGAGAGGCATAAAGTCTTCCAGAACGTAAACGTTCTCCTTAGCTATATCCCCGATAGGGTTCGTCACACCACGGCTTTCCATTTCCCGTTTCATCCCCGGAAGGTTCATGTTCCAGTAGCCAAGAGGAATGATATTCCCCCAACTTCCAGGCTGCACAGCCTTGTAGGCCGTATCGCTATAGATTGCCAATGTCTTATAGGCTTCGAAGGGAACCAGGAACACATCCTCCTGATGAACCTTCATGTGGTCATACAGCCCCTGCCATTCCGCCGACATTTTAGGGATACCAAAGAAGGCTTTATCATTGTGTTCCCCACGCTGTGTAGACATTCCAAAAACAAAGCAACCCAGCGCCAACACCAAGATCAACCGCGTCAAATTTTTGTCGCTCCCCAGCACACACTTTTTGCATTCCAGTAGTGGAACCGCACTGAATATGGCATAGAGCCAGATGCCCGTCTCCACGTGGTAAACCACCCGGTTCTGCAGCAGCAAATATCCCAGGCAAATCGCCATCAGGGCAAGGGAACCCCACGTATACCAGCATCCTCTCCTAGGCTTGTAGGCGAACAATATGATGCTCAGCATCGCCCAGCACCAGGCATTTGTCTTGAAGAAAGAATTAGCGACCACATAGAACAGGGCCACCGGAAACTTCGCCTTGTTCAACTCATACCGATTCCTCTGCACCACATCTAGATATGGTTTCAAACTGTCCAAAGAGAAAACTCTGGTATCGTAGAAAATCCAGCGTTTCAATAGCCCAAAATCCCAGCCCTGCAAACCACGTTCTTCCAGTTCATCGTAGGTGGTGTTGTAATCGTAATCGGCGCCATCTCCAAATGTGGCGCGAGGCCCCTGATACGCCTGGTAATAGGAATATTCGGAATTCTCCTTGAACAGATTCTGATTAAAAGCATGCAACGCAAAATATGCCGCAATACTTGCCACCAATGCTACAACCGTCCATACGTAGATTTTCCGGGCACGAATAAACACATAGCCCAAAAGAACGGCAAGGAAGGGCACACCTAGAAGGAATCCTTCCCGACGCATAACAATGCCCACTACAAAGAAAACAAAGCCCAACAACAGCAACAAGCGCTTTTTCTGCGCGGTGCCAAAACAAAACAGCAGAATCCCTGCAGCCGTAGAAATCGCCGCACACTGGGTAAAGGCCAACTGCAGGTAGAAATCGGGAGCCAGGCAGGCCAACACAAAAATGGCTATAACCAAACCGAGTTTCCCACCCACCTGTTTTAGCACGAAGTATGTGAAAACATTGAAGGCGGCAAACACAAACAGCAACTCAAAAATAAAATACCAGCCCACATTGGGGAACAGGGCATAGAAAGGCTTTAGAAAATACGCGTACATCCCATTCACAAAGAGCGTATGGGCATCAAATTCTCCCCCGTATGCGCCTGTAATGATGGCCGACATAAAGTAATCGTCCATAGACCCAAAGTGGATTCCGCCTATGCCAAGACATAGCAATAGGAATGCCAAATTAAGGCATACGGCCATCACAAGAGGCTTTTGGAGTATCGGCTTAAAAGTCACGCTTAAAATATAACCAAAGTCTTATTCATTTGCTGGTGAACTCAACAATTTATATTCCACAGAACGTTCAAAAACCTTCAAATCCGAATAAAGATTTTTTCGGCCCCGCTTCTCCAATAAGGTTTCCTGGTCAGAGAACAAACTCACCCCAAAACCCATTCGATGATTTGCGATTTCAAAACCCATGCTCTCTAAAATAGATGGAGCAATATCAGCAGATGTAAATTTTCGATTTTTTAAATTTGTGGGTCGCAATTGTGGATTTATAAAAATATCAATCCACTGGCGTTTGTCATAATCCTTCTGAACAAGATATTCCCCCATAAACAAGTGGTCTCCAACAACGACAATCTCCGTATTTTCATAAAATGGTTGTTGCTTTACCCACTCTATAAATGCACGAACATCTTTAGAAGCACAGCGTATAGTTCCCCTAAACAATGATTCATTTGAAAAATGATTTACACCTTCCCCACACTGTTCGTTATAAAATCCATATGGGAAATGGGTTTCCATTGTCAAAATTGATAATGAAAAATGATCTTTTTGTGCCAACGTATCTAGAATTCTTTTCGCAATATTCAAAAGAGAACGATCTGTAATTCCAGCATCAAAAGAAACCATTTGTTCATACTCAAAATGTCTATACTTTTCATCCAAATCTTGATAATCTTTTAATTTTTCCATATCATACAATTCATCTATGCCATGTGACATTAAAAAAGGTCTTTTCCCCTCAAAATCTCCGTCCGTCCCTTGAAGAAAAACATTATAATATCCAAATTTACGTATAATATCGTACACGCTCACCACTCTTGGCAAGGGGCGTTGATCTGCTGAATACGCCATAAGCAGTGGACATCCCGTTGTTTTAGAAACAATGGCCGATATAGTATTCCAGGAACCCCTGGTATCCTCTCCGCCTCCAAACGCTTCGTTTTCCGAAAAATTGTATTCGTCTTTTTTCAACGACACCAATTCACGAATAAGATTTTCTTTTTGGAAAACAGAATCAGAAAAGGATGTCTCCATAGATTCCATAATAATGAATATCAAATTCCTTGTTTTTTCATCCTGATTTACTGGAGCAACCCTATTCGTGTCCATCAGCACAAAGTTTTCCGCATACATCTTTGAATGAAAAGTCTCTCCCTCAGAACTCTCCATAAAAAATTGAACATATTCATTTACAGGCAAGGAATTACCGATAATAAGAGCATTCCATCCAAACGTAAGTACGACCAAGATAGCGAAAATTTTCTTCTTGTTTTTATTAACCACATCTAACCTCGTCAAAAAACTACTGACAAAAACAGCTACAAAAAATACCGGAATCAAGACTTCAACAATATAACTTCGCACAAAAACAAATGAGAATCCAGTCAAAGGCATTAAAAGAGTCATTATGACCGCGTACGAATCATGTAAAGGAAATGTTTTTATGCCCCAGTTTATACTTGCATGCAAAAGAACTAATAAAAAAAGAAGAACAAAAATTTTTTTTTTAAAATCGGATTTCCACGATAATTTCTTATGAAAAATTATAAACAATACGGCAACAATCAAGGAAATCCATACTGAAGGGATCCATTCCCCATCCATAAATAAAGAAAGTAGCACATCTAAGGCAATTAATTCAATTATTGTTACTAACCATTGAAGAATCTTTTTCATAAGCAATAAAATCCGAGCATAGCACTAATTTGAACACTGATAGAGGTAGATCCATTTCTTGCGAACATCTAAATAAGTAGAATCTACCTTAACTAACGAAACATTCATGTAATCCGTGACAAAATGGGTTATTTCATCACTGTCACACAAGTAGTTGACCCGAGATACGAGAGTGTCCAAATTCGTATATATGTGATACATCTTCGTATTATAGTCAACAAGATTTGCTGGCTTAGATGTTCCCGAAAGCAAAGCGCTACGCCGACGGTTAGATTCCTTGAATTGATCCTTGAAAAATATCTCACCCACATAAATGGAAGCATCCGCATAAGCGCCTGTCAGCAGATTGATTCTAGACTGAATCGGAGCCTCGTTATCGACCACAAATAGAATCTTGCCCCGATCTTTGACTTGCGGGAATATCATGGTATCCAAGAAAGCATCCATCTGCCTTTCATTCTGAGCATAGGATTCATCGCGAGCATCCCATTTGAACACATCCCAAGCAAGCAACCCCACGCATGCAATAGCAAAGTATACGCCAAGGCCTTTTTTATTCAAACGATTCCATGCAAATACACCGCACAACGCCATACAAAATACAAAGCACACAAATACAGCGCTCTGCACCGGAGAACCATCCAACGACGTAAGCATCTCTATAAAAGAAAGCGTTATTGCAAAAGCCAATAGCAACTTTTTCAACAAACTTGACATGGACGGGCAAAGAAAAAAGACAATCGCGAACAATGGCAAAGAGACCAAAGCCTTGTCACAGAAAGACAATGCAAAGGCAAACGCCAGCCAATACTTTCTTTGAGCAAAGCATATCAACATCAGCAAAACCAATAAAAATTTTGCCATCGGGAACAAGTATTCCGGGAAATTAATTAGCTTGACCGCCCAACCCGCATTTCCCATTCCTTGCTCCAATGCAATTTGGACAAAATTCCCCAAAGCCGCATTTACTATTAGGAATAAAAATGACAAACCAAATATTGCCTTTACAATAGTTGGGTTCAATTTCACCTCTCGTGCAAACAATTTACAGGGAACTAAAATGCAACCAATGACCAACACCAGCAATATCAACCATTGACTTTGGGCAAGTGCAGATACTGCAATATATACAACAGCGCAATCCCTTATAGTTAACGAGTCTCCCTCCGATAGTCTTTCTCGCAAATAAAAAGCAAATACGGGAATCACAGGAATAATGCAAAGCCAGAGGACTCGCATGCACTGGGCTTGATATAGAAGCACATGTTCCACATAGCAACCTATATAATGGAAATACACCCCTATGCACAAAACAAGAAACATAGAAAGGGAAAACCTGGAAAGTTGGGCATTCCGAATTTTCCGATACATAATAAACCAAAAGGCACCAAAACTCGCATATACCAAAGAATCATTCCAGGTAGGCGTGTAATACATATTCCCCGAAAGCCAATCCTTGGTATAAAAATCAAAACGACCTATATGCAAAAAGCCTGACAATGGGGCCAGAAGAGAAACGACTATTATGGGTATCCGTACCTTTGGGAAATAAATGAATAACCACAGAGGAATCCCCCAGCCACCCACCAGAGGATGCATAAGGGTTGCCACAAAAAATAAGGCGAGAGAAATATATTTGTTCTTACTAAAAACAAAAGCTAGAGCAGCAAGAGAAAAAACTTGAGAGAAAAGTCTGGCCACCAAATAGGGTTCTATTACAGGTGTAAAATCACAAAAATTTCCATAATCATAAGATTTGTCAAAAAGAACAAAGACAAGGATGACAAATATCGGCAAGAACCAATTTGTGCAACCAAAATTTCTGCTCCATTTCTTGATAAAAAGTAATGCAAAAATACACCAAGAAAATTGCAACAAAAATGTGGCTACCATACCACCAGCATTTACACCAAATATATTAAAGAAAATTGCAACTATAGGAGAAACAATACTGAAGGAATCCTGATTTCCAAACATAAAAGGAACATCATTCACAAATCGTTCTGGTTGAAGGTAATGTATCGCCTGCAACAAGTATAATGCAGCATCATCATCATAACCACAATAGCGAATAACCGAAAAAAACAAGGACATTCCCAAAAGAAAGAGCATCCATTGGCATTTTGTGAACATTTTCTGCATACTACAACATATAGAAAAACAGGTCCCTCTTACGAGAGGACCTGTTGAATCCTAAACCAATTCTAGATTAGTACAGGCCGTTTGTGAACTTGGCGAAACTCGGAGTGAGTTCCAAGCAATCGTCGGACACAGAAGCTTGGTAACCGACACTACCTTCATTGTTACCAGAGCTGAGATACTTAGCATTCAACTGCCAGAATTCCCCTGTATCACAGTCATTGAACTTATGATTAGGCACAGCCTTCCAAGCAGCAGTTTCTACAGTAGAAGCAGCTCCAGTATAGGTGAAGTTATCAGACTTGTAAGAAGACTTGTTGCCAGACTGTGCACCCGGAGCGGAGTAGCCGATTTCGGCCCAGTCACCGATAGCGTTCTTTTCAAGAGCGAATGCATCCTGCATATTGATGTAGGAACCAGCAGCGGTCGGAACTTCGGAAGCCTTGGACTTGGCAATCATACCGAACAGTTTCGGCACTGCCACAGCGGCGAGGACGCCCATGATCACGATCACGACCATCAATTCAATAAGGGTAAAACCTTGCTTTTTCATTTGTGTACTCCTTGTTATTTTGTGACACACTTGTTTGGGCGACATTGCCCTTTACATTCGTAAATATATAAAGTTTTTTTCAAAAAGCAATACTTTTGTCAAACTTTTGTCACGTTTTTGTCATGACATTGGGTTTTTGAGCAAAAATCGCCGTTTTTAGTAAAATTTTACAGGTTCACGAGTGATTTTGATTACACATATATACATAAAAAGGCCCTGGGAAGGCCAATTTTAGGGAATTTTTCTTTATAAAACTTATTCCAAAGTGGAATACTTCCCAGGTTTTTTCGGAAAAAAATCACCTCGCGGCGAGTTTTGCCTTGAGTTCCGCTATCTCGCGATCCTTCTCAGCAATAGTCTGGTCCTTTTCGGCAATGGTCTTATCTTTCTGCTCAAGGGCTTTCTCGTTGCGCTGACGTTCATTTTCAACAGCAAGCTGGATTTCCTGTTCCCATGTCATATAGCGCTCCTGTGTTAAGCCGTCCGTCTTGTACCACTCGACCTTGGAATCGATTTCCTTCGTCTCCACAGAGTCGGCGGCGTTGGTCGCAAAATACTTCAGGTACTTCTTGAGAGGGTGAGTATCCGGAAGTTTCTTGTACTCTTTGAAAATATAATAATTCTTGAAGGTGCGGTCGTTCAAAGCAATGTTTTTATTTTCAACAGCGAAGTTCTGGAAACTGTAGATGGGGAGCCCGGCACCAAAAATATCCGTCGGGCAGATAAAAAGCACGTATTGATCTTTGAGCCCGCCATAGAGGCAGCCTTTGCGCAGTTCGTTGACGTCACGGATGGACTGGTAGTACCTCGCCCGCTTGGGGAGTTCACCAGTATCCACAACCTGCATCTCCAAATCAAAGGAACTGACAACCTCGCCATTCTTGTCAATCTGCTGGGTGAACACGTCGTAGCGCACACTCTTTCCGAAGACGCTGACCTGCTCCGTCTTCTCCTGCTCGGGGTCCCTCAAATCGTAAATCTTGATGCCGAGGGCGGCCTCGATGAAGGGCTTCGCGATTTCCTTGTGGCTCATGACCAGCGGGAAGATAAACCTGTCGGTGATGGACAGTTTTGAAAAGTCGATGGTCTTGACTTCTTTGGTGTTGTTCGTTTCGGTAGTAATTTTATTTTCGCTCATGTTTTCGTCTATAGGCGGCAGCGTGCCGCATCGGCGGGGCAAGAATTCACCCCGCATATACTTAAGACGCTTTTTTAGGGCAAAACTTGCCTAGGAAAATGAAAATTTTTTCATTTTCCTTCGTCATTCTCGCGAAAGCGAGAATCTAGAACTGCTAGATCCCCGATCGGGTCGGGGATGACGTGGGGAGGACAGCGCGGGGATGACATGCAAGAACAGACGTCATCGCGAAGGGCGCAGCCCTGTGGCGATCTCCTGTATGAAAAACGCCACCCCGAAAGGTAGCTTAATAGATGACACGCGGGAGCACGCTTACAGCGCGAGAATTTCTTCCTTGGTGAGGCCCGTTTGCTTGGCAATAGCATCAACAGGGAAGCCCGCATCGCGGAAACCCTTGGCAAGCTGCCGATTGGCCTCAGCACGACCTTCTTTTACGCCCTTCTCGTACCGAAGATTAAGTTCCTGCTCCAAAGTCATGTACGCCTTCTTTGTGATCGGGTCCCTGCGATATATTTCCACGAGTTCATGAATCCGCTTTATCTTTTCAGACTCGCAGTTCTTTGTGGCAAAATACTGCATGTACTCGCGGGTGGAATTGTCCTCTATCTCGCGGTACTTCTCAAATATATAAAAGTTTTTATAGCAGAGATCGCCCATCACGATGCTTGGGTCGGAAACTTCACAATTTTGGAAACAATATACCGACCTTCCCTTACCAAATACGTCTTTGGGGCAGATGAATAAAATATACTGCTCTTGAAGTTTCGTATAGCTTACGCCTTTGGCAAGAACATCTAAATCACACATACCCTGGTAATAACGGGCGCGTTTGGGGAGTTCTCCGGTGTCAACCATCTGCAATTCGATGTCAAAGTATCGACCTATGCCAAGATTTCCTGACGCATCGGAAACATTTTCCTTTACAGCCACATCAAACCGCACACTCTTGTGGAACGGGTCCTCTTGGGAGGTTGCTTCGCCCACCACAGAAATTTTCTCAATTTGAATTTTCAGGACGCTTTGTAGAAAGTCCTTCGCCACGTCTTCATTACTGAACACCTTCGAAAACATAAAATTGTCGGTTATGTCCAAGTCCTCGTATCTTTTCATCATTTCATTTACCCTTTTGGCGGCAGCATGCCGCTTCGGTGGACTCGAAATTGAGTCCACAACCTTATAGACGCTTTTTTTAGGGCAAAACTTGCCGAGGGAAATGAAAATTTTTCATTTTGCAAACAATTGTTTGCAAAAATGTCTAGATCCTTCTCCCCAAAGGGGATAACTACCCACTACGGAACTAAAGTTCCAAGTGTCGTATATCCACAAAGGGGATAACTACCCACTATGGAACTAAAGTTCCAAGTGTCGTATATCCACAGAGTGGATAACTGCTACTAAGGGGCGAAATAACACGACTAAGGGCAGGCGTACAAGTACACTTTCGTACCATTTTTCAGCGTCGTAGAGTCCTGCATTTCTAGGGAGGCAGCCGGTATGTTGGAGATAAAGTTCGTAATCTCTTTTTCACGGCACAAAAATTCCACACGATTCATCAAAGTATCCGCATTAGATAATGTAGACACATTCATCTCATCTGAACGGAGTTCTTCCTTTGTCGTTGGATATCTACCGAAATTCAAAAGCCAACAGCGCCGACGATATTCTCTATAATACTTCTCGTTGAATATGGTTCCAACCCCCATAGAAACCGAAAGATAACTCCCCGTCATAAAACGCAATTGAGATTCAAAGGCATAAACATCGTTCACATAAAAAAGCACATGACCCCAATTCTCTACCTGAGGGAATACGGCTTCTTCTACAAAATCATCTATCGCCTTTTCCGCTTCCCTCATCGATGGTCTTCTATCATCGTATGTGGCAACGCCCACCACAGCACAAACGAGTATAAGAGCAACCATGGGGATTCTAGAGAACTTTCTCGCCCACACGGCAAGCGCTGTAAGCACTAACAGAAGCAAAAGTTGCAACGTAATAGAAGGGTAGCCATTAATCAGTTTATGGAGACGGCCATCAGAATTAAGTATGCCATCCGCCACCACAACCAACAGCACCAATACCGCCATGCCCCAGTATTTTTTCTTATTCGCCTTCGGGAAAGCTATCAAGGCAATGGCTAGGAGGGGAATCATCTGGAACCAAGGAAACACGCAATACAAAGCGAGAATCCCGGGAATAATGAAATTACGCCTACGAAGATAGTGAACCGCAAAGCCTACACTAAAGCAAAATTGGGCGAAGAGGGCGCCATCGCGCATATAACTCAAAGCGCGGAAATCATAGCCTAAAAAAGTTTTAAATCCCTGTATACACCAAGCATTGTACTGTTGGATGACCAAGCCCAAAACAACAAACAACGCAAACACTGCTATAAAATATTTTTCCTGAATAGGTTTTGAAACGAATTTCTTTCGCAACAAAGCCAATGGCGATAAGGAAATCAAAATAAAGCTCTGAGGTGCCAACAGGTTCATCCCTATCAAAAACAGAACAAAATGAGGTTCTGTGACCTTTTTATGCCCATATACATAAAGGAGAGCGTCCTTCAAAAAACACAGGAACAGTGGAACCGCAATAATGGCCCCTAGCCAAAAAACGCGCCAGGGCTGCACCTGATAAAGCAGCACATGTTTGCCATAGCCTCCCCAGCAATCCCAATACAGAGCAATGGCCAAAACCAGAACCAGGGCAGAAGATATTCTCAGGACCTTTTCATTTTTAGAGAACTTCTTGACAACAAGACCGAAAAACGACAGTAACGCAACATATCTACCAATGATTACGTATGTGGGTCGAAATACCAAAGGCTTACGTAGCCAATCTTCCGGGAAAACATCCAGTGGACCCGTATGCAGCAAGAAGGTCAGGGGGAATAACAGCGAAAATATGGCAATGGGCCACCGGGTCTTTGGGAAAAAGTAAAAGAACCATAGCGGAAGGCACCAGCCTGCCGTAAGAGGGTGAACCACCGTGCCAAAGAGGATAAAGGCAAGGCTCAGCCAACGCCTATTGCTAAAGAGTGCTGCCAAGGCGGCAATCCCCGCCACCATGGAGAGGGAGCGGGAACAAGCATAGCATTCCACAAAATGGAAGAATCGAACAACTTCAATGGGCATGCCGTTCGAAAAGCAAAACACAAAAAGAATGGTGATAGGGAGCGTCCAAAGCCGATTACAAGTCAATCGCATCAGGGATTTCAGCATGAACACCGCTGCGATAATCCATAGGAACTGCATGGTGACGGTATAAACCATCATGCCCAAATTGGCGCCCAAAGGCTTAATGAACAACCCCAGTATCGGCGTGAAGAATCCTAAAGAGTCCTGATTTCCAAACTCAAAAGAAGGGTCCCCAACAAACCGGGAAGGGTCAATATAGTGAGCGTATTGTATCAGGTACAATATGGCATCCACCACTATTCCGCTATACCGGTACGAAATAAAAAACAGTGGCACCGCAAAGAAAAACGGTGCATATTTGTTTTTTAACAGCTTAACGATGGATTCCATAGATGCCATAAATATATAAATTGTCTACGTGAACCGCATTTTCTTCAACAAGAACGTCCTAATCGCGTTAGTGATTGCAATGGTATGCTGCTATGTAGCGGCGGCGGCCTTCTACATTTCTGCCAGCACGGGAGCTTTGGGCGGGGTCATAGACGAGCAATTCATGGCAACCCTCGCACAACAGGAATTCAGCAATGCCGTGGGCAAGGCTTTCCTGATTCTGGCGTTCTTCCTGACTTTAGCGAACGGACTGTTTGCCCTTGGATTCCGTTTGAAAAAGAGGCGGGACAAAGAAGCGAAAAGTTGTGCATGGGGAGTTCTGTTCTTTGTGGTAGTCGGGCTATCCTTTAGTTTATACAACACCACCGATTTCGGCACTAGAATAAACGAAAAGCCATACGTTCAGACGGAAATGCTATCCCATAAGGACATGATTCGCGGCGGTAAATCCGGAAACAGGTACTACCTGTACTTTTCAAGCGGGTCAAAGCAGACTGTATCTTGGGATGCCTACGAGGGTGCGCGCACCCGGACATTGTACCATGTGGTCTACCAGGGGAATCTGGTCATCGGGTCTTTTTCGGCAAAGGATTACAGCCTAGCGGCCAAGTGATTTGAGGGGCGCTTACAGCGCGAGGATTTCTTCCTTGGTGAGGCCGGTTTGCTTGGCAATGATATCCATAGAAACACCGTCATCGCGAAAACCCTTAGCCATCGCCTTACGTTCTTCCGCAGCGGCCTCCGCAGCGGCCTCCTTAGCAGCTTCCTCTTTTGCCACAGCAATTTCGTAACCGATATCCGTCATGCGTTCCTCCTCGGCCATGAAGTACCTGTCACTAAAATTACTCAATTTGGCCCGGTTTTGCAAGTCTTTCAACAGCGGGTCCGACACCTCTCCAACAGTCTCGTTGTTGATTGCGTCCAGAAAGCGAAGCCACTCCGCCAGCGCGCAGTGGTCGCCCTCAAAGCGCTCCTTCCGGAATTTTTCAACCTCTACGAGGGTGAGGGTCTGCCTGTCAGTGAAAAGCGAACTTTCCTGGTTCCGCAACTGAATGGTGTGTCGGTAGTTGCCACTTTCCGGATACGCGTCGAACATCTGGAGGCTCACCAGATTGAGGCTCGGCATAATGTACTTATCCTCTCCAGGCGGAATCAGCCGACTGGTGTGACGCGCCACATAGAAGACGAGGCGGTTCCTGAAGAGACTGCCGCCGATGTGCTGCACCTCCAGCACGATGCGGTCGCCCTTCTGGTCATCCGCCACGATGTCCGAGGTGATGCTCTTGATTCCTGGGCCGCCCTGGACAGCGGGGTCCACGAACTTCAATTCGGTGATGCACTGCGCGCCATCCAGCTTGAGCACAGCATTCAGAAGTTGCGCGGTGGCCTGCATGCCCCCCGGCTGGCCGAACAGAATCTTGAAGATGCTGTCGTTGTACACGTAGACATACTTGTATTGTTTGCGGATTTCTGCGAGGTATGCGGAGACATCGCCACCCTCGCGACGGATTCTGCCCAGATCCTTGAGCATTTTCGTGTATTGTTCTCTATTCATAAAAACGTCCTTTTGCCGGGAATCGCCCGGTCGGCGGCAGACCCGAAATTGAGTCCACAACCTTATAGACGCTTTTTTAGGGCAAAATCCACACGAGAAAATGATTTTTTACAAAAAAAGCCCCCCCGGAGGATGGCTAAGAACAGACGTCATCGCAAAGGGCACAGCCCTGTGGCGATCCATGAAGGATTATCGTCATTCTTGAGTTCTTTCCTTCGTCATTCTCGCGAAGGCGAGAATCCAGAATTACTAGATCCCCGATCGGGTCGGAGATGACACGCGGGCGGATTTACTCACACAACGCGCGGGAGGGGCTGTGCGAGGATGAGTTGCACACAAAAAAAGCCCAGCAGTCGCCTGCCGAGCTTCCTTGAAATTGAACAGTCTTTACTAGCGGACCTGGGTACGAATCACCTTCTGTTCGCTACCCTGCTGCACGCGGACGATGTAGGCGCCCTTGGAGAGGTTGGCGAGAGAATGGCCGTAGGTACCGGCAGACAGGTTCTCCACATGGGATTCAATGGCGTGGCCCATCATGTCGAACACGTTCACCTTCACAAGGCCAGCGCGCTCCACGGTCACATTCAGCGTAGAGCCAGACATAGACACCTTCAAGCCGCCTCGAGCCTGGACCGCGCCAATGGCCCACGGGTCATAACTGCTGCTAGACGTAGGCAGATACGGGTTGTAAGAACTGCTAGATGTTGGCGTGTACGGATTGTAAGAACTGCTGGATGTCGGCTGAGAAGAAGAGGAAGAAGAAGCAAGTGCCGCTACATCCAATCCCGTGCAGGTGAAGTTATCCACATAGAGATAATTCGGAGAAGGCTGGGTTCCATTCTTATCGCCCTTGATTTCCCAATGGAAAGCGGTGATTTTGGTCTTATCCAAAGTCAATGTTTTTCCCCAGCCCGTAGCCTGCGACAAAGCGCTCCAATCAATCGTGGCTTTCGTCCAAGTAGTGGATGCAGACACGGCCTTGGAATGACGATTGTATCCCGTCAGCCCGCCAGTCTCATCACCAGCCATAATCGCTTTGAAGTTATGAGCGGCACCAATGTAGTCGTAGGAAATCTCCGTACAGGATGCAAGATTATTGGCTTTTTTCTCGTCGGTGATGTTCACACCCATGGCAACATAAGGTTCATTCTCGTTACCACCCTGCACCAAAGAGACGTCCTTCATGCCCACCATATAATCACTGCCATTGGTTCCATCAAATACGACCACATAATCCTTGCCATCCAGGGCATTACCGAATGAAGACTGACCCTTGTCGTTTGCATCGTTGTAAACAAACCAGTAGCCGCCGGAGAAGGCCTGATTGTCACCATCTTCCATATCATCAATGACACCCGGAGCTCCCGTAGAAGCAGAGGAACCACCTTCAGATGTAGAAGAGCCGCCAGCAGAAGAAGAACTGCCAACGCTGATGTCAGTCCACTTGCCTTCCACGCACTTCAAAGCAGCAGAGCCCACATGGATTTCCTGACCATCCTCACATTCAGACGTTGTAATTTCTTCGGAAGAGGAAGATTCCACAACTTCTTCAGAGGAACTGGAAGTGACCGGAACAATGTTCATGCCCTTGCACTGCAGGTTATCGATGTACAAGTAGTTCGGAGAAGGCTGGGTTCCGTTCTTGTCACCCTTGACTTCCCAATGGAAGGCAGTAAGGAGACTCTTGTCTAAAGATATCGTGGTACCCCAACCAGAAGCCTGTTTTAAATCACTCCAAGAAAGGGTTGCCGTGGTCCATGTGGTAGAGGAACTCTGGGTGGAAGTATGGCGATTATATCCTGTCAATTCACCCTTGGCATCGCCCTTCATGATAGCCTTAAAGTTATGGGCAGCACCCATGTAATCATAAGAGATTTCCGTACAAGAGGTAAAGTCGTTTGCAGCGTCTTCCTCCGTGATATTCAATCCCAGTGAAACATAGGGTTCATTCTCATTGGATCCCTGAACCAATGAAATTCCCGTCAAGCCAACCATATTCTCAGTATTATTGGTCCCCGGAAGCACGACGACATAGCCACCATCATCATCCGGAGAGTTAGTGATGATAGAGCTTCCTTTATCATTAACATCGGTATAGGCGAACCAGAAACCGCCTGTAAAGGCCTGACCATCGCCATCTTCCACATCATCAATCATAGCGGAACCTGCAGCAGGCGTTGCACTAGAGCTACTTGCAGCCACAACCGTCCATTCACCCTCTACGCAAAGCATGGTAAGCGTTCCGGCAGAAGCCGTTTCGCCATCTTCACAAGTAGGATTTTCAAAAGAGCTGGAGGAGACTTCAACAGTCTCGCTAGAAGTAGTCTCAGAAGCACTGCTTTCTTCATCAGGGACAACCACCGGCACAATGCTCATGCCATCGCAAGCAAAATTGTCGATGTACAAATAATTCGGAGAAGGCTGGGTTCCTTTCTTGTCACCCTTCACTTCCCACTGCACTTTAATCACCTTAGAAATATCCAAATCCGGTTTTAATTTTGCCCAACTGGGCTGTTGCAATCCCGTGCTAACAGAAATTGACGTGGAACCCCAACTGGATAAGGCGACTTCAGCACTCTGATGATAGGCATATCCTGTAAGGGCACCCTCTTCATCCCCTTCCATCACGACCTTGAAATTATGAGCGGCACCCTCATAATCGTAAGAGAATGTTTTGCATCCGGCAAGACCATCCATAACATTCAAACCAATAGTCACATAAGGTTCATTTTCATTAGACCCCTGATCCAAGCGGATGCCAGTGATACCCACACCATAATCGGAAGAATTTGCGTAATCCGAAGAAACCACAATAAATTCACCGTCTTCGTTTTTACCATTAGTAAAGAAAGAGGCTCCTTTATCTTCCTTGTCAGTAAACGCATACCAATAGTCTTCCAAATTCGTGTTTGCAATATTATTGCCATCTTCAAAGTCATCAATGACAGAAGTAACCGTTGACGAGCCAGAAGTCGTGCTAGTGGAACTACCCGCCACACTAGATGAAGATGTCTCCCCTGGAGTCATTGCTGCGAAATTTTGCATGTTGCCAGAAATCAAAAGACCAGTAAGAACCTGCATTGCAGCACTAAAGTATATTTCCCCACTCGTATTAAGCAACGATGTCGTAAACGAGGAAAGCTTGGTTGCATAAGAACTATTATACATCAACGCACAGGTAAGAGGGCCGACAGCCGTAGAGTTATTATCCGAACCAGTAGAACCACTGTAATCCATAGGGATTTTCAACTCGCTAGCAGAGCTTTTCCCGTTAACCCATGATGCCAATTTGGACAAAAGCGTAGAAGCATCGCTATGGCCATACCAAGCATAGCTCCACGCCCAACGCCAAGGAGCACGAGCGGCATCGTACCCATAATTGGTGTTCCGACTTGGATTGCCATTATCATTGCTCCAATCGGTAGGCAAACCGGAAGAACCATTCTGGTTATTCTTCAGAAGGGTGTAATTGGCTGCTATCGCAGAGCTCCAAAAATTCGCATTATCGAAGGATTTAAAGACTTCGTATTCGGCTGGGCTCACATAGCTCGGGTTTCTTTCACTATTCCACATATCCCCCGGCTTGTGAAGTCCACTAGTTTCAAATTCATAACTACGAATCTTCGCAATGAGACTACTTGCCGCAGTCTTATACTTTTCATCCCCAAACTGGTAATAGGCCATGGCAAGAGCGAAGGCCACATCCTCATCAGCATCCGTTGCGCCATTCTCTTGATCAACACTATCAAAGCCCCTAATCTTCCAATGCATAAAACCATTGCCATTGAGGAACTTATTATAGTAGGCCCAAAGCTTATCAAACTGAGTTTGATAGCTAGTCGTATTATCGCTAAAGTAAACCATCATAATCATACCATAGCCTATGCCTTCAGATACGGTATAGTTTACATCATCAAAGCCAATTCGAGCATAATCACCCTGCTCCTTATACAAGGCGCTATAAAAATCCAAAAAACGAGCTTTTACCTTCGCAGATACACCCGATTGGTAGATGCCATGGGCGTACGCTTTTTCCTGAGGATATGGGAAATTCACCTTGGCGGCAGCAGTAGCCACCATTCCAAGTGCCAACATCAGTCCCAACATTTTTTTCATTAGAGAACCTCTCTTTCTTGGTTGTTTAGACAACCCAAAACCATACCCATAAAAGATATACTGATTTAACGAGATTTTCAATACATATAAACGCAATTTTACAATTCGTTTGTATTAAATCACACCCTTTCCATTCCCTAAACTGCGCCTACAAAACAAAAGCCCCGCATTACTGCGAGGCCCTTATCAACAAACGTCTGTAACGAAACGATTAGTTTTCGTTGTTGTGCATTTCCATCTGTTCGCGGTCCATGGTGTGCTGCAAGTATTCCTTGAAGTCACGGTCGATGTTCACGCCATCGAAGTCCACGTCATCGTTTTCGAGCACGAACACGGCGCTGGGGTTATCGAGCCAGCCAACCACGTCCACGCCTTCCAACTTCATGGACTTATCGCCAGCGAGTTGAGCAACGTATTCCACTTTAGACTTGGGCACCCAGCCCTGGCCGCAGTTACCCTTGACCAGCACTTCGGTATCGCCGTCCTTAACGATGGTAAGTTCATCATTGAAGCCTGCGGTGCAGACCACAGATCCACCACCCTTTTCCTTTGTGAGATCGATATCGCCGAGCTTGGACTTGACTTTGTTAGGTGCAGCGAAAGCAGCTGCGACCAGCAAGGCAAGAGCAACAAAAAACACTTTTTTCATATCATTCCTCAAAATCAAGGTAAAATATTCTGCAATGCATAAGGGAATATACCTTTTATTTTGACACTTTGGGGAGTTTTCTTTTAAATTTTTACGCAATGAAGAAGTTTTTTACCATTTTCGCCCTTTTTATCGTTTTTGCCGGCATTTTCGGCTATTTTCAGGGAAAATCGCGTTTAAACGCCATTTCCAGTAACCCAAACACCGTCCTTTTGGAGATTCCAAAGGGCAGTTCCCCGGTGAAAGTATCGCAAATTTTACACGAAAAGGGGGTCTGGACCGACGACCTGGCCTTCAAGGTCTGGGTAAAAATCCACAAGCCCTCCCTAAAAGCAGGCTGGTTTGAGATTCCCGAAAAGCGGACTTTGGGCCAAATCATGGCCATCATCGAAAGCGGAAAAAACGCCGTGCGGAAGGTGACTATCCCCGAAGGTCGGGCCTCCTGGGAAATTCCCGCCTACCTGAAAAAGGCATTCCCCAACTTGGACGAGAACCTGTGGAACAAGCTCATCCAGGACCCCTCGTTCGCTCGCTCCCTTGGTGTGGACGCCAATTCCCTGGAAGGTTACCTGCTGCCGGAAACCTACCCCTTCCCCATTGACGCCGATGAAAAGACCATCATCAAGCAGATGGTGGACGCGAACCTCCGGTTGAGGAACGAACTCCAAAATGCCCCAGGGCCATCCATGTGGCAAACGCTTGGCAACTGGCACCGGGTGCTCACACTCGCCAGCGTGGTGGAAGAAGAAACCGGCAAGACGGACGAGCGCCCTCTGATTGCGGGAGTGTTCCACAATCGTCTGAAAATCGGGATGCCCTTGGGAGCAGACCCCACGGTGCGGTTCATCTTCAAAAATCTTACCGGACCCATCTACAAGAGCCAATTGAACAGCGACAGCCCGTACAACACCCGCAAGTTCAAGGGACTGATGCCCGGGCCGATTTCTAACCCTGGCCGCAAAGCTATCGAAGCGGCACTTCACCCGGCAGATACAAAAGCGCTTTACTTTGTTGCAAAAGACGATGGTTCGGGAACGCACTTCTTCAGCAGCACCTTGGCAGAGCACAACAAGTATAAGGATGTGGCGGCAAAGAATCGCGGCGAGTGAGCAATTCACAATTTAAAATTCAAAATGCAAAATTATGTTGCGGGCCGAAACTGCGCATCTCATATCTCATAATTAATCTTCCGCATCTCGTAATTCATACTTTATAATTCATAATTAGAATTCGTAGTTGCCGATACGGACAAAGTAACTGTAATCCTTTACAGCACTTAAATCATCAAAGGTATGGAAGTCCACTACGCGGGAAATCCCAAAGTAGGCCGAGAGGGATTTGTACACCAAACGGAATGCGGGTTCCAGAACGACGCGGTCCTTATCTAACACAGAAAGGGGATTTTCTTCAAAGTCGTGAAGGTAAGCCGTGAAAATCCACAAGCCATTTCCTTTATAGTGGAATCCCATATTGAATCGGCCCATTGCATAACCGTGAGAGGCTAATTCTGCATTGTACCACTCTGTACTCCATGGTGTTGCTATAATGCGCTGGCGATAGCAGTTGTCCACCACATCCATGCCAAAGGATTCCGGATAAACGTAGCCATGACCCTCATCGTGGAAGAAGTCCACTCCTCCTGCGGCAGCGGCAGTCCAAGAGAAATAGCGGGAAGGCGAATGGCTAAAGCGAGCCTCGCCCAGAACCTTCCAGTGGATGGGAATCACCATTCCCAAGGGGCCATCGCCATACCCGATGGATTGGAGCCCCACATCGCCTACTACAGAGAATCCATCCTGAGAAAACCAGCGGTCTTTATCGCCGGCCACAACTTCATAACGCAAATGAGGATACACGGGATAGGTGTCAAAACTATCGTCGCGATAGTAGTCGGAACTCAATTCAAAAGTTCTTTCCCCAAAGAGGAAGTTTAGAGAAATGGCTTGAAGGTTGGAAATCTGGTAAGCCACTTGCATTTGCAAGTCATTGCGATTCTCAGAGAAAATTCTCCCGTAATCGGGAGCGTCATTTCCAAAGGCTTTCAGGGGCGTGAGGTGAAGCCAATCGTAGCCGAATGCAAATGAAAGGTCTTTTTGCCAGAATTTTGCGATGTTCAACCGCGGCATAATACCATAAGTTTCATTCCCCCAGAATCCCGCAACAGATAACCTCCACTCCATGTGATCTACAAAAGAGAGGGAGGCGCGGCCATAAACATTAGGCCCGATTGCATTGGAACCAAAACCGCCAACTTCAAAATCCAACGCGGGGTGAACCGCGACATTGACCTGAAGATTTCCGCTAGGCAGCATGTCAAAAGTTACCGAATCGTAAGTCGGTTGCTGGAGCAATTTTTTCTCAAAGTTTGACGGCGCCACCATCCCCGTATCCGCATCGTTCCAGTAAGCCTGTATGGAAGAACTTGCCTGAGCAGGGAGGCTATCAAACACAGGATTAAACTTGAACCAGGGCGGCATGGAAGTCTTTGTGGATGCGTAATCGCGCGGCTCTTTTCTCAAGTCGGAAAGTGACGTCAAACGGCGTTCCACTGCAGTAAAGCCCGCCTGGATCCAATCGTTGTGCGTGGTATCGCGAAGGGAATGACTGCGGATGACTACACTTGAGGGCGCATCCAATTTTTGCAGATTCTGAAGAGCCGTAGCGCGGATAGATTCCTTCCACGGGAAATTCGATGGGTTGGAACGAACGGGATCTGCAACGGAAATGATGGAAAAGTCCTCGGCGGGAAGTGTCGCAACCTCGGCGGAGACCGCAGTAACTTCGGTAGAGACTGCCGCGGGCAAGGCAAGATAGGGGCAATATTCACCGCTATTTTGATGACCTTCTAGCGGAAGGCTTGCAATGACATCCTTGATGCTATTGCCAACAACGCCATCACAGCCCAAAACCGCAAATGGAATCTTGTAGGAATAGGATTGGCGATAAAGAGATTCCTGAAGCCTTAATTTGTACAACGTTGGTGATGTTGATTTTGAGGCGCTCCATTCCAAGGTTGGGAATTCCGGTGATGCGGACACACGCAGAGATTTCTGCCCCGACGATTGAGTCTCGGATGAAGTTTCTTTTGCTGCCCAAAGGTCATGGCCTGCATACGGTTCCAGATATGAGTCCAGAAGTATGCGCTGGATATCATCCAGAGAAACTCCCTTAGCCCACAATGCACCAATAAAAGCGCCCCAGGATGTGCCCACCACGGAATCCACAGGGATAGAATAACTTTCTATAGCGTAGAGAACTCCCAAATGATACCAGGGAGAATTTTCACCACCGCCAAGATAGAGAACCGACTTTTTCTTTTCTGAAACAAGCGTTTGTTTTGCAGGAACGGAATCGATTTTCGCAGTCAATAGATCTGATTTCACCGACATGGAATCTGAAGGAGAAATCACAGCGTCTGGAGTGGACACCGAATCGGGTACAGCAACAGAGGAATCAACTACTGCGGCATCAACCAGCGCTGTATCAACTACTGCTGCAGTATCGACTGCCGCAGCCGTATCAACCGCCAGCGAATCCACTTTTAACGAGACTACCTCAGAGGAATTCGTTTCTTGGGCAACAGCAGAAACCGTCGCCACAAAAGACGCACCCAAAAAGAGTTTCAGAAAGGTTTTACCCCAGGCGCGCGCCATTGGAAACATACTTTTCTGCTTCTTCGCGGGCCACGTACTTCGCACGAACCAAGCCCGCCAAGCATTCATCCATAGAAAGCATGCCATCTGCAGAAGATGACGCAATTACAGAAGGCAGTTTGAAAAGTTCTCCGCTGCGAATGCATGTGGATACATTCTGGGTATTGAAAAGAACTTCCCAAGCGGGAACGGAGCCTGCGCCCTGGCTTGCACCGGGAAGCAAGCGCTGCACCACCACAGCCTTCAATACAGAAGCAAGCATGGCACGCACAAGGTCGTTATCTCGCGCGGCAGCAGATGCAAGCAGTACATCAATTGCACCCGCAGAACTGCCTGCAGTGACATTGCAAACCACCAGCGCACCAGACTCTGCAGCTTTGAGCATCGGAATCAGGTTCGCTTCTTCAAAATCTCCCATCCACAGCAGATTTGCACCACTGCGAAGAGCCTGTTCCATCTTCTCTGATGTACTTCCCGAGGAATTTTCGAGAATGAGACTTGCACCGCGCTTTACGGGGAGTTCCTTAGACGGATTCAAAAAGCTTGCGCAAAGAACGTTGCCTTCACACAACGCACCTACATAAGCAGTAGCGGTTGTGGTCTTGCCAGAGCACGCTGGCCCTGCGAAAATGACGAGACCCGAATTCAAACCGAGCAAGTTGAACATGGTTTGAGGAACACCCAAGGCATCGAAGGCCGGGCATTCTTCCAGCAACGGGCGAAAAACGGCAGCATTTCCCAACGCCTCACGGAAATAGCGGACACGCCATTTGGAACCGCACCAAGGGCCAGCCACCATTGTTCCGGCATCGCCCTCAATAGAACCTAGAAACTCGCGAAGAGCTCCCGGTCCAATTTCTGGAGCTTCGGGAATGAGATGCACTTTACCGCCAACACGAACGGCCGCGTGAGAACCTTCTGTGACGATGAGTTCACTTCCACCCACCTGCAAGACATAATCCAAAAGAGATTCAATTTCTGTCGCCATAATTATGCCCCCTGACTTGCAGGTTTAAAGTTTGCAAAGCGTCTACTATCACTAGCACGCTTCCAGGCCTCAACACCATCAATATAACCAGCTTCAACACACTTTTGCAAGGAATCTTCCAAAATAATTCCCTGGTCCTTTTGACTGCTAATGGCAGGAACCAGTTGCGTCAAATCACCTTTGCGAATCATATTTGCCGTTGTGGAAGAAAGCCTCAAAGCTTCCGTTGCCAAAACCAGACCCTGGTTATTCACCATAGGAACCAAGTGCTGAACAATGATTCCCTTCAACTGGTCGGCCAGAGCATTTGCGAATTGGGAGCGGTCGCCATCAGGAATTGTAGCCAACAGCCGAGAAAGAAGTCCCTGAATGTTGTTGCCCGTGGTTACCGCAAAAACCAAAGCCCCGGCATTAGCGGCCTGAAGCAAAAGCTTCAGTTCATCCATGGTTTCCAATTGGTCAAAGCAAATCACATCGGCACCATCTCGAATGGCAAGTTCCACACCAGCCAAGCCCGTACGCACATGAAGCCCCACTTCTTTCTGCACCAGGGCACCATTGGGATTTGCAAGCAAGCGTTCAATGGGTTTTTCAATAGTCTGGATGTAGCAAGAGCGGTTGGCAGCCACAGTCTCTGCAAAGGCGGTCATGGTCGTGGAGCGCCCACTTGCAGAAGGGCCCGCAATCAAAACAAGTCCGCTGTTCAAAGCAGCAAAAGACCCGCAGAACGGGGGTAATCCGAGACTTTCCAGAGGAACGGATTCCATCTGAATCAAGCGGATAGCCACACTGGGAACCACATCATTCCAAGTTACCGTAATGCGGCAGCGACCAACGCCTGCAAGCGCAAAGGTCTTACTGAAATTGCGGCCAGCCACAATCTTATAGCCATCGGCAAATCCTTCCGATGCTTCCGTCAAAAGGTCTGCGATACGCGTTTTGTCAATGGGCTTCTCCGTTGCAGGGAAAATGCCTCCGGATTGGCGCATCATCACCTGACGGCCCGCAAAGAGATAGATGTCCGTCGCACCATAGTTCCGTGCGAAGGCAATCATCTTCTTCAAATTCATAATGGGGAGAAGCGTTTCTGGAGGTTGCACCGCATCACCTTCACCCGCCGTCAAGATAAAGCGAGTAGGCAGTTCCCCATTTTCCGAGTCCTCCGCTTCATCTGCATCCGCATTCCCGAAAATGCTGAAGGAGGCCATACTGGTGGATTCCAAGCCAGCAATCTTTTCCACATCTAGGTTGGAGGATGAAGCTCCACCAAACATATTGTTGCCTTCCAGCTGAAGAGCCGGTTCCTCAGGCTCGTCAAAAATTGCGGCATTGGATTGAACGACAGGAATAGAAGCCGTAGCCCGAGGAGTTTGCGCCGGTTGCGCTGGCTGAGCCGCCGATTGTGGCTGAGAGGACGGAGCAGATGCTGCCTGCGGAGCAGGAGCCGCCTGAGGTGCCGCGGCACCATTTTTTGCCTCCAGCTGCATCACAAATGCGAGAACTTTCTCGTAAACGCCCTGTTGCAAAATGCCTGCACGAACCAAGACCTGTCCAATATCCATGGAGTCAGAAATTTCACCCCAATGGGCATTCACCTGATCCTCGGTCACCATCTTGTTGTGAACGAGAACCTTGGCCATATACTGATTTCTCATAAGAAATCCCTCCGGCTAAACCACCAGCTGGCGATTGCTAAAAACACACCTACATAGCCTAAAGCATAAAGGCTATTCCACAGCAAATACATATCGGGCAATGCCACATTATGCACCACATAAGTCGTCACATTAAAGCGGTAAAGTCCCGGGAAAACCGCATGAATCACCACTGCGGTTTTCTCTAGAAGAATGCTGGAAGAATCGTTCAATTCTCCCATACGGCTGGCGAACTTCACCTGCTCCAAAAGCTGGTCGCTCAAATGTCCCGCGAAATAAACGCCCAATGTAAAGAGAGCACTCAAAATGGTGCTACTGAAACTGCTAAACAAGAGCGCCACCGCAATCACTACTGCCATTTCGCAGAAGATAAGGTAAATGGCCGTCAGAAGGCTTGCCGTCGGTTCAGCGCCCGTTACTAAAAGCATCAGATAGAAAAGCACCGTGAGAATCATCAAGTGCACAGCCACCACAGCCAAAAGACCAAAGTATTTTCCGATGATGAATGCGGCACGGCTGATGGGTTTAGAAAGGAGCGTCAACACCGTCCGGCGCTGGATTTCTTTTTGAACCAGGCTGATTCCCACAAAGATGGAAATCAAAAGCCCCGAAAGGCTCATCACCGAAAGCGTAGTGGACTTGATGACATAGGAGCGGTCAAAGACAGACCATTCTCCCAAAACAATGCTGAACAAGGTGAGGGCAATGGCCAGAAATACAATGTTGTAGAGAATCTTGTCGCGAATGGATTCGCGGAAGGTATTCTGAGCAATAATGGCGATATGTTTAAGACTCTGCACGGGCGATTTCCTCCGTCAAGATATCTTCAAGACTTGGACGCTTGTGGTCCATTTTTTCAACAGCAATTCCATTCTGGAGACAGAAACCGAGAAGGCGGTCGCGGGCGGCATCATCGGCACAAACGCACTCCTGAGGGTGCCCCGCGGGAGTCACGCCCTCGGGCAAATCCGCAGCGAGAATCGCCTGCCGGGTGCGGACATGGTATTCCACACCGCAGGATTCCGTAATCTCATCGATGGTTCCTTCACGAACAATCTTCCCATCTACAATCATGGCCACCCGATGGCTGATGCTTTCCACATCACTCAGAAGATGGCTAGAATAGAAGATGGTAACGCCATCACGATTCAATTCCTGAATGGCCTCACGAACATCACGCCGACCCATAGGGTCTAGACCGCTCATAGGTTCATCCAGAATCAAGAGTTTCGGCCTTCCGAGAATCGCCTGGGCAATGCCCACGCGCTGCATCATTCCTTTGGAATAAGACCGCAGACGCCTATCAATCCAATCTTTGTTGGCATGCAACAGTTCCAAAGCCCACCCGATTCGGGAATCCAGTTCTGCCCCATCCAACCCCACTAGACGGCCGTAAAATTTCAGAAGTTCGCGGCCTGTAAGGTAATCGTAAAAGTAAGGCTGTTCCGGAGAATAGCCCAAAAAAGTGCGGCTTTTCACATCACGGGGCGAAACTCCGTTCACCAGGACCTTCCCGGAATCAAAATTCAAAAGACCGGTAAGAACCTTAATCGTGGTAGACTTTCCAGCTCCGTTTGGCCCGATAAAGCCGTAGACCTGACCCGCATCCACATGAAAGCTCACATCCTTCAACGCAAGCTTCGGCTTCATCAGAAAGCCGCTGTGGTAAGTCTTATGCAAATTTTCAATCTGAATCATCATTTATCCTCATTGTCTGAGGTCAGTTCTTCAATTTCTCTTCGGCGGCGTTCTGCACGGATTTTCTTGTTTACAAAGAAATAGATGACGGCGCCCACCAGATACACCCCGATTCCCGAATAGAAGATGGGGTTAATGGACTGCCCCTCCAAACCGGGGAATACGTTCAAAATAAGGCTATGACCAAAAAGGCTCAAAAGCACGAGAACAAATCCCAGTCCGCGAAGCACATACGTAACAATAACGATTTTTCCCATAAGGACTCCAAATACGATTACTTTTGAAAAATACACAATTTCCTAAGGGAAATGGACGCCCACCCCCGATTTTTACTAAATTTGCCCTCCCCATTTGAAGGTAATCCATGTTAGAGTTGAAATCCTATTTTGACGGAATGACGAAACCCATGCTGAAGGAGATTCACGCAAGGGCCTATGGGAAAAAGGGACTTTTAAACAACGCCCTCATCCAGGCGGAAGTTCTCTCCTTTTTCAGCAACATGGAACGGGTAGCAGGCCTTTTCGAAAAAATGGAGGCCTGGCAGAAAAGGTGCATGAACCTCATCTACCACAGCGGTTCCCGCGGACTTACTTACAATGAACTTCGCCTGACCGTCAATGTTTCAAAAAACAAGGATTTGCAAAACTTCCTCCTGGCCATGTGCAGGGAATTCTTGCTTTGGCGTACCTCTGGAAACGCCGTCTATCACGGGTTCAAGAATTTTGCCACTAGTTTTCTTATTCCCGCCGAAGATTTGGTGGACCTGTCAAAGCAGGCCCAATCCTATGGAAATCTCATCGATTGGCACATCTGTGAAATTCTCGCCCTTGCAAAAAAAGAGGGACTGAAAGTCAACACCAACGGCACACTGCACCGTCGTTCTCGCCAGGATTGCCAAAATCTCCTTGTGAGCGCATGCAAGATTTCAGAAAAGGCCGCCGAAAGCGAACTCATTCTCATCTTCAATTTCCTTGTGCAGAACAAATGGCTTGATGAAGAAAACAGCGCACTGTACCCGTCCGAAAAGGCGCTGGAATTTTTGCGGAAGAACGGCTTCCGCTTGCACCAGGATGTCATCTCCTGGTGGCTGAATGAGCGCTTTCACAAAGATACGATTCATTGCACACGGATGCTTCGCCGTCTCGCCAATGGGATGTCCATTTCTGAAGCGGTTTATCTCTTCTGGGTCATGGACCCCACCTATCGCATTCTGGAGAAGAACAAGGCGCTTGCCTGGGATTATCTCCCCCGCCCACTGCGGGAACTCTGGCTCCTGGGACTTGTGGATTTCCAGATTCAAAAAGAAAAAGGCCTCTCTAAAATTTCTGCAGTTATTTTAAGCGAAAGCGGTAAGGAATGGGTCTCCACATCCATCATGCCCCTACCGGAGCCGAGCATTTCTGCACTCCCCAACTTTGACTTGATTACCTCCACAGGAACTTCTCCGCGAGTGCTGTTCACACTGGCCTGCCTTGCCGATGTGAAGAACGACGAAACCTTCCTCTGCTTCAATCTGAACAAGGAATCCTACCTGAAGGGACTCAAGAGCGGCATTCCAGAAACGGAGCTGGAACATTTCCGCACCTGGATTAAGCCCCCCGCGAATGTGGCAGGCACTTTGGAGGAATGGAATGGAGCATTCTTTGGCGCTAAGATTCAAACGGTTCGTCTTTTGAAACTGGAAAACAAGAGTACTCTTGCAGAACTCTCCAGGTTCACCGCCTTTATGGAATGCGTTGAAGAAGCCATCTCCGGATACGGCTTCATTCTCAAGCCAGAAAAAGAAGCGCGGGCTCTGGAAATTCTAGAGAACTACGGCTACACACCCTTTGTAGATGGACTTTCCCAGAACCGCGCGACTGCAAATGGGAGCGAATGGAAGAAGGATTTCGCCATCGCTTGGCCCGAAGTCACAACTCCGGATTACGACTTGAAGGACGAATTAAGCGACAGCGCCCTCCAAGCCTCCCTCAACGCCACAAAGTACGGCAGCCTCTACCGCAAACTAGACACCTACGATTTGGTGAAGGTTCTCCGTTATGCGAAAATGGCAGGGTCACAACTTTCCGCACAAATTAAAAATCCGGAAAAGCGGACCGAGAAAGTTCATGAAATCACTTTCTCCGTCCATTCGCTGCACTTGGCAAAGTCCCCCTTCAATGTGGAAATTCAGGAAGACGGCAAAACAGAAATTTACCCGCTTCCCTTGAACTTTATTCAAGAAATAAAGGTTCTTCACCAAAAGGCGTAATAGCCGACATCGCGGCTACGGAAGAGTCTGAGCATAGCCTGCAATATCAGTAATCTCTTCCAGCGTAAATTCATCGATGTAGGCTTCCATTCCCCTTTCATCGTCGCCAAAATTCACCTGATACCAGAAAGTAGGCATATCGTTACGGGCACGTTTGCCAATATAAGTGGGTTCCACCTCTTCAGGGGTAAAATTCACTCGTCTGCCATCTCCATCATGGCAATGGCGGCAATTTTCATAAAAAAGTTTTTCACCCCTTTTCAGGTTAGCCCCTTTGATTTTGCCATTCTTATCCAAAAGTTTATAGACAAGGTATGCCATGCGGGCATCTTCCCGCGTAAGAGTATCGCCCTCGGAACCTGGTTCTGGATGAGCAGCATCATAAACCGGCTTACTAGAATCTGCGGGAACGCTTTCTGCTGCCACAGAAAACGCTGTCAGCATCGCCAAACTGACGAAAAGCGGAAACAGAATATGGTTTAGCCACCGGTGAAACATGCCTTGAATATAGAATATTCACGTTTTACTACTTTATACGCTATGAAAACCAAATGTTTTTTCTTTGCTATCCTGGCGATTATCGCCTCATCCTATGGAGAACCTGCCATGAACAATTCCAGCGACGCCATCACCTTTAACGGTCGTTGGCTCCATGCTGATGGCAAACACTGCACCAGCGCTCCTGCAGCCACACTGCAATTCGAGTCCGAAGCAAAAGGTTTTGTCTTTGAATTGGAAGGGGAAGCAAGGTACCGCTTCGACATCGACGGAAAACCGGCCACCTATTTTGAGGTTACAGAAAAGGCAACCCAGAAACTAGCAGGCGCCACTGACGGGCAAAAGCACCTCTATCGCCTTATCAAAATCAGCGAATCCAACCCCGGAAACATCTGCATCCCGAAAATTTCAATTGAAGGTTCCGGCAACTTCTATCCACCCTCACGAAAATCCAACCGCCGCATCGAATTCATCGGCGATTCCTTTACGGTGGGCTACGGAAACGAGGGAACAAATTCTGAAGATGGAACCCCTTTCAGCAAAACTGACGCCTCCCAAGGATTCGCCTTCCTCCTAGCCGATGGCTTCAAGGCAGACTTCCAGATTAACGCCGTCAGCGGAAGAGGGCTTGTGCGGAATTACGCCAACATTGTTCCCGACTGGACTCTGGAAAAGCTCTATGAACTCACCATGCCCGGCGTAGCGGAGCAAGACCCCAAAACCCCTCGCTGGAATTTTGAGGAATTTCACCCTCAAGTCATCGTGATTTTCGTCGGCATCAACGATTTTCAGGGAGAACCGCCCTACGCAAACGAAAAAGATTTCAAGGCCGCCTATGCCAAACTTTTAGACAACCTTCGCAAGGCTCATCCTGGTGTAAAATTTCTGCTTCTCTCCACCAAAGTCTGGCCCAATGACAACTTGACGCCAATCGTCAAAAGTATCTACGACGATCAAGTTGCCGCCGGAAAAACAGATTTAGAGTTTCAAATTTTTTACAGTGAAAACACTGCTTTACACGGACATCCAAATCTCATGAGCCATCAGGAAATGACACGAACCCTGAGGCCCATCATCGGGCGTTTGGGAAAATGGCTCTCCCGCTAAGGCGATAAAATGTTCTATCTTTTCTCCCGAAGAAGAAGAAAAGAGGAAACTTAATGCGTCGAATTTTGAGAAAGATATACATTCTGTTCAGAAAGAATATTCTGATTTTTGTGCTGTTGGCCATAACCGTCATAGCACTTTTGACTCATCAGTATGGGCTGAATGATATCACATACCTGAATTTGTCCAACTACGCCCAGATTTTCCCGCAGACAGACTCTGCCGATGGCGGTTATTCAACGGTAAACATCCAGAGAACCGATTCCTCCATCATCATGGATTACGAACTCAAGGAGGGTTACGCTTATCCTTATGCCGGAGTCCGGATTCTTTTGTCCAGCGATGTGACCAACGGCTGGGACTTATCCAACTACGACAGCATCTTTGTGTGGATGAAACCCCGCGGAGAAGGGGCCGTCCGCATCTACATGCGCACTTACGACCCGGATTTCTACCGAAAAGGCGATGAAGGTTCCCTCAAATTCAATGAACTGGAATTTTTCCCCGTAGAGGAGTCGTACCCTGCCGTTTTCGTGCCACAGGAATTCCGCGTCGCCGGTTGGTGGGCCGCACAAAACGAAATCAACGTCCACAAGGCTCGGGTGGATTTGTCCAACGTGCCCTTTATTGAAATCCAAACTGGAACCGAAGCTCCGCTGGGTTATGGAACACTGGAAATCAAGGGTTTTTGCTTTAAGGGGAAACTAATTCCAAAAGTAGACCTAGTCACCATCATCGTCGCTTGCTGGTTTATCTCCTTCCTCACCCTTCTCATTATCCGTTTCTTCGAATTCAACAAGGAACGGACAACCAACCGCCAAAAGCGGGAAGAGCTGGAAAAGAACTTAAAGGCCCTAGAAATTGAGAAGAGTGAATTTGAGAAATCCAGCAAGTCCGACCCTCTGACAGGCTGCCTCAACCGAGCCGGATTCAGCAGCATCCTCATGAAGGAGCAAAACAACCTCAATCAAAACGGTGTTCCTGTATCCTTTGTCATCTTAGATATTGACCACTTTAAGCATATCAACGACACATACGGCCATGCCGTAGGCGATGAAGTTCTGGTGAACCTAACAAAACTCATCCAAAACAAAATCCGCAACACGGACTCCCTAGTTCGGTGGGGCGGCGAAGAGTTCGTCATTTTCTGCGAAGATACCAAGCTCCAAAACGCAAATTTCCTCGCCGAGAAACTCCGCATAGCCATCGAGAACACTCCCCTCATTATGCAGCAGCAGGTAACCTGTTCCTTTGGCGTTGCCGAAATGGTTGCCGGAGAAGATCCCAAACGCCTCTTTGAGCGGGCTGACAAAGCTTTGTACACCTCGAAGGAAAGCGGTCGCAACCGCGTCACTAGTGCACCCTCTCCATAGGAGTTTCTATGAGAAAAATCCTCTCTCGAATTTGCATTGCAAGCACCGCAATAGCAGCAATCACACTCCTTTTCGCATGCGCAAGCACGAAGGGAAACGGTGCGAAATCAGACGAGGAAATCGTTTTCAAGCCCGTCCAAATTCACTGGATAGCCGCCACTCCTGAAGCAGAAGGTTTTAGTAAGCGAGACGCCTGCACCGTTCAGGTGATGGCAAAAATTCTTCAGGAATCAAAAATCCACAATTCTGCGCAGGATTCCCTGGAGTTCAACGCCGTTTACGCACTCCAGGATTCCGTGTTAATTTTTGACAGTAAATGTGTAGAGCCCAGTTTGGCTCAAAATCCAGAATGTTCCTGGTCCGCATCCTGCGATGGGACTTCTGAAATTCAAATTCAGTTCAAACCCTAAAAAGCTGTTGTAATCGCCCCTAATAGCCGTCGGAAAAGGCTTTTTTCACAAAAATTTGCCCTAGAATTAAGTATTTTTGGGCGGTATGGAATCTCTAGAGAAAGAAGCCCTATTGGCTCAAGATTATCTGTCCCGCATTTCTGAAGAAGCGGAACACAAGTTTGATGAATACCTCCCCTCTCCGAAGGACCGCCCCTGCCGTTTGCACGAGGCCATGCGCTACTCCATGTTTGCTGGTGGAAAACGCCTCCGTCCGGCCTTGGTAAAGGCCACATTTGATTTGTTCAAGGGAAAGGGAGAATCTGTGTACCTGGCAATGAGCGCCCTGGAAATGCTACACACCTTCAGCCTCATTCACGATGATTTACCCTGTGTGGATAACGACGACTACCGCCGCGGAAAGCTGACCAGCCACAAGCAATTTGGCGAAGCCACCGCTGTTATGGCCGGTGACGCCCTCTGCGTTTTGGCTTTTGAGCTCATGGGTAAAACCGGGAATGCGAAGGCCATTGAAGTCCTCGCCCACCTGCTGGGAACCTTCGGCATGATTGGCGGCGAAATGACCGACATCGAATGCGAAGGCAAGCCTGTAGACCTGGAAATCGTGGACTACATCCACTATCATAAGACCGCAGCCCTCATCGAAGCCGCTTTGAAAGTAGGCGCCCTCCTCGCCGGAGCCTCCGATAAGGAAATCGAGGCCATCCAGAACTACGGCCGCGCCATCGGACTCGCCTTCCAGATTGTGGACGACATTCTGGACATCGTCTCTACCACGGAGGAATTGGGCAAGGATGCCGGCTCCGACATTGAAAAAGGCAAAGCCACCTACCCCTCCATTCTCGGTTTGGAAAAATCCAGAGCACGGGCTATGGAACTCTACGAAGAATCCATCAAGGCTCTGGACGCTTTGGAAATGGACACTAGCATTCTCCGCTCCATTGCCGCCTTCATCATTACGCGAGTGAAATAATGGAACTGAAAGACGTAAAGTCCCCCCAGGACATCAAGCACTGCTCCGTAGAGGAACTCTACCATCTGGCCTCCCAAGTCCGGGAAACCATCATCGGGCAGGTGTCTAAGCATGGGGGTCATCTGGCTTCTAGCCTTGGAGTGGTGGAACTCACCATCGCCCTCCATTACGTCTTCAACGCTCCCGAAGATAAGCTGGTTTGGGACGTGGGGCATCAGGCATACGTCCATAAGCTTTTGACGGGCCGGTACGATAGGTTCGGAACCCTCCGGCAGCAAGGCGGCATTTCCGGATTTTTAAAGCGGAACGAAAGCGAGTACGACTGCTTTGGTGCAGGACATGCCACCACGAGTATTTCTGCGGCTTTGGGCATGGCTGTCGCCCGGAATCATTTCTGCAAGAACAACAACGTGGTGGCCATCATCGGCGACGGCTCCATGACAGGCGGTATGGCCTACGAGGCCATCAACAACGCAGGCATTTCCAAGCAGAACATGACCATCATCTTGAACGACAACAAGATGAGCATCGCCCCCAACGTGGGCGGTTTCAGCAAGTACCTGAACCGCGTGATTTCGGACCCGGTGTACAACAAGATGCGCACGGATTTGGACCGCGTCATGCAACGCATTCCCGGCGTTCTGGGAAGCCGTTTCCGCGACCTGTTCCTCCAGGCGGAAAGTGCCGCGAAGAATGCCGTAAAGCCCGGACGTTTCTTTGAAGATTTGGGGCTGCGCTACTTTGGCCCCATTGATGGGCACGACATCAACGAACTCATCATGATTCTCGAGCGGGTGAAGAACCAGCCAGGGCCGTGCATTGTCCATGTGCTTACGGAAAAAGGCCGCGGTCTGGATGCCGCCGAGAAGAACCCCACCAAGTTCCATGGTTGCGGTCCCTTTGATCCAGAAAGCGGACTGCTTTTAACGCCAGGCAATACCAATCCTTCCCTCACCAGCGTGTTTGGAAAGACTTTGCTGGAACTCGCCAAGAAGGACAAACGCATTATCGGGATTACGGCAGCCATGCCCACCGGTTGCGGCATGGACATTGTAGCGAAGGAACTGCCCGACCGGGTGATTGACGTGGGCATCGCCGAAGAGCATGCGGTGACATTTGCTGCGGGCCTTGCCTGCGATGGCGTTGTGCCAGTGGTCTCCATCTACTCCTCCTTTATGCAGCGGGCCTATGACCAAATTGCCCACGACGTTGCCCTCCAGAACCTCCATGTAGTTTTCGTTTTGGACCGTGCAGGCCTTGTCGGCGCAGATGGCCCTACCCATCACGGCGTATTCGACCTGACATTCCTCAGGTCCATTCCCGGCATGACCATCATGGCGCCCTCCGATGAGAACGAACTGCGGGATATGCTGACTGCGGCCATCGACATGAAGGGTCCGGTGGCCATCCGCTATCCGAGAGGATCCGCCCTTGCAGCAGAAATGGCGGCCCCTGCCGAAACCTTTGACGCAAAATCACCCAAGATTATCGAGGAAGGGAAAGGCATTCTCCTTCTGGGCGCTGGCTTCATGACAAACGAACTCAAGAAGACTTCCAGGATTCTGCAGGAGAAGGGATACAAGCCGACTCTGGTGGATGCCCGCTTTATCAAGCCCCTGGATACCGAATGCTATCGCTCGCTTTTTGAAAAGCACGATACCATTGTGACCCTGGAAGACAATACCCGCATTGGTGGCTACGGTTCCGCTGTCCTTGAACTTTTGACAGACCTTGGATACACGAACAAAAAGCTCTTCCGCTTTGGCATTCCCGACCATTTTGTGGAACAGGGAAACATCCAAGACCTTTACAAGCTTTTAAAAATCGATGGTGAATCCATTGCAAATCAATTGATGGAAAAATTATGAGTGAAGAAACAAAACGCACTGTGAAAATGACTCTGGACCGTAAGTTCGGTGTCAGCGAAAAGAGAGATGAACGTCATCCTCGTGAAGAAAGAGAACGCCGTGAACGAGAAGCCCGTGATGGCGAAGCCCGCGGATTCCGCAAGGAAGGTCGCGATGACCGCGATGGAGATCGTCGTGGATTCCGTGATGGCGAACGCCGTAGTTTTAGAGACCGTCCTCGTGGTTTGAGAGAAGATGGAAGCCGCCGTGAAGAAGGCGACCGTCCCTTCAGCCGTGAACGCCGTCCGCGCCGCGACGGTAGCCGCTTTGGTGGTTTTGGAGGAAAAGGCCGCTTCGACCGCGATGGAAAGCGTCCCTTCCGCAGTTTCAATCCCGAGGATCACTCCCCCATTTTCCGCAAGCGTCCCGAGCAGAAGGAAGAAGTCAATGCCGACGAAACATTAGACGAAGCTGCTTTGGAAGCTCGAGCAGCGAATATTGAAAAGAGCGAAGAACCCGCTTTCAATCCCCCTTGGTTCAAGAGGCTCCTCGCCCTCACTACCGAAAAAGGTCGCGAACGGGAAGGCCGCTTCCTTGGCGAAGGTGTGCATGTTGTGGAAGAACTTGTCCGCAAACATCGCGAAATCGTCATTGCCATCTATGTGGTGGAAGGCTTTGAAAATGAGGAACTCATCGAAGCCATCAATGATGCAGAAATTGCCCTCCATGTTCTTACTGCAGAACAGATGAAGCAGCTCTCTTCCACCATGACGCCTCAAGGTATCATCGCCCACTGCAACATCGCAAACACGAAGCCTGTTTACGATTCCAGTCGCAGTGTGCTCACCTTGGTGGATGCCGTTCAGGATCCCGGCAACTTGGGAACCCTCTTCCGCACCAGCCTCGGATTCAATTCCAATGGCATGATTCTCGGTCGTGGCACCGTGAGCCCCTTCAATCCGAAAGTGGTGCGTGGCTCCTCGGGCACCTTCCTCCGTGTTCCTTTTGAATTCGACGTGGATCTCATCGACCACATCAACTTCCTTAGGAGCAAAGGCTACACCATCATCGCTACAGACCTTCACGCCAAGCAGAACCTCAAGCAAATCGCAAGCCACAAACTGCGCAAGATGGCGTTCCTGGTGGGTAACGAAGGCGCCGGCACCAACCCGCACCTCATTGAACTCGCCGACGAAACCGTGAAGATTCCTATGAGTAGCGAACTGGAAAGCCTCAACGTATCTGTGGCCCACGGCATTCTCTCTTACGAGGCCGCCCAAATTCAGGAAGAATTGAAGTAAGGAACAAAAGCAAGGTTTTTATCATGACAAAATTTCACGATCGTCTGGAACAGCGGATTGAAAAATGTGGGAACCCCGTCTGCATGGGGATGGACCCGGTATTGAAACTCATCCCTCTAGAAGGTTCCGCCGAAGATAAAATCAAGCGCTTCTACTCCGACATTTTGGAATGCTGCATCAAGCGTAATGTGCAGCCCGCTGTCGTAAAGCCAAACAGTGCCTACTATGAACGCATCAGCGTTCAGGCGCTCCTCGTGCTGCAAGAACTCATCGCCGACTACAAAAGCGCGGGCATTCCCGTGATTCTGGATGCCAAGCGCGGAGATATCGGCAAATCTAGCGCCGCCTATGCAGACGCAGCCTTTGATGTTTATAAGGCAGATGCCGTAACCGTTTCCCCTTGGATGGGCGCTGATTCCGTCGGGCCCTTCATTCGTGAAGGTAGCGACAACGGAGCCTATGTGCTCCTCCGCACCAGCAACAAGGGCGCTCACGATTTTCAGGATATGGACGTTGTCCGCAGCGACGACCCTCGGGACATCGCCAAGGCCTTCTATTCCGTAGCCGACAAGATTATGGAGTGGGATGCAGACCTTGGATTCCTGGGTGCAGTCGTAGGCGCAACCCATCCCGAAGAGCTGGAACAGATTACTGCTTATTGCGTGTCAAAGAAGCATGAAATTCCATTCCTCATTCCTGGAGTCTCCATTCCTGGAGTTCCCGGCGGGCAGGGCGGGGACGCAAAGACGGTGCTGAACGCCATCGCTAACGGTGGTGGCAAGCGGAAGTTCCATGTGCTGAACAGCAGTAGCGGCCTCAACTTCGCCTGGCAGCGGAACAACACTCCTGCGAACTTCGCAAACGATTGCGTTGACGCATTGGAACGCTTAGCGGATAGCCTTCGATAAGGAGACTTGCCTTGCGGTATTTAGCAGCCTTCATCCTTGCAGTTGCTCTTGTGGCGGTGGCTTTCCATTTTGCGAAGCCACTCCCTGGCAACAACTTCGATGAAAGCTTTTTGCCTAAGGCTTCCACGGTCCGTTATATCGCCGCTGGCAACGATGCCAGCGTTGCAGGTCTCTTCTGGATCAAAGGGCTTACCGAACTCGGCGAAAGCTACCTCACCGGCAAAGAATACGGCTATCTCGGCCATGTAGCCAATCTCTCCACCAGTCTGGATACGCTCTTCTACACGCCCTATTATTTTGTTGGCGGCGTAGTTCCCATCGGAGCACCAGACACGTCAGACTTTGTGGTGCTCCGTCGCGGGCATAAAGTGTTCCCCGATGATTGGAAACTGGCACTCTATTTTGCACTGCGTTTGGCAAAAGGACCCTATCCTAATAAATCCGAAGCCGCCAGTGTGATGCGGCCCTATTTTGATAGTCCGGACACCACCATTCCTAACCACATCCGTACCATCCACAGAACCTTTGAATTAGACACCATGCAGACGGAAATTGCCCTAGAAGCCGTCATCAGCGATGTGCTGAATCCCAGGTTCAAGAAGTTCCGTAGCAGTTTCTACCATAAGACCTACAGGCTTCTAGGATATCGGGACATGCTCACCAAAGACAATGCTGAAGCAAAGAATGTTTACAGCAAGATTGAAGCTATCATCAACGCCATGGCCGATGGGAAAATCCATCCAGCAATCGCCTACCGCGAACTTCTCAGCATGAAGAGAGAAGAACAATCTGCCCCGGCTACAGAAAACGCAAGCACGATTGCGGCAGATTCTACTGCAACTTCAACCGCCGCAGATTCAACTACGGCCGACTCCACCACAAAACAATAGCTGAATTATTCTTCACAGCGCTTTGAATTGTTCGGAAGTCCCATCAATTCAAACGCATTCTTGCAGCGGAGCTTCATATCCGCTTTTTCTTTTTCAGAAACACCCTTCAACTGGGAACGATAATAGAGAATCGTCGCCGTCATGTAGGATTTATTCGCCTGAATGGACTTCTTCGAGGCTTCTTGATACAAGGAGTCCGCCTCGCCATTCTTAGACAAGTCGGCAATACGAGCCGCCGTATAGGCATAGAAACCGCCTTCCTTATCCAGCGCCTTCCCTACCCGCTTCAAATATTCATCCGCATCATCCGCATCTCGCGCGCCTGCGGCAGCAATGGCGCACTCCGAATAGAAGGCTCCCTGCAGAGGCTCATCCATTTTTTTCAATACGGATTCATCTACGCCACCGCAAAGCTTTGCACCTGCGCTATAATCTTCCCGTGCATTGGCCAAAGCCACTTTGGAGCGAGTCAGCATTACCTGGGAGGATTCATCCAGCGCCTCTTTCCGAACCAGCGAGAGAAGAGAATCCGCAAAATCAAAATCCAGACTCATGGTGCGGATTTGCGCCATACCCATCAGCACGCGGGCTTCTGCAAGCAAGTCTGCTTCCTTGCGGCTAGCCAAGAGGGCGCGTTCCAGTTGGCCGTTAGCCTTAGCAAATTTTCCATTCTCCAGAGACATTTGCGCACGATAAGCCAGCACAGCAGATTCGGAAGCAGAAGCCCAAGAAGCCAGACCAAACAAAGCAATGGCGAAGAGGCGTTTTACCATAGCGTCTCCACCATATAAGGCACGGAATCCTTCTTCGGCATATTCCGACGAACAATCCACATGTTGGAAATTCCGGCCATCAGATCATCCGCATTCTGAAGCGTCTGCTCCGTGCTTTCCATAAAGTCGGAAAGACCCGCAGAGACTTGCCCAAAATCTTGAACTAGGCCATCCACTTTGCCTACCGTATTTTCTAAACTGCCCATAAGACCATCCACCTTCTGCGGTAGCGGCTTCAGTTCCGTCAACATGGAAGACACATCATCGGCAATACCATCCACCTTGCCCAGCAGCGGCGGAACCGCACCCTTAAGCGTATCCAGAAGGTCGGAAGTTTTGTGCAAAGCATTGCTGCCTTCAAGAGTAATGTCGTCCAAACGGGTGAGCTGGCGATTCAGGTTGTCGTACAACTGGCGAGAACCGAATATGGCACCAATGGTGGTTCCCGTATCCCGCGCCATAGACACCAAAGTATCAGCAGCATCAATAAGCTCATTCACGCGGCCAAGGAGTTCATTCGCCGTTTCCAGCACCGTTTCAATATCCTGGGCCTTACCTGGCGGCAAAAATTCTCCATCTTGCAAAATACGGCCCTTACCGCGACGCACGTCAATGTTAATCACACGTGCAGAAATAACGTTCTGGTCGCGAATGGCAAACACCTCGGCGCTATCCGTAATCCAATGCTGGTATTCCTTGCGAATGGAAAACTCCATATGCACACCATGACCATCAGACTCTATTTCCATTCCAGAAATCTGCCCCACATCCACACCGCTAATCTGCACACGGGTGCCCGGACGAAGTCCCAACGCCTTCTCAAAAGTACTATGAAGGGTATATTCTTCCACGCCAATCATGCCACTGGAGAAGAGCTTCGTGTAAAAAACCAGCCCAAAAATCATGACGGCAACAGTGAAGAATACGCCGACCAAAAGGCCGGACACTTCCATCCAGTTAATCTGTTTCATTGGCTTTATCGCCATATTCCCAAATATACAAATAAATCGCGCCACACCTTTGCTATTTTAGAGAGCGAAAGGACACTCATTATGGATTTTCTCGATTTTTTGAACCATTCCGTTTCTCCCTACCACACCGTAAACGAACTCAAGCAAGCTTTTACCGCCCATGGATTTATTGGGTTGGCAGCGGACGTCGGAGAAAAACCTCTGGCAGGTGCCGCCTACTTTTTTGAGCGGAGTGGCGCCCTCATCGCGCTCCGCATGCCCACTAAGCCCTCTCAGGATTCCAAGTTTCGCATCGCTCTTGCTCACACGGATTTTCCGACATTAAAAATCGCACCAAATCCCGATGGAAATGCCGCCGGCATCAAGACGCTCCACTCCGAAATCTACGGCTCGCCCTTATTCACCAGCTGGCTGGACCGGGACTTGGGATACGCAGGCATCCTCGCCGTAGAAAAAGAGGGAAAGATTCAGCAAAAACTCGTTCGTGGAGAAAAGCTGTTCCGCATTCCACAGTTGGCAATCCACCTGAATCGCGGCGTCAATCAGGATGGTTTGAAAGTAGACCCGCAAAAGGATTTGAACGCCTTGTGGACCGCCGACGCAACATCTTCCGCAAGCGGCTCCTTTGTAGAAGCACTGCAGCAATTCGTCGCAAAGGATGAAAAGCTCCTGGATTTCGACATCCAGCTATTTGATGCACAGCCCGCAACCTTCGGCGGTTTCCATGACGAATGGATTTATTCCGGAAGGCTGGACAACCTCAGTAGCTGCCACGCCATCGCAGAGGCAATGCTCGCCGCAAAGCCCGCAGAAAAAGATTTTCAAGTTGCCTGTTTCTTCAACAACGAAGAAGTAGGTAGCGTTTCTCGGGAAGGCGCCTCCGGCAATTTCCTCCGCGCCGTACTGGAGTACGTCTGGAGTGCGACGCAGGCATCGCCCGAAACGGCAAGCTACACGCTTGCATTCGCGCTGGAAAAATCTCTCGCGTTTTCCATCGACATGGCCCACGCAGAACATCCGAACCATCCGGAAAAGCACGACGCAAATCACGCCCCCATTCTCGGCGGTGGCATCGTCCTCAAGGCCAACGCCCAGAAGCGTTACGCCAGCGATGTGATGTCATCTGCAAAATTAAGACAGCTCTGCGAAAAGGCTGGGACCTCACTGCAGGTGTTCATCAGTCGAAACGACATGCCCTGCGGTTCTACCGTAGGCCCAGCCATTTCGGCCAGTCTCGGAATCCCTACCGTGGACATCGGGGAGCCCATGCTCAGCATGCATAGCATCCGGGAAATGACCGCAACAAAAGACCACCAGGATATGATCCAGGTGGTGAAAGCTTTGTATAATTTTTTCTAATTTGGCTTACGTTATGCTCCGTCGCATTAAAGACAAAATCATTGAAAAATTGCACTCTCCGCAATTGATGGGTCAATTTATAAGATACCTCTTCACAGGTGGTTTTGCCTTTTTAGTAGACTTCGGCCTGTTTGCTCTATTTTTATACGTATTTGAATGGCACTATCTTCTGGCCAATCTCGCTGGCTTGCTTGGCGGATTGGCTGTAAATTACTACATCAGCATCATTTGGGTTTTTGCCAAATGCAATCATAATGTGAAAAACAAATTTGCCGAAATCGCCATATTCTCATTAATTGGGTTTGCCGGTGTTGGCCTCAATCAATTAGCGATGTACATCTTTGTAGACTACCTGCAAATTATGGAAATGATTTCCAAAATGGTTGCAGCAGTTATCGTATTAATTTGGAATTTTGCCATACGAAAAATTCTGCTATTTCGTGGAAAACAAAAAGAGGATGCCTAATATGAATCCCGATAAAAAGATTGCCGTTATTGCTGGTGCAGGCCCAGCCGGTTTGACCGCCGCGTTGGAACTCCTCCGCACCACAGACGTGAAGCCCGTTATCTTTGAGGCAGAAGATGTCATTGGTGGCATTTCCCGCACCGCGAAATACAACGGCAACCGCATGGACATCGGCGGTCACCGTTTCTTCAGCAAGAGCGACACCGTCATGGACTGGTGGCAGGGGATTCTCCCGCTGCAAGGTTCTGCCAGCCGCGATGACATCGCCATCGGCCGTGCGGTTCCCTTGACCAAGGGCGGCCCCGACCCCGAGAAAGACGACATCGTCATGCTGTGCCGCAGTCGTCTGAGCCGCATTCTCTTCCTCCGCAAACTTTTTGACTATCCCGTAAGCCTGAACGGAGCCACCATCAAGAACCTGGGCCTCTGGCGCATGTTCAAGATTGGTATGAGCTACATCAAGGTGCAACTGCTCCCTGCCCGCAAAGAAAAGAGTCTGGAAGACTTCATGATAAACCGCTTTGGCGTCGAGTTGTACAAGACCTTCTTCCGGGACTACACCGAAAAAGTTTGGGGTGTTCCCTGCAGTGAAATCAGTCCGGACTGGGGTGGCCAGCGCATCAAGGGCCTCTCCATCACAAAGACCGTGCTTCATGCCGTAAAGCAGATTTTTGCTTCAAAAAAATCCGCCGCAGAAACAGGCGACATCCGCCAGAAGGGAACAGAGACCAGTCTTATCGGGCAGTTCCTCTACCCGAAATACGGTCCTGGACAGCTTTGGGAAACCGTAGCCGCAAAAGTTCAGGAATTAGGTGGCGAAATCCACATGAACGCAAAAGTCATTCACGTGAACCGCGAAGGAAATCGCGTCGTGAGTGTTATCGTGGACCGCGGAAACGCCACCGAAACCATTCCCTGCGACTATTTCCTCTCCACCATGCCCGTCAAGGAACTGGTGAACTCTCTGGACAATGTTCCTGCAGAAGTTTCCCGCGTCGCAAACGGCCTCGTGTACCGCGACTTCATGACGGTTGGGCTGTTACTGGATAGGCTCCTCATCAAGAATCCTGCAAAGTCAGGCACTCCCGAAAGCAAGCTGAAGTTCGTGGCCGACAACTGGATTTATGTTCAGGAAAGCGACGTAAAACTGGGTCGCATTCAAGTGTTCAACAACTGGAGCCCTTATCTGGTAAGCGACCCTTCCAAGGTTTGGATTGGTTTGGAATACTTTGCCAACGAAGGCGATGCCATGTGGACCATGAAGGACGAAGACTTCACCAAGTTCGCCATTGCAGAACTGGACAAGATTCATGTGGCAAAACCCGAAGACGTCCGGGATTCCGTGTGCTTTCACATCAAGAAGGCATACCCCGCCTACTTCGGCACCTACGGTGAATTTGGCAAGATTCGCGAATATCTGGACCCCATCGAAAACATGTTCCTCATGGGTCGCAACGGCATGCATAAGTACAACAATATGGACCACAGCATGCTCTCTGCCATGGAAGCTGTCAAATGCATCCGTGATGGCAGCACTAACAAGAATGACCTCTGGAACGTGAACACCGAAGAAGAGTATCACGAAGGAAAGAAGTAATGGAAGAAACCGGAGTGGAGAACGTTCCAAAGATGGCGCTGTGGAAGCGGCTGTTGCGTGCACCCGCATTTTATTGTCTGTTCGCACTCGTTGGCTGCATTATCGCACTAATCCATTCCGAACCCAACATTCATAACGTCCATATCATTCGAAATCATCAAGATTCCATTGTCACCCTGCCCTATTCCGAGGGAATGAGGAAGGGAGAAATTTTTTATGTAGAAATGGATGTCGCTCCCAGTTGGACGAATTCCATCAATGTCAAACTGACACCTGACGATTGTTTCAAGGCCATCTCCATCAACGATGCGGACGTCAACCTTGAAAAGTATCCGGATCATTGCAGTTGGTCAAAGGGATTCACCATTCCAGCAAAAGACATCAACGAACTTGTAGGGCAAGCAAAATCCTACCATTTCTTCATGACGATAGAAAATGGAGGAGGATCAGCTGGGGTTAACGCAACTGCATTTACAACTTCATTCGCAAAAAAACTTCTATACATTTTCGTAGCACTTCTCATAGCCATCATTACCTTTTCTATTGGTTGCAGGCTGCGCATCAACAAAAAACTTCTTTTGCTGTTTCTGCTGGGGCTTTTTTTAAGAGTCGCTTACACGCAGAATACAGGTTACCGGGAACGATCTTATGATGCGGACGGACATCTGGAATATGTAAATATCATTGCCGACGAGCATCATATTCCTGATGCATCCGAAGGATGGAGTTGCTACCATCCGCCCTTCTATTATGTCGGAGCGGTTCCATTCAAATACGTCTTTGAATTCTTTGGACTTTCCGCGACAGCAGCGGTCCAATGGTACAGCCTATTCATATCCTTAGCCACGCTTGCATTTGGTCTTGCCTGTTTAAGGATATTCGCCTCTGGTGGCACTTTCTGGATTGCTGCCATTCTTTGGACTTTCTGGCCCGGATTTGTTTTGAGCGCACCGCGAATCGGCAACGACATTCTCTTCTATTTCGCACACGTTCTATGCCTGTGGGCATGTTTGCGCTACATCACCGAAAGTAAAGGAAAGTTCCTTCTTATTGCCGTTCTATCCGCATTTGCTGCCTACTGGTCCAAATCAACGGGAGCCATCACCATCGCCCTGACCGCTTTGACAATGGCCATCCACTTCATTCCCCGCATTTTCAGCTATGCAAAGAAGTTTAAAAGCGAATATTTCTCCATCGGAATTTTCGCCGCGCTTTCCATAACAGCAGGAATTCTCATGCTCCGCGGTAGCGCACTCATTGGAAACTCCAGCGGATTGCATTCGCATCTAAAAGTGGGGAACGCTGCCCGTAATTTTCTCTATTTTGACATTCCCAATTTTATAACAGAACCTTTCACAAGTGCCTGGTCAGATGGCAAAGGCCGCGAGTATTTCTGGAACTACCTCGCAAAGACCTCCTTATTCGGGGAATTTGAATTAAAAACTTCTGAATTTGGAATTTGGCTAGCCACCATCATCAGCATTGCATTCATTATTCTTCTCATTATCGGAATCATTGGTTTGTGGAAAACAAAATGGAGTAGGATCAACTTCATTCTTGGAGCACAGGCAATCGCTTTCTTTGTTGCAGCGGCCTACCTTCGCTATAAGTATCCTTACTCCTGCAGTAACGATTTTCGTTACATCATACCCGTCTTGATTTCTTGCACATACTGTGTAGGGAACGGCATCTTTGCAGGGAACACATCCCTCCGCTGGAAATTTTTCGGGTCCATCACTACCGCGATTTTTGTTGGATGTTCCATTGCGCTAATCCTCATTTTATAGCGTCCAGCAGCACAAATATGCCATTTCCGCTACTCCAAAGCGGTTCTTTTTGGTATATTGCCTGCCGTAGGAGCATTTAATGCGATTTCTGGTTCCATTTTGTTTTCTTCTTGCGGTGGCAGCCTTTGCAAGGCCCATCAACGACGGCAACAAGCTCTTTGCCGCCGGAGATTACGCCGGCGCTTTGAAAAAATACACCGAGGCACGGGAATCTGAACCTGCGAACCCGCTTCTCTTCTACAACATCGGTACTTGCCAATACAAACTCGGGAACTATGAAGAAGCCAAGAAAGAATTGGAAAGCGCTATCCGCATGCCAGACAAAGCCATGGCCGCTAAAGCCGCTTACAACCTGGCCAACACCTATTTTAGGATTGGCGAGAACGGCAAAGAAGGCAGCGAGCGCATTGCCGCCTGGCGCGAAGCCGTGGGATATTTAAAAAAGGCGATTGACCTCGACAACAATTTTGAAAATGCGAAGAAGAATGTGGAAATCGTCCAACGGAAACTGAAAGAAGAACTGGACAAGCAAAAGGAAAATCAGGACCAGAATCAGGATAACGATCAGAAACAGCCGCCAATGAGTGAAAAAGCGAAGGCAGCTCTCGCCCGGGCACTGCAACTGAGTAAGGACGGCAAATACGACGAGGCGAAATCCCTTCTGGAAAACACCATCGCAGAAGATGAAACTGCAGGGCAGTTGAATTCCTACGTGCAGCGTATTGACGATATCATTGAGATTAAAGCCGGACGCAAACCCAAGGCAAAAATCGACGCCAGCAACACCGACAACGATTTGGAGGTGATCTGATGCACCTCGAGGTTTCAAGTTATGCGGCAGCATCATTGCGAAGCCTGCAAGGCCGTGGCAATCTAGCCTGCATTCTTACATGCGTATTGTTGTTTGCTGTGGCGGCCTTTGCCGCACCAACTGCGACCGCGCCAAAGTCTGCCAGTGCCTACTACAGCGACGCTGCATTCCAGTACATTGAAAACCGTTTGCCTTCTGCAGAAATCACCTGCAACGAGGGCTTGAATTACTACCCCAACGATCAAAAACTGCAAATGCTGCTGGACCGCATCCAGGAAGCCAAAGACGAGCAGCAGAAAGAAAATCAGAAGAACGACAAGAATCAGGATAATCAGGACCAAAACAACCAGGATCAGCAGGACCAGGGCGACCAAAACCAAGACCAGAATAAAGATGATGGCCAGAACGGTAGCAGCGATAGTGAAGGTTCCAGCAATAGCGAGAGCTCCAGCGACAGCCAAAATGACGAAAGCCAAGGTCAGCAGGGCGGTGAATCCAGTTCCAGCGAGGGCGGCAATAGCAGCGACGGTAATGGTGGCGCAAATAATGAGCCGCAGCCAGAACAGCCCGAGGAAAATTCCAGCGATAGCAATGGCGGTGACGAAAATCAGCCCGAACCGCAGCCTCAAATGGGCGAAATGACGCCCGAGGAAGCTAGCCAGCTACTGAAGGATTTTGACGAGCAGAACGGCGAGCGCAGACCCTGGAAACCTATCCGCGGCCAAGCCCGCCCCGCCAAAGACTGGTAAGGCGAGTGTTAGGCCGGCCTACCTTCCCAAATTTGCGCGGCGAAGGCGGGGGATTTCCTTCGTAATCAGGAGTTTTTCCACTGCGAAAAATTCTTCGTGGGTGCGGATTCCTTCCTTGTAAATCACATCAGCCAATTCCGGCTCGTGAGCGAGGAATGCGATGAGAATTGCATTCCGGAGGAAGAATTCATCCATGTCCTTGATTTCATACTTCTCGTAGAAATCCGCCACAAGGCGGGCCGCGGTTGCATAATCCTTGGTACGCGCCACCTCGAGAATGTTGAATTCGTCCACAAACGAGGCAGGGAAAGCGCCTGCATTGACTAGTTCGCGAACCTTGCGGTAAATCGCCACGGTATCGCGGATTTCCATAGGCACGCCACGGACCCACTCGATGTATTCCTCCCGGAACTTCTTCCACTCCGGAGAAGATTCCTGAACGGCGACAGAATCCACGCGGTCTAGGTAAGCATTGATGGCCAATGTGCGATAGGGATCGTCCATGGTCTCCATCATAGCCTTCACCTTTTCGGGCCGGCGTAGGGCATAGTCCGCAGAATCCAGATATTCGGGCCAGCAGATTTCACAGGAATCAAACACCTGAACAATGTGGGCCTCGGAATGCACGAAGCGGGCTTCTTCCGCCTTGTTATCCACCATTGGCGTAAAGGTGCTGTTGGGTTCGATATTTTCTAGCATGGGCTTCACCATTTTGGAGGTGAAGAGGAAGTTCCGTTCGCCAAAGAATTCTGGGTTCCGGTGAATCCGTTCAAATTCCTTAATCAACACGGAATCGGTACTAAAGCGCCCGATGCCTTTCTGATACACGGGTTCGTCGCTAGCAATGATGATGATGTCCGGTTCCTCGGGAGCGCGATACAGACTTACATAAGGGAATGTCACATCCAGAGCCTTCAAAATGTTGAGGAACAACTGATCATTGAATTCATAAGTCTGAATCCACTGCACCCAAAGTCCGCCGGGCTTCATGTAGCGGCGCATCTTGGCATAGAATTCATGACTGAAGAGGCTTGCCACACCACTCACCCAGGGATTGCTGGGCACGCTGATGAGAAGGTCGTATTTGCGGCGATTGGTAAGGAAGAAAGTGTTGGCATCGTCAATGTAAATGTGAATGCGGGGGTCATCATAGCCGCGGGCATTCCAAGGGTAGAATCCGCGCGCCAAATCCATCATCTCTTCTTCGATTTCCACGCAGTCAAAATCCCGCAACAGCGGGTCCGAAAGCAGATAGTGAGCACCCATGCCACTTCCAAATCCAACCATGGCAGCATCGTATGGTTCCGTCTTCACGCCCATAGGCATAAAGGCGGTTGCAGCCTGGGTGAGTTCATCGCCTTCAATGGGGCGGTTTCTGTCCTTACTCATGCTGGCATCGGCCTTGCCGTTCGTCTTCACGTAAAAATGCACATCCGATTCATGGAAGCTGATGGTAGCCGTTTTTCCATCGCGAACGATGATTTTTTCATCGGGATGGAGATTCTTGTACGCACGGAAAGCGCCCGAGGTAATCAGAGAGGGGTCGAAGTTCACAAAGATGGAGGGCAGTACCATGAATGCGGCGATGACGTAGAAGGCCACACTGTGGCGGAACTTTTTGCGGTAGATAACCAGCAGAATGAAACCGATGGCAAAATCGAGAACGGCAGCAAGCACCAAAGCGCCCTTCAGTTGCAAGAAGGGCAGCAGCACGAGGCCACCGCCAGCGGAGCCAACGATGGAGCCCACGGTATTCCAGCCATAGACCTTCCCGATGGGAGCTTCACTCTTGAAAGCGCGCGTGAGAATGAGGGTGATAAGCGGGAGGGTCATGCCTGCAAAGAAGCTGGTAGGCACCATCCACAAAAGGGAAAGCACATACTTGAAAATGCTCCAGCAGATATAGCCATCAGCCGTAGCATTGAAAATCTGGTTTGCCTCATTCATCATGCCCCAGAAGGGCTTGTGGAAGTAAAGCGTGCAGAGGGCAAAAAACGCCATGAAAATCTGGGCGAGAGAAAGCACCACCAGGGAATCCTTCTTCAAAAGTTTTCCGCTGACAGCACTACCGATAGCAAGGCCCAAAATGAAAGCCGAAAGCATCTGGTCAAAACTATGGCTAGAAGAACCCATCAAAAGGCTCAGCAGGCGAATCCAGACAATCTCATACACGAAAGACGTTAAACCTGTAATGGCCGCAATCCAAAACCACATGTTTTTCGGAGGCATGGGAAGTTTGTGTTCCGCAGCGTAGTCCACATTTTGCGGTTCCGCTGCAGTCTCAGCACCATCAGCCGAAACTGCCGCGCCTTCGTCATCCTCTTCCTTTGTAGGCGCCGTGCCGAATCCAATAAATCCAAAAACCGCTGCCAAGAAGAAGTTGATGGAGGCCGCCACACAAAGGGTGGCATGGTTCCCTAGTTCAGGAATCAGCATGTAGCTGGTAAAGAGAATACCGATGGCACTTCCCAGACTGTTGGTGAAGTAAAGCATGGGGAGAGATAGTTCCGCACCACTCTTTCGCATAAGTCCCGAAGCAATAAAGGGGAATGTCATGCCCACCGCAATGGCAATGGGGAGCGTGCTACCCGTAGCCAGAATCACTTTGGCAATTTCAGCCCCCGTAAATCCGAGGCCAGCCGTAAATTCACTATCAAAGAAGAATCCCGTCAGCAAGTTGTAAAGCGGATGGTATGCCACACCGCCAATACCAATGGCCAGTTCCACAGCCGCATAGCCCAAAAGCGGACGACGCACCTTTTCCACCAGCTTCCCCGCCACAAAACTACCGATGGCAAGTCCACCCATGTATATACAGAGTGTCAATACTTGCCCGTAGCTGGAATGGCCCAGGAAGAGCTTCAGGTAGCGAGCCCAGGAGCCTTCATAAATAAGCCCTGCAAAGCCCGAAAGCGCAAACAAAATGTATACGAGAACGTTCATCTTCAATCCCTAATAAAATTTTTAGGCAATTTTTTCGCCGACAATAAACCTCGCCCGCTCCGTTAAATCGCGGGCATCTTCATGGTCTTTCCGTCTTTATCCACGGCCTTCCAAGGCGTGAGACCCACCACATCATCCACAGGGAGCGAGAATGCTATTCCCTGTCCCATGGTATCAAGGCCCGCCTTTTGATAAAGCGAATGCATCACCGCGTCCTTGATTTTTGCATCCACCAGAATCATCACTACTTCTTTTTCCGGCTGAATGGCGATGTGGAAGAAGGATTCCGCAGCCTTGTTGGCCGTGCCGCGGCCATTCAGAATGGTACCGCCGCGAGCGCCCGCGTCTTTAGCCGCAGCCATCACGGTTTCGGAGAAACCTGCATTCACAATACACATGATGAGTTCGTGATTGTTCGTATTCATTTTTCGTTCCTCCCGACGTGACTGCGGTTGTTGCTCAAAAAGTTGAAGATGGATTTTCCGATAATGCTTGCCATGGGAATGGTGTAAGCGATGCCTTTCCCGCCAGCGATGGTTTTGAATTTTTCATCGAGACCATCCAATGCCTTGCGGAGTTTGTCTTCCCCAATGACGCTGAAAATGACGGCGCGGTCGGAGTCGGCAAGGCCTGCGGCAGCTAATAATTCCTGCGGAGCAGTGCCCTTCCCGAAAAACACCAACTGCATGTTCACATCAAAAGACTGGATGAAATCCATGTAGAAATCCGCCTTGGTGCGGTTCACAATGGTGACGAGAATTTTCAGTTTGTTCATGGACACCCGAGAATGACCATCTGCATTCTGCGAGTGCTTTCGTATAGGATTCAATTTTCTGATATCTGCCATGAGTCACCCCTATACAAAATCGATAATTTGTTCGTCATCCGCATCCTGAATGCGACGCATCATCATGCGATTCTTAATCCACTTTGAGAAAATCGCCTTGAAGCCCAGTACCTGAATGGTGATGAGGGGCGTCATGGCAACCATGGCCACAATGCCAAAGGCGTAACTCAAAATGGAATCTCCACCATCATGAATCACGGAGCAAGCCCCAATGGCGAGCGGCAAGATAAAACTAGAAGTCAAAGGACCGCTGGCAACTCCACCAGAGTCAAAGGCAATAGCGGTATAGAGTTTAGGCACAAAGAAGGAAAGCCCGAGAGAGAGGAAATAGCCAGGAATCAAGTAGTAGATGATGGGGAACCCGATGATGATGCGGAGCATGGAAAGCCCGATGGAAATGCCCACGCCTACGCTCAAGGCGATGAGCATGGAGCGCTTGGTCACGAGGCCGTCCGTAATTTCTTCCACCTGCTTGTTGAGCACGTGAACTGCAGGCTCTGCCAAAACCACCACCATGCCGATGACAAAGCCAGATGCAACCAGAACGCGGGGCATTTCGGCAAGTTCACGACCAAGTTGGAAGCCCACCGGCATAAAGCCTACGGCAACTGCCGTCAAAAACACCACAAGGCCAATAAAAGTATAGCAGATGCCAAACCCAATCTGCAAAAGTTTCGACTTGGAAAGTTTCAGCGCTACAAATTGGAGCACCAGGAAGAAGGCTACAATCAAACCGAGAGCGATGGCGACTTCCTTCATCACCTTCAACACTGCGGGAATGAAGTTTGCGCCAAGGCTTGCATCAATAGAATAGGACGCTACCGAAAGTTCGTACGTCAAATCGCCCTTGGACGCAAGCACCAGGCCCATCAAGGCGAGTATGGGGCCCACGGAACAAAGGGCGATGAGGCCGAAGCTGTTTTCGCTGGCATGCTTACCACCAATAGCGCCCGCCACACCAACACCAAGAGCCATGATGAAGGGAACGGTAATGGGACCCGTGGTCACACCTCCGGAATCAAAGGCCAGAGGGACAAAAGTTTCTTTCCCGAAAGAAATCATCAGCATTCCCAGCATGAAAAGCACCATGTAGAAGAAGATGATGATGGCGGAAAGGTCCTTCTTGAAAACGATTTTCAGAATGGAGAGGAGCAAGAACAGCCCCACGCCAACGCCAATAGTCACGATAAGGAGTGTAGGCTCTACCGCATTCTTCACTTGTTCCGCAAGAACCGCGAGGTCGGGCTCTGCAATAGTGATGAGAACGCCCATGACAAAGCAGACTGAAACCAGCAACTGCAACTTGCGGGACTTGGTCAGGCCAGAACCCACCTGTTCCCCCATAGGAGTCATGGCCAAGTCTGCGCCCAAGTTGAAAAGGCCAATGCCTGCCACCAAGAAGATAGCGCTAATGATGAAAGTAATCAGTTCCTTCGTTGAAAAATCCACCAGAGGCGTGAAGGAGAGCGCCACCACAATAAGCGCCACCGGCAAGACCGATGCGAAGGCTTCCTTCAACTTTTCAAAAAGGATTTTAAACATTACTCTCCCAGATATTCCACTGCGAATATGAGGGTTGCGCCGCCAGGAATGGGGCCTGCACCACGAGCGCCATAGCCAAGTCCAGGAGGAATAATCAGGATGCGCTTTTCACCCGGAAGCATTCCTGCAACACCGAGTTCCCAACCGCGAATCACGCGGCCTCCGCCCAAGGGGAAGCTGAAAGGCTGTTCCCTATCGCGAGAGCTGTCGAACTTGTAGCCGTTGGTCATCCAGCCCGTGTAATGGACCTTCACATTAGAACCTGTTTTTGCAGGTTCGCCTTCGCCCTGCTTAATCACAGCATAGCGGAGACCTTCGGAACCATTTTCAAAAGTAAGGGCCGTGGTATCCGGGAAGAAGTCCATCTTCTCAGCCACTTCCGGATCGATTTCAGAGGAAATCAGTTCAATGCGGAAAATGAGGGTGGAATTGGAGGGAATCATAGTGTAAGCAGTAGCGCCATAACCCATGGCCGGGCTCACCTTCAGCCAGCGAACGCCTCCTTCCTTCATGCCATCCAGGCCAATTTCCCAGCCCTTAATCATCTTGCCTGCGCCGAGAACCACATCAAATGTTTTGCCCAAATCCTTGGAACTACCGAACTTGCGACCGCTCTGGAGCCAGCCCGTATAATGAGTCTTGAGGTTTGTTCCCACTACGGCAGGCTTACCACCGCCAACCTTCTCATCAAAAACCTTGAGACCCTTGGCTGCATCGCGCCACTTCATCTTGTCCAAATTCTCAGGGAACTTGTCCGGCTCCATAGGTTTTTCCGCATGGACCAGCTCCACGATGAAGAACAGGTCCGAGTTGGGCGGAATTCCCTCCAGAGAATTTTCGCCATAGCCGAGGACTGCAGGGATTGTGAGGTGGCGGATTTCACCCACTTTCATACCCATGATGCCCTTTTCCCAACCAGGAATCACCTGTCCCATACCTATGGTGAATTCCAACGGTTCACCACTTGCGTAAGAATCGCCAAAAGGAGTCGGGCCCGCGGCAGAATCCGACGCAACTGCTGCCGAATCTACCGCAATGCTATCCACTTTCGCGGAATCGGTTTTTGCCGCGACGTCTGTTTTTGCAGCAGCCGCAGATTTTGCCTTCGCAGCAGTTGATTTTTCGGGTGCAGCTTTCGTCGTGTCGGCGGCAGGTTTCGTCGCGCCAGCCTTCGCCGCACTATCCGCAGCAGCCTTGTAGGCAAGGTATTCCTGCAACAGATATCCCTTGTAATGCACTTTAATGAGTTGCCCTGCACGAATAGAGTCTCCAGACCCATCCTTCACCACTTCCACATTGTACGGAACGGCCCAAAGGGAGCTCACAAACAACAATACAAGAAAAATCTTCAATTTCGGCATAAATACTCCTATCTCACAAGATAGAAAATGCTAGTTTTAGGGAGAATATAGAATTGCAATAGAGAACGTAAAATTATGCTATCCATAATCATCGTCATAGCGATTATCGTCCTGTCCATCATTCTGGCTGGAATCGGCGCCTACGTGGTCATCCATAGCACGGAAGAGAAGGAAGAAGTGAAGCCCGTCATCGATGTTTCGGGCCAGTATGCGGTGGTGGTGCGCCCCGCCCGAGAATCTCTGACCGCAGTAAAGCCCTCCGAGGCTTCCCTCCGCTCTTGGCTGGAAACCCAGGAGCAACTCTCGACAGAAGACCGCGAGGCTTATATCCGCAACTGGAACGCCACGCTGGAAGAAACCATCAAGACCATTGACGAAGGCGACAAGAACGGCATTGCCACCTACCGCGTGGAAATTGGCGAGAAGGGCAAGAAGTATTGCACCTTCATCAACGAAGACAACTTTATTACGAGAGAGCAAATCCGCAACCATGCGGAAATCCTCCCGCCCTACGTACTAGGCTGCGATTGCAGGCTCCTCCCGAAACAGCCCTGGGAGAACCCCAGCAAGGCTGGCTGGAAGGCCATCATGCCCACCCACGGAAGTTCTTACGATGTACCGGACTGGAGGCAACTTGCGTAAGTCCCTTCTTTCGGCAGTTTTGCTTGCTCCGGCTTTAGCTTTGGCGGCCGGTTCTGCCATTATTACTCTTGAAATGCCCGTAGGCGCCCGACAGCTCGGTATGGGCGAAGCAGGTGCCGCACTTGCAGATGACGCTACGGCCATGTACTACAACCCCGCAGGCCTTGCCTTCGGGCCATTGTCCGACGAATGGAAGATGTCCTACGAGGCGCCTTCTGCAAACGCGCCCTATTTCACAAAAATGGCTTCCCGCGCCAAGAACGGATTCTTCTCCAAAAGTGAACTCTGGGCCGGCACTGCGGAAGGCATCCTGAAGTTTGATGGCGAACAATGGGTGGATTACCATTCCGTCACCCTTCAAGGAAACGCAAAAGTCCGGGACGCCGTTCGCGTCTATGTGGGCACGGAGCGCGGCATCGATGAATACACCCGCCAGGTGAAGGCATTCAACGACATCAAGAACGCCGACGACGAATCCCATGTGGTGGAAGTAAAGATGCCCTGGAACCTGGTGGTGAAAGATACCATCACGGCAATCCTCTACGAATCCCGCACAGAAAAACTTTGGGTGGGCACTCCCAAGGCCCTCTATCGCTTTGATGGCAAGGCCTGGAAGAGCTACGAAACAGAACTGGGCGCCCATCGCATTACTGCTCTTGAAAATCAGGGAGCCTCCCTCTGGATTGGCACCGACAACGGCCTCTTCCTCTATCGCAACGGCGAATTCGAGCAAAAGGGAAAAGTTCTCCCCAGCCAGAAAATCAACGCTCTTGTCTGGTCCGAAAGCCGCAAGGAACTCTTTGTGGCAGTTGAAGGCGCTGGCGTTGCCCGCCTCGTGCCCAAGAAAAGCGTGAACGACAAAGACCGCTGGAGCCTCTTCACTGACGAAGACGGCGTGATGGATTTGAATCCGAAAGCACTGGCCGTAGATAGTTCGGGACACGTGTGGGCCACCCATAAAGAAGGCCTCTCCCACTTCAACCTCCGCAAGTGGGAACAGGTCCGCTTTGAAGGCAATACCGTCAACGACATTTCCGTAGACCAGAAGGGCGCCATCTGGATTGCCACCGACAAAGGCGTGTGGAGACACTTGCCAGATTACGCTACCGCCAGCGGCCGCAAGGCAGAATTGGAACGGGGCGTGGCAGAAGACGAAACCAAGGTGAAGAAGGACGACGAATGGACCCACTACCATTCCGGCAACGGACTTTCCACCAACAAGGTTTGGGCAGTCCTTCCGCAAGGCAACGACGTTTGGTTCAGCACTGCAAATGGCATGGAGCAATACAAGGATGCGGATTACCAGCTCACCGCCTTCTACGAAAAACTCCTCCCCATTTTGAACATTCCCGATTTGTACCACTTGTTTGGCGGCATGACCATTCCCGTTTCAGAATGGGGAACTCTCGGTTTCTTCGTAAACTTTGTTTCCTTCGGTTCAACGGTTGTGTCTGGGGACCTGGAAGCAGATGATTTGGTGGCCTACAACAGCTCTGAAATCGTGGGCGGTTTCAGTTACGGCACGAGGTTCCCCAATGATTGGGGTCTCGGCCTTTCCATCAAACTGTTCTACTCCGACTTGAGTTCTGGCGCTTCCGCTGGCGAAGATGAAGCAACCACCTTCGGCTACGCATTTGATGTAGGCGTTTTGAAAAAGAATTTATTCGTAGACCATTTGAACTTCGCACTAGTTCTCGCAAACATCGGTCCCAGTGTCTACTACGTGGATAAAACTATCGAAGACCCCATTCCTCTCACATGGCGTTTGGGACTTTCCTACGAACTTCTCTCCATGGCCGACTACAAATGGGTTGTGGTGGCCGACTACAATCGTGAAGTGGTTTACGATGATGACAAGGGAAATCCAGAGCCCTTCTACACCGCCTGCTGGAAATCCATCGTGAATCCAGAACGTGGTGGCGACGGTCTCACCGCCGCAAAGAATTCCCTGATGCAAGGCGTATTCAATGTGGGTACAGAATTCATCTATTCCAACACCATCGCCCTCCGTACTGGTTACCTCTACGACCAAACCGGCAAGCGCCAGGAAGTGGACTTCGGCTTTGGATTTATGCTGTCTGACATGCTGCAGTTCGACTTCGCCACCATCAAGGATGTAGGCGACAACGACGGTGTTCGCGACGGCCAGATGCGCTTTGGGATGCTGTTTAAATTCTAACGGCAACAAAGTTGCCAATTATGAAGTATGAATTATAAGATTTCACGATCAGGATAAATTCGCCTTGCTTTATCTCATAACTCATAATTCATAATTTATACCTCGAATTTAGCCGCCAGGTTAAATTCGTTATTTACTTCACGCGTTCCAGAATAATCAGCGCCCGCTCCTGAGTGCTGTTTGGAATGGTGTAAAAATTCTTGGCAATGAACTTGTAGCCAAATTGTTCCGGACGGAATGTTTCCAGTTCTTCCGCAACGCCCGGGCCCTTCATAAAGTAGACGCGACCGCCCACCTTCAGGGAATTCTCAAGGCGCGGGAGCGTCTTTTCCATCCATTCGAAGGCACGACTGATGACCCCATCCACAGGGATTGTCATACTGCGGCTCGTCACCTTGTGCCCAAAGACGTCAATGTTTTCCAGCCCCATTTTCTCAATGACCATATTGAGGAAGTTGATGCGGTTGGGACGGGGCTCACACAAAGTCAACTGGATTTGCGGATTCACCAGTTTTAGAGGAATGCCCGGGAAACCAGCGCCACTTCCCACATCAATCATGCGTGCAGGCCATTCCGGAACGTAAGCGTTAATGAGCGTGCAGTCCGCATAATGCCGCTCCACCATAGTCTCAAAAGCGTTTAAGCGCGTCAAATCCTGATCGTCGTTGTTCGCCCGCAAAAGCTGATGAAACTCCCAAAACTGCTTCAGCGTAGATTCCTGCAGTTCCACTCCATAATAGCGGAGCAACTTGGCAAGCCCCTCCAGGGATGGCTTTACCCGGCGACCATTGAACAACGGAAAATCCGTGCGCGGAGCCTTCAAATGAGGCACAAAGTCCTTCCCCACCGCATCAGCAGCGCGAGCGGGAGTTCTGTGAAAAGGCTTTTTGGACCAGGATGAATTCATTTCAAGAAAAATGTAGAAATCCTAAAATTTTTAGGCAAATTTCGGCACAAAAAAGCGTCTATAAGGATAGAAACCCAAAGATGGACGTAAAATGAAACGACTGACACGCTTTTTGGCATTAGCACTTTTCTGCCCTTTGATAACATGGGCAGGAATCACGGAGTCACAGGTTTTCGAATGGTGGGATGACGGCATCATCACTGCAGAAGAAGCCGACGAAATGTTGCAACTTTTAGAGGATGGGAATGGATTGGAAGCTTGTGTACTCGCGGAGGTGTACGCTCAGGAAGAGTGCGAAAATAATGCAGAATTCAGAATGCTGAATGCAGAATTGGGTGCGGGAGGGAAACTGCAAGGGAAAACTTCACGCGGAAAAAGCCGCGAGCGACCGCCACTCACGCCACACGGATACGCCCTCACAAAAATCAGGATGGATTCCTCGGGCCGTGTCAAAAGCCATCGGGAGGAACTTCAAATTGCATTCTACCGCTATACGCTGCGACTTGGCTCTCAGGAGTTGCTGGCCTACAAAAATGCCGGCAGCGAGGCTTACCTCGGGCAAATTTCCACGTGGGAACTTCACAGCCACATCCCGCTGGACACTCTCTGGGGAACAGCACTCCTGTATCCCTTCGGGCGGTTCCATCTGGCAGGGCTGCTGGACACCTCGCGCACACTGCAAGGCCGCGCCGGTTTGGATTTCGGGCAGAAATTTTCCGCCGAGGCTTTCTTCTGGAAGCATCCGGAGCGGGAGTCCGGCGGCCTCACGTTCCAACTTCCCTTCGGGCAGATTTCGGGTTGGCAGCAGGCGGGGCAGAACTTCCCGCTAATAAAGATTCAGCTACGGCAGCAGGACTCGCGAGCAACACCACGCAAAACGCGAACAGCACCGCGCGCAACCTCATCGCCCGCGAACGCAGCCAAACCCGACACAGCCGCCAGCACAGCATCGCCCGCAGGCACCACAATGCCAACCCATCTCTTTTTCAGCTGGCGGACCACCGCCTACATCCACAGCGATTCTGTACCGGAGGAATCCCACCTCAGCACCTCGATACTCAAAAATAAACTGTGGGCTTCCCAAAACGTGGCTCTTGCCATTCCCGAATTTCTGGATTCCAGGTTCAGCGTCAACACCAGAATCCTCATGCCTCTGGACGCAGACACCATTTCCGCCCGCGTTAAATCCGCCTTAGAAATAGGGCCCGAAATCCTCCGCGGGAAGGAGGAAGTCACCTGCCTGGAAGCTAACCTCAACTGCCCACAAATAGACTACAAGACCGCAATCACATCCACCATCCCCTTGACCGCGGCGGGTCCCATCCAAAACCTCCTCCTCAATGGCTCAGTAAAAATCCGTCACCTGCGCACAGAAAGCCGCTGGAACCGACCGCACCTGGAATTGGGCGCCGGCTTTCAGGAAGGCTCCGGTCTCGCAAAAATTACCTTCATCTCGCCCAAAGCAATCCCGCTAGAAGACCTTCAAATCCGCAGCGACGCCCGATTCGCTAGCGATATTTTCTCATTCACCCTTTCCGTCACCTTCAAAAAGACGGACTCTGGGAATTTCCGCCCCGCCCATGGAGCCACTTCCGCAAAGATTTCCTTTTGATTTCTGCGAAATCCACCATTTTCCGCAGCCGTTTTTCACAACCATTTTCGCCGAAAAGGCATTCATTTATCCGTATACGAACGTAAACACCTTTTTCCCCATTTTTCCGAAACCAACCCTATCGAATACCTAATTTATTAATACCCAAACACTCCTGACGCCTTTAGGTTACCTCCTTTACCTGAAGGCGTCTTTTTTATTGCCCAATCAGAGTGTTCGCCGCCTCGTCGCAAATTTCACACAGCATTCTTTCGTGAGTGCAAACCTCCGGCGACACGCCTTCAATAGAACCTGTTGTATAAAATGATATGCAGGAACATTCATGGGCAACGCAACGATATCGAAGCGCGCAGCCCTCACATTCCGCCTTATCCGTTTGCAGATAAGTTCTCATTTCCTGCGTTTTCAATTCATCCATTCCCGCAAAGACATTACCCATTCGATATGGGGCATCTGGCTTAGAGGAAATAAACCTAGAACAAGGGAAAATAGCGCCATCCGTAGCCACATAAATTCCACTTGCGCAAGCACTACAGGAATACTGGCGATATCTGGTTTTCTCTGTAACCAATTTTACTTTATCTTCAATAGTTCCCAAATAAAACGATTCTTTCGCTTTTTTTCGTTCCACCCAAAAACGAGCCATTTCCTGATATTCCAATTTCAAGGAATCAAAATCCGCTTCCGTCCACTTTCCGTCAAAATCAACAGCCGTAACTACTCGTTTAAATCCCTGTTCATGAAACCATTTCACAGAATCCGCCAGACCAAATAAATTGTCATGGGTCACTACCGAAAGGACCATAGCATCCATAGCGACAAATTTTGGAAGATTCGGTTCAATTGCACTGAAACTCCCCTGTCCATTAACAAGGTGGCGGCAACTGTCATGCCTTTCTCTAGAACCATCCAGAGAAAGCAATATTTTAATATCTTCTTTTTTCAAGAAATCAAAAATTTCATCCGTCAATAACGTTCCATTCGTATTGATGGAATAACCCACACGAACTTTTTTATCAACCTTGTCCGAAAGGGATTTTGCAATCGATACGGCTTGCCGAATAGCTTCAAACCGAAGTAGCGGCTCGCCCCCAAAAAAGGTAATATGCAAATCATTCTGATTTGCTTGCAAAGCGCGCTGAAACGCATATTTAATGGATGCTTCCAGCACTTCATCGCTCATTATTTTTGAGCGAAGCCCATGTGTTTCTCGATAATAGCAGTACCTACAACGGAGATTACAACCTTCCGTCAGGCTTAAAACCAGATTCATTACGCAATCAAAGGAATTTGAATGTGTCCCACAGACGTAGCCATACTAACTACAGGTATCGTATATTCCTCAGGATCTATAATAAGACGTTCTTCCTGCGAATCAGCAGGAGGTTCGTAATAAAGACATTCTGCCTCCGGAGCCCAAGGAATACAGTGCAATTCGTGAGATGAACTACTCTTCCCCACAGAAGAACTGCTAGAGGATGAACTTGTCGGTGTTGACGAAGAGCTGCTCAATTCCTTCTCAAGCAGCGAGGAACTGCTTTCCATATCTTCCGCAACAGAGGAGGACAATTCAGGATTTTCAAGTTCGGTTTCTGTTACAGAGGCACTATTTTCCCCTGAGCAACTAACCAGGGCCGCAGATGAAAGTCCAACTGTTGCCGCAACAGCCAGCCGCTTTGCCAACGGCCATTCTGCAGAACCCAGAACTTTCTTCTTCTCGATTTTCATCTGGAACCTCCTTCACCCAACTTTGTTAATATATAATTTTTTTCTCAAACTGGCGCAAAGTTTTATCTTAACACGAGATATTCCTATATTTAAGTCATGATGATTGCGGCTATCATTGGGGCAGTGACGTTCCTCCCCTCCATCGCGCTGAACATCGCCCTCGCTTCTGGGGCGCCCCTTGGCATGTACGCCATGAACGGCCGGCATAAGGTAGTGCCCGAAGAAGTGCGCAAAGCGTTCATCGTGCCCATCATTATGCAATTTGTGGCCCTCTTCGTGCTTTTAAGCGCCGGGCAGATTCTGCCGGAAATCATCCCCGCCATGATTACCCGAATCCTCGCGTTTTTCTTTTCCCTCTACTTGACGTTTTATACCGCCACGGTGCTGTTCAGCACCAGTTATAAAGAGCGGAGAGTGATGGGAACCTTTGCGGTCATCACCGCCATCTGCTTCTGGATTACGGCCTTCGGCACTCTTTCCTGGGAATAGCGCCATGGATTCAAGCCCAAAACACAACTACCAAGTGGATTTGGACCGCATCATCCGGCGGTTGGAAAAGACGGGCGAAGTGCCCCATTTGCTACTTCACGCCTGTTGCGCCCCTTGCAGCAGCTACACCATCGAATACCTGTCCCAATATTTTCGCATCACCCTTTTCTATTACAACCCCAACATCGCGCCTGCAGAAGAATACCAGCACCGCGTAGATGAAATCAAACGCTTTGTGGCAGAATTCAAGACCAAACACCCCGTCACCCTCGTTGAAGGAAAATACGACCCCAAAGAATTTTACGATACGGTGCGTGGGTTGGAAAAGGAACCGGAAGGTGGCAAACGGTGCCGTAAGTGTTTTGAGTTGAGGTTGGCGGAATCGGCAAAGCTGGCCCAGGAACTCAATGCGGATTATTTCACCACTACCCTCACCATCAGCCCCATGAAAAATGCTCAAGTGCTAAATGATGTGGTGCAGGAACAGTGCGACATCTATGGAATCAAGCGGCTTCCCAGCGACTTCAAAAAGAAGGGCGGATACAAGCGCTCCATCCAACTTTCCAAGGATTACAATCTCTATCGGCAGAACTACTGCGGATGCGTGTATTCCAAAACGGCTTCCACAGAATCCGCCACCTGATGCTTTCCATTCCAGATGCGGGCGAAAGTCTTTCCGTAGGCTTCGTTCACGACACGGTTGTCCAGAATCAAAACCTTGCCGCTATCTTCCTCAGAACGAAGCAGGCGACCGAGGCCCTGGCGAAGTTCCATGTAGGCTTCAGGAACAAAGTAATTCTTGAAGGAATTCTCTCCGCGGGCCTTCATGTCGTTGGAAATTCCAGCCACCAGAGGGTCCACCGGATTGGGGAACGGAAGTTTCGTCACCACCAAAAGCTTCAAAGCATCACCGGGGAAATCAACGCCCTCCCACAGAGTTTGGCAGCCTAGCAGGCAAGCACCGCGGGACTTGCGGAAAATAGCCGCGAGGCCATCCAATACGCCATCCACATTCTGGCAAAGGAGCAGTTTTCCCTTCGCTGCAAAAGCAGGCGCCAATGCCGCCTGAGCCTTCAGCATCATGGCGACACTTGTGAAAAGCACCAAAGTATTTTCTTCCACTTCCGGCAATACCTTCACCAGCGTCTCATTCAAAGCATCGCCAAACTCTGGCGCAGAAGGCTTAGGCAAATAGCGGGCCACCATGACGGAACGGCGATTTGACGCACCATCAGTCTCCCGATAAACCTTCAAGAAGGGGTGCTTGAAACTCTTTTCGCCAGGCATAGCCATCTTTTGAACAAAGTAAGTCAAATCGCCTTGAACCGCAAGCGTCGCAGAGGTAAATGTGGCAGATTTAATCCAGGGGTAGAACTTCTCTTTCCAGGTATCGCCAGCCCGCAGCGGGAAGGCATGCATTTTGAGAGTGTGAGGATTGAAAGGCTCTTCCAGATAGAAGGTCCAGCCCTTACGACCTGCGCGAACCAGGAATTCAAAATCAGAAGCAAAGCGAGACAGTTCTTCCATTCGGCCCGCCACATCCTTCGCGAGGCCCGTTACAGCCGGAAACGCCGAAAGCGCCGGCAAAATTTTATCCGCAAAACTCTTGGCATTGGCAAACTGGTCCAGAACAGGTTTCGGGTCTGCATCATAATCCGCCAGCACTCCGTTCTCATAAATCAAACTGTTCTTATCCAACTTTTGCTTGGAAAGTTTCTTCCCGATTTTCATGAAGAAGCGATGGAGCAATTTTTCCGTCTCATTCAATTCGTTAACGAGGCCTTCGCACTGATCTCTAAGCGCTGCCGCTTCATCGGGCAAACGATTCTCTATCTCCACCAAAAGTCCGTCCCGAGCGGTCTTTGAGGGCACCAAGGTCTTCGCCACATTGCGATAGCTGAAGAAGGAAACAGTACGGCCAAGTGTCTGGCTGCTAATTTCGGGCAAGCGGTGCGCTTCATCAAAAACGATGTGCTCGTATGTAGGCAGGAGCGCAAAATCCAGCGCCAAGTCCGCCATAAAGAGGGAATGGTTCACCAACAGCATGTTGGAAGCCGCAGCCTTCCGCTTGGCACAGAGGGCGGGACACTGCTTGTAGTAAGGGCACTTTTCCCCCTGGCAAGAGGCCGCACTGCTAGAAAGTTTCGACCACAGTACGCGATTTCTGTTGTGATTGAAGGAGGAGCACTCATTGATATCGCCGGTCTGGGTCGCCACCGCCCACGGAAGGAGAGCCATGAAGGAATCCTTCTCTTCCGCCGAAAGCAACTTGGAGGGCGTTGCTAAAACTTCGGCAAATTTCCGGAAGCAGATGTAATTGTCGCGACCCTTGAGAATCGCCACCTTCAAATCATCTTTATACAGCGGAGCAATTTGCGGAATGTCATGATTTTTCAATTGTTCCTGCAGTGCACGAGTTGCGGTACTGATGACTACACGCTCTCCCGTAACCGCCTTATTTGCCGCCGCCACCAGATAAGCCAGCGTTTTTCCAGAGCCTGTAGGCGCTTCCAGAACGCAGAGACCACCTTTATGTATATTCCGCTCCACTACGTTTGCAAAATCGCTCTGATCTGCCCGAGCTTTGAAATCTGGGATTCGAGAAGAAAGGAGTCCTCCCTCCTTAAAAAATTCACTGACCCGAGGCGCTTGAGACTTAGGAAGTGCAACGGCAGCGGACGTCATTTCGGGCATGGCAAACTTTACAGTCTTCGCCGCATTTTCAGCAACAGTTCCAAACAAACTTTCCCAATTGGAATCCGCAGCCACCTGCGTTAACGCATTCATAAGCCACGGGTCCATCTGCGCAATCTTCTCATACGCTAGTACAAACAGCTTTCCACATGCATCCGCATCAGGGAGTGCACGATGGGCGCGGCTCCGCTCAATCTGTAAAATCTGCGTCAATGTATCCAGCTTATGATTGGGCACGTCCTGATAGGCAATGCGAGAAAGGGTCAGGGAATCCCAAAAGATGTGGCTGGAAAAATCAATACCCACCTTGAGCATCGTCTGCTTCAAAAAGCGGGAATCAAAAGCTGCATTGTGGGCAACCAGAGGCATATCACCAATGAAAGCACAAATCTTCCCCGCCACTTCAGAGAATTCCTCAGCGCCGTCCACTTCCGCCTGAGTAATTCCCGTCAGACTTTCAATGAAGGGACGCATCTTTGCCTTCAAGGGTTTTACCAAGTAATCCACAGATTCCGCAGGCACACCATTTTCAAAGCGCACCAATGCCACTTCAATAATTTCCTCTGTTTCAAAATCGAGACCCGTTGTCTCCAAATCCAAAGCCACAAATGCAGGAATCTTATTCATCTTCCACCTCAATTATCCGAAAGCGCTGGCAAATCAGGAGCAAGCGTCTTCAAATCATTTTCACCATTGGTGAGTTTCAAAGTATCGTTAAATGCGCGCCAAGGGCGGCCCGTACGGAAAGGCATTACACTACCCGCATCGGGCATATTCTTCCCCGGTTCTGCATAATAATAATCCAAAAAGTAGTTGCCTTCTTCCAAATCCTTAAACTCAAAAGAACCATCTACCCCACATTCCGTCAAGTTGGTTTGTTTAGATTCAATACCCTTCAAGCGAACAAAAGCCTTTTCTTTGGCACCAGGAATTTTTCCCTTCAAACTAGCCAGCTTCAATTTGGAAACTGTCTCAATGCGAAGCAACTTTTTGTATTTGGTTTCAATCACTGTATCGCGAACACCATTGCTATCTGCCCGAGCAAGAGTAGTATCTTGGTAGCCCTGTAAAAAATCAATAGAAGCATCTGTAGGCCATTCCTTATCCGTTTTCACCCAATAGCGAATAGGGTCCTTTTGCACAATTTCTACTGGTGTGGTATCCTTGTTCATCGCCAAGAAATAAGTTTCCACAATGGAATCCAGAACGGGCTTGTTATATGCAATTTCAAGGGTGTCATGGGGGAAGGCGTTTTTCGTTTTGGAAAGCATCTGCGTTTTCCTTACCGAAGGCGGAAGCGTATCTGCCGCCATTTCCTGCCACTCCCATTCCACCTCATTTCTCAAAGTATCTAGCGTGCGGAAGAGAGAATCCTTGCCCGACTTGCAAGCAAACTTGTACAACACTTCTTTTTTCGGAGCTGGTTTGAAATAGAATTGAGGATTGGCAGAACCCGCGCCTAAATAAACGTATGAGGGGTAGAGGATTTTTCCATCGGGAGCCTTCAGGGAACAGTTTTGCAAATCAGCAAATGCGGAATCAAAATAAACATGGCGAGTAAAATTCGCCTCCAGTACATCGGCATATGGCTGCGTCACAGAAGACAATTCCAAATGGTTGGTATCCTGGTCTGCAATGGGAACCCATAATGTATCCTTTGATTCCGCCGTAAGAATCAAATCATGGGTCCAAACACCCGTCATTTCTACTGTGGGCTCAATTTTCTGATTTCCGTTGGCATCCACAAAAGCCAGCACACGATAGCGGCCAGGCTTGAGTCCCGTCAGCACAAAATTTCCAACGCTGTCTGCGCGAGTCAGAAACAGCGGAGGTTCCTTGGTCAATAGAGGCAAGGTATCCAGCGCATGAGTTGCCGTATCGCGATACTTATCCAAGTAGCGACGAGTCTGACGTTCCTCACCCATCAAAAAAAGTCCAATGCTGGGGAAAGATCCTTTGCGAATGAGAGAATCTTCCACCAGTACGCGACCTGTAAGCGTCAAGGAATCAATGACTGCACCTGTGGAAAACACCACCTGAAAAGGCTTCGCCAAGGCATTCCCATGTAAATCCTTGATGCCGCCCGCAAAGGTCACTGTATAGGTTGTCCCCGTATCCAAAATTGCACGAGAAGTGAGTTCCAGAGTTCTCCCACTCACTTCAAAGCGCATCTTCTTTTCAATGGGTGGAGAAATAGAAACGGCGCTCCTGGGAATAGAAGCGTTAATCCACTCGTCAAATTCCAACTTCACATAAAGTTCATTGGGATGATTTGTGGTATTGGGAGCAGGATAAACGCCCGCCACACGGGGAGGCAATTTATCTTCGGGACCACCACCAGGCGCCACCTGCGTCGCACAGGCAGCCAAAAAGACCGCCGTCAGGATTGCCGCCAGCAAGGCGTATGTCCAGCGAGCCCTCAACATCATTCAATCATGTGGATAATCTTCCCGATTCGCGTCCAACGAATGGAGAAAGGAATGCGCCACCAAGTGAAGGGATTTCCCAATGCAAATTTTCCGTCGCTATTCTCGAAGGAGAAATACACCACAAAGGCCTTAGCCTTAATATTGCGGAGAGAGACAAAGCCCCAATAACGGCTGTCCGCGGAATTATCCCGATTGTCGCCCATCATAAAGAACTGAGGGGTTTTGATGACATATTGACTGATAGGTTCTCCATTGACGAGCAAGTGCCGGCGAATTTCAAAGTGTTTTGTCACCACAGGTTCCGCAGCAACCATATCTTCAGGTGCAGCTGCGACGGAATCAACAACAGCCGAGTCGGGCGCAGCCGCGACGGAATCCGTCGCATTCAACCGTTTCACATTGCCTTCCAAATCCTTGAGGATGGAACCATCAAAATTGATATAGCTGACCTGGCGCGTAAATCCGCCTTTCTGATGCGGGTCCAACATCGGCAAAAATCCAATGCGGGAGAGTTCCTTGAAGTAGGCAAAACTCATGGCGCCGCTAATGGTATCGCCCTGCACCAAACGCTGCTGCAGCACAATCTGATTGCGGGAAAGGAGCGCATTGATGGCAAGGCTTCTGTCATTCTCCACCGGGATGTAGAAATTTTCAAACTCATAGTTGTTTACTTCTACACCATCCTGCCAAAGGGAAATGTCCAGTTCCACATGGTCATTGGGATTTTCCTGCAAGACGATGGAACGAAGCCACCAGAGTTTTTCCAGCGGAAGAGATTCCACATCAAAAGTATCTCCGACAGAAGGAATGACGAAGGTTTCCCGCTCATCCCGCGGAGACTTCGTGCGGTATGGAGATGTCCACTTTCCTTTCCCAGGAAGTACATCCTGACGTGTGCCGTTGATGTAGAGCTTGCCTTCATGAACCGCAAGCGTATCACCGCTAACGCCAACACACCGCTTGATGTAATCCTTCGGACCATCCGCATAATGAATCAAGTGCGGTTGTCCATCCTCCGGCTCGTGATCCCAGTAGAAATTCCCGAACATGAGGGCGTTGAACATGTGTGTGTAGCGGGACGGATTATTGTCCGGATATTCAGGCTCACCCGGATAGCGGAAGATGATTACATCGCCAGCCTTGGGAAGTGTATATCCCGGAAACTTCTGATTCGTAAAAGGAATGGGCGAACCATACGTAAACTTTAGTCCCAGCAAAAAGTCTCCCGTCAAGAGAGAATCCTCCATGGAGCCGCTAGGAATCTGGAAGGCCTGTATTACATACTGTATGACAATCAACGCGAGTACAATCGGGACGACAATTTCCCGCGCAAAGGACTTCAGAAATTTTTTGATGGAAAACTTGCTAGGGGTCTGTTCCATAAAAATCCAATTAGAGGTTTCGCACCTTCTTTACAAAATTACGACTCACCAACAGGGAGGTTCTGTTCTTATCCTTCAGCACCACATTCAAACGGCCCACATCGGTCTTTCGGATTTCGGAGATGTAGTCTATGGCCACCAAGTGAGCCCGGTGAATCCGCACAAACTGCCGCGGGTCCAGCTTCTTCTCCAACTCCACCAAGGGCGTTTCAATCACATACTGGTTTGTAGGCGTATAGATGGTGGTATATTTCTCCTCACTCTGGAAGCGGATGATTTCATCCACTCCTATCAAGAGGATTCGATTTCCAATCTTCACCTGAATGCGCTGCAAGAAAAATCCATTGGGGTCCACCATGGAGCGGAATTTGTCCCAGGAGAAATCGGCTGGCATCTGCTGTTCCGATTCTAGCGTGGGGAAACGCTTCCGTAGTTTTTCGATAGTCGTCGCTAAGCGCTCTGGATCCACAGGCTTCAAAAGATAATCAACAGTATTTTCTTCAAAGGCACGAAGGGCAAAGTTATCGTACGCCGTGGTAAACACCACCAAAGGCATATCGTCATCACCTAATTCATGAAGCACCTCGAAGGCATCCATGTCCGGCATCTGGATATCCAAGAAAATCACATCCGGGTCCAGTTCCTGGATTTTTTCAACAGCTTGTGCTCCCGAACCAGCCTCTCCAACCACCTCCAATTCCGAGGCGTAGGGCTCCAGCAAAGAGCGGATTCTCATACGAGCCAAAGGCTCATCATCTACAATCAATGTCTTACAGAGCATTGGCCGTATCCTTCTCCACGTTGGAGGAATCCTTCTTCACAATGGGCTTTGCATAAATGCGAACCAAGTCCGCCTTCATGCCATCCTGATCTTCATAAACCGTACCTGCACTGGTGAGGTATTCTAGATTGCCGAAAGAACCTCGGTTAAAAGACCACTTGGCATTGTTCTTGGAAAGATCCACCACCACTTTATTCGAGTCTGCAGAAAATGTTCCCGTCAAAGTATCCGTATGCATCACCGTATCGGCAAGAACAACGGTTTCGTACACCACAGCAGAGCTATCTTCGCCAAGACTCATCTTCACCATGCGCACTTTGCAGTTGTCGCAAGGCAAACGACCTGAATAGAGCCCAACCAAACCTTCGGGGAATTCAATCTTCTTCAAAGGCGGCAGAGGCTTTTCCTCTTGCTTGGAGCACCCCACCAACACCAAAATAGCCAGTAGCACAAAAATCTTCTTCATGTGCTACAATTTACAAAAATTCGCTAGAAGCCTTCGGAAAGCACCACCCGGAATCCCAGCATATGAGTCTTGTTCAAGGGGGGGGTCTTGGCTCTTTCCCCGGAAGAAAGTGCAGGAGCCTTATCACTCCAACCACCACCACGAACCACTCGCAAGCTTCCCGATTCCACACCCGTATAATTCTCTACGGATTTGGTAGGATAAGTACCATACCAGTCATTCACCCATTCCGCCACATTGCCTGCAACATCAAAAAGTCCCAAGGCATTGGGTATGTGCTGCGCCACCTTTACCGGTCCTTTACTTTGTGCGTAATATGCATATTTTTTCGCTTCGTCCGTATCCCAATAGTAAGTGGTACTGGTTCCGGCGCGAGCCGCAATTTCCCATTCTATTTCCGTAGGCAAGCGGATTGATTTTGTGGAATAATCGATAGTCAAATCCTTCAAATAATTTTCCGCGCCCACAGAAGCGTACACATAGGCCGTATCCAAATTCAAGAGTTTTGAAGCCGCATTGCAGAACAGCACTGCATCGTACCAGGACACATTCTCCACAGGATAAGCCTCACCAGAATTGCTCTGTTGCGGAAGGTCTCCCATAACCGCTTTATACACGGCTTGAGTCACTTCTGTTTTAGAAATGGTGAAGTCATTCACCTTAAAAGTAATGGAGCCCCAAACCATTTCGCCAGCGCCAACGCTCACCCAAGCAGTATCCTTGAACAGATTCCATACCGTCACCGTATCAAGTGCCACACTGCCAGAAAGGAATCCATCATCCAAAGAGGAATCATCGCCAGAAATACCAGAATCGCTGCTAGAAGAATTTTCACTTTCAGACGAGGAAACGTCCCCTGTAGAACTGGAGTTTTTTTCGGAGGGGGTTGGCACGATGGGGTTCATCTCGGCCTTGTCGCCATTGGCTGTGCAGGCAACAAAAGGCAGAGCCAGCGCCATCAACAGAGCTGCATTCAAAAGCTTTTTCATACGCTCATCTCCTTCGTTTTCACACAAGCGTCCTAACGCACAACGCCGATGCGGTAAAGTTTCTGCTTGGTCTTTCCCGATTTAAACTTCACTTTCAAACGGGCGGTATAGACATCACTTCCCAGTTTTCGCAAATCCATTTTTATGGTTTCATTGCGACCCGCATGAGCCCACGACATGTGCGTGCTATAAACGCAAAGGCCCGTAATATCGTAGATTTCAAACTCAGCCCATTCCGCCTCTGCGCCAAGTTCAAATCGAGTCTGGGCATAGCCTTCCCGAATAGGATTGGGGTACACAAAGAATTCCTTGATTTCATCCTTTGCCACTTCCTTCTTGACTTCTCCAAGAAGGCTTGCATCAAAGTATCCCGTGCGTTCATTACCTGCTGCAGGGAGGGTCCAGGCCTGCACTGCTTTCTCGGCGCCATTGGCAGCCTTGTTCAGGCGGAATCCCGCTACATTATTCCGATGGAAGGCATAAAGCTCCGGACCTTTAGATTTTTTGTCCGGAAGGGCATCCACCACGTAGATGCTCATAGGGTCAAATATTTCGCCATACTCAAAACTCCCGGCAGCAATGGGGAAACCGGTCGTCAATTGCTTACCTTTGCCCGTGTAGGCGTAGACGAGGCCGTCGCTAGAGGGCACCAGAATTTCTGGAACATCATCGCCCGTTACATCCACCAAAAGCGGGTCGCTTCCAAAGCCAACCACAGGCGTGCCACGACTGAGCGTCACAGGGAAGTTGGGCAGCGGTAAGTGGTAGCGATCCAGAGCGTAGAGCAGGTTATCGCCCAAGAAAACAATTTCCGGATAACCATCCCCGTTGATATCGCCAATAGCCATTCCCGAAGTTTCATCCATGAGGCCGCTTTTTCCTGAAGCACCCCGCTTATATGCTCTTTCCATGAGCAAACCCGGAGCAAACGCTTCCGGATTGATAGGCTGTTTCACCAAAGTGCCGCGACTTCCAAGGAACAGGGCGTCCTCATAGCCATCTCTTTCCAAATCCGTGCAAGACACGCGGAATTTTTCACTCTCTGCACTACCGCGGAAATGAATTCCCACAAAGTTAAAATGCGTTGCAACTTCCATTGGTGCTCGATATTCCATCACGGAGATTGCTTCAGAAGAATTTCCTTCCTTACGAAGGCATGTCATTGGCATTGATGGAGGAATTTCCCTTCCCAGCACCTCAAGGTATTTCCCTATGAGGGCATTTCCCTTCTCTCCAGCGATGACCACAAACCGCTTATCCTGATTTTGGCAGAAGGCCATATCCTCTGGAACAAAGGATTCCATATAATCTTTTAAGGAAACGCGGGAAACCACTGTCGGCAGCAAAACATCTCCCGCCGTTATGGAAAGAAGAGAATCCTCCGTGGCAACCCAAACCCGATTGAGCGCTACAACGGGGCCCACCTTCGGATTCTTTATCTTAAAAATGCTACTGACAGGGTACATTCCACTTTCAAAGTGACTGCGGACAAGGGCATCCTCATGCAAGCTATAGATATACTTTCCGTCACTTGCCATGCCCAGCAATTTTCCAAAGTTCCCGATGCGGTACAACGGAACTTCTACAGAATCCTGGACCTTTGAGACCGCAGGAACTAAAACTGAGGTATCTGCAGGGAACAGGGTGTCACCGAGAGCGTCAAAAGCCTGCAAAGTTCCATCCTCGGAGCCTACCACCATGATTTTTTCGCCGTTATTGTCCGGGCTATCAATGAACACCGCGCCACGAACCGCATTTTTCACGCCAATATTCCGCGGGAACTTGGAATTTTCAATACTGCCATCATCAATGCCAATGGTTACTGAAATCACAGGCGCCACAAAGTTCACAACGCTATCGCCCATGAAGGCGTTTGCCGTCTTTTCCTTACGCGCATCCTTCGGGACATTGACGGTAATCTTGATTCCCGTGTAGCCCCCTTGGGTAGTCGCAGTATTCGCATAACCCGTAGGCTTGATAACCTTTACCGTATCCATCTTGCTGGAGGAACTTCCGCCATAGCGCAAGTGGGGCAGTAAATCCGTTCCGCTACCGTAATCATAAGTATCTTCGCCTAAGGCGTTCTTGAAAGTTTTTCCGATGGAGAGAACGCCGTCTGCTTCCGTGAGGCTAATGCCAAACTGGTGATCTCGCAGTGTATCGCCACCCCAGAAGTTCGCTACGCCATACTGCAGAGTTTCACGCAAGTACCAATCATTCACCTTCCAAACTGCAATGCCGCTAGCCGGGAGCCCCGCATCAAAAGAACCTGGCTTGAGAATAAATCCGCTCAACTGTTTTCCATTGGGTTTGCACTTTCCATTTTTGCAGGTGCTGTCTTCAAACAAAAGGGAAATACTATCCACCGGGACCTTGGTGGTTTTCACGTCGCCATCGTCGCTGGTTTCCTTGGTGTAGGCAACTTCAACCGTTCCATCCTTATTCCAAGACCGCTGGCGGTTTTCAATCAACAGATATTCGCTACCATTAAGAGGCACTTTTACAATTTCAGTGCCAAGGCCGCTACCTGCCGCCGCAATATCCACCGTCACAGGGTGACCCGCCGTGGGGCGCACTTCTTTAACCTTGCTCCAGCCCATATAGGCGCGATTCCAGGCTGCAGGGAGTGAAGGCAAAAAGCCGTTGCCTGCATTGTAGCCCGCAAAATCCATCATGTCAAAATATCCCAAGCGGGAAATTCCCTTCACCACATCATAAGTATCAGGTAATCCCAACTCGCGGGCAATCTGATTCACGATAATGCCGTTGATGCCCCAATTGAGGCCATCCTGAGACGCAGTCTCACTCACCACCATGATGTTTTCAAGCGTATCTATCGCGGCTCCCTTCAAAATCAGGCCCACAGAAACCGTATCGCCATTTTCATTCAATCCCATAGCAGGCTTCACCCGCTCATCTTTTGCGGAATCAGGCAGCAGGTACTCCCAAGCGCTACGATTGACAAAAATATCCATGAAATCTGCCGGAGTATCCGCATTGCGGGTTCCCATGCTGCCGCCATCCACCAAGCGGCTGGCCCCTGCATGAACAATCATGTAGACGCGCTTTGTATTGGGATCTTTACTTTTTGCGATATTGAAAGGCGATGCGCTGGACTTATGGGCTTTTGCCACGGCATCGTAAATAAAAGTCATGTAATCGCGGCTGCGGGATTCATCATACTCCGCAGTCTTTTCGCCTTTCTTTTTGCTGGTGCGGTTATAGTCAATGATTTGCTTGTCCAGTGTATAGACGGATGTCTCCGGGAAAATGCGGGCCTTTACCGCCAATTTTCCACCACTTGCCGCCTGAAAATAAGCATTGGCAAAATCAAAATGGCGCTTCCAATAGCCCGCATTGGCGCGAACGCCAGAGGGGTCCAGCTTATAGGTTTTCTTAGTGTCGGAATTAAACTTTCCCGTTCCCGTTGTTAAGGAGTTGTCCGGTTTTTCTTCCTGAAAATCCACCAACAAGACAAAGACTTCCAAGGAATCCACCGCAAAAGCGGACCCGAAAAACGCAAACAACAATGCCAGAACAAAGCGTCTCATACCATTCCAATTTACAAAATCAACCACCCACAGGCTTATAGGTATTTGGAATATTCAAACGCCAAGTACCGCCGCTAAAGGGTTTTCCATGGGTGATTTTCTTGATGCGGATGTCCAAAAATTCCTTGCCGCCCTGCTCAAAGGTGATGTGGCTTGGCATATTCACATTTTCGAAGCTCTTGTACTCCGCAAATTTCAGGACCTCCTCCCCTTTATCGCGACCAGGACGAGCAAGCCAAGCGATGGTGCCCTCTTTTTCGCCATAGGTAAAGAACCGCCCGGAATGTTCCTTCCCGCGAATAACCTTATAGCCTGCGGAATCCTGAGTCGCAGTCACCTCAAATTTTTCCGGCAACAACTTTCCCTCAAACAAGGCCGCCACCTGATGGATGTGAACCAGCGGGAGGGTGTTATCCATCAAAAGCCCCACCATATAGCCGTTTCCTTTCAGGAACAATTTCTCTGTCGGGAAAACCATCTGCCAGCCCGATTCCTGCCACAGGAGGGAAGCCACACCGATACCCAAAGGGCCCGTCAATTCCAGACGATAACGCTTTCCAGGGACAGAGAAAAGGACCGCATCCAGTTCCTGCGTTTTTCCCTCTTCCACAGTCAGGGTCAGCTGGAATTTTGCGCGCAAACTATCCTGGGGAACGGCACCAGCAACTTCTGCAGCACAATCGGGAGAAGAAGGGTCGCACACAGTCTTCTTACTGCCTGCACAGCCCACCAAAAGCAGCACCGCAAAAAGGATTAGCAGCCGCTTCATTCACACCTACTTCTTCTTCAGGAATTCAAGAGCAGCCGGATGGTCCGGACGCAACTTCAGCACTTCTTTATAGGACTTGGTCGCCTCATCATTCATGCCCAATGCAGCCTGAATGGCAGCCAAGTGCTCCCAGTACACATAATCTTCCTTGAACTGGTCGCCCTTGATTTCTTGCATTACCGCAAGAGCTTCCACAAACTTACCCTGACGATAAAGTCCCCAGGCTTTGGAATCCAGATATGCCTCAGTAGGAATGGGAGATTTTTCAAGGCCGAGAGCCTCCATCACCAAGCGGAATCCTTTTTCCACATCCTCTGCGCTGCGGTTCAAATCAATCAGCGAATAGCCGTAGTAGTTCAGCATTTCCGGGCGGTCAATTCCCTCCGGCTTTTCAATCTTCAACAATTCTTCAAAAATGGCGAAGGATTCGTCATAGCGCGCCAGACGCTCCAAATTCATGGCCATGGTGAGTCGCAACAGCAAATCGCTGGAATCTGCCGCATACAAATTCTCCCAGAAAAGTTCCGCCTTGCCACGGCACTCCTTTGCATAAGCCATCTTTGCCGAATCCGACTTTTTGTCCGATTCAATTTTACGAGCTTCCGTCACTAAAATTTTGGCGTATGAACTTTGCACATTGCGATAGTTCCGCTCCGCCTTCTGCTTGATGAGTTTGAGCGAAGCAGAGTCAGCTACGCCCGACATTGGCGTCCAATTCGCCCATACCCCAAGCAAAGAATCCAAAATGTGATAGGCCTTGTCGTACATTTTCGCGTACCCATAACTCATGGCCAAAAATTCCTTGTCAGCGCCATGGAGAATGGAATCGGCGCGTTCCGCATACTGTACGCCTAAATCATTTTTATCCTGCGAAAAGGCAATGCCAGCCAAGGCACGGCAAGATTGGGCGCTATAACTCATGTTGTCTCCCAACTTAGGGTACACCTTCTCGAAATGCACCTTTGCGCTATCAATATCACCTACGGCATATTCATAATTCGCAAGGAAATATTCCAACACAGGAGAGACGAGTCCATCTTCATGAATCTTTTTCTGTAAGAACTTGATAGGTTCCCGCTTGTCCTGCTCGGATAAAGTCAGAAGCACCAGATTGATGATTTTTTCATCTTCCGGAGTCACCGATGTGAGCGTGTCCGCGATAGCCTTCGCTTCCGCAAATCGTTTTTGCATGGTAAGGCCCTGCACCATCTGAAGGAGCAATTTCTTATCGCCCGTTGCTTCATGGCCCTTGCCGAAAAGTTCCACTACAGCGGAGTCGCGGCCAAGATCCAAAAGTAAATTCAATTGCCGCTGAAAGAGAGACTGGATGTAATTCACCTGCGGGAGGAGCAAGTCATACACGCGAACAAGTTCCTTGGCATCCTTCACGGCCTCCAAGAAAAGGCTGTAATCGTAAAGAATGGACATGTCTTGATAATGGCAGGTATCCAAGGCCATCACAAAATATCGGCGAGCGGAATCTGCAATGCCAGCCTTCACATAAAGATTGGCGAGCAAACTAAACTGAGACGAAGTTCCACGGCCAGGCAGCTCTTCCGCCTTTTGCGCAAGCACAAGAGCCGCAGAATCCTCCCCGTGGGCCGCCAAGCGCTCCGCCACAGAAAACGCCAGATAGCGATTACCTGGGTCCGCATCGTATGCCCGTTGCCAGAATACTTCGGCCAAAGCCTTCTCACCGCGAAGTTCCAACTCCATCGCGCGAATAAAGGACTCGTGAGACACATCCAGATTTTGTTCGTATTTTGGCTTCTGCTGCTTTTCTACAGCCGCCTGAATAACAGCGCTATCTGCTGCGGTTAATGTAGCGGGTTGCGACACCGGTTGCTTTTGCACAGGTGCAGAACTGCACCCCACCAGTGCAATTAACGCTGTTAAAGAAAAGAACAGAATGGAAAGCAATCGACTCATAGATTTTTAATCCACAATGATGAAGTCGATTCGCGTATCCGGCGGGAGGTAATCTCCTTCCTTGGGAGAGGTTTCCAGAACCGTGCCTGGAGCTTCCCCGTTTTCGCCTGGAACACGCTTTACATTCCCAACCTTGAAGCCCAATTTTTCAACCTTGGCAAAGACGTCATCCAACATCTCGCCCGCAAAACTTGGAAGAAGCGTCTTGCCCGAAGTCACGCCTGCAGAAATAATGACATTGATTGTATCGCCCACACGCGCCTTAATGCCCGCCATAGGGTCGGTACGAATCACGACGCCACGCGGAATGCTCTGGTGGGCGCCCTTCACAATTTCACCCTGAACAAGGCCCGCACGAGTGAGGGAGATGAGAGCCTGCTTCTGACTCTTACCGCGTAAATCCGGAATCTCCACTTCGCGAAGTCCTAAACTTTTGGTGAGGCGAACGGTGCGGCCAAGTTTTGCGACACGGCCTGCAGCAGGCATCTGAACCAAAACCATTCCCGCAGGAATCTGAGAATTGTAACGGCCCTGCTCCAGCCATTCAAACTTAAAGCCGGCTTCCGTCAATGCAGCCTCAGCCGCCTCGGCAGACATTCCTTCCAACTGGGGAACCGTTCCCGTGCGGTCCAACTTACCCGAAAAAATGGGCATCACTACTTTGTCTACAACAACAGCTAAAACAAAAAGTACAACAACCCAAACCATAATCGCTTTGAGTACAGGATTCTTTCGTATCCAGTTCAAAGCTCTTTTTATTTTGTTCATAGAAAACCTTTAGAGGAGCCTAACCCTTGGAGGCTCTTTCCTGCAAAGCGTCTTCATCAAAGATGACGATATCCTTTCCGGTCATGGCAATGGCACCAGCCCGCACCAAGAGGGAGCTGATACGGCTCACAGTTTCACGCGTGGTACCGGACATGTCGGCCAGTTGCTGCTGGGTCGGGCGGTTGTGAATCACCGTCACCATCTTGCCATTATCCGTATGGATGCGGACGCCCCGTTCCTGCATGAGGTTCAGGAGAGTTCCCGCCACGCGACCGCTAACGCTCATGGTAGAGAGGGAGCCAATCTGGCGGTTAGCCTTGCGGAGGCGCTTACTCATCTCGCTCAACAGACCCATGGCAATTTCCGGAGTCTGGCGAATGAGCTGGAGGAAGGACTCACGATGGATGATGAGCATCTGAGCATCCGTCACCGTACGGACGGAAGCAGAACGAGGCTCGCCATCGATGAGGGACATTTCACCGAAAAAGTCGCCACGTTCTAGGAAGCTGAGAATCGTCTCTCGACCATCAACGCCGGTCATGTAGACCTGCACGGAACCAGAGGCAATCAGGTACAGAGCCTGCACCGAATCGTCGCCTTCCAGCACCACTGTTTCGTCCCGGTTGAAATTCTGTGAAACCACTAGACTGGCTAGCATCCCCAGCTGTTCTTCGTTCAGCTCGGAAAAGAGTTCCACACCCTTCAACAATCCAACAATGGAAGCATCCATAGTCACCTCCTATCCCTATTCGTTTAGAGCTTGAGCCCCTTGGCGAGGCCAGCATCAATGACGATACTCTGGTCACGCTTTGCGCCAATAGAAATCATACCAATCTTCACGTCCACCAGTTCTGCCATGCGCTGCAGGTACTTTTTTGCATTTTCCGGCAGTTCATCGTAACTACGGCACTTGGTGGTGTCCTGTTTCCAGCCCGGCAATTCTTCGTATACCGGTGTGCAGCGACCCACCTTGGAAAGCTGGTTAGGAATGAACTCCAGCTTTTCGCCATCGCATTCGTAGTGAGTGCAAATCTTGACGGTATCAAAGGTGTCCAGCACATCCAGTTTGGTGATGGCCAAGTGAGTAAGGCCGTTCACAACCGTTGCCTTGCGGACTACGGGAGCATCAAACCAGCCGCAACGACGGTTACGACCCGTAGTGGCACCATATTCGTTACCAATCTTTCTGAGGGTATCGCCGGTTTCGTCCAAAAGTTCCGTGGGGAACGGACCATTACCAACGCGGGTAGTGTAAGCCTTCACCACACCCCAGACTTCATCCAAAGCCGTAGGACCGAGGCCAGCACCACAGCTAGCGTAACCCGCCACCGTATTGCTGGAGGTGACGAACGGGTAAGTTCCCTGGTCCACGTCCAAAATCGTACCCTGGGCACCTTCAAACACCAAGCGCTTTCCAGCCTTCACAGCCTTGTAGAGGTATTCGCTCACATCAATCACAAAGGGCTTGATTTTCTGACCCAGTTCAAGGTAATCCTTGATGACCACTTCCGGGTCAATAGCCGGAACATCGTACATCACCGTAAATTCTTCGTTGTGCACCTTGGCCATAGCTTCGACGCGAGGACGCAGTTCACGTTCATCCATCAAATCGCCAACGCGAACACCAATGCGGTTCACCTTGTCGCTATAGCAGGGACCGATGCCACGACCCGTGGTACCGATGGCAGCCTTACCCGCCTTCTTTTCCTTAGCCTTGTCCAAAGTGGAGTGGTAAGGAAGCACCACATGGGCATTATTCGCAATAAAGAGACGACCTTCCGGGTTAATGCCCTTCGTATGAAGATCCGCAATTTCAGCTAACGTCTGGATAGGGTCCAGCACCACGCCATTACCAATGACACAAACCTTATCGGCATGCATAATGCCCGAGGGAATCAGGTGGAACACAAACTTCTGATCACCCACTTCAACAGTGTGGCCTGCATTAGCGCCACCCTGGAAACGCACAATAATATCAGCATCCAGCGTCAAGAAATCAACAACTTTGGCCTTTCCTTCATCGCCCCACTGGGAGCCAATCACAACACGATTTGCCATATATCCTTCGTTAAATAATCGAACAATCGAAACAGGCAGTCCAAGGTATTTCCCAGGGCCCCTTTTTCGCCTTAAAGATAGCATATATCCCTTTTTGAAAGGGGGACGCCCCCCTCGTTTCAGCCGTTTTAGGCGCTCATAGCGCCTATCGGCAATTTTACTCCCAAAAGACGGCTTCTTTCAGTCGCCGAAAATTGCCTAAACGTCTTTCACTCCCCCCCCCAGTTAATGATGAATTATGAATGCTGAATGATGAATTGGTTTCAGAAACGTCATTGCGAGCACGCAGTGCGTGGCAATCTATGAATGCAGAATTGCATTTGACGAAGTATCGCGCAGTATTTGTCAGCGATATAATTTTGAATTGTGAATTATAAATTGAAAAACTACTTTATCTACAATTCGTTCAAGTCCGGCATATCCATATCCGGCAATTCATTTCGCATTACTAACAAAATAGAATTTTGGGCAATGATAACGTAACGCTCTCCGTTCACTTCCAGCTCGTGGGCATTGGCGTGGAGGTACAACGCCTCATCGCCCTCACGCACTTGGAGCGGCACATAGTTCACCTGCTCCGCGGCTTCGCTCCGGAAAATGGAATCCGAATCCTGATTGGCGGGAATTGGGAACCCAGGCCCAACCTTCACGACGATTCCCGTATGAACAGCATCGTGTTCCTGTACGCTTGGAGGAAGGTATAGCCCGCCACCTGTCCGGTTGGACTGTTCCAGAGGCTTGATGAGGACTCGATCCCCAATGACGACGATGTTTTTCAGAGAATCTTTCATGACCTGCAAAATAGAAACTTATATTGCAGGCATGGCCATCAAAGCGCTTCTCATCCTGCATATTTCCATCGTGATTTTTTTCACGATTTTTCTCTGCAGGAGTCCAAAAGTCAGAGCCTGGAGCAAAGCCATCTGGAAAAGTCCAAAAGTGCGAAGACGCGGGGCCATCGGTCTCGGTTTCATTCTTGCCATCATTATCGCGTTCCTCGCCTATCCATCAAGCGACACACCTCAAACCGATAGCGAGCAAATTTTTCAAGCCTACAGTAGTGCAAAAGTCAGCGGACTTGCCGCTCAAGGCGCCATTGTATTAGATAGTTCCTTCCAAGATGGCAGTATCAAGCCAGAACTTGCATATGTACTCCCCACCATTCTAAAAGTCTACAATGACATCGTGGAAAAGCCCACAACGCCAAGGCTCCTGCAATTAAACGACACCTTAAAGCTCTCCTTTGACGGCTACAAACAATTCAAAAACCGCGGCATCCGCATTCTCAAAAAATTGCAACAAGATTTAGGCAAGCGCTACACCGCCGATATTCAATCTCGGGGCAGTTCCCACATTCTTTATGTTGTCTACAATGGCGCCCCTTGGGACAACGAACAACTCGTCAGTTTGCCTGCCACAGAAGCCTCCCTTCAAAATCAGGTAGACCCCGCCATTCTCATGTCCCTTATCTGCCACACCTCAGATTTTGACTTCAACTACGAGGGAGAAAAAAATCTCTCCGGACTTTTGGCTCTTGATTCGGGCAATGGCCTAGAGCAAGTCTTCATCGGAGCGCAGCACCTACGTGCAGCGCTGGCCGCAAACGCCACAGAAGAAGATGCCATTGCTAGCCTCTACCCCATTCACGACATCCAGCGCGATAGACTCCCCTGGAAAAAAGACCCCCTTAAAGCCACATGGGTTAAGGAGGTCCTTAATGACGCGCAATTTTACCGCAATAACGGAATTACACCTTCTCGAGAGCCTGTTCCAAGTCAGCGATAATGTCTTCCACATTCTCGATACCGACACTGAAACGGATCAGGTCAGGTGCGACACCCGCTTCGATAAGCTGTTCATCGCTCAATTGACGGTGCGTATGGCTTGCCGGATGCAGCACGCAACTGCGGGCATCAGCCACATGAGTCACGATGCAAATCATCTTGAGGCTGTCCATGAACTGAATGCTCTTTTCGCGACCACCCTTGATGCCGAACGTAAGCACGCCGCACGGGAGACCACCCTTGAACTGCTTCTGGGCGAGTTCGTAGAATTCGTCGCCTTCAAGGCCGGCATAATGTACCCATGCGACCTTTGGATGGTTCTTGAGCCACTTGGCGCAAGCAAGAGCGTTTTCGCAATGGCGCGGTACGCGAAGGTGGAGCGTTTCGAGGCCGAGGTTCAAAAGGAACGCGTTTTGCGGGCCCTGGATGCTTCCGAGGTCGCGCATCAACTGCACGGTAGCCTTCGTGATGTAGCATTTCTTGCCGAAGGATTGCGTATAAGTTAATCCGTGATAACTCGGGTCCGGTTCCGTAAGGCCCGGGAACTTGTCGTGATGGGCTTCCCAATCGAAGTTGCCGCTATCCACAATGCATCCGCCGGTAGAAACGGCATGACCGTCCATGTACTTGGTGGTAGAATGAGTCACGATATCCACACCGAAATCAATGGGCTTACAGAGAATCGGAGTCGGGAACGTATTGTCCACGATCATCGGCACACCGTGCTTGTGGGCGATGTTTGCAAAACGCTTCAGGTCTAGAATCTTGCCGGCAGGGTTTGCCACCGTTTCGCCGAAGAGGCACTTCGTATTCGGGCGGAAAGCCTTCTCGATTTCTTCGTCACTTGCATCCTGGTCAATGAAGGTGCATTCGATGCCAAGCTTCTTCATGGTCACGCTGAAGAGGTTGCTGGTACCGCCATAGATGGCGCTGGTGCTCACAAAGTGGTCGCCCGCTTCGCAGATATTAAACACAGCATAGAAGTTCGCAGCCTGACCAGAACTCGTCAGCATACCGGCCACACCACCTTCCAAAGCAGCAATCTTTGCAGCCACAGCGTCATTCGTCGGGTTCTGCAAACGGGTGTAGAAGTATCCTTCGGCCTTCAGGTCGAAAAGATCCGCCATGGCGGCGCTGGTTTCATACTTGAAAGTGGTGCTCTGGTAAATGGGAAGCACGCGGGGTTCACCGTTCTTCGGAGTCCAGCCGGCCTGCACGCATAAAGTTTCTTGTTTAGCCATCTTAAGCCTCTTGTTAAATTCCTTGGATAATATAGGAAAACCAAAAACAAAAAGCACCTTCGCATTTCGCGAAGGCGCCCTTTGAAAGTATAACCAAACGATTAGCGCTTGGAGAACTGGAAGTGCTTACGAGCCTTCTTGCGGCCGAACTTCTTACGTTCAACAGCACGAGAGTCGCGAGTCATGAGGCCTTCCTTCTTGAGGGCGGGCTTCACTTCTGCGTCGTTAGCAACCAGTGCGCGGGAAATGCCCAGACGGACAGCGCCCATCTGACCAGCAATTCCACCGCCACGAGCGGTAACTTCCACATCCCATTCTTCGGCGTTGCCAAGGATGGCAAACGGAAGGTTGGCAATCATGTTCTGCACTTCAGAATGGAAGTAATCTTTGAAATCACGACCATTGATTGTGCGCTTGCCGGAACCCGGCTTCAGGATCACAGCGGCGATAGCGTTCTTACGGCGGCCAGTGCCACGGTAGATCTTCTTATTCTTTGCGGTAGCGATAGATTTATCCTCCGTTCTAAAGATTAGAAGTCAACGACTTCGGGATTCTGTGCGGCGTGAGGATGTTCAGCACCGGCATAGATTTTAAGTTTCTTAACCATCTTGTGGCCAAGAGCGCTGTGAGGGAGCATGCCCCAGATAGCTGCAGTGAGAGGAGCTGTAGGATCCTTAGCCATAAGGTCCATAGCGTTGATCCAACGTTCACCAGCAATGTGGCCAGTGTGGTGGAAGTATTCCTTCTTCAAGAGCTTGTTGCCAGTGAGGGCAACCTTTTCAGCGTTAATGACAACCACGAAATCTCCGGTGTCAACGTTCGGAGAATAGATGGCCTTATGTTTTCCCATGAGGAGACGGGCAACTTCACTTGCGACGCGTCCCATAGGTTTGTCGGTAGCATCCACAAGCTTCCACTTGCGGGTGACAGACTTCGGGTTTACCGTAATAGTTCTCATGTAAATCCTCTAGTGAGTGACATTCCGGGGCAGGGGCGCCCCGAAAAAAGCAAGTGAAATTTAGAAGATAAAAACGGGCTTTGCAAGGGTCAAAAAGAACTATTTTAACGAAATTTCCCTTACTTTAGGCATTTTTAGTTCTATCAATTATATCAATCAATACAATTGATAGATTTTTTTTGAAATTTTGCGCTGTTTGGGCAAGGATTCCTAACGAACCTGAATCCGTGCCGTCTTCGAATAGCCACCCTGGGAAATACGCACCAAGTAACCACCCCGCGGCAGATTGTTCAAAGACATCTCTACCATTCCTGAATTGGCAACACCCGCACGATTCATTACGGCATTTCCTACAAGGTCAAAAACCTGCAAGTCGATACGACCACCTGCAGGAGCACGAACCGTGAGGATATTGCGAGAGATGCCAACAGAAATCCCTGCAAGCGGAGTTTCGCGAATACCTTCCCACAGGTTGCTGCTGGAAGAATATATCCATGTCGACGAGGACTCAACATATGCATCGCTGCTGGAAGACGCCTCTTCCGCAGAGGAAGACAGGGCCTCAACGGAAGATGATGAAGCCGCCGCAGAGGAAGACTGGGCCTCAACAGAAGAAGACGAGACCGCCGCAGAAGATTCCGCGTAGGCAGAACTGCTTGAGAATGAATCTTCACTTGAAGAAGATACCTCAGCAGCGCTGCTCACAGCCTCGTCCGAAGAAGAGACAACTTCTGCAGAGCTACTGGAAACGATTTCACCAGCAGAAGACTCAACAGACGCAGAACTTTCCACATCAGAAGAACTGGAGGAGGGTTCCTCAATGATTTCGCCCAAGCCAGCGCCCTTCTCTTGCACAAACTTCGAAAGAAGATGAATGAAATTCGTTTGATAGCCAAGGCTGGGCTCAGTCAATTCATAACCATCAAGCGGCCAACCGCGGGTCACGTTATCGTACATCTTGGAAGGAGGCTGATTCTGAGGTCTTGAAGACGAAAAACACAACTGATGATTATTATAGCTGCCGCAGCCATTGTCCCCCTGGTCGCAACAGGAATTCCAAACATAACGGGTGTTCGGACCACCGGTGAGGTAGCCTGGAGCAGGGCCTACGGAACCTTCCTTAGCAAAAGCCCACTTGTCGCTGGAAACATGGAACCATTCGTGATAAATACCCGGCACAGACTTTGACGCACCATAACTCGCCATATTAGACAAGTAGACGTAACCGAAGGGATTCACGCCATGAATGTAATGGACATAATCTTCAGCATAGTTGTAGTAATAGTCCTTATCTATACCAGGAATATTCGCTTCCGATAGCAATTCAAAAAGTACACCATTGGAAGACTTGGCGCTGTTAGAGCCCCAATTGTAATCGCGAATATAGGAGCGATAGCCGTCCTTATTAGGGCCACCAGTGAAATTGTTAAGAGACAAAAGGCCTAGAAAGCCCTCCTGAATAGCAGTAATCACAGCAGCAGAATCCGTTTCGCCAAGAGCCGCTTTTGTGCCCTTCAAGGAAAGATAGAAGAGGAACATCCTATGATGGGCATGACGATACTGGTCACCTCTCCAACCTGTATTCATGAGCGGAAAAACCTGATAGTTTTTCTTTTCGTTATTATACCTATTTGTTTCTACAAACAACTTCAAATAATCCGGATCACCCGTCAAATCATACATGCGAAGCGCCGCAGTAAGGCGGTAACCCAGGCGCACGCTCGTCGTTGTTTTATCCGAGTCAGTAATATTTTCCTCTTGCTGGCCAGCAGCCAAGCCAGAAGTCCCGTGAGAAGCGTCGTTATTGAAGAAGAGCGAATCCGGATGAGCCTCTGCCCAGTTAAACGCCTTAATAGCCGCATTCGTCAACTTTGATGTATATTCTTCACCCCAGAAATATTTGGAAACCTTCGCTCCAATAGCGAATGCCTTTGCTGCAGAATAAGCGGAGAGCGCATTGGCATCGCCATAATATGTACGTCCCACTGCAGTAGAAGGCGGTGTAGCGGCGCCACCCGAAGCATTGTCGTGAGATTCGCCCACTACAGAAAGCACGGAGCCATCTTCATTCTGCATACGGAGCAAATGATCCAAGCCCCACTTTGCTTCATCTACAATATCCGGGATCCCATTTCCCGATTCAGGAATGTTGTAATCGTCCGTAAATGCCTTGGGCCGTTCCCAATAAGCCTGCAACAGCGTTTCAATGTAATTGCCATTCCATACGGTGTACTTGTTGTAATCACCCGCATCAAACCAGCCACCGCTCACATCCCGCTCGGCGCTCACATTTGTGGAATCAACAAAACGTCTGGCATTCTTATCCTGCGGGTGATTGATTTCGTCAGCCCATTCTGCTCCTGCGAACTGGGCTTCCTTCGCCGTAGTCACGCGCTGGTAGTAAAGCATACGAACCGCAGCCTTCAGCACATCGTTGTAGACGTCTTCCTTAATCTGGAAGGTGAAGGATTTCTTCGACGCATCGGAACCATCTTGAATGTAGTAGGTCCCCGGCGTAGTTACTTTACTAAAATCAAACCACCAAATTTTATCGCCAGATGTCGTGTCCACCGCACCACCATCGTGCGCCACGGCAACACTGGAATAAACTACCTTGTTAGTAGAAGCATCCACCACATTGATGGCGGTCCCCGGAGTGTAAGAAAGGCTTGCATCAAATCCCGTTTGCGGATCGCGAAGTACGGCTACCTTTTCATCGCTAGGACGATACCCAAACTGGTCAACCGTGATAAAAACATCCTGACCAAGGTCCTGCGCAAAAACTGCCGTAGCGAGGAACAATGCCACACTAAAAAAATGCGATACTGAGAAATAGCGTTTCATACCCATCCACCTTTTTATTGACAATATAATTAGATTCGCTTTTGTTTCCGCATGCTGGCCAAAGCCTTCGACTTTTTCCGCGCGGTTTCCTGCAAATCTACGGCCTCATCGAACTCATCCACGATTTCGCGGCCCAGAATCTCTTCCAAAACATCTTCCAAACTTACAATGCCTGCAATAGACCCCCATTCATCCACCACGCCTACCATATGGCCACGCTGCTTTAGAAAGCGGAGCAGCAGTTTATCAAGAGTGAGGCTATCCGGCACCAGCTGGAGCGGGCGCATCAACTGCCGGAGCTTGACATCCCGATGATTTTCCGCCAGTTTGTTGTAGGCATCGCGCCGTAAAATGATTCCAATCCAATCATCCTTCTTGTTGCCGTAAAGTGGAATGCGGGAGAAAGGCCAGTTGCCTCGTTCATCCAAACTCTGCCCGATGGAACTATCTGCCGGAAGAGAGAACACCACCTGTCTAGGCGTCATGACTTTCCGCACCGTTACTGATTTAAGTGCGAGAATATTCTTGATGACAGAAGCCTGCTGGCGATCAATGACATCTTCCCGAAGGCCCAAAGTCACTAGACTATTGATATCCTCGACACTCACATTTTTTTCCTCTTCATCGCCACGAGTCCAATGCTTTGTCACTGTGAGGCAAAGCCAGATGAGTCCCGTCCAGGAAAGCACGATGGTGATGTAGTAGAAGGGAACCGCCACCAAGGGCGCCATAACCTTCGCCTGCTTCACTCCTAAAGTTTTCGGCGTAATCTCGCCAAAAAGAAGGATGAGAATGGTAAGCAGAATGGGAAGCATGAACTGTCCCGTTGCCGGAAGACGCGCCACCGCAAGCGCCGTAGCAATGGAAGCGCCTGCCGTATTGGCGATAGTATTCACGATAAGCACAGAAGCAATGTAGCGGTCAATGTTGTTTTTTACATGAGTCAGATATTTGGCCGTAAATTTTTTGTTCTTCTGGAGGCTTTCCACCGTAGATGGCGGTACGCTATAAAAAGAGGCCTCCGTAATGGAACAGAAAGCAGAAATAGCCAAGCAACCAAAAACAGCCAGCGCAATTTCAAACATTATTCCAAGCCCCACAAAGCAGGTTCAATGGCCCAAAATTTTGTCTGCTCCAGTTCTGTCAAATTATCCATCAACGCTTTGATGGAAGGTGTCGTAACGTTGAAGGATTTTTCCGTATTGAGGGAATAGAGTTCCACGTGAGTGCCCTCCCCAATGCCAGCCAACCTTTTGGCCTCCGCAATGGCCACATCCAAACCGCCAACGCCATACACCAAGCCCGCTTCTTTCGCACGCCAACCAATAATCACGCGCCCACCGCCATAACTGGAATCCACAACAGCCTGAGGAATACCCGTAGCTTCAGAAACTATTCCCGTAAAGCGGTTATAGAATTCATCCATATATTCCTGGAGAGCAGCCTTCTCCTCATCCGTCCAAGGCCGCGTAAAGCTTTCCGCATCGGCATAAGGATGCGTTTTTACCACTTCACTTTTCAGGCCCACTTTACTCATGAGGCCAGACACATCTATCTTTCCGCCATAAATGCCGATACTTCCTACGATGGAGAAGGGTTCTGCAATAATTTCATCGGCACCGCAAGCAATGTAGAAACCGCCTGAGGCTCCCATGCTTCCGATACTTGCCACCACGGGAATTCCCTGCTTGCGCACATTCATCAATGCCGCCCAGATTTTATCGGAAGCCAGAGCGCTACCGCCCGGTGATGAAATTCGCACCACCAACGCTTCCGCATCGGAATGAATCAATTCCTGCAGTTCCGCAGAAACCTCCCGCTCCATGCGAGAATCGATAGTGCCATCGATATTCAAAATGGCCACTTTTGCCCGATGCGCCCAGCTTTCATCAAACACCTTGGTATTGGTCGGTTTCCAAACCCGGAAAGTAGCATATGGAGCCTCAATTCCGTAGAAAGTTTCTATGGCGTAGGAGGGAACCTGATCAATATAGAGGAGGGTGTCGGCAAGGCCCGCTTTCACCGCTGCCGTTGCCGTAACCGTAGGCTTTGCAGAAAGGGAATCCATCTGCTGAACCAGCTGCGTAAAATCTGCATCCGACTTCACTTTACCAAGAGCAATACTCGATTCCAGAACATCCCATAAATCCTTGTACAAGGCTTCCATATTGGAACGAGCCTCCACTGACATGGAATCGGCAGTATAAGGTTCCACCGCAGACTTGTAAGCTCCATGCCGCAGGAATTCCACCTTCACGCCCAACTTATCAAAAAGCCCCTTATAGAAGGTAATATCACCGCCTAAACCGCGGAAAGAGAAGTGCGCAGATGGCTCCACCACAACGCGGTCACAATTTGCAGCCGCCAAAAGTACCGCCGGGCGTACATCATCCATGTAAGCGATAACCTTACTGCCACGAGCCTTCAACTTCATTACAGAGCGGTTGATTTCTCCAGCAATTCCAAGGCCGCCCTTATAGCCCGAAAAATCCAGAACCACAAGTCCAGCCGCCGGATCACGCATCAAGTGTTCAAACAAGTTGCGCACCTTCAAGATTCCAATCGTGCGAGGCATAAAGAAGGAATATTCATCCTCCACCTCAACCACCGGCATATTCAACGGCACACGAATAATCTGGGCGGAACGGGAAGCTCTCGGATTACGGGCGGAATGGTAACCCCAGGCTCCACCTTTGGGCAGATAATCATCATAAACCGTAACAGCCACATCATTGTAGCCGCCAATAGCCATGGAAATCGTCAAGGTGTATTCGTCATCGTCGCCGTAAATGGGCATCTTGAGCCCAAACCGCACACCATAAAGTTCCATCTCCAAAAGCAGGCGATGTTCCTCCCAATCCTCCAAATCATAACTCACGCCCAGATTCGGACCCAGCCGGAGCGTGGCTCCCACATTCTGAATGCGGTCCATGGATTCCGGGCCCACATACAGCAAATTATCGCAGGAATAGCCCAAGGACAAGAACCGGAAAGGCCGCAACATAAAGCCTTGCGTGTACGTCCATTCCGTCCCGCGGAAATCCGCACTGCGGAAGGCGGTGATTCGGGAACCCCAGAAAAAATAGCGATGCAAAAAGTCGGAGGAATGAGCAATACTCCAGCGGGATTCATCCAAGCCCTCCCCATTTTCCCGATATTCAAAAGCAGCACCCCAATGGTCCAGATTTCCTCCTATTCGAAAATCCGAAATTCCATCGTCATACTGGTATTCCACCAAGGCGCCCTTGGAATCCAAAGCCGAAAGGCCTGCAGGGTTTCCAAACAGCCCGTGGTCCCCTTCTAAGGAGACAAAAGCGGACATGCCCGGCAAATAAGCAAATGCCGAAACCGCAGCTACCAAAAATATCCACGTAATTTTTCGCATCAAAAACATATTAGCAAATTATGTTACGGGAACTCAGCCTTAACAAAGAATTCCACCTTGTGGCCCGTTTCAAAACCGAACAAAGTGCCCCGATTCATTTCGTAGGCGCCACCCACACCTAGGGAAAACTTCTCGAATCCATAATAGCGAGCAATTGCGCCACGCATTCTAAAGCCGCGATATTCGTCATCCATCTTTTGATAGGCTTTGGCTAAATTGTGATTCTCGCTTTCCTGAATACGCCAGCGGAACAAGTAGGCGTATGAAACTCGCCAACCAGACCGTTCATGACGGGTCCAACCAATATTCCAGACAAAAGAGGCTTTTGCTCCCAACTCATCGCCAGGCTGGTAATTCTTGTCTTCCAGGAAGGTGTAGTACTGGCCTGAAATCCCCAACAGCATATTCCGGGAAAAATGCCACAAGCCCGTAGGCTCGATTCCTAGCCGAGGGAATCTTTCGATTTGGCTCCCTTCGCCGGGTTGGAATCGCCAAGAGGCATTTATACCAAAAAAGGGAAATGGAAAGAATTTCATCCCTACAAAAGATTCGTTGAGGCCGTTGACTTGCAAATTCACATATTCGTGAAGCTGGTCATGGAGCGTCAACTCATACTGGTATGAAACAAAACGGTAGGACATGTCTGTATACACGCTAAAACAATTGCATGGAGCCAGTTCCGCAGACCACTTCAAATCGGCACTGTACACATCGTCCCGGAGTTCAGCAACCCCCGCCATATACAAGGTGTTTTCCGGAGGCAAAAGCGGTTTTAATGGTTCCGTACAAAGTGCCGCACTCCATAGTGCAAACATTGCAACCGCCATTATTTTCAAAAACCGCGCCATGCTGCAAATATAGAATTAATTATTTCTGCACTTCCCAGGAAACACTGAGGTAGCAGTCATCTTCTTTTCGGGTAAGATTTTTCCAGTAGCGGCCTTCAATCTCCACCGCATCGCCTGTTTCAAAAGGCATCGTATTCAGTTTTTCAATGGGGAGTTTGAATCCAAGGCCACACGCCTTCATCACGCTTTCTTTTCGAGTCCACAGAATATGGAACCGTTCCATAGAATCGCCGGCACGCATCCATTGCAGTTCTTCTCCGCAAAAGACGCGCTCCGCTATATTCAAGTTTTCCGGACGAACGACTTCTATATCCACGCCCACGGGGGAATCGTTCACTGCTATAGCGGCATAATTTCCGCTGTGGGAGATATTGAATTCCGAGCCGCCCACCTTATGGAGCTTCCCGAATTCATCTTCAGCGATTTCGGATTCTTGCCTGACATTCAAATGCCGGAGCATCAAAAGGCTCGCCCCGAGAGAGCGGAGCTGATCTTCCCGAAAAGCAAAGCGCATGGCTTTCGCAAAACGGAGCGGCAACGACGCCGCAACAAGAGCCTCGTCCTCTTTCGAAATTTTTCGAATGTCTTGAAGGTCTATTAACATGAGCACAGACGCTAATACAAATCCCGGTAGTAATAGTAGGCTTCGCCCACACGCTCATCCACGTAAATGGCTTCATAGCCATCTTCGTAAAGGGTCATGCTTCCATCGGATTCATAAAACTGGTAATAGTAATCTCCATACTCCACATCGAAATCGTGGGCATAATCCCGTGCGTTGTAATAAAAGCGCTCCCCATCCAGATTCAATGTGGCATAGCCATCATACTCGATGCGAAGGGCAATGTTCATGGGCGACGAAAGGGTTCCAACGCCACTACAATCGTATGGGCCAAAACTATCGTAACGACAAACATCCATGTAATAGTAGTGGAACCTGCGACTAAAGATATCCCCATGGGCGTCATTGCCAGCGTCCCAGTCACCGCAACCCAAAGTCAGCATACAAAGAATGCTCACCAATGCAAGAAACGGCGCCCGAAAGAGCACCGTTTTCCCACCTTTTCTTTCAAAAAGAATTCTCATCTAGACCGAATTAATCCCCGTAGTCTTCGTGGATTTCTTCTTCAGCAGCCTGAGTATTTTCGTCCTGGAACTGTTCAGGAGCCTGGAGGTCACGAGTGCTGCCGTACTTACGCTTTTCTTCGTCCGTCAGCTTGTTGGAGAACACTTCCACTTCCTGTTCCTTATTCTTTGCTTCTTCCTCTTCCTGCATCACCTTCTGGCCTTCTTCCAGGCGGCGGCGAATGTGGTCTTCTTCCATCTGCTGCATGTGTTCCTTCGTTCCAATCTTAGACTGTTCCTCGGAAACCACATAGCGCTTATTGGCTTCATCCATCACATCCTTGATGCCCACCAAACGGCCATCGCCGTCTACAGCCAAGTCGGCTTGCTTGAGGGTGGAAAGAGGCAAGCGGCGAGCAGCCTGCTGGTACTCTTCCTTGAATTCATAGCCATCTTCGCTAATTTCGTTTGCTTCGTCTTCGGTCACATAGTTCAAGGCTTCCTGCCAGCGGGAACCCTGCACGCAAGAAGTGAAAGCCACCAAGGCATCGTTCACCTTCTCAGGATCCTTGCTCTGAGAACCAGCACAACCAGACAGAACCAATGCGGCAACTGCCAAACCCAATAGAATCTTTTTCATAGGATAAGCCTCCGAAAAATAAACCAACCCCCACAAATATACTCATTTTTATTGTAAAAACGAAGAGTGGCATCAAGATTTTACCTTCATCCTTTTCTATCTTGCCCGTTGTTATGAGCGAAAATGCAGATATTTACCGGATTTCTACCCCAGACAATCGCGAAATCGTGCTGGTGGGCACGGCCCACATTTCTAAGGTGTCAAAAGACCTGGTGAAAGAGACGATTGAGACAGAAAATCCGGATACAGTCTGCGTAGAATTGGACGAAGGGCGAATGAAGTCCCTGAAGGAGCCCGACCGCTGGAAAAACACGGACCTGAAGGCCGTCATCAAAAACAAGCAGTTGGCCACCCTTATCGCAAACCTGGTTCTCGGGTCTTATCAAAAGCGCATGGGGGCCCAAACGGGCGTAAAACCCGGTTCGGAGCTCAAGGAAGCGGTGGATGTGGCGGAAGGGAAAAACGTCCCCATCGTCCTCGCCGATCGCGACATCAAGATTACCCTGAAGCGCACCTGGGCCTGCACCCCCTGGTATCGGAAAATCAGCCTGCTGGGCGGCCTATTTGGAAGCATTTTTGACAAGACCGAGATTAGCGAAGAGGATTTGGCCAAGATTAAGGAGCAGGATGCCCTCAGCAGCATGATGCAGGAATTCGGGAAGACCTTCCCAGAAGTAAAGCAAGTACTGATTGACGAACGCGACCAGTTTTTGGCCAGCAAAATCAAGAATGCTCCCGGCAATAAGGTTGTGGCTGTCGTCGGCGCAGGCCATATGCGCGGCATCGCAAGCATCATCGAGGAAAATAAGGAACTTCCCAGCGAGGAATCCATCAGTGTCATTCCCAAGGGCGCTCCCATCTGGAAGATTATCGGCTGGGCGATTCCCATCGCCATTGTGGCAAGCATCATCGCCATCGGTTGCCAGGCAGGCATCGAGAAAGCAGGGCAACTCAGCTTGCAGTGGGCCATGCTTACCGGCGGTGGCGCCATGCTCGGGACCATTATCGCGGGCGGTCACCCTCTCACTGTTTTGGTGGCATTAGTGGCGGCTCCCTTCACAGGTCTTACTCCGCTTATCGGTGTCGGGTTCCTTACCGCCCTCACTCAGGTCTACATGCGTCCACCGCGGGTGCAAGAGATGGAAACCCTAAGCGATGACATCTGGCAGGTAAAGCGCTGGTGGAAGAACCGCGTCACCCGCGTCATTCTCTGCTTCCTCTGCCCGGGAATTCCCGCCATCATCGGGAAGATTCTCGCCATCTTCAATATCTATCAGGCGTTCTAAACCGTCCACCTCAACTTGACATCTATAAAGCGTAGATAGCCGAGCAAGACCAGGAACGAAGGGGCGTAGCGTATAAATTCATACGTGAGCCCCTGAGTGGCGCCGCAATGCGACGGCCACAGACAAACTCGCCTCATAAGCGAGGCTTGCACGAAAAAGTGTGGCCTGACTAAATCTTCTTCAGAATGAATAAGTGGCCTGGAGCCTTGGATGGATCCAGCCGCACAAAGTTCTTGCTGCCACGCCAAACAAAGCTTTCGTCCGTCACCACATCCTTCAAGAAGAAGAAGGCATCCTCTGCAAGGCCAAGCTTACTCATATTGAGTTCCACCAGGCCTTCCTGAGTATGGTGCATATCCATATTGCACACGCAAAGAATCACATCATCCCCAGTCTTCTTGGAGTAGACCATGAGCTGATCATTCTCAGCATAATGGAAGTCCAGATTGTCGTATTCCTGCAAGGCGGCATGTTCCTGACGAGCCATATTCAAACGGCGCACGAAATCCTGGATACCGGGACCAGCCCAGTTGTGAACCTTGTACTGGTACTTCTCGCTATCCAGAAGTTCTTCCTTCACAGGGCTCGGAATGTTTTCGCAAAGTTCATAACCGTTGTACATGCCGGTGAGGCTGCTAAGAGTTGCCGCTAGGAAGTAGCGCTGCTTGAAAGCGTTTGCTCCCTGGTAAGCCAAATACTTGGGGAAGATATCCGGCGTGGTAGGGAAGAAAATGCCACGCATGTATTCTTTTGCGTCACTCTGGGTGAGTTCCTTCAGATACTGCTCGAATTCCCACTTGGCACTGCGCCAGGCAAAGTAGGTGTAGCTCATGTCAAAGCCGCTCTTCGCCAAACGATGCATCATCTTCGGGCGAGTGAATGCTTCCGCCAGGAATACAAGTTCCGGACGCTTTTCCTTCACGTCGGCGATGAGCCATTCCCAGAAGGGGAAAGGCTTCGTATGAGGATTGTCAATGCGGAAAATTTCTACGCCCTTGTCTGCCCAGAACAGGATGATATTTTCAATCTCCTGCCACAAGGCTTTGTAATTCTTGTTGTAGTAATCGAAGGGATAGATGTCTTCGTACTTCTTGGGAGGATTTTCTGCAAACTTGATGCTGCCATCGGGCTCGTGATAGAACCACTCCGGATGGCTCTTCACATAGGGATGGTCCGGACTGCAGTTGAGGGCGATGTCCAGCGCCAGTCTCAAACCCTTACCGCGGGCCGTCTTGGCAAAATGTTCAAAGTCCTTCATGCTCCCAAGTTCCGGATCCACATCGTAATGGCCGCCGGCCTTGTTCCCTACGGCATAAGGGCAACCCGGTTCAACAGGTTTTCCCTTTTTATCCACCTTGGCATGGAGCGCATTGTTGGCGCCCTTGCGGTTCGTAACGCCAATGGGGTGAATCGGTACCAGATAAACGGTATCAAAGCCAAGGCCTGCAATGTAATCCAACTGCTTTTCGCAATCCTTCCAGGTGGCGCTCTTCTTCGGGTCCGTGCCCTGACTCTTGGGCCACATTTCATACCAGGTTCCCACACGGCTGTAGACAGGGTCCACGCGAAGCTTCATCACAGGGCTTTCCGTGGGCACATCTTTGGGTTCCTTAGTCCAGGCGCAAATCTTGTATTCGTAATAACCGATGTTATTGACGGTAAATGTTCCTTCCCAAAGGTCATTATCCACAAAATGCATGGGAGCCTGTTCCCATTTTTTCTTGGAAACATGGCGGTAGAAAATCGCCGCATCATACTTTTCGTGACTGTGGCGGAAAATGTCTGCCGTAAGCGTGACGGAATCGCCAGGTTCGCGCTTCAGCATAAAGCGACCGCCCTCAATGTTTGGACGGATGTTTTCAATAACCAGATTGTCTTTGAGAGTAGGAATCGTTGCCATAATGCCTTAAAGATAGTTTTATTGTCTGCGACCTTGATACCGCATGCACATGATTATTCCCACCAGCACCATGCATGTGAGCGCAAAAGAGCCTCCATAAGATAGGAATGGAAGTGGAAGCCCCGTCACAGGCATAAGCCCGATGGTCATGGCGATATTCACCAAGATATGGAAAAGGAATATAGTGGAAGCGCCCATCACCATCAGAGTGATGAACGGATCCGAGAATAATTTACAGGTGGATGTAGCGCGCCACAGGAATAAAGCGTACAACGCCAAAATAAAAGCGCAACCGGCAAAGCCAAACTGTTCACCCAGCACACTGAAAATAAAGTCCGTGTGTTCTTCCGGAAGGAATGCCAAATTCGTCTGGGTACCGTTTCCAAAGCCCTTCCCGGTAAGACCACCAGAACCTATAGCTGTCAAAGACTGCAACACCTGATAGCCGTCCCCTAGCGGATCACTCATGGGGTCAAGGAAGGTGTTCACGCGCTTTTGCTGATGCGGTTCCAGCATATTCCACGCCATAGAACTTGCATAACCCGCAAGAATGTTTGTTGCCAAGAAGAATATGGTCAAAGCCTTAGGCAATCGACGACGGAACAAGGCAAAAACCACAGCACAAATAAGTGCTCCCCAAAGAACCTGGAACAACATGGATTGAGAATGACTAAATAGAACGGAAAGAACAGGACTCGCCAACAGGAACATGTCCGTCAAGGTGAGCCCGGCAAAAAAGAACCCTACGTAAGTCACCGCAATAAACACAAGGGCTGTGCTCAAATCTGGTTGCCGCAAAACCAATGCAAAAGGAACAATGAACAGCACAAAAGGCATAAAGAAAGTTTTCAGCTTAAACAGACTTACAGGGTGCCGCGAAAGCCAATAGGAAATAGTAAGCAGGTAGGCAATCTTTGCAAACTCCGAAGGCTGCAATTTAAAGATGCCAAGATCTATCCAGCGGCCAGCCCCTTTCACCACATCGCCCGCAAAGAACAACACTACGCACAATAAAATCAACGCAAGAATATAAAGGGGCGCAGCAAGCTGTTTCAGCCAATCCAATTTAAGGAACACAATCCCCGTAGCAAGTGCGCTACCGCAGACAAAATAGAGAATCTGACGGAACCAGAGGGATTCGTAAAATACAGAATCTTCGTTCACCGTAGCAGAATACACCAGCACAATGCCACAAGCCATCAATGCCAATGTCAGCACCAGGAAGAACCAGTCGAACTTTAAGGACTTATCTAAAAAACGGCCGGAACTCATTTTTTGCGGTCCTCCAATCCAAAGTAAGCCATCAATACCTTACGGGCAATGGGGCCAGAAACTGCGCCACCACCGCCTGCAGCTTCCATAATCACAGCCACTGCAATTTCAGGATTATCAATGGGAGCCACTACAGCATACCAAGCATGCGTCTTCTCGCCCTTCTTCCATTCGCCAGAACCCGTTTTGGCGCCCACTCGAATTCCCGGAATTGCGCCTCGCTTACCGGTTCCACCAGGATGATTCGCCACAGAATCCATGGCGGCCATCAAGATGCGGTGCGTTTCAGGCTTCATCTTTCCTTGTCGAATGATTTCAGGCTCAAAAGTCTTAACCACATTTCCTTCAGAATCCCGCAGTTCCTTCATAAAGTGCGGGCGATAAACACCTTTATTGGTGGCAAGAGAACCCACCAAAACCGCCTGCTGCAAAGGCGTCACTATCTGGCCCTGACCGATGGAAAGATTCAAAATCAAGCCGCGGGCCCAACGCCAGCCCAAGCGTTTATTTCTTTCATTAAACGAAGCCGAATCCGGAAGCCATCCTGCGCGTTCACCAGGAATATCAATTCCCAACGTTTTTTCGCCAAGACCAAAGCGGCGGCCAAACTCATTAATGCGCTCCATATCAATATCAAGGCCAGCCTGATAGAAAAACACATCGCAAGACAATCGAATTGCATTCACCACATTTAGGTTTCCATGGCTTCCCCAACACTTCTGATATCTCGCACCATACTGAAAGCCTCCCGTGCAAGGCTTAGGGTAAAACTTGCTTTCAGAAAGAACTCCATTTTCGAGACCTGCGCCTGCGGTCACTAGCTTGAAAACAGAAGCCGGAGGATAAGTTCCCGAAATGGCACGATTCGTCAATGGCCGCAAAGAATCCAGAGCCACTTGAGCCCAGCCTCTATTGCGTTCCCGTTTCTTCAGAGAGAAAATATTCGGGTCCAACCGTGGAGAACTCACCATGGCAAGGATCTCTCCATTGCGCGGATCAATCGCTACAAGTGCACCGCGTGCCGTATCGGGAATAGCAGCCTCCGCTACCTTCTGGAGTTTCAAATCAATGGTAGAGACCAAATGCAAGCCAGGAACAGGAGCCTTGCTGTCCACGCCCTTCACCAAAGCAATTTCACGACCGGAAGCATTGACTTCCACAATCTTGAGCCCGTTGGTGCCGCGGAATTCTGCATCATAATGCTGCTCCAAACCCTTCTGCCCAATGCGATCCCCTTGGCTGTAATTCGCATACTCCGGCAATTTCAGCTGCTCTTCCGAAATTTCACTGGTATAGCCAAGCACATGTGAAGCAAGCGTTCCGTATGGATAAGCGCGTCTAGACTCAATCAAGGTCACAACGCCCGGCAATTCCGAGGAATGTTCTTCCACTATGGAAACCTGCTCTGGCGATGCATCTTCCAAAATGCGGATTGGGCGATTCTTTATCCAACGAGAACGCAAGAACGCCGTGTCTAACGACAAAGAATCAAACATCCGCTTTCCATCTTTATCCCGAATCTGCAGCAAGTTCGCAAATACAGAATCCCTTCCCGATTTTTTCTTTGGAAGGTTCAGAGACTGGATGGCAATCTGATACGAGGGTCTATTGCGCACCAGGATTTCTCCATTGCGGTCATAGATGAATCCACGTTCCGCTACTAACTCCACACGACGCAAACGGTTGTTTTCCGAACGCTGAAGGTTCTCGTCGTAATGAGTGTATTGCAAAGAAAACAAGCGCAACAAAAGGACTGTAAAGCAAAGGAGAACGGCCGCCATGAAAATCAGCACGTTCCAATTGCGAATTTGAACGCCTTCGTTGGAATTGCTCTTATACATGCTTCTTTTTCTTGGCCATAGACAGGTGGAACACTAAAGCACCTACAACCACCGTATAAATGCATTCAGGAATTGTCTTCGAGAAGAACAAATTCGTCACCACTTCTTTTTCAAGACCTGTCATAAAGAAGTAAATCATGTCGCAAATGAAAAAGCCTAATCCCAGCACACCCACTTTTGCAGGTTGATTCAATGTCAGGAATTTTTCTTCCAACTGCCCCACAATGAATCCTAAGATAGTCATGGAAACGGTATGCGCTCCCAACCATTCCACAGGAGCATAGACGTCCTGTGTAAAGCCAGCGCAAAAGCCCCAGAAGCAGCCTGCAGCCGGGCCAAATTTAATGGCGATGGACACAATCATAATGATGATAAAATCGGGACCAGCGCCAAATATTTGGAGCCATGACCCTACCGTCGTCTGCAAAATGAAGCAGCCAATGAAAACCAAAAGAACCTTAATCCATTTCCAGTTTTTATTCATCGAGAAGCTCCTGAATAATCCACTCGGGTTCTTTTTCCATCACAAAAACTTCTTCCAGTTTTGAAAACACCTGGAACGGAGCCACATCCATCATGCGCATCACTTCCAAATCCGCAGAGCGAATTTCTTTTACGGTTCCCACAGGAATTCCCTTAGGGAAGATTCCTCCCAATCCAGAAGTAATCAGCGTATCTCCCACCTGAACGCCTGCATGAGTCGGAATCTGCGCCGAAAGCAAATGCCCATCTACGGATTCCAAAAATCCAACCACACGAGTTCTCCGCTCCAGCACAGACAGCTTAAGATTCGGGTCCACCAAAAGTTGCACGCGGGAATGGGTCAGTGCAGCCTTCGTCACCTTCCCTACCAAACCATCCATAGAAAACACGGGCATGTTTTCTTTTACACCATGACTCGTGCCACGGTTGATAATGATGGTCGTGAGGAATCTTCCTGGATTATGGCCCACTACGCGAGCCGTCACAATCGGGTAATCCCACTTATCATCAAAGCGCACTAAAGTGTGAAGCCGCGCCAGTTCCTGCAGGCCCTCGCTTGCATAGTAGGTTTCCTGCCGGAGTTTAGCATTCTCCTCTTTCAATTGCTCATTTTCGGACACCACCGAACGGTAGGCATTCAAAGATGAAATCACCATCTGCGCCGGGTAGAACACCGTTCCCAGCGCAGCAGACACAATGCTCTCGCGGGTCACCGTAGGTGCCCGATGCATCATCAGTCCAAGCAAGAGAAAGAAGACAAAGGCAACAATGCCATGTCTCTTGGAAAATAGATTCAGAATGAAGCGGATAGCTCTAAGCATCGAACCGCATTTCTGGAAAGGTTAGTTAGAAGATGCCACCAGCACCGGGCGATACTTATCCAAGTCTTCCAGAATACGAGCCGCACCCTTACAAACGCAAACCAAAGCCTCGTCAATCACATTGACAGAAAGTCCCGTTTCCTTGCGGATGCGTTCATCAAAGCCGCGAAGTTGAGAACCACCACCAGTCATGATGATGCCCTTGTCATAGATATCCGCAGAAAGTTCCGCCGGAGTCATGCTCAAAGCCTGCTTCACCGCTTCAATGATGGCCGTCACCGGCTCATTCAAGGCTTCACGGATTTCCGTACTAGAAATAGTCATGGTGCGCGGCATACCTGCCATAAAGTCGTGACCCTTCACTTCCATGGAGAGTTCTTCTTCCAAGGGGCTTGCGGAACCAATCTGAATCTTGATTTGTTCTGCAGTGCTTTCGCCAACGCAAAGGTTGTACATGGTGCGGAGATAGCGGACAATTGCTTCGTCCATTTCATCACCACCCACACGCACAGACGCATTGCAAACGGTACCATTCAATGCAATCACAGCGATATCGGAGGTTCCACCACCGATATCCACAATCATGTTACCCACAGGATCTTCTACAGGGATACCCATACCCACGGCGGCGGCCATGGGCTCGTGAACCAAGTGCACTTCCTTGGCCCCCGCCTGCTTTGCAGCATCAATCACAGCACGCTTTTCCACTTCGGTAATGCCACTGGGGACGCCAACCACCACGCGGGGTTTCACCATCCACAGCGGGTACTTCTGCACGCGCTTAATGAAGGTCTGGAGGAGCGTTTCCACCAATTCAAAATCGGCAATCACGCCATCGCGCATGGGGCGCACCGCACGAGTCTCACCAGGAGTTCTTCCCAGCATCTTCTTTGCTTCAAAGCCAATAGCAGAAACCCTATTGTTCTTGCTATCCACCGCAATCACGGTAGGTTCGTTAATAACAATTCCCTGACCGGCCACATGCACCAGAGTGTTGGCTGTACCCAAGTCAATACCAATATCGCAAGAAAATAGTCCGAACAAAATGCTGTCCTTTTTTAGGGGTTATTTACAATAAAAATATAACATTATCAAAGGTTTAAAGGCTGCTCTACGGCAGGGAATCCCTACCAAAATGAAGCTTCTTTAAATACCTATCCCAATGGCGCCCCTGCACCTCGTAGCGGTACTTCCGCTGCTCATACATGGCAATGTCCTTGTATATGTAGAAGTAGACCTCTGCGTATGCCGCATAGATTTCCGCCTCGGCTCCGGAGAAAAGCCGAAAATCCTTAATGCGGTAATAGGGCTCATCCAAAAGAGCCGATCTATCTCCAGAAGCATGAATGGTTTCCGCCACCATGAACTTTAAATCTTCCTGAAGGTAGGGCAAAAGTTTTGCCTCGATGCGATCCGTCCGCTCAGAACATCCCAACATCAAAAGGCATGCAAGTGCTAGCAAAATTCGTTTCATACTTGAAAAATAAAAAAGAAATGCCCTCCAAGAGGAGAGCATTCTGAAATCTTCTTAAGATAAAGACTAGAAGGAATAGGTTGCAGAGATTCTGGAGAACATTCTGCCTTCACCCTGGAACGGATTGCGGAACAGAAGGTCTTCTGCAACAGTCACATCAATCTTCAACTTTTCTTCGATATTGATGCCGAAGCCAAAGCCCACGTGGTCATCGGCAGTGCCATCAGCCAACGGGTTGGTGCTGAAGAAGGTACCGTCTTCCAAGCACATTCCAGTCTTGCCGCCATTGCGAACATTCTTCTCACATTCCGTATAGAGAATAGACTTCTGACCGCCAACGCGAATCACGAACCAATCCCACCAGATATTGCGTTCGATACCAAAACTAATCATGCCTCCGATATCATCACGTTTGTCCCAGCGATGATCTTCCGATTCCTGAGAATCATAAAGTGTTTCGCCAGTTTCATAATCAAAGGTCCAACCGCTCATCTTTAATTTGTTCCAAATGAAGTCGGCGCCCAACCAGAAGAAACCGCGATCAAGGGCAACATTGATGCCAAGACCTGCCTGAGCATGCTTGTCTTCAACACCAGGAGCCTTGATGAACTTTGCAGAGAATGCCGGCACCAATTCACCATCAAGGGCTTCTAGCGTAAAGAACGCACGAGAACTGCCCAAGAAAGAGAAATCGCCGTCATCAAAGAAGTTCAGGTGCTCTGGACCATACTGAATTCGGGCAATGCCGAAAGCAATCTCAAAATCGATGTTGCTACCAAACTGGAGGTTAAAACCACCATCGGCCTGCACTGCAGAAGCAAAGGCACCACTAGAGACCTGATACTCTCCGCTGGCCGTCTTATCTCCGCCATCCTGATGAGCGATATAGATGTGCAAGCCCCAAGCATCACCATTAGAAAGCGTGCCACCCAAGAAGCCGTCAAAGTTGGTCACCGTTTCGGGAACAACCGTAGTATCGGCAACATTGTCATCAACAACGCGAGTAGGCATATACTTCAAAAGGTTGTTATTGATGCGTCCAAAGAGACCACCGATGCTCAAGCGAGGATCCGGATTATTTTCATCTCCCAGAGAAACAGAGAAGATGCCACCAAAGTTGGGATACATGGGGTCCTTGTTTCCACCAGCCTGCAAATTGTTATCCGTATAGGGGCCAAACTCACCAATCAAATAGTTTGGATACAAGTTGATGTTGGCCGGATTATCAAAGATGCTCACATCATCCATGATGTAGGTCGTATTTTTGCCCATAGATTCCACACGAGCAAAAGTTGCAAAGGCAGACCCGACACCGAGGATGCCGAAAGCCACACCGACAGCAGCAGCTGATCTTAAGTTCATTGGAAGACTCCTATTTGAATTTCTCTATTAAAGTTAAATATAAATATTCCAAAACGCAACACCAAAATAAAAAAGACCAGGCTTTTAAGGCCTGGAAAAAAGAAAGGGCCAAGCATCTATGCTTGGCCCTTTACTTGAACAATCCAAGGATTATTCAGAGAAGGTGAACGGAATCGTCACTGTGGTGTTACCGGACTTCACCTTGCTGAACTTCCAGCGGCTAACAGCGGTCTTGATTTCGCCATCAAATTCGCCGTAACCCGTGGTAGAAGAGGCAATGGAGATGCTGATAACTTCACCACCCGGAGCAATCGTGAACTTCAAGGTAACCTTACCCTGGAATCCCGGTTTCTTCTTCAGGTGCTTGTTATAGATGTGACGGAGACCCGGAGTACGCTGACGAACAACCTTCATGATGTCTGCAGCGGAACGGGAACCACCACCGGCGCCCATATCGATATCGCGTTCAGACGGAGTCTTGATAGAGCCCTTAGCCTTAGTAGCGATACCACCGCCACCACCGCCAAGGAGGCCTGCCAAGCCGTCACCGATACCACCGGAACCGCCTTCAGCGTAACCTTCGTTGAATGCACCATCAGCCTTACCGCGACGACCACCGAGAACAGTCTTACCCGTTGTCTGGAGGCCAGCCACGTCCTTCAACACCTTATCGATGTCTTTGGTGAACTTCTGGTTCTTCATCAAATCGTATGCACCGGCACTAGCGTTCTTAGTCTGAGCAGTAAGGAGCTTCAACACACCACGAGTCTGCGGTGCCTTGGGGTTACCCTTACCACGCGGCTTACCACCACCACCAGCTTTCTTACGAGGCTTCTTCGGCTCTTCTTTCTTCTTCTCCTCCTTCTTCTCTTCCTTCTTTTCTTCCACAACCATGGAAGCAGAAAGATCAGCAGCAGCAGATTCTTCGAAGATAACTTCATCAACCACGGCTTCATACATAGAAGCCCAGAGGCTGAGAGCCATAGCAATCACGAAAGAAATACCGACGATAGCGCCCATCTTCTTGTCGGATTCCGGCATGAGGGCCGCTACTAACGGATCTACAGGAGCTTTTTTCGCCATATTATTCCTCCCCGCCGTTCTTTTCCATCACCGCAAAAGCGATGTTGGTGTATCCGGCATAGCCACAAGTGGCCATTACCTTATACATAGCGTCGTATGGTATGTTCTTGTCAATCTGGACAATGATATGGCCAGCTTCATCGGCAGGGAGTCCCATCTTAAGGGCGTGTTCCTGTTCAATGGCACGGCGATCCTTCAGCACTTCGTTCACCTTTTCGACAAGGAGATCTTCCTGTGCAAGGACGTCGTCGGTAGCAACCACTTTTTCATTATCCACAATGATGTAGGCCTTATCGACCACGACTGTCAAAGACACTTCCGTCGGCTGGATTTTAGAAGTCGAAATCGGAAGAATCAAGTTTTCAGCCTGAGTCAACAACTGACCTTCAGCGTCCAAGTTCTTGATCATGAACACCAGAATGATGGTCATCATGTCCATCATGGAGGTCAAGGAGAACGGGACGTCTTCAGAATATTTACGAGTTCTTCTAGCCATGATTAACCTCCCAACTTAGCAAGGTTGATCTTGGTGAACCCTGCATCCTTAGCACGGTCCATCATCTGAATAATCTTGTCAAATTGAGTATCATCATTTGCGACAATGATGATGTTGTCAACGTCTTCAAGGTCGATAAACTGCGTATGGATAGCAATCAAGTCTTTTGCAATCAGATCGTAGGCAGAAAGCGGATAGATGATGTTCTTGTTAGCCACATCCGGTTTCAGAGTACGAGCAGAGTTCGGGGTAAGAGTAGCAAGGGCTACACCCGGACCTGGCTTCTTGAGGGAAGGAGGAGGAGTGAGACCGTATGCGCCTTCACCAGGAAGTGCAATAAAGTTGTTGTTGCCATCTACGTAGGCACTATCAGCAATAGGCTCTTCAGCGCTACCACCGTTGGAATACAAGGCCCAAATGACCTTACCCGGGTCTTCTTCGGATTCCTTGTTGATTGCCCAAAGTTCGATAGATTCGATTTCATAGAGATACTTCTCTTTATCCATCTCACTACCATCCTTACACTTTGGTCCGTGTCCACTTTCAACAGCCTTTTTCACATCATCCGGAGAATGAGTGATGAGCTTAGCATCGGACTTGCAACGGAACGTCCACATTTCTTTGAAGTAAACGTTGGGTTGGAAACCACCGCGTGCACCAATCACGAGATAATCGCTGGTCACTGCGAGGGACAAGTTCAAAGCCTGTTCATCCGGTTCCGGAGGAGTTTCGTTATCCATCTGCATCATGCTGCGTTCAGGCAGGTTGACTTCGACGATAGCGAGCTTTGAGAATGCGGTCATGGACAAAAGCATAGGAATCAAAATCGTAAACAAACCCATGGCCGGGAGTAGATCCGGTTCATCAGGCTTTGCTGGTTTTTTGACTTCTTTTGCCATATTTATACCACTCCGAAAAGGTTATTAGTCGTTAGCGAGAGTGTTAATAACCTTGAGGCCCTTTTCTTCCATTTCCTGAATCAAACGTTCAGAGTTCATGTTGAGGATACCAACGAGAACCAGAAGAGGCACAGCGGAGAGAAGTCCAAGAAGCGTAGTACCCATAGCGATAGCAATACCATCGGAAAGGGCCTTAGCACGTTCAGAAGCGGGTTTGTTAGCCACAGCATCGAATGTGAAGATCAGACCATAAATCGTACCCATCAGTCCGAGCAAGGTAGAGATAGAGGCCATCACAGAAATCATGCTAATGTAACGAGTCAGACGAGGAGCTTCAGTGAGGAACACGGCGTCGCATTCGTTCTGCATAGCTTCGCGACCACCAGCCTTAGAACCAACAATAGCAGCCATCACCTTAGCAATGGGGAGCTTGGTGTTGGAGGAAGCCAGAGAAAGAGCCTGGTCATACTGCTTGGCGCTGATGAGCTTACCGAAGTCAGCGAGGAACTTGGCGCGACCCTTGGAGCTCTTCACCATGATGTAAACAATACGTTCGATGGTGAAGCCGAGACCGATAACGAACACGGCCAAGATGATCCACATGAACTGATAACCATCAGATTCTGGGCTGAAAGATTCAAGCATTTTAGACATTAGAGTACTCCTTTAGAGTGTGTTTGTTTGGTTTGTTTTTTGAAATTTTTCAAATTCTTTGTTCATATTTATTTTTTTTAAAGCAATTTAGGCGATTTTCGGCTGTAAAACTTTGTTTACCGCTAGAAATGTGCCCAAATTTCTTCAAAATAAAGGGGGAACCCATGAACGAGGTCCCCCGTAAATTTGTTTTTACCGCTACTGAGCAGCTCCAGCGGCAGCACCTTCACCAGCAGCACCTTCGGCAGCTGGCTCCGGAGCCGGAGCGAGTTGCTTCTTCAATTCAGCGAGTTCAGCCTTCAACTTTTCGTTTTCAGCCTTTGCTTCCTTGATAATGTCGCGGTAGGTGTTGATCTGTTCTTCCGGAGTCATGACTTCAGACTTGGCAATCTGTTCGATACGAGCCTTCGTCTTGAAGTATGCAGGGTCAGCAAACAGAGTAGACGGGTCAAACTTTTCGATCTTGGTGTTCAAGGTCTCATTGTTTTCATCCAAAGTCTTCAGCAACTCATAGAGTTTAGCAGTCCACTGGTTCTCGATACCGTAATGAGCGGCAGCCTTGATACCGGTTGCGCACTGCGGAATGGCGAGCTGCTTTGCTCCATCAGAACGTCCCTGAAGTTCTTCACGATAGGCTTCCAAATCTTCGTGGGCCATATCGACAGCGTCTTCTACGACTACGCCTTCGTATTCCACGTATTCAGTCACAATGGCGGCACTATCCGGCAGCGGAGAGTTAGCGAAGGCATCAGCCACTTCAACAAACACAGCGCATCCCTGGTAATACATTTCAATGTAACCTTCTTCAGCCTCGATCACATCTTGGTTGTAGAAGCCCTGGTCACGAGCAAGGTCAATGTTTTTCTGGAAGATAGGACGAGCCTGTTCGTAGTAGCTGGGCAACTGTTGTACAATGCCGATACGTTCTGCGAATCTTTCATCATCCTTCTTGCTGTTCAGTTCCTGTTCACGAATCTTGGCAGCCATGGTCACAAAGAGCATACCCATCTTGTTGGTGGCACGGAAGGTCCACTTTTCAGATGCATAGGTAGCAGACTTGGAGTAATGGCCCATAGCCTTCTGCAGGATTTCCACCAACTTCTTAACAGTAGCGGCCTTTTCCTTATCCTTACCCTGAATAGTGATGGGCTCCATCTTATTGTATTCATGTTCACCGAGGTAGAAGGCGGCTTCAGCAGGAACACCCGGATCGGCATTCTTAATCTGCAGACCGTACTTATCGTAGTTCTTCAAAGTCTGGTCATAATCAGCAACAGCTTTATCCTCTTCCTTCAATTCCATATAGGCACGAGCAGCACCAATATAGGCAGCAATGAGCTTTTCCTTATCTTCGGAGTAGTTCTTGATGAAGAAGTGATATTCTTCAGCAGCAAGGTCCCACTTCTTAGCGTTGGCATAAGCTATAGGAATGCTATAAGCGGCATCCACAGCATACGTGCTCTTGGGATAGTCATGGACCAAGTCCTTAGAGCAGCGGATAGCTTCATCCGGCATCTGGGCTTCATCGTAGCTCAAGCATGCGCTATAGAGATAGCTCGGAGTTCTTTCGTCATCATGATAACGCTTGTAAGCAATTTCAAAGGTAAGAGCGGCGTTCTTCTTATCCGGGATGGAATCATAGGTCTGGGCAGCAAAACCGATTGCCTGGAAGGCCATAGAATCCTTCGGGAAGTTGTCCGTAATAAAGAGGAATGTCTGAGCAGCCTGTTGCGGCTTGTTATCCTTCTTGTAGTTGGAGGCTGCACGCAGGATACCTCTAATGGTGAGAGGAGAGCTTGCATACTGGCGAGGCAACATCATGAAGGTTTCAGAAGCCTGACTATACATCTTTGCATTTTCGTAAGCCACAGCGGCTTCGAACACAGCCTTATCTGCAAAGGAGACCAACGGATAACGCTTCACAAGTTCCAAGTAAGCCTTGGCACCTTGTTCAAACTGGCCAGCCTTTACAGAAGATTCAGCCTTCTGGAAGAGCACGGCAGCGATAGCCTTTTCAATTTCCTTGGCCATGGAGTCATTCTTCGTGGCCTTCACATCGTGATACTGCTTATACAGCCATTCGAATTCCACAAGGGCCTCATCCAACTGGTTGGATTCCAGCAAGGACTGGGCAAGCATACGAACAATAAGGAGGATGTACTGGTGATCCGGGTACTTCTGGCGAAGATCGCGGAGCACGGTTACAGCCGTATTGTACTGCTTTGCTTCGTAATGGATGATTGCGGCATTGTAGGCAAGTTCTGCAGCTTCCTTGTTGTTGCCGAACTTAGCCATATACTTGTCAACCTGAGCAAAATAAGCCTTGGTTTCTTCACCCTTATAAGCCTTTACAGGATCATCGCCATACTTGTTCTTCTTTGCGGCTTCACGAGCCTGGTCCATCATGAGCACGGCGTTATAACCAGCTTCTTCCTTGAGAAGGAGCTTTTCGGAGCCCATGGGGCGGCGACCATACTTCGCGGTGTCAGAGTCCACAATCCAGTTGAACATCTTGGCGGCATTTGCATACTGAGCCATTTCCTGATAAACAAGGGCCAAATTGATATGGACCTTATACTCATCCCAAGAAGGTTCCTTAGCATAACGCTTCAAGAAGGCTTCGTAGGCAGTGATTGCCTTTGCATATTGCTTCTTACCGGCTTCCAAGTCACCTTCCTTAGTGAGCTTAGCAGCACGAGCGTGGTGATACTGCGGAATATCAAGCATAGCACCACGGATAGCGAGTTCAGCATTCTTCACAGACTCAGGATACTTCTGGTTCTTCTTGTACCAAGAAGAATTGCGGTCATAGCGCTTCACCACTACATAGCGATGCTCCTGAGCATCATCAAACTTCTGCTGGATGATAAGGATTTCAATCATGGCAATATCGGCAAGCGGAGCATCGATATAGTCAGGGTTGATTTCCATCAAGCGTTTGAAGGACTGGACCGCTTCTTCGTTACGGTCATGGTCCTTATTCTTCATACCGATACGGTAGTAAACGGAATCCTTGAAGGGCACCTTCTTGTCTTTCAAGAAAGCTTCAGCTTCCTGGACACCACCACCTTCCAAGTCAGAGAAGGAGGCCGCCATGAAGTCCATAGCTTCTGCGCGCAAGTCAGCAGGATATTTGCCTTTATCAGCACCAATGATATAGTCATAGTACTTGACTGCTGCGGTTTCATATTCGGCAATGTTATAGTAAGATTCTGCCAAGTGGTACATGGCAAGTGCGGCTTCCTTACCGGTAAGGGTTTCAAAGCCCGTCACCTTCTTATAAGCTTCCACGGCATCGCGGAACTTACGATTCATAAAGTGGTATTCAGCTATACGGAGCCAAGCCTTGGGCACAAGACCATTATCCGGGAAATTGCGAACCAAACGCTCACGAAGACGGAAGGCCTTTTCATCTTCGCCACTAGCTTCTTGCACAGCAGCAGCCTGATAAAGCACCATCGGAGTTTTGGCTTCCTTAGGATACTTATCAATGTATTCCAGGAAGTAACCGAGAGACTTCTGGTGATCGGCCTTCGGGAATTGGTCGATATTAGCACACTTAGCCGGCTTGTTATCGCGGTCTGCGCACCATGCTACATCTTCTTCATACTGGGCCTGTTTATCCAGGAAGTATTTCTCTTCCAACTGGAACTGGTAGTGACCCAACTGCTGAAGAGCACTTGCGCAGCGAGAGTTCTGCTTACCCTTACAGTTGTTAACCTGTTTTTCCCACTGGCGGATAGCATCTTGCATGCCCTTCTCGTCAAGGCCACCGGAACGGCAAGCCTGTGCAGCGGAGTTCTTGGCCACCTTATAGGAGTTAGCGCACTCCTTATACTTGGCAGAGCCCTTCTCCATCGCCTTACATTTTGCGAGGAGCTTCTTAGCGTCTTCTGTTTTATCCTTACAAGGATCGGATGCAGCGAAGGTCGTCCCCACAAGGGAGCAAATCATCGCGGCTACGAGCAAAAGCTTTTTCATTGTTCTCTATCCACCTATGAATTCATTAAAAAGGGGTAGACCCGGATTATTCCAGGTCTTCCAATTCCTCAAGTTCCTGAGCAGCTTCAGAGCTTCCGCCGCCCTGGCTCATCTTGGTCTTCACAGTAGCCAAGGTAAAGCCGGCGTCATCCAAAATGCGCTTGCGGTTAGATTCGAAGCGATCGCTCTGAATGGACTTCTGCGTAAAGGCAGCATAGTCTTCCATGGACTTGTTAGCCTTATCAAAGGAAGGCTGCAAAGCTTCACGCTTGCTTTCCACACGAGGTGTGGGGAGCTGGCGAGAAAGATCCAAAGCCTTCACCTGCACAGAGTCAAATTCACTCTGCATAGCTTCGTAGGCCTGGCGAGCACTATCACGAGAAGCAACAGAGACAACCGGCTGTTCCGTACGCTTTTCGGCTTGTTCCAAAGCCTTCACAGAATTGTTGTAATCCTTCTTGATGAAGTAGCTATAACCAATCACCAAGTATGCTTCGGAAACCAGGAAGGATTCCGGCATATTGGAAATAATCCACTGAGCAGGCTTCATGGCTTCATCAGGCTTGTTCACCTTCAAGAAGGACCATGCAATACCCAGCATAGCTTCATCGTACACAGGAGACCCGGCTTCCACCTGACCATACATCTGGGCAGCAGCGGCGATATCCGGCTTTTCTCCAGAGAAGTAGATATGACCAAGTTTCACCTTAGCAGCATCCTGCAAGTCGCGTTCAGACTGGTTGGAAACAGGCTGTTCCGTAATATCACGGAAGCAGTTTTCAGCTTCTTCCCACTTGCCCATACGGCTGTAGGCGATACCCATAGTATAGCGGGCATAGAAGTAGTTGGCGTTACCCGGAAGAATTGCGGCCAAGAGGTCCACAGATTCCTGATAGAGGCCTTGTTCAAACTTGATCTGGCCAGCGATATAGTCAGCATCTGCCTTCACGTCGCTTTCACCAAACTTCTGAGCAATGTTCTGGTACTTGGCCATAGCCTCTGTATACTTGCCTTCCTTATAGTCGATGTTCATCAACTGGAAGTGATACTTGGCGCGCTGGTCACTCTGAGGATAACGCTTGATGGCGTCTTCGTACACAGAGGTAGCAGCCTTGTGCATGCGGAGGTTTTCAAAGGACTTTGCCTTATAGAAAGCAGCCTGGTCCACCAAGTGGAATGCCGGGTACTTTGTCTGCACCTTACCGAAAGCGTAAGCAGCCTTGAGGAACTCACGGTTCAAGTAGAGACGCATAGCAGCGCGGTAGTCATTTTCAGGCTCAATCTTCAAGCGACGATAACGTTCTTCACCGATTTTCTCTTCACGAGTGTCACCGAAGCGGGTAGTGAGTTTCACAGCCCAGATAAAGCCACGGTTCTTCTTAGCGTAGAGGTCGTCGTGAGACATTTCCAAATCCACAGCCAAGTAACGGAAGAAACTGATGTCCTTCACGTTCACAGTTGCGCCAATCACAGGATAGCCTTCCTTGGTGAAGCGGGCACGAACGCCAAGGTGGGAAGAGAGATAGTAAGTCAAGGTGAAGCTCATTTCGAGATTCATGCCTTCACCACCTTCCTCGTCATCATGCATCACATCGATGATGGAGAATTCAGCCTTACCTTCCAAGGAACGGTTGAGACCGCGATAGAACAAAGAGATGTTCAAGTTGGAAGGAATCTTATAGGCTTCGTCTTCCGTCAAGAGAACGAATGTGGGAGCATCCTTTTCAGCAGTGCTGATTGCCGGCTGGAGAGCATTCTGCAATGCCACACCGACTAACAAGTAGCCATACTTAGAGGAGGCAAGCGGATTCCAGCTCACACCCACATCGGCACCCATAGTCAGATGAGTCACTTCATCGAACTGGTTGATATAGAGGAGGGAAACATCCACACCGAGAGAAAGGAACTGCATTAAGTTGTATGCATAACCGAAGAGGAATGCATATTCACCATAAGACTTACCGCCATCAATGGAAGCACCGTTTTCGAAAGCGGAGAATCCCAACGTGTGCTTGTAGTCCATGGGGAAAGTCAAGCTAATGTATTCCTGGCTGGCCTCGCCGCTGATGGAGCTGAAGAAGGCAGCGCTAAATTCCAACTGTTCCGTTTCAGAAATACCAGCGGGGTTCACATACATGGAAGTGTTACCACCAAATTCTGCAAACCAGTCGTTCTGCTGATACTTATGCGGAGTGTATGTTGCTTCTGCAAACAAGGAGCTTGCAGCAACGGAAAGTCCAAGGATTGATGTCTTGATGAAACTTGTACGCATCGTCATCTACTCCTTACTTGATATCCGTGCGATGGAATTCGATACGACGATTCTGCGCACGCCCTTCTGGGGTCTTGTTGGAGGCGACCGGCTGGGTATCACCCTTACCACTCGTCACTATACGGCTTTCAGCGATGCCTTTTTCCACAAGGAAGTTCTTCACGGATTCTGCACGGTCTGCAGACAACTTCATGTTCTTTTCCTTGCCACCCTGATTATCGGTATGACCGATGATTTCAAAAGTGGATTCTGTAAAGGCTTCAAGAATATCGACAACCTTCATGAGGGAGATGTAGGAATCCGGAGTAATCGTAGCCTTACCCGATTCGAAGTTCACACCTTCCAACACAAACACTTTCTTAGGCGGCTGCGGGATTTCATCCGGGCAACCATCTTCATCCTTATATCCGTTCTCAGTTTCCGGCTGTTCCGGGCAAAGGTCCACGGCCTTACAAACGTGGGCAAACGTAGCGAACATAGCCTTAGCCTCGACCCAAGGATCGCAAATACCATCGCGGTCATTGTCAGCATCCGGGCAGCCATCGTCGTCCTGATAACCATCAAAGTCTTCAGCTTCTTCGGGGCAGTTATCAATACCCGTGCAAACAGAAGCATACTTCTCGGAAGCGCCTTCTTCGGAAACCCACGGATCGCAAAGACCATCAGCATCAGTATCGGGGTTACGGGTTTCTTCAACGGCTTCTTCTTCCTTTGCAACTTCAACATCGGTAAGGCCGATATCCAGTTTACCCTTACCGCGCTTCAGCATCGGGGAGGAGGACTGGCAGTAGAAGTTCGGCTTGGAAAGAGAAGCGTTCATGAACTTCGGGTCCAAGGAAACGTTGGTGCGGTTCACCTTGATGAACTGGTTGAAGGGGTAGTAGTTCTTGTAGATGTTGTTGTACTCCACCTTGGTCTGACCGGCAGCAGGATCAGCAAACACACCGTAGTAGTGGTTTTCCATGAAGATGTTGTTGCGGGCAATGACGTTGGTAGGGCCCTTCAAGGCAAGGCCAGAATAGCCATTGCGAAGGACAACGTTCTGTTCAATGGAGGCATCCAGAGATTTGGCGCCCCAAGCGAGGATGCCGGACCAGCGGTTGCCGTACACCACGTTATTGCGGAGGTGAGGGAGCGAAATGAAAGCTCCGATACCGGTAGCCTTATTGTCCATCACATAGCAGTGGTGAATGTAGGGAGCAGCGTTTTCACAGAGGATGCCTTCAATACCGTTCCTCACTGTGAAGTGTGACATCTCGGCACCAGAGGTACCCATGACGGTAGGACCACGGCGACCACCATCAATGATGGTTGTCAGAGGGTCTTCACCCTTTAGGACCACGCCCATGATGAGCGAGATGTTTTCGTTATAAGTTCCGCGTTTGACGAAGATGGTATCCCCGGCATCTGCATTACCGAGAGCATCCGCGATCTTAGAGTAATCGCCAGGCACGTTGATATTTCTTGCCATGGCGGTTCCAGAAAGAAGCATCGCCCCGGCCGTAATTAGGACCAGTTTCTTTAGGGTCATACTGCTACGTTTCTCCAATCATAGAACACATAAATTTTTTCATCTTTATAATTTGCCGAACCGACAACTATAAATCCGTGTGGGAATATACCTTCCTAAAAGGCTTTAGTCAAACGACTTTGAGGAAATTCGCCCAAAAACGGCGGATATTCAAAGTCTGCCCACGGCGGACCTAGGTCATTAGTTCGAGGAAGGAAGGTTCGCCTTCTCCTCCTCTTTCTTTGCACCCTGGATCGCCACACGCAATTCCTGGCAGGTCTTCTTGATATCCTGCAGAATCTTGCGGGCACGCGTCCCGGCGGACTTGTTACCGCGGTTGAACTTGTCGTATTCACGCTTCAAGTTCAAAACTTCTTCGTCGAGATTTTCGATAAGGTTCATAATGCAAACTCCGAAAAAAGATGCTTTTTGGAAAATAAATAAAGTTTTTGGCAAAAATTCGCTATTTTGTAAAAACAAAGTTACATTAACGAATTATTACACAAAATTTAACGTATCAACAGGTTATACACCGCTAGATAACGTCCAAAGAGTGTCCAAAGCTCTTCTACCGGCCTCACCCACATTTTCTGAGAAGTCGTTCACGAACATGGCAATGTGCGCTTTCATCACATTTTCATCGTCAATTTGCGCTTTTTCGGCAATAAAAGATGAAACTGGATTTTGCCGAGCGCGGGCAATAGAGAGACTCTCTCGAATGGCATTTTCGATAAATTCAACTTTTTCTCTAGAGAATTCTCGACGAGCAACCGAAATCCCAAGGGGAATGGGAGCCCCAGTCTTTTCTTCCCAATAAGCACCCAAATCCTGAATCATGTGAAGTTCATCACGTTTCCACGTAAAGCGATGCTCATGGATAGTGACTCCCTGAAGGTACTCCCCAGAGCGAAGCCCCTCATAGACTTTGTTGAAAAGAGCATAGTTCAACTTCGGTTGCGTTCCAAATTCATGGCTATACCAAAATTTGAATAAAAGGGCCGCCGTAGTGTTCTCTCCTGGAAGAACCGTTTCCGCCGTAGGGTCAAATACATCGTTTTTTGACGAAAGAAGTAAGGGCCCGCAACCGTAGCCAATGGCACCGCCGCAACTGAGGCAATGATAATTCTCTCTAATTTGGGGATAGATTTGGGCACTGACCTTCGCTACATCCAATTCGCCACGAAGCACCATTTCATTCAAAGTCTGCACATCGGCAAAGGTGACATCCCATTCAAAAGGACAATCCTTAAGACCCGCAATCAAGGCCTCATAAATGAAGGTATCGTTAGGACAAGTGGATATGCCGAGAGAGAAAATCATAATCAATTCAAAATTTACAATTCAAAATTCAAAATTAGAAATGATAAATGGTGAATTAAAAATTCAAAATGCAAAATTAAAAATTAGACTTCAGGAAAAGTATTCAGGGCAAAGAACTGCCGACTTCAATGCAGACAGAGCTTCAGGGATTTTCCATGCGGAAACATCTCTATCGGTAGCAATGTTACTTACGGCACGAAACTGAAAGGCGGGAACTCCAAAACGGCGACACACGGCAAAACAGGCGGCACCTTCCATAGATTCCACATCAGCATTGAACATTCCTGAACGGCGAAGAGAAAGATAACGGGTTCCCGTGCTGCAACTAACAGTAACACCAGCCACAGATTTGAGAGAGGCCAAACCTAGCGGCAGGTTCCAAGGAGATTCCCCTGCATAGGTAATAGACTCCCCACTCACCTCGCTCCAGGGAACAAAATGGCCATTCCTATCCTGAACGCCCATGTCTCCTAAAATTTCAGAATCTACACGGACCACATCGCACAACTGAAGATCATGACCATAGTAGGCGCCACAAATTCCCAACTGAATAACGCGCTTATATTGTTTTTTTGAAAGGATAAAAGCCAGATTTGCTGAAAATTCCAGCACACCTACACCACAAATAAATACATCATAAAGGGATTCCACTGCAACAGGCGATTCCAGCGCAGACTCTGCCGGGACCTCAGGAAACAAGCCTTCAAATTCCTCTTTGGATGCAATAACAATGAGGGTTTCATTCATGAGCAAATTACTCGAAAATTTATTCCAATTTTTCTACAGTGGGAGCCAGTTCACTTTCCAGCTCAGCAACACGCTCCAAGGAAATATTCCAAGGCTTTTCCACTTCACAGCGGCTTACTGCCACTGCAGTTGCTTTCACCAGGCAATCCTCAAAGCCCATGCCTTCCCCATCGGCATAAAGCCAACCGGCAAAGAAGGAATCTCCAGCACCCACATCATTCTGCACTTGGATAGTTGGAGGCTGCAACTGAATTCCCTGGAATTTCTTTTCCACAAAACGGAATGCTCGCACCGGAGAATCTTCATCTGTCACCACCAAATTCTTGATGGGAAGCTTTTCGAGAACCGCAGTTGCAGACATCTTCCAGAATTGAGGGCTGGAGGTCACCAGAGGAATCCCAAGACGGGAAAGCAGTTTGCAATATTCCTGCATATTGATTTTCAGGAGTTCAACACCCTTTTCAAGCCAGGCATCAATGTTTGTAATTGCATCAATAAAGATGCGTTTGCCCGTAAAATCAAGTGCATTGATTAAACTGACATCAAAAGATTCCGGAAAGGAACCACACAATGCAACACACTGGGTAGAGTTCCAGTATTCATTCAATGTTTGAATGAAATCCTCATTTTCACAATCCGAAAGAATCGGGGACGGTTCTATGAGTTCCGTAGTGTCGCCACTACAGGCAATGGTAGTGCAAATGCGAGTGCCTTCCTTAATCCAGACCGGAGCCTGCTGAATGCCACACATGGAAAGTTCATCAAAAATGCGCTTCCCATTTTCTGCACCAAGAAAATGCATGAGGAGAGGGTTTCCGCCCAAGAGTTGCAGTACACGACCGCAGTTGATGCCCTTACCCGAAGCATACTCCTCCACCTTGGGAATACGGTGCACCTCTCCTGGAGTAAACTTTTCCAAGAAGAACATGCGCTGCAAAGCGGGATTGAGGCCGAGGATAAGGGTTTCTTGTGGCATAGGAATCCTTAGAAGAACTTAGAAGTTGACCTTGAAGAACTTGCGTTTTCCAACCTGAACTACCAACTGGTCGCCGCCCTTAATCTCGAAAGAGGACTGAGGATCAGCAAGTTTTTCGCCGGCAATCTTCACGCCGCCGTTCTGGACCATGCGGCGGGCTTCGCCTTTGCTCGCAAAGGCCTTGATTTCAACAAGCAGGTCCAGGGCACCATAGGTGCCGGGCGCCACGGCGCACTCGGCGGCGTCACTAGGAATGGCATTCCCGCTATGAATTTCCTTTTCCTTGGTGGCTGCAGCTTCTGCGGCTTCCGCACCATGATACTGCGTTACAATGTCCATGGCAAGGATGTGCTTCGCTTCATTCGGATTCACTTTGCCTGCGGCAATATCCGCCATCATTTGCTTCACTTCGGAAAGCGGCTTTTCGGTAAGAAGTTCGAACCAGTTCTCAATGAGGTTATCCGCAAGGCTGTAAATCTTGTGGTACATCACATCGGCAGGTTCGTTAAGGCCCACATAGTTACCGATGGACTTGCTCATCTTCACCTTGCCGTCGGTACCGAGAAGAATCGGCATGAACATGCCAATCTGCGGTTCCATGCCTTCAAAAATCTGCAAGTCGCGACCGCGGAGCACGTTGAACTTCTGGTCGGTGCCGCCGAGTTCCACATCGCTCTGGATGGCCACAGAATCGTAGCCCTGCATCATGGGGTACATGAATTCATGAAGACTGATGGACTGGTTTGCCGTATAGCGGTTGTGGAAATCTTCGCGTTCCAGCATCTGGGCCACCGTAAACTGGCCCATGAGTTCCGTCACCTTGCCAAAGGGAAGTTTAGAGAACCATTCGCCGTTATAGTGGATTTCCACTTGTTCGCGACGTACCACCTTGAAAAACTGTTCCTGGTATTCCTTGGCATTTTCAAGAACCTGTTCGTGAGAGAGGCGCGGACGGGCCTTGTTGCGACCACTGGGGTCACCAATCTGGGCGGTGTAGTCGCCGACGATGAGGACAACCGTATGCCCCAAATCTTGGAACTGGCGCAATTTACGCATCACTACAGTATGGCCAAAATGCACATCTGGAGCAGTCGGGTCAACACCGAGCTTAATGCGGAGCGGCTTACCCGTTTCGTAGGACTTCTGGAGTTTCTTTTCGAGTTCTTCCTGCGGGACGATTTCGATAACGCCGCGCATCAAAATTTCAAGTTGTTCTTTAACAGGACGGAATTGCATAATGTTCTCAGTGGTTGGTGTAAAGCCCATGGAAAAAGAGTGAATTTCTCATTTCAATGATAAAAATAACTTTTTCAAGGAGGGACGAAATCTATTTAAGGGCTTCCTGCACGAGAGCGCTAACGCGTTTGCCATCGAAACGGCCCTTGACCTTGGGCTGCAGTTCCTTCATGATTTTGCCCATATCCTTGGGAGAGGAGGCTCCGGTCGCAGCCTTGATTTCGGCAATCAAAGCCTTCACTTCTTCTTCCGTCATCTCGGCAGGCATGTACTTGCGATAGAGAGCGATTGCGGCTTCTTCTGCAGCAATCTTATCCATAAAGCCACCCTTCTTGAGGATTTCAATAGCTTCCTGCTTCTGCTTCACGCTCCGAGCCAACACGTCCACACACATTTCATCGGTGATGGAATCGGCAATCTGGGCGGGCGTGGCGCCAGCCTTCATGGCCTCGTTCTTGATATCGGAGTGGAGAGTACGGAGAGTACTCAAAGTTTCGGCATCATGGGCCTTCATGGCCGTTTTGACGTCGTCCAGGATTTTGGTAAGTAGTGCACTCATGATTTTACCTCCAGAAACAACGAATGAGCCCCCGACCGCTAAGCCGACGACTCATTCTTGAAAATTTAGAACCCGATTAGTAGAGACGCTTGCGGTTCTGGTCAGCAATCTCTTTGAGACGCTTGCGACGAGCAGCCGTTTCAATGCGCTTCTTTTCTTCGGAAGGCTTTTCAAAACGCTGACGCTTCTTCACATCGGAGATGATGCCGTTCTTTTCGCAAGACTTGGTGAAACGCTTGAGAGCGCGTTCGAAAGGTTCGTTGGACTTAACAATAACGCCGATCACGATAATCCTTTGGTTAAATTCAGTTTGGAGCCCAAATATATTTATCTTGAGGGATTTCGTCAAGGGTCAGGGGAATTACCCTTCAAAAGGGTGATTTACGCCATAAATCGGGCTTTTTTGGTCATATTTAACTTGCGAAGCAACAAAGAGATATCTATATTTGGCCTATAAAACCCAAATGTTCGTATTTTTGGGTGAAAACGACAAAATTGGAGTTTAAAATGAAGTCTTTTTCAGTTGCATCCTTGAGCGCCATCGCCCTTGCTTGCGCCCTGATGACGGCCTGCGAAACCAGCGAAGAAAACGCAGCACCGCAGCAAGTTGCTAAACCCGCACCTGCCAAGGTCGCCCCGAAGCCAGCTCCGGCCCCCGAAGAACCCAAACTGGTTCCTATCCAGTCCCTTTCCGCAAAAAAGGATTCTGCTAAAGTCGCTGCTGATACTGCCAAGGCTGCCGCACCTGCTGGAAGTCTCCAACCGCAGAGCGAAGGCTCTTACGTAATTCAAGTGAGCATCCAGCAATCCAAGAAGAAGGCTGATGCCGTCGTTGCGAAGCTCGCAGAACAGAATATCAAGGCTTACGTAGCCGAAGTTGAAAATCCGGGCGAACTGGAAGGCACCTTCTACCGCGTCCGTATCGGCTACTTCCCCACCATTCCTAATGCGCAAGAATATGGCAAGCAGGTTCTGACAGGACTTAACTATGCCTGGTGGGTTGACAATAGCAGTAACGATGATGTGGGCAATCCTAATGGTGAAGAAGAGGATTCTTCTAGCGAAGCTGCTAGCGAACCGGCTCCTGCCGCTGAGCCCGCACCTGCTGCTGAACCTGCTCCGGCTCCTGCCGCTGAGCCTGCACCCGCAGCTGAACCCGCTCCAGCTGCCGAACCCGCACCAGCTGCTGAACCCGCTCCAGCTCCTACTGCCGAACCGGCACCTGCCGCCCAGCCAGCTCCTGCCGCTGAAGCAGCCCCCGCACCCGCTGCACCGGCCGCTCCTGCCGCTAGCGATGATTGGGAATAGTCTACCAGATTTTGTCGTATAAAGGGCTCTCTTTGAGAGCTCTTTTTTATTAACCCTCCATTTCTATATTTGACGTATGCAGAAAAGAAAACCTAAAGTTTTTGTCGTTCATCTAGGTTGCGCCAAGAATCAAGTAGATGCTGAATGTCTGGTTGGAGAAATGCTCCATGCGGGATTCACCACCTGCGATACCGCATCAAAAGCCGACTACATTTTGGTGAACACCTGCGGATTCATCGAAGCCGCTAAAGAAGAATCCATTAACGCCATTCTTGCTCAAGCGAAAAAGAAAAAACCAAAACAAAAACTCATCGTTTCTGGATGTCTCAGCGGCCGTTACGGCGAGGAACTCATCAAGGAACTGCCTGAAGTAGACTACTGGGTGGGAACATACAAGCCTGGCGAACTTTTGAAGAAAATGGGGTTCATCGCTCCCGAAAACTGCGATGCTGAAAATTTAACCCGCCTAAATCTCGGCGGAATTCCGCACCATGCCTACCTAAAAATAGCGGAAGGCTGCAACAGGCGCTGCGCCTACTGCGCCATACCCCTCATTCGTGGTAAACAGGTTTCTCGCTCTATCGATGATATCGTAGCAGAAGCCAAAGAATTAGAAGCACAGGGCATTAAGGAGCTAACTCTCATCGCTCAGGACACGACTTACTTTGGTCATGAAAAGGGAAAGAAGGGCGGAACGCTCACGCAGCTCTTAAAAGCAATTCTAGACAACACAAAAATTCCCTGGATACGCACCTTATACTGGTACCCTCAATTTGTGGATGATGAGCTTCTAGATTTAATGGCTAAGGAAAAGCGGCTTTGCAAGTATGTGGACATGCCCATCCAGCACGCAAGCGACAAGATGCTAAAACTGATGAAACGGCATTACCGCAAGGCAGAACTAATAGAACTCCTGAAAAAAATTAGGAAACGCATTCCCAAGGTTACACTGCGGACGACGGTCCTCGTTGGATTCCCCGGGGAGACTCACGAAGATTTTGAAGAACTCATGGAGTTGCTGCAAGACATTCGCTTCGACCACCTAGGCGGATTCGTTTTTAGTCCTGAGGAAGGGACACCTGTCATGGAGATGAATCTTCCTTCTGTAGATGAAAGTGAAGCCCGGGCCCGCCTAGATGCAATTACAGATTTTCAGGAAGAACTTGCTGCAGAACGCGCAGAGAAAATGATTGGAAAGAAAATCACCATCATCTTAGACCAGGCGGCCGAGGAAAGCGAATACCACTTCTATGGACGCACGGAAGGCGATTCCCTCGACAACGACAATATTGTAAAAGTGCTGGAAGGAGATGGCGAGGTTGGGACATTCCGCAAAGCATTAGTGGTAGATGCAGAACCTCACGAATTAACCGTCAGACTTCTTTAGTTCTATTTTCTATATTAGGGCAACCGAAATCGGATGTTCGCTAAGGTTTTTCCTCAGCAACATTGGCGAGCCCGTGTATCACAATGGATAGTGTCCGCCCCTCCGAAGGGCGTTATCCCGGTTCGATTCCGGGCATGGGTATAAAGAGAGCGCACCTCACTACGAGGTGCGCTTTAAATTTACGCGTAAAAACTATTACTTGCGGCGGTCAGCGCGAGCGCGTTCTGCCTCACGTTCACGACGGCGCTTTTCAGTGTCATCCGGGAAGAATTCGGGGAAGGCAAAGCCAATGGTAATACCAAACACAATGCCAAACTTGCTCATGCCGTCTTCGTTAACCACGGCCGATACCCACTTCTTATTGGGCTTATCATAACGATAGCTGGGGTTATCTTCCGGATCATTAGCCAATTCTGGAGCATAGTACACACCAAAGGAGAATTGGAGGTAGTACCACTCATCAGAGAGGTACGTGACCAAGGCATCAAACTGGAAACCATTAACGATGATGATTGAGCGAAGACCATCATCCGGGGTCACGTCGTGGTCAAAATAAACGGTTCCATAGGAGGCAGAAAAACCAAGGTGAATAGGATTCTTGGGGAAGAGATAGTAGTTGATACCAAACTTATAACCAATACCACCTTCCAAATCAATATCGTCAAAGTCCGTATCTGTTCCCTTGGGCAGGAAACCGAAAGAACCAAAAGCGCCAACATGCCAACGAGTAATATATTCTGCGCCAGCACCAAAGCCCATACCCATACCAGTTTCACCCATAAACGGCATGCGAGAACCCATACCGATTTCAAGAATCAAACGGTCTTTTAGCCAGTCACGACGACGAAGGGAGTTTGCGTATTCATCAGCACGCTGATCTTCTTCAAACTTTTTACGTTCAGCAAGTTCTTCCTTTTGAGCCTTGCTCAAGCCGCCATCCATATCATCGAACTCGTCCTCAGAAGAAGAACCTTCAGATGCAACCTGTTCAGAACCACTGGCGGCGACAAAACCATCATCAGAAAATTCATCTTCCGCAGGTGCTGCAGCTTCAGGCGCAGCCTTGGGAGCAGCCTTAGATGTCTTGGGAGCCTTTTTTGCGAAGGCGGTGCCCGAGCACAAAGTGGCAACTAAAAGCATTAAACACAATTTCTTTAGCATTACAGCCTCTAATAAGTAAATTTCGCTTTTGGAATATAACTTTTTTATTGGTTTTTATCAAAAACAAACATGTAAAAGTTGGTTTATATTCGTCGATATGGCCATTTCACTCCATTTTCACCAATTTTGCCTTGATGGAACCCAAAGCGATTTCACACTCCATCAATACGGGAATACGCCGAGCATCATCAGTGAACCAAATGAAAATCCGCCCCTTTGAGTTAAAAATGCCGTCCCCGTCAAGAACGGGCTCCACCTTCACAGTTTGGACAGTTCCAATAGCTGTTTTCAAAGTTTCCCGGCCATGGACTAGGACCTTAAGTTCGTAGCGCTTTTTGCCACTGACCGCTGAAAAATGGGTGGTGTCGCCAATGGTTAGCGGCATAGTCCGCACATAGTAGAAAGCGGAAATAATGCTGTGCTCGTCCCCGTGAATGGCGACCGCAGTATCTGCGGACCGTTTGACCTGACGTTTGACGGGGTCCGTAAAGACTGTATCCGAAAGCCAAGCCTTTTCTCCCTTGCGGTCAAAGCGAATGACGGACTTGTTGTGATAACTGCCTTCATGGAGAGTCTTGCGGAAGACCTCTGTCATGAGGCCCTTGTTACGAACCCGCGTATAGATGGTATCGGCCACAGGATAGAGTTTCTTCAGGGTGCCGTTATCATGAGCCAGAGAGTAGAATTCCGTACGGCCATCCGCCAGCGGCTTTACAGCGAGAGTCGCCGTGCCCGCGGTAATAGGCCCCCAACCAAGACTGAAGGTTAGGCGTTCACCGGCAAGCCAGGGAGCCTTATCCAACGTCAATTCAGGAAGGTTCGGTTCACCCGCCCACAGAGAACACGGGAAAAAACTTGCGGCGAGCAATAATGCTGCGGCAATAACTCGTGAACAAATGAAGCGCGGCATTCGAAGGCCCATGTGGCGTGACCTAATCGTTACGTTATACGGAATCGTCTAATGTGGCCCGTGATTTAGGCATCGATATCGCCCAAACCCTTGCGGTAAGCGACGAGTTTTTCCTTGACGTTTGCATCGGAAAGAGCGACAATGTGGGCGGCGAGGTAGCCGGCGTTCTTGCCGTTACCGATACCGACGGTCGCCACAGGAATGCCACCCGGCATTTGGACGATAGAGTGGAGGGCGTCCACGCCGTTGAGTGGGCCACCAGCGCACGGGAGACCGATGACCGGGAGAATCGTGTGGGCAGCGAGCACGCCCGGGAGGGCGGCGGCGAGGCCAGCGACACCGATGATGACCTGGAGACCGCGGTCGGCGGCTTCCTTCGCATACTTGGCGGTGGCGTTCGGAGTGCGGTGCGCGGAGAGAATGTTGAATTCCCAGACGATGCCGAAGCTATCGAGCACGGCGGTGATTTTATCGACCACTTCCTGGTCGCTCTTGCTGCCGGCGACGATGCCGACCTTTGCATTTTCTTTATAGTTAAACATAAAACCTCTTTTTGAAATGAGCCGCGAAGCGAGGCCGCGCAGCCCTTACTTGTTCAAATTGTTCAAGCGGGCAAGGCCCTTTTTACCGATATCCTTGCGGTAGAACTTGCCCTCGAACTGAACCTTTTCGCAAGCTTCGTAAGCGACATCGAGAGCAGCCTGGAGCGTTGCACCATGACCCACGACGCCGAACACGCGGCCGCCGTTCGTCACAAGCTTGTCACCGTCCATCTTGGTACCGGCATGCAGCACCTGGGCACCGTTCTTTTCGGCTTCTTCAATGCCCGTAACCACCTTGCCCTTTTCGTAATGGCCAGGATAGCCCTTGCTTGCGAGCACGACGATGGCGGCAGAACCCTTCGGGGCCTTCGGGGCGCCGAGTTTTGCAAGTTCGCCCTTTTCGGCGGCATCGAACAAGGCGAGAACATCGCCATCGTAAAGTGGGAGCACAATCTGACATTCCGGATCGCCCAAGCGGCAGTTATATTCCACGACCTTCGGTCCCTTGGAAGTGACCATGATGCCCACGTAGAGAACGCCCGTGTAAGGCTTGCCTTCGGCAGCCATGCCCTTGAGGGTCGGCTCAATAATCGTCTTCTTCACTTCGTCCAGCAGGGCGTCGGTAACAACCGGAGCCGGAGAGTAGGCGCCCATTCCACCGGTGTTCGGGCCCTTGTCGTCGTCGAAGACGCGCTTGTGGTCCTGTGCGGAACTGAGAATGGTGTAATCCTTGCCGTCGGAAACAACGAAGATGGAGGCTTCTTCTCCGTCCATGAATTCTTCAATCACGACCGTCTTGCCGGATTCGCCGAACACAGCCTTGTCGCCGAGCATTTCTTCGACAGCGTCGGCAGCTTCCTTGTCGGTCATGCAGACGATGGCACCCTTGCCTGCGGCGAGGCCCGACGCCTTCACCACAATGGGAGCGGGATGTTCGGCGAGGAACTTCTTTGCAGATTCAAGATCGGTGAAGGTCTCGAAGGCAGCCGTCGGCACGCCATACTTCTTCATGATTTCCTTCGAAAAGGCCTTGCTGCCTTCGAGGGCAGCGGCCGCTGCCGTCGGGCCGAAAGCGCGGAGACCGCGGGCGCGGAATTCATCCACAACGCCAGCCACCAAAGGAATTTCCGGTCCAATGATGGCAAGGTCAATCTTTTCTGCCACAGCGAGGTCGGCAATCGCCTTCGGGTCTGCGACATCCACGGGGATGCACTTGCCGAGGTTCGCCATGCCCGGGTTACCCGGAGCACAAATCAACTTGTCGCACATGGGCGACTTCTTTACAGCGAGGGCGATTGCGTTTTCACGTCCGCCACTACCAACTACGAGAATATTCATTGTAAACCTCTGAAAGAGACAAGAAACGAAAGACGAGAGATGTTTCCAAAAGCATCGTCTATCCGTGGAATAATTTCTGAATATAAAGTAGAAAAAAGTGGGTAAAAAAATGTGAAAGGGTACACGCAAAGGCTATAAAGATTTACCTTCGCAACGGCCCTGCCAATGATCCATACAACTTATTTTTCTGCTTAATGTTTTGTATGTTTGGGCATATCCGCTGTAAAAGCGGATTTATTGCATGTTGGCTCGCGTTCTGCACAAATATCTCAGGGAAGCATTCAAGATGGATTTTGTTCGTCCAAACTACAAATCTGTCGGTGACGCCATCTATGAAGAAGACAAAAAGTTTCCTTACCGCCGTTTTTTTAACAAATCCAAAAGTTCTTTAATTGTTGGCTTCACCCTTTGTTCAAAAAACATTTTTCGAGCTTTTGAAAATTCGAAATTACGTTCAACCACACTGCAATTTTTTACAATCCATTCATCTTCATTTAAAAAGGCATAGTTTGGAATCTCATCACGCAGACTCTTTTCTCCACTTGTATCCAACAAGCGAACATGAGCCTCGCAAGAATCAACTTCAAAAATTCGGTACAGATTATAACCATCCGCACATTGTTCAAAATGATATTCTGGCAACAGTTCTTTCAACATTTCATCAGTCAGCTCCCGTGAATAAGATATCTGCACGGCAACTTTCAAAGGGTTTTCACTTCGATTAGGGTCTTTTGCAGACAAGGAACTACTTTTACATCTTTTCTCTAAAGTGTCCAACCCGCAATTTTGAGCAAAAACACCGACTATTATTCCTATGATTACAAGCGCAAAAATACAAAACGCAATAAACGTTGAATTACATATGTGGAATCCTTCCAAAGCAGCTTTCTTGTAAATCCAGAACACAAAATATAGAACCGAATGCAAAACGATAATGACAAACCAAAATGCCAACGAGACTTGGCCAATGGCAATATTGATTTTTGAAGGAGAAAACACTCCTCCATTCATACTGAATAGTTTATCATCAAATGCACTATCCTTTTTTGTATTCGCAATATCCAAATAACCAGGCAACCGCTGAAACTTAAATCCACCACAGCAATCCAGAAATTCTGTAGGCAAAAGCCAGTCTTTTTGCGTGTCCATGGCAGTAATAGCCCTTTCATACACTTCATACCAAGCTTTGGAACCTTTCATCATATAAATCCACAGCATAGAAAATACAGCCCCCATCAAGGCAATTACTATCGCGACAAAATGGCTAAACACGATGTCTGGATAATCAAGAAATCGTAACAAGCCATCTTCGCTTATAAAGCATTTTACAAAGAAGCAACCGTACCCAGTAAAAGTCAGAGCGAGAAGCGGGCCTAAAAAAGCAGCTCTTTGCCATAGAGTTTTCAACTCAAAATCACGACATTTCCAATATCGTTCATAAAGTTCTTTTTTGGTAAGCAATTCATTTGAATTGGGGTCAGACATATTTAGGCTCGATATTTAAATGATGTTAAGATTAAAATTCGGTTCTTCCCTTTGGCTTCGCCTTAGGGAAGAACTTTGTTGAAGCCCCCGCTACGCAGGGGGCTTGCTAGTAGCTCTTCGCGCCTCTAGTTGGAGTCCTGGAGGCAACGAACAGAGAACGCGTCGCGCTTATCGTAGTAGTCCAGGTGAGCATCCTCGCGGTCGTAGCCCAAGTACATGCCGTAGGTGTCGTCGCTACTGCTGTTGTTTGACGACCAGAAGTAGGCGTAGACGCCGGCATCGTAGAAACCGCCACTGCTGAATCTGCCGCCTGCAGGGAGAGCGGAAAAGCCGTAGACATCCCTATCCGCCTCATAATCCGTCGGCGAATTCCAGCCAGTAGCAGCCTTCAAAGCAGTCCCCGCAGATGTCCAGTCTCCAACATTCTCAAACAAGGTCCTCCATTCATCGGTTCTCGGCAGGTGCCAGCCCTCAGGGCACACGCCGCGAACAGTTCCGCTAATACTACAAGTTCCATAATAGCCACAGCCTTTGCCTGCGGAAGAGAATACGGCAGCGGAATCCATTGCAGCAGCCCATGTATACAGTCGACCATACTTAGCACAGGAATCGGCACTATTTTTATAGCAGTAACTCTCGGCTGTGTAGTCATAATTCAAATTCTCAGCCATCCAAGTCTGATCGCCTATTGTAACTATCTTATAAATTTTGTCATCACGATAGTCTTTCCATACATCGCCATCTGATTGAAACCATTCCTTTCCATTATAGACGTATTGTTTTCCGCTTACGCCTCCATTTCTTTTTGCACCCACAACGGAATCAACAGGCCAGCCATAAGTATCGCAATCTGCAATCGATTTATTATGCCAGGTATAGGAATCAGTAATCCATTTATCCCCACTAGTCCTAAGTTCACATACAAAACATTGATGATAATATTTACTGTTCTCATTTTCCACAGCGGTAGCTTCACCATTTCTGTTCTGGGTACAGCCGCCAAGGCCCCAAGTGTTGTCTCGATACTTTAAGATTTCCTTATGAAAATCGGCAATTCCCGTGATGTTCCAAGTATCAACATTTTTGTGAATGGTAAGCCAGTCAGCCTCGAAGACCCAGTCAGCCATCTCATTTTTTGTCTCGGAATCATTCCACTGTCCATCTACCGCAAAATCATCAATGTAATTATCAATCATTTTCTGAATGTCTTCCTCATTGCGATTACCTATGAACAAAAGTGAAATCGCCATCATGGTTGCATTGCTATAGATGGTGCTTTTGTCTGCTGTCACTGTATTGGAAAGGCCAAAGGAAGTCATCAATTCCTGTTCCGCCTGCTTTTTGGCGGCTGTATAGGCATAGCCCTTCTTGACAAGGGTCAATATGCGATTTGCCTGTAGATGGGTCAACAAATTGATATTAGATTCCTGAGAATAAGACAAGTCCGCAATTGACCGCAGGGTAAAAGTCTTCGAAGTATTCTTGCCAGTGTACTCATTCAAAAATTTTCCTTCAACAACCAGTTCGGCATAAGGAGAGTACAATGTTACTTTTGGTACAACATAATTTCCCTGATTGCTGGAAATTTCATCCTTATAGCTGAGCCCAGTCCTCTGCTCTAGGCTATCGGGATGGAGTTCATAAATATATACGGGGGAACCAAATTCAAAGGGGCCTTTCGTTGCAGAACCCATAACTGATGCATTTTTTACAACAGCCTCGGTCAGTTCTTTTAAAGTAGAACTGCTTGACGAATCCACTTCTTTTGAGCTTGAGCTACTACTTTCCGAATCGTTTGAGCTAGAACCATCGCTTTCTAAATCTTTTTCCTTGGAATCGGAACTACCACCTTCCAAATCATTCGAGCTAGAACTTTCACTTTCTAAATCTTTTTCCTTGGATTCACTAGACTCTAGCTCGTCTTCTTCAGATGAACTGGATTTTCCTAATTCGTCCAACGGAATCCATTTACCATCTGCGCAGACATAATCTTCGTTTTTGTCTTCAACAAAATAAATATCGCCATCCCGCTTGCTTGAGCAGTTCGGAATATCGTCAAGATTCTCATAAGAACCGGAGTTTGAGCCACTGTCACCACCACAGGCGGTAAGCATAAACGCACAGGCCGAAAACACCAAGAAGGATTTTTTATTCATACTGAACCCCCAGAATTTTGCAAACACGACAAAAACCCCACACAGTCATTGCGCAAGGTTTTGATTTTTTCAAAATTGTGTTTGGAATTTTTAAATCAGAAAGTCGCCCCCCCCCCCGCAAATTTCATGCCAAAATTGCACATTTTCAGTAATGCGCGGCAGCAAGCGAACTTGTTTATTTGAGAGGGGCCAACCAGCATATTCTAAATATAAAATAACAAAGGTGAATCGTCAATGAGGACTGAAGATGGAGATGTTAGATCCTTCAACTACGGTCTTTTAGACCTTCGCTCAGGATGACACCACGCGTTACCTCAAGAACAAACTCAGCTTTCCAAAGTCCAGAATCGTAATAAACACAAAGAAACTAATAAAGAACGCTGCGGCTACATTCTGGATAATGGATTGAGTCTTTAAACTGAGGGGGCGACCGCGGACCTTCTCTATGCCGAGGAACATCAGGAGACCACCATCGGTAATGGCAAGCGGGAGCAGGTTCATTACACCCAAGTTAATGCTGATGAGCGCAAGGAGCATGAGGAAATCCTGGAATCCACTCATCCACACATTTCCCATCACGGCAACAATGGAAACCGGACCAGAAAAGGCATCAACCTTCACCTGTCCCTGGAACATACGCTTGAAGTAGCGGAAGATGCTCGTTGTCATTTTCCAACTAGTCGCACAAGTCTTTTCCAATGCTTCTACAGGGCCGCGACGGACTACATGGGTTTCACGAAAGAGCACATAGCCCATTTGAATGCCAACCATATAACGTTTGTATTCTTCGTTGTATGCCGGCGTAAGACCCATGGTAAGAGTGTCTCCACCACGAATCACCGTCACCTTCACCTCGCCACCTTTGGAGCCATCAATCTGGCGTACCACTTCTTCATAGCGGGAAATATGCTCCCCATTGATTTCATAAATGGTATCGCCCTGGACAATGCCAGCCTTTGCCGCAGCAGAACCCTCCTTGGGCGGTTCGCGGACAATCACACGATTTCGAGGATAAACACCTATATCACCAATGCCCATCTTGATTTCAGAGCCGGTGGAATCCTGAGCCGGCACAACAAGCTCCTGCGGAACTACCACGATGGAAAGCGGAGTTCCACCACGATGAACTTCAAGCATCACTTCGGCACCAAGACTCACACCAATCTGCTCGCGAAAATCATCCCAGCCCTGAGTGGGTTTCCCGTTCATTGCCGTAATGGTATCGCCCGGTAAAATGCCCGCCTGGAGCGCTGGCGAATCCTTCGCCACAAAACCCACAATCAAATCCTTGGTAGATGGTTCCTGAACCCCGACCATATAAAGGACAACGAGCAAAACAAAGGCGAAAATGATGTTCACAAAGGGGCCAGCAAAAGCAATAGCCGCACGGGCGCCCACGGACTTGCCGAGAAAATCCCGGTCCGAAGGTTTTGCACCATCTTCAATGGAATCCGGATTTTCACCTGCCATGGCCACATAACCACCAAAAGGAATGGCCGACAGGCAATACTCCGTTTCGCCCTTCTTGAAACGCAACAACTTCTTTCCAAATCCAATGCTAAATGTATTGACCTTCACCTTGTTCCATTTTGCCACAGCAAAATGTCCCAGTTCGTGAATGAACACGAGAAAACTGAGGGCTACAAGTCCCAAGGCAAACATCAGTACGTTGTCAAGAATATTGGACATCAGTCTTTACTTCAAAAAGTCTATAGTCATGCGGCGAGCTTCGGCATCAGCTTCCAACACCTGATCCAAAGACAAGCGACCTGTAACATCAGGAGCCTTCGCCATCACTTTTTCCACATACTTTGGAATATCCGTAAACTTCAAATTTCCCTTAAGGAAACGATCCACCAGAACCTCGTTGGCGGCGTTCATCATGGCAGGAACAATTCCTCCACGACGGCCAGCGTCGAAGGCCAACGCCAGGCAGCGGAACTTTTCGAAGTCGGGTTCAAAGAAGGTGAGCTTCGCGAGCGTGGGCAAATCCAGACGCTTTGTCTCCAACTGCAGACGATCCGGCCAAGTAAGTGCCACCTGAATCGGGATGCGCATATCGGGCGCGCCCAACTGTGCCATGAGGCTTCCATCGCGGAACTGTACCAGCGAATGAACCATGCTCTGAGGGTGAACCACCACCTTAATCTGGTCGTACGGAATATGGAACAGGAAATGCGCTTCCAAAACTTCCAAACCCTTGTTCATCATGGATGCAGAATCAATGGTAATCTTCTTGCCCATGCTCCAAACAGGATGGTTCAAAGCGTCGGCCACCGTAATATTTTCAAACTTTTCAATGGGCCATTCGCGGAAAGGTCCACCAGAAGCGGTGATTTCCAGGAACTCCACTTCCTTCTCGCGCTTGCCACCTTCCAGACACTGGAAAATAGCGCTATGCTCGGAGTCAATAGGCGTAATAAAAGATTTGGGATTTTCTGCCAACTTGTCCCAAATAACAGGACCCGCCATAACCATGGTTTCCTTGTTTGCCAAAGCCACATGCTTTCCCTGCTCAATAGCGGTAATGGTCGGGAGGCAACCCACAGCACCCATCAGGGAGTTGATAACAATATCCACTTCCGGGTCGGCAGCCAGTTCACGAAGGCCTTCCATACCCACCAAGACTTCCATGCCCAACTCTTTTTTCAGTGCGGCAGCGGCAGTTTCGTCAAACATGCAGACACGCTTCACATGGCGTTTGCGGACAATTTCCGCCACCTTCTGCCAGCTGGAATTCGCCGCCAGAGAATGGAGTGTGAACAAATCGGAATGCTGTTCAAGAACATCCAAAGTGGAAGTTCCAATGGAACCCGTTGCACCTAACAAACAAACTTTTTTCATTTTCGCAGTCGTTGGTTAAAGTTTAATTCCGCTACCTTGTAGCAATTTACAAACTACAAGATAAAAAATTAGGCGCCCTCAAAAAAAGAGAATACTATCTTTTGGGCATGCCGAAAGCCGCAGAAGTCAAAGCCCTTATCAAAAAGCACTCCCCCCTCATGGATGAATCCTCTGAACTTTTCAGGGAGTTGGAAATATTCTTTGGGGAGCAGGCCTTAATTGCTACAGATTTCTTTGACCTGCAGCGATTCCTGGAACGGAAACGGCTCTATCGCGTACTTCGCCTCAAAGGAGCGAGTTTCAAGGAATGTGCCTACCAACTCATCGACGACAATGCCGATTGTCTGGAAGCATTGGGAATGCTCCGCTACTACAAAAGTTCCGCTCCCATCAAATGGGAAGAAGTGGAAGCCGCAGAAACCGTGATGGGAAAGGAACTCCCTATGACAGCCTATGGTTGGGCCCCCGATGCGTGGACAGCCATTAAGGATGACAACGCGGAGCAATATGAACTAGTCGTACTGTTGGCCTTTGACTACGGCGATTAATGTCGCATTACAGCAACAAAAGTTGCAGCAAACTCCACACTACTGCGGCAAAAATTCAAACAAAGTAATTCCCGGAAGTTTGCCTTTGCGGCTTTCCAAATATTCCTGCAAAGGTTGCTCCTTCACTTGTTTTGCAAGTGACGAGGCATGGCGAAGAATAGGAGCCATGTTTGGACGCAAAATAACGAACCCCGTATGGGTGGCGTCAATCTTTTCCGATTTTCCAATAAACGCAATACCAATCACTTTCAAATTTTCTTTATGTATTTCTCCAGCCCACTCCAAAGCCCGTTCATAGGGCAGATAATCAATGCGTACCTGGGGATCCGGCTTTCCATATTCCAAATTTTTCGCCTTAAAGAAATCGTTCTTTAGGAGTGTTCTGAAAATAGTGGTATCACCCTTCATCGGCAGCACTTTCGCAAACGTTCCTTCGCCCACCCAATCTGCCAGCATGTAATGCTTCCGTTTGGCATAGGTGATTTCACCATCAAAATAGCGAATGCGCTGATGCACCGCAAAGATGGAATCTTCATGGGGTGCCAAAGCTAGAGCCAGCACATGTTCCACAAAAGTCACGCAATCTACGGAATCCAGATAAACTAAAGGCTTATTTTCAATAGTATCTAAATAGCTCTCACCCATAGGCCCCAAAAGGTAAGGACGACCTTTTAAAGCATTGGAGAAATAATCCAAACGCTGATTTAGGCCCTGAATGATTTGTCCAGAAAGCCACAAATCCTTCATCTGCATATAGGAGGCATAATTGTCATTAGTACGATTGACAATACGGGTCCACAGCGTATCCAAAACATCCTTGCATGTGGCATCGGGATTCTTCCCAGTCTCGTTCAGATACATGGCAAGAGTCAATGTATCTCCATCCATCGTGAAGATATAACCCGCTAAAGCATGAGCCTCGCCGATAAATCCAGTTTTGAAACGAGTGAGCCAAGTATGTTCCAAATTCACCATACGCTTACTGCCAGTGCCCACACCAGGGCTCGCAAAACTCCCGATGTAGAATTTACCTTTCGGGTGCCGCGCCATCTTAGCGAGAAGTTTCGTCTCTACAGAAGGTTTGACTTTGTTATTCGGGGAAAGTCCACTACCGTCCCAGACTTCAAATTCTGCGGAATCAATCCCTATATCTGCGAGGAACTGCCGCTCCATCTGCTTACCGCCAGCAACGCTACCCTCACCCGCTTTCTCGGCCCCGAGATTGCGGAACAAAGTTTCGGCGTGAAAATTCTGACTCCGCTGGTTGATTTCATCCAGAATGCTGAGGAAAGGCGCCGCAGAAAAACTATAGGACCAGATGCCTATGCCCGAAGAAGCCGCACTGTCCTCTTCAAAAACCACCCCGTGTTCCTTCATGGCATAGAGGAATGCCGCCCGGAAATAAGCTATGGGATTTCGCACCGGCAAAACCAGGCTTGCAGAATCAATCTCCGCGCCAATTTCTCCGCCGATGGTAATTTCCGGCTTCACAGGATCCAAGGCCCAAGTCCATTTGCGACGTTTCTTCTTCCCCGTCACCAGATTGTTTTTCAGCACCACATAGCCCACATCGGGAACCAGCGTAACTATAGCCGTATCGCCTTCTTTTTCGCCTGGTTTCATGCGAACCAAAGTGCAATTGTCATTAAAATTCAAAGGAGCAATTTCAGCACCATACCAAGCATCATAGAAGTTTTTGCGCCAATGTTCCGCCTTCCAAGGGCCCGTGTAGTAGGAGGTGTCCAAATCGATTTTCCCGCGGATGGTATCTATGCCTAAAGTGCGAATGGAATCCACCATGGAATAGAGCATATAGAAGGGTTCCGCGTAGTAACGGCCCGAAAAATTCGGGTCACCTTCCCCGCGAATAGAAATGGTCCCCGAAAACACGTGATTTTTGATGCTTCCATCCAACGAGACCTTGGTTTGCGGAGCATAGTCCAAAGGCAAAAAATGAAGCGCCGTTGCAGTCGTCAGCGTTTTGAGAGTGCTGGCCGGTGTAAACTTTTCTGTTCCACGGATGTTGACCAGTTCCTCCCCCGTTTTCAAGGAACGAACGGACAATCCGTAGCGGGAACCAGGAACCACAGAATCCACATAAGTCTGGAAATCCGAAATATCGATGTTTGCAAAGACAAGGCCCGAAAGCATTGCCACCACAAGCACTCCTATTCTCAAAATATTCCTCACTATTTAGCCAACCTCTGAAAATCTTCAAAATACCGCGGATAGGTTTTGTTCACGCAAGCAGGGTCCATAATTTTTATAGGAACACCGCCCAAGGAAATCAGACTAAAGCACATGGCCATACGATGGTCATTGTAAGTCTCGATAGTCGCAGACTGTAGCTGTGCAGGAGGAACAATCTCGATGAAATCCGTAGATTCCTGAACTTCCGCACCTACTTTGCGAAGTTCCGCAGCCATAGCCGCAATGCGGTCCGTTTCCTTCACACGCCAGCTGGCGATGCCGCTAATCTTAGAGGGCCCTTTCGCAAAAAGTGCCAAAACGGCAACAGTCATTGCAGCATCGGGAATGTGGTTCAAATTCAAATCTACACCACATAATTCGCAACCCGTGCCGTCACACTCTACCCAGTCCGGCCCCATCGTGATTTTTGCGCCCATCTTATGAAGGACTTCCGCAAACTGCACATCACCCTGTCGACTTTCCGTGCCAATACCCAGCACTCGCACCTTTCCCTTGGCAATAGCCGCGGCCGCAAGTGGATAGCTGGCAGAAGAAGCATCGCCCTCCACCCAATATTCGCCCGGAGACCGATACACTCCCTGTGGAACAAAGAAATCCGAGAAACCTTCGCGACGGACTTCGATACCAAAGGCCTTCATCACATCCAGCGTGAGAAGAATATAGGGCTTTGAAATCAGTTCCCCTTCCACATGAATATGAAGGGGCGCCTTACAATAAGGGGCACAAATCAAAAGGGCCGTCAGGTACTGGCTGGAAATATTTCCGCGAACGGAGACATCACCGCCCTTCAAACCATCAGCAATTATTTTGACTGGCGGATAGCCTTCCGTTTCTGTATAAGAAATCTCGGCTCCGAGAGCAGAAAGTGCATCCACCAAATCCCGAATGGGCCGTTCCGTCATGCGTTCTTCGCCGCTTAGGAGGAAACTCCCCTTACCGAGGGTCAAGGCCGCCGTCAGGGAACGCATGGCTGTGCCAGCGTTTCCAAGATAAAGTTCTACAGGAGACGCGATGCATCCACCCTCTACAGCAGCCGAGATGCCTGCGCCCAGCATAAACGGGCCGCCATTTCCAACAACCACAGCTTCGGAATAATCCTCCGAAAACTGGATGTTTATTCCCAATTTTCGAAGAGCCTCACCCATATAACGGGTATCGTCGCTTTTCAGCAAATTGTGCAGATGGGTCATCCCCCTAGCCAAGGCAGACAACAAAAACACCCGGTTGGTAATGCTCTTGGAGCCCGGAAGCCTAACTTCGCCATTAAAGGAATGGTAGGCCGGGAGCTGGATAGAAATAGGTTTCAGGAACGGTTCTGCCATAAAATTTGTTATACTAGGACTAGCTTTCACGCATCAAAATAGTAAATCCGTTATGGAAACAGAAATTACTACAAAGAAATTTGACGTTCGCTTTTCCGATTGTGACTTCTACAGTCGACTTCGGTTATCCAACCTGTTTCTTTTTATGGAGGAAACGGCCCTCGCAGATGCAGAACAAAACGGTTTTGGATTGCAAAGCATGATCAGAGCGGGCTATACCTACGTCATCACCCGCATGAAAATTCGCATCAACCACATGCCACTCTGGGGCGAAAGCCTCTCCATCAGCACTTGGGCCAAGGATTTCTATCAGGATAAGGTCTGCCTCAAAGACTATTCCATCCTAGACGCGCAGGGTAACGCCATCGCGCAGGCAACATCCTCCTGGTTGCTAGTGAACCTAAAAACCGGAAAAGCGGAAAACCCTTCCAATAGTCCATTCCCCATACCACTTTACCCTGGCAAGAATGCGCTTCCTGAAATGCTAGACATCATGGTTCCAGGCGAGGAGCCTACAGTTGTCAACACGGAAGAAGCCCACTACAGCGATTTGGACATGAACCGACATGTGAACCACTGCCGCTACGTGGATTGGGTGATGGACGCTCTCAACAAAGACGAAATCAAAAACAAGAAAATCCGCTCTATCCAGATGAATTACATCAACCAGATTCCACTAGGCGGAAAAATAAATATCGTTCGTTTCAAAGACACACACCACCACGCATTCCTTTTCGGAATGAATGCAGATGACATGTCGCAATGTTTTTTCCAAGCCAGAATCGGCTTTGGCGATTAACAGACCGGATTAATACTTACCGTACTTGTAGCCGTAGCCATCCTGGCTACCATGTTCATACTTGTTGATGACAATGGAAGCATGAGCATTGGAATTGCCCTTTAGAATCTGACCAATACCATCCTGAATGGCCTCAATGGAATGCTTATTGTATTCAATAACCATCACTATCTGAGAAGCCGCACGACAAGCGAGAGCAGCGTCCGTTACAAGCATGATGGGCGGCGTGTCCACAATTATCAAATCATACTGCTGCTTAAACTGCTCAATGAGTTCCAAATAGTGTTTAGAACCCAAAAGTTCTGCCGGATTTGGCGGAACATTGCCACATGGCATTACAAACAAATTATCAACTTCCGTATTTGAAACAACGGATTCCGCATCCACCTCGCGAAGCAAAACCTGAGACAAGCCATTACCACGCTTGATACCAAACTCCTTATGGAGGCGGCCCTTACGAAGGTCAGCATCTATAAGCAAGACCTTCTTGCCAAGTCCGGCATACAACGCAGCCAGGTTCACAGAAATAAAGCTCTTGCCCACGCCGGGAATCAGGCCACTCACGCCAATCACAGGCTGATCCGATTCCATCATGGAAAATTCCAGTGAAGACCTGAGGGCACGGAGAGATTCCACAGCCACATCATCCGGCTCAACCACAGCCAAAGGACGGGTGCCCTTGGTTCCATTGGGATTGCCCTTAGGAACCTTAGCATAGACAGTATAGCCGGTTTCCTTTTCAATGAAGCTAGCGCTCTTAACGCCACCACTAAACTTTTCCCGAAGCGAGACTAATGCCGCACCAAGCAAGAAGCCCAGGAAAAGGAATATGGCGAGAATCATCTTCTTCTTCGGCTTTACGGGTTTTGTAGGCTGTTCCGCAAAATCCACAATACGAACCGAGCCCATCTCTCCAGCCGATACTAGACGCAACTGTTGCACGTTATTTAGCGTAGAGGTATACAAGGACTTGTTAAGTTCGACCTCGCTCCTTAGTCTTAAGATTTCCTGTTGAGTTTCAGGCAATTTTTCAACGACCGTTGAAGTTTTATTCATCTCGCGACGCAGTGCAGCCTCTTGATCTTCCAATGTTTTTACCGTAGGATGTTCCGCATGGAATAGACGAACCGCTTTTTGTTTCTTCTGTTGCAATTCCAAAATTTTCTGTTGCAATTCCATTCTCTGCTGCAACACTATCTGCGTTTCCGCATTAACATCAGCAGAACCAACGCGATTCTGGTACGCCCGCAAATTCATTAACGAGGAATCCATCCTGGACTTCAAGTCAGGTAACTGTCCTTCCAGAAACTCCAAAGTTTTTTGGGCCTCAGCATTACGCTCCTCTACATTTTGGCGAAGGTAAAGCGAGGCAACCTCGTTAAGAATTTCCACAGCCCTATCAGGATAAATGTCTTGGTACGTGAATTCCAAAATGCTCGTCTTCTTTCCCTTTTCTTGAACATCAAAAGAACCCTTAAATGCCTCTATTGCATCTAAATATGTTTTTTTACCTACAGAAAAGCTTTGCCCCTTACGGGCATTCATTCGGTATATTCCAAAAACAGCAGAATCACCAGCATACGAAAAATGATATGTTTGTCCAGCCACCCCGGAAAGCACCTTATCACCATTGTGATCTTCCAGATCAAAATTAACAGAGTCTTTGGCCTTAACAATCCATGGTTTATTGCGTTCTTCTTCGGGAACATTTTTCCATGGAATTTCAAAATTCATTAATTCGAGTCTACCCTCTCGATGAAACAAACGATCCATCCTAGAAAGTGGAACCGCATAATATTCAAGCCTCATCTTTTCTACAGTACTTCCAAGAACATTACGACTCTTTATAAGTTCTATTTCTGTTGCCGCAGGGCTAGTAGAAGCAAACAAGGAGGCCATATCCCCCATCATTGGTGCCCCAGCAGATTTTTTCGATTCTATCTGCAAAAGCGCGTCCACTTGATATACAGGCCGAATCCAAAAAGCAACAAAGACACCAACAATACCCATAAACAAAATGGAAATTCCCATGATCATCCAATGTTTCATCAGGACTTTGAGGGATTCCATCAAATCTCTATCTTCCGTCTTCTTTATAGACATAGAACTTCCTTGCATTTATTCCGTCATAAAATAAAAAATTATTGCACTAAGCATCCTTTCTCGCTATATCATCCTAAACATTTTTAAATTAGTTCCACGTGATGCGGATAAAAAAAATCGTTTTATTATTGTTTTCTTCTTTAGGATTCATCAGCTGCGTATGGGAAAGCAACGACAACTCCCAGAATTTTCTTCCTTTAGATGATTCCGAATACCCCTACGCAGGCATACCAAGGCTTGCAATTGAAACAGAAGATTTTCTTGAAATCCGAAACAAAAAAGACGAAATCCCGGCAAAACTACAAATATATGGTGAAAACTCTCCCTTAAGTAACATACTATACCTAACCGTACGGGGCAGAGGAAATTCCAGTCTCACCATGTCAAAATATGGCATGAAGCTCGAATTTGACGACAAACAGTCTCTATTTGGAATGCCTCCCGATAGAGACTGGGCGCTCATCGCCAATCATGCCGATAAAACCCTCCTAAAAAATTACATCAGCTTTAAAATTGCGCAGTGGCTCAATTTGGACTACACTCCCCACGGCGTCTTCGTAGAACTTTATTTCAATCGAGATTATAAAGGGCTTTATTTACTCACAGAAACCATCAAGGTTTCCAAGAACCGTGTTGACCTTTCCAAAAGTACGGAAAACTACCTCATTGAAGTAGATAAAAAATATGACCCTGACAACCAAATTGTTTTCTCCCAAAGTGGGCTTTCCTTTAGAATTAGATATCCTAAAATCATTGACTCTACAAGATTAGTCCATGTTCAATCTTTTCTCAATCAATGGGAATCATATATGTCCGGAGACATTGACTATGACACCCTAGACCAAAAATGGATTGATGTGGCAACCTACTCCAAATACTACTGGGTTGAAGAATTCGCAAAAAATATTGACAATAACTTTAACACCAGCGTATACTTTTCCTGGAAACCCGGAGAAAGCATGCACTTTGGACCAGTATGGGACTTTGACTTGAGCTATGGTGGGTATAAAGTTCTAGAAGCAGAAGGCTGGTACTTGCGATGGAACAAATGGAACAAGCACCTATTTAAGAATCAAAAGTTCACAAAAAAAATTAAGGATTACTGGATAAAAAACCGAAATGTATTTATTGCAGCACAGGACTCCCTCAAGATTTACCAACAAGAAATTCATAAAGCGGCTGAAAACAATTTTAAGCGTTGGCCTATTCTGGGGTCCACCTTTTTATGGGAATTTTCACAGGGATACAAAAGTCACGATGAAGCGGTAGACTCCTTGAGAAACTGGATGCAACAGCGTACCATATGGATAGATAAGCACCTATAATGAAAAGGATATTTTCAGTTTTATTCGCTTTTTTGCTATGCGGTTTATGGGCCTGTGTATGGGAAAACCCTTCTAATGACATTACATTTTTACCGCTGGACGATTCTGAGTATCCCTATGCCGAAGTTCCCCGCCTAGTAATCGAGACTGAAGACCTTCAAGAGATTCGAAATCGAGAAGATAAAATCCCCGCAAAATTGCAGATCTATGGTGTAGAATCCCCAAGCAGCAGCGTCCTAGGTATAACCATCAAAGGTCGAGGTTTTTCATCCTTTGAAATGCCCAAGTATAGCTACAAAATTGAATTTAATGAAAAAATTTCCCTATTTGATTTTCCCAAAAATCGCGACTTCGTGCTTATTGCAAATTTTAGGGATAAAAGTCACCTCAAAAATTTTATCACATACAAACTAGCGAATAATTTAGGAGATGATTTTTCACCTAAATCTAAATTTGTAGAATTATATCTTAATCGGAAATACGAGGGATTATATCTGTTGACTGAAAGCATTAAAGTTGGGAATCAGCGCGTCAAAATCGCTAAAAATGACTCCAGTTTTCTATTCGAAAAAACTACGCCTCCCAGTAATCGCCCCTCTTTCCAAACATCGAACAAGAATCTCTTTGAAATACGCTATCCAAAAGATGTTTCTCAACAATCGTTCAACCTTCTGAAAAATCATATTAACTCTTTTGAACTTCTTATCAAAAACAATGCTACTCTCTCCCTAGATTCTTTAAATCAATGGTTGGATATTGACGATTTTATCCGCTATTACTGGATTCAGGAATTTTCTAAAAATTATGATGGTCGTTTTTTGCGTAGTATTTTATTAACCTGGGAAAAAGGAGGCCCCATAAAAATGGGGCCCGTTTGGGATTTTGACCTTGCCTATGGGATTCACAGAACTGGGACATCAACTCCCGAAGGATGGCTCATTAGAGATTCTGGATGGAATAAGTGGCTATGGAAGAACGATGCATTTGCAAAAAAAGCCCAATTGTACTGGAGAAATAACTATCCAAAAATTGAGTTTATGACGGATTCCATAGAAACCTTTGGCAAGCTCATTCAAAGGGCCATAAAAAACGACAACAAACGTTGGCCCGTTCTCAACACCAGTGAAAATAAATATCACGAAACATCCTATGAATCCTACCTTGATGCTATTGATTCCTTAAAGGCATGGTGTTCACAGAGAAGCAAGTGGATTGATAGCCATTTATAACTATATTTGAAGGAAATGCCTTCAAAACGCACCATCATTTCTTCGTTGATTTGGAAGTTTCTTGAACGAGTTGGGACCCAGTTCGTGCAATTTGTGGTTTCCATTGTTTTAGCAAGAATCTTAGCACCAGAAGAATTTGGGCTAATCGCCATCATTACCATATTTATTGCCATTGCAAATGTTTTTGTGCAAAGTGGGCTAAATACGGCTCTAATTCAAAAGAAAGATGCCGACGACTTAGACTTCTCCTCGGTATTTTATGCCAGTTTTATCATAGCATCCATCGTCTATGCCCTACTCTTTTTCACCTCACCACTGATTGCAAATTTTTATAACAATGACAGGCTTATCCCCGTAATACGCGTATTAGCCCTTTCTCTCTTTATCGGAGCAATTAATTCCATTCAACTGGCATATATCTCCCGGAATATGATGTTCAAAAAGCTTTTCATTAGAAGCATCGGAGCCATCATTCCTTCGGGTGTTATCGGCATAATCCTCGCCGCTTGTGGTTTTGGCGTGTGGGCTCTCGTCACACAGCAACTAACCAATTCACTGCTCGCCGTCGCCGTGATGTGGTTCACCGTACCTTGGAGACCTAAATTATCGTTCTCCTTCCAAAGACTAAAAGGCTTATTTACCTTTGGCTGGAAATTACTTTGCTCTTCTCTTCTAGATGCATGCTATCACAACATTAGAGGACTCATTATCGGAAAAATCTTTACTCCGGCAGATTTGGCGTTTTATAACCGAGGAGAACATTTTCCAAATTTAGCCGTCAACAACATCAACAATTCCATTCAATCCGTGATGCTGCCATCTCTTTCTGCCATACAAGATGACAAAACGAAGGTAAAGGGGCTCATGCGAAAAGCAATCATTACAAGCTCTTTTCTCATTGCACCTATGATGACAATACTCGCAGCAACAGCCAAAACGCTTGTATTGGTTTTACTTGGTGAAAAATGGCTTCCCTGCGTTCCTTTTATAGTGATTTACTGTTTTATATTCTGTTTTTATCCAATTCATACATCCAATCTCTCTGCAATTAATGCCCTTGGCAGGAGCGACATTTTTCTCAAGCTTGAAATCATCAAAAAAATATATGGTGTAGGCCTACTCATAGCAAGTCTCCTCTATTTCAGAACCCCCGTAGGAATTGCCATCGGAGCAGCTTTTGGGACGCTCATTAGCTGTTTTGTAAATGCCCACCCAAATAAAAAATTGCTTGACTACGGCTATCTTGAACAAATCCGAGATATTTTACCCAATCTAGGGTTGTCCTTAATTGCTGGAGCATGTGTCTATGCCCTAGGCACTCTAGATACGAACATCTATTTGCTGTTTATTTTACAGGCCATTCTCGGTGTAATCGTGTATTTTGGCCTTGCCAAATTGCTACATTTTAAATGTTTGGACTACCTTATCCAAACTATCAAAGGATACCATCATGGCCGATAAGCAAATTACAGTCACTTCTCCCCTTCTTCCCGACTTGGAGGAATTCATCCCCATGCTTCGGGACATCTGGGACCGCAAGTGGCTTACCAACAACGGCCATTACCATAAAGAGTTAGAAAAGGCACTGGCAGATTACCTAGGTGTGCAATATATTAGTCTCTTTACAAATGGCACTTTGCCTCTCATCACCGCCCTGCAAGCCCTTGAAGTTAGAGGTGAGGTGATTACCACGCCCTATAGTTTTGTCGCTACGACACACTCTATTTGGTGGAATGGTTTAAAACCCGTATTTGTGGATGTAGAAGAAAAGACTGGAAATATTGACCCCGAAAAAATTGAAGCGGCCATTACTCCTAGAACCACCGCCATTATGCCCGTTCATGTCTATGGAACGCCTTGCGACACAAAACGTATTCAAGAAATTGCCGATCAACATCATTTAAAGGTCATCTACGATGCCGCCCACGCCTTTGGAGTCCAAGTAAACAGGGAATCCGTCCTAAAGCATGGCGACATGAGCACCCTTAGTTTTCACGCAACAAAGGTTTATAATACCATTGAAGGTGGGGCACTTGTATGCCACGATGAAGCCATAAAAAAACACATTGACTATTTGAAAAACTTTGGCTTTGCCGGTGAAACAACAGTTGTCGCCCCAGGTATTAACAGCAAAATGGATGAAATCCGTTCCGCATACGGGCTACTTAATTTAAAACAGGTGGATAAAGCCATCGCTCAACGCAAACGCATTGCCGAAATCTACCGTCAAGGGCTAAAAGATGTGGCTGGGATAAGGATGCTGGAGGATGTTGAAAATGTCCGGCACAACTATGCCTATTTTCCCATTTTCATTAATGAAGAATATAGCATCAGTCGTGATGCACTTTATGCAAAACTAAAAGAGCACAATATTCTCGGTAGGCGCTACTTCTACCCCCTCATCAGTAGTTTTGATTCTTATAAGAATCTGGATTCTGCAAATCCGGCAAATTTGCCTATCGCCAATAAATTAGCAGACCAGGTGCTATGTTTGCCGATGTTTGCCACCCTGACAGACGAAGACATCTATAGAATCATTGATATCGTTTCAACAATGAAATAAATCACAAGGATCACTGATATGAACAGTATGGACCAAACAAGAGCATTTCTCCAATCCATCGGCATGCCGAAAGGTGACGCCTATGATTTACCTACCTCAGAGAAGCGTTTCTCTGACGGCGGACAATATCGTTTTGAAGTCCCCGGCATTCAGGGCCCCAAGGTCATGGAAGCCCTTCTGGAGGCCATGGACAAATATGGCATTTGGCTCCATCGTGTGACCCAGACCAAAGGCATCATGATGCTTGCAGACCAGGACATCATGCAGATGGTTGATTTGGCCAAGAAGGCTCAAGTTGAATTGATTCTCGCTATAGGCCCGCGAGCAACTACTGACACCAGCGCCTCTGTGAATACTCCGGAAGGTGTACGCATGGGTTATCGTCTTCGTGGGCAGGAACAAATCATCCGCGCCATTGAAGACGTTAAACGTGCCGCAAGCTTCGGATGTCGTTCTTTCCTCGTATACGACGAAGGTTGTCTGTGGGTCTTAAACGAAGCTCGAAAGGCAGGCGAAATTCCGGCAGATTGTCGCTTCAAAATCTCCGCTCATGCAGGGCACGGCAATCCCTGCTCGGCGAAACTCCTCGAGTCCATCGGAGCCAATTCTGTCAATCCTGTCCGCGACATCCAATTGCAGATGCTGGCCGCCATGCGTCAAGCCATCAACATTCCTATAGACATCCATACGGAAAACCCGAAGTCTACCGGCGGATTCATACGTCATTATGAAGTTCCTGAGATGATTCGCATTGCCTCTCCCATCTACCTGAAAACAGGGGGATCCGTCGCCCAGACTCACAGTTGGGACAGCACCGAAGACGATGCGAAGAAACGCGCCAAGCAGGTTTCCTTAGTCAAGCGCATGATCGATTGCTATTATCCAGAAGCCATCCAATCCCCCAAGGGAAGCATCAAGTAGGATTCAAGTCATCAATTATGGCAGATAAGAAAGTCGCATTGGTACTTGGCGGAACCGTACCGCACATAAGTTTGGTCAAAAAACTTAAGGACCGCGGTTTCTATGTAATCCTTTTAGATTACCTCGACAATCCTCCCGCTAAACAATATGCCGATGAGCATATCAAGGAAAGCACTCTTGATAAGGACGCCGTTCTTACTATCGCCAAAATTCGGAATGCACAGCTAGTCATCAGCACATGTATCGATCAAGCAAACAGCACGTGTTGTTATGTTGCAGAGAAACTGGGCCTAGCACATCCATACAGCTATCAAACATCTCTAGACGTTACTGATAAAGGTCGCATGAAAAAAATCATGTGCGAAAAAGGCATTCCCACATCTTCCTACACCTTAGTGAAATCTATAGAAGAAATCAACTGGTCTGAAATTTCATTCCCAGCAGTCGTCAAACCTGTTGATTGCAACAGTTCTAAAGGCGTTCACCGAGTTGATTCTCAAGAGGAAACTAAGAATCGCGTTCAAGAAGCTCTTGAACTAAGCCGGACAAAGACCGCCATTATCGAAGGTTATAACCAGGGGTTCGAGATTCAAGTTGATTGTGTCTCGACAAGCGACGGAGTTAAAGTCGCACTAACCCGGCAGAAGCAAAAAATCATCGGTCAAGAGCATTCCATGGTTCTGCAATCCTATGGTTCTATTTTCCCGGCTCCCTTATCGGACGCACTTAGCCAGCAAGCCCAAGAAATCGCAAAAAAAATCGCTGATGCCTTTGACCTCAAAAATACACCTTTTTTCTACCAAGCAATAGTCACCAAAAATGGCATCCAAGTTCTGGAATTCGCGCCTCGCATAGGAGGAGGATTGAGCTATTATGTACTCAAGGCCTTCGCCAACTACGACGCGGTTGAGTGCGCCATAGATTCTTTTATGGGAATAGATATCTCCGTCACTCCTACTAAACAGGAATTAATGCATTCAACCAACATCATCTACATGAAGCCAGGAGTTTTTGACCACATTGAAGGGTTAGAGGAACAAAAGGAAAAAGGCAATCTTTCTGAATTTTTCATCTCCAAAGAAAAAGGATCCGTTGTAGATGCGGACATGCGTAGTTCTAATCGCATTGCCTCCTTTATTGTTGAAGGCTTTTCTTACGAGGAAATAGCCAAAAAAGCCGCAACAGTTTTCTCAAAAATAAAAGTTCTTGACCCCAATGGGATCTCCCTGTTAAACAAATCCATTTATCCATTGGTTTAAGCGCACCATGAAGCATCATCAGTACAACCCAAATTTTAAATTTGTGAAGGATCCAATAGACTTCAACAAGTATACAGATCGCAGCCTTTTGCAGTACTGCCTTGGCGCCACAATGTATATGCCGGGCACCAAGGACTTTGCCCAAGCCATTATTGACAAAAAATATCCTGGGCTCACCTCCATGGTGATGTGCTTTGAAGATGCATGCAAGGAAGAAGATGTCCCCGCAGCAGAAGTTAACTCCATCCATGTTTTAGAGACTCTTGAAGAAAAAGTAAATAGTGGAGAACTAGCCTATGAAGACATTCCCCTCATCTTTTTCCGCGTTAGAAGTGTCGAGCAGTTTAAGCACTTTGCTTCTATGCTAGAGAAGAAGCATGTCAAATATATCACTGGCTTTAACTTTCCAAAGTTTAACGCCCTATGCGCCCGCGACTACATGGAACATCTTGTTGAACTAAACAAGACGTTTGGAGAAATCATCTATGGTATGCCTATTATTGAAGATGCGCGCGTAGCCTTTAAAGAAACACGTGTCCAGGAACTAATGGCCATAAAGAACATAATGGATGATTACAAAGATCTCATTTTGAATGTTCGTGTGGGCGGGACCGATTTTTCTAGCTGTTTTGGTGTTCGCCGGGGGATCAACTACACGATTTACGATATCATGACCGTTCGGGATTGTTTAATGGACATTTTAAACGTATTTACCCGAAATAATGATTATACCGTTTCTGGGCCTGTCTGGGAATACTTCCGCGTTAATAAACGTATGAAATTTGAGAATTTGCCTAAAGTAGATATCCAGGATACCCTTCTCAAACGCACCCCTGTTGTTAACGATGCAGTAGATGGTCTAATGCGAGAGTTGATTCTAGATCAGGCAAATGGATTTATGGGAAAGACGTGTATTCATCCAACCCACTTAAATTTCATCAACGGAATGCTCGCCGTCACTAAAGACGAATACGATGACGCCTATCAAATATTACACACTTCTGGTGGAGTTATCAAAGGCAGCAAAGGGATGAATGAAATCAAGCCCCATACCAATTGGGCCACAAAAATCATGATGCGCGCCGAAGCATATGGTGTTATTGAATCTGAAAAGAGCTATGTAGAACTTTTTGGAGTATAAAATGTCTTAAATAAGATATTTTGCCACTCCATATTGGAAAGAAATTGTTTTCCGCAAAAAAAGAGAAAAAAGACCAATGACAACTGAGCAGCAATTGATTTTGGCCCCAAATCAAAACGCAACCTCGAACGTCAGGTTTTCTAATATTGAGCTATTTCGCATCATCGTAATGCTCTGCATTATTGCACATCACTATGTAGTAAACTCTCCCTTATTTGATGCTAGTGGGCCACTTTTTTCAAACCCAACAACATCAAATTCAATATTTTACTTGTTATTCGGTATGTGGGGCAAAACAGGCATTAATTGTTTTGTCATGATAACCGGATTTTTTATGTGTACATCAAGCATTTCAATAAAAAAGTTTTTGAAACTTTACTTTGAGGTTAAATTTTTTAGATACATAATCTGGGTTATTTTTATTCTCACTGGAGCTTCTGTTTTTTCCGTGACTAAAAGTATCAAAATGTTGTTCCCCTTTTCTAATATATCTAATAGTTTTACAAATGCTTTTCTTGCATTCTACCTATTCATTCCATTTTTAAATACCCTTATCAAAGGGTTGGATAAGAGCAAACATTCCATTCTAATTATTCTTTCAACCCTAATTTATTCAGGCTTTTATCAACTTCCAGGATTTCATATTTCTTACAACTATTTATCCTGGTTCATTATTCTTTATTTCATTTCCTCTTATATTCGTCTCTACGGCATTTACAAAAACAATAGCGTTTCTTTTTGGGGTTTGATGTCATTACTTTCAATCATTGCATCTATTGGCTCAGTTCTAATATGCATAAAAACGAACCATTCACCATATCTATTTGTAGGCGAATCCCTTGCGTTTATGAGTGTGCTCACAGCCATTTCTACGTTCATCTTCTTTAAAAATCTAAAAATCGGCTACAGCAAAATCATCAATCTAATTGGATCAACCACATTTGGTGTATTTTTAATACATACCTGTGGGCAAGAAATGCGGTCTTTTCTATGGATTAGGCTCCTTGATGTCAATGGTCATTATTCCGATTCTCATTATGTACTATACGCATTTACATGTGTTCTCCTTATTTTTACTATATGCAGCATCCTAGATTTAATAAGAATGTATTTGTTTGAAAAGCCACTATTTAAGGTTCTTGATAAAAAACTAGGAAAATATAAATTGTATAGTGGACCAACAAAAAATACAGCTAGAAACAACTTCAGCAAAATTTTTAAGGATTAACGATATGCCAAAAATTCTTCACACTGCTCGTTATGTCGATGAACCTTGGAGAATTCTCAAGAGCGTTACTCCAAATGGCTTTGAAGTTAAAACTCTTGATGAACCGACTCATGAATGTCTTGTCCACGAAGCGAGCGATGCAGACTACTTTTTAGTCAGCGGACGTCTTACCATTGACGAGGAAGTTCTCTCTGTGGCAAAGAAATTAAAGATGATCCAACGTACCGGTGTTGGCATTGAAATGCTTGACAAAGAGTCAATCAAAGCTAGGAACATTCCCGTCTATGTCAATGCAGGAGTCAATGCCCGAAGTGTTGCCGAACATGCGCTCACTCTGATGCTCTCCTGTTTAAAGAGAATCACCATCATTGACAAGCAAGTTCGCAACGGTATTTGGAAAAAACAAATAACGGGTGTTTCCTGCCACGAACTTTACGGCAAAACTGTCGGGCTTGTGGGCATGGGGGCCATTGGACGTTTGGTTGCAGGCTACCTAAAATGTTTCGGCGCCAAGGTTCTATACACTGACTTATTCCGGCAAAGCGATTCTCAAGAAAAAGAACTAGGAACCTCTTTTGTAAAAAGCTTTGAAGAACTATTACCTCAAGTGGATATTCTTTCTTTTCATTGCCCTCTAACCGACACGAATAAAGGGTTCTTCAACGAGGATGCCATCGCATTGATGAAAGACGGAGCTATCGTTGTGAACACGGCGCGGGGAAAACTCATTGACGATGGCGCTCTTTGCAAAGCTCTCCAAAGCGGAAAATTGCGGGCTGCTGGCCTAGACGTTCACTACGAAGAACCCATGCCGGCCAACGACCCCCTCAAAAATTTAGATAATGTTATTCTCTCCCCCCATATTGCGGGACTTTCTTTTGAAAGTTTCCACACAATGATGGAAGATGCCATCAAAAATATTGTAGCTTTTGAAAGTGGAAACCTAGATTCCATCAAAGACAAGATTTTGAAATGGTAACTTCATGGATATCATCAAGAATTCATTTTTAGCTAAAACCGCCAAAACATATAAAGATGTCAAGATTGTGGACTCCACTATTGGAGAGTATTCCACCATAGGCGACAATTCAAACCTTCTAAAGACAGTATTAGGAGACCATGTCGCCATCAACAGGAACTGCACCCTCGACCATTGCAACATGGATTTTGGAAGTTACATCAATCAAAATACCACTTTAAAAAATGTTGATATCGGAAAGTTTTGTTGTATTTCTTGGAACGTGTGTTTGTACGGGGGGTCTTCCCATAACTATTCCTCACCTTCCATGTACACTGCTTACCACTGGAAACAGATTTTTGGATCTTCTATATCTGATTCGACCAAAGAAAAATCGCGGGCCACTATTGGAAATGATGTTTGGATTGGCAATGGCGCCATCGTAATCAATGGCGTTACGATTGGAGATGGAGCTATTATTGGAGCAGGCGCGGTCGTTACAAAAGACGTTCCTCCCTATAGCGTTGTCGCGGGCGTCCCTGCCAAAATCATCAAAAAGCGGTTTGATGACACCATCATCCAGCGCTTACGGAAAATTCAGTGGTGGAATTGGCCTAAGGAAACTATTTCTAAAAATGAAGCCCTCTTAAGAGTTACTCCCGTTACTGAGGATTCTTTATCCCTATTGGAAAGGATTGCTGCTGAACGATGACTGATTTATTTCTAAAAAATATTCTATCCATTAATCCCTCTAAGATACCCAGCGGCGTCTACCTCGAGGCTCGCATCTGTTTTCTTGATTACCTAGCATGTTCCTGCGCAGGAGCATTCTATTTTGCCGCTAAAGAAAGAGATTTCATAAAAAGTAGCGGCAGCGGCGGAAATGACCATTTTTCGACCCTTTTGAGCCTGAACTGTAGATCCAATCCTCAAATCGCCGCCCTCATAAATGGTTTAAATTCTCATGTTTTAGAACTTGATGACGGGCATCGCCAAGGAGCCATCCATGTAGGTGGAGCAATTTTTTCTGCATTACTAGCCATTGCAGAAAAAGAAAAAATTAACGAAAGAGATTTTCTATATGCAGCAATCATTGGTTATGAGGTTTCAATCCGTCTAGCCTGCGCAATGCAACCCGGGAACAAATTGCGTGGTTATCATGCGACAGGCACTTGCGGAACATTGGGAGCAACTGTAGCCATAGCTATTGCCATGCACTTTGATTTTGATCAAATGAAATCCGCACTTTCCGCTGCAGTAACAAGTGCTGCTGGAATTCTTGAAATGCAGGAAGACGACTCCGACATGAAACCCTTGAATGTCGGCAGAGCAGCTATGGATGCCATCGCAGCAGCGTATCTTGGGAAAGCTCGCTTTAAGGCGCCAAAGGATGCCCTTGGTGGCAAGCGCGGATTCCTTAAAGTCATGACGGATGAAGCAAAAACTTCATTCCTTACCGATTTTTCGTCTGGCACATTTGCAATCCAGCAAATTTATCGAAAAACTTATGCAGCATGCAGACACGCCCATCCTGCTATTGAAGCCGCGCTAACGCTGCGAAACAATGTCATTGATAGTTTAGGATTACTGAAACCCATCAAATCTATTGAAGTAGAAACATACAAGCTCGCTATTGGCGGACATGATCATAAAGATATTTCAAGCGTAAGCTCCGCAAAAATGAGCATTCCCTTCAGTGTCGCTTTGGCACTATATAAAGGAAATGCCGGGATGGGGGCGTTTACGGAAGAGAATATCAATACACCTCAAATTCTCAAGCTTACCCAAAAAATTTTTATCAGCGAAAACAAAAAACTTTCAGATCTCTCTCCTCAAAAAAGAGCGGCAATCCTACATATTACATTAGAAGACGGAACCGTCTTCTCACAGCAGGTCGATTACCCCAAGGGGGAACCTGAAAATCCGTTAAGCAAAGAGGAATTCAAACAAAAATTCATTGAACTTATGAGGATTTCGGGCATAAGTAAAGAAAAATGCGAAAAAATTCTTCTAAGTGCATATAACAACAATTTTTCCATCTCCGAAATTTTAAGCCTTCTGAGTTAAAAGTATGATCCACCTTACCACCCCCATCAGCGAAGAAGATATTGCCAAATTACAGGTCGGCGATGTAGTTTCTATTTCTGGCGATATTTTTTGTGGCAGAGACGCCGTACTTCCAAAAGTATGCAAATTGATTGAGGAAAAACGGCTTTCTGAAAAAGGAATCAACCTCCAAGGTTCCGTCATGTTCCATACGGCAGTGAGCCCCGCAGGAATCGGCCCGACATCCAGCAATAAGGTGGAAATTGAAGGAAGCTTTGAAGCCCTCTCTAAAGCAGGATTGAAGATTCACCTAGGAAAGGGAGCCATCTCTCAGAATACCATAAACGCCATCAGCAAACTCAACGCCGTCTATGCGATCATTCCCCCAGTAACAGCACTTTTGGGCAGCAAGACCTCGGATATTGAAATCGCCGCTTACCCAGAACTAGGAATGGAAGCTCTTCATAAAGTGCATGTTTCCGAATACCAAGCAATCATCGCTGCAGCTCAAGGTAGAAGCATCTATGACAAATAATATCAATATGAATGAAGTCATTGAAAAGGTTGCCGCCACCTTGGTCACTGCAGGTTCCACTTTTAGGGAAGACCAGAAGGAAGCCTATCGTCGCGTTATCGCGAGCGAAAAAATGGAGAGTTCCTGCTGGGTGATGCAGCAAGTGCTGGAGAATGCAGAAGTCGCCGAGAAAAGCCGAGGACCTCTTTGTGACGACACCGGCATTCCTCATGTTTTTATTGAAGTCGGTCCAAACCGCGCTCTCACAGGCGCTTTAATGCAGAGCATCAAAGCGGGAATTCGTGAAGGCCTCCGGCGACTGCCGGGCCGCCCCATGGCTGTGATGGGTGACGACTATGCAAGAATTGACCAAAGTAGAGGACTGGATCCAGATTCCGGAGCCCTCCTTCCCTCACCCTTCCTCGTCAAGGAAGTTGACGAAGATATTTTGCGCGTGACAATCCTGATGCTAGGGGGTGGCCCAGCAATCCGCGGCATCACACAGCGCGTTTTCCATCGCCATGATGTTTCTATAGTCATTGATGAAATCGTGAAAAGGGCTGTAGAAGGAGTAAAAAATCTAGGATGTTCCCCTTGTACACTGGCCGTCGGCATTGGTCGCAGTCAATTTGAAGCGACAAGTCTCATGATGGAAGCTATGGCCAAAGGTAATTACGACGTCCAGTCCGAATTTGAACAAGAAATCACCCAAAAGGTCAACGAAGCAAATGTAGGTCCTCTAGGACTTGGTGGCAAAACGAGTGTACTTGCAACATTTGCAAAAATTGGGCCCCAGCGGGCCAGCGGTGTACGCATTGTAGCTCTTCGCCCCTGTTGTTGCTTTGAACCTCGTCGAGCCAGTGTAGAAATCGACTAACGAGGGATTCACACATGAAATTAAAGCTCATTCATATTTGCAATGATGAAAAGTTCATCGATGCGGCCATTAATCAATTTGCCACCTTTGAAATGGTGGAATCGTTTTTTTTCATCATCGCAAAGAACCGAAGAGTTTCTCTCGTCAAAAACATTAATTCAAACGTCATCATTTTTGGCACAATTCAAGAAGCCGTGCAAAAGGCAAACGCATCCGACGCCCACGCTGTTGTCCTCCATAGTATTTTCTTCCGGATTTCAGACCTGTCCAAACTGAAAACGCCAATTATTCTTTGTTGTTGGGGGAAAGAAACCTATTACGACATCAACGACAACGAAAAAAAAATAATCCTTTTAAATTTATACAAACCTAAAACAAGAACCTTATTACAAACAGCAAAATCAAATCGCCCATTAATTGAAAAAATCAAGAGTTTTATAAAAAAATTCGGAATTTATCAGTTGCGTAATCGACAGTATAAACATTTTTTCCAAAAACTCATTGCGATATCTACAGTTCTTCCGGAAGAATTCGCTTTAATAGGCCATCCTGAAAAAATGCGATTCCCTTTGCGCTACATGAGTTTAAAGCCACAGCGGAGAACTATACAGACTCGGAACCGAGCAGAAGGAACCACACCTCGCATTTTAGTGGGGAACAGCCTCAACGCGACGAACAACCACGCAGATATTCTTGAAAAGTTCAACTCTCTAGGAAAAAAAATCGAGGTCGTTCTCCCCATCAGTTATGGCGGTAAAGAACCCTATAAAAAAGCCCTTAAGGAATTTGTATCTCATCTTGAAAATATTATTCCCATATATCTAGATTCTTTTATGGAGCGAATAGAATATCAAAAGATATTAGATTCCTGCGATGCAGCTATTTTCGGACATATTCGACAGCAAGCCGTGGGAAATATATCTTACATGATTTCTTATGGATATAAGGTTTTCTTATACAAGGAATCTGTATGCTATCAACATTTCAAAAATCTCGGCTGCACTATTTTTACTATAGATGACGATTTAGAGAAGGAATTTGACCATCTTACCCTGGACAAAACCTCCGCTCAAAAAAATAACGATTTATGGTTTAATGATAAAGATCCGCAAAAATATATTCAATCTATGCACATCTTCTTCGAAAACCTAGAAAAGGCAATCCGTTAAAACCATAATAAGAGCTCTTTCTATTATCGGCTTTTCTCATATTCCAGCAGATTCATAGTCATTCTGTCTTCAAATTTATCTTTACCAGAACCGGGAAATGATCCGACGGAAATCTTGCTTCGCCATATTGGTCAACATACGTATTCAAAAGGACGGCATACTTTAAAACGTCAACATTCCTCGTTGTTAAAATATGATCCAACCGTATATCAGAATCCCTATTCTTTTTAAATTTATTAAAAGTTCCTACAGCATTTTCTTTTTTCTTTGCTGTAATAAAAGCATCTTCAATAAGACCCGATTCATTTAAGATTTTATAACCTGAACTATACTGATTAAAATTCAAATCTCCCATAACAATGACCGAAGCGCCCTTCCCTGCGATCTCCAAAATTTTACGGAGCAACATTTTGCACGATTCTCGCTCAACTTCGCCGCCTGCATAATCCATGTGCGTATTAAAAACCCAGAAGAGCTGCTGAGATTTTTTTTCTTTAAATTCGGCCCAAGTGCAAGAACGTATATATTTCCCGTTCCAACCAAGCATCGGTTTATCTTCTTTCGGGGCAAAATAAAACATTCCACTTTTCTGCAAGGCGAACTTATCTTTCTTATAAAAAATAGAATTGTGGGAACCGACTTTGCCATTTTCATGGTTAGGATATCCTATTCGAGAGAAAAAAGTCAATTCATAATTAAGTTCATCCAACTCTTTATTAAAATCCTCTTGCACACCTAAAATATCAAAATCATTGTCCTTGACGATTTTTACAATCGCCGCTCGGCGATTACTCCAAACATTTCCATTTATAGAATCTTCTCGGATATTAATTCGAATATTCCATGTAGCCACATTTAGAGTATCCTCAGCAAATAAAGGTACCGTAAAAAAAAACAAAAACAAAAAAATCTTAACAAATTGCATTCAACAATTCCACCAGCTTTTGCGATTTCGACCAATCTATTTTTCTACAGAAAAAACTGCCACGCGCTCTTATTTTTTCAAAAAAACTGTCAAAAATCTGATTTGTAGAACAAAACCCATCAACACCGGAAATCAAGTGATAGTACCCAAAAATATTTTTTTCAAAAGCATGTTTTAACAAGTCTAATGTTGCCCAAACCTGATAATTACTACCCCAATTCACAGCGTAACGGGACTCAAAGAACTCCACATTGGATAATCCCTCAAGTTCTTTAACAAAAGGATCAAGACGGGCTCTCTTGTCAATATGAATGAAAAAATGATGGTTGGGAACAGACAACCTTTGAACAAGATTTTTTAACAATAAAGGTTGGTTGTGTGCCCAAATAAGAAAGGCATGATTTTTCATCACTATCGCTTCCCCCCAAAAGCATTCTTCACACTTGCAGCAAGCCCTCTCACGAAACCTTTCAAGCCAAGAGTAGCTATAACACGTCCAGAATAACCGATTCCTATCCTTAATGATTTTTTTAACAACAAGTAGAACCAGTATTCTATATGTTTAGGACGATATTTGCCCTTGCCATTTTTTATTAAGGTTCCCTCGCATTTTAATGCGATGTCCAACCGACACCTTAAGGCTTCTACGGAAGACGCCTTTATTAAGGAATTTTCTCTATAAGTGTAATTGTATATACTAGCTTCTATATATTGAATATTTTGGGCAAATAGCGCTACCTGCGTACTGAACCAGGCATCATTGCTCCACCGGGTTTCCTGAAATTCTATTTGATTGACCCTCACCAAACTACAGCGTACAAATTTCGCCCAGGGGGCATTCCGTCTAAAGCGAATGTAACCACAATCATTTTCTTTTTTCGCGATATCGAATACAGAATTCACTTTATGTTCAAAACCCGCAGGAACAAGAGTTTCTGAATCCAAATAATTAATCTTGAAAAAAACAAGATCCAATTCTGAATCCTTAAAGATGTCTAACTGTTCATTAAATAATATCTTGTCAAAGAAATCATCACAATCCGCAAAAACCAGCCACCGACCTTTTGCCAGTTTCATGCCTACATTACGAGCATGGCCAGCACCTAATCCACTCTTATCAAAAATAACCTGTACAGATTTCCGATGTTGCCCTGGAAACTCGTCAAAATTAACAACAGATTCATCGCTATTGTCATCCACGACAATAATCTGAACATCATCTCGTTCTGGAATGGAATCTAGGCATCGAGTTAAAAGATTCGGAAGATTCTTATGAGGAATGATGATAGAATAATTGATCATTGCTAAATCTCAAAGGATGATTTCCGAGGCAAAACCTTGTCAAACACTTTTTTCAATCGTTCTTTTAAATTTTCAAAATCCAAATTCGGGTCAGAATCATTCAAACAAACCATAGGTGCACTCTGATTTACAATTACCCTTTCGATTTCGCCTATGGACTCGTCGGTAATTTCCATAAAGCAGCCTCTTGACTTGCATGGAGAAAAGGCACCCTTTGCATAGCGCCAATATCTAAAAATCCAGTTCGTTATATCATCATTTTGTCTAAACTTGTGGGTTGTCGTCGTAGAAAGATTCTCATTTTCTGCAGCCCATACTTCCTCATAAAGGCTCTTGGTATGAGCGATAGGCAGGTGATCGTCATAGAAGCCCGTAAACTGCCCCCACGGAATTAAAGCGAGAGATCGGTACGCATAGGCGCCATACTTCAAAGAAACATACTTGAAAAAATTCCTCTTGAGGCAAGACTTCTTTGAAAAATGCCTATTCACGATAGCCATATCATTGGCTCTTAAGTGGAATAAGGATTCCCCATTAGGGATAAGGGCGTTAAAGATGGCTCTGTCGCAAGGAATGCCGTTCTTGAAAAAGAATTCTGGTCCCAATTGTCTAAGAACAAACATATCGTCGTTAAAAAACACGAAATTTTCGGACAATCCGGGAATCCTATGCAGGTTCAATTCCAACGGATTACAATTGAAAACAGGAAGAACATTCTTCGGCAAAAAATCTTCATGCTTAACAATATGCAGTTTTGGATGGTTCACATTAAGGAACTTCGGCAAATGCCCCCAGGTTACGAAATGTACCTTGTTCACCCAAGGTGTAAACTGCTCAACGGCACGGAACCAATACTGCAAATTTTCCCAATCACGAAACCGAATAACAGTATCTGGAGAATAATTCGGATCCCATTTATTTTTCTCTGCCAGCCAGATAGGATCCTTTCCATCAACCCAAAGAATGACAAAATCAATTTTTTCTTTCATTTTACAGCCACTGGTTCAAAATATATGATGAATATGGATATGTTTCTTGGAATCCATTGTATATAAACATATAATACCAATAGCAGAAATAATAGCCCACTCCAAGAATTCCGGTAATTTTACACTGAAATCGATTTAAATGGGCGCAAATAAAGGGCAAAGCAAAAATTTGGGTCCACACAAAATAACTCATAATACGTTCAGCATCATTTCCAATGATTTCTTCCGCCTGGGTTGCGATAACCATCACTATCAATGAGAATGCCAAATAAATCGTTTCTTTTCTAAAAAAAATTTTTCGGAGATAAAAGAAGAGTGCAGGAATAGGCAACGCAACAAGGAACTTTGTAATAAAGAAACCATGAGCACTATCTTTAAAATAGTGTCCATAATCAGAGCTCAAACCAATCGCGGCAAACACCCAGTCCACTGTTTTTTGGATAAGCAAAGCCATAACAATGCCCATAGCCACCGTAATCCACATCAGCTTATAAGATTGAGTCTTTCTAAAAATAATGAAAACAGGGTATATAAGAAATGCAACCAATGCCGATATATGGAAAAAACAGGCTATTCCCACAACAAGTAAAAAAGGGATTAATTTACGTTTATAGGCAAATGTGCATGCATATAGAACAATCGCACAAGCAAGGCTCTGTCTCATCTGATTAAGTGACACGTTATAATAAGATAAATAATATACAGCAAGAGCTATCCATATAGGCATTCTATTTCTAAAGCACATCAATGCCTTCAACACAAAAAACATCTGCACAGCCATCAACACACCTAAAAAAACATGATAGTTTCCAGTAAAACGACTCACTATATAATTGAGCATCAGATAACCCGGTTCCATACGAATCATCCAGGAAAGGTCTATCTCTGAATACCATCTACTTTGTACAGCGTCTAGAAAGCAATCTTTCCCATACACCAAAACATCAGTGCCAATACAATCATCACGCACACCAGCAACAAATGCCACCGGCACTATTGCAAGGAGCACCATAAACCAGCGTTGCTTTACATCTTGCAGCGTTGTCGCTATATAAAAAAAGAGCGTAGAAATGGCGAATGATACTATATATATTGTCAATTTTTCAACTCTTTTAAATACACCGGAATTGATCTGCTACGATAATTTTTTAGGAACATCTCCTTAAATTCTTTTCGCTCGGCAGATTCTATGACAAGGGAATCCATTTTCTCTATATATTCATCCTTTGACTTCGCTAGCAACATAAATTTTGAAAATTCCGCAGAGATGCCTTCAAAGGCTAGCTCATTTCCTATGACAGGAGTTCCACAAGCAAGCGATTCCACAACCTTAACCTTCACACCGGCTCCAGAAAATATAGGAGAAACAACAGCCTTGCTATTTGCAATGATTTCATACGGATTGTCTACAAAACCAAGATATTCCACATTCGGAAGCGATTCAACATATGCTTTAAAATCATCTGGCAAGCCAATTCCTATAATGGCGTACCCTTCTTCCTTCGGACGACATGGATAAACATTGTCAAAGAACCACTTCAATCCATCAAAATTATCGGGCCGTTTCCACTTTCCAAAAAAAACAAAACGATTTTCTACTTTTCGAGTAACGGCATTTACAATGTTTTCATCCATATAGAAATTTGTAAAATACGCCTGCAAGCCGTAAGTAGCATTTACAATATCAACATCTTTCTGACTAAAAGTAAAAATATTCAGGTTAGGCATATGCATCAACCTACCTTCAGAAAGACGCACAAACCTGGCAATAGCCCCACCCTTATGCCCAAAACGTTCAGCCATCACATCATGGGACATCAAAATTTTTTTTGCCTTTGGAAAATACTTCCCGTACAAAAGCATTTGGCTGTGATCCAGGTAGAGCAAATCATAATCATTTTGTTTCCATTGCTTTTTCAAAAAACACAAAAGTCTATAACTAAAGCGAATAGAAAAAGTCGGGTGAAGCATTGGATGCTTAAGGCAATTCCACAACTTGACCATCGTTGAATTCTTACATACTTTCAGAACGCGAACATTTTCATTTGGGCAAACATACTCTTTATCAAAAGAATACTTGTAATAAACCAAGTCAATCTGATTATTCTTGGACAAATCTTCCAACAATAATTTGGTGAATTTTTCTCCACCAGCTCTATCGCTAGGCACATAAGGCGTTAGAAACAATATTCGCATAGGGACCTAATCGTGGGTTCTCCAATAATTCTTATTCAACGCAAAACGGATCCTATTCTTTTTCGATAAAGATTTGTACCGGGATCCCAATTTGTTCGCCAATAGTTTTGTAGCACATTCTACAACGTAATAAACAGCAGAAAATAAATGTCCGCCTTTCAACAAACGTTTAATAATCCACTTAACCATTTTGACACCTTCCGATGCAGCAGAAACTGAGCCAAAGAGGTCATTATTCATCTTCATAAAAGCGGCCACGTCAAAATTTCGTGTAAATTGCTGCCAAAGCGAATAATTATGGGAATGCAAAACACCAGCAGACCCTACATAGGCAATCTTATAGCCGCTAAATATAAACTGTGCAGCAATCTTCATGTCTTCGTTGACAAGGATATCCTTGTCAAAGCCACCAATAGCATTGTAGGCCGTTCTACGATAAGCAGAGCAGCAATCCGAAGAAAAAAACGTTTTAACGCCAAGACACGGCAGATCCTCTTTACTACGGACAAAAGTGTGTTCCGGATAATTGAATTCACGATTCAATTTTTCAGTCAAGGGAGCGTCATCCCTTGCTATCTGCCTTCCGCTAGACATGGCGACATTTTCATCTTCGGCAAACGGCGCTATCAAGTTTGCCGCATAATTTTCATCAACCGGCAAAGCATCTTGTGTCAAACATAGAATAATATCACCTGTAGTTTTCTGGAATGCGACATCACGGGTTCCCCCATGATTAAAATTTCTACGTTCTACATTCAGAACTGTAACGCCATCAAAGGTCTTCGCTATTTCAACGGTTTTATCTGTAGATTCAGAATCGATGACAACAATTTCGTTAAACTTCACCGTCTGGGAAAAAAGTCTTTCCAAAAGTTTACCAATGAATCGTTCCGCGTTCAGGGTAGGAATAACAACACTCGCACTCATTCAAGATCCTTTCCACCACAATCCTTGGACCAATCAGCGAAGGCTTCTTCAAGGGAATATTTCAAAGGGTACTTTTCAGACAAAGACTTTCCACAAATATTTGTACTGATCATCAGTTTCTTCACTCGCGCCGGACAAATTCCAAGACCAAGACCCCCAAGCATACCACCGACATTAGCTGCGAACATCATCGGTGTTTTCGGAATATAAGGAACAAAGCGCCTCATATTTGTCGCCTTAAGCATGGCCTTCACTATAGTTTCAATTGTCGGCGCAGGATAAGAGCAGCAATTGTATAGTTGGAATCTGTCGGAATCATTGGCCATCAGCCACATCACTCGAACCAAATCCTTCACATAGATATTCGCCTTAATGGTGTCCTTACGACCTGCATATGCAAAACGACGCTTTTTTAAGCCAGCATACAAGCGAGTCATATTGCCATGCTCACCTGTCCCGAAAACAATGCCCGGACGGACAATCGCTAGATAACGAGAAGAATCCCCAGCTAACCAAGTTTGATGGATTTTCTCCGCAACTAACTTTGATATTCCGTAAGGTGTATTTGGCGTAGGCAGAGTTTCTTCCGTTTTCTGGTCTTCGGAAGCGCCATAAGGAGCGATACTACTCGTGAAAACAATATGATTTATGCCATGAGCAGCCGCAAAATTGCAAACATTTTCTGCCCCCTTAATATTCGTTTCAAAATAGGCATAGTCTGGATGCCCCGGGGTGCGATGAACTGCTGCAAAATTAAAAATTACCGTTTTTTCATCAAAGGCGCCACTGATTGCAATTGGGTTACGAACATCAACTTTATACTCACCCTCAATAGATTCGTCTGAAAGCAAATCTGCGACATAAACCTTTATTTCCGGATATTCCTGATGAAGATACTTGCGTAAGTGGCTCCCAATGAAGCCCTTTCCACCAAATATTACAACTTTGTTAAATGAACCCATAATTTACCATTCTTCTCAAGCAGAAACACCATATACTAATTTAAAAAATGTCTTCCTAAATGTCTTTGCCGAAGCGCTAATGACGCTTCCCTATGTATTTTCTTTTCCTTCCCGCATCCGCCTTCTAGCGCGGGAACCGGGGCGGTTTCGGCGCTTGTGATGGTGGCGAGCGTTTTGGGTCTGATTTTGGCCATTTTGCAAGAGAAGCTGAGCTTGCGGTTGGGGGCCGCGCGAGGGTTGAGCGTTGGGCGGAAGTTGCGCTTCGAGTCGCGAAGGCTGCCCATTTTTCGGGCCACGAGACTGCCCGCCGGATTTCTGCTTCTTCCAGTCAGAGCGGACCTCCTCGGTGGACCGCTTCGGGAGGCGGCCGCGGTTATTGCGAGCTTCGCTTTCCGCAGTCTCTTTTTGCGGTGGAGGCAACTTCTCGTAGATTGCCTTGTCGCCCTCGGGGAGGTGCAGTTTTGTCAACTTCTCGATGGCCCGCAAATCCTGCTCCTCGTCGGGCGCGCAGAAGGAGATGGCGACGCCCCCCTTGCCTGCACGAGCAGTGCGCCCGATGCGGTGGACGAAGGTCTCCGGCACATCGGGAAGGTCGTAGTTGAATACGTGGCTCACATCGTCCACATCGATTCCGCGGGCGGCGATGTCGGTTGCCACCAGCACCCGAATCTGCTCGCACTTGAAGTTCCCTAGCGCCTCCTGACGGCGGTTCTGACTCTTGTTGCCGTGAATGGCAGCGCAGGTAATGCCCGCCTTCTCCAGCACGCGAACGATTTTATCGGCCCCATGCTTGGTGCGGCTGAATACCAGCACCTTCTGCATTTCGGGATGGGCCAGCAGTAGTTCCTTGAGGAGAGCTCCCTTCCGGCGCTTGTCGATGCGGTAAAGTTCCTGATGGATGCGCTCGATGGGCGTGCTCTGGGGAGTCACCTCCACACGAACGGGATTTGCCTGCAAGATAGTTGCAGCCAGTTTCGTGATGTCATCTGGCATGGTGGCGCTGAAGAAGAGATTCTGGCGCACGGGCGGGAGCATGGCTACCACCTTCCGGATGTCGTGAATGAAGCCCATGTCCAACATGCGGTCGGCTTCGTCCAGCACAAAGAATTCCAGTTTCCTGAGGGTGACCGCTTTCTGGCCAATCAAATCCAACAAGCGGCCAGGTGTCGCGACCAAGATGTCTACACCGCGGATGAGGTTTCGCTTTTGCGGTGTGTCGTTCACGCCACCAAAAATGCAAGCGGTAGAAATGGCGGTGAACTGCGCGTAGGCTTTGAAGCAATCCTCCACCTGGATGGCAAGCTCACGAGTTGGAAGCAGCACTAGCGCACGACAAGTTTTCGGTGCGCGATGATTCCCGGATTCCAGAAGTTTCTGCAAAATAGGGAGAGCGAAGGCCGCGGTTTTGCCAGTCCCAGTCTGAGCGATTCCTAACAGGTCCTTTCCCTCCAACAAACTGGGGATGGATTGTTCCTGAATAGGAGTTGGCGTTTCGTAGCCAACAGCGCGAATAGCCCGCTGCAACGGGTTTGCCAAGGGGAGTTCTTCAAATTTCATAAATCACCACTATCACTTGCTAAAATTTAGCTTCTACATACAAAAATTTCTAAACCACTTTTTAAACAACGGGTCACTAATGTAAAGTCCTGTTTCTCGTTGCTGCACCAAGTCTCGGTCAATCAAAACCTTCTTTATCCTGGCAACGTTAGACTTTGTTCCAAGCCGATAATTTTCCAGAACTTCTTTCGAAGTAAAACCATCATGTACATCATTTGCGAGAGCCCTGAGCATATTCATCTGGTAACTGGAAAGGCCCTCCGTCTGCTGCATAAACAATGCTGAATTTTGCGCAATCAGTTCTACCACGGCAACATCAATAATTTCATCCGTCACCTTGGAATCCGTATCCAGCATTACATTCCATGCCAATTGTTGAACGTATGAGGAATAGTTCTCTACTTCTGTACAAATCCGTGCGGCAAGAGATTCGCTTATTTGTAATTTTTGTTTTTTGAATTTGTTGCAAATGAAGGGCACCCATTTTTTCGTAGGAATCACCCCAAGATAAATGGCGTCACCGAATTGGTAAAACGGCATGCTCTTGTTTTGAAATATATGGGTAAGCAGATGTTTTTTACTTCCAAAAAGACAGTATGAAACATTCTGTTGCAGCTGCCAAACACTTCGGAGTCTCTTTTGAACAGCAACCGAATCCGGGAACTCACCAATCTGCTGAAATTCATCTATGCAAACCACGATGTGTTTACCCATTTTTTTCGCAACAGATTCAGCGAGTTGCAAAATCTGTTCAGGGGCGTATTCTTTGGGCGTAATTCCCAAGGAAATTGAAAAATCTGTCGACGGGTCAGGGCTTATATTGATTCTAGGAGATAACCGACCTAGAAAATTTTTAACATTCTGGAAAAAAATATCTGTTCTGTTGGCTGTCTGCTGAAGAACCGCCGTAGCCAGTTTATTGTAGAAGTCGTATTCGCTGCGGCAATCAAAAATATCCATGTATACCACAGCAATCTTCTTATTCACCAAATTCTTCACCCGGCGTACAAGCGAGGTTTTCCCGATACGGCGATCAGAAATCAGCAGAGTGTTTATACCATGCTCAAAATTCGCCTTAAGCCTTTTCGTCTCTGCCTCTCGGTCTGTAAAATTATCACCTTCAACAGCAGAGCCGTATACAAAAACTCCCTTCATAGAACACCTCTATAAGGAAATATACAATAATTTTTAAAAGTGCACAAGATTGTGAACCAAAAAGTTCACAAAGTAGTGGTCCACAAGGTTGTGAACCATTACTTTTGCAAGTTCAAGCTTGCGTTTGCAGCGCCATAGAGGCTGATGCTGTAATCCTTAATTACGTACACCGGAATCTTGTTCAAGAGCGGGCGGATATTGGGATTGTAGTTCTTCTCGAACCACTGCATAAAGAGGTTATCGCGTTCAAGCCAACGCAAATCCTTCTGCACGGTACCGCCAGCCAGATAGAAACCACCCAGCGGGAGGAACAGGGTGCAGGCGTCGCTTGCAAATCGGGCAAGCATCTTCACGAAGAGGCGCATCATCTCAGCAGCCACCGGGTCGGTATCGCTTGCGCGGCTGATGTACTTCGGGCGGTCATTGGGCTCCGTCTCTTCAATCTTCTTGAAGGCTTCGTTGCTCGGAACACCGCGGGTTTCCTTCCACCATTCATACATGTTGCGAAGGCCCATGCCAGAAACGAGTGGTTCTACGCCAGGCACAGTGCCAATCTTCTTGGCCATATAGTCATGGAATTCTTGGGAGTCCTTATCGAAGGGAGCGAATGTGGAGTGGCCGCCTTCGGAGCAAGCCGGAATGTACTTCTGACCATCGAATGCAAGGAAACCAACGCCCATACCAGTTCCCGGGCCAATCACGGCCTTGGTTGTAGCCTGAGGAGCAGGATCGCTACCATCGGTGTGGAGCAGCTTGTGAATCTGCTTGGGGTCGTTCACGTCCAGCGTGGGGATACCATAACTGATGGCCATGAAGTCGTTAATCACGAGAGTGGGAATGCCCGTTGCCGCGGAAATGGCATCACCATCCACAGACCACGGGAGGTTCGTCATGACGCACTTGTTGTTTGCCACGGGACCTGCGGCACTGATGCATACATGGCTCGGCTTCAAATCGGCACGGTTTTCGAGAGCGAGCTTCAAAGTTTCGCGGATGGGAGCATCCAACCCATCGATATCCTTGCTGGGGCAAACCGTTTCCAAAATCAGGGTGAACTTTCCATCCTTGTAACCCACCAGGCCAAGGTTCGTGTTGGTGCCACCAATATCGCCTGCGAGAACGAGACGATCAAACTTTGCATCGGGATTAAGCCATTTGATTTCCATAAAAACTCCGTTATTTTAGACTTCTAAAATATATAAAAGGATTTATTTCGCGGATAACTATATTTGGGGTATGCATATCCGAATCCTCATCGACAACAAGTCTAGTGGCCCGCTCTGCCCAGAATGGGGCCTCTCGGTGCATGTGGATTACAACGGGCACCAGGTGCTCTTGGATACGGGAGCCTCCCCGAGGTTTGCGAAAAATGCGAAGGATTTGGGCGTGGACCTTTCCCAAGTGGAATTCGGCGTGCTTTCCCACGGGCATTACGACCATGCCAACGGAATGAAATCCTTTTTCGAGGCGAACCCGACGGCAAAATTCTATCTGCGGAAAGGGGCGGAGGAAAACTGCTACCACACCCACCGCATCCTGTTTTTCAACTACCAGGAATACATCGGCATAAAAAGGGGCTTGCTGAAACGGTTTGCCGAACGCATCGTCTTTGTAGATGGGGACTACACTGTGATTCCGGGCGTGACGCTAGTGCCGCACAAAACGGATGGGTTGGACGAAATCGGCCACCGCGCACACTTTGCCGTAAAGAAGAACGGGCGCTACGTGGATGACGCTTTCGAGCATGAACAGAGTCTGGTTTTCGACACGCCCAAAGGTTTAGTGGTGATGAACAGCTGCAGCCACGGTGGCGCAGACAACATCGTGAAAGAAATTGAGAAGACCTTCCCCGGAAAGCAAATCTACGCTCTACTGGGAGGATTTCACCTGTTCCGCACAGCGAAGGAAGATGTGGAAGCTTTTGCACGTCGATTGAAAGACCTGGGCGTAGAAAAAATCTATACTGGTCATTGCACTGGCGACGCAGCATTCCAGGTTCTGAAAGAAATCCTGGGAGAACGCGTGGAGCAGATGTACACAGGAATGGATATTGAGATTTAACAGATTTGTGGCGACGACTTTTGTATTTTGCGAAAGTGACTGCCGCGAGGAGTAAAAATGAAGAAAATTAGTTTATTTGTAATGCTTTTGATTGGTTTGTGCTTTGCGCAGGAGGACATCCGCATCGTCAAAATCAACGATGCTAATTTCAACAAAGAAATCTTGCAGTACAAAAAGCCCATCCTGCTGGAAATTTCAAGCACCAGTTGCCCGCCGTGCCTTACCATGATCCCCACCATCATCAGCATCGCGAAGAACCACCGGGAAATCAAGGTGGCTTCCGTGGGCTATGACGAGCCCAACATGGACATGGTGAAGGCTACGCTCCCCATCCAGGCCTTTCCCACCTTCTTCATCATCAATGACGGAAAAATCATCGACCAGATTGTAGGCGCCACCAAGGAAGAAAATCTGCTCCGCGCCTTTGGAGATGCCGTGAAGCCCGCAAACCCAGCGCCCTTCAAAACCGCAGGCAAAAATTCAGGCAAGAATGCCGCACCCCAAAACCTCACCTGCACCGTAAACGGACAGTTTGGCGGCCTTCAGAATTTCGTCACCATTTCCTTCACCTTTGCGAATAACGAAATCACGAATCTGGATTTGACAACCGACGTATTCGTGCCCCCTGAATTGGACAGAGAAGCCCTCATCCGGAGATTCAGCGCCAGCGGCAAGGGTGAAGTTACCCCTACCATGACCGGATTTAAGATTCACAACAACTCCGAAAGCCGCTTTATCAAGGCTTTAGACATGAAGAAGACCTCCACCTATGGGGAGATGAAAGCCGGTCTCGAATTGCAGGGATTCAGCTGCAAGTAAATGTCAAAATTTGACATTTTTCGCCGACAGTCAATTAGTGTCATTTTATGACATAAACAAATTCTAATTTTGTATTCAAGGAAAACAAGTCGCGATGTCGCGGCCGAAAAGAGGAGTTCCTATGAATACAAACAACACGGCAATCAACGACGATTTCTTTGTGGAAATCATCACGCAGGGCTCTACTTCTGTTTTCAAGTTCACCATGAGCAAAACAGGAGTTCTGGACTACCACGGAGAGGTGGAGAATTTCAACGATGCTGACTATCAGCAGATTGAAGCCAGTTCCTACTTTTCGCCTTCGTGGTACACCTACCTGCCCGCGAATCTGCAGGCAGAAATCAAGATTTGCTTCAAGTGCGGTGCTGAGAAGTTGGATAGCGCCCAATATTCCTTCCTGCTGCACATCGGGGCGGTTCTCCTGGCAGTAAAAGAGCGCGACGGGCTCCTGGTAGCGGAACTTCTGAACCGCCGTCCCACTGTATTTTCCCAGTTCCTCCCTATGGTGCTGTACATCATCAAGCCTGTGGCTGCAACAGCACTTTTCGCCTGGCTATTCGGCAGGTTCAACGATAATTCCGGATTGCAGTCCTTCTACACCACGGGTGCAGGCATCGATGCCGGCGAAACAGATACGGGAATCATTCTCTACACCGCAGCAAAGGACGATTTGAAGCCCGTTCCCTACAAGGAATCCATGGAAGAAATGTTCATCCGGTTCTTTAAGGAAGAAGAACCCCGTGAATTCACCATCGGCCTAGTAGGCTCGCAATGCCACAACTGGAACGACGGATTCTACGCCATCGAAAAAGCCATCAACCATCATGTGGCCAAGGATTTCGTGGAAGGTTTTGCGGCGCTGAGGGCGGCTCGGCAGAAGTTCTTCGATGGCCTGAAGGTCTGCATGCAGGCGGAACCCTACAACCCTCACGATTCTAACGCCATCGGCGTGAGCATCGAGGACATGGAAGCCAAAATTGCAGGGAATGGAGGAAAGACAAAAGCGGGCTACATCCGCGCCACGGGTGCAGCCATTTTGCGAAAGGCCCTTCCCGGAAAACTGGCCTACACAGCAAGGCTCTGGCGCATTGGCAACAGCCAGGAATCCAAGCAGGGGGCCGTGCTGAAAATTAGAATGTAATGGAGAAATAAAAACACAAAGCCAATGTCCTTCAAGCATTGGCTTTTTTCAAAAAAATTACTTTACAGTTTTACAACGGCAAACGATAATATTATACATTAGAAACCGTACAACAATTGAGACCAAATTTACGAACAAAACTTTATGCTTCATCTGAAATTCGCACTGAATCTCGAAAAACTAGCAGACGAGATGATGGATTCCGTCCAGAAAGCCTGGAAAAATCCATTTGTGGCTCCAATTATCGTATTCCCGGACCCGAAACTGGAACAGTGGTTTAGACTTCGCTGGGTGCAAAAAAAAGGCTCCCTTGCAAATTTCAATTCCATGATGATAGACCGTTTCCTCATGGAAATTCTAGTAGGCGACGACATTTCCAAACAGAAGTTGAATAGCGATGTGCTGCAAAGCGTGATTCTCGCCTATCTATATGAGAAAAACGAACAAGGAGAACCCAACTACAAAAGCCTCGGAGATGAAGTCATCCGTTACTTGGACGTAGATGGCAAACTGGACGAAAACCACATTTTTGACCTATCCATGAAAATGGCGTCCATGTTCTTGGAATATGAAACGTCAAGGCCCGCGGGTTTTGTACTGACGCAGGGAAGCAAATGCGACGAAAACGGAAGGGCTTTGGGAATTCTGGATTGCTGGAAACAGGGTAATCTGAAAGACTTTTTTGATGGGGGCCCGCGGGAGAAATGGCAACGCGAACTCTATTCCAAAATTTTCCACCAAATTGATGGCAGACCTTCTCTATTGAGCGGCGTTTTTGAAGCCATGAACGCCCGCAAGAACGCAGAAATGGAAGGCCCCATCAATGTCAATTATCTAACCATTCCCTTCCTATACAAAACATGCGAAAAATTCCACTGCGAAAGTTTCACCGATGGAGAAATAATTCTACCCGTATTTATTTTCGGGCTTAGTGGCATGGGGCAGTTCTACCGCGTAATTTTGCAGAAGTTCGCCGACGAACACGACATTTACGCATTCATCCAGAATCCCTGCATGGACTTCTGGGAAGATGTCGCCGCACCTAAAAAATACCACCACTGGGAAAAATCAGGAAATCGCTGGACTAGCGAGGGGATGGATCTTCCCGAAAACTTGAAGAGGCACCTCCAAGTTTCCGTCGCCGAGCAATCCGAAGAAGAACTGGAGAAAGCATCCCAAATAGAAGAAGGTGTGGACGCCGAAACCGAGAACGCTCTGCTCTGCAACTGGGGACGTTCTGGTCGCGACAACATTAAACTCTGGTGCCAAGCGGCCAATTACGATTTTGAATTTGAAAGTACAGACCCTAGCAAAGGTAGCGATAATTCCAACCAAAACTGCACAAGCCTTCTGCGACAAATACAAAGTATGGTGGCGGAGCGAAAAAACTGTAGCCAGGATTTGCTGGAAATTTTTGAAGCAGGCATCGACAAGAGCGGCACTAGCAAGGACTGTGGCGGATTCGCGAACGATTCCACATTTTCCTTGACTTCCGCACCTACTCGCGAACGAGAAATCCAAGTTCTACATTCCCGAATTTGCAAACTGCTAACTGAGCGTGACGACGAGGGTAATCCCGTCAACCGCATCAGTGACATTATGGTGTTCTCTCCGGACTTGGACAATTACCGCACCGCCATCTACCAGGGTTTTGACCAAACTTCAAAAGACGGACTCCATATTCCGTTCTCCATCGTAGACTCCCCCGCTCGCGCCTCTCTGACCGCCAATGCGTTGGCAGATCTCTGTGGGCTTTTGGACCCAGAAGTGCAAACCATCAATAGGCCCACTTTCTTTAGCCTAATGAGGAATCCCGTTGTACAGCACACCCGCGGCATTACCGACGAAGACGTTGAAGCCTGGGAGGGATGGATTGAAAACATCCACATGTATCGCGACCGCAACGAAAAACAAGGGGACTGGAAAAACGGACTTCGCAGGCTTCTGCTTTCCAAGTTCACTGACGAAGATTTCGCAGGAGGTTCCTTGCAAGGTGAGGAACTTCGTCCCTACTCCGACATTGCGAGCGGCAACAACAAGAGCCTTTGCAAGTTTGCAGATACCATCGAGGAACTGGACCAATGGATTGATTTTGCAAAGAAACACAAGACCGCAACGCCTGAACTATTGGATGAAGTCATTGATAAACTCTCTGATTGGATTTCCATGCCCTTTGCACCCGAGGGATTCGCAGGTGAGACCATTGTATACAAACAAATTAGTGCAGGTTTTGATATTCTGAAGCACCAATTCGATGCTGGCCGCAAGGAAATTTCCTGGCCCTGTATTATCCAGACTTTGAACTGTGCTGCCGAAAGTGCAGAATATAGTTGCGGCAATCTTTTCGTAAACGGCATTACCTTCGCCAAATTCATTCCCAACCGCATAATACCAGTAAAACATGTGTTCTTTATAGGCGCAAGTTCTGCCGCTTTCCCAGGAAATAATCCTAGAAACACATTGGACCTTCGCAACAATGTGGCTGCATGGCCGGGCGATGACACTCCCGTTGCAAAGAAGCGTTATGCATTCCTGTGCCAGTTCATGAGCACATCCTCAACTTTCCATCTAAGTTACGTAAACAAGAATATTGCCAAAGACGAAGACCTTTACGCCACTTCCATTGTAAGTGACATCCGCAATTTCTTAAAGAACGCCATCAAGAAATCTGCGCAGGGGAAATATGGCAGCGGTGCCGAAAAATGGCTGGAAGAAAATAAAAGCGCCATCAAGAATATCTGGCCGGAAATCGAAATACCTCTAGACGAAAAGCGTCCCTACAGCCAACTGTTCACGCCCAAGGAATGGCGCAACCGTGCCACCTATGACGGCATGGTAAACCCCGCCGACAAGGAAGATGAGGCCCGCAAACGGACCCGTTTTCACTGGGAATGGGAAAACCTGGACGCACCCGGCAAACAGGAAATCGTCAAAATTCCGGAGCGCGTAAGTTTCCGAGAAATTCAGAAATTCCTAGAAGACCCGTTCCAGTTCCGCATTGCAAGAATGCTGGATGTAAGCGATCGTGAAGAAGACGTTGACCCCGAAACGGAATATTTTGAACCCGTGGACTTCAACAATCTGAGCAACAGCATTCTAGTCAACGCCATGGTTGCCGCAGCAGTGACCGGAAAAAATGAAGACCCTGACAAGTTGATTCACGACTTGAAACTGAACGGAGAATTACCGGACAACAATTACGGAGAAAAGCTCCTAAAAAGTTGTCAGCGCAAATGCGACTGCGTGATTGGTCAAATGGAATCCGTGGAAGAGGACTCCCCTACCAAGAATCGTGATTCCTGGAGCCACAAGGAAAAACTGGAACTCGCAATCCCACAAAATATTCAGGGTCAAGATATCCGATGGATTCTTTCTGGAACTCTACCTTGGTGCAATGCGGATAGGAATCATCTTGTTTCCATTACATCCTCCAAACCAAAGTCGCCCACCAAGACACCCAATTTCAAGCAAAGCAAATACTTGAATACTTACGTAGCGGCCATCGCCCTTATTGCCCAAAAAAAGAGCGATTCAGCAGAAACCATCAAAATTTCCATTTACAGTTCCGATATGGAAGCGGTAAAGCCAGCAGAAGCAAACGTCACAATGACTTCTTGCGAGGCTATGGAGATATTGCAAAAAATCTACCAAGCCGCATTCGTTGAACAGTATTCCAAGGCGGTTCCTGCCGATATGCTTTCCAACGAGTACAACATCTTCGGTGATTACGCTAAAGATTTAGCCGATGCCTGGAAATTCTTTGGAAAGCGCAATACGTTTGACAAGCGAAAGGACATAGGATTTACCACCCTAGAAACCTTCACCAGCGAATGGAATGAAGCCAGAAAGCATCAACAATCACTCATTAACATGAACGTGATTTGCTAAGGGAGGGAAGTATGAATTTTGATAGTCTGAACATCGGTTCCAACAATAGTTTTGACCCTTCCAGAAGTCTTTGCATCGAAGCTTCTGCCGGTACAGGCAAAACCTACACCATCCAGCAGATTGTGGCAAGGCTCATTAATGACGGTACTCCATTAAACAAAATCCTCATCGTCACCTATACGGAAAAAGCCGCCGGCGAATTGAAGGACCGCATCCGCAAAAAAATAGAAGAAGCCCTAGACACCTTGAAACTGAACAAGGATAACAAGGAAGATGTGGAATACAACAAGGTGAAGGATGTTAGACTTTTTGCCGAAGCCTTGCGCGAAGTAGACAACGCTCCCATTTTCACCATCCATTCCTTCTGCCAAAAAACACTTCGCGAAAACGCTTACGACGCCGGCCGCCCCTTCGACATGACCATGATTGATGAAGAATTTGTGGAGGGCATCATCGCGGAATGGTCTCGCAGCAAGTGGCTGGATAATAAACTATACCAGATTCTTCTTTCTAGCGGCATCAAGGCTCAATCGCTCATTAAGGGGCTTTCTGGATTACTCTGCAATTCCATCAACATCTATAAAGGCACTGACAATAGCGGCAGTGAAATCGTAAAGTTGAGCGAGCCTAAAGGCTTGAAGTTTGGCAGCATCAACACCAGTTGCGATGAAGTCTGTGCCATGTTGGAACGGGGCGGTTTTGCAGGACTACTTCAAATCAGAGTTGTTGGAGAAGCTTATCTCACCCTCAAAAAATACAAGGCATCCACCTTCGATGCGGTACAGCATCAGAACGGCAAAAATGGACCCAAAGACGTTGCAAAAAATGGTAAAAGCGTTGCAGACTTTATCAATACCTTGGAATCCTGGGATGGCACCGGCAATAAGAAAATTTTTGGCACAGCTCAGTTCGGAAATGAGCTGAAAAGTGCACAACCCGCAGAACTTTTTGATGCGCTGAACCTATTCTATGAAGGCCTAAACGATTCTGCTGGCATTTACGCGAAAATCGGAAGCGTCATCAAGAATATTTTCCTCGTTGAGCAGACTCCAGAACTATTCCGCAAGTGGCAAACCTACAAGGATTCCCACAAGTGTCAATCCTACAACGACATGATTCTGTCGGTTCATCACGCAGTTCTTGCCAAGGACTCCTATGGAAACGAGTCCCTGCTTTGCCAAAAACTCCGCAAGCAGTACAAATATGCGATTATTGATGAATTCCAAGATACGAATCAACTGCAGTGGGATATTTTCAAGAAACTCTTTAGCCCCATCTTTGTAGTGGGCGATTCAAAACAATCCATCTACAGTTTCCAGGGTGCAGACGTAAACGTCTACCAGAAGGCCATTGAACATATTAAGACCGTTGGCGTGAAGAATGATTTGGTCAACAACTTCCGCTCCACGAAAAACATCATTGAAGGTTGCAACCATCTTTTTGAAGCCGTAAACGGCAAGGACTTTTTTGCCAAGAGCCAGTCCGGAAAGTCCTCCGATTCAGACAATACGAACTTCATCTCCTTCACCGAATCGCACTTCCCCAAAGATGCAATAAAGGTGGAACCCACTTTTAAAGGTAGTCCTCAGAATCCATTCATCATCCCTGAAAAAGAAATCGGCGAAACCGCTTTCGCCCAAGCTGCGGTTGAAAAAATCATCGAATTCTGTACCTTTACAAACGTAAATAGCAGGGTTCAAACCGCATTACAGGTTTTTGACAAGGACCATCCCGACAAACTCCGCGACGTAACCTTTAAGGATTTTGCCGTACTTGCCCGCACCCGTTCCGAAATGGAAATCATTGAAGATGCGATGCGAAATGCAGGCGTTCCCTTTGCCCGCTACAAGGACACCAACCTGTTCAACGGCAGGGAATGTGCCGAATGGATTGCGCTGTTCAAGGCAATTGACGCAAGTGATTTTACCGCTCGCAACCGCAGGCTTTTGAGCGAGGTTCTAATTACGGACTTTTTCCGCGTAAAACTCTCTGACGCAGAAAAAGATCTTTTTGACGACCCCATGAACATCGTCCGTCAGCGACTCCAGGAATGGAAGGCCATGGCAGAAAAAAGGCGGTTTGCAGAGCTACAGGAAAAGGTTTACGAGCATACCCAAATTGAAAAGCACTTGATGGACCTTTCCATGTTGCAGAATCTGGCAAAACTCCGCCAGATAGGCAACTACTGTATTGCATTCCTCTACCAGAATAACGCTAGCATCAGTGACATCGTCAGACATCTGGAAGGGCTGCGCAAAGATGATGCCGACACCGATGACGAAGATGGCAACTTGGTAGCAAAAGGAACAGACTTTGACGCCGTCCAGGTCATGACCATTCATGCTTCCAAAGGCCTAGAATTTCCGGTAGTCATTTCCGTAGCGGGATTCAAGCAGTTTAACGACAATGTCAGCGGGCCCTTCATCTATCACGAAGGGGAATCCACCAAGATGGGTTTTGAAAACGACGATAAAGCCATTCGCAAATCCGAAGAAATTGAGGAATGGAAGCGCCTATTCTATGTAGATTTCACCCGCGCCTCCTCCGTCCTCATTATGCCACGCTATACCAAGTGGCGCGTTAAGGATTCTGAAGCCTACAAGCCGGAATTTGAATTCCTGGGCAGAGCCTTCGACAACCTATGGAAAAACCACCAAAAGTACATCGAAAAACTTCCCGAATGCAACTGGGGTACGGAACGCCCCGACATATTGCGTAACATCGTGAAGACCCAAATTTTGAAACCGCTCAGCGACGCCTCCCGAAAGGAACAGGACGAAGGTTCTCGCGAACAGCAGGAACTTTGCGCAAACAATCTGCAGAAGGACATGGCAAAACTCGGCATTCTTCAGTTTTCATACTCCACATTGAACGGCAAAGCAGATGAATCCATTAGCGAAACCGGAGCAGATCGTTCCAATAAGGATGAAGGCAACGACGCTCAAGACGCCGCACGGGAGGCACAGTTAATAAAGTATCCCAAAGGAAATAAATTAGGTAACGCCCTCCATTCCATTTTTGAAGACCTGAAATTTCAGGAATTCGGTCAGATAGTCAAATCTCTGGAATCTGCAAAAATACACGCCCAACTGGTAAACTTGATTGACGATCAATTCAAGAAGCAGGGCCTCCCCATCTGGAAACATCAAAAGGAATGGACAGACCATACGGCAGAAATCGTATGGAATACGCTCCATGCAGAATTGCCCGAAATTTCAGGCGGAACCTTTACCGGCGAGAGATTCTCGCTCACGAGCATCCCGAGCAACAAAATCAAGAAGGAATGCCAGTTCAATGTGAACGCCACTCTTGAAAATTGCGGAATTGCAAGTGGACATTTGGGAAGAATGTTCAAGGGATTTATGGATGTGATTTTCGTTCGTTCACAAAACAAAAATTGCATTTTTGACATTAATAATGTAAGATATAGCATACTTGACTGGAAATCAGACATTCTAGAAAACGACATTTATAGCGATGCCGCAGTACGTGCAAAAGTGGACGAAGAATATTCCATCCAGCGTGTGCTCTACAGCTATTGCCTAATCAAGTGGCTCAATCAATTTTATCCCGAAAAGACCGATGCGGAAATTTTCGACCAACATTTCGGCGGAATCTATTACGTCTTCCTTCGCGGAACACAGGAGGGTCAGAGCAGTGGTATTTACGCCCATACTTGGAAATCCTTTGACGATTTACAGAAAAGTTTCGATAAACTGAAAGTTCTTATGAAGAAAAAACGCGCTCAGGTTCAGGAAGGAGGCGAAGACGATGAGTAACAACATCATTACAAATTGTACCGCCTCGCAATTCTTCGACATGCTTCGAGATATCCGCGGCATTGCAGCCATCAACAGGCACCTTCAAAATTTCATAGAGGACCTGCAGCCCAACATTTCTGTAGACGCACAAAAATTTTTCTTGATGCTTTTGTCCCTCCAGGAAGATGGCAACACCCGGTTTTCCCTAAATCCCGAAATTTTCTTCCAAAAATGGGAGGCAAAGTGGAATGGTTTAAAGCTTAGTGTTGATGCACCACAGTTGCCATGCGCCCGCGATTTTGAACCCGTGATAAAAAATGGCATTTCAGACATTTTCAAACACAAGTACACCAACATCATCGACTGGAACAGCACAGAAAGACTCTTTGTAGTGAAGGAAAATTTCATATTTGCCACCAAGTACTACAAGGCAAAAGTAGCCATAGAGGCGGCCGCTGCCACTCACTTCACCGATGGTAAAAATTATCCCAATGAGGATGTAAAGGAGTGTACCCGCAAGATAGCCAGGCTTCACGCGAAAAATCCCCGTTTTGTAACAGAGGATAATCCACAAGGCGAATTCCGAATTAATGCTGAACAGGCCCAGGCCATTCTCCGTGGGCAAAAGGAAAACCTGATCATTACGGGTGGCCCCGGCACCGGCAAAACCACCGTTGTTCTCTACATTCTTTGGAATCTTCTGGAAAACAACCCCCAGTATCTCGAAGATTGGGAAATCAAGCTGGCAGCACCTAGCGGAAAAGCAGCAGACCGCATGCGCGAAAGTATTGCAAATGGTTTGGCCGACATCAATGAAGAATACAAGAACAGTTCTATATTCAAGAAATTGGAAGGTCTGGAAAGTTACACTATTCACCGCCTACTAAAATATCTGCCCAAAACAGGAAAATTCTACTACAATAGCGAAACACCCTTCAGCGATAAAACCATCTTCGTCATTGACGAAGCCAGCATGATTGATATTTCCACCTTCGCATCCCTACTACAGGCCATTCCCGAGGGAGCCCGAATTTTCATTCTGGGAGATCCGTTCCAACTCCCCTCTGTAGAAGCAGGTGCCGTCCTTGGCGAAATTCTCTCCAAGAAAAACTCCAGCCGGAATTTTGTAGTGAAACTGACCAAGTCCAACCGATTTACCGATGATTCCAATATTGGGCAGTTGGCCCACGCTGTGCAGGCCCGTGCCGATGGTTCTGAAACCGGACCCATTTCCTTCCAGGAAATTCAGGAAAAAGTCCGTGAAGCGGCGAGGAAAAAAGACCGTTCCGAACCTAAGGATAAAATCCAATTGAAAACTCTGGCGGGTTCGTCCGAGGAAGAGCAAGTTCAGAAGTTAGTCTGTGACACTTTGGAACCGTTCACCATACTACCAGAACTTGCCGAACAAATCGTTCCCGATGATACCCGTCTAGATGAGTCTCAACAGGAAAAACAGGATTCTCTCAGAAAAAGGCTTTGGGATTTGACGCTCTCTCTGCGATTACTTTCCGCGGAACGCCGCGGAACCCGTGGAGTGGAGAGTCTCAACAAGATAGCGTGCAAGAAGATTCGCGGCCATTGGATTAATTACTGCCGACGCTTCGCACCTGATTTCACCCCACCGCGAATCAGTTACTTTCCGGGGCAGCTTCTGATTCTCACCCAGAATCAATCCATGTACAAACTGTACAACGGAGATACCGGCGTGGTGATTTTTCACGAGGAACGTCCCTACCTCATGTTTAAGAAGGACGATTTCATTTTTTACCCCCTTTCCCTACTGCCCGAGGATGCTCTTGAACCCGCGTTTGCGATTACCATCCACAAGTCCCAGGGTTCAGAATATGAAAATGTTGTGATGTTCCTGCCCACAAAAATCGGGCACCCGCTACTCACAAACCAGATTTTGTACACGGGCATCACCCGAGCAAAAAGTTCAATTACAATCATCGCAACACCGGATTCATTTGCAGCAGCGTGCAATACGGTGACGGTGCGGGATACAGGAATTGAGTTGTAAAAAACGCGTTGGATTAAAACTGCGCGAGGGTAGTGCGTGAAACAAAACAGCGCGAGCTTAAAATTGTGCGAGGGAAATGCAAAATTAAAACTGCGCGAGAAAAGCGCGGGATTAAAACTGCGCGGCTTGGGCTAAAAGACGCTTTTCCAGTTCGAAGGCGTGGGGCTTGTTTGCAGGCGTGAGCTGCGGGCCCGTGCCGTACAAATGCTGCATCATTTCGAGCAGAGAATATTCCCGGCTGAAGTAGGCAATACTTGGCCCGGGGCAGACGGTGATGGGCTCTTTAGGGGAGGGGCCGGAATGATACGCCTTCTCGCGAAGTTCCTCGCGGCCCGCGTTCCCGAGAAAACGACAGATGCACTCGTGTTCCGCAAGTTCCTCACGTTGTTCGCGGGCCGCGGCGGCAGTGATTTTGCCAGAGAGTTCGTCGGCAGCAATGTCTGCAAGGCGTTTTGACGCATATTCCAGAGAGGCGGGGCAGATTTCTTTTTCAAAGCCATCGATTTTCCGACAGAGATAATGCTGTGTGCACGGGAAACCAATGGGCCGGCGCGTGTCGGAGGCATTCTGCAAATACTGTGCCGCTTTTTCACGACAAAGCGCCGCAGCGGTAGATGTACGCAAATTCTGGAAGGGAATCCCGAGAGGAGATGCATGAGAAAGATATACGTCGTTCTCGCCTGCGTGAGCCAAAAGCGTCCGGGTTTTCTTATCGCAACTTGTCGCCTCCGGCACGAGCAAGAAGGGCGTTGCTACCCCTACCCCATCGGCACCCAAATCCAGCACCTGACAGATTTCTTCGGCGGTACAGAGCCCTCCTTGGGCTGTAATGCGGGATGGTTTTTCCGGAGGTACAACATTTGCGCTTGCATTGTTTTCTGCAAACTTTGCAATGAGCCGGTGGGTTTCCTCAAAAAGTTCAGACTTCTTTTCTGCAAATTCCTGCAGAACTTCCGGTAGTGTTTTTCCGGCGCCAATGAAGGCATGACCGCCGCAGTTCACGCCAGATTCAATGCGGTATTCGTAAACCTCCAGGCCCTTCTTTGCGAGATAGCGACCCTGAGTGAGAGCGGAACGATAGTCTGAGACTTTCAGGATGATTTTTTTCCGCGGGCAGTTTGTAGACGGCTGGCAGTAAAATTCCCGATGCTTCGCGATTTCCTCAAATACAGACAAATTAATTCCAGCGCTCAGCACCAGACTTCCGCAAACTTTTGATTTTGCGAACCCACGGACTGCCTCAATCGCCGCATTTTCATGATTCAAGTTCACCATGATGTTGACTTGAATTTCGCCTGCTTCCATTTTTTTCGTGAGGTCTGCCTCTGCGGCCACGCGCCGGAGCCCCGTCATCTCGCAAACCGCCTCATACTCCGCCCGCAAAGGCGAATCCGCAGGCAGCATCAAGAAGTATCTGTCCTTCGCGTTGAGGCCGCCGGCGGTACCTACCGCGAAAGCATCCTTGCCGCCACCAATGCGATGCCCGCAAAGCTTCCGAAATTTTTCCTCCACCTCAGACGCCACAAAATCCAGATAGGCCCGAATCCGCGCCGCCCGGGATGTTTCCGCAGGGCCCACATCCCGCCCGAGGCGTGCGCCATAAGCCATGCGGTATTCTTCCAGCAGGCCGTCATCCACCAGAGAAATCACGCTGGTAATGCCGTACTGTGCAACCCGAATAGGTGTGTCCGCCGTATAGCAGATGCCCATGACCGGAATGTGAATGTTGTGGACCATACCTCACAAGATAGAAACTATTCCATCACACCCACGCCCGATACCAGCTGGAACTTCAAAGTACCCTCCAAATCCGTGCGATGGATGCGTGCGGAATCCCCTGTGACATAGAAGAGTTTCTGCAGAACCTCTTTTGTGGGGTGGCCGTAACTGTTGCGGGCCCCGACGCTTACAACTGCGAAGCGGGGCGAAACCTGCGCCAGAAATTTCAGGGACGAACTGCCATTGGAACCATGATGCCCCACCTGCAGCAAGTCGACAGTAAGGGTTGGCGAAAGTTTCAGAAGTTCACGCTCCGCGGTGGTGTCGGCGTCACCCATGAAGATGGCGTTCCCTGCCCCGTTGGAGACCTCCAGAACTACGCTGGCACCATTGCCGCCCAATGTGCGGTATGAGGGTGGCCAGAGGACGTCGAACCGCGGGCCCGAGGTTGTGGGCGGCCCGAGGCGAAGTTCGTCACCCTGATGAAGGGTGTCCACAGGTATGCGGTTCTGCCGCGCAATCCCGATGATACTATCCCGAATGAAGCCGCCGGAGGTATCCGGCCCAACGTAAAGATGTTTTATATACGGTTCACACGCTCCTGTTTCAGAAACTGACGACCGCTGCCTACCCAGTTCCAAAAATCCGCCGCCGTGATCCCGATGGTTGTGGCTCACCAGCACCCACTCCAGGGTGTCCACGCCACGATTGCGGAGCGTGTCAAGCACCCCCACGGAATCCGGCCCCATATCAAAGAGTCCATAATGCCCATCCCATTCAAAAAGCACGGAAAGCCCCTGCCCCACGTCCAGAACGTCAATCACCAACGGCGGCTCCTCGTCCGCCCCTCCGCTCACATAAGTGCATCCGGACACGAGCAGCGCCAAGCTCAAGTTCACCATTTTTCGAACAATCGTCATAATGCCTCCCACTCTTATAGACGCTCCAACGCGGCTAAACTTGCCTAAAAATTTTGATTTTTTTGTGTTTTTTGCTATCTTTCAAGGCACAGGGCCGTGAATCGCCCCGGAATTGGAGTTTTTTATGCAGTTACCGAAGTACAAAAAGAAGAAACGCATCAAGCTGAAAATCTGCCAGGAACCAGGTTGCGGCCGCGAATTCTGGGGCCACCCCATCGCCAAGTACTGCGAACTCCACCGCGACATCAAGCTCCGCCAAAAGCAGAAGAAGAACGTGGAAAGCATCGAGTCCAAGAACATCATCTTCCGCCACAACTACACGGAGTCCATGGACCTGACTTTCAAGTGCTGCCTGGAGGGCTGCAACCAGATGTTCACCATCAAGGTGTTCCCCAAGCAGACCGTCTACCCCCGCTTCTGCATGGAGCACCGGAACGACTTCAAGCGCGAAAACTTCATCCGCATCATGTCGAAAAAGAACGGCTAAGGCAAAAATCCGCCGAAATCGGCCGAATTTGCGCAATTAGCAGGGCAATTTGAGAGCCATCCCTTGAAATTTGGGGTGGCTTTTTTATATTTGGGCTCGCTACATGGTGGATGTAGCTCAATTGGTTAGAGTCCCAGATTGTGATTCTGGATGTTGCCGGTTCGAGTCCGGTCATCCACCCGAGAAAAGCCCCGCAGAAATGCGGGGCTTTTTTCTAAAAAACGTCGGCATACGCTGGCGATTTTTTTTGATTGGGTTGGCAGTGTAGGTCCTGCCGCTAAAGTTTGGCAACCAGTTCGTCAGAAAGATTTTGATATTCCTTAACTTTCTCTAACGGGATTCCATCGCGAAGCATTCTGCGAGCAGCCTCAAGTTCCCTCGCCTCAGCCTTCCGACTCTCTGCCTCACGGCCACGTTTTTCCGCTTCCTCGCGAATCTTTCGTTCACGGGCACGGCGCACATCACCTGCGCTGACAAAGCCAAGCCTTTCTCCCAAACTCTTGAAAGCCATATCCAACCTCTCTTGTGCTTCCGTTGTGATGTACTCACCCAAATATAACTTTATTTTCTCCACCAAGGTAGCCCCCTTCGCATTGTCCATTTTTCTGAATAGTGGCTCCATGAGGAGAAGGGTTTTGGAAAACGCATCCATATCGTAGGCATATTTCATTGCAAAAAGGCCGATTGCGGCCTCCGGGTACTCACACTGCAGCAACAACTCATCGGAGAGGCACTTCAAATCAATAAACGCGCACTCAAAGGGAAGCTCCTTCCCTTCAAAGTCTGGGTGAGGCATACTGCGATAGGCTTCCAGTGGATCCCAGTTGTCAATACCGTTGTAGATTATAATAGCCTTTGTCGGCATCCACTTGAATGTGGGATTAGTCTTATCCACCATTACATTGATTGCATAGCGGAAAGTTTGCTCCAAAACATTGCCCCCATGCTCCGACTTGTGCTCCAGAAGAATGCCAAAATAGAACTTTTCATTGGTCTGAGAAAGCACCTTGAAGGCAATGTCCGCCTCGCCGCACTCATCCACATTGTCGTAGCGTTCAGGGATTTCCTCAAGAGTATTCAAGTTCACGTTCTCCAGAATTTTGCGGAGATCGTCACTATGCAAAGAAAAAGTTTGCAGCATGGCTCGCGTATTATCTGGGACAGTATAAACGAATTTAAAGAATCCATCATGCGGACGGCGCGAGACTTTGAGTGTTGCATTTTTATTCATATCCTCTCCTGTGACAGGCATAAAAAAAGACCGCAAGCCGCGTATGACACGCGAGCATGCGATCTTCTAATAGGTGATGTATGCCGGTTGCCCGGCGAGAAGCAAAATATACTAAATCAGTTTGAAGAAAAACACTTTTTCTTATTTCAGACTCCAGACGGTTTCGACGGTGTCACCGGCCTCCACGTCTTCCGGCGAGATGTCCAGCGATTCGTCATCACAGGCCGCTCTTTTGGCGCAGTACAACACCCTTTCCTCGCGATAGTTGATGTCGATGGAACGCTTGGAGTAATCAATGGAAATCACATCCCCGAGGGAATAGCCCAGCGCGGACGCCATGACGGTCGCCTTCTTCTTCGCATCCTTCACCGCATCTTCCAGCAAATCCAGTTTCGCCTGCTCCACATCCTTCCGCACGTAGGAGAAATCCACCTCCAGCTCCGGCCACGCCTTGCCAAGGGCGGCCAGCACACGGGAGGTCAGTTTCCCGTTGATGGGCAGTTCGATGCGCAGCCGCTGCGACAGTTCAAAACCAGCCAAAACATCGTGCCAGGACTTTTCGTTCTTGTATTTTTTGCTGATGCTGAAATCGCCCGTCTTCAGGGAGTCCGGGTCTAGGGAGAGACCCTTCAAGGCGTCGCGAATGGCGCTGTTGCCCACTGCAGCGGCGGCAAAAGCCTCCTCGTAATCCTTATAGACGGTTTTCACGCTGAAACTGATGCAGGTAGTGTCGGGCTTGACGGAAACGTGCCCCGTGCCCGTTACGCGAATTGTCTTTTCTTGTGCCATGATGAACCTCCATTGTGTTTAACGCAAATATAGATTCACATGATGTCAGATTTTGACATTAGTGCAGATTTTCAGAGATCCATCCCAAAGTCTTTTTGACCTCTTCATACTTTACATTGTCAAATACGAAGAACTGGGTGACCCCTTCATAATCCCTCTTAAAGAAATCCTTTTCGCAAATTTCTTTAAGCAATTCGTTGATGTCAACACCCGGCAAAGCCGATGGGCACACCTTAGTTGCGGCACGAATATCGCGAACTTGGCGAAAAAGTGTTTTCAGGTTTTCGTCAAACGCAATTCTTGGGTACAATTTATGAAGGTCATAAAGATGTCTTGACAAACGTCTCGTCTTCCCAGCCAAGTAATAATCGCAAATCGCAAAAATCTTATCCACAAACGTCCTTTCCAAAGACTGAACCTTCATTTGGAAGGGCTGCAGGCCGTATTTTTTAACATCCACGTTGCTTGCATAGCTCGCAATATAGTTTTCAATGGGTAATTCCACTACGGGGAAGGACTCCGTGACCATGCTGGTTTCCAAGCGGACTTCCGGCACAACCTGGGCGCTGGAATTGCACAATTGCCTATACGCAAAAGTGTAGTTGTTTATGTCGCGATCGCTTTGCGTCTTTTCAAAATTTGTGATGGTAAGCCCCAATTTTGTGGCAATGGGAGCAATCACGTTATACTTCAATTTCTTCCTGCGGGACGCACCAATATGGCCACAAAATGCGATGTCGATGTCCTCTGAAAAACGGTTGACCGCATGATGCGCCTTTGATAACGAAGTCCCACCCTTGAATACAGCAAGTTCCGAATTCGCCGCGATTTCTGCAAGGATGAGGGAAACGTAATAATCCTTTTCAACCAAGGCATCCATCACATTAAGAGCATCGCTGGCTCCTTTAATCAACGTCAAAAAATAACTAGGATTGTCATGCAAGAACACTTTCCAACCTCAAATCATAAATGCTCTTGTAGGTTTTCAGCGGAAATTCGCCGATATATTTGTCTACATCGGCACGCGTGATTTTAGCCCGCCGAATAAAGCCCTTGATGCGGTCGGGAGCCTCCTCCTCGCATTCGTAATCCGTATATTCCTCAACATCCTTCAGCAAGTCCAGAAGTTGCAATGTGCTCGCATTTTCTCGCGTTATGGCAAACCGCGAACGACGAATGAAAAATGGAGTTTTGCCCACCTTGACTTCCCGGACTGCAGCCACAGCGTTATTCGAAACAATTTCAGCTTTATACGGCACCTGCAGCGTGAGCCCCAGCTGGTTCGCAAAGGTGTAACCGGAATAATACCCATACACGTCGCGCTCATTTGAAATGTACTTGTATTCCGCCACCATATTGGCCGACGGCCTTGGATAGTATTCTCCATCGGGGTCTGGCAAGAAGAACACTCCCGCCTCAAAGCGAAACAACTGGTGATTGTCGCACAGTTTTTTGAACTGCTGACGAAGATTCACCGGGGATAGCCCCAAACATTCTGCATCGGCCGTGAAGATGGGCTTGCCCGGACCAAAATTCTTTCTCAGAAATTCAAGCAGCATATTTTCTCCATCATTAACGGAATTTAATATACATAATCAAATTCCGTTAGTCAAGAGAAAAACAGAAAAAATCAGCCCAAGAATGACTACTTTGCGGCAAGTTTAGCCTTTCATTCGGCAATTTCGCGAGCCTGTGTCAGGCCGTCGGTTTTGCTCCACTCACAGCAGCAAGTCGCGCCTCAAGTTCTGCAATTTTGCGGTTTTTCTCCTCAATGATTTTCTCATTGCGGTCGCGCTCTCTTTCAACAGCAAGCTGGATTTCCTGTTCCCATGTCATATAGCGCTCCTGTGTTAAGCCATCGGTGCGGTACCATTTTACAAACGTTCCAATTTATCCTTTCGTTTTTCCCAATCGGGTAAGCGTTGCTCCAGCAACCTGTAAAATGCTTTTCCGTGGTCATTATACTTCAAATGGCAAAGTTCATGAATGACAACATACTCAATGCATTCCCTTGGAGCAGCAATAAGACCTGAATTAAGCGTCAGCACACCACCTTTGGAAAGCGAGCCCCACCTCGTTTTCATATAACGGACCTGCATCCTCAACGGAATCGACACCGCATATTTATCGCGGTAATACGCTAAAACTTTTTCAAAATACGATTTAGCGCGTTTGCGAAGCCATTCATCTAAAAGGGCTTTTATTACCAGCGGATTATCTTTTTTCGCTGAAACGAAAATAAATCCCCCAGAAATCTTTACAGGCTTTGAAACTGCATCTCCGCGAAGAAGATTAACTTTCAGGCGATAATGGCGACCCAAATACATGTGTGTTTCGCCACTCATATACTGGCGAGGAGGTTTCTTTTTCGGAAACTTCGCAAACCAATTCTGTTTTTCAACGATCCATGCTGCTCGCTTTTTTACCTTAGCGGCAACAAAATCTTGTGACGAACCAATTGGAGCCTTTACCTCAACAGATCGGTCTGGCAATACGGAAATTTCCATGGTTTTTCGTTCGCAAAACTCGATCACATAGGAAATTTGCCGATCACCATAGGCTATGTGATATTCATTATTCATGAGAGCGTCGCCTTGCCACATTCATAATCTTGTCTTCAAAATCATCAATGTTTTCGCTAGTCCAACCTAGGTTTTCGCGAACGCCAATTTCGTCGTACAGCAGGTTGTCGAGTTCATCTCGAACACGATTTTGGGCATCTACATCTTCCCAGAACTGAACCTTGTTATGGTCAATAAAAGCTTGGTCAATAAACAGGGCGGCTTTTACTGCGAAACTTTTGGCTTCGTCTATTGAACATTTATCTTTTTCTTTAAAGGCTGCCAGAGCTACGCCGTAATATGCTGCTGCGTCATCGTTACCAGCCAGTTCTTCTGGAAGGTCATCGCGTTTTTTATTTCGTTCCTGTTCCTGTAATTCCGTTACGGATTTTAAATAGGCGTCATCGGAAATTTTGTGTGCCAGGAATTGGTCGATAACATCCTGAATCATCTTGGAGAATTTCTCGTAGAATGCAGGATCCTCTTCCATCTTTTCTGAAATGGACTTTTTTAAGGCGTGTGCAATTGCATCGGCGCGGGCAGCCGGAGTTCGGGCGTCGTAACCAGCTTCATTTTCACAAAGAACATTGCGGAAAGATTTATCAAGAATGTCTGTGGGAGCAGTCGTCTGCGTTACAGAATTAGACTGTATATGTGTATCCAGTAACTTCTTGATTTTCGGTTCATATTCGCTGTAATCCACATCATCGGCATAGCGATGCTTTACTGATATACGCAAATTCGTAAACGCCTTAAATTCTTGACGGTAGCGATCAACATCCTTTTTCGGAGTTTTCTCAAGGAATTTTTGAGAAGACAGTGCAATACTCAAGCACTTACCAAAATCTCGCAAGGCCTTGTAGAAATCGTTACGACGTTTTTCATCAGCCAAATGGCGTTCCATTTGTTCGTGGTCGCGCTTATTCTTTACGCCCTTAAAAACATCCCATACAGCAGAATGCAACTGAGGCAGCTTTTCAATCTGCGAAGAAATATCAGTGAAGGCTCCTTCAAGATCAGCCGGATCGAAACCTTCCAAGGAGTCATACAGTGCAAGTGCGGAGTCTAAATCATCACGGACATTGGCATAATCAACAATGTATCCAAATTCCTTTTCCCTGCCATCCTCTTCAAAAAGTCGGTTCACACGGGCAATAGCCTGCAGCAATGTATGTTCCTTCAAGGTTCGACACAGATACAAAACAGTATTTCGTTCAACGTCAAATCCAGTCAGCAGCTTATCGCATACAATCAGAATCTCGGGATTGCTACCGGAATCAAAGCGATCGATTATGGAGGTGTTGTAGTTTTCTTCGGATCCGTAGCGTTCCATCATTTTTTTCCAGAACTTGGACACGCGATCAGTAGGTTCTTCATCAACCTCGCTGTAGCCTTCGCGTTCATCCGGCCCCGAAATAATCACCTCAGAAGAAACATAACCGATTTCTTCTAAAAATTCATGATAGCGAATGGCGGTATCTTTATTGGGAGCGACAAGCTGCGCTTTAAACGGTGTTCCCTGCCAGTTTGCTCGGAAATGCTCACTGATATCAAAGGCCCGCATATAAATGACTTGTTCGGCCTTGTTGAGCATATCTGCGCGGGCGTATTTTTTCTTAAGATCGGCCTTCTGCTTATCCGTCAAGCCGGCGGTATATCTTTCGAACCACAGGTCAATCGCTTCCTTGTCCTGCTTTAGTTCCGCATGGCGACCCTCATAAAGCAGCGGCACCACGGCACCATCTTCGTTTGCCTGGCGAATAGTGTACGATGGTCCAATGAGGCCGCCAAACTTTTTAAAGTTATTCTTCTCCTTTTTCATCAGCGGGGTTCCCGTAAAGCCGATGTAACTGGCGTTAGGGAGCATCTGCCTCATGCGAGCATTAAGGTTCTTGAATTGAGTGCGGTGAGCCTCATCCACCAAAAGGAAAATGTTGTCAGAAGGCTCCGTATAATTGCGAACGTTTAGAGCTTTGTCAAACTTGTTGATGATGGTTGTGACGACAGCGGAGTGGTCAGGGCCCAGCAAGTCTAAAAGATTCCTGCCAGAGGTTGCCTTTTCTACATCGAGCCCGCAATGTTTAAAGGTGTCACAAATCTGTTTGTCCAGATTGGTTCTGTCGGTTACAAGTATAATGCGAGGATTCTTGATATTTGTATTCGGATCGTATGTCGCTGTAAGTGCAATGCCCTTGGCAAGCATTACCATGGAAAGAGACTTGCCCGAACCTTGCGTATGCCAAACAAGGCCGCCCTTGCGTTTACCTTCTTTATCAAAATTTTGAATGCGTTCAAGTGCGGAACGGACTACAAAGAATTGCTGATAACGGGCAATCTTCTTTTTGCCTTCATCAAACAATGTGTAGCGATAGGCGATTTCCAACAGGCGGGATGGCTTGCAAAGACTGTAAATCAATTTATCCTGTTCGGTGACCTTGCGTTTTGTCTGCTTACAGGTTTTGCGGAATTGTTTAAATTTTGGTTCAGAAAAAAGTCTATCTTCATCCTCTTCCGAAAGGAACTTGTTTACCGTTCTTTCTATTTCGGAGTCCTTATTTTCCAGTTCGTGCCAATAACTCCAGAATTTTTCAGGAGTTCCCACTGTTGCGTATTTTGCATCATTCATGCTAACGGAAAGCAACGCCTGACAATAAATGAACAGCCCCGGAATGAAATCCTTACTCTGATTTCGAAGCATTTGAGAAATACCCTGCCCAATACCTTCTTCGGGGGACTTATTTTCTATGACAGCAAAGGGAATTCCGTTTACAAAGAGAACGATGTCTGGGGTTGCGCATTTCGTTGACTTGGATCGCTCTACGGAATATTCCGCCACGGCATGGAAAACATTGTTTTCGGGTTCCTGCCAGTCAACATAGCGAATATTGTAACTACGCTTATCGCCTTCTACCGATTCTTCTTCGGACTGGGGCAGAGTCAGCATATCATAAACTTTCAGGTTCGTACGAACAAGACCATCGAACTGCTGGTTCTTTAACTTGAGCATCGCGTTGCGCAGGTTCTCTTCGCTAAAGTCATGCTTGACTCCCTTATGGGTAAAGGAATTCAACTTGCGCAGCTGGGACATTAGAATATCTTCAAGAAGAACATTCGTCAGCTTTCCTTTGCGCTGCAAATTGACTTCTGCAGGAGTCAAAATCTTATAGCCCAAATTCGCAAGCAAACGCATCGCAGGAATCTGCGACGTGGGAATCTCTTTGTAATTAAGTTCTGGAGTCTGCATAACTGACCTCGACTATTTTTCTTCCTTAATCCAATAACCACCAGTTTTCTTGGAGCCACGACGTTCAACAAGATTATTCTTCACAAGATGAGAAATAATTTTATCAAGAGTATCGATAGGGATAGAGAGCGAACTTGACAAATGCTGAATTTGAATACCATTTTTCATTGCAATTGCGTCATACACTTTTATCTGCTTTTCATTCAACTTAATTTTTAATCCGCCATTTAATCCGCCATTTAATCCGCCACTTAATCCGCCATTTAACGTGCCATTTAATGTGCCGTTTAATGTGCCGTTTAATGTGCCATTTAATCCGCCATCAGTTCGCGGAGTAAGTACAGGCAACGGGATTTCTGCGATAAAAATATCGTTATCCTTAAAAACAGGGGCTTTTCCAGAGTATTTTTTGCAGAGTTCCCCAATCTTGCGAATTCCGGTTCCAAGATATTCGGCTCTTGCCATTTGAGCGAAAAATGTTGCGATATGCGGATTCTTTGGGAACGATTGCAACTGAGATGTCAAATTGTCGTAGGCAAAAGGTTTATTCGCATTATTAGTAATCAGTTTATCCGCATAAATCACAAGAGTTGTGGGAATCGGATTCATATATTCACGATGAATCAACATATTCACAATAACTTCTCTAAAAATTTTATCCCGCAAAGAAATGCGAACATCGCCTTCCATATAGAACTTGTCCGACAAATGCTTTTCAATAAATCCGATTAACATGTCGTAGGCGTCAATCAAATTGCAGGAAACCGTTAAACGATCGTCATAACGGTCCAAATCGAATTTACGGACAATTGCTTCGATTTTATAATAAGGCAATGCGCTTGAAATTGCTTCATCTGTTCCGAAAAGAAGCAGGGCCGCCAAAGTATAGCCCGATTGTCCTAAGCTCAAATCCGTCCTGTACAAACCGGCAGCCTTAAAGAAATCCGTTTTGTTGAGTTTCAGCCACGGATGATTCGGTCGGTAGGCGCGAATCAAATCTTTCGCCTTAGTCAGCAGACCGCGTTTTAAATCCGATTCAATCATAAAAGGATAAATCGTATTTTCGGAATA
>JAKSIJ010000010.1 GCA_024398875.1 Fibrobacter sp.
GATAAAGAAGCTCGGCATCGTGACCACGAAAAAGGTGAGCGAGAAGCTACTGTAGCTTTGGCTTTCGCCACGCAAAAATCTACCAAACGCGGGCATCCGCCCGCACTACAACTTTTGCAGGATTTCCTCACACGTGAATTGCGAAAGTTTCGCGAACGCGAACAGTTTTTTGCCAAGATCCTTGAACGAGGCGCCCACGAAGTACACCGTGTCGTCAATCAGCAAGAAACGGTCATGAGCCTTCATGGTAAAGCGGTTACGCCCTCCACAGGCGGCAGCGACGTCCTGACGAAAAAGTCCACCTTTTCCTGAATTTCTGAAATCTGCGCCGAATGCTTGTCAATTTTCGCCTCGAGGCGGGATTCAATAAATTGAAGCTGCTGATTTGCACTTGGCCGATGTAGCAGGCGGTCCCGAAGAACGCCCGTTGCCCATTGGCGAAAACGGGTCCCGTTGATGGATTTTACACGATAACCGACAGAAATAATCACGTCGAGGTTATAAATCTTTACTCTTTTTTGTTGCAGTTTTCCTTCAATGGCTCCATGTGTAGCGGTTGTCAAGGAATCCTTGACAACACAATTTCGTCTTTTCCGCCAATCGCACTAAAGCAGCCCTTCGATTACCTCCCTGTACACCTCCGGATTTTCGATTTCCATGATGGTGGTGATCCTTCCGCCGGCATCCTTACTCGAGGCGCCGCAGTGGAACATTTTTTCGCAGTCGGTTCCGTAATCCAAGACGATGTAACGGTCGTGGAACTTGCCACCGGCGGGCTTCCGCTCAATATGCGCATCGGGCCGCGCCGCTTTGAAATCCGCGAGCATGGAATCCGTCAATGCGCAGCCGCCCCGCTGGTCGGTGAAAATAGTTACTTGCACATTCTGGGCGATGCCTCGCAGCAAATCCAGGGTCTTTACGCCCACGTAGTCATCGAACACGAAAATCGTCTTTTGGGCCATGCCGTAAATCTGTGTGTACGCGACATCCGCTTCCAGCTTCTGGCCGTTCATAATCAAGAAATGCTTGAATGTGGACGGGTCGGTGAAGTTTTCCATGATTTTCGCAAGGGAATCGCGGTTTTCTCGGCTTTCGTCCTCCAATTTCTGCGATTTCGCCTTCAGAACCTCGTAATCCGAGCGCATGACGGAAATCTCGCGGGTATTTTGTGCGGTCAAGGCGGCAATCTGCGCGCAGTTCGCGCAACCGAGCAACTGCTGATTTTCGGATGCGATGTAATCCTTCATGTCTTTAAACAAAAGCATTATGGCGATACTTTGCTTAATGGCAAGCTCACCCTTAAGAACTGTCATCAACATATAAATGCCCTGCTCGGTAAAAGCATAAGGTAAATACTTGATATTTGAACCTCTACCAGAACTGCTTTTGTTCAAGGTGGAATTTTTGCACCTTGAACATAACAAGGTCTCTTCCTTAGTTAACTGAAACCGGAAAATTTCAGGAAAACGCTCTATATTATTCTTTACCTGTCTATTGAAATCTTTGGTGCTATACCCGTAAATCTCGGCCAGATCGGCGTCGAGCATCACCTTCACGCCACGGATGGTGTGAACCTTGCTCTTCAGCAGATTTTCGTCAATGAGGGCAATTCCTTGTGAATTCGCAGTCATCCCGCGAGATTTTTCGACCGCATTCGACGGCGACACATCTTTCATACATACTCCTTTTGCGTTACAAGCAGGGCCCATGCGCCAACGCAAAGAACAATTTTAAAACACCATCCAAATATAAAACGACTCGACTGTCAAAAGATGACATTTTGGACTTTTTAGCTTTTTTTTGCAAAATTTGCGCCAGTCGGACAAATGCCGGCCGATCTCTATTCTACGCAGATTTTGCGTTAAATAATCTTGACGGCCACAGTCGCCGCATCCCCATACGCCTGCTCCAGCACCCGCTTCAAGACCCCGTCACCCCCGCGACCATCCAGCAGCACCATCCCGCTGTCGACGCACTCCATCGGCAGTTCCCCGTCGATATCCAGGCACTCCGCGCGGAAACGATTCCAGATGACGTAATCCGTGAAACCCGCGGCAACATCTTCCGGGGAAAGATTGTCGCCCGTTCCCGGCTGAACCTTGAGAAACTCCCCGCAAGAAGGGACGAAGTAGAGCTTTGCCTGTTCAATTTCCATTCCCCGCAAAGTAGAGATCTTTCGCCAGATCGTCAAGGGGCCCCGACGAGCCACGACGCAGCATTCCCTCCCGCGTCATCCTCGCGCAGTCTTCTTCGTCATTCCCGCGAAGGCGGGAATCCAGCATTCCCTGGGCGTTCCCCGGCTCCGCGAGACCGCGAAAAGGACCGCCCGCCGGGTCGGGCTGTTGCGGTATAAAATTGCGACCATAAGGAAATTGCTACGTGAAACCGCAAGGCCGCAATTTTTCCGTTCAGCCTCGCGCTCCCGGCAACAGCGCAATGCAAGCGCCGCGCGAGTCCGACCCGCTCCGCGGCTGCCATCCCTAACGCGAATGCGGGAAGCCATAAAGAAAAAGCCCGTAACATCGCTCGTTCCCCTATGGTGGGACATCATCGTTACAGACTGGTTTACATGTAAGAAAATAGAAAATAGGGATGCTTAATGCAAAATTATTGACCCAATTCTAGCCAAATTGTATATTATGTTTGCTGAGTTATCTCTACAACAGAATAAAAAATGAACCTGTAGCTTAAAGAGTTTGTAATGCACGCAATTGACTTTTTCTGTGGGGGTGGGGGAATGACCTGTGGTCTCCGTCAAGCTGGAATTAATGTTGTTGCTGGTGTGGATTTTGATCCAGATGCAAAAGCTACCTATGAGTATAACAATCAAGGCTCCGTTTTTGTTCGTGCCGACATCAATACGCTTGAACGAGATTACTTTAAAAAAAATCTCAACGTTCAGCCAAATGATGATGAATTGATTCTTGTAGGTTGCAGTCCCTGTCAGTACTACAGTATTATTCGCTCTTCCAAAGAAAAGTCGAAGGCTTCTAAAGACTTGTTGCTTCAGTTCCAAGAATTTATTGAGTATTACAATCCAGGCTATGTTCTCGTAGAAAATGTTCCTGGTATCATAACGAATAAGGATACGATCCTTCCTCAGTTTCTTAAGTTCCTGGAAGATCACGGCTATGGATCTCCCAATTCTAGAACATGCAAGTATGCTGTAATCAACATGAAAAATTACGGCATTCCCCAAAGTCGTCGTCGTTTTTCGTTGATTGCGACTAGACTGGACCGTGAGGTTCATTTGCCGGAGTATGTTGCTAATGAAAAAACTGTAAGACAGGCTATTGGAGATCGTCGAGTATATAGGCGCATTGAGGCTGGTCATAGAGATGATAATCTTGTAAGATGTCATTCTGCTATCCAAATGTCTGCAATCAATTTAGAACGTATCCAACATACATCCCATGACGGAGGATGCAGATTGGAATGGAAAGACGATCTCAGGTTGCAGTTGAACTGCTATAAAGGTAAGGATAAGTCGTTTTGTGATGTATATGGTCGTGTTGCTTGGGATAAGCCGTCGCCAACTATAACAACGAAATTTTTGAGCTACTCAAATGGTCGATTTGGACATCCAGAGGATGATAGAGGACTTTCTGTTCGAGAAGGAGCGACCTTACAATCTTTCCCCTGGGAATATGAATTCAAAACTAATCGTCTTGAAGTTGCGGCAAAATTAATTGGCAATGCTGTTCCGCCAGAATATGCGAGAAGGTTGGGTCAAGTAATTTTAGGGGTAAATAATGCCTGATCATAAAGAATTAAGAATGAAGTTTGACCCGAATACGATAAGTCATTTGGGGTTACAAATGTATTCAACGTTGCCGCCAGTTTTAGCGGAAATGATTTCTAACGCATATGACGCTGACGCTCATAATGTGATTCTTTCATTTCGTGATCAGGATTCAGAGAATAAAGAAATTGCTATTCGTGATGATGGTCATGGAATGACCTTTGATGAAATAAATGAGTGTTTCTTGCTTATTGGCCGAAATCGTAGAGGCAAGGATGGGTCTAATCAAAAAACGAAATCAGGGTCTCGTTATGCAATTGGGAAAAAAGGTATTGGAAAACTAGCCTTTTTTGGCATTGCGAAAACCATTGAAATTGAAACGGTTTCGTCAGGTTTGCTGAATAAGTTTGTGATGGAATGGGACGTTCTGGAGAAAAGTCAGGATGTATATTGTCCTCGTATTATCGCGCAGGATCAAGAGACAAGCTCAAACAGTTATACTCAGATCCGCTTGACAAATTTATCAAGAAAATCGTCCTTTAAACCAGATGATATTGCTACAAAGCTTGCAAAGACTTTTTCATTTTTCTCAGATGATTTCAAGGTAACTTTAAAGTACAATGACGAGAATGAGATTGTAATTGATGATAAGTTACGGTTTGAAAATTTATGTGAGCTGAAGTCCTGGAATTTCCCGTTTGTTGATGAGGGGGTAAAGGTAAACTACTTTAATAGTTGCAAAATCAAAGGTAGGATAATTGCCTGTAAAAATACCGTACCTGAACAAATGAGAGGTGTTGCTCTATTTTCACGAGGCAAGTTGGTTAACAACCATAGTTTTTTTGATGTTACAGCAACGAGTTTTGGATACTCTTACTTGACTGGATGGCTGGATATTGATTTTATTGATGAATGGAATCCAGATGTCATTTCTACAAATCGACAATCCCTTAATTGGGAAGACTCACGGTGTGTAGAACTAAAACAATATTTAGAGTCAGTCGTTCAGTGTGTTTACAAACAACACAAAGAATTGTTGGAAAAAAATAAGAAAGACGACATTAAGGAGAAAACGGGTATCAGCATTGATGAATGGGCAAATTCTTTGCCTAAACATGAACGCCAGCTTGCGCAGAAGCTGGTAAATGCTATTGTTTCAAATGAGGGGCTGGATGTTGAGAAAGCTGCCGAATTGACAAGTTTTGTTAAGGACTCTTTCCAGTACACGTCCTTTAAGGACCTTGCTTCGGAAATAAGCGAAGATGCGTTTTCGTCAGATAAAATGTTGGAACTGATGAAAGAATGGCAGCTTATTGAAGCCAGGGAAATGTACAAGTTGGCTCAAGTAAGGATTGAGACGATTCAACAATTTAAGAAAAACGTTGAATCGGATGCTAAGGAGGTACCCGTCATGCACAACTTCTTTAAGCAATTCCCTTGGTTATTGGATCCCAGAATTATGTCGTTTAAGGATGAAGTTTGGTATTCGTCCTTGTTGAAAGATAAATTCCCAGAAAACGAGTCTCTTGAAGAAGACAAACGAATAGATTTCTTGTGCCAAAATTTTGTGAATAATTTCTTTGTGATAGAATTAAAACGGCCGTCAAAAGTTCTTGGAAAAAAAGAGCTTGAACAGGCTCTTGGATATAAGACTTTTATCCAAAAGACTTTGGGAAATGAAAATGCGACGAATGTAGTGTGTTATTTAATTGGCAACAGAATTTCTAGTGATGCTGTTGTCCAAGAGATGGCGAATGCATATCGAAATACAGGATCTGTTATTATTAGAACGTATAACGAGCTCTTAAGTGAAGCTATAAAGTATCATCAAGAATTCATAGACAAGTATCACGAAATGGAACAGAGTAAATGATGCTTAATATTTTCTCCTTCTTCGCAGGTTCAGGTTTTTTAGATCTTGGTTTTGAAAAATCAGGTTATACAATAAAGCTGGTGAATGAGTATTTACCTGCGTTTATGAATGCATATCAGTATTCTCGAAAGCGAATGAAACTGGATCAACCAGAATTTGGCTATCAGAATAATGACATCAACGATTTTCTGAATGAAAGAAAAAAAGAAATTAAGGACTACGTCGGTCTGAGCAAAAAAGAGGCTCTTACTGGTTTTATTGGTGGCCCTCCGTGTCCTGATTTCTCTGTTGCGGGAAAGAATAAAGGACGTGATGGTGACAATGGTAAGTTATCGCAGTCTTATGTATCTTCTATTGTTACCTTCAATCCTGATTTTTTCTTGTTTGAAAATGTCAAAGGTCTTTGGAGAACTGCGCGCCATCGTAAATACTTTGAAGAATTAAAAGCAATTCTTCATGCTGCAGGATATTGCACAACAGAAAGATTGACAAACTCATTAGAGTTCGGAGCACCGCAAGATAGAGACCGCATTCTTCTATTTGGCATAAAGCGTAGGTATTTGAAACGACAGAACTACCATGATAACGAAATCTTGAATTTTCCGTGGAATTCCAGGATTCTTCATTCTATGGAAGAAATTCAGGCTTGCTCTTGGCCCAATGAAGATCCTTTTGTATTGGATGGGAATGTAGCCCAGCCTCAGAATATTATTCCTGAATTGACTGTTCAGCATTGGTTTGAAAAAAACGATGTGTTGAATCATCCGAATGGAATGGAATTTTTACAGCCCAAAGCAGGTCTGAAAAAAATGCAAATAATTCCGGAAGGAGATGTTTCTAAGAAGTGTTATAAGCGTTTACATCGTTGGCGTTATTCTCCGACTGCAGCTTACGGCAACAATGAAGTTCATTTGCATCCGTATAAGGAACGTCGTTTGTCAGTTGCGGAAACTTTGGCAATTCAGTCATTGCCGAAAGAATTTGCTTTACCTCCAGAAATGACGCTCACGGCGAAATTTAAAACAGTTGGAAATGGGGTTCCGTATCTTATGGGCAAAGGGATTGCCGAAACTATTATGGAATTTTTGGAGTCATTATGATTTACGATGAATTGATTGCAAAATTATCAGAGCTGCCTGTAAATACGGAATATCCGTATGTTCCATCATCAACATCATCGGAACAGAATAAGTATAAACTTCTAAGTGTGTCATTTGATAATATTAAAGTTGAAAGAGATGGCTCTGAGGTTTCTGTATCTATTCAGCAAATAAAAACAATTCTTGAAAATCTAAGAGAAAATAAACCACTGGATATTGAAAAAATATTAGGAAGCAGCGGAAATACACGTTCTATTATAGAATCGTTATTATGCCTGACTCCATCTATATTTTACACAAAAATAAATAGACGTAAACATATTATTCTTTTATCAGAGCTAACACATAATTTAGGCTCGTTAACTGGTATAGATGAAAATGAATTAAGCAGCATTGTTGCTGGTGAAATTCAACGGCACCGTATTCAAATGGAAGCCGAATTTAAAAATTTTTTAACAAGCATTACGAAAAGTAAAAGAACAAAACGTCCTTTAGAACCAAGTGCTATTTCTAGTTATTTGCGGTTTATAAAAATCGATAAACTTTTTGATTATGATCCATCAACTTGGCAACATATAGAAAGTATTTATGATATAGAAAGTGTTGATGAAATTGTTGCCATTATAAAAAAACTGCATGAGAATGACGTTTTTGTGCAAAGAAATTTGAATGATAATAAAGGATGGCGAGCAGGATCAATTAATCAATATCGTGATTTTCTGATTTATAAAAATCAGAATATATCATCTGTGGGTGAACTTGATGATGAACCGGAAGAATCTAGTGGAGATGGCAATATGAAATGCAAACAAAAAATCTTCTTCGGCGCTCCTGGTACTGGCAAATCTCATACAATCAAGAGCGAGTATTTAGTAGATGTTTCCGAAGATAACATCTTTCGCACTACATTCCACCCTGATTACGACTACGCTCAGTTTGTTGGATCCTATAAACCGATACAAAAAAATGTGGATTTTCATGGGATAAGTTTTGAAAAGCTTCAAGATGAGTATAAACGATTTGAAAAGGATGAGTTTGGATATCCGTTAATTAGATTGGGTTTGAAATATTGCAAAAGTGATATTTTAAAGGATACTGCCAAAAGGAACGATTTAATAGAATCAGTAAGACCGACAAATAAGAAAGTCGGTGATGCTGATAGTGTAGCTACTGGATTGACTCTTGGAAATTTCTTTTGTGATGAACTTGCTAAATCTGAGATTTCATACCAGTTTGTTCCCCAAGTTTTTGCCAAGGCGGTGAAGGCTGCGTTTGATAATCCAGAAAAACAAATATATCTTGTGATTGAAGAAATCAATCGCGGTAACTGTGCGCAGATTTTCGGCGATATCTTCCAGCTGTTGGATCGTGACGAAAATGGGGAATCCCGTTATTCCATAAACTTGGATTCCGATTTTGCAGCATGGCTTGGTCAAGATACCCTACGACTCCCTGCAAACTTCAACATTCTCGCGACGATGAACACGAGCGACCAATCGCTATTCCCGATGGATAGCGCCTTCAAGCGCCGCTTTGACTGGGAATACGTGCCGATAGATTATAAACAAGCAAAAGCAAACTTCTTTATTGAAATTGGAAATGAAAAATATTCCTGGCTCGATTTCCTGGAGAAAGTGAACGAAAATATTTTTGAAGTCACTGATAGCGAAGATAAGCAAATGGGTGAATTCTTCGTCAAACCTAAGAACGATAAAAAAATTGATTTGGATATGTTCCTTTCTAAGGTGATGTTCTATTTATGGGATTCCGTGTATAAAGATGAACCTGACCGTAAAAAAATTTTTCACTTTGATTGGGAATTTGAAAAAGATAAAAAGCTTAGGGTTACGTTCCAAAGGTTATTTAAAGACAGAGACACAACCATCAAGATATTGCAACATATGATGGATGAAAATCTCAAGGTACTTAAGTATACTCAACAGTGATTTTCCTTTTTGAACAATTCGCCTACTCCACGGAGTACTTGAAGAAGGTCCTGCCTGTCGATGGGCAGGGGCGTTTCAAGGGTTTGCCCAATGGCTTCGTTGCGCGCGATGGCAAGCTGGATGGCGTCGGGTACGTGTACAATGTCAGCAGCAAAAAGGACGGCTCGGACAAGATTACGTTCGTGTTGCCGAAGGTGTTCCTGGACGAATCCGGTACCAAGGCCTTTGGCGAAGTTATCCCCTTCAATAAAGATTTTGAATTGAAAAACGCCCCGAAGAATTTCCTTTCGAGTCTTTCGATGTGGGTGTGTTCATCCATCGGCCAGTATCGCGAAAAGAATCCTGACGACAAGACCATGGAGGCTCCGGATGCTCGCGGTTTCTGCAGCGATAGCGCCACTCCGACTTTAATCGACGTGATGAACGCGATGGTGCGTTTTTACAAAGAGAACAAGGCGCTTTTCGTGTTTGTCTCGAAGAATGTGCACAGCGGCAACAACCGCATCGATTGGCGTCGCACGATGCGCAAACTGCCGATTCTGCAAAGTGGTTCTCCGATCTATATGGAGCTTGAAAACAAGAAGAAGGTTTTCGATCTAGATGACCGCTTGATTGTGCTGTACTTCTCGGCGATGAACTACATAGGCGAGATTTTCGGTTTCAAGATGCCAAAGTCGGAATTCTATGCGCCCATGCGCGTGAACGAATTTCGTCGCTTGCTTGGTCACCGCGGCTTGGTGGAATTGCGTCGCATCAAGCACAAGTATTTCGCCGACAAGTTCCTGCGCCTCTACAACATCATGAAGGCGTTTTTCGAGTGGGGCGCCAAGTTCAGCGCCTGCAGTTTCAAGAGCGAGTATTTGCTCACGAGCAAGTACAACAACGTTTTCGAGGCGATGATCGACAAGCTGGTCGGCGATGAACTTCCGCCGAAAATGGATTACCTCAAAAAGCAAACGGACGGCAAGGAAGTTGACCATCTTTACAAGGATCGTCAGTTGATTTTTGCAGATGCGTCGCAAAAGATTTGGTTTATTGGTGACAGCAAGTACTATAAAGAGAAAAACGACATTGTCGGTGAGTCCGTTTACAAGCAGTTCACTTACGCCAGGAACATCATTCAGTACAACATAAACGACTTGTTGAAAGGCGACGGCCAAAATGGCGAGGGCGTGCTCCGTTACCGCGACCCCCTCACCGAGGGCTATTCCGTAACGCCGAACTTCTTTATCCGCGGGGAAGTGGACAAGGGGAACCCCTGCGAAATTCCGGCAACTGGTGACGCCATCAAAAAGGACGGTGCCGACATGTGGGCCGAGCGCAACCGTCATTTCGAGAACCGCCTCTTCGACCGCGACACGCTTTTGCTGCAAGTTTACGACGTGAACTTCTTGTATGTGCTCAAGGCATTCACCGCAAAAAGCTCCGGCATGCGCGATGAATTCAAGCGCACCGCCCGCGAAAAGTTCAGGAAGAATTTCATGGCAATGCTCCGAAGTCATTATTTCTTCTGGTATGTCAATCCTCAAGGTTCCCAAGAAGAGTTTGTAAACGCCCATTACAAAACGCTGCAAGGGAAACTGTTCCGCTCCGGGAACAGTAATGGGCTAGTTCTCGCTTTGGAACAAACTTTTGTAGACGAGAAAAATGCGGAATTCCGAGCTTTGCGAACAGAAATAGACAAAAAATGCGAATTTATAAACGTGGACCCAACAGAAATTTGGGAAGACGCCGTCTCTAAAGGTGAAAAAGGGCTGAAGAGACCTGGTAGAGTTTGACAGATAACTTCTATATTTTGACACTTTATTGTCAAAATCTTTAACTATATTTATTCCGTAATACATCACTCCTTGCGACAGTCGACATAGACTTGCAAAAGTCCGTACGTGCATTCGCGGCAAGGTTCATTAACCATCTGGTTGATGTTGTTGGATAGCTGGCAGGAGACGCAGCCTGCTCATTACGTAAGCCGAGGAAAGCCCTCGCCAACAGCAAAAGCCGGAACATCCCCAAAATAACAATTGAAACGCACATGGTGTGCTAGCATTTTCCCGGCGTGGGGAAAATGGTGATTTTAACGTACGGAGTTATATGCAATATACAGAAACAGGTTGCGTGAATGTTTGGCTGGATGAAATAGTTCCATGCCTTAAGGATAATGAGACTGGCGAGATAAAGGAGACTGCTGTTTTTAAGATAGAGAGCAGGTCTTTCCTAGACAATTTTACAGAGGAAAATGGGTGGGGGATAGACTGGAATAAAATTCCCAAGGAAATAGATGTATTTGCCCTTGGATTAAAAGACTCAGGAGAAATTCAAGGGCTTGTCGCCGTTAAAAATGAACCTGAATCCAAGGTTGTTCAGTTGCATTGGGCATGTACAGCACCATGGAATAACAAGCATCTGTTTGGTTCGCAGAAGTATGCTGGTGTCGGGGGTCATCTTTTCGCCATTGCGGTAGACATGTCGATTAAATGGGGCTATGAGGGATATGTTTACGGCTTTGCTCTTAACAAAGAACTGCTAAATCACTATATTGAAGTTTTAGGGTGCTTCTTTGTTGGTATCCGCCATCCTTATCACTTCCTCTTGGAGCCCAAGTCTGCAAGAAAACTTTTGGAGAACTACACCTATGAGTGGAAATGAAAAGACTATGAATTTGGCTGACAATCACGGTGAATATGTGGCGGGTATTGACCCTTACAAGGTGTCTCCATCTTGCCGGTATGATCATCATGCCCTGGTTGCGTATGCTGAAAAGGTTGGCAAATCGATAAACGATCTCTCATTAGAGGAAAAAGCTCAATTCATCGAGAAATAGTTCAAAACAAGAAGTTTTTCGATTTTCCCCTTCTCATCCCCTTAATCTTTTTCTGGTGTCTCTTCTTTAGTTCCTTTTTCTGCTCGTTCAGATTTTCGATGAACTGGGCGATGCATTCAATGTCCCTCTGTTCCAAAATGGTGGGCAAACTTCTGTAATATTTTCTGAAATCGCGGTCGTTGATGGTGTTCTCCGGAATGTTGTTTCCGAGTTTCGCGTTGTTTCCGAATATCACGAGACTGATGATTTGATTCTTCCATTTCGGAAGGTTCTCAACGAGGGCCTGCACATGTCCATAGTTTTGGTGGTGAGGGTTCTTTTTGCTGTATTTCTGTTTGCCGCGGTTCACGAATATGCGCCACTGCTTGTCGTACGCGCCACCGACAACAAGGCCAATCCATGTTTTCTTTTCCACCACGAGAATGCCTTTATGTGTCACGGCGAGCAGGTCGATTTGCTGGACGCCGTGGCTTCCGTCTACATACACGTCGCGGAAGATGATGCCGCGACTTGCGCTGCGGATGATGCTTGCGGTGTGCCTTTCGCCGATATATCCGACAATTTTATTCTGGAAGATGTACCCTAGCAATACGAGCAGCCCGAGCAAGGCGACAAATGTCCAGAGAATTTGTGTTAGCGGGAATGTTTCAAAGATGTTCTTGCCAGAGGCAAGTGTTATGATGATGAGCGAAATGCCGCCAACCATCGCAAAAATGCAGATGCAGAAAACGACGGCAATCTACGTCAGGATTTTGAAGAACTTTGCGACATAACTGTTAGGGTCCTGCAAAAAGTTCTGGACAAGGTTGAATAGTGCAGGAGCGGTAACGCCGATGTCGTCAATCCAGCCAAGAAAGGGAATTGCATCCGGGGAAATGTCGATGGGCGATATGTCGTAAACCAGCGCGAGGCACGCCCAGATTACGGAAAGTGTTTTCCATAGGGTCGAGATTTTCTCTTGCGATGGCCGTTCCATGTTATGAAATATATGTTTTTGTGCTAAATAAAAGAACTATCTTTCCCGACATGCATCACATGCCAACTCTTTTACAAATCGTCAACTTCTTTGGCCTGGGCTATGATCCCAAGGGCCTGGCGGAGGTCAGCGGAATCATGACGGTGGTGGCGCTCCTCATCGTCATCGTAGTGGGGCTCGTCATCGATTTGCTGGAACATGTGGAGATGAAGATTCTGGGGAGGATTTTCGGGCGGAATTTCGCGGTGAATTTCCATAACTACATCACCTTCCCGGGGCTGTTCATGCACGAGACGGCCCACGCCCTAATGGCGCTTGTCACGGGGGCGAAAATCACGGAATACCACCTGTTCGATAGGGGTGGCGATAGTCTTGGCCATGTGAGCTACCGGAATCGCGGGCTGTGGATTTTTCGGGCGGTGCAGGATTGTGCTACGGCATGCGCGCCGGTGCTTGCGGGGCTTGTTCTGGGGTATTTCACGCTCCGGGCGATTTTCGTGCTAGGTTACCCGCTGTGGGCCGATATTCTCCTGTGGTACTTATTCCTCTCCATCCTGACCCACGCCAGCATGAGCGGGGCGGATTTGAAGATTTATTTCAAGGCGGTCTGGGTGCTTGCCATTCCGGTTTTCTGCGTCTTCTTTTTCCATTGCAGTCACGCCGCGGGGCAGCCGGTCCTCTTCTTTTTGCAATAAAAATGCATGGCGTAATCCGCGCGGTCTGAAACTGTTTTGCAAACAGTAGTTTGCATCCTGAGATGTTTGGGCAATAAAAAAACGGGGCTCTTTCGAGCTCCGCTTTTCTGAATATCTGCTAGACTTCGATTAGAAGTTGATGAATGCGCCGATGTTCGCGCCGATTTCGTGCGTGTCAGAGAATGCACCAAACGGGTTGCGGATGAAGGAATCGGCAAGGGAGAGTTCCACCGCAAACATGTTGTACTGAACGCGTGCGCCCAGGTTGACTTCTGTTGCACCGGCCTGCACATCCATGGATTTGATTTCCACGGCGGGTGTGGCGGCATCGCGGTATTCGAAGGCTGCCCACTGATGGGTGGCGCCTGCGAACATCATGAAGTACTTGCTCAGGGCGACTTCGCCGAAGATGTTCGGGGCGAGGTAGAGGCCGTACTGGTTGTCGCGGCTTCTGATGTCATCAATCTTGTCGAAGGCTACACCTGCGACGGTGCTGTTGAGGCCAACATACACGCGAGCGTTTTCGTTGGCAAGAACAGTGGAACCGAAGTTGAATCCGGCAACGGCTTCAATGCGAGAAGAGGTGTCGCTAACTTCGGAGATTTCCGTGATGAGGCTCTTGATGCCCTTGGAATCTTCTTCGTGGCTGATGGTGGACTTGGTCTTGGCGTCCACGCGGAGTCCGCCTACAAATGCGGTCCAGCTGAAGAAGGGGTTGTTTGCCTTGGAAACGAGGAACTGGCCACCATATTCGAAGTTGCGGTAGTCGATTTCGCTATAGGGAGCTTCAGTCTTGGAGAAGGATTCCGGGAGAGTGAAGTAGCCGTTCAAGGCGAGGTCAACTACACCAAACTTTGCAGAGAAGGTGGCGCCTGCAAGAGAGCCCTTATCGATGATGGTTGCTTTGTCGGTATGTTCTGCTTCGGTTTCTGTAGCGACGAATGTCTGTTCATCTCTGAGGGCGCCGGCGGAAAGATCCAAGCTGAAGCCGAAGGAGTTCCATGCAAAACCTGCGGTGAAGAGGCCCAGGTCTTCGGAGTTGTCGAAGGCCATGAAGAAGGTGGTGTTCTCGCCGAAGGAGACTGCACCGAATTCATTGATGGGTTCATAGTAGGCCAGCTTGTGTCCGTGCATCTTATGAGGAACAGACATATCGCCGCCAATGGTTGCACCAGCAGCTTCGTTTGCTACAGAGTTGTAGGCGGAACCGTGAATCATGCCATCCAGAATCGGGGAGGCGGGAAGAGTCTTTGCGGGAGCTGCGGCTTGTTCGGCAGCAGCGGTTGTGGCAGCGGCAGCGGAATCAACGGCTGCAGGGGCTTGAGCTACGCTGTCGGCAGTGGCTTCGGCTGCGGGCTGTTCAGCGGCAGCAGTTTCGGCAGCGGTAGCGGCGGCTGCGCTATCGGCAGGAGCGGCTTCCGGTGCGGGTGCAGCGACTTGTTCAGCAGGTGCTGTTTCGGGGGCAGGAGCCGGAACGGGTTCCGGGCCAGCGGGCTGAGCGGCAGCCTGTTCAGCGGGAGCGGCTTCAGGTGCGGGTGCAGTTTCAGGGGCCGGGGCGGCAACCGGAGCAGGAGCGGCTTCCGGTGCGGGTGCAGCGGGCTGGGCGGCAGTCTGTTCAGCGGCGGCAGTTTCGGCAGCGGGCTGGGCGGCAGCCTGTTCGGCGGGGGCGGCTTCCGGTGCGGGTGCAGCGGGCTGAGCGGCAGCCTGTTCAGCAGGAGCGGCCGGGGCTGCAACGGGTGCAGGTGCTGCTGCAGGAGCAGTAGTGGCGGTTTGAGGGGCAGCTTCCTGGGCCTGAAGGCCAGCGGCTAACCCGAGGGCAACAACGAAAAAAGTCTTTTTGATATTCATAGTGATAATAAAATAATCAAAAATAAGCCCGTTTGGGTGTTTTTTTTGGGAATGATGGTTACAGAAAGAACCAAAAAAATGGAAAAAAGCCTAAAAATAGCTGTGGTTGTTGACAAAAAGTGTTTATTTTCTAGGAAACGTTTTTTGGAGACAAAAATGGCGAAAAAACATTTTCTTTCCATTCTCGCAGCCAGCGCATTGATACTGCTTGGCTGTAGTGGTGAAAATTCCGTAGAAGTGACTAGCGAGGTTCTTGGGCCTTCTGTGGTTCCAGAGCGTGTTGGACCAGTGAGTCAGTACGGCCAGTTGATGGCTGGTGCGCCCGAAGGTCAGGGTCGAATCTATGGCTCTTGCGATGGTGTGACTGCCGGCAAGGAAGTCCAGGTTCGCGGTATGAGCCTCTACTGGAGCGTAGGTAACAAAAATGCCACTCAGTTCTATACGGAAGATGGCATCAAGGCTATGGTTCGTGACATGAACATCGAAATTGTCCGCGCTGCCATTGGCACTTCTGAAAACTGGGGTACCAAGGGCTACATTCTGGATTCTGCCAAGCAGCAGGACATGATTCGCCAGGTAGTGAATGGTGCAGTGAAGAGCGACATCTACGTGATTTTTGACTGGCATTCTCATACCGCTACCGACCAAATTGAAGATGCAAAGCGCTTTTTTGAACATGTGGCCAGTGAATATGGTAATTACGACAACGTGATTTTTGAAGTGTTCAATGAACCGAAGCAGCAGCGCTGGGATGCTATTCGCGATTATGCCGATACTATCATCAACGTAATCCGTAAGTACTCTGACAACTTGATTCTAGTGGGTAACCCCTATTGGGACCAAACTCCCCATAGCGCCATTGGTAATGAAGTTCATGATCCTCTGCACAATGTGGCATACACCTTCCATTATTATGCCAATACCCACAGAATTGCGGGTGAGGGCCTGAGTGCCGAGAAGGCAATGGAAGCGGGACTTTCTGTGTTTGTGAGCGAATGGGGTACAGGTGATGCCGATGGTGGTGGAACCCCGGATTTGGCCAAGAATTCCCAATGGCAGGATTGGGTGAACCAGTATAAACTTTCCGCTGCCAACTGGAGTGCTTCTACAATCAATGAAGGAACAGCTGCCTTCGTGGGTGCTTCTACTATGGATTCCTTGGTGCTCAGCACTTCTGGTGCATTGGTCAAGGAATACCTGAGCGCATCTAATCCAGCTTCCTACACTAAGTGCGCTGCCAAGTAATTAGCACGAGTACTCGATTTCCATTTTGAAAAACAACCCCTGCCAAATGGTGGGGGCTTTTTATACAGATTTTCTTTATTTAGTTACCGTTAGGACAACGTCGTCTGTGGCGATGCAACGGACAGCATAACCAAAGTTCTTTTTATATGTCTGGTTCTTGAGGTCGTTAGGTTTAAAATACCACATATATGCATCTTGTGAGCTACCAGTGGATTCTGTAGAAGTCCAGTAGCGGGCATATTCATCATCCTTGTAACCGGTATCGCCCCATTCTCCCGTAGGCATTCCATTAAAACCAGTTGAATTATTACAATACCTTGCGTAAGTCCCCCAATCGCCACTTGCATCGCACAAAGATATTTGGGTATTGCTATTAAACAAGGAACTCATTTGATCGTTGGAAGGCAACGCCCATCCTTCGGGGCATGCAACCATTGCGGCATCATAGGTATACAAGCGTCCGGAATCCTCACAATCATCATCAGGGCATTTAGCTCTCGAAAGCGGCTCTGTTTCTGTGCCGCCGTAACGCAGGTCGTCTGCCATCCAGATTACTCCGCCAATTACGGTAATTCGATAGGCGGCATTATCGCGACTGTCCACAAAGGCATTGCATTCGTCACAGCCATCGGCTGTTGTGATATTGAATTCGCTGTCTGCAGAGTTGATTTCGAATGAAGAGGAGCTTTGGGCAAAAGATGAGGAACTGGAAGTCAGACTGGAACTAGAAGAGGAAACTTCATTAGACGAGGAAGACGATTTGGAATGAGGCACGTCCTTCTTTTCCGTCAATTCAATTGTACCGTCCGCAATGCATCGTACTGCATAACTGTAATCTTTTCGGAATGTCTGACTTAATACATCACTGGTGTAATCGCCGAAATACGATTCCCAGGCGCTATTCTCATCGTATTCCGTGGAAGTCCAGTAGCGAGCGTAATTATCATCCTTGAAATTTTCCCCATTAAATTCGCCAGTTGGAATAGCGGAAAATCCATACGAATCATATCCGATACCACTCCAGCCGTACTGCGCTTTCAAGGCAGCGGCAATACTAGAATAGAGGTTTACAGAAGATAGGTAACTAATGAAGTCTTGCCATTCGCGATGTTCCGGTAGATGGAACCCTTCAGGACATGCTCCTTGATGGGGATATTCTATTCTTGATTCGCAGGCATTGCCGGAATCACATAAGGACTCATTCATTGCGGCAGCAAAGGTATACAGATATCCATCATTGTTGCAATCTTCATTAGCAGAACATCGGATATATACATCAAAGTTAGGAGTCTTGTATCTCAGGTCTTCGGCCATCCAAATGTAATCGCCGATTTCTGTGACGCGATAAATGTTTCCGTCACGCTTGTCCTTGAATGCATTGCAACCATCGCATTTCCTTATAAGAGTGCCGGTGGGAATGATGGGATGTTCGGCGGAAGAAGATATGCTAGAGGATGAATTTTCTTTAGAAGATGAAGATTTGTTTTCGTCATTGGAATCTGAAGATATTGACATTTCTTTGGAACTGGATGACCTATTCTCAGAACTAGATGACATTTTTTTGGAATTGGATGACATTTCTTCGGAACTGGATGGCATATCTTCGGAACTGGACGATTCCTCTTCGGATTCGGCGATAACATTCCTATAATAGGCAGTTTCACCTTCTATTTTGCAGAGGCATCCATCCAGGGTCCATTCCCTACCTTTTGCAATCAAGGGTTCCATATCTCCGGCGGTACCCAGCTTGAAGCTGCAATCAGTGATTTCGGCCCAGATGTGCATGTATCTCTGTTCCGTTATGACTTTTATATCATAGCGTTTGTTGGAATCATCATATTCGGCTGAGGTGCATCTTGCATAGAATGCAAGCTGATATCCCATATATTCGGTAATCTGGTCACAGACATATTCGCTCAGATATTCGTTGCCAGAAAGATCGGATTCCCAGGAATCGTCTTCTGAAATATCAAATACATCAAGGCACCGTTCGTTGAATTCTTCTTCTGTCGGGCCAGATGAACTGGACAAGTCGGAATCTGCAGAGGAACCGGAATCGCTGCCACAGGCAGACAAGACAAGGCTTGCAAAGCAAGTACATGTCAACATCGCAAAAGTTGAATATTTCATAAAGGCCATGGTTCCTTGCTCCGCTTAATTTGTTTGGGGTAAAGATACAATGAATATAAAAATAAACCGCAGTTCAGGGTAATTCATGTTGTGTTGGTATTATGGATTTCAATATTTATGAGGGAAAATGGCAGGCTTTAAAGGGAAAAGAGGAAAAATTATATCTGCGACGAGTGTGTTTTTCTATTTTAAGAGTATTGGGTCGTGTCCCCGCTAGTGTGGAATAGCGGCAGGTCGCGATGATAAACAGTGTCGAGGTAATTTATGTCTGTTGCAATGCAAGATGTGATGCGTGAATCTGGTGTGGCTTTTGGTACCAGCGGTGCCCGCGGTCTCGTGACTGCGATGACGGACCGTGTGTGCTACGTGTATACGCGTGCCTTCATCAAGTATTGTGAGGCGAGCTATAAATGTGAACATACCATCGCCATCGCCGGCGATTTGCGCCCTAGCACCGGACGGATTTTGCAGAGCCTGGTGAAGGCTAGTCAGGATGCCGGCTGGAAGGTCATCTATTGCGGTCGCATTCCAAGCCCCGCCATTGCGCTTTACGGACTGGACAAGCATCTCCCTACCATCATGGTAACGGGGAGCCACATTCCCGCCGATAGAAACGGCATCAAGTTCAACCATCCCAATGGTGAGATTACCAAGGCCGACGAGCAGGGAATTGTGAGCCAGAGCGTTGATTTTGATGAAGGTATTTTTGATGGGGTTGGCATGTTGAAGTCATCTCCGGAATTGCCCGCAGTGGAAACTGAGGCGGAAGAAAATTACTGCAAGCGCTATCCTGAATTTTTTGGAAGTGATGCGCTTCACGGACTTACCATCGGTGTGTATCAGCATTCTGCCGTAGGCCGCGATATTGTTGTCCGCGTTCTAGAAAGTTTGGGCGCGACAGTGAAGCCTTTTGGCCGGAGCGAGACCTTTGTGCCTGTGGATACGGAGGCCATCCGCAAGGAAGATGAGGAATTGGCAAGGGAATTCACCCACAAGGATTATGTGGATGCGATTTTCAGTACCGATGGCGATAGCGACCGCCCGCTTTTGGCAGACGATGCAGGCATGTGGCTCCGCGGCGATGTCCTCGGGATTTTGGCTGCACAGGCCCTCGGCATTAGCCGCATTGCAACGCCGGTGAGCTGCAACACTTCTCTCGAGAAAAGCGGCAGCTTCGAAAAGATTTGCCGCACCCGCATCGGGAGCCCCTACGTTATCGCTGGCATGGAAAGCTTGGTTGGTGATACTACCTCTGGCGCAGCTGCCGCGGGCCCGACAGTTGCGGGCTATGAAGCTAATGGCGGTTTCCTCCTGCAAACATCTCTTTCTCGGGCAGATGCCTCGGGCGCTGTTCGCACGCTCAAAGCCCTCCCGACTCGGGACGCGCTTCTCCCCATGATTGCCGTGATGGTGAAGGTGCACGACGAAAAATGCTGCGTGGTGGACCTGCTTCGCAAACTCCCGAAGCGCTTTACCGTCAGCGACCGCCTCAAAGAATTCCCGACGGAAATTTCTAAGGCAAAGCTTGCAGAAATTCGGGACCAGAAGCTGGGCGAAAAATTGTTTGGTGAACTCACCAAGAAGCCGCTGAAGTTCGCGAAATCCGCCACAGCCTCTGCCAGCAATAAAACTGCTGCGGCCTCTGCCGACGATAAAGCTGCTTCTCTCCAGGGCAAAATCGTCAGCCTCAATGAGGTGGACGGCTACCGCATGGAATTTGATTCTGGCGACATCATTCACCTGCGCCCCAGCGGCAACGCTCCGGAATTCCGCTGCTATGTGGAAACAGAAACCCGCGAGCGCAGCGCAGAACTTTTGGCCGATTGCCTCAAGATTATGGAAGGCTGGCGGAAGTAATTTCGCGAAACCGTATTTTTTTTATCTTGATAAAAAATGTTGAAGAAACTTCTCATTCTCTTTGTAGCGCTTAGCTCTCTCGCATTTGCCGAGGGCCGTTACTGGAATGTGGGCCTGGGCGGCACCACCATGAAGTTTCTTTCCATGTCTGTTTCACCGCGAATGGCAGGCCTTTCTGGTGCAGGCGTCGCTGACCCTGGCCGCGCCTCGGAAGTGACCCGCAATCCTTTGGCCATGAGCGTCGTGAACGAGGCGGAATTCGGCATCAACCAGATGATTTTTGGTGAAGGTGGCGCCGACAATTTCATCTCCCTCTATTACGGGCTTCCACTTCTGGAAAAATTCACTGCCGCATTTGGTCTTGAATTCCTGGGCTACGACGACATTGAGGGTCGCGACGAAAACGGTCTTAAGACTGCAGACTATTCCGCCTACGCTTGGGCGGGCCAGGCAGGTTTTGGCAGCCGGAATAAAGTTTTCAACTGGGCCGCTACCGCACGATTTGCATATCAGACCATCGACGACGAATCCGCATTCGTCATCGTGGGCGACATTGGCGGTTCCTACAAAGTCGTGCGCTATCTCGCCTTTGGCGCAACCCTCACCAACGTGGGCTATGCAAGTCCCTATGACGATGTGGACGAATCCGCCCCTATGGCACTGCAAGCGGGCATCACGGGAATCCTCCCGCTGTTTGACCGCTGGGAAATTCACGCTTCTGCCGATGCCTACCGCCGCGCAGATTATGAAGATCCCGAATGGCGCTTTGGCGGCGAAGTCACCTATCTCGAATTCCTCATGCTCCGGGTGGGTTACGCCATCCGGCCCCAAACCGAAGACGGCATCAGCTGTGGCATCGGCATGACGTTTGGCATGATTGTGATGGATTACGGCTATAGCCCGCGGCCTGCATTTGAGGGCGGAAATCACTACCTGAGCCTCGGCCTAAGATTCTAGATTCCATTTTCGGATTTGGCTGTCCACGCAGCCGCGGCTGATGCCAAGTTCCGAGGCCGTCTGCGACTTGTTCCCGTTGTATTTGACCAAGGTTTCCCGAAGCACATTCCACGATGGAGGAGTGGTGCGCGGTTTTCGGGCTGAAGAAAAGTTTTTTGAGTAAATGGGTTGGCCACAGGTCGTCGAGGAATTTCGGGCAAAATTCGTCGCGACTTGGGCCGCAAATTCCTCCGCTAAAATTTCTTCTAGCGAGATGCCGTGGCGCTTCAAAAGTTGATACCGCAGCAGCACATTTTTCAGTTGTCGGATGTTTCCTGGCCATGTGAATTTTTGCAACAAATTAATTTCCGCGGCGGTTATATCCATATTTTCCTTTCCGCAAATTTCGTGCCAAACATCTCTCGCCACCTCTGGGAAATCAGCTCTTTCCCGCAGGGGAGGGATTTCGATGGGGAAGGTGTTGATGCGGTAGAACAAATCCTCCCGAAACCTTCCCTGGGCCATTTCCGCCTGCAGGTTTCGATTGGTGGCGCAGATCAGCCGGAAGTTCACGGAAATGGCCCGGGCGCTCCCTACAGGCAGTACGGCTTTTTCTTGCAGTATCCGCAGCAGCTTTCCTTGGCAGCTCAGAGGCAGCTCGCCGATTTCATCCAGAAATAAAGTGCCGCCTTCGGCCGCACGCACCACTCCCAGCTGGTCCATACTAGCGCCCGTGAAGGACCCGCGCTTGGCGCCTTCTAGGATGCTTTCCATCAGACCCGTAGCGATTGCGGCGCAGTTCAGTGCAATAAAAGGCCCGCGCTCCCGCGGTCCCGACCGATGGACGAACCGCGCCGCCACTTCTTTGCCGGCTCCCGATTCCCCCAGCAAAAGCACCGGGACATCGGAGCCCGCCACAATTCTTAACATCTCCTTCGAATCCTTCATCACTTCTCCCGATAAGGCCCGAGCTACATTGCCCGAATTGCCTATCATGTCAACCCCATATCCTTATAGACGCTTTTTTCATCCAAAATCCACACCCTAAAATCAATTTTTTTATATTTGTGCCGCCTCGAGAAATCTCGGGGGAACATAACCAAAGTGGCTGGCTTAGATGGGTAGGCTTGAGCGGTGCCCCGAACGGGGTGCGAATCGTGAGGAAAGCGGTTCTGCTTGAAGTCGAGAGGTCGGCGGCCCAAAGGGATAAAATGTCAAGAATCGTATGTAAATTCGGTGGCTCTTCCGTCGCAGACGCAGGGCAGTTCAAGAAAATCAAGGCTATCGTGGAGGCAGACAAGAGCCGCAAGGTGATTGTGGTTTCTGCTCCTGGTAAGAGGAATCCCAAGGAAACCAAGCTCACGGACCTCCTCTACAGCACTTATGACCTCGCAAGCAAGGGGCTCGACTTCTCCACGCCGTGGAATCTCATCCGCACCCGCTACGAAGAAATCTGCAAGGATCTCGGTCTCGATAATAAGCTTTCTGAAGACCTGGATAGCCTGGAAGACAAACTCAAGAACCATCCGGAAACCATCAGCACCGATTTTCTGGTGAGTCGCGGCGAATTCCTCTGCGCACGCCTTATGGCGAAGTATCTGGGCGCAAACTTCGTGGATAGCTACCCACTCATCACTTTCGATGACAAGTACCGCATCGCTCCCAAGACTTATGACGAAATCGCCAAGGTGCTGGGCGACGAAAATCAGCTTTACGTTTTGCCAGGCTTCTATGGCTCTAACCTCCGCGGCGAAGTGAAGACCTTCAGCCGTGGCGGCTCTGACATCACGGGTGCCATCCTTGCAAATGGCATCAATGCCTGCAAGTATGAAAACTGGACCGATGTTTCGGGCATGCTCATGGCAGACCCGCGCATCGTGGAAAATCCGCAGCCCATCGAGTACGTCTCTTACCGCGAAATCCGTGAGCTGGCCTATTCTGGCGCAAGCGTTTTGCACGATGAATCCATCGCTCCTTGCCGCGCGAAGAAGATTCCTATCAACATCCGCAACACGAACCGTCCGGAAGATGCGGGCACCATCATCGGCCCCACTCCGGAAGAAACCAAGCTCCCCATTACCGGCGTTGCAGGCCGTAAGGGCTTCTCCATGATTTACATCGAGAAGTCCATGATGAACAAGGAAGTTGGCTTTGGTCGCCGCGTGCTGGCTGTTCTTGAAAGCGAAGGTCTTTCTTACGAACTATGCCCCAGTGCTATTGACTCCATGAGCATCGTGGTGGATACCAAGGCTCTGGATGCCGTGCAGGATGTCGTGTTGGAAGACATCACTCAACAAATGCGCCCTGACCGCATCAAGATTTTCCCGGGCATCTCCCTCATTGCGACTGTCGGCCACGGCATGACGAACAAGATTGGTGTGTGCGCAAAGCTCTTCACCGCTCTTGCCGAAAACAACGTGAACGTCCGCATTGTGGACCAGGGGTCTTCCCAGATTAATATCATCACCGGTGTGGATGAGGCCGATACCGAGAAGGCCATCAAGGCCATCTATGGCGCTTTCATGAAGTAAAATCGCGACGACCATCGCGCACTCTACAGAGCCGTGATTCACTAAAAAAAGAGCAGCTTTTTAGCTGCTCTTTTTACAAGTACAGCGAAACGCCGCCAGTGGCGCCCCAGTGCCAGCCCTCAAATTCTCCAAGCATATTGCTTGCGCCGGCGTGGACTTCCACCATTTTGCTGATGCGGTAGCCAAACGTAAAGTATTCCGTAATCACCTTCGGCATGTCTTCTTCTATGTTGCGGAATCCGTAGTAGCTATCGCTAGTGGTGAGTGTCATTACGGGCGTGTAGATGCTTGCGCTGAAGGTGAGGAACATGGGGCCGTAATAGGCGCTCAGGTAGCCTCCGTAGGTGCCCACAATGGTGGTGGCATCGTCATAGTCCGTGTAATGCTCCTCATAGATTTCTTTGTCTTCGTCGTCTTGGTAAGCATAAAAATTCGCAGGAAAAACATCCCTATGGCAGCTGTATTTGGTGGCGCGGTAGGTGAGGTGGCGGTATTGGCCCCACAAACCCAGGGTTGCTCCCATTTCAAAATACTTGGTATTGATTCCAAAGCCCGCGTGTATCAAGGCACCTTGCCGGTATGCGATTCCAAAACTGAACATACCGCCTGCATTTTGGTTGATGGTATCTCTTGATGAACCGGATTTGGTAAGGTATTCAATGTCTCCGGAAAAATAGTCCATGTTTTTTCGCACAAAACTATCGTGGACTTTTTCTTGCGGCAAATGAATCCTATCGCAACTTCCGAGTTTGCAGCTGGTGCTATTCACACCGTAGCCACCGCGGTGTAGCCCCTCTTCCTTGTGGATGTTTACGTCCCCGCTGATTCTCCAGTTGCTCTCCCCAGGATTCATATAGCCATTGGCGCCATGCATGTCCGGTGCCGAGGGCACTTCCAGTTCAAAAGCATTGATGCGGGTGTAGGTACTGCTTGTGCTACATCCGCAGAGCATTGCCACGCCCATCAGCAACGTACATTTCCATCCCAATCTCATCACAGTAGGTAATCCATCTTGATGTTTCGCATGCTTTCGAATAAATTAGCTTTTAAGGTAGAGTTCCCCTTGGTGAGGGCCTTGATTTCTTCCCGGATGCTCTTCCGGTGGCTTCCTTTGGAGAACTCGCAGGTGCAGGTAAACTTCTTGATGTCTGCATCTTCCGCATACTCGATGATTTCGCTCTCTTCGCAGTAGCACAGCGGGCGAATGATGCTCACGGGATACTTTTCATAAGGTACCATGGGCGGCATCCCGCTGAACTCGCCCTTGTAGAGCATGTTCATCAGGAGGGTCTCCACAATGTCGTCCATGTGGTGTCCGAGCGCAATCTTGTTGTAGCCGTTCTCTCGTGCGAATTTGATGAGTTCTGTGCGGCGTTGGGTGCTGCACCAGTAGCAGTTCAGCTTGCGGCCTTCCTTGAGCCTTGCTTCCACCGCCACGTCCTTAAAGAAGAATGGAATCTGCGGATACTGGAGGGCCAGGTCCTCCAAAAATTTCCGCGGTGTCTTGTCCGCAAAATCGCTCTGGATGTGTATGGCCCCAAGTTCGCAGTTGGGCAAAAACTTCCCCATGCGGCTGGCCAGTTCCATCAGTAGCACGCTGGAATCCTTACCGCCACTGACGGCAATCAGCACCTTGTCTCCATCCTCAATCAAACCGAAGTCGTGGATGGCCTTGGTAATCTTTTTGCTGATGCGTTTACGGATTTGGTTCGGCATGGTTTTTGCGGCAGTAGAGTTCTAATAAAAGTTCCAATAAATTTTGCGGCGATAAAGATCTAGGGATTTAAGCAGTGCGCTGTCTCGAAGAAAACAAAAGGGTCCGCAGCGGGACCCTTCTGAAGTCTTTTAGACTGAGGATTAGTCTTCCGTCAGGTGCGTGGGCATCAGGAGGAAGCTGAATCCCAGGTCGTCGCCAACAGGTTCGATGATGCAGGCGCCAATGGGGTTGTTCATCTTCATCACAGTTTCTTCGCTCTTGCACATGCTGAAGATTTCAGTAATGTAGCGGCCGTCGAAACCGATGCTGAAACTGCCTTCGCCATTGTGGGTCACAGCAATTGCTTCAGAAGAAGCGCCGCCCACATCCGGGTCGCTAGCGCTCATTTCCATCACGCTGCCGTCAATCTGCAGGCGAACCTTGTGTGTGCGGGCGTTTGCCATGGCAATCACACTGCGCATCTTGTTCAGGAACTCCGTGGTGTTCAGTTGGACGGTGCGTTCAAAGTTCTGCGGAATCACAGCACGGTAGTTGGGATACGGTCCTTCGTACAGCTTGGAAATCACCTGGATGGAACCGGTGTTGAAGAGGATGTGAGTGGCAGAGGTACGCACTTCGATAGTGGCATCGCTCTTCGCCATATGGAGAATCTGTTCCAGAGCCTTGCGGGGGATAATCACGCCGGCGTTCAGATTGGCGCCATCCTGTTCAATGGAAGCGCGGCCCAGACGGTGACCGTCGGTAGCAATCATGGAAACATGGCCATCCTTGGCTTCCAGGAAAATACCGTTGAGGCTCAAACGGGTGGAGTCGGTAGAAGTTGCAAACTTGGTCTTTTCCACCAAGAAATCCAGTTCGCTGGCAGCGAAGCTCAGAGTTTCGCCATCATCCACAGCGGGGAATGGAGGGAAGTCACTGGCATCGAAACCAGTAATGCTTGCCTGGCCCTTGTCGCTCCACTTGAACTTTGCCAAGTAGTCTTGCACATCCACGCTAACAGTGGTGATGCTCGGGTCCACGAGGCTCTTCACCAGTTCCAAAAGCTTGCGAGCGTTAATCACGACGGCGCCGTCGCGTTCGCCATTCACTTCAACCTTGACCCTGACACCCAGGTCCAGGTCGGTAGCGCTGATTTCCAAGAAGTTGCCTTCGAGGCGCAGAGAGAAGTTGTTCAGGATTTGGATTGTGGACTTGTTAGGCACGGCATTGATAGCTGCCTGCAGAGCATCCTGAAATACGGTTTTCTGGATTTGAAACTTCATGGATTATGCACCTCTCTGAATTAAAGTAGTTCCTACGAAGAAAACAACGGCAATGATGGCAAGTGCGATAATCACGCGCTTGTCCATGGCATTGGTCTTTTTCGGCACAAAATTCTTAGCATTCTGTTTTGCACGTCTGCGTTCGCTACGGCTCATAGGAAATCTCCCTTGTTTTGTGGTAAAACTACTATTTTTGTAAGCAAACGAGGAAAACATCATGGATAAATCAGTGCTAAATAAGCTCAAATCCAAGGCCTTTGGTTTTGCAAATGCCGCCCAGTCGAAGGCTTCCAGTTTGGCAGACACCGCCCGCACCCGGGTGGAGCTCACCATGGAAGAGCAGAAGCTCAAATCCAAGTACCAGTCTCTGGGCCAAAAACTCTACGGCGCCATCCAGGGAAACCTTCTGGACACCATGAAGGAAGACCCCAGCGTGGTGGAAATCATCGGTGGCATCGAGGAAACCCAGAAGAAGATTAAGGATTTGGAAGCTCGCTTGAAGGGCGCTCCGGACGCTGCTTCCGAGGAATCTACTGCAGAGTCCTCTGGCGAAGAACCTCAAGGGTAATGAAGAAGCTTGAGATACATGTCTTTCCCGGGAAAACATCCGGTGTAAAGAGCTATAAAATCTCCCTCCGCAGGGCGATTGTTACAGTCGTTTTGATTGCTATTGCAGTAATCGGCTTCATCATCTTTGCGCCAAGCGAAGTAGTGGATCATGTCTCCGACAAAAACGTCATCTCCGTCTACCGCCAGAACAACATTATCAAAAAACAAATCAAGGAAATCCGCCAGTCGGTGGATGAATCCATCCTTAAGGCAGAAGAGACCAAACTCCTTCGGGATAGCACTATCAAGATAGGAGGTCTTGGCTTCATGCTGGAGGAGGGTTCTGATCGTGTTGCCTCTGATGCTCCCCGCAAGAGCCTTACCGAAATTGAGGCTACTTTTCGCGGGCTTCTCGCAAAAATCGAAACGGATTCCGCATTGGCGGCAACCGCGCCCGTCATTCATCCCCTTAAGAATAACCATGCCATCAAGAACCGCTTCGAGATGATTTACGACCCTTTCACGGAACAGACGCTTCCGCATACGGGCATCGATTATGTGGCCATCACTGGCGATACGGTCTACGCCACGGGTGCAGGATACGTCAACGATGTGATGCGTCTTCGCGGTTTTGGCCTTTCCATCAAGATAGATCACCGCCAGAAGATTTCCACTTTCTATGCTCACTTGGGTGAGGTCCTTGTGCAGCCTGGTTCCAAAGTGCGCCGCGGCCAGCCCATCGCTCTCATTGGCGAAAGCGGTACGGAATCCAGTGTATCCCTTCACTACGAAATCCGTGTGGATGGCACACCCGTGAATCCTGAAGATTATTTCATAACAAAGTAATAGGTGAGGGTACTATGCCGAATGCACCTTTTGAACAAAATATCATTGCCATGGTCTGGGACTGCGATAAAACACTTATCAGTTCCTACATGCAAGATCCTCTGTTCCGCCACTACAATGTGGATGCCGGCAAATTTTGGAAAGAAGTCAATGCCCTCAAGCCGCATTACGCCGCTCAGGGCATCAGTGTCAATTCCGATACCTCTTACCTGAACCACATTCTCACCTACGTAAAGGCCGGAATTTTCAAAGGCCTTACAAACAAATTATTGTACGAGTTTGGCAAGGAACTGGTTTTCTATCCAGGCCTTCCGAACTTCTTTGGCGAAATCAAATCCCTCATCGAAAACGACCCCCGCTATAAAGCTTACGACATCCATGTGGAACATTACGTGGTAAGCACTGGTTTTGCAGAAACCATCCGCGGTAGCGCTATCGCACCATTTGTAGAAGGCATCTTCGGAGCAGAATTCATCGAAACGCCAGCCATGCCCGGCTTCGCTGAAGGTCACGAAGCTCATGTCGACGCATTGGAATCCGCGGCGTGTCATCCTGAGCGAAGCGTAAGCGAAGTCGAAGGATCTAGCGAGATATCCCAGGTCGCCATCGCCCTGGACAATACTTCCAAAACAAGATATCTTTTTGAAATCAACAAGGGCAGTACCAAGTTCCCCGACCGCATCAATGTGAATTCTACTATCGCAAAAGAAGACCGTCGTGTTCCCTTCGAGAACATGGTCTACATCGCAGATGGTCCATCGGACGTCCCCGCCTTCAGCATAATGAATTCTAACGGTGGCGGGGCTTTCGCCGTGTACCCCAAGGGAGATGTGGCCGCATTCAATCAAGTGAACACCTTGCAGCACGATGGCCGCGTCCAGACCTTCGGCGAGGCGGATTATACCACAGGTTCCCACTCTTGGCTCTGGCTTACTCAAAAAGCCCGCGCTATTGCAGACCACATCGTCGAGCTCAAACAGGCCGCCATCAGCGCCAGCGCCAGCACTCCTCCCGGCCATCTCGCATAACCACCCGTGTAAAAAAAAGCCCCGAGATGAATCTCAGGGCTTTCATTACAAATGCAGTTTTGCAGTCACTATCGACGGCTTATATTTTTTTGAACGAATTGCAAATCTTCTTGCTGTTTTCGCTAAACCGTTTGAAGAGTTCCTTTGCAGAATCCTCATCCTTACTTTCCACCTTGGATTCCGTAATCATGAATTCCACGGTGCAGGTGATTGCATCGGAGTCCTTGGCGGCCTTTTTCTTTTCTTCACAGAGAGTCTTCTCGAAATCCCGGAAGATGGGTTCCACCAGGTGGATAGTGATTGTCGTTCCGTCAAGCGTGTACTCCGTGGAGGCTTCCTTTTCATTATTGGTGAAGGTGTGCTTGTAGTGCGTGTCTTCATTTTCGTCGATTTCGCAGTAGACGTTTTCCATCATCTTCTGGTAGTTTTCCAGAACTTCGCGGGTCTTGCCGTTCACTGCATCGCATTCGCTCTTGATGACATTCTTGCGATTACGGAAGTCTTCCTTGCTGAAGTCCGAGATGTCACCATCAAGAGCTTGCGTGATGCTCTCATGTGCTTCATAGCCACCGCCGATGGTGTTTGTCTGGAAGATTCCGCAAGTATCTTTGACGCAGGTACCTCTTGTGGTAGCTTCTTCCTTGGTTTCTTCAGCCTTGTTGTCGATGGTAATCTTCATGGTGAAGGAAAGGCCTGCATCCGCTTCTTTGAATTCGCACTTCACAGGGTCCGTAGGGCTTGTGACAAAGCCTTCCTTGGAATTGCTGTCGCTGGAAGAATCGTCGCCACAGGCCACAAAACTGCATGCCGCAACGAGACTGATGGTGAGACCTAAAAATTTCTTGTACATAAGTTCTCCTTTTTCAAAAGTTGGGTGCAAATATAAAAAAGTCCCGAGATTTGAACTTCGGGACTTCTGAAATTTTAGAACGGCAGATTAGTATTTATCCTTTAAGGCTTGAGGGCATTCTACTTCCACAAATTCCATTTCTGGATTATTTGCGGCATCCATCCAGTTTGCAAGGAATAGGCAGCCATTTCTTAAGCTCTCGTTGGTATATTCCGAGTTGCACATTCTGATTAAGCAGTCTTTATCATTATAACCACAAGAGGCAAGGAATCCTCCGTACTGTTCACCGGCGCAGGAGATTCCCATTTTGTCACAAGCATTATATATGCCAGGTCCACCACCTGGAATCATCAAGTCAAACTGATTGTTGGCTACATCGTAGCCAATATTGCTGGACATAATAATCAAGTGCTTGCCTTTAATGGCTCTGTGATGGTCATTGGTTGGCGTATTTGTTGCAGACGCTCCTTCTCCTGTGAAGGTTAGCATGTAGCATTTGCCGCAGTCGTTGCCGCCACCAGGGGAAGCTGCGAAGGCGTATGCAATGGTATCATTCACAATTTGGGGAGTTTGATCAAAGCAAGTCCCGGCCACACCGCCATCATCGCAAATAGAAGCTGCTCCTGCATCTGCTCTAGTTATGCCATCTTTCAAACAAGTTCTTGCAGGTGGGTTGCTATTGCCACTCCAGGCACAGTGAGGCTTGCAACTATCCCAATAGCGTGTGGCGTAGCCGTGCTTTACATTGGAATTAATAATTTTAGGCAGCAGTGAACCTCCACCTTGCTGGCTATTAGAAGAAGCCGTACTAGAGCTGGACACAGAACTACTGGATTGCTGCTGGCTGTTGCTGGATTGTTGAATTGGTCCGCTGGCATTTTTTACCGCCTCACAATCGCGGCTGGCTCCGTCCCACCAGCATTCAATGGAGCAATCATTTGTATAAGCATATTTCTCGCCATTGGGGCCTACAAGTTCAGAATAATAACCAACATATTCGTCGTGAAGTTTGTCATAGCATTTGTTGACCTGACTACTGGAAGATTTGACGCTGGAACTAGAAGACGTTACAGAACTGCTGGATGGCGCTTGAATGGTGAATTCAATAGTGAATTGCTGGCTGCCCCAAGTAAGCGTTTCCTTCTGATTTCTTGCTTGCGGAATCTTATCTCCAGGAGTGGAACCAGAAACAGTGTACGTTTTTGCGTTTAAGTCAAATGCAAAACTCAGATAATCAATGGTGTTGGTTCGGTTCGGTTGTTCATACACATTTTTGAATACAATGGGAGTGATGGAAGCGCCTTGCATAACCGTTTGCTTCAATTCTCCCTTGTCGAGGGTTACATCTGGCTTCACGCTAGAACTAGATTGTTGTGCCACAGAACTGCTAGAAGATTTCGCGCTTGAGCTAGAAGATGTCACAGAGCTGCTAGACGGTTTCTGCTGTTCGCTGCTGCTAGAAACAGAACTGCTGGATTCCACAACGGGCTTTTCACTGGAGCTAGATTGCTGCCCGCTTGTACCATTCTTCACGTCTTCGCAGTTTTTGCCGGCGGGGTCATGGTAGCAGCTGAAGGAGCAATCGTTCTTGTAGGCATACTTTTCGCCATTAGCGCCTGCAATCTCTACATAGTAGTTCACAAACTTGTCAGTGGCTTTGTCATAGCAAGTACCTTCAGGTTGAGTAGATGCACTGCTAGACGGTTTCTGCTGTTCGCTACTGCTAGAAACAGAGCTGCTGGATTCCACAACAGTCTGTGATTCGCTGGAACTGGAGAGAACATCGGAGTTGCTGGACAATTGTTCCTCGCTGCTGCTAGAAACAGAATTGCTGGATTCTGCATCATCAGTGATAATCAAGATGATGGTGAATTTCTGCCCATTGATGGTGAGAGTTTCCGTTTTATTGTTTTCTTCCAAGGGGTAGTCAGGAATTTTGCCAGAAATGGTATATGTTTTGGCATTGCCGTCAAATTGGAATTGCAGATAATGCATGCCCCAGGTACGCCCGTTATTCTGTCCCGGGTCCGCCTCTACATTGCTAAATACAATGGGGGTGATTTCCTTACCCTTAGCAACGGTTTGCGTCAGCGGCCCTTCGTAAGTTACAGCAGTTTGTTCGCTATCGGAGGAGGTTGTACTTTCGTTTTGGCTGCTGGAAGACGTTTCGGCAACAGGCTTTTTCAGTTGGTCGTCGGCAAGTTCCTGTTTGTTGACATTCTCAACGAGCACGCCCCCCTGATTGTCAAAAATGGCTTTCTTTTCTGGGTCGTATGTTCCCACCACAATATCTTCATCCATTTTGACGACGTTGTCTTCGGTGATATAAAGCTTAGTTCCGCCAATGTCCAGAACTTTTACTGCTTCGTACCCTTCCTCGATGTCTGTTTTGGGGGGTGGAATTATAAATCCATCGTCTCCAGAAGATATTCCTTCAGTCCCATTACTGGAAGAAGAGGTCGCCGTTTCTGTGGAGCTTGTAGGATTTTCGGAACTTTCTGAAGACTTCGGATGGTCTACCTTAACCTCATCATCGGGAAGAGTGCTTTTTTCAACATCTTCTGCAATGGTATTTCCTTCGTTATCAATGATGACCTGTTTTTCAGGATCATATGTTCCGATTACGGTTCCATCTTCTTTTCGCACTACATTGTCACTTGTAATGTAGAGATTTACATCTCCGTTAACGAAAACTTTTGCATCTTCGTATGAAGGTGTTGCGGCATCCGAAGAGGCTGCTTCATCGGCACTGCTTTCCCCAATAGCGAGTACGTCATTCTCAATCCTATTAATTTTATCATCACCACAAGACGCTAGGAATGCGATTGCCGTGACGATAAGGGATGCCAGGGTTATTTTTTTTGCATCTAAATGCATAAGATTCTCCTAGTAAAGATGCGCAGTTAATACTTATCGCTAAGAACGGCTGGACACTCTACTTCCTCATAATTGTGTTTGGGGTTACCTGCAGCATTCATCCAGGTAGCTAGGAACAAGCATCCTTGAATGGCTTCGGAATCGCCGCCAAATGCATTTTTACATTTATTTTCAAGGCAAGTTTTGCGTTTTGAAGCAAAGTCTCCATCCCAGCCAGATTCACTTTCGCAATTTGAGAGTAGTCCGCCATATTGCTCTCCTTGCCCACTCCAGCCATATTTTGATGTGGCATTAAATGCACCCGGTCCGCCGCCAGGAATCATGATATCGAATTGTCCTTGTTGCACATCGTGTCCCACGTTGGTTACCATGATGATGAGCTTCTTACCTTTAAGAGCTTGGTGGTTAGCAGTTGTTTCCCAGTTTCCTTCGCCAGTGAATGTCAACTGGAAGCATTTTCCGCATTGCCCGCCATTGGAGGCTGGTACCGCAGCAAAGGCAAACGCCATCTCAGAACAGCCATTGACGGTAAATGGAATTTGGCTTGTGCAGGCCATCATATTTCCTCCGCCATCACAAACGCTGCCGGCATCCCAGTTGGAACTTGTTTGTTTGCCTTTGCTTTCGCTAGTGCATTGACGTGCCAGTTTACCACCAGCATTTCCTGTCCAGGAACAACTAGGTTTGCATCCATCCCAATATCGTGTTGCCCAACCGCTACCGCCGCCACCTTTAGTCACAATCTTCGGACAACCGGTAGTTGTTCCTCCATTACTGCTGCTAGAATACGTGGGCTGCCATGGTTGTTGGCTGCTAGAAGATTTTGGCTGAGGTTCTGGTTGATTATTACCATTTTTCACGTCGGCACAGTCTTTACCTGCAGGGTCATAGTAGCATTGAAACTCACATTTCTCGTTATAAGCGTATTGTTCCTCGTTTCCGCCTTTAAGATTCTCGTAATATGGGACATTTTTATTGGAAGCCTTGTCATAGCACTTGCCTTCTTCGGCAGGGGGTTGAACAGGCTGGCTGGCAGAAGATGTTGGTTGAACAGGCTGGCTGGCAGAAGATGTTGGTTGAACGGGCTGGCTATTACTGGAAGTAACAGGTTGTATTGGTTGCCCATTAGAAGATGTGGGCTGGTTGCCGCTAGAATACCCTGGTTGCACGGGTTGTTCGCTAGTGGAGGAACCGCTCTCGCTATTTATTTCGATTGGTGTGTCGGGTAAGTCGTCTTTATTAATTTCTCCGATGATGACTTCACCTTGCGTATTTTTGATTTCTAGTGTCGTAGGGTCGTATGTCCCGATGATATTGCCATTAATGTCTATGACTTCATTGTTGTCGCGGATATAAATGATGTTACCTCCACCCATGTCCAGGGATTTCACTGTTTCATAGGCTTCGGGGTTGTCATTAACGTTAATCATTGGGGTGTCGGAACAGTTCCAGGCAACCACCAGGGCGCCTGCTAAAACCAAACTCCTAAAAAGGGGGAATTTCATAAAAAATCTCCGCGGTCAAAATCTTTGCCCTTAAAGATATATTTAAACTTTTAGAAAGCCTTGTAAAAAAGTGAGTAACAAGGGGTTATGTGTTCCGAATATGTTCTCTGTCACACAAAATGGAAAATGAGTAGGGGAGGGGCGGTTTCCGTCGCCCAACCGAAATGTAAATTTTTGTAAAATTTTAGATGTAAAAATCTTTTTACAAAAATAATTGGTGGATAGAATCTGACTCGTAGGCTTACGACCGCCGTCTTTCAACACATTGTTAATCAATTGTTGATAAATTGGTTCTTTTGCTTTAACAATATTGTTGAACCTTTGAAAAAAAGCAAAATTCGCCAATTTGTAGCTCAGGGGCCCAATTAGATTATTTCGAGGGAAAATTGTACCCCCTGTCTTGTGGATAATCCCAAAAATTCCCTTTTTTCGCAAAATTTTCAAGAAAAACGCTTGCCAATTGCTTGCCATTTACTAAATTTGTGGCTCAATTTCGAAGAGTACCGCTTCCTATGCTTTTCGATGTAACGGAAATCCTTGTGGTTTCTTGACTTAGAAGCGATAAACCTTCTGCTGAAGAAGAGGAATAAAATGGCAAAAGAACATTTTGATAGAAGCAAGCCGCACTGCAACATCGGCACCATCGGCCACGTTGACCATGGTAAAACCACTCTGACCGCTGCAATCTGCACGACCCTCGCAGCCAACGGTCTCGCCGCCGCCAAGCGTTTCGACGAAATCGACAACGCTCCGGAAGAAAAGGCACGCGGTATCACGATCAACACTTCCCACGTTGAATATACAACTGCTAACCGTCACTACGCTCACGTCGACTGCCCGGGGCATGCTGACTATGTGAAGAACATGGTGACCGGTGCTGCCCAGATGGACGGCGCCATCCTCGTTGTCGCAGCTACTGACGGCCCGATGCCCCAGACCCGCGAACACATCCTTCTCGCACACCAGGTGGGCGTGCCGAAGATCGTCGTGTTCATGAACAAGTGCGACATGGTGGACGACCCGGAACTCCTCGACCTCGTGGAGATGGAAGTCCGCGACCTCCTCAGCAAGTACGAGTTCGACGGCGACAACACCCCGATCGTCCGCGGCTCCGCCCTCGGCGCCCTCAACGGCGAGAAGCAGTGGCAGGACAAGGTGATGGAGCTCATGGCTCAGTGCGACGAGTACATCCCTCTTCCGCAGCGCGAGACGGACAAGCCGTTCCTGATGCCTATCGAAGACATCTTCACGATCACCGGTCGTGGCACCGTTGCTACCGGCCGTATCGAACGTGGCGTTGTGCACCTGAACGACAAGGTCGAACGCGTCGGCCTCGGCGAAACCGTCGAATACGTCGTTACCGGTGTTGAAATGTTCCGTAAGCTCCTCGACGACGCACAGGCCGGTGATAACGTCGGTCTTCTGCTCCGCGGCGCCGAGAAGAAGGACGTTGTTCGTGGCATGGTTCTCGCCGCTCCGAAGTCCGTCACCCCGCACACCGAATTCAAGGCCGAGATCTACGTCCTGACGAAGGACGAAGGTGGCCGCCACACGCCGTTCATGAACGGCTACCGTCCGCAGTTCTACTTCCGCACCACCGACGTGACTGGCACTATCCAGCTCCCGGAAGGTGTTGAAATGGTGACCCCGGGCGACACCGTCACAATCCACACCAACCTCATTGCCCCCATCGCCATGGAAAAGCAGCTCCGCTTCGCTATCCGTGAAGGTGGCCGTACCGTTGGCGCTGGCTCTGTAACCGAAATCATCAAGTAAGGAATAATCATGGCTGGTGAACGCATTCGTATTCGCTTGAAGAGTTTCGATCATCGTATGATCGACCGCTCCGCTCAAGACATCGTGAATACAGCTAAGAACACTGGGGCTCGTATTGCAGGCCCCATCCCTCTCCCGACGAAAGTCCAGAAGTATACGGTGCTTCGTTCTCCGCATATCGATAAGACTTCTCGTGAACAGTTTGAATCTCGTACGCACAAGCGTCTGATTGACATCCTCGATGCCACTCCGCAAACTGTGGATTCCCTCATGAAACTTGACTTGCCGGCTGGTGTCGAAGTCGAAATTAAGGTCTAATAACAATGAACGGTATTCTCGCAAAAAAGTTGGGAATGACCCAAGTGTTCACGGAACAGGGCGAATGCGTCCCTGTCACGGTTCTTGAAGCCGGTCCGTGCGTGGTCGTTTGCCACAAGACAGAAGAAAAGGACGGTTACACTGCCGTCCAGATCGGCTTTGGTCTCAAAAAGGAACAGCGTGCCAACAAGGCAGAAATCGGCCACTTCAAGAAGGCTGACGTTGCTGTTCGTGAACACCTCGCCGAATTTGACGTAGCTGATCTCGAATCCTGGCCGGTTGGCAAGGAATTCGGTGCTGCTGACTTCGCCGACGCTAAGATGGTGAACGTCTCCGGCATTTCCAAGGGTCATGGCTTCTCTGGTACTATCAAGCGCCACGGATTCCACAGCGGTCCTCGTTCCCATGGTACGCACAACATGCGCGAACCGGGTGGTACGTCCGCTCACTCCTATCCTGGTCGCGTGTTCCCGGGCAAAAAGCAGTCCGGTCAATACGGTAACAAGAAAGTGACCGTCAAGCACCTCCAGGTCGTTAAAGTTGACGGCGACCGCAACCTGATCTTCGTCCGCGGCGCAGTTCCCGGTGCGAAGAACAGCATTATCGTGGTGAGGAAAGACTAATGGCTAGTGCAAAGTTTTTCGCCGCATCTGGCGATTTCCAGAAAGATATTCAGCTCCCCGCATTGTTCGATGAAGAAGTGAACAAGGTTTGCATGTATTTGCACATCAAGGCTATCCTCAACAACAATCGTCAGGGCACAGCTCAGACCAAGAACAAGTCCTCCGTCTCCGGCGGTGGTCAGAAGCCTTGGAAGCAGAAGGGCACAGGTCGTGCTCGTTCTGGTCAGAACACCTCTGCTGTGTGGGTTCGTGGTGCTAAGGCTCACGGTCCTAAGTCTCATGACTATTTCGAAAAAGTGAACAAGAAGGTCAAGAAGATCGCTTTCCATTCCGCTTTGGCTGACAAGGCTCAGGAAGGCAAGGTCCTCGTGTTCGAAGCCCTCAGCTTCGCCGCCCCGAAGACCAAGGATCTCCTCGCCGTTCTCACCAAGTCTGGTGTGGAACAGCGCAATGTCCTCTTCATTGTTAGCGAAAAGGATCAGAACTTGTATCTGTCCTCCAACAACATTCCTTGGTGCCGTTGCGCTCGCGTTGAAGACGTCAACACCTATGATGTTGTTCGCGCAAACAATGTCGTCATCTCTCAAGCCGCTCTCAGCGAACTTGAAGGAGGCCGCTAATGAAAGAGATTCGCGAAATCCTCGTCGCTCCCCATGTAACTGAAGATACCACCAAGAATATGGTGAATCCGAAGACTGGTGTGCGCAAGTATGTATTCAAGGTTGCAATGGACGCCAGTAAGGACGAAATCAAGGCCGCTATCGAAAAGCGCTTTGAAGTCAAGGTTTCTAAGGTCAATACTTTGATCAACCGCGGTAAGATCAAGCGCGTGCGCATGGTCGCCGGTAAGAAACCCAACTGGAAGAAGGCCTATATCACACTTAAGGCCGGGCAAAAGATTGCCGAGTTCGAAGGAGTATAATCATGGGTCTGAAATCTTATCGCCCTCTTACCCCGACGCTGCGCTATAAGCAGATTGGTGACCGCAAGGAAATCACTGCTCAGAAGCCGTACAAGCCTCTTACCGAAGGTATCAAGAGCAGCTCCGGCCGCAACAACGTTGGTGAAATCACCTCCCGCCGTCGCGGTGGTGGTCACAAGAAGTTGTATCGTCTCATTGATTTCAAGCGCAAGGACGCAGGCGTTTCTTGCACTATCGAAACCATCGAATACGATCCGAATCGTACCGCACGTATCGCTCTCGTTAAGTTCGAAAACGGTAAGCGTGCATACATCATCGCTCCGGCAGACGTTAAGGTCGGTGATGTACTGAACTCTGGTGAAGGTGCAGAATTCCGCGTCGGTAACGCATTGCCGCTTCGCGAAATCCCGCTGAACACCATTATCCACAACATCGAAATGAAGCCGGGCAAGGGTGCTCAGATTGCTCGTTCCGCTGGTGCCGGTGCAGAACTGGTTGCTAAGGACGGCAAGCTCTGCCAGGTTCGTCTCCCGAGTGGCGAAGTTCGCTACATTCCGGAAGACTGCCTCGCTACCGTTGGTCAGGTTTCCAATATCGATCACATGAATGAATCCTCTGGTTCCGCTGGCCGTTCTCGTTGGCTCGGTAAGCGTCCGGCCGTCCGTGGTGTCGTTATGAACCCGGTCGATCACCCCCTTGGTGGTGGTGAAGGTCGTACCTCTGGTGGTCGTCATCCCTGCTCTCCTTGGGGTAAGAACTCTAAGGGTGCAAAAACTCGTAACAATAAGCGTACCGATCGTTTCATCGTACGTCGTCGTCAGAAGAGGGCCTAATTCATGTCCAGATCCCTTAAGAAAGGTGCGTTCGTGGATTCCCACGTTCTCGTCAAAGCTCAGGCAATGGCTGGTTCCGACAAGAAGCAGGCCATCAAGACCTGGTCCCGCCGTTCCACTATCATTCCCGATATGGTCGGTCTCACTTTCTCCGTGTATAACGGTAAGCAGTTCATCCCGGTTTATGTAACCGAAAACATGGTTGGCCATAAGCTCGGTGAATTCTCCCTGACCCGTACTTTCAAGGGTCACCGTAAGACTGAAGCTGCTGGAGGCAAGAAATAATGCAAGCTGTCGCTAAAGTGAAAAACGTACGCTACGGTGTTCGCAAGCTGCGTCGCGTTGTCGACCTGGTTCGTGGCAAGTCCGTTGCAGAAGCATTCGCAATGCTTTCCATCCTCCACACGCAGACCAAGGGCGCTCCCCTGGTAGAAAATGCTTTGAAGTCCGCTGTTGCTAACTTCAAGCAGAAGTCTGCCGCTCCGGTTGCCGCAGAAGAACTGGTCGTTAAGACCATTACCGCTGACGGTGCAACCATCATGAAGCGCATCCATCCGCGTTCTCAGGGCCGTGCTTTCCGTATCGAAAAGCCGCTCTCCCACCTCACAGTCGTTGTGGCCAACAAGGAGTAATTACAATGGGTCAGAAAACTCATCCGAATGGTCTTCGTCTTGGCGTTATCCGCGGCTGGGAATCCAAGTGGTATGCCGAAGACAAGTTTGCCGATCTTCTCTATGAAGACATCGTGCTCCGTCGCTACTTGATGAAGCGCTTCGAACATGCTTCCCTGTCCAAGGTTGGCATCGAACGTACCGTCAAGAAGGTTAACGTGAACCTCTTTACCGCTCGCCCGGGTATCGTTATCGGTCGTAAGGGCGAAGAATTGGAGAAGCTGAAGGGCGAACTCCAGTTCCTCACCGGAAAAGAAATCTATATTAACGTCCAGGAAATCAAGCGTCCCGACTCCGACGCCAAGTTGGTTGCCGAAAACATTGCTCGCCAGCTCGAAAAGCGTATTTCCTTCCGTCGCGCTATGAAGCGCGCCATCCAGAACGCAATGCGCGCTGGTGTGGAAGGTATCAAGGTGCAGTGCGGTGGCCGCCTCGGTGGTGCCGAAATTGCCCGCGTTGAAAAGTATGCTGAAGGTCGCGTACCTCTGCACACTCTTCGTGCTGACATTGATTACGCAACTGCTATCGCTAAGACCGTTTACGGTGCTATCGGTATCAAGGTGTGGATCATGCACGGTGAAAAGATTGGTAAGGACGTCATGTCCGATAACAAGAGAGAGAAGTAATATATGCTGAGTCCTAAAAGAACATTACATCGTAAGCAGATGAAAGGCCGCATGAAGGGCGTCGCCTCTCGCGGCAACTCCATCGCCTTTGGCGAATTCGGCATTCAGGCTCTTGAAAAGTGCTGGCTCACTGCTCGTCAGATTGAAGCCGCTCGTATCGCCATGACTCGTAAGATCAAGCGCGGTGGCCGCGTTTGGATCCGCGTCTTCCCCGACAAGCCGATTACCCGCCATCCTGCAGAAGCTCGTATGGGTAAGGGTAAGGGTGCTGTTGAATTCTGGGCAGCCGTAATCCTCCCGGGTCGCATCATTTTCGAAATGGGTGGTGTAGAACGCGAACTGGCACTGGAAGCTCTCCATGTGGCAGCTCAGAAGCTCCCCCTCAAGTGCAAAATCATCGAAGAATCGGAGATCTAATGAAGGCACGTGAATTAAAGGAACTGGGCGTTGACCAGCTCAAGGAAAAGCTGGCCCAGTTGAATCTCGATCTGTTCAATTACCGCATGGCTGCTAAGCTCGGTAACTTGGAAAAACCCTCTTTGATCGCAACGACCCGTAAGGACATCGCTCGCGTCAAGACCATCCTCACCGAAAAGGCCAAGGCATAAGCCGGGCAGGAGCAGGAAATGGATAGAAACCTTCGTAAGGTTAAGCAGGGTGTAGTCAGCTCTGACAAGATGGACAAGACCATCACGGTTGTGGTTGAAAACCGCAAGCGTCACCCGATGTACAACAAGATCATGACTACTACTAAGAAGCTCAAGGCTCATGATGAAAAGAATGAAGCCCAGGAAGGCGACTTGGTAGAAATCATGGAAACTCGTCCCCTCTCTGCAACTAAGCGCTGGCGCTTGGTTCGCATTGTGGAAAAGAAGAAATAATCTTTTTGGAGTAAGGCGAATATGATTCAAGAAGAAACCAGACTCGTCGTGGCCGATAACAGTGGTGCCAAGGAAGTCGCCTGCATCCGCGTTTTGGGTGGCACAAACCGTCGCTATGCTAGCATCGGTGATGTCATCAAGGTAGCCGTTAAAGACGCTATCCCCCAGAGCAAGGTGAAGAAGGGTTCCGTGGCCGACGCCGTCGTCGTCCGCACTCGTAAGGAAATCGCACGTCCGGATGGAACTTTGATCCGTTTCTCCGACAATGCAGTGGTTCTCATCAACAAGGAAGGTGAACCGCGTGGAACCCGTATTTTTGGACCGGTGGCTCGTGAGCTCCGCGACAAGAAGTACATGAAGATCATCTCCCTCGCACCTGAGGTTCTCTAATGGCAAACATCAAGAAGAATGATAACGTCAAGGTGATTTCCGGTGCCAACAAGGGCAAGACCGGCACCGTGATCAGTGTCAAGGACGGCAAGGTGACCGTTAGCGGCGTTAACGTCTGCAAGCGTCATGAAAAGCCGAGCCAGACCAACCAGGCTGGTGGCATCATCGAAAAGGAACTGCCCATCGACATTTCCAACGTGATGCTCCTCGAAGGCAATACTCCTGTTCGCACTCGTATCGTTCGTGAAGCCGGCAAGAAGGCTGTCCGCGTGAGTGTCAAGACCGGAAAGGCGGTATAACTATGAACCAGATGAAGCAATTTTATCTCGAAAAAGTCGTCCCGGCCTTGCAGCAGAAGTTTGCTTACAAGAACGTGATGATGATTCCGCGCCTCGAAAAGATCGTGATCAACATGGGTGTTGGCGCTGCTTCCCAGAACCGTAAGATTCTCGATGAAGCCGTTGATACTCTGACTGCTATCACTGGTCAGAAGGCAATCGTCACCAACGCCAAGAAGGCTGTTGCTCAGTTCCACCTCCGCGAAGGTATCGGTATCGGCGCTAAGGTAACTCTCCATGGTGATAACATGTGGGACTTCCTCTATCGCTTTATCAACATCGACCTTCCTCGTGTTCGTGACTTCCGTGGTCTCGCACGTCGTGGCTTCGATGGCATGGGTAACTTTACCCTGGGCATCAAGGAACAGACCATCTTCGTTGAAATCGACATCGATAAGATTTCTCGTACCTTCGGTATGGACATTTCTTTCGTTACCTCTGCAAAGACCGATGACGAAGGCCGTGCTCTCCTCGAAGAACTTGGACTCCCCTTCCGCAAGTAAGGTAATACCATGGCAAGCACAAGAATGATTGAAAAATGCAAGCGTACTCCGAAGTATACCGTTCGTGGGTACAACCGTTGCAAGCGTTGCGGTAGGCCGCACGCCTTTATGCGCCGCTTTGGCCTTTGCCGTATTTGCTTCCGCGAAATGGCACTCGCCGGCGAAATCCCCGGTATCACTAAGTCGTCTTGGTAAGGAGAGTATACTCATGGCAATGACAGATCCTATCGCCGATATGCTCACCCGTATCCGCAATGCCTCTACGGCAAAGCTCCCCGTGGTGGACATTCCCGCCAGCAACCTGAAGCGTGAAATCGCTCGCGTTCTGCAGGAAAAAGGTTTCATTAAGAAGTTCGTCGTAGTTGAAGACGGCAAGCAGGGCATGCTCAAGGTCCTTCTCCGCTACACCAACGGCGAAGCCGCTATCCAGGGCCTTCAGCGCGTTTCTACGCCGGGTCTTCGTCACTACGTTGACGCAGCCAAGCTCCCGCGCGTTCGCAATGGCCTCGGCTATGCAATCATCTCCACCTCTAAAGGCGTCATGACTGACCACGAAGCTCGCAAGGAAAATGTGGGCGGCGAAGTCATCGCAAAGGTTTGGTAAAGATGTCCCGTATCGGTAAAGCTATTATCAACATCCCGGCCGACGTTAAAGTCGCCATCAATGGTCAGAACATTAAGGTTGAAGGCCCCAAGGGCAAGCTCGAAGCTGACGTTCACGAACTGATCGCTATCAAGTTCGAAAACAACCAGCTTTCCTTCACCCGTCCTGACGATCAGAAGTTCACTCGTGCAATTCATGGCACTACCCGTGCTCTCGTTGCAAACATGGTCGAAGGCGTTACCAAGGGTTTCCAGAAGACTCTCGAAATCGTTGGCGTTGGCTACCGTGTAGAACAGAAGGGCAAGGACCTCAACCTCGTTCTCGGTTTCTCTCATCCGGTTATCTACAAGGCACCGGAAGGCGTTGAACTGAAGGCTGTTGATCCGCTGAAGATCACTATCTCCGGCATCGACAAGCAGAAGGTTGGCCAGGCTGCTGCTGAAATTCGCAAGTACCGCCGTCCTGAACCGTATAAGGGCAAGGGCATTAAGTACGAAGGCGAAATTGTCCGTCGTAAGCAGGGTAAGAAGACAGGTAAATAAGGGTAAACTATGACTGCAATTGCTAAGAAAAGAATCCAGTCCAGAATCGCACGCCACGCTCGCGTACGCAAGTCTGTTGTCGGAACTGCAGAATGCCCTCGTTTGGCTGTTCGCCGTTCCCTTTCTCACATGGTCGCCCAGATTGTTGATGACGAAAACAACAAGTCTCTCGTTCAGCTCTCCACGACTGCCAAGGAATTCCAGGGCAAGTTTGGTGAGATGACGAAGTCCGAGCAGGCTAAGCAGCTCGGTCTCCAGGTTGCTGAAGTCGCCAAGTCCAAGGGCATCGAATCCGTGGTCTTTGACCGCGGCGGTTACATCTATCACGGACGCGTTCAGGCTCTCGCAGAGGGAGCTCGTGAAGGCGGACTCAAATTCTAAGAGGTACACTTTGGAACGCGAAGCTCAAGTTTCTGAATTTGAAGACAAGGTTGTTCACATCAACCGTTGCGCCAAGGTGGTGAAGGGCGGTCGCCGCTTCTCCTTCAGCGCTCTCGTGGTTGTTGGCAACAAGAATGGCAAGATTGGTATGGGTCTCGGCAAGGCTAAGGAAGTTTCCGAAGCTATCCGCAAGGGTACCGAAGCTGCTCAGCGCAATCTGGTAGAAGTCCAGCTTTTGGACGGCACTATTCCTCACGATATCGAAATCAAGGCTGGCGCAACTCGCCTCCTCTTGATGCCGGCTGCCCCTGGTACCGGTGTTATCGCTGGTGCTGCTGCCCGTGCTGTTCTCGAACTCGCCGGTGTCAAGAACATCCTTACAAAGATTCACGGTTCTTCCAATCCGGGTACGGTTGTCCGCGCCTGCATCGAAGGCCTTGTTTCTCAGAAGAATAAACAGGACTGCGCTGAATTGCGCGGTGCTAACGCCTAAGGAGTAATACAAAATGAAGAAAGTTCGTATTACTTTGATTAAAGGTACTGTCCGTCGTCTTCCGGTGCACCGCGCCAATGTGGCTGCACTCGGTCTCCGCAAGATTGGACAAACTGTTGAACACAATTTGACCCCCGCCATCCAGGGCATGATCAATGCCGTGGCCGACATGGTCAAGGTCGAGGAGATCTAACATGGAACTCAATACTCTCAATCCTGGCAAGGCCAAGGTCGTCAAGCGCAAGCGCATCGGCCGTGGTCCTGGTTCCGGTTGGGGCACTACTGCTGGCCGTGGCCAGAAGGGTGCCGGCGCTCGTAAGAGTGCTAAGGCCGGTCGTGTCGCTTTTGAAGGCGGCCAGATGCCTATTCATCGCCGCATCCCGAAGCGTGGCTTCAAGCATGCTGGCATTGAATTCCAGATCGTGAACCTGAAGAAGCTCGCCGCTTGCAGCGTGACCGAGTTTGACGCAAAGGTTCTCGTTGATCAGGGTTTCATCCGCAATGTGGAACAACCGGTCAAGATCCTCGCATTTGGTTCTATTGACAAGGCTATCACTGTAAAAGTTGACGCTATCAGCGAGAAGGCAAAGGCTGCCATCGAAGCTGCTGGCGGAAAAGTCGAGATCGTCTAATGGAAGCTCTCAAGAAAGCTATCGATGCGTTCGTCAATGCCTTCAAGATTGAGGACTTGCGTAAGAAGTTGCTCTTCACGCTTGCCATCCTCGTCGTGTTCCGCATTGGCGCCCACATCACCATCCCCGGAGTGAATTCCGCCGTTTTGGGGGAATACTTCCGTAACTCCAACAACCTGTTCGGCTTGTACGACTCGTTCACTGGTGGTGCTTTTGCTAAGGCAACCATCTTTGCTCTGGGTATCATGCCGTACATTAGTGCGAGCATTATCATTCAGTTGATGGGCTCCGTCATCCCCGCCATCCAGATGTTGCAGAAGGAAGGCCAGGAAGGGCGCGCCAAGCTGAACCAGTATACTCGTTACTTTACGGTGGCTTTGTCCGCCTTGCAGGGATGGGGCATTTCTGTGTGGCTTTCCTCCCTCAAGGTTTCCACTGCTGCTGGTAATGTCTCTGTTTTGGCAGAAGACTTCTCCAGTGGTCTCGGGAACGTTGGGTTCCGTTTACTTGCTACCTTGACCTTCACTGCAGGTACCGTCTTCGTGATGTACCTGGGCGAACAGATTACGTCCCATGGTGTAGGCAATGGTATTTCTCTTATTATCTTCGCCGGTATCGTCGGCAGCCTCCCAAGGGCTGTCCTTGCAGACGTGGAAATGTTGAAGGAAGGCATTCAGCCTTTGGCTATGGAAGTATTTATCCTCGCCATTGTGCTTGTGATTGTCGGATTCATCGTTTTCGTGGAGCAAGCGAACCGTCGCATTCCACTCCAAAGTCCTCGTCGGACAGTTGGGAACAAGGTGATGGGTGGTCAGTCCAGCTATTTGCCCTTCAAGGTGAATACCGCTAACGTGATCCCCGTGATCTTCGCAAGCTGCATCATGTTCATTCCAGCAATGATTGCATCTTGGTTCCCAAATGTTAGTGTGATGCAGGCTTTTGCAGGCGCGTTCATTCCAGGTCACATTACTTACAGTGTGATTGACGCACTCCTGATTATATTCTTCACCTTCTTCTATACGGCAATCCAGTACAACCCGAACGACATTGCCGAGAACTTGAAGAGATCCGGTGGGTTTATTCCAGGAATTCGTCCGGGTAAACAGACTGCAGAATACATTGACCATGTGTTAACCCGAATTTCATTGCCGGGCTCTCTGTACCTCGCTTTCATCAGCGTTGTACCGCTCCATTTGAAAGATGCCTTCAATATGAATTACTATATTGGGGGAACTTCGGTACTCATTGTGGTCGGTGTTGCACTGGATACACTTCGTCAACTCGAAGCCCAGTTGCATACCAAAAATTATGAAGGTTTCCTGAAGAGCGGCCGCATTCGCGGCAGGATGGCATCTTAGTGGCTAAAGAAGAAGGCATTCAAGTTGAAGGCGTTGTGTTGGAAGCTCTCCCCAACGCGTTCTTCCGTGTCAAGCTCGGAAACGACCATGAGATCCTCGCTCATGTTTCAGGAAAGATGCGTCGGCATTTCATCCGAATTTTGCCCGACGATAAAGTGTTGGTTGAAATTTCTCCCTACGACCTCAATCGCGGGAGAATAACATACCGTTACAAGTAATAGGTATTCAAAAGAAGGTCAAACCTATGAAAATCAAAGCCTCCATCAAACCCAGATGTGAAAACTGCAAGATCATCCGTCGTAAGGGTGTATTGCGCATCATCTGTTCGAAGAACCCCCGTCACAAGCAGAAGCAGGGATAAGGAGATCGTATGGCACGTATCGCTGGTGTCGATTTACCGAGAAACAAGACTGTTGAATACGGTCTGACGGCAATCTATGGTGTCGGTCTGTTCACCGCTAATAAGGTCTGTGCTCAGCTGGGCATTGACAAGACCAAGAAGTGTGACGACCTGACTGAAGAAGAACAAGGTAAGATTCGTCATCTCTTGGAAGACGAATACTCTGTGGAAGGTCAGCTCCGCGCAGAAATCACCTTGAACATTAAGCGTCTGCAGGATATTGGCTGCTATCGTGGTATCCGCCACCGCAAGGGCCTCCCGGTCCGCGGTCAGCGTTCCCGCACCAATGCTCGTACTCGTAAGGGTCCGAAGAAGACTGTGGCTAACAAGAAGAAGTAAGGAGTTTTATCGTGGCTGAAGAAGTAATTAATGAAACTGCTGCCGCTGTTGAAGCTCCGGCTGCTGAAGAAGTTAAGGTTAAGAAGGGCAAGAAGCGTATTGACGTTCAGGGCATTGCTTGCGTGTTCGCTTCCTTCAATAACACAATCGTTTCTATTACCGATGCTCGCGGTAACGTTGTAGCTTGGGGCTCTCCCGGTAACTCCGGTTTCAAGGGCTCTCGTAAGAGCACTCCGTTTGCTGCACAGCTCGCTGCTGAAGTCGCTGCTCGCAAGGCTTTCGACCTCGGTATGCGCAAGGTTGATGTCCGCGTCAAGGGCGCAGGTGGTGGTCGTGAATCCGCTGTCCGTGCTATCAAGAATGCGGGCCTCGAAGTTCTCTCTATTCGAGACGTGACGGGCGTTCCGCACAATGGTTGCCGTCCTAAAAAGAAGAGAAGAGTCTAATTAAAAGAGGTATCGCCAATGATGTGGAAATCACTTCAGATGCCGCGCAGCTTCCAGAAAGTTGAGACCGGCGAAGATGGCCGCTACGCCAAGTTTGTCGTAGAAGCCTTGGAACGTGGCTGGGGTATCACCCTGGGTAACGCCCTTCGTCGTACGCTTCTCTCTTCTCTGCAGGGTGCGGCAATTGTCTCCGTCAAGATTGAAGGCGTGGACAAGGAATTTTCTACTGTTCCCGGTGTTAAGGAAGATGTCACTGACATTATCCTCAACTTGAAGAGCCTGCGCGTCAAGCTCCTGTCCGACCATGACGAAACCCTTCGCCTGGATATGTCCGGCGACGGTGAAGTTACTGCTAAGGACTTCATGGATAATCCGAATGTCGCTATCCTGACTCCGGATGTTCATATCGCAACGCTGAACGGTAATGCATCCCTGTCTCTGGAAGTGAAGATTTCCAGCGGCCGTGGCTACGTTACTGCCGACGAATTGAAGGACAAGGACGCTCCCATCGGTGTTATCGCCATGGACGCCAACTTCAATCCGGTGCAGAAAGTCGCAATGCACATCAGCGATACCCGCGTTGGCCAGAAGACGGACTACAACCGTCTGGAACTTGAGATTACTACTGACGGCTCCATCGATCCCGAAGACGCTCTTGCCTATGCTGCAAAGCTCCTCGTTGATCACCTGGAAATCTTCATCAACTTCGAAGGCGATCTCGAATCTCCTGAAGAACTCGAACTTGACGAAGAACGTCAGCGTATCGCAACGCTCCTGCGCACCCGCGTGGACGATCTGGAACTTTCCGTTCGCTCCAGCAACTGCCTCCGTATGGCAAACATCCATACCGTTGGCGAACTTGTGCGCAACAAGGAAAACGATATGCTCAAATACAAGAACTTCGGTCGTAAGTCCTTGGTTGAACTTAACGAAGTATTGACCTCCATGGGCCTCAGCTTTGGTATGGACGTCGATGACTACTTGAAGGATTAAAAATGAGACACGGTGTAAAAAACAAGAAACTCGGTGTGAATGCCGAACACAAGCGTGCCATCCTCCGCGCTCTTGCCACTTCCATTATTGGAAAGGGCATGGAAGCGGAACAGAGCAACCGCTACGTGCGCACTACTCTCCACAAGGCTAAGCTCGTCCGCAGCGTTGTGGATCGTATGATTACCTATGCCAAGAAGGGTGACCTTTCTGCCCGTCGTGAAGCTGCCCGCTTCATCAAGGAGCCGAAGGTTCTCCAAGACCTGTTTGCCACAATCGGTCCGCGTTATGCAAACCGCAACGGCGGTTACACTCGCGTGCTGAAGCTCGGCCCGAACCGCGCTGGTGACGCAGCTGAAATGGCTCTCGTCGGTCTCGTCGAAGACGAAATCGTCGCAAAGGCCAAGAAGTCTAGCGATGCCGCCAAGTCCGAAGCCGTAAGCATGGTGGAAGGCGAAAGCAAGGCTGTATAACACTTTGCATAACAACTTTGTGTTGTTTGTGTCATCTGTGTAATTGTACAGTAAAACTTTGTCACCCCGCTTTTTTAGCGGGGTGATTTTTTTTATTTTGTGCTAGATTCTGTTTTATAGTGGATATTGTTATGATTTGCGTAAAAAAATGGCTGGCTCTCATTTTGGCAATAGTAGCTATGGCCTTTGCGGATTCGCATACTTCTGGAGTTGCGCTTAGTACTTCTCCTTCGCTTACAAGTCGTAGTGGTGTTGCGCTAAATCCGACATATGCAGACCAAGCCGTTGACTCGACGTATGTAGTCGGACCTGGTGATTTTTTGGATTTGGTGTTAGAAAACAATTACATCACTGTTCAGATATATCCTGATGGTTCTGTAGTGATTGAGGAATGTGGTTCAGTAAATGTAGGCGGAAAAACTCTTACGGAAGCTCGGGAATTGATTTTAGATTTAGCGGCAAAGCGGTATAAGAGAGATTTGTGTTTTGTTCAGTTAGCTGCCCTAAAAAAATTTAGGGTGAATATTATGGGGGCGGTATCTCAGGTGGGACAGCACATTGTTGAACCACAAACTCGTTTTAGTTATTTCGTACGCCAGATAGGGGGAATCCTTTCTACGGCGAATACAGAGGACATTCAGGTTTTCCGTGGCAAAGATACATTGCATATTGACTATAATGAAATGTCTTCTAAGGGGGACTTTGAAGACGACATTTTCCTGGAACAGGGAGATAGAATTTTTGTCCCGTTTGTTGAGGTAAATGACAATGTCCTTTTGATTTTCCCGGAATCCCGTTCCAGTGTAACTTACAAGGAAGGGCGTACACTTCAGGAATACTATGAAATGGCTGGAGGAAACAGGGAGAATGCCAACTACAAGTCTATTTGCGTTCGCGAACCAGGAAAGGCTCCGCGTTGGGTAACAACGTCTGAGATGAAGGAGACGAAGATTGCTGCTAACACGGAAGTGGAATTTACTATGCAAGACATGTTTGTCTACGTGGGCGGTGCTGTAACGGCTATGGGCAAATTTCCATTTAACGCTTCATGGCATGCCATTGATTATATATCTGCGGCAGGAATAAACATTACTACAGGTAGCTGGAATCAGGTAAAAGTCTGGCGCGGTAGTGAACCGGAAGCAGTTTCGGTAAAAGTGGCTGAGGATGAAATTTTGCCGGGAGATTTGATTGAAATCCCTAGGAGTCGCTATGAATCAGTCAAGGATTTTACACTATTTCTTGCTTCCTTGCTGACAGTTATTTCTTCTGGTCTCATTCTCTACATGACAATTAAGTAGCCTTATGGAAAAACAGGAATCTATAGGATTTATCGAAGTTTGCCTTCGAATTCTGAATAACGACTTGAAGCGTTTCAAGTTATGTCTTGCTATGGTTCTTATTCCGACGATAGTGGCTTTTGTTCTAGTGATGTGGGTGATTGAGCCCACATATCGTGCGACTGCTATTGTTACGCCCCCTAGCAGCAATCAGTCCTCTATTGGGAACGGAATCAGCAATATTCTAGGAAGTTCGGGTAAGGGCGGATCGGGCGGACTCAGTTCATTGCTGAAGTTGTCAACGAGTGATGAAGATGCTGATGTTGTTTGGACGATTTTCAATTCATGGGAATTGCATACGCAAGTCATTGATCGCTTTGATTTGGCGACGCATTATGAGTATAAGGGAAAGTATAAAGCAGACCTATTAAAAGAATTTAGGAAGAACTTTGATTTTGATTCAAACAATGAAAACATGTTTGAAATCACGGTGGAGGATAAAGATCCTCATATTGCAGCTGAAATCATAAAGTTCATGCTGGTAAAGGCGGATTCGGCTTTTAACGCCTATAAGACTTCTGAGGCTCGGCAATCCAGGGAATATTTCCAAACACGGCTGGATTCTTGTGAGAAGGTGCTGGATTCCTTGACAAAGGAATTCTCTAAGTTCCAGTCGGAAAATAATTTCTATGACCCGGAAATCCAGATGGAATCTACGATCAAGTATTTAAGTGATTTGCAGGCAAAACGTGAAGAATTGTCTATGGAAATGGCTTACGAGAAAGATGATCGTGGAACGAATAGTAAGCGGTATGATCAATTATCGAAACGTTATAAAGGCGTGAATTCCGCTTTGAGTGGAACATTGAAGGGAAAAAACGACAAGGTTGGGATGGTATCTCTGCAAAAGTCTCCAGAGTTGGCAGCCCAATATATGCAATTTGAATCAGAGATAAAGGTACAGGAAGCTCTTTATCAAATGCTGCGCGTGCAAAGGGAAGAATTACTGCTAGAAGAAGCAAAGATGCTTACCAATTTGCATATTTTGGAACCTCCTTGGGAAAATGACAAGAAAGTGGCACCTGTGCGCAGTTTGGTACTGGCATTTACCTTTGCCGTATTCTTCATGTTTGCAACAGTCATTTGCAATGTTCTGGCTTATCTGGATGCAGAGGCGGAGAAGGGAACGGACACGGCTGCAGAGTGGTTGAAGCTGAAAAATATATTTAGAAGACGCAAGGGTTGACCATGTTTTCGCTGGTAGCGGAGTATCCGGTTAGCTCGGCTTTATTTCTAGTTGTTCTTTTCTGTATATTTCAAGCTCTTTTCTTAAAGAAAGATTTTTTTAGCCCTATGAATGTGTACTGCTTTTCGCAGTGCATCACTTTGGGCATTGCATACTTGCAATTAGATTATGCCATGTCTGATTTTCATTTGTCGACATGGCTGATGTGGATAGGGGCCCTCATTTCATTTAGCACGGGTTGCATCCTTTCCAGGTTATACGCAAAAACGAAAGGTATACCAGTAACGGTTCAGCCCTGCACGCTTCAAACAGGATACAATTGGAAATTACACGTGCTGTTTTCTTTTGGGGCTTTTTGCTTTTTTCTGATAGGGATTTTTGGAATCATTCACACTGCAGGTAACTTGCTAGTATTTGTGGATAATCCAGGCCAGTGGATGTCCGCTGATACGGATTACGGCTACTTCCCGTTGTTTTTTAGCAGTGGCCCCTTGTGTGTGCTATTATTTGGGATTGCATCTTTTTCACGTTTTAATGGCATTAAGCATTTGCGGGTTATTTCGCGGGTGATGATTCTTGTGACGATAGCCTTGAATTTTATGGCATACCCCAATCGTGGAGCATTGTTTTTTAGTTTGGGCTTTATTGTCATTCTATTCAATTATCTCCATAAAAGAATATCTCCTTTGTGGATTATTTTATGCCTTGCTTTATCTATAGGCGCTTTTGTGGGTATAAGCTCTTTGAGAGATCAGTATGGAGGTGATTCTATACAGAATGTAGCGGCAAAGAAGGTGATGCTTTTGCCATACATGTATGTGTCAAACAACTATTGGAATTTTGATTATGCGGTCAACCCTCCTAGTGATAGGGAATATCATCCTCATACTTACGGCATAGATTTTTTCCACGGAATCTTCGAATTTACAGGCATTTCGGGCGGAATAAGAAGAAGTTATCGCTGGGACAGTCTTTTTGATGAAAGCATTCAGAAGATGGATGGATTTAATACAGCCAGCTACTTATGGGAAGTGTACAAGGATTTATGGATTCCGGGGATTTTCTTATTACCCTTTTTCTGCGGGTTGGCGTTATCTCTATTGCACCTTAAATTGTGTAAGCCATTTACGCCTAGGACCATCATGTTTTATGCACTATTCATCTACTTTATTGGCTGGTGGTTTTTTACGCCGGGCTACAAGCAGGGAATATACTGGATTTGGATGGGAATAATGTTTTTTATATCTACGGTTTGTATGCGTTACAAGCCGTTACCAGGAAAGTCTGCGGTTCTTGATGAAGTAGCAACCGAGGAAGAGCGTAAGGAAGAAATCTCCGCTTAATGTGAGGACCGGAATAAGGTTCGGAGCAACATATCTAGCTCCAATACTGCATATAGCAATATTTAATAGTCCGCCTATGGAAATCATGATTCCATAGAGAATGGTTTTCTTTTCCTTGAGGAGAGTGGAAATCATTCCTAAACGAATTGCTTGGAACAATAAAGAGAAGGAAAGTATCTGCAGGCATTGGCTACTGATTTGAAGAATGTCGGGAGTCCAAGGAGATGCAAAGAAAATGATTTTCAAGGTCCAGCTGGGGAATAGCCATAGAGGGCTGCTGATGGCGATGATGAAGGCGGTGAAGATGGCTTGGTCCCGAAGGCTTAATTGTCCCTGCTTTGATTTGTGAAGCGTGAGCACACTGGAGTAGATGAAATAGACCATGAGGCTGGAGGCGAGGGTCATAAGCCTGTGGGAGAAGTTGTAGGCCCCTAGAAATTCGGGAGGGGCGACGTGGGATACGGTGTACAGGCCAACGGGGAGATAGGCGAAGCTTGCAATGCTTGTGGCAGCAAATGGGCAAGCGGACTTTAGCATCAGCTTGAAGAATTTAAAGGTTTGGTAACGGATGCGGAATATTTTGAAGGAGAAGGCCTGACTGACGCCGAAACTGAAGGCGGGAAGTGCTGCGAGAACAGTGGCTAGTGCAATAAGAGGGATGGAATCAAAATGGAACACATAAAGGCAAAGCGTCATGACTCCTGTGAAGGAGAGGGTGTGCAGGACCTTTGAAATCAGAAGTTTTTTCCAGAAGTGTCCACAGATGAAGTACCAGTCAAAAAAGGCGTGCTGAAAGAGGAGCCCCGCGACAAGAATGAGCTCGCCACCGAACGTGGGCTGGTTTCTCCTGAAAAGGCAGGCAAATGCAATCATGGCGATGCCAGAAAGGAGAGTCATGAACAGTCTGAGTTGAAGAACGTTCGTGAACAGGGAACCTTCTGAGGCGCGCTTCCCGAAATAGGCGAGGATTAGAGTCATCATCCCGAAATCGGCGATGGCGCAAAAGATGGTGTAATCCGTTTGCAGTACGCCAAAGTGGCCGAAGTTTACAATTCCCAGATTATTTGCGATAATATTCTGGAACAGGAGAGTAACCCCCTGGATGAGAATGTTCACCAGGGAAATGAATACTCCGATTTTAATGTTTTTTAACACCTGCAACGGGGCATAAAATAGATGTTTTACAGTCAAGTGTCTTTGAGTTTTTGTATCTTTGACGGCGAAATCGCGAGAGTGGCGGAATTGGCAGACGCGCCAGACTTAGGATCTGGTACCTCGGTGTGTGGGTTCGACTCCCACCCCTCGCATGCTTTTAACAATTAACGGTCGGTTGTATGCCGGCTCCCGGAGCGAATAATGTCCGTAGAAATCAAAGAAACAAGCGCAACAGTGCGTACTCTTGAAGTGACCATCCCCCAGGCTGATTTGAAGGCCCCCTTTGAAAAGAAGCTCTCCCAGTACAAGAAGCAGGTGGCTTTGAAGGGATTCCGCCAGGGTCAGGTGCCCAAGGCTATGATTTTGAAGCAGTTTGGCGACAGCATCCGTCACGAAGTGGTGAATGAGACTATCGATGCCGTGCTCAACGAAGAGTTGAAGAAGGCAAACATCATCCCCGTTGGCCAGTTGAAGGTGAAGGATTTCAAGGACGACAAGGAAAACGACATCAAGATTGTTGTGGAAGCTGAAATTGACCCGGAAATCGACATCAAGGGTTATGACAATACGGGTATTACCGTTCCGGCTACCGCTGTGCATGAGGAAGAAGTCCAAGCTGAGTTCGACCGCCTGGTCCAGATGTGGAGCAAGGACGAACACGTGGACCGCGCCGCAGGCAAGGGTGACGTAGTTGTAGGCAACTACGAAGAAGTAGTAATTGATGGTGAAAAGCAGGAACTTCCTGAAAATCGTGAATTCCGTAGCCTCCTCGGTGAATCTGCTTCTCCGGGATTTGATGAAGGCCTCATGGGCGTTAAGGCTGGCGAAAAGAAGGAAATCAACTTCAAGTATCCGGATGACCACAAGGATGAACGTTATCGCGGCAAGACTGCCCAGTTCAAGGTGGAAGTGACGGACGTTCGTGAAGTTGTGGCTCCTACTTTCGATGAAGAATTCTGCAAGCAGGTTGGCGTGAAGGACGTAGAGGAATTGAAGTCCAACTTGGCTGAAAGCCTCGCCAACCAGAAGAAGGACGCTGCCAAGACCAAGGCCGTGAACGAAGCTATCGACAAGCTCATTGAGCAGAACCCGTTTGAAGTTCCTGCTGGCCGCGTGCGCGACCTCATCAAGTGGTCCATGAATCGTAACGTCCAGGATCCTAAGGATGCCGTGGAACCCACAGACGAACAGATTAAGGACATGGGTCCGGAAGCTATCCGCGAAATCAAGAAGCACCGCATTTTGGAATTTGTTGCAACAAAGGAAAAGATCAAGGCATCTCAGGCTGCTGTGGATGCTCGTCTCCAGGAAATGGCGAATGCCTATCACGTGGACTTTGAAACCCTCAAGGGCCACTTCCGCCAGTCTGGCCGTATCAACGGTCTCCGGGACGAACTCCGCTTCCAGATGGCTGCCGACTTCATCGTGGGGATTCGCCCCGCGGCTGAAGAAACCAAGTAATATAGAGGTAATATGATTATTCCTACCGTCATTGAGACCACCGGACGCGGTGAACGCGCCTACGATATCTACTCCCGCCTGTTGAAGGAGCGCATCATCTTCTTGGGGACCCCCATCAACGATGAAGTGGCCAACAACGTCATGGCGCAGTTGATTTTCTTGGAATACGAAAATCCGGAGAAGGATATCACGCTGTACATCAACAGCCCCGGTGGTTACGTGTCGGCAGGCCTCGCCATCTATGACACCATGCAGCATGTGCGGCCAAACATTGCCACCATCTGCATTGGTAGTTGCGCCTCCATGGCTGCAGTGCTTTTGGCTGCGGGCACTAAGGGCAAGCGCTATGCGCTGCCGCATTCCCGCATTATGCTGCACCAGCCATCCGGTGCTGCCACGGGACAGTCTTCTGATATCCAGATTACGGCGAAGGAAATTGTCCGCACTAAGGATACCTTGACTGAGATTGTGGCGAAGCATACCGGAAAGGCTATTGACGAAGTCCGCAAGAAGACGGACCGCGATTTCTATATGGGACCGGAGGAAGCCAAGGAATTTGGCGTCATCGACGAAATCTTCGTCCCGAGAAAAGAGGGAGTCTAACTTTCATGTACCGAAACGGAAGGAACCATCCTGCTGTCACTTGTAGCTTCTGCGGTAAGCCTGCAGAACAAGTGGAGAAGATGATTACGGGAGCCGGAGTCCAGATCTGCAGTGACTGCGTGACCATGTGCCATCGCATCATTGAAGAGGACCGCGCTCGCGCTCAGCAGAAGGAACAAGAAGTTGCCGCTGCTGTGGAGAAACCCCTTCCGCGTCCCTCTGAAATCAAGGCCCACCTGGATGAATTCGTCATCGGTCAGGAAGAAGCCAAGAAGGCTCTCTCTGTGGCCGTGTATAACCACTACAAACGCCTCCGTTATCGTCAGGCTCACAAGGATGAGAATGATGTGGAGGTAGAAAAGTCCAACCTGCTTTTGGTAGGGCCTACAGGCTCGGGCAAGACGCTTTTGGCCCAGACCATGGCGCGCTTTTTGGATGTGCCCTTCACGATTGCTGACGCTACCGTCCTTACGGAAGCGGGCTATGTGGGCGAAGATGTGGAGAACATCCTGGTTCGTTTGCTCCAGGCTGCCGACTACAATGTAGAGAAGGCGGAACGGGGCATCATCTTTGTGGATGAAATCGACAAGATTGCAAGGAAGACGGCGAACCCTTCCATCACTCGCGATGTGAGTGGTGAAGGTGTGCAGCAGGGTCTTCTGAAAATTCTGGAAGGGACTGTGGCTGCGGTGCCGCCTAAGGGTGGACGCAAGCATCCGGAACAGGCGTTGGTGCAGATCAACACCCGGAACATTCTCTTCATTTGCGGCGGTGCCTTCGAGACCCTCGACAAGATTATCGCCCAGCGCGTGAACAAGGGCGGCATGGGTTTTGGCGCCGACATCCGTAGCGAATCTGACAATACCTTGAGCGAACTCTTCAAGCAGTTGGAGCCGGATGACCTTATCAAGTTTGGCCTTATTCCCGAGATTGTGGGACGCCTCCCTATTGCTGTTGCTTTGGAAGAACTGGACGAGAGTGCCCTTCTGAATATTTTGACAGAGCCGAAGAACGCTTTGGTGAAGCAGTTCAAGAAGCTTTTCTCCATGGATGGCATTGAACTGGAAATCACTCGTGATGCCCTCAAGGAAATCGTGCACGAGACCATGAGCCGTAAGACAGGTGCCCGCGGGCTTCGTTCCGTGATGGAGCGCGTGCTGCAGCAGGCCATGTTCGAGATGCCGGGCTCCGACGTGAAGAAGTTGTCCCTTACCGCTGAGATGGTGAGGAAGGGCCTTACCGTTGCGACTGCTGGGTCAAAGAAAAATTCCAGTTCCACAAAGAAAGTAAACAAGAAAGTCGCTTAGAATGCGCACGCCGTTCCAGTAAAAAAGTTTTGAATAGCGCGAGTTTCTGATGAATACCTTCGATTTTAAAAAGAGTTTTGCGCTTCTCCCTTTGCGAGATGCTGTTGTATTCCCCATGACCACCCGCCGCATTCTGGTGGGTCGCGAAATGTCTCTCAAGGCCTTGGAATATGCCGAGGCTCATGACAATGAAATTATTTTGGCCGCACAAATGGACATCAACATGGAGGAAATCAAGAACCCCATGCTGGATTTGTATTCCGTGGGTGTGGCTGCCCATGTGTCCAATGTGACGCCATTCCCCAACGGCTGCGTGAAGGTTGTGCTGGAAGGGGAGTTTGTGGTGGACCTCCGTTCCATTGTTGTGGAAGATGGAATGTTCAAGGCGACTGCCGCCCCTCGAAAAGAAGTGGCCAAGGAAAACGAGAAGAGCAAGGCCTTCAGCGAGGTGCTCACCAAGTTTAGGGAATACGCAGTCAAGCGTAACATTGCCGAAGGAATGGTGGACGCCTTCTTTGGCATGGAAAACCATTTGAACGCCTATTATGGAATGATTCCCTTTTTGCAGGTTTCCCTTGCAGAAAAGCAGTCCTTCTTGGAGATGAATTCTCTGGATGAGATGGCGGAACGCCTGATGGCGCTCATGGAAGTTTCGGAAGACAACGAGAATGTGCTGGTGAAGGTGCAGCAGAATGTGCGCCAGAAGATGGCCCAGCAGCAGAAGGAATGGTTTATTTCCGAGCAGATCCGCCAACTTCAGGATGAATTGAACGATGGCGAGAATGGCACCGCAGAGCCAGACCAGCTCCTCAAAAAATTGAAGGCGAAGAATTTCTCCCCTGCCATCATGGAAAAGATGGAAGAGGAAATTAGCCGCATGCGCCTGATGCACCCCACTACGCCGGAATATGCGGTGTGCCGCAATTATGTGGACTGGTTCCTTTCTATGCCTTATGGGGTTTACAACGAAACGGTTTTGAATCTGAAGAAGGTGAAGTCGGAACTGGATGCCAAGCATTTTGGTTTGGACAAAGTAAAGGACCGTATTCTGGAATATGTGGCTGTGCTGAAGCTTACGGGCACGGAAAAGCATGCGCCTATTCTTTGCTTGGTTGGCCCTCCGGGTGTTGGCAAGACGACGCTTGTGGAATCCATTGCAAAGGCCATGCAGCGGAGTTTTGTGCGCATTACCTTGGGTGGAGTTCGCGATGAAGCTGAAATTCGCGGACATCGCCGCACGTACATTGGCGCCATGCCTGGCCGCTTTATTCAGGCACTCCGCCGCGCCAAGTGCATGAATCCGGTGATTTTGTTGGATGAGATTGACAAGATGGCCAGCGATTTCCGTGGCGACCCAGCCAGCGCATTGTTGGAAGTTTTGGACCCGGAACAGAATCACGACTTTAGCGACCACTTCATGGAAGTGGGCCTGGATTTGAGCCGTGTGCTGTTTATCGCTACGGCAAACTCCGAGGCGGAAATTCCCGATGCATTGCGGGATCGTTTGGAGATTGTGCGCCTGCCGGGATATTACGCTCACGAGAAGAAGCAGATTGCGGGGAAGTTCCTAATCCCGAAGATTTGCGAGCGGAGTGGCGTTGCCCTCGGTAAGGACGTGAAGTTTTCGGATGATGTCATCGAGACGGTCATTCGGCAGTACACGCGCGAGGCTGGCGTTCGCGAACTGGAACGCTGCCTGGAAAGCGCTGTGCGGCACCGTGCCAAAGAGATGGTCATTGGCAAGAAGGTGAAGCCGGAACTGACGGAAAAGCAGTTGCAGGAATACCTGGGCGTGCCTCGCTTTTTGGAGAACCGCCTGCCGGCTCCTGGCCGCTGTGGCGTGATCACGGGCCTTGCCTGGACAAGCGTTGGTGGCGAAATCCTTTTGCTGGAATGCATGCTGTTGAGCGGTAAGGGTCACCTGATTATGACGGGCAAGCTTGGCGACGTGATGAAGGAATCCGCCCAGATTGCCTTGAGCCTTGTGCGCGAGAGATTGCGCCGCTACGGTATTGATCCGGAGATTGTGCGGAAGACGGACATCCACATTCACGTGCCAGAGGGCGCCGTGCCGAAGGATGGTCCTTCTGCAGGTATTGCCCTGACGCTAGCGCTGTTGAGTGCCTTTACCCGCACGCCAGTTTCTCCGGAGATTGCGTTCACGGGCGAGGTGAGCCTTACGGGCGATTTGCTCCCCATTGGTGGCTTGAATGAGAAGGCCTTGGCCGCTCAGGAAGCGGGCGTGAAGACGCTCTATTTGCCGGTAGGGAACCAGAAGGATGTGACGGAACTTCCGGCGCCTGCGAAGAAGGGTCTGAAGATTTTCACCAAGAAGCACATTGACGACATTGTGAATGAACTCATGCCGCCAAAGAATCCGCCCAAAGGTTCACTGGCTGGCACGTCGCGGGCAGGTTCACAGGCTGGTACGGCGCGGAAAAGTTCATCGCGGGCCAAAACGGCTGCCGCGGGCAAAGGCCGCGCGGCAAAAAGTACAGTAACGGGAAAGAAACCCGCTGCGAGTCATAGCCGCGCAACGAAGTCTATTTCGAAAAAACGCTGAAAATAGTCGGCAATATTTCGCACAGAAAATAAATGAAAAAAGCGATGCTTACAGCACCGCTTTTTATAGGCGATTTCGTTACGAGAGCATCGTCAGATCAGAGAAGATTATCCTGATTCTAGCCGATGCGGTCTTCTTTTACACCTGAGCCTGAACAGCGGTCAGTGCGATGGTATAGACGATGTCTTCCACCAGGGCGCCGCGGCTGAGGTCGTTCACAGGCTTTGCGAGGCCCTGAAGCATAGGCCCGATGGCGATGGTGCCCTGGGCGCTGCGCTGCACAGCCTTGTAGCCGATGTTGCCTGCAGAGAGGCTGGGGAACACGAACACGGTTGCCTTGCCGGCTACAGCGCTACCGGGGGCCTTCAGCTGGCCAACGCTTTCCACGGTGGCGGCATCATACTGGAGAGGGCCATCGATGGCGAGTTCCGGATGTTCGGCCTTGAGCTTTGCAGCAGCTTCACGAACCATGTCTGCGTCAGGACCCTTGCCGCTATTGAAGGTGGAGTAGCTCAGGAGAGCCACGCGGCTGGGGAGGCCGAAGGCCTTTGCGGTTTCATCGCACTGGAGGGCGATGCCTGCAAGTTCTTCTGCAGTGGGGTTCAGGTTGATGGCGCAGTCGCCATAGACGTATGTCTGGCCAGGCATGCACATAAAGAACACGGAGCTCACGGACTTCACGCCAGGAGCAGTCTTGATGACTTGGAGAGCCGGGCGGAGCGTGTCTGCGGTGGAATGGATGGCGCCAGAAACCAGGCCGTCCACTTCACCCATCTTGAGCATCATAGTGGCAAGCATCACGTTGTCGGCGAGAGCGGCGCGGGCGGCTTCTTCCGTCATGCCTTTTGCCTTGCGGAGTTCCACCAGAGTGGGCACGTACTTTTCTGCAAGTTCTGCACTGGGCTCGATGATTTCGATGTTTGCGGGGAGGGTGACGCCCTCGGCTTTTGCGGTGGCTTCGATGTCAGCCTTCTTGCCCACGAGAACGGGCACTGCAATCTTCCTTTCTACGGCGAGGCAGGCGGCCTTGATGGTGCGCGGTTCTGCGCCTTCAGGGAGCACGATGCGCTTGATGGACTTGCTGGCCTTTTGGAGGAGACCGGCGCGGAACATGGCCTGAGAGGTTTTGCGTTCGGCGGCAGGGGCAGCAAGGTTTTCTGCCAGGCACTTTTCGCATTTGAGCAAGCGGCAATCGCAGAACATATCTGCATCTTCGTCGGTAGCAAAAATCTTGGCGTCGAGAGCGGTAGCCAAAAGTTCGTTGAACTTGTGGGCCACAACAGCATTCATGCCAATCGCACCTTCAACAACCACGGCGTCCACCTTGGAGAAATCCTGCTTGATGAAGTCGGCGCAGATTTTTTCCATCAGGGCTGGAGCGGCGTGGTCCTTCAAAAGAGCCACGGCTTCATTAGCGCTGATTGCGGCTGTTGCGCTGTAAGTTGCAGAAGTCATGCCAGCCTTGGCGACGGCATCCACAACACACTGTACTTTTGCTTTCATGTCCGCTTCGGCTGCGGCAACCAAAATAACTCGATTCATAATATCTTCCTTTTTTATGCAAAATTGTATTCGTCGGTAATGTCTTCTTCGTCCTTGTTGTACATCCAATACTGATTTACGTAAGCGTATTCATCTTCGACCAGATTGATCTTCATGAAGTGCTTAGTTTCCAGGTAATGGAATAGGAGGGCGTCGTTCTCGCTGAGGGCATCCACCATGGGGGAGCTCACCACGAGAGTGACTTCGCGGAGGTGTCCCTTGTTGTAGGCGCGAGACATCCAGCGGTCGATCATGCCGAGGGTCGCTTCCAGCGTGACGATGCGTCCGCCGCCACGGCAAATGGGGCAGAGTTCCGTCTTTTCGGTCATGAGGTTCACGCGGACGCGCTTGCGGGTCACTTCCATGACGCCAAAGCGGCCGATGGGGGCCGGGCTGATGGGAGCCTTGTCGCGACGGATGGCCTTGCGGAATTCCTGGAAGACTGCTTCCCGGTCACCATCGGATTCCATAGGAATGTACTTGATGATGATGAGGCCGCCCACATCGCGAAGGCGAAGTTGCTTTGCGATTTCGCGACAGGCGTAGAGGTTCGTTTCCAGAATGGTCTTGGCAGAATCCTTGCCTGCGTTCCGAGGCATGTTCACATTGATGGACACGAGGGCTTCCGTCTGCTCGATGGTCAAACTTCCCTTGTTGTAGAGGGAAATGCGACGCTGCAGGGAGCGGGAGTAGTCGTTCTCAATCTTGAAGTGCTCGAACAGGCTTTCGTTCTTGTTCCAGAGTTTCACCTTGTTCAGCTTGTCCGGAGAAAGCACCTTCAGGTAATCCCGGAGGGCGATGTATTCGTCCCGGTTGTCGATGTACACATAGTCGGTGTTTTCGCCAAAGTATTCGCGGACCGTCTGCTCGATGGAATCGGATTCCTCGTAGATGCAAGTTTCGGCAGGTTGGTTTTCGAAGTTGAACTTCGTCTGTTCCCATTTGCTTTCCAGTTCGCGCATCTGCTTACTGATTTCAAATTCGGATTCGCTCAGGCCGTTGGTGCGGACGATGTAACCCACGTCGCGACCCTTGAGGCGGCGAACCACCTTCTTGAATTCACGACGCTTGGCGGGGTCTCGTTCCCGTTTGGAAACACCGATGAAGTTGGTGCCCGGCATGCAAACCAGGAATCGGCCTGCAAAGCTTAAATGGGTCGTGAGGCGAGCGCCCTTGGTGCTGATGGGTTCCTTTACCACCTGCACCATGATTTCCTGGCCTTCCTTGAGAATCTTGTCGATGGAGATTTCCTTTGCCACTCCACCCTGGTCATCATCATCGCCGTATTCCTTGCTCAGAAGTGCGTCGCGGTCCATGGCGTCTTCCTGATGGAGGAAGCCGGCCTTTTCCATGCCGATGTCGATGAAGGCTGCCTTCAGTGCGGGGAGCACCTTCTGGACTACGCCCTTGTAAATGTTTCCGAGGACGCGGGTAGAGGAAACGCTTTCCACCACAAGTTCCGCAAGTTCACCATCTTCCATAATGGCGATGCGCTTTTCGTAAGGTGTCTTGCTGATGAGGATTTCGCGCTTGCACTTGTTGCGGCCACGTTCGTTCTTCAGGCGCTTCGGTGGGCGGATGCCCTCGTCGTCAGCAAAGTTGTAAAGGTCTGTGATGTCTTCCTTGTCGGAATTGTACATCCAGAACTGGTTCACCTGGGCGTGGTCGTCTTCGATGAGTTCCACAGACATCTGGTGCTTGAATTCCAGATAGTGGAGCATTCTCGCTCTATCGTTTACGAGAACCTGCACCATGGGGGAGCCGACTACCAGCGTGACGTTCTTCAGGTTGCCTTTTGCGTGGGCACGGGCCATCCAGCGGTCAATCATGCCGAGGGTGGATTCCAAGGTGGCGATGCGCCCGCCGCCACAGCAGACGGGGCAGAACCTTGTCTTGCCGGCATCGTGCATGCGAGTGCGGGTAATCTCCATGAGGCCAAACTGGCTGATGGGCGAAGGAATCACATCCCCCTTATCGCGGCGGGCCGCCTTGCAGAATTCCTGGAAAACCGTATCCCGGTCCGCATCCGTCTCCATGTCAATGAAGTCCACGATGACGATTCCGCTCACATCGCGCAGGCGCAGCTGTTTCGCAATTTCGCGGCAGGCGTCGATGTTTGTCTCCAGGATGATTTTGCCCTGGTCTTTTCCGTGAACCTTCGGACCCGTGTTCACGTCGATGGACATAAGGGCTTCCGTCTGCTCGATGACCAGGTTTCCACCGCGGGGCAGCGGAACTTGGCGCTGGAGGGAACGGGCGTAGTCGTTTTCGATTTTGAAGTATTCGAAAAGGCTTTCGTTGGAACTCCACAGCTTTACCTTGTCCAGCATGTTGGGGGCAATCTGCTTCAGGGTGTCTCTGATGGAGAAATATTCGTCCCGGTTGTCGATGTACACGTAATCCGTGTCGTCATTGAAGTATTCGCTGAGGGCCTGCTCCATGGAACCTGCTTCTTCATAGATGCAGGTTCTGGCCGGCTGGGCTGCAAAATTGTCCTTGGTGGCAAACCACTTGTCTTCCAGAGTCCGCATCTGCTGCTGGAGGCTTTCCTCGCTAGCACTCATGCCCTCGGTGCGCACAATGTAGCCCACATCGCGCGCCTTGAGGTGGTTCACCGCCCGCTTGATGGCGCTCCTCTTTTCCGGATCCCGTTCCCGCTTGGAAACGCCGATGAAGTTGGTGCCTGGAAGGCAGACCAGAAGTGTGCCCGGGAAGTTGAGGCGCATGGAAAGGCCTGCGCCTTTTCCGCTGGCGGGTTCCCGAACCACCTGGACCATAATTTCGTCACCTTCCCGAAGGATGGATTCGATGGCCACATCGTCGAAGGCGCTGGTTTCGTCGTCTTCGTATTTCCGTGAGAGGGCTGCCTTCCGATCCATGGCATCCTCTTGATAGAGAACGCCGTCCTTCTCCAGGCCGATATCGATAAACGCGAGCCTTGAGTTCGGAACGATCTTTTTGACAACCCCTTTATAAATATTACCGAGAATGTGACTCGTAGATTCTCCTTCCACGAAAAGTTCGGCAAGTTCACCATCTTCCATAATGGCATAGCGCTTTTCGTAAGGAGTCTTACTAATCAAAATTCCGCATTTACACTTGTTCGTCATTAAAAACCTTAAAAAGCAAAAAAATTTGAACACCCTCAAAAAGCTTCCATTCCATGGAAACTCTTTGTGCCTAAAAAGGTCCCTAGTAGACGATACCACCAAAAACGCCCTTTAGGCTCAGGGTAATGTAAATATAATTAGTGGATAGGAACCAGTGGAAATGGGTTGGCAAAAATAGGCTGATTTAGTTATCTTTCCGCTACTATGGAACGTGAAAGCTTCAAATCAAGACTCGGTTTTATTCTCATTGCTGCAGGTTGTGCCATCGGCCTCGGTAATGTTTGGCGTTTCCCCTATATCGCTGGCCAGTATGGCGGTGCGGCTTTCGTGCTTCCGTATCTCGGCTTTTTGCTCCTGTTTGGGCTTCCCATCTTGATGATGGAACTTGCTGTGGGTCGTGCTGGTCGTAGTGGCGCGGCTATGAGTTTTGATAATCTAGAGCCGAAGGGAACCTACTGGCACAAGGCCAAGTTCCTTCTGATTTTTGCCAACTATGTACTCATGGCTTTCTACAGCGTGGTTACGGGTTGGATGTTCTATTACTTCTACAAGATGGTGACGGATGTTGAGTTTTTGCAGGGAACTCCGGAACAGATTAGTGCTGCTTTTGGCGAAATGCTTTCCAATCCGTCGCTTCTCATTTTCTGGATGACGGTTGCCATTGTTCTTGGCCTTGGCATTGTCTCTCTTGGTCTCCGAAGGGGTGTGGAGGATATCACTAAAAAGATGATGATTTGCCTTTTCGCCATCATTGTGGTTCTTGCCATTCGTGCTGTGACGCTTCCTGGTGCAGATGAAGGCCTCCGCTATTATTTGATTCCATCCTTGGATCGTCTGACCCAATCGGGCAAGGGTGTGGGCGAGGCTGTGTTTGCTGCTTTCGCACACGCGTTCTTTACGTTGAGCATCGGTATTGGTTGTATGACTATTTTTGGTAGTTACATCAACAAGGATCACTCCCTCCCGAAGGAAGCCGCTAGCGTTTGTATCTTGGATACCTTTGTCGCCTTGATGGCAGGCATCATTATCATTCCTTCCTGCTTTGCCTTCGGTCAGGAACCTGGCCAGGGTCCGGGACTTATCTTCGTGACGCTTTCCAATGTGTTCGCCCAGATGCCGGGCGGTCGATTCTGCGGTGCGGCCTTCTTCCTGTTCATGAGTTTTGCCGCCCTCTCCACGCTGATTGCGGTGTTTGAAAACATCGTTTCCTTCTGGATGGACTTGAAGGGTGTTTCCCGCAAAAAATCTGCGGGCTGGAACATCATCGTGGTGATACTCCTTTCCCTCCCGTGTGCTCTCGGCTTCAACGTCCTCGCAGGCTTTGAACCCTTCGGTCCGGGTAGTTGCGTGCTGGATTTGGAAGATTTCTTCGTCAGCAACACAATGCTTCCGCTGGGCGGAATATTCTTTGCCATGTTCTGTAGCAGTCGCTATGGTTGGGGCCAGGAAAACTTTTTCAAGGAAGTGAATACGGGTAAGGGCCTTAAATTACCCGTCAACATGTTCATCAAGGTCTATTTCAGGTGGATTTTGCCGATACTGATTGCAGTACTCTTGATACAGGGCTACATGAGTAAATTCGCTCCTGAACTTTACGCAAAGATTTTCGGATAAAAGGGAATCCCTTCGCTTGGCGGAGGGATTTTTTAAGGAATTTTGATTTATGGAATTCTCTCGTGAACAAATGGCTGAAAGCTTAGCCAATCTGGAAAAGCGGATAGAAGCGGCTTGCGCGAAGGCTGGCCGCACTCGCGAATCGGTGAAGCTCATTTGGGTGAGCAAGTTTCACCCCATGGAAGCGGTGGAAAATGCACTCGCACTTGGCGCCAAGGATTTTGGTGAGAACCGTGTTCAGGAGGCGGAATCTAAGTTCAGCAAGCGATTGTTTGCTGTTGACGGAACTCCTGTGCAGTGCCATGTGATTGGCCCGGTACAGAGCAACAAACTGAAAAAGGCCGCCATTGTTGCCGACTGCATTCACTCCATCGCGAGTATGGAAGCGGTGGAAAAATTGGAGAAGGATTGCGCTGCAATGGCTGGCGAAGATACTGCGACGGGGAACTTCGCCGACGGCAAGACTTTGGATATTTTGTTCCAGGTGAATGCCGGCGAAGAAGAGACCAAGAGTGGGCTTGATGTTCACGAAGCGGATGCTTTCCTTGAGAATTTGGCTGTTCGGGCAGGTGTCTGCGACGCTGACGGCAAAAGTGAAAAGTTTCCGCATTTGCGCTTTCGCGGGCTTATGACTATCGGTAAAAATACAGGCGTTGCAGAAGATTCTCGGGAGTGCTTCGCCTTCCTCCGCAATCTGCGAGATAAGTTCCTCGCCCGTGGCGGTGTATTCGCAAAATTTGACCAGCTTTCTATGGGCATGACTTTGGATTTGGAAGTAGCTATCGAGGAAGGCTCCACCATGATTCGGGTAGGCACCGCCCTCTTTGGAGAGCGCGACTACAGCAAGCCCGTAAACGATCCTGTTTGATGGAACCGCGCGGTAATTGTCACGCGGTTTTCATGCACTTATGAACTCCTGGATTTTCATCGTTGTCATAGCGCTTGTGGTCATCGCATTGATTGGCCGCATTCGTGATGCACGAAGGGGGAAGGGCGTTTACCGCGGGCCCCGTCACGGTGGCTTCAAGGAGTATCTCCAGGATAAAGAAAAACTGAATGCATGCCGTGAGCGTGTTCTTTTTGGTCGCAAAACGAATCGCTTCAAAATAACCCGCCACAAATTTGGCAAGAGCTATTGGAAGGCTTTTCGCGTGCAGTTCCGCAGCGAGACGGAGCCTTTCATCCATCCGGAAAAAGCCGTGGGCCTTGATGCGGTTCTCGCAGATGATCAGCATGGAATTTTTGGCGAGGCGGCGACATCGGCCATTGTGGCGCGGGCGGCCGCAAACGATAAGCGGCATCACTATTTGCTACAAAACGTATATATTCCAACCCATACAGGGTACACGGAAATAGATACGGTGCTTTTGCACGAGACGGGCATCTATGTTTTTGAGACGAAGAATATCTCGGGCGAGATTTCTGGCGACTTGGAAATGGAGCGCTGGGAACAAGTGCTCAATGCAAAAGTGAAGCACACGCTTTACAACCCCATCCGGCAAAATCAGGGTCACATGGGTGCGCTCCTCCGGCAACTGAAAATTCGTTTGGAAGAGGCGGAGGTTTATTCCTTTGTGGTGTTCAGCGACCGCTGCATTTTGAAGAAAGTGCCGGCCTGTGGTGAGTTTGGGAACATTGGAAATGGTTGGCAGGTGGTGCATTTCGGGGAATTACTGAATGCCCTAGGGAGGGCTTTCTCTCGGCGCCCCGCGGTATATACATCCAGACAGCTGGAAGCTTGGTGTCGGGAATTGCAGTCCTGCGTGAATGTGGGTGAGGCGGTAAAGCAGTCCCATCGCGCATCCGTGCAGAAACTTCATGGAAACTAGCCGTTTTTTTGGGGCAGGGCTCGCGCTATATGTGCCGCGCGGTATAATATGCCCGCGGCGATATTTTTTGCGTTCTGAAAGAACGAAAAACCCCGAGCCGAGTGCCGCGACTGCGAACTTGCTCGCAGGTCATGGCTGAGGCGATAGTTTTGGATACTGAAGGTATGCAAAAACCCCGAGTCACAAGGACTCGGGGCTTTCAGCGGGAAGAGCGAGATTCGAACTCGCGATAGGATTAAGTCCTATACGTCCTTAGCAGGGACGCGCCTTCGGCCAGCTCGGCCATCTTCCCAATCTTGGGGCTTAAATTTTACTTAATTTCAGGGGAAATTTCAAGGCTTTTGCCTAAAAAAGCCCCAAAAAGCCCCCGCAAATCCTGCAAATTCACCAGATTTCCACATCAGAACTTATCAAAATGCTAAATTCAAAACAAAGAGTGGCTCTTCCCGCAGGCAGAGTCCGTTTGGTGTTTTTATGGCGAAAAAGAAGAAAAGAAAGAAAAAAAGTCCGTTAATTGTCCGCTTTTTCAAGGCTGTGGCGGCGTTTGCTCTGGTGGGTCTCATCTGCTGCATCCCGGCGTATATTTTCGTGTTCAAGGTGCTTCCGGACCAGGATCCTGAAAAGCAGTTCAATCGGGAGACCATTCTGCAGGTGCTCTCCGGCGAAACCCGCGTGTTCTATCGGGATGGAAACACTCTTCTCGGCGCCTTCTTCGATGCCAATCACCGCATTTATGTTCCTTATGGCGATATTCCAGAAAACATCGTGAACGCTTTGGTGGCCGCAGAAGATGCCGCCTATTGGAATCACAACGGTTTCAGTTTCCACGGATTCTTCCGCGCCATGGCGAGTAACATCAAGAGTGGCCACATGCGCCAGGGCGGTTCCACTCTGACGCAGCAGGCGGTGAAAAACATCTTTGGTCGCGAGGAACGGAGCATCAAGGAAAAAGGAAAGGAACTCATCAACGCCCTCCGCATGGAAACGCATTTTTCCAAAGAAGAAATTCTGGAATTTTATCTGAACCAGTTCCATGTCTCTGGCACGGGAAAGGGCGTTGCCATTGCGGCCCAGTACTTCTTTGACAAGGAACTGAAGGACTTGACTCTTGCGGAATGTGCCTTTATTGCAGGCTCCGTGAAAGGCCCCTTCAATTATGACCCCTTCATTCAGCGGAACGAGGAGCGTCGGGATAAGGCTCTAAAACGCGGCGAGGAGCGCTTGCGCTATGTGCTTGGCCGCATGGTGGAGGAGAAGTACATTGAGCAGAGCCAGATGGATGAGGCTTTGGCCACACCGCTGAATTTTAAACATGGCAATTTCCGCTTCACCATGAGCACAACTCTGGAACGCATTGAGGAAAAACTTTCGGGCGAATTCTATCAGAAGCTCTTTGAGGAAAAAGGCATTGACGATTGGCGCAAGGCGCAGCTGGAAATTGTCACCACGTTGGATGCCCGCTCTCAGGATGCGGCAAAGCGCGCCCTGCAGAATAACATCAGCAATCTGCAGATACAGCTTGGCGGTTTTGTCCTCCCGAAGGCTGAATTTGCAAACCGCGCCCAGAGTGCCCGCAAAGGGGATTACCTCTACGGCGCTGTGGATTCCGTGATGTTTGATGCCAAGGGAACGCTGGTGGGCTTGCGGCTGAATTTCGGGCAGTTGAAAGGCGAGGTGAATGCCGCTTCCATCAAGGAATTTGGAACGCAAGTCAATAATGACCCTGCAAAGGTTTTGGCTTCCCAGTTGAAGAAGGGAGCCATCGTTCTGGTTAGCGTTTTGGACGAAAAGAAGGTGGGCGGATTTGTGCCCTGCAAGATTGAAACGGAACCTGTGCTTCAGGGCGGTTTGGTGGCCATTCAGAATGGCATGGTGCTTGCAAGTCAGGGAGGATTCCACAACACGGGCTATGACCGCAGTTTCAAGGCCCTCCGTCAGTTGGGCTCCAGCTGGAAGCCAATTCTTTATGCCCTAGCATTGCAGCATGGCTGGCATTATCTGGACGAATTGGAAAATGATTACAATGTGTTCCAGTTTGTGAATCAGTTCTATTTCCCGCGCCCAGACCACAAGAATAAGGGTGATGTGGTGACTATGGCTTGGGCCACGACGCGTTCTGAAAACATCGCGAGCATTTGGCTGTTGGAACATTTGCTGGACAAACTTTCTCAGGAGGAATTTGATGAGGTTGCTGCCCAGAACGATTATGCTCGTGGTGCTGAAGAAGAGGAGAAGGCCTACTTTACGCGCCTACGTGACAAGTATGGCTTGATATTGAAGGATGGCGCCAAGCAGGAAATTGAATTTACCAAGGCCCGCGATGCTCTTGCCCGCAAATATGAGGAAGAGGGAAATATCGCTAAAGCTTTGGATGTTTGGAATCTGCGGTACGGCTTCTACAATGATGTGGCTGTAAAGCAGGCAAAGAAAGACGGGAAGATTCTTGGCTTCATCGATCACAACTACAAGAATTACGCCGAGGTATTGCGGAAGCGCGAAGGTCAGGAATTGGACCCGGATGTAGCGGCAACGTTACCGCCAATGGATTCCGTAGTGCTGTTCCGGAATTTCACCTTGGCAGATGTGAAGCGCCTCTCTACCATGATTGAACCGGTGAATCCTGAGAAGGATTATCTGGAAGCGAGCGAACTCCGTTACTGGCCCGATTTCCGCAAGTCCCTCTCCTTTGCGGAATATGCCCGATTTGCAAATGAGATTGGCATTCACCAGAAGTTGCAGAAGGTGTTCAGCATGCCTTTGGGCGTGAATGAAATTACCTTGGGTGAAATCAGCACTGCATACCAATCTATGTTGACGGGAAAGGTTTACAAGTGCAAGGATGGCGACTGGACTGACGCCTGCTTCATCAAGGAAATCAAGGACAGAAACGGCAGCACGATTTTCCGCAATGCGGTGGAATCCAAGGAAGTGCTGAACAGTGATGTGACGTCTCAGATGGCGGTGATGCTTCATTCCGTATTCAGCAACGGTACGGCCCGAAGCCAGTATAATGCAATCAAGGTTGTTTCGCCCGATGGAAAGACAAGCCTTCGGGTTCCGGCTCTCGGTAAGACGGGTACTACCAACGATTACAAGAACGTGGCCTTCATGGGAGCGATTCCCACGTATGTGAATGAGAAGAATGGGTTGGCATTGGATTCTGTGATTGCTATCGGAAGTTACGTGGGCTTTGATGATAACAAGCCTCTGAAATCGGGAAGGACTCGTATTGCAGGCGCTAGCGGTGGCCTTCCGCAGTGGGCTGCTTATGCCAAGGAAGAAATTGAAATCCAGCGGCTTCCGCACCAGATTGATTTCTTGGATATTTCTGTTCTTGCTTCTGGCGATGTGCCGCTGCTTCTGGAAAATGAAAGAGGTGAATTGTCTGTGGATCCCATGACGGGCATTCCAGTTCCCGCGGGCTCTGGAGCTGCGGGCCGCCCGCTACCTTGGCTGGACCTTCCGGGATATGCTCCTCCCCAGGTGCAGGCGAAGGCCGCCGAAAGCATTGCGGAGATGGGCATCGTGACCAGCATGCCCATGCCTGCGGAAAATGCTGAGGCGGCGAGTGCAGCTCCTGCAGAAGATAATGCAGGTGGAGCTACTGCGGGAGAAAATGCCGCCGGAACAGCGGTGGCACCTTCAGGCGAAGCGGCATCTGGCGTGACGATTACAGAAGTTGCTCCCGAGACAGCACCTGCGGCTCTTCCTAAAGATGATGATTGGGATTTGCCCGCAGACTTCGATGGCAACAATGCGTTTGTTCCTATAGAGGCGGAATAGTTCTTGAGATTGTTGAAGGAGCAGAGAATGAGATTTCAGATGCTTGGTTTTGCGTTGTGGATGACGGTCTGCCTTCTTGCGGGCTGTGCTGCAAGCGGCCCCGCTCCTGCTGTAGTGAAAGAATCTGTCGCGACTCAGGAATCTACTGCGCCGCAAAAATCAGCTGCACCGCAAAAAAATGTACAGTCGCCAGAGGCTACTGCAACGCAGGAATCTGCGGTTCTGGAAAATGCCAAGGCGGAAGAACCTGCCACTTCATCGTCTGAGGAAACATCTCGCGATACAGCGGTTCCCACTTCTGCAGCGTCTGCTGTTGTTTCGTCAGATACGAATGCGCTCCAGTCGCAAGAAATGCCGGAACCCGTTTCGTCCACCCCATCTTCATCGGAATTTGTAGACCCTTACGTTGCGGTTCCTGCGCTAATCGAAACGATTTTTGCAAACGCTGATTCTTTGTACAAGCAGGGTCTCACGGATTCTGCAATTGCTTATGTGGAGCGCTTCCGCATCATCAAGCCACTTTGGACTTCTTGGGAAACTTTGGCGGATTCCTTGCGGATGGAATTTGGTAAAACTCGGGCCGAGCAATCAAAGAAATTCGAGCCTCTGGTTCTTGAAATTCAAAATATGAATCGGGCGCAGTCCGCCTATAGCATGGTTGCCGCGGCTGTGGACAGCTTAATCAGTCTTTCTCCTGGCGATTCTCTTGTAGGCTGGGCCGCACTGCAGAAGAAAACCGCTTTTGACAACACGCTTGCCAAGGCGAAAAAAGAGAAGGATGAAATTTGGAACTTGGCAGATGTTCAGGGCCAGTTTGAAAAGGCTGTGGAGCAGGCGAAAACATTCCAGATGCGCTATCGGGATTTTGAAGATTCTCTTCAGATTGCAGACCTTATCGCTAGAATCCAGGCACTGATTGGTTTCAGGGATTTGGAAGCCAATGAATTCTGGAGCAAGAATGATCCTAATGCTAAAATGGCGTCCGTCGATTCCTTGATAAAGGTGGAATCTTTTGCCGAAGCAAAAAAACTTTTGGAACTTTTGAAGTACAGCACCCTTCGCGCAGAGGCTGTAGAAAAATATAAGGCTTTAGCTGATGCCTATTGCAACAAGGAACGCAAAACTACAAGTCAGATTTTTGCGAAGGCGCAGAAGCAGAAAGATGTGGAGAAAAAACGGCAGTTGCTGAATGATGCCGTTGCGCCTCTGGATCGCTGCCTTGCGGAATTTCCGGAATACAGCCAGCGCGGAAAAGTGCTGGACAACAAGAACTTCCTTTTGAAGGAACTGGCCAAATGATGGATGCTTCCCAGTTTGGCGAGTGGTGGCAATACGGTCAGTATCCGGCATTCTTCCTCCTGGGCCTCGTGGTAAGTCTTATCAACAGCATCGCTGGCGGCGGAAGTTCCCTCAGCCTTCCCATCATGATTTTCCTCGGGATGCCTGCCACAGTTGCAAATGGCACCAACCGCATTGGCCTCATTGTGGGGAATCTGAGCAGCGTTTTCAATCTGGCGAAGCATGGATACCTCAACAAGAAAATTTTTCTGCAACTGGTAATCCCTACACTTGTAGGCGGTATCATCGGCATCTTCTTTTTGGTGAACATTGGCGACAAGATGTTTCAGGCGATTATCGCCATCGCGATTTGCCTCATTGTCATCTCCAGTAATGTGTCCAAAAATGTCTTTGGGAAGCCTCCAGAAACGCCTCCTGCGAAACTTACCTTAGGCGGAGCTCTCGGATTTGCAGGGGTGGCAATTTACGGCTGCATCGTGCAAGTTGGCGTCGGGTTTTTGCAAATTCTCAGTCTCAATCGCTATACAGGTTTGGACCCCATTCGGGTCAATGCCCTCAAAAACGCCCTCACCACAGTATTTCTCTTGCTCAGTACTGCGGCCCTTGGAATCGCAGGCAAGATTGACTGGCCCATTGCCATCATTATGGCCACAGGCGCTTATCTCGGCGGTTACTGCGGCAGCTTTCTGCAACGCAAAAAAGGCAACAAATTTATCCGCCGGTTCATCAACATTACAAGCCTTGCCATGGCGGTGTATCTGATTGTGGATCTGATTCTGGATTAGAGCTCGGCGCTGTCGCGTTTCCCGAAATCGCGGTTGTTTTTCTCAATTTTGCTGCTGCGCAGTTGGGCTTGCTTTTCCTTCCGCTCGCGGCTGGCTCTTTCTTCCAGCGTTTCGTCGAGGCCGTTGATGAGATTGTCTCTTAAAGTCTCGTCTCCAGCGGCCAGCAGTTCTTTTTCTTGACGGGGAAGTTTTTTAATGCGGGCTTCTAGGCGGAGCGCGCATTCCTTGCTTTCGAGTTCAAACGTGCGCAACACGCACTCCGGCGGAAACGCCTTTGTGAATTTGGCACCCTTGCCACTTTTATGTTGTTCAAAACGCGCTTCCACATCTACAGCATATCCGGTGTAAATTCGGTTTCCGGCACAGCGTAGCATGTAGACAAAATGAGGCATGGAGATAATCTAAAAAAATAAACCCCGAAGTAAATCGGGGTTTGCTGTTTTGCAATAGTTGCGATTAGTAGTTGATGGCGATGTAGAAACTACCTGCACCAAAGCGGTGGTCGAAGGCTTCAAAGCCGTCCCACATGGCGTCCCAGGCGAGCCCAATTTCAAGTTGTGTTGCAGAATTGCGGAAGCACACCAGGCCCATTTCCAATCCACTGGCAAGGCCGATGGCGAATTCGTTGTCGGTATCCATGTGCTCGTCACTCTGGAGACCAAGGCCAATTCCTGCGCCTGCATAAGGAGAAACGCTTCCTGTGCTGAAGAAGTAGCGGCCGCCAATGAGGAAGGCTTCGTGCCACTGCCATTCATCGCCAAAGGACATGTTCATGTTGTTCATGATGGTGATGGCGCCATGGGGCGTGGTTTCAAAAATACGTCCGTAGTGGAATACAAAACCCATGTCCCAGTCCATGGAGGTATTGTAGTCGTCTTCCCAGTTGTGCCACAGAGCAACGCCAAGGCCATAGCTCACGTAGTTGCGGGTGGGGCGCTTGTGGGCAAATTCATCATTGGGATCTCCGCTGCCAGAGCCGTACCCGTGTTCAACAGGAACCACATAAACCACTTCCGGACTGGATTCCTGATAGGCACCTGCGGGGGCGTAGGCGGCAGCATCGGGAGCATTTGCGGCAAGGTTTGCGAGAGCGGATTGGACAGCGTATTCAATCGCCACGTCCAAATCGTCGATGGAGCCGGCTTTTTGCTTTCCGGAACCAGCAACAGTGCCGTTGTTCAACTGTTCGCAGACTACCACGAAGGTGGAGCCCATGGTCATGATACTCGTGCGAAGCTGGATGCTTTCGCTCCCTTCTACAGGAGTATTTCCGGTCTGAGCAACGGCGGAGCGGACAATGGACTGAACCATTTTAGGTGCGTCTGGAGAAAATTCAGCGCCTGTGGGTTCTAGAATTTGAATGTTTGCAGCAAAGGTGATTGCTGCGAGAAATAGAATGGAGGTAATAATCTTCTTCATGAAGTCAAAGTTAATAAACATAACGAGGTTTATCAGCACAGTCTTTCGAAATAATCTATTTTAATGGCGTAGATTTTGATTTGCAAAATCGGCGATATCGCCAATTTGAAGAACTTCGTGATTTATGAATAAAGCTGCCATCATTGTTGCTGTAAGTCTGCTCTTGAGCCGTGTTCTCGGAATTTTCCGCGAAATGCTTTTGGCTCACGCCGCAGGTGTCTCTCTCGAAAAGAATGCTCTCGATCTCGCCTTCATGATTCCGGACATCTTGAATCATGTGGTGAGTACCGGTTTTCTGTCTATTATCTTCATTCCCATTTTCACGGGCTATAAAGTTCGGGACGATAAAAAGGGCGGCTGGTCGTTTTTCAGCAATGTGCTGAACACATTTGGCATTGTGCTTCTGATTCTCGTGATACCGGCCTTCATTTTTATGCCTCAACTGCTGCAGCTCTTGACGGTGGAAGGCGCTACGCCCGAACTCATTGAACGCGCCGCCTACTATGGCCGTATTATTTTGCCGGGTCAGATTTTCATTTTTGTGGGCAGCATTCTTGTGGCAGTGCAGCACACTCGTAAGCAGTTCCTGATTCCTTCTATGACGGGACTCATCTACAATGTTGCAATTGTAGTAGGCGGACTCGTTGCCATCTACATGGGAAAAATGAATGGCGTGGATTATGGTCTGGAAGGTTTTGCCTGGGGCGTTCCCGTGGGTGCGTTCATCGGATTTTTTGCGCTGCAGATTTGGGGCGCGAAACGGGGCGGCGTCCATTACGATTTGATTTGCAAGCCTTTTCATCCCGATATTATTCGTTATTTCAAAATGATGCTCCCCATGTCTTTGGGAGTGGGCTCCATGTTTGGTCTTGAATTTGTGATAAGGAGTTTTGGCGCGAACTTTGGAACGGGCGGTATTTCCAGCCTCAATTACGCATATCGCGTGATGTATACATTGGTAGCGGTCTTCGGATTTTCCGTCAGTGTCACAAGTTACCCTGATATGGCGCGGCTTGTCAAAGAGGGCGAGATTGCACAACTGAACCAGAAAATCTGGAAAAGCCTTTCCCGCATGTTCTGCATCTTGATTCCTGCGGTGGTGGCGGTATGGGCCCTTAGTTTTCCTGCGGTGCGTATCCTCTTTGAGCGGGGAGCCTTCCAACGTGAAACGACAGAAGCCATTACAGAAATCCTTCGGTGGTACTTGCCTGTAAGCCTTGGACTTTGCCTCCAGGCAGTGCTCGTCCGCAGCTTCTATGCCGCAGAGCGCATGTGGGCTCCGACGCTTCTCAATACGGGAATTTTTGCTCTCACAATTCCGGCGTACTTGCTGCTTGGCGCCCCACTGGGAATTAAATCCGTACCTATAGTAGGTGCCGTGGGCGCCATTCTTCAGGTGCTCAGCATGATTGCTTTGTGGGGCGGCAGGAACGGTACTGATGGTATGCGGGAAGCCCTCTTGAACATGCTTCGCGCCCTCATCGCCTTTGGCATCATGATTGCTGCTGCCATCGGTCTGGATCATATCACGGGCGAATTTGTCCGCAGTACAAACCTCTTTATCCTCGTCATCTATAGCGGAGTAGTGGGGACGATTCTTCTCGCAATGACTTTGTTCATCCAGAAGCTTTTAGGCAGTAATGACGCCAAAGACATCATGAACGAGCTTTTGGGAAAAGTGCTTCGGAAGCTCCATTTGGCGCGTTAACGCCCTATCTCACGCGATGAACCTTGCGCGATATTTTTCGTGCTATGATACTTTAGCACAGTAGTATTTCAAAAAATCCCGCGACATGGAATCGCGGGATTTGCGTTATCAGCTAGAAATTCTGGTGAGCGGGAGCGGAATTCAAATTGGGGCTTGTGTTGATTGTAGAAGGATACTTGTCTTCCAAATATTGGGGACACTGGACTTCCTTAAACAATATTTCTGGATTGTCTGCGGCTTCATACCAATCTGCATACCACAAGCATCCCTTCTGCAATTCAGGAACTTTCGTAAACAGGCTGTTGCATTTTTCGGTAACGCACTGTTTTAAAGTTGCTGCGCTGGCATCATCGCCGTGTTTCTGGCGGCAGGCAGATTGAAGTCCTCCGTATTGTTCTCCCAAATCAGATTTGTTAACGCCCAACTGTTTGGAAAGAGCGTCAAAGGCTCCAACACCGCCGCCGGGAATCATGATGTCGAATTGATGGTTGGATACATCGTAGCCGATATTTGTCGCCATCACAATGAGCATCTTTTTCTTTTGGGCCAAAAGTTTAACGGGTTCTTTAGGTGGATTTCCATAATCATAAAATCCCTTGCCGGTAAATTGAATCTGGTAGCATTTGCCGCAAATGTCCCCTGATGCCGGGACTGCCGCAAAGGCGTAAGACAAGGTGTCATTTACTGCAACGGGAATCATGTCTGTGCAAACATAAGCAGGTCCGTTATCACAGGAGCTCGCCGTACCTTGAAGCCATGTGCCATCACTGCTTTTGGTAAAGGCCGGAATTTCTTGACCATTGATGTTGCAGGTCCGTTCAATTCTATAGGGGTTGGCATTTTGGTTCACTTTCTCGGGCCAGGAACAGTGATGCTTGCAAGCGTCCCAGTAACGAGTGGCGTAACCCTTGGTGACGCCACTTCCGCCTTCTGTCAATCTTTCATAGCTTGCTATGGGGTAACCATTGGGATCAACGGCACCTGCGGAAGAACTGGAGACTGCGGGAATGTTTGCGGAGGAGAGCGTGGGATCGTAGTTTTGGCTAGAACTTTCAATAGCGGGTTGGTTTGGAGAGTCGGGATTGTCAACGTCAGGATTTTCTTCCCCAGGGTTGCCTCCGTTTTCGCTTTGCTCCTTCTGCGTTTTTGCTTCGTTGACAATGTCTGGATTCAGAATCTGCAGAGTATTGATGTCAATGTTTTCCACAATAAGAGTAACGCCATCCGCAGCAATAATGGAACCGTTTTCTGCAATGAACGAGCCAACTGGATTTCCTTGGGCATCGGTGACGGTTCCATCCTCGTAAATCAAATAGTCTACATCACCGGGGAGCCAGTGGCAATTTCCTGTAACGATGAAGTCTGCATATTCTGGATAGTCGCCTATTCCAGATACAGTGCCGCTATCGCTGCAGTTCCACGCTAAAAAGATTGCGCCTGCAAGGATGAAGGTTTTGAGCAACGGATGTTTCATATTCTCTCCTAATAAAAAGCCGCAGTTTTCGCCGCGGCTTCAATTCAAGATGTTATCCCAATTCCCACGCCTGAGTAGATTCCGCAATTAGTCGCGGAACTTCACCTGCTTGGAACCAGCAACAACTTCGCCAATCTGGGTCCACTTTTCGCCCTTGGCTTCCAAGTGGGCCACAACCTCGGCCTTGTCGGCAGGGTCGATGAAGATGAGCATGCCCATACCCATATTGAAGGTATTGTACATCTCGTCCTTCTCTACAGAACCAGCCTGCTGGATGAGCTTGAAGATCATCGGAGGGTCCCATGTAGTGCGGTCGATGACGACATCCACATTGTCCGGAAGAATGCGGGGGATGTTGCCCTGGTAGCCGGAACCGGTGATGTGGGCGAGGCCCTGAATCTTCTTCTTGTCGCAGAGTCCGATAAGGCTCGGGTAGTAGCTGCGGTGCGGCGTAGCAAGGGCTTCACCGATGGTCTTGTCCATGCCATCTACGAGAGTATCGACTTTGTAGCCAGCTACATCGAACAGCACCTTGCGGGCGAGGGAGTAGCCGTTGGTATGGAGGCCAGTAGAAGGGAGACCGAGAATGATGGTGCCCGGCTTAATCTTCTTGCCATCGATGATGTTGTCTCGTTCCACGACTCCCACGATGGTGCCGGAAATATCGTAATCGCCAGGGCCATAGAAGCCCGGCATTTCGGCAGTTTCACCGCCAATCAAAACGAGACCATTTTCGCGGCAGGCTTTTGCCATGCCCATGACCAATTTATCCATGACGCCCGGTTCCAAACGACCCGTAGCCACATAGTCCAGGAAGAACAGAGGGCGAGCGCCCTGCACTAGAATATCATCGCAGCAGTGGTTCACGATGTCCTGACCCGGCAGTTCGTGAGTGCCCATTTCGATATCAACCTTCAGCTTGGTTCCCACGCCGTCAACAGAACTGACCAGAACGGGGTCCTTCATGCCCAGGTGGTTCAGTGTGAAGAGACCACCGAAATTGCCGACGTCACCCAGGACGCCTTGGTTAAACGTGGAACGGACAGATTTTTTGACTCCGACCATAGCTTCATCAGCTCTGGCAAGGGAGACACCTGCGTCTGCGTAATTCATCTTTTTTCCTTTGCCCGCGTGGGCATTATGTATCGCTCAACTATTGAGCGTTTCGTTTTTCGTCAATATTTCTCAAAGCATCCAGGATGAGGCTGGTGGTATCGGACATCTGGTTGATGTTTACGATTTCCGGCATCAAATGGGTATCCAACTTGAACAGGGTGTCGTCACCCCAGGAGAGCATCTTCTCCAGTGCGTCTGGACCTGCCAGTTTGCCACTCTGGGCACAGCAGATACGACCATCCTGGAAGGCAATAAAGCCTTTCTCTCCATTGCATTCGAAAATGACCGTTCCCGTGATGCGGCTCTTTTCCATGGTCTGGGCAAAGTCGATAAAGGGGAGCACCTTGGCGGAAGCCAACAGGGCGAGTCTTTCAAATTCGTCAAAGGCCTCGTTCTTGGCGCGAAGGCGATCGGCAACAACCTTATACAGATAAACCACCACACTGGGGTTTGCATCCAGGAACTTCACAAACTCATCTCTGGGAATGTGGAGCACGGTGCAATCTTCCGCAGCGACTACGGCATTACTGGTGGGTTCGTTGGTCAAAATGGACATTTCGCCAAAGCAGGCGCCATCATCCAGGTAGGCGAGGGTGCTGTAGTGACCATCGGGAAGGACCTGCCCACAGATCTGGGCTCTGCCGCTCTGGAGTACGCAGAAGGAATCTCCAACGACTCCGCCTTCGACAATTATATCGCCTGCTTCGTATTCGCGGATTTGGGCATTCAACAATAAAAAGTCAGCACATTCGCGGGGAACTTGCTGTAAAAAAGGAATGCCAGCTTCATAGCTTGTGGCAATCCAGTCGCCAATGCCATTATGAATTTTTGCCATAGTGTCTACAAGATAAAAATATTTCGATACCACTTGGGCTCGTAATCTATCAAATGGGTGGGGTGGAAGGTACGAATCAGGTCTTTTAGGACGTTTTCTGGCTCCGAGACCGCACTTTCATAGAAGTCGTTTCCGCCGCTCCGCCCCTTTTTCTTGTCCATCTGGAACACTTTCCCGTTTTTCCAAGCCTTCAAGCCTTCTATCCGGGGCTCCGCGGCGAGGATTTCTTCGGGCGTGCCGTAGGGTCCGGGATTGATCCAGATTTCGGCTTCGTTCCCCAGAGCGAGGATTTCCTCCAGGGTGAATTTCAGCTCCCTGCGCGGCTCGTTTTCCCACAGGTAGCAACCACCGGCATCTTTGATGAGTTTTGCCGTGTAGCTGTTGCCTCCAGGCGCATACCATACACCTCCATGAACCATTCCTGCAATAACTTTGGGGCATTCCCCTTGTGCGGCGATGTTATGGGCCGCGTTTTTCCATTGGTTGTATTCGTTCTTACTTTGTCTGTAAATTGCAGATGCTAACGTATCTGCACCCAGTAAAATCCCGTAGGCCCTTATCCATTCGGCTTTGGCTAAGGGAGATTCCTCCTGCCATTCGGAAGAAATCATGAGGGGGATTCCGAGGGTGCTCAGCCGCTGGTAGTCGTCCTCGCTCCCGCCTGTGGCGAAGGTGATGACTAGGTCGGGTTTTAGATTCACCACTTTTTCCAGAGAAAGCGTGGGGCCGTTTCCGACTTCTGGCAGAGAGGGCTCGCTGCCGTGAGCTCTACGATAGAGGGCAGTGTCGGCGATGTAGTCCGCTGTTCCGACGGCGATGATTTTCGAAGTGAGGCCGAGGCGCTTGATGAAGCCGATGCTTGCGGTGGAGAGGGGGATGACGCGTTTGGCGGGTTTGCGGATTTCAAAAGTTTTCTTGAGGGTATCGCGCCCTACGATGGAACGGACTTCCAAGGCCAATCCGCCCTCAAAAGAGCCTGTTTGGAACCTCTGGGCATCTTCGGGTTCTTGCCAGGAAATGTTGGCTTTGCCCCTGTTTTCGTCTTTGAGGCAGGGGTCCCGGTCGGCCCCTCCGCAACCCACCAAAAAGATAATAGCCCACAAAAAGGGGAGGATTTTAGCCCGAACCCCCACTGGAAGACCGACCGAAAATGCACCTAAATCGTTGATTTTTAACACTTTATGAAAATTTTTCATACGCAGTGGCCAAACATAATGTATTTTATAGGGCGTAATTCCTTTTTTGGAGTAGGTCTTTATGAAGACAAAAATAACCTCTTTTTATCTGGCAGCACTGGTGTGCGCCTTGACCTTTGCAACCGGAGCCTTTGCAGACACTGAGTCTGGCTTCTATGAAAAGGAGCACATCCGTGGATTTGTTTCTCTCGGTGGCGACTTCCGCGGTATGCGGAGCCAGTTCGAAAAATATGTGAACACCACTGCGTTTACTGGAGCAGAAGGCTATGATTCCTTTGACTGGTGGTATATTGGTCTCCACCTGAACATTGGTGCCCAGTACAAGCAGTTCCTTACCTGGTTCGATATCAACTTCATGCCTACCCAGACTTCGGAACGTCCCAGTTCTGAGGTAGACGGTATGCCATTATATGATGTTCGTTGGTTCACATACGGCGCAGACTGGATGTTCGGATATAAGCTTCTTGGTGAAAATTTCATCATCAACTTGATTCCGGCTGTTGGCTTCGGTTTCAACCTGATCAACTTCCACTTGGCTTCCAATCTGGAGCTTGGTTCTGGGGACGATGCGGGGGTGACTCTTCGCGACCGTTACTACAGCACCATGGCCTCCACCTTCAATTCCGAACTGGAACTCCGCTTGGAATTGGGCCAGTTTGCCATCGGTATCTATGGTGGTTACAAGGTTGTTCGTTATAACGAACTTGAGGTTGAAGGCACTGAGTTGACAGAATATACCAAGTACGATACTGATAACGTTGGTGACACCTGGTTCGTCGGTCTCCGCCTCACCTGGATCTTCCTCAGCGATTGGCAGTCCAAGGTTCAGAACAAACTCTAATACTTGACGATTAGTTTATAAGAAAACGCTCCTCGAAAGGGGCGTTTCTTTTTTATGAAACTTTACAGCATTTTTGGTGGTGCGCAGTTTTCATTTTGAATTGTCACGAAGCCAAACTGAAAATTTTTACGGAAGCATCCTTTGCTGGCGGATTACTGCCGGCCACCTTATCCATGGCAATGTAGTAGGCGCTGTTGTCTCGGAGGGAGCAGTCCGTTTTCCAGTGAATCCATCGGCTATCTTTAGGGTAGGTGAAGTTCCAGCCCAGAAGAAGTGTGGGAATTCCAAGTGCCCTCAATTTGTCGGGTAGTGGCGCGAACTGGCCTTGAGAACTGAAGAGAATTACGGCATCGATTTTTCGGTAGGCGGCGAAGAGGAGGGCGTCTTGCATGAGCCCCATGTTGGGTGATTGTCCGTACTCGCAACTCTCTGCGTAGTGTATCTGGAATCCAACGTAGCGCAGTTCCCGCTCAAAGCAGGAGATTCCCGCTGTGTTTCCTCCGTAACGTTTTGGGTCTTTGTAGGGGTGGTAGTAGTGGCATTCCATCAAGGCGAAGTTGCGGTCGGGCGCGAAAAGCCGCAAGGCTTCCTGCCGTGCCCAGTTTTTGATGCCTCTGAAATCCAGACGGGAATGGAAGGGATGGTGGAAGCGGTAGTACTCGTTGACTTTCTTCAAAGTGAATCCATCCACAAAGAGTGCGATGTGGAAGGGAGGTTTCTTGGTCATGGACATCTCCTGATGTTTAAGGTTTCTATTCCTTAAAACGGAGATGACTATCAAATCTTGCCGTAAATTTTTTATTTACAGGTGAAAAGTTTTCTGGACTTCAAATCGTCCATGAGGGAGCCCGGCATCCAGTTTTCCAGCGCCTTGTAGGCGGCATCGTCCAGGGTTTTGCACCAAGAGTTTTGTTTGGCTGCGTCGCCTTTGTCGTGCTCGATGCGGATGAGGTTCAGTACGGCGCACCAGTAGCGGATGGATTTGCCCGTGCGCTTCAGATAGTCGGCGGCGCTTGCCTCATAGATTTTGGCGGCTTCGTCATAACGTTTGAGGCGGTAGAGCATGTCTGCCTTGATTTGAAGCATCACCGGATGGTTTGGAGATTTGGAAAGTCCGCGGTTGGCAAGCTTGAGTCCGGTCTCGAAATCTTCCTTGTCGTAATACATCCAAATTAATGGTGTGAGGAACAGGGGCCAAAATCTTTTGGACTCCAGGGAGGCGCTGTCCAAAACTGCCAAGTATTCATCCCGGTGGTCCGACTTGAAAGGAATCCAGCTGAAGCTTTTGTCTACATAGTAGGCATAGATGGCGTAGAAGGCGCGGGCCTCCTGTTCCTTGGATTCTTCAAAGAGTTTTGCTGCAGAGCGTGTCTGGAGAGCTCCTTTTACGGAATGGCCGGATTCACTTTGCACATAGCCCAGTTCAAATTTCCGGAGTGCATCCCAGAGGCCTTCGGATTTGCATTTTTCCAGATTAGTTCCAGCCTGCTTTAGGGCGGTGGTATCTCCCAGGTCATCGTACATGCTGACTTGGACAATGCTTTCGATGACGCAGCCTACACTTTCATTTGTCTTCTTCAATTGCTGTGCAACGGAAAAGGCTTCCTTGTACTGCAGCCTCATGGTGAGTTCCGTCGCCTTTTCGGCACTGGCTTCCATGGAGCTTGACAACTTCAAGGAGGGGCTTTCGGCAAAAGCCAGCCCCAAAGACATCAGGCATATAGGGAGGGTGAGTCGGACCATATCCGGCGAGCCTTATTTTTTTCCGGCCTTCTCGGCTTCTTCAGCTTCCTTGGCGGCCTTTTCTGCTTCTACGCTGGGGATCTTGCATCCGTCAAGAGTTTCGAATTTACTCTTCTGGACGGTGACGATTTTCGTGTTGGTGTTGGCGCCACGCTTGAAAATGATTTCGCCGTAGATGCCCTTGAAGGAAGGCGTATTATTGATGGTCGTCGTAATATCTTTTGGATTCTTGGCGAAGGCGGTAAAGACGATGTTGGCGGCATCAAAACTTAAGCCGCTGACTTTATCGGCGCTGGGTTCCGTGCCCCACTTTTCCTGGAAGGCTTTTGCGAAGTTGTCGTAGGCTTCCTTGTTTTCTTCCATGTCTAGAGCGGGCACGCTGAAGAAGGAACTATCCACCAGGCGCTTCCCTTGAATCATGAGTTCGCGACCATACCAGCCGGAAGTTCCGAGGAAAATGCCAGAGAGTTTGTTGAAGGCCACCTGGCTCACCATGGCGCCTGCGCTACCTGGATTGGTGGCTGGGATGAAGATGCCTGGAATATTGAAGGTGGAATCCTGCATGTACTTGCGGCGCTCGCCAGCATTGATGGCATCGATGTCATTTGCCCCGCGGGCGATATTCCTGCGGCGGTTCTCCTGCTTAAAACGCACGTCGCGGAGAAGGTCCAGCTCCGTCTTGTAGTCAGGAAGTCCTTCCTCAAAGTTGCGGAAGGCGACTACGTTACCGCCACGGCGGTCCACTGCCTGCGTAAAGCTCTGGGACATGGTGGCGCCATAGTCACCCAGAGGGCTCAGGATTGCAAATTCGCGAATGGAGAGGCAGTTGGTGGCAAAGTCTGCAATGCTCTGGGCCAGGTTGTCCATGGTGATGTTCACCTGGAAGATGTTGGGGCCTAGTTTTGCGATGCCGTCATCTGTTGCTGTCGGAGTCAGCATGGGAATGTTCTGGTAGTTACTTCCTAGCCATGCGGCGACTGTGGCTGCCGGAGCACTCATGATGGGGCCCACGATGGCGATGATGCTATCCTGGTTGATGGCCTGCTGTGTGCGCATGAGGGCAAGAGCTGCATCGGCCCGGGAATCCTCGATGCGGATGGCCACCTTGCCTTCCAGTCCAGCCTGTTCGTGGGCCAGATAAACACCTTGGATTGCGGCTGCACCAAATTCAGCAAAATCACCAGAAAGGGGAGCCAACACCAAGACTGTGGGGAGTCCAGAGCCAACGCCCTTCAAGGATTCCACACCTTGCTCGGCGGTTTTCTTCAAACTTTCCTGAATGTCGCCATTGTTGAGAACCTTCTTGTACCAGTAGCGGGCAGAACGGTACCGCTTGGCGTTCTGGCTTTCCCTGCCAATCTGTAGTTGCATCCAACCAATGACGTCCTTATCCACCGGGTACTTCTCCAATAGGGCCTGAAGCTGGTCTGCGTTCAGGAGGGATGCCGCCAAGGTCTGGATGGTTACATCCTTGGTATGGCTTCTGGCAGCCGGGTTTTTGGAGTAGGCGAGAATCCGGAGCATGGCTTCCACGCCATCATAGACATTGCCTGTTTCTACAAGGACAATAGCGTGGGCTAGTTCCATGCGTTCCCGATATTCGGAGGTAACATGGTATTCCAGGAACTTGGAGGAGAGTTTGAGCGCCTCTTCCCGCTTGTGGTCCCGGAGGTAGCACTCCGTCAACATCACGGCGACTTGGGAGCCGTCATGGGTCTTGAACTTGATTTTTGAGTTCTGAAGGATGGGTGTGGCCTCTGCGCACTTGCCCTCTTGGATGAGTTTTTTTGCCTTGGCGACTTCGTCCTGTGCGAAGGAGGTTCCTGCAAGGAGAAGGGTAAAGAGAATAAGAAGTGCTCGGTTCATAATGCTTGCGTTTAGTCTTCTTTGGCTTCCTGAACAATTTCGTGTTCTTTCTTGATTTGTTTCTGGAGCGATTCCGGGAGTTTGACCCAGTCGATAATATCCACGCGGAAGGGGAGGCCACTATCGGCGAAAGCCTTCTCCACGGCGGTCATGTCTTCAAAGGAGAGTGCCTTTTCCGAAATGACGGCCAATTCCAGTTCCGTTTCAGGGGTGAGATCCACTCCAGTAACACGGGAGCCGTAGGCCCAGACATCCAAGCCCTCAAAATGGAGGTTCACGATGCGCTGGACGGTTTCTAGCTGATCTGATTCTAAACAAAGAGCCATAATGGGTAAAATATAGAAAACAGGGGGGAGCCCCATAAATTTTCATATCTTTCTACATTTGTAAAATGGGCTTAATCCTTGCGCTGTACACCATAATCCTCTTTTTTATCGCAATTTCCAGCTTTCGGCGGGTGTCTACGGTTGCAGATTTTTTTGTGGCGAGGAAGGGGGCATCTACTTTGGCGGTGACGGGGAGCCTCGTTGCCACCATTTTAGGCGGTTCTGCCATTATAGGGGCTATTGATGCGGGCCCGGAATTTGGTGCGGCTTCCGCATGGTTCATGATTGTGGGGGCGTTGGGTCTTTTGGCACTTCTCCCGTTAGCGAAAAAAGCCTACGCCCACGGCCGCTATTCTCTGCCCGATTTGATAGAGAACTTTTATGGGCATGGACCCCGAACGGTTGCGAGCATTGTAATTCCCGTTGCCTGGACGGGAATTGTAGCGGCTCAGATTATCGCAGCGGCGAAACTCCTCCAGAGTTTTGTGGAGGTTGACTACTTCGTCGCAACCGTGGTTGCCACGATTGTTTTTGTGGGCTACACCATGGCGGGCGGGCAGTATTCTATTTTGCGGACGGATTTTTTCCAGGCTGTTCTCATTATTTTGGGCATTGCGCTTCTTGCGATTTTTGCGTATGTGAATGGAGGCTCTGTTTTTTTGGTTGGACCAGCAACGCCAAAATCTTTTCCTTTCAATGAAAATTTTGGACCGCTCACGCTGTTCCTTTTGCTGCTGACGTACGGAACCACATTTACGGCAGGGCCCGATATTTTCAGCCGCCTCTTTTGCGCACGAAACAGCGCCACCGCGGCCCGCTCCATTCTTTTTGCCGCTGTGATACTACTTCCCGTGGCAGGCATTATCGGCTTTCTATCGTACTGCGGGTCTGGTTTTGCGGCAGAGGGCGGCGCCCGCATCATGCAAATCGCAAACCAGGTTTTGCCGGCATTTCTGCTCCCGTTGATAGGCATTTCCCTTTTGAGCGTGGTCCTCAGCAGCGCCGACACTACACTTCTCAGCAGTTCCATCATCTTGTGCGAACTATTGAAAAAAAGAAAAGGGGATGGGCAAGGGACGGTGCAGTCGCTGGCACTTGCTCGCGGGATGATTTTTGTCAATGGCGTCTTTGCGCTAGTGATAGCCCTCTACTTCAACGATATCATCGGGACGCTTCTTTTGGCATTGGCCGTTTACGCGGGCGCCTTTACTGTTCCCATCCTGTGGGGACTTCTTGGCTTCCGGAGTAAATCCCGTTACGTCACCGCGGCAATTACCGCAGGCGGCATTCTCGCTCTCATCGGGAAACTATCGTCAACTATCGCAGAACTGCCTGCGAATGCGGTTTTGTTCAGCGATGCACTTTTAATTCTTGCTTTTGTTGTTAATGGCGCGCTGCTTTACCTCGGGCGCACCAAAGCATAGCTTACTTTTTCTTCGTCTTCTCCGCATCTTTTAAGCAGCGGATGGAGAAGTAGCTTTCCTCAAAATCTTCATTTTGGATAAATTCATCATTGGTGCAGAGAAGGTTCCAGTAGAAGGCTCCGCCCTCCTCGCTGGGAGTCGCTGACCAGAAATTCGCACTGCAGCCCGCTTCCATGAAGGAGCCGTCGCCATAGCGGAAACCGGAGGCAAGTGCGCTAAAGCCAAAGTGGTCTGCGCCTGCAGGGATGTTTTTTCGGCTGGTCCAGGATTCTATCGCTTTGAGAGAGGAAGCCTCTGAGGCGCTGGAGTTATTCTCTTTCACAAACTTCTTTAGCGTTTCCCAATCCTCATTGGTGGGCACATGATAACCTTCTGGGCAAATGTTTGCAGCAATGCTTTTTGCGCCATAGAGCCGTCCGTTGGTATTGCAGAAACTATCGTTATTTTCATAGCAATAGCTGTCCTCCGCTTTATAGCGGAGGTTTTCCTTCATCCAGGTTTGCGTCCCAATCTGAAGCGTCTTGTAAACTTGGGCATCGCGGGAATCTGTCAGCGTATAGTAGGCGTCAAGGCTGTCCAGCCGCAATTGTTCTAGTTCATCGTCATCGGGCGGGTTCATGATGCAGCGCACGGAAAGTTTTTCGCTGGCGGTTGCATTGTCCTTGGCGAAAGTAGCGCTGGACAACTGCAGTTGCCAAAAATCGCGTGCAGTGGAATCTTGGGAGGCGGTCCAGAATCTTGTAGCGGAACCCAACAGGGCGAAGCTTGCACTATCTTTTTGATATCCTGCGGGCAATGCCTTGAAACTGAAATCATCGGTTCCTGTGGAAATCGTATCGGCAATCCACCAGGCGTTTTTTGCCATCAAACTTTTGGCGACACTATCATTTCCGTTGATGTTTTTAGAATAATCTATGAGTTTTTGCCAGTCATTGTCTGTTGGCAGATGGAATCCCTCAGGGCAGATTTTATTTGCAGTTTTCCAGGAATAAAGCCGCCCGAAGTTTTTGCAGTTCCGTGTCTTTTCTTCGTAGCAGGAACTTCCTTCTGCTTCGTCATCCATATTTTTTGACATCCATACTTGCGTTCCAATGACGACGGTGGAATAATGTTTTACGGTATCAACGGGTATGGTCGTTTTTTTCTCGGCAATGGTATTTTTCACTTGAATCTTGTAGGTTTTGTCTTCAATGCAACGCAAGGAAAATGCCAAATCTTTTCCATCAAAGCGGTCGTTTACTTTAGAGTTGTCGTAGTTCATTTCCCAGATGTAGGCTCCATCAATGCCGTATTGGGTGGAGGACCAGAAGATGCCGTAATCTCCCAAGCCTGCATAGGCCCCCAAGAAATCACGTTCGCCGCCAGGTAGCGCATTGAACCCAAATTCATCTGCTCCTGGTAGGGATTTGTCGTCACGTTCCCAATAGGATGTGGATTTCAAGCTGGTTGCAGGCCCATCGTAGGAACTCATATTTCCGGCATAATTGCGCAATACTTTCCAATCATCGTTGGTGGGCACATGCCATCCATCAGGGCAGATTCCTTGTATGTTCCCGTCTTTATATAGGGTGACTTGGAACTTCTTTTTTAGTTTCATGGCGTCTGTCCAAGTGTACATATAGCCATAGATATTGCAGTTACCTTCTCTATCCTCATAGCAGTAGGCATTTTTGGTTTTAAAGTGGAGATTTTCTGCCATCCAGCGCTGCTTTCCAATGATGGTCGTCTTGTAGAAACTTCCATCGCGTGGATCCTGGAATAAAGGGCCCTCCTTCTCTTCTGCAAAAAGCATAGAGGTGAAGGGCAGTAGAAGTAGCAGAATTGAAAAAATGCTTCTTCTCATAATTTTTCCGTCCGTTATTTGAAAAGCTTTTGATGCCTTGCTTTTGCAGTAGGGTGCTCTCTGTAAAGGAGTGCAAAGAGTTGTGTGAAGGGCTGTTCTTTTTCCAAAAGTTCCCGCATGGCATCTTTAGCTTTGGATTTTCCTACAGCTTTAAAGGCACATAAATCGGCATCGTATTCTTGATTCCAGCAGTAATGATGGAAGAAAATTCTGAAAGAGATGGAGAGAATGTGAAGCCATAGAAGAGCGATAAGGATGGTGAATCCACAGCGGGAAAGGAGGAATACCAGGCACCATACCGCGAGCATGAGGAAGATGATTTTCAGAATGTTCCGCAGAATGCCGTGATGCATTTGTCGGTGAGCAAGCTCGTGTTCTTTGATGAAGTCGGATTCAGATAATTTCGCCGCAGATTCTGGAAGTGGAATGATGTCGTTGACTAATGGAATAAGGCGGAATAAAGCGAAAAGAATCGTGATGGGTTTACGCCATTTCACAATACCTGCATTCTGCATTATTCGGCATTCGCGAATTTCTACGCAAAGCCGTAAGACAAATTCCAGACAAAGTAATATCCAGAGCCACATGGATTAAGCTTCGGGTTTTACAATTTTCAGCAAGTTGTTCAACCGCCGGATGGAATCCTCGTAGCGGTTCTTTTCCCAATCGGCAAAGTTCTTGTCTACAGGATGGGCCTCAGCGTAGTCGTCAAAGATTTCACTCCCGCGGCGGATGTCTTTGTCTAACCCGTGAGCCACATTGTCAAACCAATCTTTTTCTAACTGGCGGAACCGTTTGATTAAATCTTCCAAAGTTTCTGGGAGGGTGATGGCCCGTGCAATATCCTTGTTCAAATCACCATTCAAAAGTTTCCGCAGCTCACGCGGAGTCTGGCTTGCTGTGGAGGGGTCTTCTTCCACAAGGGTAATCAGCATGTTGAGCACATAGTGCTCCAGGTAGGCCTTGTAGGCCTGGATGGCGCTTTGTCGCACCCTTTCGCGCATAAAGTTTTCGCCCAGGCCATCGATATGTTCCTTCGTATACAAATCGCGGACTTGTGTCACTTGTAGCCTGTTGAAGGCATCAAAAACATGCCGTACGGTATTCGCGGAGAAAATACTGTAGAAGGAGTGGGGGACGATTCCTTTCCCGCGGACGGAATACTTGTAGGTGTTTCTGTCGATGGCGTATGCATTGCGGGAGTAGTTCCATGCGGGAACAATTTCGTTCAGCTTTGCAGGCACTCCCATCAACTGCGGGTCTCCGGGTCGAATTAGAGAGAAGGGGAACTTCAATCGCTGGGGGAGTGTCGTCACGCCACTGGCTATCAGGGTGTAGGGCGCCTCGCTGTAGTTGGCCGGGAACTTCACATTGACACCCAGCCCAAAGAACATCCCTTGTCCGGGCATCACTTCTTGGTCGGGCATGCGTCCCGTGTGGTTGCTTCCCACATTGGCTCCATATCCCAAGTTGCCACATCCATCGGGCCACAGAGCAGCGATGAGTAGTCCATGGTGGTGCATTTGCGTCATTGGGCCCACATAGCTGTTGTTCACTTCCGCTTCTTCAATGTGACAGCAGGGAGCGATGATGGAGGATTTGATGATGGCCTTGCTCCCTACCTTGGTGCGGCTCATGAGGACAGAACCTTGGACTTCCGCTCCGGTATGGATGGTCACGCCTGGTTGCAGGTTGGAATTTTCCAAAATGACGGAATCGTAGACATGGCTGGATTCTTCCAGAGAGCTGAGAATGACGGAATTGCGAATTTTCGCGGTGCCTTCGATGCGGGCGTGTTCGCCAATCCAGCTATTGCGAATAATGTTTGCGTTACTGACAACCGCACCCTTTCCGACAATTCCGAAGGGTAGGGAAACCTCGCTGCAGAATTGAGAAAGCTGTTCATCAAAAGCTTTTGCCACTTCGGGTTCGGCCTTGTGGAAGAGTTGCAGGTCCACCAAATCTGTTGTAATATCGGGGAACACCTGCACTTTCCGTCCGCCCATTTCATTCCCTACAGACATGGAGGTGCCAATCATGTAGCTCAGTTTTCCACTGGAGACCAGAGATCCCACATTCTGGATGACAGCGCCGCGACAAACTAGAATGTTACTCAGCAGGGCGACTTTGTAGACAAGCGCATTCTCAATGATGCAATTGTGGATGAGGCTATCATAGATTCCCGTAGGGAAGGATACGGAACCCGGCAATAGCAGTGTGCCGTAAAAAGCGGGCAGGCGAACTTCGCCCATGAACACGCTGCGGTAAATGGCCTTAGGGTTAAAAGCAGGGTCGACTTGAACGTGGCTCCAGTCCTCGCAGCGGTTCCCGTTACTTTCGAGAACATTGATTTCGGAATCTGTCAACGGACGGAACTTTCCGCCGGCGCTTTTTGCCGCCTTGAGAGTTTCGGCTGTGGAGGCCAAAACGCTATTCTTGAGGACCTTTTTTAACTTGAGCAGACGTTGCATGCCCTAAAAATAGACTAAATTCTCTTTGATGATGAAGGAAACCCTCTTCAATTTGATTCGAAAAGGCCATTACAACATTTCTGTCTATACGGCAGAAATCTTCGAAAGGCGTTGTCAAGAAGAAATTATCCGCAGTGATGAGGATAAAAGTTCCTTTGTCTACCTGGAATTTGGCTTTGAATCCATTCGTGCCGCCCTGAAAACGGAAGAGGACAATGAGACTTTCTGGGGTTTGTTCCTTGCTGCCATTGTCAAAAATGGCCGTGGATGCGATTTGATAGGTTTTTTGGAAAACGAGACTGGCATTGGAATGCTCTTATTGGATTCCAAGATTGAGGGCTGGATTCGGGTAAAAGGTCGTATAGAGCAAACGGCTAAGGCTGCAGGTTTTGACCGGATGGTGGAGGTTCTCACGAATTTGGTTAAACCTATTGTTTATCCTGCTTGTGTTCAGGAGCCGCTAACTAGCGGAAATTAAAAAATGAAGGTTCTGGTAATAGGGTCTGTATACCCTCGTTATCATGAAGATGCCGAGGTCCCTTGGCTTCGGGCTTCTATCGCTCATCTGAAAAAGGCTGGCGTAGACGTTCAACTTTTGGTTCCTGCATACAAAGGGCTTAAAAGTCACGAGATTGATGGCGTGAAAGTCAACCGCTTCCGCTATGCGACTGCGAACATGGAGCATTTGACGGGGGAGGAAGGTGCTCCTAGTAAAATTGCGAACAATCCGCTGCTGCAGTTACTTGCCGTTCCCTATATTATCTCCGGTTTTTTCATGTGTCTCTCTATTTGCAGAAAATGGAAGCCGGATATTCTTCATGTTCATTGGCCTTTCCCTCATGCGTTTATTGCTCTTGGTGCTGCAAAACTATTTCGCATTCCCATGGTTCTCAATTTTCATGGGGCCGAGCTTTTGCTTATGCGGAAAAAGAAGTGGGTCCGTCCATTTCTCAAGTTTGCTATTTCCCAAGCGAAGGCCGTTTTTGCAAACAGTAGCTTTACCGCAGGTAAAATAAAGGCGCTTCGAAATGTGGATGTGGAGTGGAGTCCTTATGGAACGACGCTTGGCAAAGCGGATAATCTTGTTTCGGCTCACAGCATTACAGACAAATTCAAAATTCTTTTTGTAGGCCGCCATATTGAACGCAAGGGTATTTGCTATCTCATTGAAGCCGCAAAATATTTGCCAGCAGACCAGTTTGAAATCCGTATCGTTGGTGCTGGGGACTTGACGGAAAAACTGAAAGCCCAGGCCGTTGAAATAAACCATTCCAATCGAGAGACCGAAGCAAATCTTCCGTTTTCGTGTCATTCTGAGCATAGCATCGAAGATGCGAAGTCGAAGGATCTAGACATACTCCCAGCATCTATCATTTTTACAGGAAAACTTTCCTCCGCAGAATTGGAAAATGAATATCGCAATGCCAATGTCTTTGTGCTCCCCGCCATTGTAGATAGCAAGGGCGACACAGAAGGCTTAGGCGTTGTTCTCATCGAGGCAATGGAACTAGGCCTACCCATTGTGGCCAGTAATGTAGGTGGCATTCCCGATGTTGTTGTAGATGGAGAAACAGGAATCCTTGTTCCTGAAAAAGATCCGAGAGCGCTTGCGGATGCGTTTAAGCGTTTGGCGGCCGACCCCGCCCTCGTTGAGAGGCTGTTAATGGGCGCCCGCAAGCGTATCGCAGAATGCTTCTCTTGGGACAAGATTGTTGAGCGACAAATTAAAGTGTATGAGAGAGTAATGACTCGCCATTAAATTTGTCTATCAAGTTTGTTCTTTTTGGCTATTATCGTCTAATCCCTTCAAGTATTCTTCGACATTCAGGTAGTTGATTTCATCAATCACCCGTGAAGCACCGCGATAAATCACATTCTTGCTCAAAATGGTCCCGTAACGGAATTCCGTATCATTGCATTTTTTGACGTTTTTTAAGTGACGGTGCTGTTCTTTTGCTGCAACCTCGGAATGCTTAATTTCATAGATTTCGCAGGTTGCATTTTCAGGATTTGCAACCACCATGTCGAACTCGCCAACAGCAAACTGCAACTTAAATATACGGCAATTAGGTCGTGCCATTTTTGTTTCGAGCAGCACGATTTCTTCCATCATGCGGCCCTTGATTTCGTTCAGGATTCGTTGCACAAGGTTGTTACGTTCGGCTAGTGGAACATTTCGAAAAGCATTATCTTCCAAAAGCGATTCAATCAAAGCCTTTGCTTGAGCATAGCGAAGTCCAGGTTGAGAAATGGTGGTCATATGTTCTCGCTGATTGAAATCCCCAAGGTTTTCCAAATCAATGTCAACCGTCAAATCCAGCAAGTCAAGGTATTCACGAATTTCCCGTACATGGTTCACATCCACCCGGTCCAAAATGTCCGTAGGGCGGAACCTGTCCCTGCGCAAATTCTTCGCCGACAAGCTCAAATCACTTGAGCGAAAATCACGGGTCAGCACATCCAAGGTAAAACGATGATTGATGTCTTCTACAATGCGGTTGATGGCATTGGTCAGCTCACCCGCCTCGTACAGAGATTTCAACGAACGAAAGTGGCCTTCGTACTGGTAGCACTTCAGGGAATGCTGAATGTTCTTCGCGATGGCGCTGTCCACATACTCATTGGCGCTCTTCACATTCGCAAAAGTAAAACGGTCCTTATTGTATTCACGGCCGCCCATGCTCATGGTACCGCCGTATTGAATGTACTCGTCAATACCATTCAAGCCAAGAACACGCTCAAATTCGCGATACGGAATAAATGTGGTATGCAACATTTCCGCACGGTCGTAAAGCTGTTCATCCTCGGAAAAAACAAAACCCAGAGAGTCTGTACCCGAAAGAACAATTTTCATGCCGCAGGAAGCGAACACATCTGCAAACAGGGCCGCCCCCTCGATGAAATCAGCGAGCATCGTCACCTCATCGATGAACACATACTTGAAGCCCGCACCTTCCAGAATTTTAAGATCAGCATTCAGGTCCGCAAGACTGTTCCTTGAATTCACCTGGACAAAAGCCGCCTTCGCCAGGTCCCCAGGCGCCATCTCCCCAAACAGCTGGCGAATCAAAGTTGTCTTACCCGTGCGACGAAGCCCATACAGAATGAAAACACGGTCATTGCCAGGGCCATAAATGTAATCACGCAGACGTTCAAAGCCATCGCGCTTTTTCCACTGCAGAACATTGGCCGAAAAATTCTTCAGGGTGACGCCAAGCTTCACATCCGTCTTGAACGACTGTCCCGCCACTCCATTCATCCCGGCAACAAGGACTCCATCCGCGAAATAAGCAGCCCCATTATCGCGAAGCAACAAGCCATTCGTAAGCGACGCGGCAACCGACTTCGCCGCCTTGCGTTGTTCAATCTCTGCCAAAAGCGCCGACAGTTCCTCATCCTTCACGCGGCGGGAACGCTGCTTGCCATCTTCCATCCACTGGTAATACGCATAACGCTTACCGTTGATGGTCTTGTAGGTGATTCCGCCGATGCTCTTCGCCATAATGTTACGTCCCTTTGTGATTTATTACGTTTTAACTTAAAGTTTAACTTATTAAGTTAAAAGTGGCAAGGGGGGGGGATACTTTATCGAACAAAAAAATTACTTGCAAAAAAGATTATATTACATAGTAGGGCGAATAAAAATATGAGGGATTTATGAAAAGAAATGTCGTTCTTATAGGTTTTCTGCTTTTATTATCAGCATGCGCTGTTGCTGGCTGGCACAAGCAGGGTGTTTCTGATTATGAAGCTGAAAATGCTCTTGCCCAGTGTGAGTATGAGGCTGGCATAAATCATGTAGACAGAGGAGATTTTATCAGTAACTGTATGAAGAGACAAGGCTTTCGTTGGTACTAGTTGCAAAACACCTTGTGGGTTTGATGTATGCAATTGAGTGAGAAATACCTAATCGCATTAATAACATTTTTCTATGCGTTATCTCTTATTGCCTGTTCAGGCGAAAATGGCGTTGATGGTGTAGATGGTCAAGATGGGAAGGATGGTAAAGATGCTCGAGAGGTAAATATAGATTCTCTTTCAAAGCGTCTCTATAGCGAGATAGTAGATGATGTCCTTGATTCACTACATGAAGAAGGAAATGGTAATGGTTCATCTATGGCAGAGAGTCTAAATGTGACTCTGAATACCCATAAGGATGATATTTATCTTGCATTTGCGAATCAATACCCTCTTATGTACAAAGATTACAAGAGTTCCTCGGGAAATATAATTCCTGTTCCAGTATCGGTTAAGGTGCATTATAATTGTGCTGCTTCGGAAGGCTTCTCCTATGGAGGCACACTTTATGATGAAAAATCGCGCAATTTAAATTTAAAGATTAATCTTCCATGTAATTCAAAAAATGTTGTTGTTCGCGCTTGGATTCCAGAGTATACGGATACTTCAAGCGTGACAAAACTGGTAGAGCCGCGTTTTTCGGAAATAATTTCTCCAACACTTCTTTTTAATAAAAAAGCATATTCAGATATTAAATCCCCTGTTCAGGTGCATATTGAAATTCGTGCGTATGTTCTTGAAAATGAAGCAGAAGTTCTCATTTATTCTTCATCTGAATATACAACACTCCATCCTGTTCAAGAAAATGGTGCTGAATATGCCAATGTAGCCAATCGTCATTGGTGGTATGGCGTATGGGTTACGCCAGGAATGGATTCTATAAGTACAATCTTGGCAGAAGTGTCTGAAAAACTTCCCAATAACACATTGAAGGTTTATCAGAAATATGCAGAAGACGAAACTATGGCGATGAGTTCCTCTCGTGTTGTAAAGGCAATTTTTGAAGTTCTTCAAAAGCGAGAAATTCATTACGTACAAAATGAATATTCAGGTGGTACCGGGCAGAAAATAAAGTATCCTGTAGAAATTTTACGTGAACGCCAGGGCTTGTGTATAGAAACGACTGTATTGTTTGCTTCGATTCTTGAGGCCGTAGGTTTTCAAGTATTTATTGTTCACGTCCCAGAACACGCATTTGTGGGTTGGCGGACTGATGAGGATTCAAATATCCTAGATTTCGTTGAAACGACGCTTGTGGGCTATTCTACTGTAAGTTATGAGTATGCAAACAGTATTGGAATAGAAAAATTTAGTGAGCAAAAGGAGTTGGGCAATTTTGAAAGCGGCGAGTCAGAGTTGATTGATTTGGAAGAGATCCGCGATTACGGGATAATGCCTAATGATATTTCCTAAAAAGAAGAGCGTCTGTGATTTGCTGAAGTAGGGGGGAATAATTACGCAAAATGCTAAATTTATTCTAACAAATTTGCCTTTTTAAGACAAGCATTGTATATTGCGCGCCATGAATTTCTCTTTTGCTTTACGCATTTGTTTGCGCCCGATACCTCTCGATTTGCTTTCCCAGCGTTTGTTGCTATGGGAAGATTTTCTTAGCGATTTTTTTGACGTTAATTCCGTACCCATTCACAAAAGGAATATCGCCTCTGGCGGAGCCCTAGCCAATGCATCTCTGGAAATCTTTAAAGATGATGCGACCGATCGCCCATTCCTGCTAGGTTACGAAAACACCTTGATTTTATATGAGGAGGGCTATGCCAAAGTAAGCATCGCTATGCGGCTTGCAGAAGATAAATACGATGGTGAGGTGTATGTCTCTCTTTCGAATGCTCCTGACAATGCCCTTCGGAAAAAAGATTTCTTTTCTTTGTGGAAGTTCGTGGAAGAAGTTTCCGCGTCTAAACCGGGAATGCTTCGGGTAGTTCCAAAACCAATCGGGGGCGTCCTTGTAAACCAGTCCTCAGTGCGTTGGTTCCGCAAGGTTATGGATAGAAAAAATGATTCCATATCTTTTCGCACCCTTGATTTCACGCCTGTCCTAAAGACATTGATTTCTGATGCAAAGGTGACGGTAAAAAAAGTAAATGATGTGGAAAAGCCAAAAGAGCCCAAGGCGGAGAATCCGCAGAAGACGATTGAGGAATTGGAATCCCGGCTGGAGGAATACCGAGCAGAAATTGAGCGCCTTTCTGTTGAACTGGAAGAAATGGGAAGGGAAAAAAGGGAACTTCAGAGGAGCAATAAATATATCAGTAGATATCTGGATGATGTTAAAGAAAAGAATGAAAAACTGAAACAACGGGTTTATAATGCGGAAACGCGTGCGAAAGAGGCCGCAAGCGGGGAAACCAAGGAATTTTGCGATTATTTTGACCGCGAAATTAAGAGAATGGAAGCAGAGAATGCGGAAAAATCGCGCCAGATAACGGATTTAGAGGCTGTTTGTGCCGAAAAGGAATCAAAACTTGAATCCTTGAAGGGACAACTGGGCAAGTTGCGGGGTGGCAGTGCGTCTGGCTTTTTTGCCGTTCCTTCCGACGAACAGGAAAAGTTTGCAGGCGAATTTGGCATAGCCATATTCAGTGCCCTACATAAGGCCATTGAAAAGACTCCCACGAAAGCCAACAGTTATAGCAATCGGACCGTAGATGTTTGGGAATCCATTATCAAAGCGAATCCCGCTATGGAAGCGGATTATCTGGAGTATAGGGAAAACAAGGATGCCCTATTGAATGCCATAAAAACAGGTAGCCTTGAACATAACATGAATTTGTTAAAGTCGTTCAATTTAAGTGCCGAACGTTATGGAAATAATCATTGGAAAATAAGGTTTCTGGATGGGGATGAACGCTATACAGGGTGTGTGGCGTCTACCCCTAGCGAGTGTGAGTCTGGCCCCTCAAATTGTGCAAAAGATTTGAGAAATGCCTTCCTGTTTCCGACATAGGAATGTACGCTATCGTCCTTATTTTTCTAAAATTCTGCATTTTTCATAGGAATAAAGGAGAAACAGTTGTACTTTTCATAGGAAAAATGTTAATGATCTTCTTTTCTAATTTCCTCTGCAATAAGTCTACCTGTCTTGTGGATAAGCATTTTTTGTTTCGTGGTTAGGAATTCTGAAAATGGATTTTGAGGGAGGTTGTTGAATACAATTTTTTGGCTTATATGACAAAAAGGTACCTGAAAAACAGGTACTTTTTGATTATATGACAT
>JAKSIJ010000011.1 GCA_024398875.1 Fibrobacter sp.
CTGGCAATATTACCTACACGGCGAATTTCAAGGAGATTCCTGCTTCTTCCAGCTCTAGCGATGCGAAGTCTAGTTCCTCTGAAGCGAAATCCAGCAGCAGCGGCGCCAAGAGCAGTTCCAGTTCTGCAAAATCTAGTAGCAGCGACGCAAAGTCTAGTAGCAGCGACGCCAAGAGCAGCTTTAGTTCTGCAAAATCTAGCTCCAGCGATGTAAAGTCTAGCTCCTCTGAAGCTGTTTCCAGTTCTAGTTCTGCGAAGAGTTCCTCAAGTTCCGCGAAGTCTAGTTCTTCTGAAGTGAAGTCCAGTTCCTCCGAGGCTGAATCCAGCTCCAGTGAAGCGAAGTCCAGCTCTAGCGACGCAAAATCCAGCAGCAGCCAGAAGGAATCCATCATCGCCCAGGCTCAACTGCCGCAGTTCAGCGTCACCGCCTCCGGAAAGATGGTCTCCATCGCTGGCGCCCGCCCGAACTCCATCGTGAACGTCTTTGACATGCAGGGCAACATGGTGAAGACGGTTGTGGCTACCTCCGCCAACTTCACCTTCGCTCTGCCCAGCGCCGGCGTGTACATCGTCAAGAACGGCTACACCGCCAAGCGTGTGAACGTCCGGTAGACTGATTTCCATAGTTTTACGCAATTTGCGTTACGCATTTTGCGTAATTTTGTTATATTGAAGGTATGAATATGTCAATCAATCCCTTCTTTGTTTATGGCTATGGTGGTGCAAAGTATTTTTGTGACCGTAAAACAGAAACCGAAAACCTGATTTCTTCTCTAAAGAACGGCCGGAACGTCACGCTGCTGAGCCCACGCCGTATGGGGAAAACCGGGCTTATTCTTCATGCTTTTGAACAACTAAAAAAACGCGATAGGAACGTGGCCTGTTTCTATATGGATATTTTTCCGACAAGGTCGCTGGAACAATTCACTGCCTTGTTGGGTAAAACGATTCTTGGAACTCTGGACGGTATCGGCAGAAGGGCTGTAAATGCCGCGGTTCAGGCGTTAAAAAGCTGCAGGGTGGTGGTGTCGGCAGACCCTGTGACCGGTGCACCGCAGTCTTCCTTGGAATTTCAACCGCAGTATGCTAAAAACACGCTTGAAGAAATTTTTTCCTACCTGAAGAATTCCGACAGGGAATGCTTTGTCGCCATTGATGAATTTCAACAGATTGCGGATTATAAGGATGAAAACATCGAGGCGCTGTTGCGCTCCTACATCCAGTTTTGTCCGAACGTCCACTTCATTTTTTCGGGAAGCAAGCATCACCTGATGTCGGAGATGTTCGGCTCTGTGGGGCATCCGTTTTACCGCAGCACGGAGATTGTCAATTTGTATGCCATTGAGAAATCTGCATATTATGACTTTGCCTATGCATGGATGAGATTTGCACGTATCAAAATGTCCCGAGAAGTCTTTGGCGCCTTGCATTCCCGCTTGGAAGGCCATACTTGGTACATGCAGAACGTCTTGAATCGGCTTTATGAAATGCGCCCCGCAGAGGTTACGCTGGATGATGTGAATATCTGCATTCAGAAGATTATGAATGCGGAAATGGATGTTTATCAGCGTATGCAGAATTCTCTCACCGACAACCAGAATCGCCTGCTAGTCGCCATTGCGCATGAAGGTGGCGTGCCCAATATCAATGCCGGAAATTTTATCCAGAAGTATGGTTTGAAAACGGCGAGTAGCGTGAATCGCGCCCTGGATTATTTGCTGGACAAGGAATTCGTCATGAGCACGCCGAAGGGGTATGTTGTTTATGACCGGTTCTTTGCTTTGTGGCTCAAGGGCATCGGCTTTTAAAACCCGCGGGGCCTCGGTTCGTTTATCTATATTTGAGGCGATAGTTCCCCGCATAAAGGAGAATCGATGGGAAAGATGGTTCGTGCAGTGTTGTTTGCCGTGATGGCTGTTTTTTCCACGGCGGTTTTTGCTGAAACAGGAAACCCGTGTGCAATGCCCGAGAATCTTGATGAGATAGACGGGGTTTACCAAATAGGCACCTGTGGCGACCTCTACAAGTTTGCTGAGATGGTGAATGGCGGAAAAACTTCCATCAACGGTATGTTGACTGCGGACATCAGCGTGAACGTGGGCGTGCTCACTTCCGACGGAACATTGAGTGGGACCAACTTCACACAGTGGACTCCGATTGGAACGGAAACCCAGAAATTCAAAGGAACATTTGATGGCAATGGCCATACCATCAGCGGACTGTACTTCAGCGATGAAAATGTGTATTACGTGGGCCTGTTCGGGTATATTGGCAATGGTGCAAACGTTCAGAATGTGGGTGTGGCGGATTCCTATATCAAAGGGCAAATTTATGTCGGTGGCGTGGTCGGTTATTGTTCCGGTGCCGTTAGCAATGCATACAATATGGGTGCCGTGGACGGAGACCAATATGTCGGTGGTGTGGTCGGAGGAAACAAAAAAGATGGTAACATCGAAAATGTGTATAACACTGGCACTGTGAGCGGAGGATACGCGGCAGGTGGCGTGGTTGGGGACAATTCTGGCCTCGTTAGACTAGTATACAACACGGGTGCAGTGAAAGGTAAACCAAGTAATCGTGATATCGGCGGTGTGGTCGGATATAACGAAGGCTTCGTCAGCAACGCTTATTACAACACGGATTTTTATACAGGGGGTGCTGTTGGTACAAATGGAGGGAAAGCAGATGTTGAAGGCAAAACGACTGCCGAACTTGCCAGTATAACGCTGCCTTCAGATTGGTGGTATGTCGGGTCTGGAGAACCTTTTGGGCGCAATGGAAAACTGGTGTACAAACTCCCTAAGCTTAAGATTTTCGAATCGCAGTCGCAGCCGGAATTAGTGGTTTTCCAAGAAAAGGCAGACGGTTATTACGAAATCAGCAACGCCCAGGAACTCAAGTGGTTTGCTCAACTCGTTAATAGCGGCACTTCCGAGATCATAGGCGAGTTGACTGCGGATATCTGTCTGAACGCCTGCGGCGAAGGCGAAAGCGTGCTCAAGGCAGACGGGACCTTGAATGGAGACGGTTCCAACTTCACACAGTGGACTCCGATTGGAACATCGTCAACTCCATATAAAGGGTTCTTTGATGGCAATGGCCATACCATCAGTGGGTTGTACTTCAATGATGAATCAAAGGATAATGTGGGCCTGTTCGGGTATATTGGCAATGATGCATTCGTTCAGAATGTGGGTATGGAGGATTCCTATATCAGGGGAGCGGGCACTGTCGGCGTCGTGGCCGGATATAACGATGGTACCGTTAGCATCGTTTATAACACTGGTGCGGTGAGTGGAGGAAACAAGGTTGGCGGCGTGGTCGGGGTCAACGGCACCGCTGGCACCGTCGAAATGGCTTACAACACTGGCGCGGTGAGTGGAGGAAACATGGTTGGTGGCGTGGTCGGGAGTAATGATGGCACCGTCCGCAGCGTTTACAATACTGGTGCGGTGAGTGGAGAAGACGGAGTCGGTGGCGTGGTCGGGAGTAATGGTGGCACCGTCATAATAGCTTACAACACTGGCGCGGTGAGTGGAACTGCTGAAAAAAGTGAAGATGTCGGTGGCGTGGTCGGGAATAATGGTGGCACCGTCCGCAACGTTTACAACACTGGCGCGGTGAGTGGAATAGACAGAGTTGGCGGCGTGGTCGGATATAACAAAAACATCGTCAGCGACGCTTATTACAACACGGATTTTTATACAGGGAGTGCTGTTGGTGAAAATGGTGGAATAGTTCGTAGTGCTGAAGGAAAACCGACTGCCGAACTTGCCAGTACAACGCTGCCTCCAAATTTGTGGGTCGCTGGGTCCGGAGAGCAGCCGGTTGTGAGTGATGGAAAACTGGTGTACAAATTACCGGGGCTTATAGATGTGGGCTCGCAACCAGAAATTGAGTATACCGGATTCCAGCCTAATGCAGACGGTTATTACGAAATCAGTAACGCCCTGGAACTCAAATGTTTTGCTCAGCTCGTGAACAGTGGTGCTACTAGTATCAAAGGCAGGTTGACTGCGGACATTTGTGTGAATGCTTGCGGAGAAGGCGAAAGCGTGCTCAAGGCCGACGGCACCTTGAATGGAAACGGTTCCAACTTCACGCAGTGGACTCCGATTGGAACGTTTGAAAGCCCGTATAAAGGAACATTTGATGGCAATGGCCATACCATCAATGGATTGTACTTCAACGATGAAAATGCAGATGGCGTGGGCTTGTTCGGGTCCATTGACTATGGTGCAAAAGTTCAGAATGTGGGTGTGGTGGATTCCTATATCAGGGGAGCGGGCACTGTCGGCGGCGTGGTCGGGTGGAATATGAGAGGCTCCGTCAGCAACGTTTACAACGCTGGTGCGGTGAGTGGAAATGATAGGGTCGGCGGCGTGGTCGGGAATAATGGTGGCTCCGTCAGCAATGTTTACAACACTGGCGCGGTGAGTGGACTGGGCGACGTCGGCGGCGTGGTCGGGACAAATGAGGATGGCTTCGTCAGTAACGTTTACAACACTGGCGCGGTGAATGGACGGAACGACGTCGGCGGCGTGGCCGGGGAAAATGGTGGCTTCGTCAGTAACGTTTACAACACTGGCGCGGTGAGTGGAGATGGTAATGGGGTCGGCGGCGTGGTCGGGAATAATGGTGGCTCCGTCAGCAACGTTTACAACACTGGCGCGGTGAGTGGAGAAAACTGGGTTGGCGGCGTGGTCGGATATAGTGGTCGCACCGTTAGCAACGTTTATTACAATACGGATTCTTATACAGGGAGTGCTGTTGGAAAATGTGATGGAGAATGTGAGTATAAAAATGTTGAAGGCAAGACGACCGTAGAACTTGCTAGCACGACGCTGCCTGATGGCTTCTCCAGCGAAATTTGGGTTGCGGGTTCCGGAGAATCGTTTGTGAACAATGGAAAACTGTTGCTCAAATTACCGGGGCTCAAAAATGTGGGCTCGCAGCCGGAAATAGAATATACCGGATTCCAGCCCAATGGAGATGGTTTTTACGAGATTAGCACTGCACAGGAACTCAAGTGGTTCGCGCAACTCGTAAATGGCGGTGCTACCGATATCAATGGCAAACTGACTGCGGATATCTGCGTGAACGCATGCGGCGAAGGCGAAAGCGTGCTCAAGGCTGATGGAACTTTGAACGGCGACGGTTCCAACTTCACGCAGTGGACTCCCATTGGAACGGCAGAAATACCATATACAGGGACATTTGATGGCATGGATGCCGAAGGGAATGCACATGTCATTAGAGGGTTATACTTCAATTATGGATATGTGAATTATGTGGGCCTGTTCGGCCACATTGGCTCTGGTTCGACAGTTAAGAACGTAGGCGTGGTGGATTCGTATATATCGGGGAAGGATTATGTCGGCGGTGTGGTCGGATATAACGAAGGCACAGCCAGCAATGTGTACAACACTGGCTTCGTGAGCGGAGATTTGGAGGTTGGCGGCGTGGTCGGGTATAATGAGGGTGGCTCTGTCAGTAAAGTGTACAACGCTGGCTCTGTGAGTGGACACAGCGATGTTGGTGGCGTGGTAGGAGATAACGATGGTCTCATAGACAATGGATACAACACCGGCGTTGTGAATGGTAGTTTTGTTGGTGGCGTGGTCGGGTGGAATAGTGGCACCGTCAGCAATGTGTATAACACAGGTTCTGTGAGCGGGTCGTCGCCTGTTGGCGGCATAGTCGGGAATAACGAAGGCTCTGTCAGCAATGTGTATAACACAGGCTTTGTGAGTGGTGAAGATGATGTTGGCGGCATAGTCGGGTATAACGATGCTGATGTTGGCAAGGCCTATTACAGTACGGATGTACCTTGTGAAGGATGCAGTAATTATTATGGGGCGGGCAAGACGACTGCCGAACTCGCCTCTCTTACGATTGGCGATGTGTCCGCGGATTTCCCCCTGCTAGTGGGCGAAGTAGAAAGCCCATGGATCGTTGGGTCCGGAGAGCAGCCGGTTGTGAGTGATGGAAAACTGGTGTACAAATTACCGGGGCTTATAGATGTGGGCTCGCAACCGGAATTAGTGGTTTTCCAAGAAAATGCAGAAGGTTATTACGAAATCAGCAACGCCCAGGAACTCAAGTGGTTCGCTCAACTCGTGAACAGTGGTGCTACTAATATCAACGGCAGGTTGACTGCGGACATCTGTCTGAACGCCTGCGGCGAAGGCGAAAGCGTGCTCAAGGCAGACGGATCTTTGAATGGAGACGGTTCCAACTTCACGCAGTGGACTCACATTGGAACGGACGTTAATCCATATGATGGAACTTTCGATGGTCAAGGCCATACCATCCGCGGATTGTATTTCAACGATGAAAATGTGAATTACGTGGGCCTGTTCGGGTTCATTAGCGATAAGGCGAAAGTTCAGAATGTGGGTGTGGTGGATTCCTATTTCAGGGGAGCGAGCACTGTTGGCGGCGTGGTCGGATTAAATGCGGGAGGCACCATCAGCAACGTTTACAACAATGGTACGGTGAGAGGAAATGATGATAGGGTCGGCGGCGTAGTCGGGAATAATGGTGGCGCCATCAGCAACGTTTACAACACTGGCGCGGTGAGTGGAGAATACTGGGTTGGCGGCGTGGTCGGATATAATAGTGGCACCGTCAGCAACGTTTACAACACTGGCGCGGTGAGTGGAAACAAAAATGTCGGCGGCGTGGTCGGATTAAATGAGGGTGGCACCGTCAGCAACGTTTACAACACTGGCGCGGTGAGTGGAACAAACAGCAGAGTCGGTGGCGTGGTCGGATATGTATACTACCATAGCACTGTCGAAAACGCTTATTACAATACGGATTCTTATACAGGGAGTGCTTTGGGTGAAAATGTGAGTGGAAGTATTGAAAATGTTGATGGCAAAACGACCGTAGAACTTGCTAGTACGACGCTGCCTGATGGCTTCTCCAGTGAAATTTGGAATGCCGGGTCTGGAGAACCTGTTGGGAGCAATGGAAAACTGGTGTACAAACTACCAGGGCTTAAAGATGTGGGCACGCAGCCGGAAATTGAATATACCGGATTCCAGCCTAATGCAGACGGTTATTACGAAATCAGTAACGCCCTGGAACTCAAATGGTTTGCTAAACTCGTGAACGGTGGCGCTATCGACATCAAAGGCAAGTTGACAGCAAACATTTGCCTGAACGCTTGTGGTGAAGACGAAAGCGTGCTCAAGGCAGACGGGACCTTGAATGGAGACGGTTCCAACTTTACGCAGTGGATTCCCATTGGAACTAAAGATGCAATGTTTAAAGGAACTTTCGATGGCGCAGGCCATACCATCAGCGGGCTTTATTTCAATGATGATAAAACAAGTTATGCAGGACTTTTTGGGAGAAGTACGATAAATGGTTCTATCAAGAATGTCGGCGTGGTGGACTCCTATATCAAGGGTAATGAGCATGTTGGTGGCATTGTCGGACATAATGGTAATTGCACAGTCAGCAATGTATTTAGCACGAGTACGGTGGAAGGAGCCACATATGTCGGTGGCATTGCAGGTTTTAACGAAGCTGGAACCATAGTAAATGCTTACAATATGGGTGCTATAAAAGGAAAATCCTGGGTTGGTGGCATTGCCGGGTATAATCAAGGCACTACATCGCACATCAACAACGTTTATAGTTCTGGAACCGTAAGTGGAACAAGTTATGTGAGGGGCTTGGTTGGGTATAATAATGAATCTAAAACGAAAATCGATAATGCTTTTTACAACACGGATGTTTTTTCGGGGATGGCTGTTGGAAATGTTGATGGAACAAACGTCGAGGGTAAGACGACTGCTGAACTTGCTAGCACGACGCTGCCTGAGGGCTTCTCCAGCGAAATTTGGTTAGCAGGTTCCAAAGATGTTGTTGATGGCAAACTGGTGTACAAATTCCCAGGACTCAAGATTTTTAACTCGCAGCCAGAGTTGCTGCTTTTCAATGTCCAAAAGGGTTCCGATGGAAAAGACTATTGCGAAATTGCCAATGCTGACGATTTGTTCAAGTTTGCACAGCTCGTGAACGGTGGCGCTACTGGACTCAACGCCAAGTTGACTGCGGACATCTGTGTGAACGGCTGTGGCGAAGGCGAAAAGTCTTTGTTAGAGCAGGTTGCCGACCTTGAAGCGAAGGACGAGCTTTCGTCTGAAAGTTTCCGACCGTGGACTCCGATGAATGTTTCATCGAATGTGACGGTGGCGTTCGACGGTAATGGTCACACTATCAGCGGGCTGTACTTCAATAAAGAAAAATCTTCCCAGATTGGACTTTTTGGTCAGGTGGTAGGTGATGTTTCTGTCAGCAACTTGGGTGTTGTGGATTTTTATGTTAACGGGAATGGTGAGGTTGGTAGCCTTGCCGGACAAGTCACTGGCAAATTAAACATTAAAAATTGTTATAGTGCTGGTTCCGTGAAAGGAGTGCATTATATTGGCGGCATTGTCGGTGTAAATAGAGATGGTGCCGAATTGAAGATTGAGAACAGTTATAACGAAAGTTCCGTGAATGCGCCTTCAGGGATTGTCGGCGGCCTTGTGGGGGAAATCTTTAATTTCGCTAGATTGACCATCACGAACAGCTACAATGCAGGCTCCGTGAGCGGAACGCAATATGTCGGCGGCCTTGTGGGAGATAACTATTCTGCTATTTTAACCATCGAGAACAGCTACAACGCAGGCACCGTGAGCGGAACGCAATATGCTGGCGGTCTTGTGGGGGTTAATGAAGATGGAACATTGAACGTTTCGAGCAGCTTCTTCCTTGCAACGGGTGGCGACGGAGATGCCCTCGGTGGCGAGGTTAGGTCTTCTGACGAATTCCACGACGGCACGGTTGCCGCAGAATTGCATAACTGGTGTGAAAAGGAAGATGGTTCCGAAGATTGCAAGGAAGGTGGTCTGAATGGCTCCGTGTGGGGGCAGGTTGCTGCTCCAAGAGAGGACGGCTCCGTAGATACTTGGCCTGTACTCGTTCTTGACGGAAGTGGAAAACTCGTTTTCTCAATTGTCGCGGAAATGAATGGTGGTTCTACAAAAGATGCCTTCGCCACGAAATATGAGTATGGTACGAATTATGTCCTGCCCATTCCGGAACGTGCAAACTATACATTTGGCGGATGGTTCACGGATGCCACATTTACGGAGGGTTCCGGCATTACTGAAATCGTATCGACGGATTTTGGCCCGAAGAATGTTTACGCCAAGTGGATTCCTGTTAAGTACACTGTCAAGGTCGCTGTAAACAATTCTGCGATGGGCGTTGTAGAAGGCCTGGAAAATTCTGGCGTTTATGATTATGGCTCGGAAGTGACGCTCAGGGCGGTCGCTAAAACGGGCTACGAATTCAGCGACTGGGCCGATGACGTGAAGGCTTCTGCCGAGCGCACCATTGTTGTGACTGGCAATATTACCTACACGGCGAATTTCAAGGAGATTCCTGCTTCTTCCAGCTCCAGCGATGCGAAGTCTAGTTCTTCTGAAGCTGCTTCCAGTTCCAGCGAAGCGAAATCTAGTAGTAGCGATGGCAAGAGCAGTTCCAGTTCTGCGAAGAGTTCCTCAAGTTCCGCGAAGTCTAGTTCCAGCGAAGCGAAGTCCAGCTCCTCCGAGGCGAAGTCTAGCTCCAGCGATGCAAAGTCCAGCAGTAGCGGCGCCAAGAGCAGTTCCAGTTCTGCAAAATCTAGTAGCAGCGACGCAAAATCCAGCAGCAGCCAGAAGGAATCCATCATCGCTCAGGCTCAACTGCCGCAGTTCAGCGTCACCGCCTCCGGAAAGATGGTCTCCATCGCTGGCGCCCGCCCGAACTCCATCGTGAACGTCTTTGACATGCAGGGCAACATGGTGAAGACGGTTGTGGCTACCTCCGCCAACTTCACCTTCGCTCTGCCCAGCGCCGGCGTGTACATCGTCAAGAACGGCTACACCGCCAAGCGTGTGAACGTCCGGTAAAGTGCGCATAGGGAAAAATGCGTCTGCTCTATTTGAATATTGTTTCAAAAAGTATGATTTGTTCTAGTTTTTAGAAATATTTTTAATAATATTTTTCAAAAACTTAAAATTTTTATATATTTTAGAAACGAATAATGAATAAAAGGCAATGTATGGAGTTGACGCGAACCCGCTATTTGGAGCAAATCCGACCATTTTATGAATCAGACTTGATAAAGGTCTTGACGGGCGTTCGTCGTTCCGGGAAATCGGTTCTTTTGAATTCCATCAAAAGCGAATTACAGCAGCAGGGCGTTCCCGGGAGCAGGATTGTCTCCATCAACCTCGAGGACCTTGATTTCTCATACATTCAGACAGCGAATGACCTGGACAAGGAAATCAAGAGCCGCATACAGGGGCGCGGAAAGTACTACATCTTTCTGGACGAAATACAGCACGTCGAAAACTTCGAAAAGGCGTTGGCCTCGCTCCGTGCAAAACTCAACGCCTCCATCTTCGTCACCGGAAGCAATTCAAGGCTACTCTCTGGCGAACTTGCCACACTGCTCACGGGACGCACTGTGGAATTCGAGATATTCCCCTTCTCTTTCATAGAAATGAAGGAATATTTCGAACTGAACGGGAGGGATTTTTCCGAGAACCTGATTTATGACTACATCAAGTGGGGCGGCTTCCCCGTGCGCTTCGATTTCTACGAAGAGGAGTCCACAAGACGCTACCTCGAAAATCTGTACACAGGCATTGTCGGGAACGACCTTCTAAAAACAGGCGGGAACGTTCAAAAGAAACAGCTCCTAGACATTTCCCTTTATATTCTGGCAAATGCGGGGCGCGACTTTTCTGCGGAAAGCATCGCGGAAACCTACAAAGCAGAACACGCCTCCAAAGGCAAAAAGACAATCACCTCGAAAACAGTTTGTAATTACCTGGACCGCCTGGAAAGAGCCTTTTTAATCCACAAGGTCAAGCGCTTTGACATATTCGGAAAGCGGGCCTTGAAGTCCAAGGAAAAATTCTATGCGGTCGATACAGGCCTCAGGATTATCCAGACAAATTCCGTGATTTTCGAAGACACCTTCTTCTTGGAAAACATCGTTTACAACGAACTCCGCCAGAGGGGATTCACCGTCTATATCGGAAAGACGTATAAGGGCGAAGTGGATTTCATCGCCGTAAGGAATGGCAAGAAATGCTTTATCCAGGTGGCGTACCTATTGGCAAACGAAAGCACAATTCAGCGGGAATTCGGAGCGTTCAGCCCTATCCGCGACGCCTCGCCAAAGTACGTCATCTCGCTGGACAAAATCAACATGGGCCGAAACGGAATTGCCCACATCAACCTGGTCGATTTCCTGTTGCAAAAGCAGGATTTGCTGCTGACGTAAGTGTGCCCTATTGCGTGATTTTTTATCCACAATTCAAAAACCTGCAAGGGCGTCGGCTTTTAAAACCCGCGGGGCCTCGGTTCGTTTATCTATATTTGAGGCGATAGTTCCCCGCATAAAGGAGAATCGATGGGAAAGATGGCTCGTGCAGTTTTGTTTGCCATGATGGCTGTTTTTTCGACGGCGGTTTTTGCTGCCCCGTGCGTGATGCCCGCGAATCTCACGGAGATTGACGGGGTTTATCAGATTGGAACCTGCGGCGACCTCTACAAGTTTGCCGAGATGGTTAATGGCGGCGAGACTGACATCAACGGCAAGTTGACTGCGGATATTGATTTGAACGGCAGTGACTCAAAACAGTGGACCCCCATTGGAACGGAATCAACACCATACGCAGGGATATTTGATGGCAAGGATGGCGAAGGGAATGTCCATGTCATCAGCGGGTTGTACTTCAATGATGAAAATGTGAATTACGTGGGCCTGTTCGGAATCATAGATTATGATGCGAAAGTCCAGAATGTGGGTGTGGTGGATTCCTATATCAGGGGAGCGGGCACTGTCGGCGGCGTGGTCGGATTAAATGCGGGTGGCTTCATCAGCAATGTTTACAACACCGGTGTGGTGAGTGGAAGCAGCAATGTTGGCGGCGTGGCCGGGAATAATGGTGGCACCGTCAGCAACGTTTACAACACTGGCGCGGTGAGTGGAAGCAGCAATGTTGGCGGCGTGGTCGGGAATAATGGTGGCACCGTCAGCAACGTTTACAACACTGGTGCGGTGAGTGGAACAGACGGCAGGGTCGGCGGCGTGGTCGGGAATAATGGTGGCACCCTTAGCAATGTTTACAACACTGGCGCGGTGAGTGGAATAGACAGAGTTGGCGGCGTGGTCGGATATAATAGTGGCACCGTCAGCAACGTTTACAACACTGGCGCGGTGAGTGGGAATAATGTTGTTGGCGGCGTGGTCGGGAATAATGATCGCACCGTCAGCAACGTTTACAACACTGGTGCGGTGAGTGGAGAAGGTCTTGTTGGCGGTGTGGTCGGGGCGAATACGACAAAAATTTACGTCGCTTATTACAATACGGATTTTTATACAGGGAATGCTATTGGAGAAAATGCAAATGAAGCGAAAGTTTCTCATGTTGAAGGTAAGACGACTGCCGAACTTATCGCAATTGATATAGGTCCAGATTGGGTGGCCGGCAATTTAGCATACGACAAGACAACCGGGAAATTGACCGCCAGTTTCCCCTATCTAGAAATTTTCGCAGATTTCCAATACAAGATAACGGCTTTGGAGTTCAAGGTTGTTGACAACGTCATTCAGATTGCAAATGCGGACGACCTCAAGGATTTTGCAAGGCTGGTAAATGAATTTGGCGTGACGGATGTTGATGCCAAGTTGACGGCAGACATCTGTCTGAACGCCTGCGGCGAAGGCGAAAGCGTGCTCAAGGCAGATGGGACCTTGAATGGAGACGGTTCCAACTTCACGCAGTGGACACCAATAGGGACATTTACAAAACCTTTTGTCGGAACGTTTGATGGTGCTGGACATATTGTATATGGAATGTATTTTAATGACGCTGTGAATGATATAGGATTGTTTCGTTGGGTTGGGTCTGAAGGAAAGGTAATGAATGTTGGTGTGGAGGATTCTTACCTCAAGGGAGCGTATGGTGTCGGAGGTGTCGTTTCTGATAATAAGGGTATTGTAGACAATGTTTATAATACGGGATCCGTAAATGGAACAGGGGCGTGCATAGGTGGTATTGTTGGTAGTAATGTAGGAACAGTTAGTGATTCCTACAATACGGGTATTGTAATCGGTGGTGGCAACTATGTTGGCGGAGTGGTTGGGTATTCTTCGGGGAAGATTTACAATGCGTACAATACAGGTAGAGTGGAAGGGACAAATGAAGAAAATGAAGGTGTTGGTGGCATAGTTGGCGTTAGTAATATAGGGGCGGTTGTCAGCAATGTTTATAATACGGGTGATGTGGATGGTGTTAGCGACCACGTTGGCGGAGTGGCCGGAGCTAACAGGGGATCCATTAGCAACGCATACTTCAATACGGATTTTTTTGATGGAGATGCAATTGGTTCCGGCGAAGGTTCGAATGTCGAAGGCAAAAAGACTACAGAACTTGCCGCTCTTGATGTGACGTTGGCGTTTGAAAATTCTGATGGTGTATGGAACGGTGGTTATTACATTATTTCTAATGGTTGGCGGAAGTACGCTTTTCCGAGTTTAAAAGGCGTGGGAACGGCTCCAACATTTATCGAACTTGACCCCAATGCGACAGAGGTTGAAATCAGCAATGTTGAAGAACTTTTCAAGTTCGCCGAGTTTGTAAATGCTGGCAATACTACTCTCAACGGCAAGTTGACGGCTGATATCGTTGTGAACGAGAATCTGCTGGGCATGGATAATGCCAACGTTAAAAGCGATGGAAACTTTGATGTGGATGCGTTCAAAAATACGCATGCAAGCGCTAAACCCATGGCCTGGACCCCGATTGGAACGAATGAAAAACCATATACAGGGACATTCGACGGCAATGGCAAATCAATCAGCGGGTTGTATTTTAATGATGACACTACCGCTTTTGTCGGCGTATTTGGGATTTTGGATGGAGCTGTCGTAAAAAATGTTGGCGTTGAGGATTCCTATTTCAGGGGCCTGGGAGCAGTCGGCGCTGTTGTTGGGTTGGTTGCTGAAGGTGAAGTCAGCAATGTTTATAGCAAGAGTATTGTGAGTGGAAAAGAAAATGTGGGTGGCATTGTTGGAGTCAATGTTGGTAAAGTCGCGGATAGCGACAATATGGGTTCTGTGAGTGGAAAAGAAAATGTGGGCGGCGTTGCCGGGACCAGTGTTGGTAAAGTCATGGATAGTTATAATACGGGTACTGTAAGAGGTTCCCTCGTTATCGGTGGTGTGGTTGGTCATGTTCGTGATAAAGGCCAGGTTGATAAAGTCTATAATACGGGTGCTGTAAGTGGGGGAAAATTTGTCGGCGGTGTAATTGGGTATAACGATGCTAGCTTCGTCGGCAATATGTACAATACTGGCTCCGTGAGCGGGACAGATCTTTATGTTGGTGGCGTGGTTGGGGGTGTTGACAACAAAGGTTCCGTCAGCAATGTGTACAACATGGGTTCCGTGAGTGGACCGAGGTTTACTATTGCCGGCGGCGTAGTTGGCTTCGACAACAGTGCCATTATCAGCAATGCCTACTTCAATACGGATTTCTATACGGGGAATGCTTTGGGTTCTGGCGAAGATGTTGAAAATGTCGGGGGTAAAACTAGTGCCGAACTTGCTGCTGGAACGTCCCTGAAATTGGATACGACTGCTTGGGTTGTTGGCGCGGTAAGTGAAAATGTCAAGCGAGATACCCTCTACTACCCGTATCTCAAGGTCTTTGGCCCGCATAAGTATGTGTTGGGCGACGTGAAGAAGTACGCCATCACGGTTGCCGTAAACGATAAAACCATGGGAACTGTGACAGGTGCTGGAACGTACGAATACGGCACAAAAGTTGAAATCAAAGCTGTTGCAAATGAGGGCTACAAGTTTACCGACTGGGAAGACGACGTGAAGACGGCCGCCCGTACGATTACCGTGACTAAGGCAGAAACCTATACGGCCAATTTCGAGGCCATTCCGAGCAGCTCCAGTGAAGTGGAGAGTTGTTCAAGCGCAGCGGAAAGTAGTTCTTCTGAGACGGAATCCAGTTCCTCTGAAGCCGCCTCCAGTTCCAGCGAAGCGAAGTCTAGTTCTAGTGAGGCAAAGTCCAGCAGTAGCGACGCAGAAAGTAGCTCTTCTGAGGCAGAATCTAGCAGCAGTGAAGCGAAATCTAGTAGTAGCGACGCCAAGAGCAGTTCCAGCCAGAAGGAATCCATCATCGCCCAGGCTCAACTGCCGCAGTTCAGCGTCACCGCCTCCGGAAAGATGGTCTCCATCGCTGGCGCCCGCCCGAACTCCATCGTGAACGTCTTTGACATGCAGGGCAACATGGTGAAGACGGTTGTGGCTACCTCCGCCAACTTCACCTTTGCTCTCCCCAGTGCCGGCGTTTACATCGTCAAGAACGGCTACACCGCCAAGCGCGTGAACGTTAGATAAAAAAGACTGCCTTGCGGTAGTCTTTAAGTACTCGAGGCGGGAGGCTGCTAGCCCTGACGGCCTAGCAGTAATTGCTCGGCTCGGTCATATCGGCAAATAAATTTGCCGCTGCGACACTCGCCTTACGCAATAATCGAACCCACAGGGTAAAAATGGTCGTGGCTTCTCCTCCCGCAATCAAAAAAAGCCTCCCAAGGGAGGCTTTAAGTACTCGAGGCGGGAGTCGAACCCACGACCCTCTGCTTAGAAGGCAGATGCTCTATCCAACTGAGCTACTCGAGCAATTCTATTGGCCTTGCGGTCCAATGACGCGGTCAAATATAGAAAATCTTTTTTTGAAGGTGAGGCCAAATCCGCATCAATTCATCGGACCCACTTCAATTACTTCTGATAATCAGAACGGATTTTAAACGCCATGATGGCAAATGCTCCCGCCACATTCATGCTGGCTTTGCGCCCGGCCATAGGAATGGTCACTTTCATGGTGGCTTCTGCCATGATTTCTGGCGCGATACCCAGTTCCTCGTTCCCGAGAATGATGAGCCCTTTTGCGGGCCACTTTACATCCCCGATGTTCGGGATGTTTTCGCCAGTTTCCAGTGCGATGATTTCGTAGCCGTTTTCCTTATGCCATTTGATGCAGTCGAAGGGGCTTTCCCAGCGCTTGATGGGAATCCATTCCTGGCAGCCGCGGGCGGCGCTTTTCACGGTCACGTGGTCCGGACTGCAGCTGTAACCGCTGAGGTGGACGCCTTCCAGCCCAAAGCAATCGGTACTCCGGATGATGGAGCCTACATTGAAGGCGCTGCGAAGATTATGGACCAGAACGGCGAATGGAATGGGAGCCTCATTTGGAGTCTCCCGATCGCCCGGTTCCTGCTCCAGATAGACGTCCCTCTCAAACCCCAAACCTGCCCGTGTGCGGAAGGTTTTGTAGAGGTCAATCATTTGTGCTTGATTTTTCCCGGAAATCCGCTCCGAGGTCGGTAATTTCAGCCATTCCGCGTAGGTTTCGAACTCCTTTTTTGCCCTGGGAACGTCGTCTCCCAGCTGCAAAATAATGACGCGCAAAAGTTCGGCGAGCCGCTTGAATTTTGAGGGCTCTTTCATGGCTAAAAACTTGGGTTCTGTGTACATATTTTAAAGATAAAATTCTATCTTTAAACGTGCATGGAAAACACGCAAAAACCGCGCATTCTCATCACCAATGACGATGGTGTGAATAGCGAAAATATCCACGCCTTGGCGTGTGCCCTCTCTCCTTTTGGGGAGGTTTTCGTGTTTGCCCCCGAAACGGAACAGAGCGGGGTTGGCCACGCCTTCACACTCCGGCACAGCCTTCGCGTAAAACAGGTGGATTGCCCCAAAGACTACAAAGTCTATTCGGTTTCGGGCACCCCTGCAGACGCAGCCAAATTCGCTTTGGGGCATTTTGCTCCCGGTGGCTTTGACGTCTGCTTTTCTGGCGTGAACATCGGCGAGAATTCCGGCGTGGCGTCCCTTTATTCGGGAACCGTGGCTGGCGCCCGTGAGGCTGCCCTCTGGGGCGTGCCTGCTGTTTCTCTTTCCCTAAGCCTCGGGGGAGAATCTTTGATGCCTACGGTGCTGGATTTTTCCGCCCGCGTGGTTCGGGAGCGGATGTATGAGAATTTTGGTCCTAGCGTCTTCTGGAACGTGAACTTCCCTAAGGGGACTCCGGAGACCTTCAAGGGCTTCAAGGCCACCAAAATGGCCCTCGGTATGTTTACGGACCACTACAAGCCCACTAACGGCGAGTGGCAGTTGGATGGTGAAAAACTCTGGAATGAAAATCCGGCGGATAGCGATGATTTTTTGCTCAATGCGGGCTATGCGACCATCACGCCCCATCGGGTGGACCAGACCGATTTTGAAAGTTTAGAAGTAATAGATAAAATGCTGCTTGCAGCTTATTAAGTTGAGGATCAGATGTCAGAAGAAATGATTCCAGGATCGCAGTTCAAAAGCCTGATTGAACAGGACATGCAGGATTGCTACCTCCGTTATTCCATGAGCGTGATTGTGGCTCGTGCGTTGCCGGATGCTCGTGACGGTTTCAAACCCGTGCACCGCCGCGTGATGTACAGTATGCACAAGTTGGGCGTGGTTCCCAACAAGTCTACGGTGAAGAGCGCCCGTATCGTGGGTGATGTGATTGGTAAGTATCACCCTCATGGCGACTCTGCCGTGTACGAGACCTTGGTCCGTATGGCTCAGGACTTCTCTCTCCGCTATCCGCTGGTTTTTGGCCAAGGTAACTTTGGCTCTATCGATGGCGATGGTGCCGCTGCTATGCGTTACACCGAAGCCAAGATGAACCACATGGGCGCCCTCATGCTGGAAGACTTGGAAAAAGAAACGGTGGACATGGGCCCCAACTATGACGAGTCTTTGGAAGAACCGCTGGTGCTCCCCTCTGTGCTTCCCAACATGCTGGTGAACGGCACTACGGGTATTGCAGTGGGTATGGCCACCTCCATGGCGCCCCACAACCTGCGTGAAATTGCAAATGCCATTCATGCGGTTTGCGAAAATCCGGACATCTCTGGCGAAGATTTGCTTTCTTACGTGAGTGGCCCGGACTTCCCCACCGGCGGTGTAATCTGTGGTCGCGCGGGCATCCGTGAAGCTTACTTGACAGGCCATGGCCGCGTGCGTGTGCGTGCCCGTTCCGAAATTGAGACCGATAGCAAGGGCAAGCCCCGCATCATCGTGACGGAAATCCCCTACATGGTGAACAAGGCGGAACTCTGCAAGAAGATTGCAGAACTGGTCCGCGAGAAGCGTGTGGATGGCATCACCGATATCCGTGATGAATCCAGCCGCGAAGGTATGCGGATTGTGATTGAACTCCGCCGCGATGCAGTGGGCGAAGTCATTCTCAATAACCTCTACAAGAATACGCAACTTCAGACAACCTTCAGCATTTACAACCTGGCACTCATTAACAATCTGCCTAAGGTCTTCACGCTGAAGGAACTGATTCAGGTTTACATCGATCACCGCCTGGATGTGGTGACTCGTGCAACCCAGTTTGATTTGAAAAAGGCAGAAGCCCGCCTCCACATCATCGAGGGCCTCCGCATTGCGACTCAGAACATTGATGAAGTGGTGCAGATTATCAAGCAGAGTGCTACAACGGAAGCCGCAAAGGTTGCTTTGCAGGAACGCTTCAACCTGGACGAAATTCAGTCGCAGGCCATTGTGGACATGCGCTTGTCTCAGCTCACGGGCCTCAACTTGGAGAAGTTGGAAGCCGAATACAACGAGCTGGTGGCAACCGTTGCTGATTTGAAGGACATTCTCGAAAAGCGTGAACGCCGCATCGCTATTCTCCTGGAACGTTTGGATGCCGTGGTTGCCAAGTTTGGCGACGAACGCCGCACCAGCATCGAGGATGCTGTGGACGATTTGGATTACGAAGATCTCATCGCCGAAGAAGAACAGGTCATTACCCTCAGTAAGGAAGGCTACATCAAACGCCTCCCGATTGATACCTTCAAAGCCCAGACCCGCGGTGGTAAGGGCGTTGTCGGTACGGGCCTCAAGGACGACGACGATGTGGACCAGATTTTCACCGCAAGCACGCACAGCTACTTGCTGGTGTTCACCAACAAGGGTCGTGCCTACTGGACCAAGGTCTATCGCTTGCCCGAAGGCACTCGCAGTGGAAAGGGCCGCCCCATCATCAACTTTGTGGGCCTCACCGAGGGCGAAAAAGTTCAGGCCATTGTGCCGGTCCGCAAGTTCGGCGGATTCTTCTGCCTCGTGTTTGCAACCAAGAAGGGCATCATCAACAAGATGGACTTGAAGCTGTTTAGCCGCCCGCGCAAGGCTGGTGTGAACGCCATTTCTTTGGATGAAGGCGATGAACTGGTGAAGGTGCAGTTGGTGGGCATGACGGAAGAGGAATACAACGCCTCTCTCAATGCAAACGAAGATGCTTCCGACAGCGCAGAAACTGCAGAATCCGCAGATGTGGAAAATGTAGAAGGCGCTGACGAGGATGCAGAAAACAAACCCATTGCTAATGACCTCCTGATGCTTGCTACCAAGAATGGTCAGGCAGTCACGTTCCCCATCACTTGCTTCCGCCCCATGGGCCGTGGCACTCATGGCGTGCGCGGTATCAAACTTGCGGAAGGCGATGAAGTGATTTCTCTCATCTGGCTCAAGGAAGGCAACAAGATCGTGACCATTACCGAAAAGGGATTTGGTAAGCGTTCTCAGCCCAGTTCCTATCGCGTGACTAAGCGCGGTAGCAAGGGTGTTCGCAACCTCAGCGCCGATGGTATGGAAAAGACGGGCCCGGCAGTATTCGTGGAAAGCGTTGCTGACGATTACGACTTGATTATCACCAGTAAGGAAGGTCAGGTCATTCGCATTGAGGCGGATTCCATCCGACTGACAAACCGCAGTGCCATTGGCGTGAAGTGCATTCGCTTGAACGAGGGCGACACCGTGCAAGACGCTACCGCGCTCCCCAGTGTGGAAGATATTGAGCAGGATTCCGCAGAAGCCAAGGAAACCTTCGATAAGGTGGAAGGGGTGGAAGTGGATGACGATTCCATTGTGAAGGACGATTCTGCGGAAGTGTCTGAAACAAATGAAATCAGTGAAAACTAACCGGTTCTAAAAGACTTAAAGGGCCTATCCCTGTAAATGGGGTAGGTTCTTTTGTCTATAGAGGCTATTTCGCGACGTTCGTGGTTGCGCTTCCAAGTCAAGGGATATATATTTGAATTAGGGATGTGGCTAAAAAGGAGCCAATATGAAAATGACTTTCTTCACAAAACTGATTTTGGGGCTTAGCCTCGCAGCAACGGGAGCCTTTGCGCAGAGTTTCTGCAATACGGCGTCTCATTCGGGAACGAGTAAGACGGAATCTTCCAGTTATGCAGAAGGCAACATTGGCGGGAACGATTATGCCATCTGGTACGATCACGCCACATCTGGAAGTGCCACCTTCTATTCAGATGGTTCCTTCTCTTGCTCTTTCCAGAATGCGGGGGATTATCTTTGCCGTGAGGGTGTTTCTTTTGGTAGTACAAAGACTTATAAGGAACTAGATGGCGATATTATTGCAGAATTCAAACTAGTGAAACAAAATGTGACCGGTGTGGATTACTCTTTTGTGGGTGTTTATGGTTGGATGACGGATGTTCCCGGCTCATATGATTTGGTGGAATACTATGTGGTGGACAACTGGTTGAGCCCTGGAGCTCCAAACAAGTGGACTGTTGGAAACGATCCTATTGGAGATTATACCATAGATGGAGCAGTCTATACAGTATACCAGCATGCTCGTATTGGACAGCCTTCAATTCGGGGTAATAGCGATAATTTTAACCAATACTTTAGCATCCGAACCAGTGCCCGTGATTGTGGTGTAATCAACGTAACTGCTCACATGAAAAAATGGGAGGAATTGGGACTGAAGCCTGGTAAACTTTACGAAGCCAAAGTGCTTGGTGAAGCGGGGTCAACAGGTAGTGGTGTCTCTGGCACGGCAGATTTCCCTCATGCTAAGGTTTACATCGGTTCTGCACCCACGCCAACATCCAGTTCTAGCGTGAATCCTGGTTCCAGTAGTGCTTATACGCCGACTTCCAGTGCCTCGCCAGACTTTGGCAACCAGACTCCTTACAGCAGCAACTCCATTCCTGGAACCATTGAAATCGAGAACTTTGATGAAGGTGCCAACGGAGAAGCCTATAACGAAGTGGATGGAACGGACGACCCGGCCAACAATGGATATCGCAGTGGCACGACTGTGGATATCGTTGGCGTTGGTTCTGGCTATGGTGTGGGTTACACAAACCCTGATGAATGGCTGGAATATACGGTAGATATTCCGACAGGTGGAACGTATAATGCCACTATCATGATTGCCAATGGCAATGAAAATGCGGTGTCTGTTCCGTTGATGATCAATGGCAATTCTGTTGGCTCCATCAGTGCGGCTAGCACAGGAGATTGGGGAACTTATGCCGAGGCGAGCACCACAACGCCAATCCGTTTACCTCAAGGTCGTCACATTTTGCGGGTGAGTTTCCCTTATTGCAATGCAGACTGGCTCAAGTTTGAGTTGGTGGAGGCCGATCCCGACGCGATTCCTTTTGCAAAGGCTTCTGTGAATCAGCCCGTTGGTAAGTTCCAGGTGTTCGATATGCAAGGTAAGTTGTTGGGCTACATAGACATGGCTCGCGGCAACTCTATGCAGAATGTTCTGAAGCAAAAATTCCGCAAGTCAGGAGTCTATCTTGTGCGTCAGGGTGACCTCATGCAGAAGATTGCCGTCCGCTAAAAAGAATTTTTTCACCTAGGTTTTTGACATGAAAAATCCCTCGAAAAACACCGAGGGATTTTTTGCATTTTTTTATCTTTGAGAAAACTTAAGTAAGGATAGAGAAGATGTTTAAGGTGGGTTTTGATAACGACGCATACCTGAGGATGCAGTCCGAAAAAATTCAGGAACGCATTGCGAAGTTTGGTGGAAAACTTTATCTGGAATTTGGCGGAAAACTTTTTGACGATCATCATGCCTCCCGCGTGCTTCCGGGTTTCAAGCCCGACTCCAAAATTAAGATGTTGGAGAAGTTGAAGGACAAGGCCGAAGTTGTCATTGCCATTAATGCAAGCGACATCGAGAAGAACAAGGTCCGCGGCGACTTGGGCATCACCTACGATATGGATGTGCTCCGCCTCATCGACGCTTTCCGCGGTTATGGCCTCTATGTAAGTAGTGTCGTTTTGACCCGCTATCAGGGCCAAGCCAGTGCTGTTGCCTATCAGAAAAAGTTGGAAAGCTTAGGCTTGAAAGTCTACCGCCACTATACCATCGAGGGCTATCCGGGAAACATTCCGCTGGTGGTCTCTGACGATGGCTACGGAAAGAATGAGTTTGTGGAAACTACTCGCGAGTTGGTGGTGGTGACCGCTCCTGGCCCGGGAAGTGGAAAGATGGCGGTCTGCCTCTCTCAGATTTATCACGAAAACAAGCGCGGCGTAAAAGCGGGCTACGCAAAATTCGAGACGTTCCCCATCTGGAATATCGCTCTGAAGCATCCGGTGAACTTGGCTTACGAAGCCGCCACTGCGGATTTGAATGATGTGAATATGATTGACCCCTTCCACTTGGAAGCTTATGGCCAGACCACCATCAACTACAATCGCGATGTGGAAATCTTCCCGGTGCTGAACGCCTTGTTCCAGCGCATTCTCGGCCAGTCTCCCTACAAGAGCCCTACGGATATGGGCGTGAACATGGCTGGCAATTGCATCATTGATGATGAGGCTGTTTGTGAAGCTGCGCGTCAAGAGATTGTGCGTCGTTATTACAATACCAAGTGCCAGGTTCGTAAAGGGAATGCAGAGCCCGATCAGGTTTACAAACTGGAACTGTTGATGGAACAGGCTCAGGTGAGTGTGTCTGCCCGGCCTGTGGTGGAAGCCGCTGTAAAGCGTGCCGAAGAAACCGAGGGCCCTGCAGTTGCCATTGAACTTCCGGACGGAAGCATCGTTACGGGCAAAACCACGCAACTTCTGGGTGCTTGCTCCACCATGCTGTTGAATGCCCTCAAGAAGATGGCGAAAATTCCACCTAGCGTGAATCTGCTTTCTCCCATGGTCATCGAGCCCATCCAGAATTTGAAGACAGGGGCTTTGGGGCATGCAAACCCGCGTCTTCACATGGATGAGGTCTTGGAGGCGCTCTCCATTTGCGCCTTGACGGATTATAATGCAAAACTCGCTCTGGAAAAACTTCCTCTGTTCCGCAATTGCGAAGTCCATGCCAGCGTGATTCTCGCTCAAGTGGATTTGGATATCTTCCGTCGCTTGGGTGTGAACCTAACGATGGAACCGGTGTATCAGACTAAGAAACTCTATCACGGGTAAAATTAAATAAGGCGCTCCATGATGGAACGCCTTATTTCGTGGGACCTCCCGGACTTGAACCGGGAACCAGCGGGTTATGAGTCCGCGGCTCTAACCGATTGAGCTAAAGTCCCGACTCTCCTAAAGTTAGTAAATATTTCGCGATGGTCCTGTCCCACTCGTAGTGGAACCCGCTGTAGGCATTGACCACGGCTTTGTCCCAGTCTGCAGTCTCTTCGCGGTAGACGTGGAGTGCGTCTTGCAAGCGGGCGAGCATCTGGTCGGGAGCGTTGGCGTCATCGACGAGGAATGCATTTGCCATGCCCGAAGTTTCGGGGCAGTAGTCGTCCAGCATGCTGGCAACACCAACGCGGCGGCCAGTCAGAGGCAGCGTGCCTGCGGCAAGTGCCTTCAAAATAATGGAGGTGGAGGGCTCCTTCAAATTTGCAGCGAAGAGAATGTCAGAACCTGCAAGTACTGCCCTCAAGTTGTTCACGCTTTCCGCACCAGCAACAAGAGGAATGATGGCCATGATGCCCTGATACTGCTTTGCCACATCGTGGTAGTAGTTCCATTCCTGACTTTGTTCTGCGGCGCCAACGATGATGAACACGCCTTCCTTTGCAATGTTGGAAAGAATGGTGGCCAGCGTTTCGGAGGTGTTTCCGGATTCCTCATCCAGGTGCACATAGAGAATGGGCTTGTCGCAGCATTCCATTTCCAGATGACGGGCGAGAACCTCTTTTGCCTTTCGCTTGGCTTCCTTGATGGGGAGGTTGTCATTGATGTTGAAATCCCAGACCTGGTAACTCACGCCGAACTGAATGCCTTCCAGCTTGTCTCTATTGTGGCTGAGGAAGCCACTCAAACCTCCGGAGAGGTTGGTGTTGATCATGGCGTCGCAGTAACCGGGGGAGGGGAATAGCACTTTCCGGGCGAAGAAAATCCCAGCCTTCAAAAGGCTTACCTTGCCCCAGAATTCATAGCCGTCCATGTTGTAGTTTTCACGAGGAAGCCCCATTGCCTCGATTTCGCTGGAGAGCACATGGAAGTCGTAGGTGATGTTGTGGACGGTAAAAAAGAAAGGAACGTCTCCAAAGTCTTCCTTGTAGGCGGTATGAGTCAGGGCCCCCGCCATGGCGCCACCCCATTCGTGTCCGAGAATGGCTTTGCACTGGAACCCCGTCTCTTTGGCGTAGGTCAGGGCGGCAGAGGCGAGGAAGGCGAACCGGAGGTGGTTGTCTCCATAGGGGACTGCATTGGGTGGTCCGTACACAAAGGGCCGTTCAAAGTATTCTTCGTTGTAGATGTAGGTGTGGAAGGGGTCTTTCAGGGATTTCCAGATTTCGAAGGGCTTCCCCTGAAGCTTTTCCACCCCCTTAAAAACGCACTGGTAGCTGTAAAGATCCACCAGATTGCTTTTATAGAAGGGAGAGCAGGTCACAGCATTGGCTCCGGCCCTTGCAAAGGCGTCGGTCATGCGGTTTACCGCCGTCGCCAGGGGGCTCGGGGTCTGCCACCTTCCCGCTTCGGGGCTAATGACCAGAATTTCCATGCTTCCTACTCTTTTTTTAGAAAATTTTTACGGATAAAAAAATTACAGGCCAAATTTATTTAATTAAATTAGTGTTGACTAGACCAAAAAGTTGATTTGTCCGACGAAAGGTCTGTTTTTGAACTTTACATAGAGGATTCTATAATGAAGAAATTCCTGATTGCTGCTTTGACCGTGAGTGTCGCCCTGGCTCTTACCGGTTGTAAGGGAACCAACGAAAAGCGTGGTGACGAACACCTGAAGGAAGGCCGTTTCCGCAATGCCATCAACTCTTACTTGGATGCCAAGAAGAAGAACAGCATGTCTGATGAGTTCTATGACAACTTCACGCTGGCACTGGTTCGCGCTGCTGAAATCGAAGCCAAGAAGGATGTGAACAGCGACCTCATCAATGGCTACTTTGAAAAGGCCTCCGTGAACATGGCCGAAGTGAAGAAGCAGGAAGTGGTGGAAGAATATGTGACCACTCTCGCTACTGTGGGTAAGAACCAGGCCTCTCAGGAAGGTGTGGACTATGCCACTATCATTAACGCTTTTGCAAAGATGGATACCGCTCTTGCCACTGCCAAGGCTCGTGGCGCTGGCGAAGCAACCGTGAAGACTCTCCGCAACGAAGCTGAAAATGCTTACGTTGCCAAGAACCTGGGCGATGCCAAGTCTGAATCTGACCCGGTGGTTGCCGCATATCAGATTATGAAGATTGCAGAAATGGCTCCAGAGAATGCTGAAGTCAAGGAAGCTCTGAACAAGAACCGCATCGATACTCGCGGTTACTTCCTCATCTTCGGCGAACAGATTGGCGAAAAGGTGAACCGCCGCATCGACAAGTGGGGCTATGTCATGGCATTCCCCACCATCAAGATGGCTCCGGGTAGCCTCGCTGGCGAACTCCAGTTCTGGGCTTCTACCGGTAACAACACCAAGTTGGACCCGAGCAAGATCAAGCTGGTCTCTACCGATGGTAAGGAAGTCGTTGCCAAGGCTGGCACTGGCTGGTGCGAAGCTGAAGTCCTCGAAGGCAAGAAGGGCGAAGAAAAGATTGAAAAGAAGAAGAAGAACCTGAAGGCTGGCGAAATTGGCGACTTGATGAACGAGTTCCAGTGCTCCCTGAATGTGACCTTCTCTTACGACAAGGATTTCGTTCCTGACTACGTGGAATACAAGGACGAATTCGGCATTGGCCGCAAGTACCTTGGTCAGTAATCTTAAACGGATTGCTTGAATTTGAAGACCTGCTCGAAAGGGCGGGTCTTTTTTGTGATAGTGTCGCGTTTTCTTGTGATAGCGTCGCGGGTTAGGCAATTACTTCGCCAATAAGGGCAAAGGGCTCAGCGTCGGTAATGCGGACGTGCAGTTTTTGGCCTATGGGGAAGGAACCTTGGATGGCGACGGGCCGGTAAGCCGAGTTGCGGGCGATGGTAGTACCTTCCCGGTAGCCGGATTTTTCTATGACTACAAATTCTTCATGTCCTATCCAGTGGCCGTTGTTTTCTTCTGCAACTTGCTGGAAAATGTCTGCAAGGGCTGCGGAACGTTCATGCTTCATGGAATCGGGAACGGGAGGGTAGTTGCTTGCGTCGTCAAACTTTGCAGCTACAGTTCCTGCGCGGGCCACGAACCGCGTGATATTGCAGACAGTAGGCCGTGTGTTGCGAATGAGATTGCAGGTTGCTTCAAAGTCCTGCTCCGTTTCTCCGGGGAAGCCCACGATGATGTCCGTGCTCAAAGTGAAAAGCGGAAATTCCTTGAGGAAAGCTTCCGCCAGGATTTCGTAGTCCTGAACGGTATGGCGGCGGTTCATGCCCTTCAGTACAGATTCGCTCCCGCTTTGAACGGGGAGATGAATGAACTTGTAGACCCGTTCGTCTTTGTAGCATTCCAGCAAAGCGTCTTTGTACTGCAGAATATGCCGCGGATTTCCCATACCGAGGCGGATGCGGTAATCGCCTGGAACGTGAACGAGAATTTTTTGCACCAGTTCGGCGAGGTTCGTTCCCATGTCAAAACCGTAGCAGCCGCAGTCCTGGCCGGTGAGCTGAATTTCTTTGCAACCGTCAGCGACGAGGGCGGCGACGTTTTTTACGATGATTTCGGGACTGAAACTGCGGAGCCGCCCCTTTACCAGATGGGTACTGCAGAAACTGCAGGCGTCGAGGCAGCCCTCCTCAATATTTACGATGCCGATGAAGGAATTTTCTCGCAACTTCGGGTGACGCAGATTCTCTTCGCCATTAGCGGCATCGGGGAAGGTGACGCTAGGACAAATACGGAGTGCTTCCGCCCGAAAGTCCCTGGGCGCACAACCTGTGATATAAATTCTGGCCTTGGGAAATTTTTCCGTCGTATTGCGGAGGAGTTTGAGGGCCCCTGCGTTCCCCTTCACAGTACAAACGTTGAGGTAGAAGGCATCGGGCGCGCGGTTTGCATCCGGTGCGCTGTTTGGATCTATCGTAAAAACAATTTCCGGCGCCGGTTCCCCTTTGCTCAAAGCCTCTTGCAAAAGTTTCCGCGCTAGCTTCTCTCCATCTCCAAAATTGGCAGCACAACCCTGGCTTATGATGGCAATTTTCATTTTTCAAACCGCTGGATGGTAATGCCCGTATAGTAGTGCTTCAGAATCTCGTCGTACTTCTGGCCAGCTTGAGCTCTTGCGCGTACGCCCATCTGGCACATGCCTACACCATGCCCAAAGCCTTTGCCGGAGAGAATCCAGTTGTCGCCATCCCGAGAAATTCGGAAGAAGGAGGAGGGCAGGATTGTGCCCTTGTTTTTGAAAAGCCAGCGGGTTTTGTCGCTGATGATTTCAAAACTTCCTTTGTCTGTAATCACTTCCATGGTGAGAATGCGACCGCTGGGGAGCGTATCCTTGATGACGATGTCCGTCACTTTTGTAAAGTCCTTGACTTTTGCCTTCACTTCGCCAGCATTTTCCTTAGCCATTTTCTGCACTTCTGCGTCACTGAACTTGCGCTCCCAAGTGCTGTAGCTAGATTCGTTGCACCAGGGCGTTCCATCTTCCCGCAAATCAGGCTTGCTCCTCAGATAGGGAATGTCTTCTTTATTCCAGGTGGCCATGACTTCAGTTTCTCCGCCGCAGGTCGAATGATAGTAGGCGGTGATGAATGCTCCATCGTAAGTCATGGCTTCGCCGGCTGTTTCCTTCACGGCGGAATCCGTGAGGCTGGTAGCGCTTTGAAGGCCTTTGTAGACCTGGTCCTTTGTGTCGGCAAATACATCAAATCCTAAACTTTCGCGACTGCCGAAATGCTTATAGGCGTAGGTGCGTGCCGCTACCGCTTGGGCTTTCAATGCTTCGAATCGGGAACTGTCCAACTTTCCGATTTCGTAAGGAATTACGCCCCGGATGTATTCTTCTATGTCCACCACATTGATGGCGTTCAGTTTTCCCTTGTTGATGGCAATGTCAAAATATCCAGGATAGCAGGCGGTCTTCAATGATTTCTTGTCGGGAGCGATGGCGATGCAAGTACCCTCATCATAGATTTCCTTGGCTTCCACCTCCATGGAATTTTCCTTGCCCTGAAATTTCAACTTTTTCCCTGCGGCGGTAATGCGGATTTCTTCGCCACCGCGGATGAGGTACAGTTCTTTCGCGTCAGTGTAAACCCCGACGCGTATGGGGCGGTTCAGTTCTGCAGGAATGGGCTTGGATTCAATGGTTTGGCTTGCGATGGCGCTGTTCGCGGGACTCTTGACGGCTGCGGATTTTGCGATTCCTGTAGAGCCAGCTTCTATGGGTGTGAAGTTGGCAGGTACGACCTCATCATCATTACTTTCGACAGCAGCTTTAGATTCTACTTTTTGCGAAGATTTTGGCATGTCGTCAAATTCCGGCAACACAAAATCTTCGGCAGCAAACGTCGCTGCAGCGAGAATAAAAAGAGTGAGGGAAAATAGAGGTCGCCAGTTCATAGCCGGCTCCCTTTTATTTCTTTTTCAGCTTGGACTGAGTTTCCTTGGCCATCTTCCGCAACTTGGATTGATTCAAGGTGCGGTCGGATGTGGAAATTTTATCGACGAAGAGGTCGCCATTCAGGTGGTCTACTTCGTGCTGAATGCAACGGGCAAAGAGACCTTCGCAATGGCGGATTTCCTGAGGTTCGCCGTTGATGTCGAAGAACCGCACCGCCACTTTATCCGGGCGCACCACGTTGCAGAAGATGTCGGGCACGGAAAGGCAACCTTCGTCGTAATCGCAGGGCTTTGCGTCTTCTTCAGGTTCCCATTCCGGGTTGAACATGATGTGGGGATCCTTCTCCTCTTCTTCAGGGAGAGTAGTGTCGATAACCACCAGACGGATGTTCTTTCCTATTTGGGGCGCCGCTAAACCGCAGCCGGGAGCGTCGTAGAGCGTTTCCAGCATGTCCATCGCCAGCTGACGGAGTTCAGGAGTGATTTCCCTGATGGGCTCAGACTTTTTGCGGAGGACTGGATCGCCGTATTTACAAATGGGGAGAATCGCCATTGCGCTACCTTAAAGATTACTTCTTTTCTTCGGCTTTTGCGTCAGCCTTGGGTTCGGCATTGAGAACCTTCAGAATGGCTGCCTTTTCGAAGTCAATCAAAGTCGTGGAACCGGTACGGACGGTAATGATGCTGGAGCCGTCTTCAATGTTGGTGACAGTACCGATGATGCCGGCGGCGGTCATCACCTTGTCGCCCTTCTTCAATTCCTTGCGCATCTGGTCCATCTTCTTCATTTCCTTCTGCTTCGGACGGATGAAGAAGAGCCACATCACCACAAAGAGGAGAATGAGGGGGAGGAAGCTAGCGAGGGCGCTGGGCTGTTCTGCTTGAGCGGCATCCTGAGCAAAAATGGTGGAGGCGCTTGCCAAAGTGATGAGAAGGGTCTTGATTTTCATAATAAACCTTTGGTTGAATTTTTACAGAAAACAATATAGTAATTCACAATTCACAATTTAAAATTCAAAATTCATAATTGCCTCGGAAAATTTTACTGCCCGAAATCTCTTGTAATTCGTACCTCATAATTCATAATTAATCAATGAGTTTCTTGTCCAGCAGGGGGAAGATGCGATTCATTTCCAAGAGGTCTAGGCTCTTTTCAAATTCGGCATAGAAGCAGGGAACATTATCCAGAGGGGCATGAATGTCAAACGGCTGGTCGGTTACGAAAACGCCTTTGTGCACAAGGGGAGCAACAATGCGGGAGGTAAGGGTGAAGTGCATGGACTTCTTTGCCTCTTCTTTCAGTAGTTCCGTTGGGATGGTGCAAATGCCGTCGTTGCTGGTGAGCCGGTTCCCTTTGGCTAGCTGGAGGAATACAGTAAGCACCATCTGCTCCGTCATGGAGAGAATGTTTGGCGAAACCTGCTTGTGGAGGGCCCGATACTTCAAGGTGTGATAGAGCAGTGGAATCACTTGCAGGCTTTCTGCGCGGACCACATCCCGCTCCATTTTCAATAACTTCAATTCTTCGAGAATCTGCAATAGATGGTTGGCTTCTTCGGGCGCGGTGCCGTTCATGTCGTGAAGCTTTTCCTGCAACAGCAGTAGCGGAATCGTGTCCGTCTTGGAATTCTCAATGTACTTCGCAAACAGGAAGAGGAGCGGAGGCAGCGCCTGCACCAAATCGCTTTTCTTCTTGTTCTCTTCGGCGATGTGCCTCCGGCTTACGAGGAAACTCATGATGGAATTTATCCAGGAGGGCTTCGTGTCTAGAATTTCCTTCAGTTGTTCCTGCTCGATAACCAGGACTTCGCTGTCTTCTTCTGCCTGGATGGTGAGCTCCCGCGGGGCGGTTTCTAACAAACTAAGTTCCCCGATGATGGACCCCGGCTCGAAATACTCCGGCTCGCTTTCGGGATTCTTGCGGCTAGTGCCCTTGAACATGCCGGATTGGACGATGTAGAGCGAGTTCCCCCGTTCCCCTTCCAGGCACAGATATTCACCTTCGGCGATGAGCATTACAGCACCCCCCGAATGTTGGCTGCATAGCGGAGCGCCAGTTGGTAGTAGAGAATCTTGTCCTTGTTCACCTGGAAGGAACTGTCGTCGCAAACCTTGAACCACCCGAAGGAGATCATCTTAATCCATTCCGTCACATTGATGGCGATTCCAGAATCTGTAAAGAATTTAAGCCAGGAGGGGGCGTCGGTTTGCACGTCTTTCTGGAGTGCGGCGAGAAGGGTGAGTGCCTTTTTTTGAGTGTCTGTCAGTTGGAAGGGCGCCCAGGGCTTGTTCTTTTCCGAAGCTTTTTGGTAGTCCACGTAAATCTGGAGAAGCATGGGGTGGTCGGAGCAGATTTCCGTGCCCTTTTCGCCCTTCCGGATTTCCAAAAATTGCCGTCTGGCTAGCGCTTTCAAATCGGCCTGGATTTGAGATTCTGGAATCTTGGTCTGCCAGCGGAATTCCCTGCAGAGTTCGTTCATAGGGTAGTTTTTTTTCGGCTCTAGATGGCTGATGTATTCCGACAGGCTTTTGAGAGTGTTTTGCACCCGAGGCTTTCGCGTGGCGTCCTTCAGTTTGCGGGTTTGGGCAGAAAGTCCCTTGATTACCGCCAATAGCCATAGGGGGAGCGTCTTCAGCTCCGATTCCATGCAGTCTTCGGAGATAAGGGTGATTTCAGAGTCCTGGGTGGCTTCCAAGGTGTACTTGAAGGGTTCCCTCTCTAGGAGTGCCGCGACGCCAACCAGCTCACCGGGCTGCATTTTGAAGATTGTCCTTGCAGGGATTTCACTTCTGTCCACCGCTGCAAGTTCGCCCTTGTTCAGAATGATGATGTTTCGCGTTTCATCGTCCGGCGAATATACAACAAAACCCGCCTTCACGCTTACCTGCGTGGGCGGGATTAATTGCTTGTGGGAATCCCCCGTACTCATCGGGAAATAACCCCTGGTTCCAGAGATTAGGCCTGGCGCTCGTCGATACGGGCGGCCTTACCACGGAGGTCGCGCATGTAGTAGATGCGAGCCTGATGAACCTTACCAGCGCGATCCAGAACGATGGAATCGATGCGGGGAGAGTTCATGGGGAAGATACGTTCCACAGCCACAGAGCCGCTCATCTTGCGGACGGTAAGAGTCTTGCCGATGCCGCTGTTCTTCTGCTGGATGACAACACCCTTGAACGGCTGGATACGTTCCTTGGTACCTTCAATAACCTTCACGTTCACAGTGACGGTGTCGCCAGCGCGGAAGTTAGGCATGTCAGCCTTCAAATTTTCATTTTGGATTGCTTCAATATTCAGGGACATAATTGTGACCTCGTTTTATTTGTCGCCAAATTTAGTATTTAATTCCAGTTTTTCAAAGATGTCGGGGCGTCTTTCTTGGGTTCTTTTTAAAGATTCCTGCCTCCGCCACTCCGAAATGTTCTTGTGATGGCCCGAAAGCAGCACTTCGGGCACCTTTTTCCCCTCAAATTCCTCAGGTCGGGTGTAGACCGGCCACCCTAGTACGCCCTGGGCAAAAGAGTCCGTTTCGCCGGATTCCTTGTGGCCGAGGGCCCCGTCCAGGAGCCTGACTACAGCGTCGGTGACAATCATGGCCGGCAGTTCGCCGCCACTCACCACGAAATCCCCGATGGAGATTTCCATATCCACCTCTGTCTGGCGGATGCGGTCGTCGATGCCCTTGTAGTGGCCGCAGACCAGCACCAGATGGCTTTCTTCGGAAAGTTCCTTCGCAATTTTATGGGTGAAGGGGACGCCATCCGCTGTGAGGTAGATGACTTTTCCGCCGTCTTCTTTGACGCCTGTGCTCCGGATGGCTTTGGCCAGGGGTTCCGGTCGGAGGACCATGCCCGGTTCGCCGCCATAGGGAACGTCGTCCACCTGACCGTAATCGTTGATGGCAAAATCCCGCAGATAGACGGTATTGAACTCCATGAGTCCCTTGCTTTGGGCCCGACCCATGATGGAACTTTTCATGGGGGCGAACATCTCGGGGAATATGGTGATGCAATCAATCTTCATCGGCCATCTCCTTTCGGGCTTCGCTGCTGTGGTCCTCAGGGCAAAGCGCCCGCAGGTAATCCCCGTCGCAGACGATTCGCTTGCCAGCTGCATCCACTGTCTTGACGCAGTCCTTAATCCATGGGGCGAGAATGGTCTTCTTGCTGAATTCGTCCTGCGCCGCAGTTTCAAACTTGATATTGAAGGCGTTCACCGTAGGGAGTTCCACTACTTCCAGCACCTCTCCAACATCCCGGCCATCTTCTGTTTGGACTCGGAAACCCTCCAGCTCGTCGGGGTAGAACTGCCCTTCGGGCGCCGGTAGCCGTTCCGTTTCTGGAATCAGAACTTCGCCGTTCACCAAAACCGCTACAGCCTCCGGCGTGTCGAAGCCCTTGAACTTCAGGTGCCAGAGGTTCCCTGCCAGCTTGGAATCTTCCAGCGTGAGGCTGAGTTCCTCGCCGTTCACCTTCCGCACCAGCACCTCCTTCAACAGGCTGTGCCGCTCCAGGTCATGGGTGCAGGGCATGGCTTTGATATAGCCCTTAACCCCATGGGCGCGCATGAGTTCGCAGACGGTGATGTATTCTTGAGCGTTTGGCATTTAAGTGTGAGGGTGTGGGAGTGGGGATAAAAAAAGTCCCGCGCGGAGTAAATCCAAAAACGCGAGACTTTCTTCAATTCCTTAGAATTAGGCTTCGGCAGCAGGAGCTTCAGCAGCAGGTGCTTCGGCGGCGGCAGCAGCTTCAGCGGCAGCGGCTTCCTTGGCGGCCTTTTCAGCTTCGATCTTGGCGAGAGCCTTGGGGCCGAGTTTTGCCTTCTTTTCCTTGTCAGCACGAGGAGTAGCGGTCTTGCCTTCGATGGAACGGCCAGCGCGCTGTTCGTGGAACAAGTCCATGATGCCAACCTTCTTGAGGAGGTTGCGGACGGTGTCGGACGGCTGAGCGCCCACAGAGAGCCACTTCAGAATCTTTTCCTGATCAAAGCGGATTTCAGCCTTCTTCAGGTTGGGGTTGTAGAAGCCCACCTGTTCGATAAAGCTATCGTCGCGAGCCTTGCGGTTGTCGATAACCACGGCGCGGTAGATGGGGTTGTGACGCTTGCCAAAACGAGCGAGACGGATAACTGTAGACATTTTAACCTCTATTGGTAACCCTAAAAAGGGGTGGTTTGTTATTTGCGGCCAAATATAACAACAAAAAGTTTGTGTGTAAAGGACGGAATTGTAAATTTTTCCGTTGTTTGTAGACAAATTAAGCGAAAATTTGCAAAATTGGGCGAAATAGCGGGATTCTGGAGCACTTTTGACAGAAATCCCTGCTTTTTTCTTGAATTTTGCGCAATAAATTTACCGAAAATCCTAAAATAGGGCTGTTTTTCGGAAAAAAGTGCTTCGAAACGCACTTCGTCAATCAAAAATGCCGTCTTTTTGCCGAAAATCTGAAATTTTAGCGGGATTTTTTTCCTTTTGTAGCATAAACCCCCGCCTTTTTGCCATTTTGAAGCTCCCAGAAGCTAAATTTAAGGCATGAAGTTTTTGGAAGCGATTAGCGGGTTCATCGGGCGGTTCATGGCCCTCATTGTGCTGGCACTAACGATTCTTGCGCTTTTTGTTCCGGCAAGTTGCAACTGGATTGCCACTTCCTGCGTTACATACTTTCTGGCGGTGGCTATGTTCTGCATGGGTCTCACGCTGAAGTTTTCTGATTTCGTGGTGGTCTTCACCCGCCCGCGGGACATTCTCATCGGTTGCGTTGCGCAGTTTACCATCATGCCGTTGTTGGCCTTTGCCCTCGGAAAGATTTTTGGGCTTGAAACGGCACTTCTAGTTGGCGTGATTCTGGTGGGAACATGCCCGGGGGGAACTTCCAGCAATGTGATTACCTACCTTTCCGATGGCGATGTCCCGCTTTCCGTAGGCATGACCGCGGTGAATACGTTCCTCGCACCGCTTCTCACTCCGGCTATCACCTACCTGCTGCTTCGCACTACCGTCTCTGTGAATGTGCTCTCCATGTTCCTCTCCATCGTGCAGGTGGTCATCGTGCCCATCGCCGCAGGAATCCTCATCAACAAGTTCTGCGGAAAGTTTGTGCAGAAGTTCGCGAAGATTCTCCCCATGTTCTCGGTCATTGCCATCTGCCTCATTGTGACGACCGTGGTGAGCCATAATGCGGCTAAGATTCTAGCAACAGGCATCATTGTCTTTGTGGTGGTGATTCTTCACAACCTCTGCGGGTACGCCTGCGGTTTCGGACTTGCCCATTTGCTCAAGTTCCCGGTGGCAAAGAAGAAGGCACTTTCTGTGGAAATCGGAATGCAGAATTCCGGCCTTGCCACATCTTTAGCGGGAACCGCCTTCCCGAATCTTGCCATGGCTACAGTGCCGGGCGCCATCTTCAGCGTATGGCATAATATCTCGGGCGCCCTGCTTGCGGCAGTTTACCGCCGGCTAAAATAGCGCGGCCGTTTACCGCCGGCTGAAGTGATGTTATTTTTTTTGCCCGATAGCCCAGGGGGCGAATCGCCTAAAGAGGAACGCAACGGGCATCAGCAGGAAAAGTGCAATAAGGCTTATGCCCGCGTTGATAGCGACGCAATTGTTTATAAAGCTCAAATCGTAGTGTAAAACAAACACAATAAAGGCTTTGATGAATCCAAGGGCGATGATGTGCAGACCAAATAGGGTGAGGGTATTCTTGCCCCAGAAGGAAAGCAGTTTGTTGCTTGGAATGAATTTTGCAATTTGAATCACTGCAAGTGATCCCGCGATTGCGGGGATGATGTCAATGAAGTTTTTGAATAGAGCCTCGTGGTAAACGCAACTTGCGTAAAAAGAGCCGAAGAAGATGAGGGCGCATATTAGGAATGAGAATCCATGGCTCCATTTTGTCTTAAAAATGAATTGGAAGAAATTTTTTTTCTGGAGAACATATCCAAGGGCAACAAAAAGTAAATAGTAGCAGGCCAAATCTACGTTCCAAATAAGCCGAGGACAGTATTCAGTTCCTAAAATTTGAAGTGTGAGGCCCGCTGTAAGTAAAATGCCAATTTCAATTGTAATCAAAATGATTGACTTTTGCTTTAGAATAAAGTAAAATAAAATTTCGCAAACAAAAAGGCAGGTTAGGAACCAAAGAGGCGAAGGATAAATGCTGTTCCGAAATCCATAAAAAATATGTTGGATTGCCTGTAAAACAGTCGTTGAAGAGCCGTTTGCAACGTCGGCTCCGTAGTGGCGCCCAATTAGAAGCCAGTAAATAAATAGAATCAGAGAAAAACAAAAATAGGGGACTACGAGAGCGTAAAATTTTTTCTTTAAGAATGTGATGGTGTCGTAAGAAGTTTTGAAGGTGACCCCCGCGAGTAGAAAGAACAAAGGCATGTGGAAGGAATAGATGAAGTCGGACCATATTTGGGGCAGACTTAAATGTCCTAAGACCACAAGATAGATGCCGATGGCTTTGGCGTAGTCAATCCAAGAAATCCGTTCCATATAACACAAAATAAAAAAACACTTCAGGAAAATCCTGAAGTGCTTTTGTCAATGAAGACAAATAAGAATTAGCCGCAGTAGAAGTAGGTCTTCACCAGCTTCTGCATTGCGGTCTTGGACTTCGTGACTTGAGCGCGGAGCGTCTTGTCCTTGAAGGCCTTCAGCTGTTCCATAATGCCATCAATCATGGCAGGGCTGAACACGCCGAATTCTTCGTAGATTTTGCGCTGCTTGGCGAGGCAATCGGCGCTAGCCCAGCAACTATCCGGAAGGGTGCTGAGGGTCTTGAGGAGCTTGGCATTTTCCTTCTTGTGAATGTTCACGTTCACGTAGGTCTTTTCAGCAATCTTGAGGCCGTCCTTGAGGCTCAAGCCATGGCGACAAGCCACGCAGAGGCCTGCCATCAGGAGGTACACGTTGGCGGAAGCGTCCGGAGAACGCATTTCTACAGTCTGCTTCTGGTGCGTGTCGTAGCTGGTGCCCTTTTCTTCGGGGTTCGCCATCTTGCAGAGGTCAGCCTTGGAAGCCCATCCGAGAGGTACGCGTACGAGCACAGAGCGGTTGCGGTCGCCCCAGCAAACGTTGGTGGGAGCTTCCTGGTGCGGAACCAGACGGAGGTAAGAAGTGGGGTTCATGTTGCCGAAAGCAGTGATGGACGGAGCGAGCTGCATCATGCCTGCAATGGCGCGACGGGCAGTAGAGCTGATGACGCCATTTTCCAGCATCTGGTTGTTGCCGTCCTTCATGAGGCGCATGTGGATGTGGAGACCGCTACCAGCCTTACCCACGGTAATCTTCGGAGCGAAGGTCACATCCAGGCCGAGCTGTGCGCCCAAGTTGCGGATAACCCACTTGGCGATGGTGAGCTGGTTGGCTGCATCTTCTGCCGGGCAGGGGAGGAATTCAATTTCGTTCTGTTCGTAGAGCTTGCCATCTTCAGTGAAGTTACCCACTTCGCTATGGCCATACTTGATCTGGCCGCCGGTCTGTGCGATGTAGAGCATGCACTTCTGGCGGAATTCGTTGAACTTTGCAAACGGAGCGGATTCGTGGTAACCCTTCTGGTCTACAGCAGGGAAGGTCTTCGGATCGTCAGCGATGACGTAGTATTCCAGTTCACCCATGGCCTGAAATTCAAGACCAGTTTCCTTCTTGAAGGCCTGGCAAGCCTTGTGGAGGGTGTATTCCGGAGAGGATTCCAGCGGCTGACCGTCCTTGTTGAAGAAGCTGCAGAGGAGGCAGAGGGTGGGGAGAGTTGCAAACGGGTCCATGAAGGCCGAGGAGAAACGGGGCACCACATAGAGGTCGGAAGAGGAGGCTTCGATGTAGCTGAAGAGGCTGGAACCATCAACGCGTTCGCCGCAGCTGAGGATTTCATCCAGGTAGTCGGCGTTGTTCACGACAAAGTTCAAAGTCTTCAAGCGACCGTCTCCACCAGCGTACATGAAGTTCACATGGCGGATGTCGTTCTTGCGGATGTAGTTCTTGATATCATCCTTGGTGAATTTTGCACGAGGCTTCTTGAGTGCGACCTCGAGGGTGTTGGCGGACAAATCGATAGTTGCCATTGTTTTTCCTTTATAGGGGTTTCTTTTAAAATCGCAGAAAATATATAAAAGTTACAGGGAAATCATCAAAATAGGGGGGTGATTTATGACCTTGCGGAGCGTTTTTTTGGAGCAATAGTGAAGGTTTTGCTTCTTTATTGGTAGGAATATGTATATTTAAACCGGTTTCAATACAAAATACAAAGGAGTAAAAATGAAAAAATTGTTCTTTGCAGCACTTTCCTTTGGACTTGCGCTCTCTCTCAGCGCTTGCTCTGACGATAGTTCATCCGGTCCTGGCGACGAAGGCGGCAAGACTGGTGAATTTTCTGATTTTAAAAAGATTGACGAAGATGCAAAGAAGGTTCTAGACGCAGCCATTGAGGGCTCTAAATACAAATCAGCTGAGTGCACCGAGTTTGCAACGCAGCTTGTTGCAGGCACCAACTACAAGTTCAAGTGCACCCTTGAGGATGAAGATTTCATTCTTGAAGTTTTTAAGGATTTAGATGGCAAGGTCACGCTTGGCGATGAAGACCCGAGCAACGAAGAAGGTGGTGCGTTCTCGGCTTTCGAAACGCTCGAAGAGAATGCTCATGCACAGGAGGTTCTGGAGGCCGCCATTAAGGACTCTAAATATGAATCAGCAAAGTGCACCGAGGTGGCAACGCAGGTTGTTGAGGGCACCAACTACAAGTTCAAGTGCAACAATGAGGACGAAGATTTCATTCTCGAAGTCTTTGAAGACTTAGATGGCAAGGTCACGCTTGGCGATTTCATACCGGCCAACTAAGTAAACTTTTCAAAAATTGAGCCGAAAAAATGCCCCGCTTTCTTAGAAAGCGGGGCGTTTTCTTATTTCCGTTTCTTCTTGACTTTCGGGGGAGTGTAGTTGGAGCCAATCTGGCCGCCATTGTTCTGCTTTTTGGCAAAATCGCCCACTCTCTTGAACATTTCCTTCATACCTGCAACTGCTTGATGGACCGATTTCCTGTAATTATTCGGCTAAGTCGTTTGATTTGGGCTCGATTTGCGGGCGAATTCTGCATGCTTCGATTGTCTTCGTGGCAAATTGATTCCAGTAGGAGTCAATGTAATTGTAAGTGTAATGGATAGTAAAGTATTTTCTCGAATTGGCTGAGCCGTTGTCCTGAGACTGGCTTGGCTGTACCACAATATCGCAAGCGACTGTGGTTTCTGTATCATTCGTGATATCTCCGAATTCGGCGTTGCAAGATTCCTTGAATTGCAATTTGGATTGCGCGAACATTTCAGTGTTGAACCACGGGTTTGTCCATTTTTTCGTGATGGTGTTGCTGTGCAAGTAAACGGAATAAAAGATGGTGTCCTGGTATGTTTCGCATGCGATCACATCGGAATTGCCATTATAAAACTCGAATGCGGTTCCGTTTTCTAACTGGATTCGATTGGGCAAGCACCACAAGGGATTTTCGGGGTAGTCCGGATTTTCTGCACACCAATAATCTACGGTAATGTCGTTGCTTATCGGGTTGCCGTTCAACCAGCTTTCGAGTGTTTCTTCGGTTTCGGCAGGAATCGAAAATATTGGTGGAGTGTATGTCGAGTCTGAGGGAGTGAGGTGGATTTGCGCATTCGGCCCACTTGACGTTTGGGCGACGGTTGCTTCCGGTGCTGTCGATGGACTTGACGAGCATGCTATTGGTGGAGTGTATGCGGATGGATCTGATGTGGGGTCCTGTTGTGGCTCGAGGCTAATTTGCTTGCCCAGTTCGCTGGAAACCTGGGCGGCCGATGCTTCCTGTGCTGTCGATGGGTTTGACGAGCACGCGGCGAACGCGAATGCTACTGCGGCTCCGATGATTGTTCCTGTGATTGATTTGGTGATGGTTTTCATGTTTTTCTCCTTTTTTAAGAATAAGTCTTACAACGAGTCAGAATAGATTTCTGACACTTTTCATTTTTAATTTTTCATTTTTAATTTTTTTTATTCTCTACAAATTTTTATAATCTGCGTTCCGTATTTTTTCCAGTTCGGGTCGGTGTATTGTATGGCGTTATTCTCGACCAGGTTTTCTTTAGTCGGTGCTATTTTGCAGCTGTAGCTTTGTTGCCCGTCAGTGATGCCTTCTGTTTCTGTAATGAAATTTCCGTGTTCATGAATGCAGTCGGCCTCGAAATCCATTGCAATTGATGTTGCCGAGGTATCGGGAATTGTGAAATTTTTTTGTATAAGCGAACTCGAAACTTGGACCATGTATGCGAACCATGTTTTATCAGTTTTGCAACTGAGCGAAGCGAAATGATCAATTTCTAATTGTCGTAATATTCCGTGTTCGGTCTTTACTCCTGCGAGTAAACTTGTATGTTGTGCTGATGTGTCAGGATTGATGATTATAACGTAAAGGTGGCTGGAGGATGGGGGGAGAATGGTCGTTTTCGAATCGACAGTGAATGTTTTTTTGTCTTGGAACCAGATGGCTGATGCGCTGTCGATTGCGGCGTCGATTTGCGCCGTGATGGCGTTCGGTTGTTCGTCCGTGCCGGCAGTGTTGTCGTTTCCGCAGGCGGCGAGGGTGGTGACCGTGACTAGCGTGAATGCGGCTGAAAAAAGACTTGCAAATGCTGCAACCACGAGGGACTTTATTTTGTTCATAGACTTCATGGTCGTATCTCCTATACTTTGTCTGTCAGTGGAAAAAGTTGCAAGTTGAGACGATAAACTTGGTCGATTTTCTTGCATTCGTTGGCGAGCGCGATGACGCGTTTGCGGCAGTTGTTGACTTCTTCGGAAATGCGGGCGAAAGTCGGTGTGTCGATACCCATCGTGACTCCCGAAATGTTTCTTTCGTTCACGTCGATTTTGTCGATGGCTTCTTTGGCGAGGTCCGTCATTTCGCGGTTCATGGCGCGGAGCGCGAGCGGAATCGCTTCGGACGAACCGGTGATGGCCCTGTCCGTTTGCTGGTACGTGTTTTCGGCGGTTTCCTTGAGGAATTTCGCTTTGGTGAGCATGGCGAGCGAATCACGGACTTGCTGCGCCGTGAAAGCGTGCTTGATTTTTTTTGCAATTTCAAGCGGGAGGGCGCCTGGCATGAGCGGTGCGAGTTCTCGGACAATGGAATTCACGGCGGATTCGTAATAGGCGAATGTGTCGGCGTCGATTACGCGTGCGCGCTGTTCTTTCGCGATGCGGGTGAGGTCCGCAAAGGCAGCCTTTTTCTTGTCGTCGTTTGTGGCGTTCCCGAATTCGACCATCTTTTCGAAGTACGTGAGTTCGAAGCCGGTGAGCTTCATTGCTGCGGCGACACGTGGTAACCCGACTCGACTTAGCGAACTTTTTCCTTCGCATACAAGCTTGAGGTAAGATGGCGAAGCGAACCCGGCGTCCTTCGAAAATTCGCGCCAGGTAAAGCCGAACTTCTTGCGTTCTTCGTAGAAGTCCTGCATGTAGCGGCGGTAATCTTGGTATTCGGTTATCGGTTTCATGGGGCTAGGTGACAGGTATTAGGTGTTAGGTTTTAGGTATAAAGTTTGGCGGCGTTACCGCGATTATTCTTTTCTCGTTATCGGCTTCGACCGGGAATCTCCAACCTTTGTATGAATAAATATAAAGTTTTTTTTGTGAAAGTCAATAGTTTGTGATACAAAAAATGTGATTTTTAACTAAAAATTAAAGAAAATTGATTGCTTTTAAAATTTGTTTTCGTAAATGAAACAAAATCTTTTGCGAATGATACACGGGTGTGGCTTCGCAGCTCGCCCCCTTTTTTTGAAAACCGAACATTTTATATTATAAAACCATGGCAAGACCTATTCGTGAAACTCCGATTCTCTTTGGCGAAGATGCCCGCCGCTTTTTAGCGGCGATGGAGGAACGCCGTCCGGAACCTCCAGAAGTTCGAGCCCGCCGTTTGCGGAACTACGAGCTTTTGAAAGAAGCTTATGAACGAGGTATGGCTGAACAGCGTGCCCGTGAAGAAGCCAATGGAGGTATTGATCCGTGTTTTCGAAAAGTGTAAATACTAATTACCCGTTGAAATTCATTCGTTTAGATCCAATAAATGGTGTAAAGGCCTTTGATTGTGGTGATCAAGATTTAAACGATTTCATTCTCAGGCGAGCTCCCGAATTCCAAAATTATTTGCTGTCGGTTAGCTATGCTTGTGTTGATGTTGACGATGCAAGTAAGGTTTATGCTTACTGCAGTCTTGCCAATGACAAGGTTGCCGTGGGCGATTTCAAGGACAAGACCGAATTCAATCGCTTCCGTAAAAAACAGGGATTTCCGAACGAAAAATGTCTGAAAAGCTACTCTGCGGTCAAGTTGTGTCGGCTAGGCGTTGATGAATCTGCAAAAGGCCATCAAATCGGTACGACTGTTTTGGATTACATCAAGTCGATGTTTGTCTTTGAAAACAAGACGGGCTGCCGATTCTTGACGGTTGATGCGTATTTAAAGGCGGTTCCCTTTTACGAAAAGAATGGGTTCCGTTTTATGAATGCTGAAGACGACGATCCGCATACGCGCCAGATGTACTTTGATTTGATTGACTTGGTGGCGTAAGAAAAAGCGTGGCGCCTAGCGCTTCTTTTTCTTCTTGACCTTCGGGGGAGTGTAGTTGGAGCCAATCTGGCCGCCATTGTTCTGCTTTTTGGCAAAATCGCCCACTCTCTTGAACATTTCCTTCATGCCTTCGTACTGCTTGAGCACGGCGTTCACGCGACCAATCTCGGTGCCAGAACCCTTGGCGATACGGGCTTTGCGGCTGCCGTCAATAATTTGGGGCTTTTTGCGTTCCTTGGGGGTCATGGAACTGAGAACCGCTTCCACATAAACCAGTTCCTTTTCGTCAATCTGGTCAATGGGGAGTTTGTTGAGGCCTGGGATGAGGCTCAAAATGTCCTTGAATCGTCCAATCTTCTTTACGGTGCGGAGTTGGTTCAAAAAGTCGTTCAAATCAAAGGTGTTGTTGAAGATTTTCTTCTTCAAATCCTTGGCGTCTTTTTCATCAATGACTTGCTGTGCTTTTTCCACGAGGGAGACCACGTCGCCCATGCCGAGAATGCGGCTGGCCATGCGGTCCGGATGGAAGAGGTCAATGTCCGGCAGTTTTTCGCCAACACCGATGAAGCAGATAGGTACGCCCGTCATCTTCTTGATGCTGAGGGCCGCACCGCCGCGGGTGTCGCCATCCATCTTGGAGAGGCAGACGCCAGTGAAAGAGAGGCGCTGCCAGAAGGTCTCTGCAACGTTCACGGCTTCCTGACCGATCATCGCATCGGCGACGAAGAGGATTTCGTCGGGGTGCACGGCGTCGCGGGCCTTTTCCAGTTCCTGCATCAATTCTTCGTCAATCTGCAGGCGGCCTGCGGTATCGTAAATCACCAGGTCAAAACCGTTGTCCTTCGCGTACTGGTAGCCGTGCTTGATGATTTCGACCGGGTTTCCCTGGCCTTCGTCATAAACCGGAATGCCGATGGACTTGCCCAAAACCTGCAACTGCTTGATGGCGGCCGGGCGGTAAACGTCGGCTGCCACGAGGAGCGGTTTGCGCTTCTTTTTGCTCCTCATGTAGAGGGCAATCTTGCCGGCAAAAGTCGTTTTACCGGAACCCTGGAGACCCACCATCATGATGCCGACGGGAGCCGCACCGGAGAGGTTGATTTCCTTGGTTTCGCCACCCATGACGTTCACGAGTTCGTCATGAATGATTTTCACAATCTGCTGGCCCGGCGTCACGGAGGTGAGCACTTCAGACCCAAGTGCCTTTTCCTTGACTGCTTTTACAAAGTCGCGGGTCACATTGAAGTTCACGTCGGCTTCCAGGAAGGCGCGGCGCACCTCGCGGAGAGATTCCGCAACGTTTTCTTCAGTCAGCTTGCCCTGCCCACGCAGGTTCTTGAGGGTCGATTCTAGAGAGTCAGTCAATTGTGAAAACATAGTAGGCCAAATATAACTAACGAGAGCCAGAGTTCTGGGATTTTTCGTATATTTTCAAGCATGAAAAGGATATCTTTTTGTCTTTTGATGCTTGTTTTTGCGGTTCTTACCGCTTGCGCGGGCTCTGCCGGCGGTGGCGAATCGGATGCTAGCGGCATGGGCGACACTCCTTGTGAGGAATGCGGCTCCCGTGGCGATATCGAACTGAAAATTACGGATGAAAAGTTCTACCGGGAATGGAATCAGACTGCATTTTCTCGTTTGGATTCTAACGCTGTCGTAGGCGTGTTTCCTGCCTTGAAGGTGAATGCTAAACGGCCTGAAAAGTGCAAGTTCTGCCACAGTTTTAGCGCAGAGGCCTTGGATTTCGATCTCGCTCGAGTGGAAGATTCCGTCTTTGTGGCGGCCTTCCCGAAAATGCAGCGGGAGTTGATGCTTCCGGGCATGCGGCTTCCGGACGAAGATTCGCTCTATATCGATTCTGTGGCAGCAAAATTCTTGAATAGCGTTTTTGCCGATGGAAAAAAACTTTCGGATTACTCCCCGTGGGCGGAGCGCGATGGCATTGAACAAGCCTACACGCGTGAGGTTCCGCAGACTCTGAAAAATCTGATGCAAGAAGTTGCAAGTCGCTATGCCCTGCGCTACATTTCCATTCCTGTGGCCATGGATGTAGAGATGATTCCTGATTTGGGAAAGAGCGGTGGCTACACCTGGAAAATTCTCTGGACGCTTTGGGACTGTCGTTATGGTGAGCTGGTCTTTTTGACGTATTCTGAATGGACTGCAGCAACTACGAGTAGGGTGGCTCCAGAAAAGGAATGGGCGACACCTTTCTCTCCCAGACTTTCCAAGATGTTCAACGTTGATTTCTCCAAACTGGAATCCCACTAACGAATCCATTCAACCAAATTTTATTACTTTGAAAATATGAACAGCGCCTTTTATGTTTTTATGAAGCTTTTGCCGAAGAACGCGGCTAGTCGTGCCTTCGGTGCCATTACTCGCTTGCGTCTTCCTTTGGTGAGTACAGTTGCAAAAAATCTTTTTGCCTCTTACTACAAACTGAATATGGAAGAGTCGGAGTTCCCGCTCAGCCATTACCGCAACATTGGGGAATTGTTCATCCGTAAACTCAAACCCGGTGCACGCCCTGTGGCAGACGCAGAAATCGTTAGCCCTGTGGATGGAGTTCTCTCCCAGACGGCAACTTTTGATGGTAAGCAGGAACTGATTCAGGCTAAGGGAAAGACCTATTCTTTGCGGGATTTGCTCCGCGATGACGAAATGGCAAAACGCTTTGAAGGTGGCGCCTTTGCTACGATTTACCTCGCCCCTTTCAACTATCATCGCATTCACAGCCCTGTGAAGGGAACCTTGGTGGATGCCAGTTATTGTCCCGGCACGCTTTGGCCCGTCAATGTGGGTAGCGTGGAACGAGTGGAAGGCCTTTTCTGCATCAATGAACGCCTTACCAGCCGCATCCGTCTGGACGATGGTTCCGAAATTTTGGTGGTGAAGGTGGGTGCGACCAATGTGGGCCGTATTGGTGTAGTTTACTCCGATGATATACTCACCAATGCCGGCCGTTTGCCACGAAATAAAAAGAGGTTGGACTGGAAACCCACTACGGAAGTGAATTTTGAGAAAGGTGGGGAGCTTGGCCGCTTTGAAATGGGTAGTACCGTCATTTTGGTGGTGGATAAAAAGATTCGGGAACGGATGCCGAATTTGTTCAAGTCCCGTGTAGGTCAGGCGGTCAAGGTGGGCGAGGCCCTCTAGGCTATGGTTTCGGTCAAGCGATTCATTCACGACGAGCCGCTGTTGTTCAAGGGGGCGCAGAAGTTCGTTCAGATGTTTTCTCGGGTAGAAGACCCGGTGATGTGCGTCGCTTCGCAATGTAAATCCATCGATTCTAAAATCGCATGGTGCATTCTTGGAACGGCGTTGTTTCAAGATATAAGTTATTTCGAGTTGCAGCGCTTGTTGCAAGCTTTGTACGCCAAATTTCCCGAAGAAAAATTGTGGACGTTGCCCGTTCCTCGCGGCGGAGAAATTGAGAAGATTGTGGAGAAGGTTCTCGGCTGCAGAACTTGGTCCCTTTTCCCCCATGTGTCTGGAATTTTCTGGAGTGTGGGCCTCTTTGTGCGGCATCATGAGAACCTTGCGGAATGGCTCCAGAGCCGCACGCCCGAGGGCCTTTGGCGTGATTTGGGTGAGATTTATTTTATGGGGAAGCATAATCCGCGTCCTAAGGCCTGCGCCGCCATCTATCGATTCCTTGCGCCTGCGCCTATGGGGCTTGGGCTAAAAACCGCGCAGTCCTTGTCCTCAACGCTGCAGTCCTTGCCTTCAACATCGCAGTTTACAAAACTCCCGCCGCTCCCGCTTACTATGGGCGCTAGACGCTTTCTTGCCATTCTCGGGCCCGCGAAGGATGACGGCTTTGCGGACTTGGCGCCGGAAGCGAAGCAGAAAATGGCCAGCGAGATTTATGAGGCGCTCGCGCCCAAAAATCCTTACACCGCGGCTCACGCGTTGCAGTTTTTTTTGGAGCAGGGAAATGAAGATTTCATTTGCCGCGAAGTGACGGACCATTGCGCCCAGTGCCCGCTGTTTGAGTTTTGCAGCTACGGGGAGGCCCGCGGATGAGAAAGTTTTTGCTCGCAATAACATTCCTCCTGATGGCCTGCGCTCCAGAGGAAACCCCTATTCCGTTATCGCAAATCCCATACGAAAATCGCGCCCCCATTTCGGTGGTGGAGGATTCCATCAGCCAGGTGGGGAATGGCTTTTCCCGTCAAATCGACTTCCGTTATTTGACGCAGTTCGGTGACACTCTTGACATTTCTGTTCTGGAATTCAAAAGCGACGTCTATGCGCTGGACTACTACATGAATAGTGGACGTTTTCAGGGAATCCATCCCATCATCCGTGGAGAATTCATGGAGCAGAGCATCCGGTCCGATGCTCGCATCTTCGTTTTCCGGCACGACAGCTTCCGCCGCTACGAACGCAGTCAGTTGGAAAACTACGTCCGCAGCTTCCCGGGCTATAGGGCGGGGTTCCCGCAGGAATTTTTAAGCCTGCCTTTTGAACATCGTTTGCCGGGGCGCACCTCCATTCAGACCCAGAACTTCTTTGGTGGTGGTGCGGAATTCCCGGTGCTCATACAGAGCTATGGCGATGGGGCGCTCCGCTGGAATGTGGCTCGCAGTTGGGATGTGGTAGAAGCGGATACCTACGAACGCTGGATCAGTCGGCTCCCTCGGGTAGAACCTAAGGGCATCGCTGTAAGTCGCGAAAATGTGTATTTCCGCAGTGGCGATGGGACAAATGCCATGGCAACATTGCTCCCCGGCGGTCGTGTGGTTTGTTTGTGGGGCTACTTGGATTGGTTTGATTTGGAACGGCTGTTCTTCATTGCTGCCGACCGGATTTTTGAGTCCAGATACTGATATAATGCTGAATGCATAATTCTGAATGCTGAATTGATTTCGGGCGAGAAGGGTGTTTCCTCAGCATTTTTTTTCAAATTCTGCATTCTGCATTCATAATTCTTAATTATATTAATATCATGGCTATAGAAAAATTTGCAGAAACGCTTCTTGAAAAGCTCCGCTTCATTACTCAGGCGGAGACGGTAATCGGTAAACCCATCCAGGCTGGGTCTGCTACGGTGGTTCCTGTCAGTCGTGTGTCCGTGGGCTTTGGCCTTGGCGGTCATGCGGGCAAGGGAGAGCTCACTGCTTCTGGCGGAGGCGCTTCTGTCGACCCGGTAGCGTTTTTGGTCATCAATGGAGAAGATGTTCGCATCATGCCTATCACCAAGGACAGTTCTCTAGTGTCTAAGGTGATGGATATCGTTCCCGACGTGGTGACCAAGTTCAGCAAGAAGGGCGGCGAAGGGTAAAACTAGGTACTACGTCCAGTTTACTAATAAAAGTTTACAAATGAAGACGCCAAAAGGCGTCTTTTTTTACTAAAAGGGGCTTTTTTATAAAAACTCTTTGATTTTTCCCAAATAAAAGGGTAAATTTAGTGGCGGTATACCTATATAAACCAAATTTGGAAAAATTTTATGAAAACATCTAAAATTTCGTTCTTTGGTAAAGTTCATTCTTTTAAGTCTGCTCTGTGCGCAGCGCTCCCGTTGATGGTGATTTCCGTCACTAGTTTTACTGTGGATGCTGATGCTGCGTGCTCAGGAACGATTAAGTTCAAACCGCCTACCGCATGGAGCTCCGTTTACGTAGCCATGGATAATAGTGCCAGGGAGGTTCCCGCAAGCACTATGGTTGATGGTTATTATGTGATTGATTTGGCGACTTATGCTCCTGATGCAGGTTGGAACTCTACAAAGTTCAAGTTTGTTGGCAGTACAGGTGGGTGTGGAAACCAGGTTCCAATGGTGAGCAGCACATCTTTTAACACAACGGGAGATTTTTGTAACAACTATAGTATCCCGTGCCCTGGTTCTGGGAATACCTCGTATGTGGCCGAAGATCCTCTTAATCTAGGGAATACCTACATCGGTTCCGTTCCTCCCGATGCCAAGTACTTCTATGTGAAGGCACCGCAGACCGCAGACTGGGTCTGGGCGACTCCGATGGTGCGCGAACAGGGCTCTGCGACAGGTGTGGAAATGAAGCCTGTTGAAGGCCGTTGTGGCTGGTTCAGTTATGTCTGGGACCAGGCTCATGTGCCGGGTGTGGCTGAAGTTTACAGCAAGGAAGACCCGTCTCTTATGCTGGGCGATGCTGTTCCTCTGGGAGCGTTGCTTTCTGATGCAAACCCGAAGGTCTACTATAGCGATGGTGATTTGCTGTTTGATGACCCTGGTACCAATGGTTCTTGCGCCGGCACGCAGGGAACTGCTCTGTACTTCTTGCCTCCGGCAGACAAGGAGTGGCAGTCCGCCAAGCCCATGTTCCGTGCAACGGGTACCCTTGGAGCCTTGGAAATGACTCCGGCTCCTGGCATGTGTGGCTGGTATGTTTACAAGTGGGGTGTGGGTAATCCTCCTCCTACGGAAGGCTACATTTTCCGCAGCACTGATACCACAGACCAGGTTGGCTATTACGGCTTTGCTGGTGACTTCTCGTCGATTCCTGTGAAGCAGTTGTTCATCGACCGTGGTGGTGCAAGTTTGTATTTCATCCCGGACCCTGGGGACTGGATTGATGATGAATCCCTGGGCTGGTATGGTACGAATCCAGGCGTTGATGGAACCTGCGAATTCAAACTGGCCGCTGTGATTTATGATACGGACGAAAACCTGAATCCGTTGTTTACAAGCGATGGAAACAATGGAGGGTTTGGTGCCTGTACGGGTGTTCGTCATGGTATTGTAAAAACGGAACTTGGCGCAGATAAGAAGCCCGTGTTTAATGCAGGTAACTCTAATGCTAGTCTTTGTGCTGGCGATGAAACTAAATTCAAAACACTCTTCAATTATACCGCTGGAGTTAATGAAGTCCAGTGCTATGATATGACGTTCAGACACTATGGTTCTGACCCTCGTTGGGGCTTTGATTCTGACTCCGCTGTTACAGATGGAAATGTAGGTGGTTTCTATCCTGTTGAAAATACGTCGGATGCTACCGTTGTGACTTCTATTAGTCCTCAATCCTGCCCTACATGTCGCAATAAGCGCTATGCGCAGGGTCCGGTGCCTACAACGGCGGCTTACAAGGTTGGTTTTGACCAGTATTGCAATACCCCAGGCTTCTTTGGAGGTAAGGATTGCGAAGGTCTCTTTGCCAATGGTGATTGGCCGGGTGGAGTTTGGGATTGGGGTGCCTCTCGTTGGTCCGGAACCCACAACCAGCAGTTCTGTTTCGAATCTCATGCCACCTTCACCTACAGTGAAGACCAGGAATTCACCTTCCGTGGTGACGATGACATTTGGGTGTTCATCAATGGAAAGATTGCCGTGGATAATGGCGGTGCCCACTTGGCAGCTCCTGGCCACGTGGTGTTGAAGAATCTGAACCAGACGTATGGTGAGGGTTTCCTCGTTGCGGGTCAGGATTATCCTTTGGATATCTTCTTCTGCGACCGCCGTACCACCATGTCTAACGTGATTATCAAGACCAACATGTTCATCAAGCAGAGCTCTGGTCTAGATGCTTCTGCTACAAAGAATAGCGATGGTAGCACCTCCTATAACGTGTGCTATGACCGTTCTGGCGATGGCGACTGCGCCTCTGTGGCTTTGGGTTCCACAGGTTCTGCAACAGGAACCATCCATGCCTGCGGTGACAAGATTAAGGAATACGGTAACCTCAAGTTCTCCATTGCAACTCGTGCTGGCGACCAGTCATGGCCCCTGACTGCTGGTCAGAAGGGTATGCAGTATGGTGGCATTGATTTGTCCGACCCGTTCACTCCTAAAATCAGTACGGATAAGATGGGCAACTTGCCTCCGGGCTCTTATCGCTTGGTAATCGACTTCTGTTCTGCCGATGGTCAGTGCGATGACAAGGCGCGCACATTTGTGAACTTCCGCATCAAGGGTACCTTGGATATCATCACTGCTGATGCTACCTACACGGTGGGCCCTGGCGAAGAAGAAAGTCCGTACTACAAGAGCGGCACCAAGTGGACTTACCACTCCAAGGGAATGGCCGGTTCTCGTGTGCCGGTGTACATTTCCGCTATTGTGGATAACGCCATGGATCCGCTCTCGGCTCCTGGCCAGACCTACACCCTTACTTTGTCTGAAGGCATGATTGCCTATGCAGGCAAGACTGGGGATGCCCGTGTCACCTTCCCGAAGACGGTGGGTGAGTCTGGTGTGGATACGGTTTGGATTTACCAGAGTCTTTCTGCCATGACTCAGGCGAAGGAAGTGAAGACCGTGAAGTTGAAGGCGACAGCCTCCATCGAGTTTATTGTGCCGGAACTCCACTTTGCAGAAGTTGCTTCTACAGATTCTGCAGGCAATGTGGCTAGCTGGAAACACCCGATTATTCACGACCCGGATTCTCTGGATGGTGAAGAGAACTTCCACTGGATTGGTTCTGATGTGGACCTCTACTTGTTGGTCTGGAACCCCATTGACAATGAAATTTGCACCAACTGCGAATTTACCATGAGCATTAGCGACGCGTCCAAACTTGTGAATGGCACTGTGTCCGCTAAGGAAGGGGTTGCTACAGTAACTATCAGTTCTAAGATTGAGTATATGGAAACTCCCGCTTATATCGTGGTGTCCGCTGATGACAAACCGGACTTAATCTTTACGAAGTACGATAATCTGCGCTTCCGCGAACCGCCGGTCCCATATCCGGTGGTGGTGGATATCTTTGATGCCGATGGCCCGTCTATTGCTAGCCTCGCTATCCCGGAACCCTACCATTCCGATGGCAAGCATTACCTGGATGGCAAGGCGGACTCCTTGGCTGTGTACTATAACCGTGCCTTTATGCCGGGTCCGGATGGTGACTACAAGGATTCTTTGCCTGATTTCCTCTGCATCAATTGGGATGAAGAAAACCTTGAAGCCCACAACTTCGTAGAAGAAGGCAAGTCCACCAAGAAGCGCGATACCACGGTGCAGTGCTCCTACATCTTTGAAAAGGAAGCCATTCTTGCTGCTTTCAAGGCTCGCCCCAAGGGTGTGGATAGTGTTCTCCAGTTTGCGGTGAAGGATACCGCCCTTTCTGTGGAAGTGAAGACTGCTGGTGACGGCAAGGTGCTGAACTATGCTTCATTTGCAGATCCGCGTCGTAAGGATGCTAATGGTAATCCGATGATTTCTAAGGAGAGTTTCACTAAGGGCTTGACGGATCGCATTGCCCCTGTGATTGTGAGCGCTCGTGTGGATGGTGCTGGCGACAAACTGAACCGCTTTACGGTAAGGCTCTCTGAACCTGTGGATATTACCGACACCACTTATTCCAAGTCTCCGTTCACCTTCTACATGAACTCTGCAACGGAAGTCTCCGAAGATAAGCGCTATGCTAGCCCCAGCGCTACAACGGCTCCGACGGGTATGAAGTCCGACCGTATTGTGCTTGTGTACGACAAGACTCAGGAAAAGACAAACCCCACGCCTCGTTTGGGCGACTATGTGCGCTTCCGTGCTGATACCTGGCTGTGGAAGGATATGGCCAATGTGGTCAACGATACGACTGCGGTTATAAGAGCGAAGGGCGATGCCGATATGCATTGGAATTCCCCAACGAACTATAATTCCAAGAATCGCGTGGCTTCTCCGTGGACCATCATTGTAGGTGACTACTCTGTGGAAGTTTCTTCTGTTAATTTGGCTTCTATGGATGCCAAGATTGATGCGAAGAATACTCCAGTGGGTGAGGCTTACACGATTCCTACCAATGCGGGTAAGGATGAAATCAAGGCCTTGTATCCCAACACGCTGGGCTACATCGTGAAGTCTGATATGAGCGCCTTCATCAGTAAGGATGCCAATACAGAAAAACTCTTTGAGAACAAGCCCGAATTGTTGGAAGAGGTGTACTTCGATTATGAAGTCCAGTATTACACCAACCTGGGTGGATATGTGGCTAAGACAGAAGGCCGTATCTACTGTAAGGATGATGTGAATATGGCCAAGTACAAGAAGCAGTACTTTGATGGTAAGGATTGTCAGTCCAACCCCAAGAACTTCTATCTGGCTTGGAACATGCTCTCTGACAAGAAACGCTTGGTGGGTACTGGCGCCTATATCGCAAAGCTCTCTTCTTATGTTTACCTTGGTAAGCAGCTGGGTAAGGCCAGAAGCAGTAAGGCTGATGAAACCTCTGTCTGGGGTGCTAAGCGCGGCAAGGGCTTAGTGAAGTAACGTTGCGAGCGCGTGCCTCCCACGTCATTGCGAGGCCGAAGGCCGTGGCAATCTAACGCATTGATTATACAGCGCAAAAATTTAAGAGTCTGCTTCGGCAGACTCTTTTTGTGTTTTATGTCAGTTGAAAGTGCGCGTCGGCGGTGAAGGGGAGTTCTTCTGCCTGAGGCGTTGCAATAAAGACCTGGCAATCTTTTTCACGAATCAGGGCGGCTACAGCATCGCGGCGGTTTACATCCAGCTCCGCGAAGATATCATCCAGAAGCAGAATGGGTTTGCCTACGTAATGGGAGGCTACATCCACTGCGGCAAATCGCATGGCGATTGCAGCGGAGCGGCACTGGCCCTGACTCCCCACGGAGCGCATTTCGTAGCCGGAGGCACAGAGCGCCAAATCGTCTTTATGGGGACCCGCCATGGTGAGGCCCTGCAGTTTTTCCACGAGTTCTAAACCCGCTAATTTTGAGGCAAAAGTCTTCCGTAGAATTTCTTCGTCGGGCACAATGCCTGAATCGCCAAAGTCTGCAAGACCGTCTTCCTTGAGAATGGAGCTTTTGTAATCGCAGGTAATGGCATCCACACCGCCGGAGAGTTTGTGGTAGTAATCCGTAATCACGGGAGAAATTTCGCAGGAGAGGTTCAGCCGGGCGAGCCACAGCTTGGCGCCCAAATCCACCAGCTGGGTAGTGAGCACCTGGAACAAGTCTTCGCCGCCGGTGGGGGCGCCATCCCGCTTGTACTGCTTGAGCCACTGGTTCCGCTGCTGCAGCACCCGCTTGTAGTGCCTCAGTAGCGCCGCATTGGCAGGGGAGCGGTAACAGAGGATTTCGTCCAGCCAATGGCGACGCACCTCCGGAGCCCCCCGCAGGAGTTCGATGTCCGAGGGCTGCATGATGACTGCGGGGCACTTCCCGAAGAATACCGCCGGCGACCGCAGTGCTTCACCGTTTTCTTTGGCGCTTATTTTATTGCGGTCGACGCCTACTGCCCGCGAAAAACTGCTTTCGCCGCAGGTGAAATCTCCCCGCAAAATAAGGCCGTCCGTGTTCCAGCAAATCAGTTCCTTCAAATCCTTTGCCCGGAAGGAAAATCCTTGGGAAAGCAGGTAGATGGATTCCAGAATAGTGGTTTTTCCGCAGCCGTTTGCTCCGGAGAAAACGTTGATGCCAGGCAAAAACTCATATTCGAGATTTGCTAGGCTGCGCACATTCTGGATGGCAAGATTCTTTATCACGGGATAAAGCCTCGCAGCCCGAAACTCAAGGGATTCCAGAGCCCTGCTTCCGATTCGTAAGTCAAGGCGTAGTTCACATCAAAGAGCCATTTCTTCTTCCCGATGCGGACGTTGAATTTATAGCCTAGGCCAAGCATGGCGTCCAAATCGTCCATGCCCACACGAATAGTTCCTTCTGGGATGATTTCGCATTCAAAGCCCACACGGCCTGTCCATACATGCCATCCGGGGTCAAAAACAAGAAGCGTATCTGCCACCTGATAATCCAAAGCTTCCATCCAGGCATAAACGGGTTTGCCCATGACTTCGGAGCGATAGCCTAGTCCGATTTGCAGAATTTTGGGGCGGAGGCCTTCTGTGGAGGCTACGGAGTTGTCGGAGCTGATGTTCTTTGTCCAGCGGGCGGAAAGGTTATTGCTGAAACTGATGTTTCGAACCATGACGGAGGTGGACCAGTTTTTGTTCCATTGTCGGAGCCAGCCGAAATTCAGGGAGACGGGACTGGTAAATCCATCTTCAATATCCACATCATCATAATATTCTGCAATATCCAGGTTATCATAACTCATGGAAAGGGAAAGGCCGAAGGCGTCCCGACGGGTGGCCCGGTATGAAAATCCCAGATACATCATGGAGAAAAATGGCGTGGCTGTTCCCAAGGTTTGGTCGTCATCGTCAATCACATCAAAATCCAAATCACCGCGGTAGAGCATGGCAAAACCTACGCCCATGCGTTTACCTACAGGGGATTCGATGCCCAGGGAACCGCCCATGCGGTCCAAATCCCGTTTCTCTGCATTCAACGTGTAGGAAAAATTCTGACGAAAACCGAGAATGGCAGGGTTCCAGTAGGCGCCGGGCATGGAAGCGGTATCGGCAGAACCCGTGTTTCCGCGGCCTAGTTCGCGAGTGCCTGCACCCATGCGTTCCACAAAGCCGTCAAAACCGCCCAAGGCCGCCTTTTTATCTACAACACCCGCCTGCGCAATGCTTAAAATGAAAAACAACAAAATGGTTGCTTTTTTCCACAATGTTATGCAGTTCAACCCAACGTCATTGCGAGGGGCGGATGATAAAACGTCATTGCGAGGCCGAAGGCCGTGGCAATCTACAGACAACGAATGGATTGCTTCGCTACGCTCGCAATGACGTAGGGGAGGGCGTTGCCTCTTCGCAATGACGTGTGGGAGGCATTCTGCATTCAGCATTCTGCATTCAGCATTCATCTGCCACCTCCCAGGGTCATCACTTTACCCCAGCCAATGTGGCCATGATTGTCTTTTACGCGCACATAGTAGATGCCCATGGTGCAAGGTCTGCCGTAATCATCCAGTCCGTCCCATACATCTTCTTTTGCGTTGGTGCTGCGGGAATCGTCGGCAGCGCGCGGAGCAGATTTTACAATCTTCCGCACCTTCTTCATGTCGTAACTAAAGACCTCGATTGTGATTTTGGAATCTTTGCTTACTTTGTACGAAACTAGGGATTCCCCGCCGGCGGTAATGACTGAAGGAACCATACGAACAGACCCTAGATTACCGCTCAGTTTTGCGCGGTTGAGGATGGGGGCCCAGGTGGCGCCCGAGTCTGCGGAAACGGAAATCCCATTGCCATAGGTTGCAACGGCTAGGCCCGTTGTGCCGCCTTCCATGGGGAATGCGGTAATGGAGGTGATAATTGCGTCTCGGTCGGTGACGCCCGTTTCAAAGCTGTGGAGGTAGCGCGTTTCTTCTTCCTCGTCCAGCGTGAATCCGCGCACGCCCGAGGAATCCAGCCTCAGGTAGCCGCTGACGGAACCGCCTGCAACCCAAACTCCTACAAATGCTTGTTTCCCTATGAAGGCAACGCCTGTAGTAGTGTAGTCTTCCTTATCGAAGATGTCTCGCTTTTCCGCCTTCTTTGTGGCGTTCAGGAAGGGAACTTTTGCAAAGTCTTTATCTTTGGCGAATTTGCGCCAGAGGCTTCCCTTGACATCGCCATCCTTTAGGAGAGATGTTTCTGCAATGATTTGGAGTGGTGAGCCTCCCATCCAGAGTCCCGTGACTCGAGATTCTTCCAGTGCTTTGGATGCGCTTACGATGGAACCGTCGGCTTTGTAAATCCAGAGACCTTTGGCGGTGCTCATCCACAAATCGCCTGTAGATTCTTCTACGGTAACATCGTAAATTGCGGTGTATTTCTCCAGATCGATGGAGGCGTCTTCGTCCAATTCCTCCAATTTCAGAGATTTGCGATTGAAGAGATGGCGACTGATTTTGGGCTCGTTGCCGATGCCTTTGGAAATGTCGTATTTCAGAATGCCGAGGACGCCGTTTGCGGCCCACAGAATGTTCTTCTTTTTATCGAAGGCAAATCCGCTGGCGGCGTAATCCATGGGGGATTCCACAGCAGTTGCTGCAACGGGCTGTGAAACGGGCGTTTCATAAATGGCGTCCATACCGCGGACAGAGAAAAATCCGGCAGGCATCAGGAACTGGCCCGCGTCGTCGAAGGTAAACATGGGGAGCACGCGGCCCAGGTCGCCCGCGTCCGCCGTCGCTATGTGCCGGCGTTCGCTCAGTTTATCGTTTAGGAACCCGGACTGCATGGCGGACACAGAGTCTGAAAGCGCCTCCTGCTTGGATTCTACAACCCGAATGCTGGCGTAGTCGCTGGAGTTATTTTTGGCGACGGTAATGCGGGTGATGCCGCTAGCCACATCGCCGCGGGAATAAACCCAGAGGGCACCCTCGCTCCCTGCTGGAGCTACGGAGAGGGCCCAGTTGCTGAACAAGGTCTCGGTGGCCGCGAAGCCCGCGGTTACTGTCCCGAGAACCACCCACGTAAATGCCAACCCAATAAATTTTCGAAAACCTAGCACGGGAACATCCTTATCGCATGTCAATTTCGTCTACACCGGGTACGGATTTGTAGCGAAAGTCTTCCGCCTTTATGGATTTTAACACATTCAATTTCATGATGTTATACCAGGAGGCGTTGCCACTGGGGTCGACGGTGAACAATCGCACGGGGGAGAAGTCTTTTTTGGAGAGCCACACGTCCATGTGGGAGAACTGGCCGGCGTATTTGGAGGGGTCCAGTTTAAGCACCCACAGTTTTTGTCCGTTGAATTCTGCTTCCGTGATTTCTTCGGCTTTGCAGTTCAGGTATTTGAATAGCAGTTCTGAGGGGTGGAGTGCTGAGGAAAGGTCTTCCACCGCTTTGATGAGCACCTGCTTTTGTTCCATGTTCCATTGCCAAAGGGTCTCGCCGTCGCTGTAAAATTGGATGCCAGCCATGTTCAGCTTAAAGCGGTCTCCTTCGGCAACTAGGAGACTTCCTTTCTGGGAGGCGATGTCTGGGGAGTCGGCGTAGAAGACTTGCACCTGAAATTCCAGATTCCAGGCCTTACCGGACTTGAACCAGTTCTGGGATTTGACCATGGCTTCGTCGGCGGAAATGGCAAATGCCGTCGGTGCAAAAATAAGGGCGAATAACAAGCAATAAACAAAAGAAACGAGGGATTTCATAAAACTCCTGCTACTGCTCCCAAAAATACAAAATAGCCTGAAAGGGAGGCTATTTCTCTTTTCCAATCCGCTTAAATTTTCTATTTTTGCGAAGAATCTAATTGGAAGGAATTTATGCGCAATTTCATTTTGCCTATAGCCTTGGTTTCGGCTGCCTGCGCCTTTGCCGCCGAAGTGGAAATTCATGGTTCCGTAGACATGGACTACGGTAGCTATTTTGATAGTGATTTTGACCCGAAGAATGCGGCCAATCAGGATATCGACCTTTCTGCCACGGCTTTCATGGACGAGAACGTGTCTGTGACGATTATGGCCAACACCCACAGCACCTACACGGACTCTACGGGAACTCATGGCTCGGAAACTCACCGTCACGACTTTGCTCGCAGCACCGCTTTTGGTGACGAGGAAGGCCGTTGGACGGAATTCAACTTTGATGGTGTGCAGCTCCGCTGGGATGTGACTCATGCGGTAGGCATCATCTTTGGCGATTTGACTTATAGTGCAGGTTCCTTCAACTACTACTTCTGGCGCGATCCGGCCCGTTATGCGGTGATTGTTCGTGAAGAAAGTCTTCGCGGTATTGGTGCTGAATTTGGAAACGACAAGTATGGCAAGGGCCGCGTTTACATGGGCGCCTCCGACAATACGCTCCACACTATGGCTGTTTATGGCAGCTATGCAGTACCTCTCCTGAATAGAAATGATGAACACTTGGTGCTGACTCCCAGCGTGGACTGGATGTTCGGTGATGAGATTGGCCGTGGCTACACCTACGTTCTCGGTACGGAAGTGGACTACTCCAAGAGTTACGAGAAGTTGAATTGGGGCATCTATGCCGTGTGGGGCCTCCACCCTTATAAGGGCAAGGGAGTTCACTCCTTCTTGGTGGAACCTAGCTTTAACTACTCCATCTTCAATTTGGGTATGAGCTATTTCTATGCCATTACCGATGAAGACTATGCTGCTGCTGATCAGATTTTCACCGACGACCAGAAGATGTTCTCTGTGGAGCCCAGCTTCAATCTCCACAAAAAACTGACTCTCGGCGTGAGCTATGAATATCACGACCCGGATGACGAAGTCCATGGGGATGACTACCACTTCCTGGGCATGAACTTCTATGTCTATCCCACCATGCGTACGGAAGTAGTGTTTTGGTACGGCTACAACTTTAGCGATAACATCGATACCGATTTTGCAATGGGTATCAGCGGCAGGGCGGATTTCTAACCTAGGATTCCTCCGTGCGAATTCGGGCTCTTGATTCCATCCGGGGGCTTCTGCTGTTGCAGATGACTCTGGACCATTTCGGGAAGCCCATCTCCCATTATCTCTACCAGTGCTTCGGGTTCTTCAGCGCCGCTGAAGGATTCTTTTTTCTGTCGGGTTTTGTTGGCATTCTCGCGGCCACAAGCAAGGGCGTCAAGGACCCGGGACAGCATTGGATGCGGTGGCGTGCGCTAAAGACCTGGCGTTATCACATTGCGACTTTGCTTATATTGTGCTTGCTGAGTTACTGGCTATTGCCTTCCATTTTTGGAAATTTCAAAAGCATTTTCCAGAACCCTGCTGGTGGAATTCTCTGGAGTCTGCTATTGGTGCACACGCCGGAGTGGCTGGACGTGCTGCCATTGTATGTGGTGTTTTTGTTGCTTGGCTCCTTCGTGTTTCCGCTGTTTGTGAAGGCGAAAAATAAGCGGCAGATTTTTTACTTGTGGCTGCCTTCATTAGCGGTGTGGACTGTTGCGCAGTTTGGTTTACAGGGTTGGATAAATGGGCTCTTCCCGGCATGGGTGAGTCATGGAGACTTTGACCCGTACAGCTGGCAGTTCGTCTACTTTAGCGGTGCTGCGGTGGCGGCCTGGTGGAAGCGGGTTCGGGCCGAAGAGTCTGCGGGTGCGCCGTTTGCGGTGCGTTCCGTTGTGAAGTTGAGCCCACTTCTCATCCCCATCCTCATCTTCTGCTTTTTGTGGTCTCATCAGTTCATTCCGCTGGAACTGCCCTCGGAAATTTTTACCAGCAAGGTGCATGTAGGGTTCCTCCGGTTTGTGAACTTCTTTGCATTCATGCTCGGCATTTGTTACATCGTGCGGAAATGGCCGAACCTTCTGGATTTCAAGTTCACCAACGTGATGGGGCGGCATAGTTTGGACGTGTACAGCGCGCACATCGTGCTTGTGTATTTGTGGTTTGCGGTACCAAATTCCATTCGCTACTATGTGCCTTGGAATGTGGTGGTGCCCGTTGTTGCCTGCGTGTTGCTGTGGGCTTTGGCAAAGTTGCGGGATAGAAAGTGATATGGCGAAACTCGGTTACAGTTTTCTTTTGGTGTTGACGGCGTTCATCTGGGGCTCCACTTTTGTGGCCCAGGCGGAAGGCAATTCTGCAGGTCCCTTTGTCTTCACTTGCATCCGCAATTTTATCGGGTCGGCCTTTCTGGTACTGGTTTTCAAGTTTCTGGATGTCATCCACAAGTCGGTGCGCCGGCCCGCCAATGCGGCAGAACGAAAGCATTTATGGAAGGCGGGAACGCTTTGCGGCCTAGCACTTTTCTTCGGCATGAACCTCCAGCAGTTCGGAATGTCCCTCGGAACATCGGCAGGGAAGTCGGGATTCCTTACGGCCTGCTACATCATTCTCGTGCCGGTACTCAGCATTTTTCTCGGGAAGAAAAATTCCCTTAGAATTTGGGTTTGCGTGCTATTGACGCTAGTGGGATTGTTCCTGCTTTGCGTCAAGGGAGATTTCTCGGTGGAAATTTCCGATGGAGTGCTCCTTCTCTGCGCCTTGGCTTTTTCTGTCCAGATTCTCGTGGTGGATAGGTATGTGGGTGAGGTGGACCCGGTGCGACTTTCCTGCATTCAGTTTTTCGTCTGCGCCGTCCTCACACTCATTCCCATGCTTGCGATTGATTTGAAGTTTTCCGCGCCCGTTATTGCCCATGCGGTAGAGGTCTATTCCCACTGGGATGCTTGGATTCCGCTACTTTATGCGGCCATTCTCTCTACGGGAGTGGCCTTCACTTTGCAGATTATTGCCCAGGATAAAATAAAGCCCACCATAGCGTCGCTATTGATGAGCTTGGAATCCGTATTTGCGGTTCTTTCGGGCTGGGTGGTTCTTGGAGAACGGTTCACAGCCCGAGAAGCCGTTGGGTGCTGCCTAATGATGGCGGCGATTATTTTTGCACAGCTCCATTCTTCCGACAAATCATCTTGACGGCGAAAAGCCCGCCGATGATGAAGATGACGCCCACAACCAGTGAAAGGACTGCGCTGCGGGTAAAGCCTGCAATGATGTAGCTTACAAAGCTCACGCTTGCCACAGCCAGAGCGTAGGGGAGCTGGGTATTCACGTGGTTCACATGATTACATTCGGCGCCGGCGCTAGCCATGATGGTAGTGTCTGAAATGGGGGAGATGTGGTCGCCACAAACAGCACCCGCCATACAGGCAGAGATGGAAATAATCATCAGGTTGTAGTCGATACCGCTGAAGGCTGCCACTACAATAGGAATCAAGATGCCGAAGGTTCCCCAGGAGGTGCCGGTGGCAAAAGCCAGGAACACGGCGATGAGGAAGATGATGGCGGGCATCAGGTTCATGAAGGTGGAGGCACTGCCGGCGATAAGGCCTGCAACGAAGTCCTTGGCACCAAGGGTGTCGGTAACGCCCTTCAAACTCCAGGCCAGCACCAGAATGAGGATGGCGGGCACCATGGCCTTGAAGCCTTCAGGAAGGCATTCCAGGCATTTGCGGAGTTTAAGAACGCGACGAGTCAAGTACCAAGCGATGGTGAAGGTGAGGGCGGCAAAGCTACCCAGCACAAGGCCAACGGAAGCGTCACTGGCGCCAAAGGCATCCACGAAGCCCTTGTGGGCTTCGCCACTGCTGAAGAATCCGCCGGTATAGATAAGTCCGATAAAGCAGAAAATGATGAGGCTGATGATGGGGAAGACAAGGTCCAGGATTCCGCCCTTACCTTCAGCGGGGGCGATGTCCTTCATCTTTTCGTCAATCATCTGTTCTGCGTTTTCAAACTTCTTCATGGGGCCAAAATCCACCTTCATCAAAACGATGGCGAAGAGGGCCACGATGGTGAGGAGTGCGTAGAAGTTGTAGGGAATGGCCTTCACAAAGAGTCCCAGTCCGTCTTCGCCATCTACAAAGCCCGTCACCGCCGCCGCCCAGGAACTGATGGGGGCGATAATGCAGATAGGGGCGGCGGTAGAGTCGATGAGGTAAGAGAGCTTTTCATGGCTCACCTTGAACTTGTCGGTGACCGGGCGCATCACACTACCTACGGTGAGGCAGTTGAAGTAGTCGTCCACAAAGATGAGAATGCCAAGGCAGATGGTTGCAACCTGGGCCCCAACCTTAGATTTGATGTGGGTCTTGGCCCAGTTACCGAAAGCGGCGGATCCGCCGGACTTGTTCATCAGGGCGACCATGGTGCCTAGGATGACCAGGAAGAAAAGAATACCGACGTTCCAGGGGTCGCTGACCTGCTTAATCATGCCGTCTTTGAATACGGCGTCCAAGAAGGCGGGGAAACTTCCCTGGCTGATAAACAGGGCTCCCATGACAACACCGCAGAACAAGGAGGAATAGGCTTCCTTAGTAATGAGGGCGAGGAGGATTGCCACAATGGGTGGTACCAGTGCCCAGAATGTGCCGTGGGCGAAAATCCAAGTTTCTACAACTTGCTGTTCCATCAGGACTCCTAAACTTTTGAAAAGTATGGATGTTTTAAAAGATTTTTAAAATCTAGTCAAAATAAAGCTGGCGATGTAATGTGGACCTAAAAAATGGGTTTTGGATAAGTGAAAAAAGCGGGATTGTTGCACAAAAAAGCCGCGACGGTAGTCGCGGCGTAAATCTTGGTTCCTGAGTCGAGGAATCCGGCGATTACTTCTTGAGAAGGTCGCGGATTTCGGTGAGGAGCTTTTCCTCAGCAGACGGTTCAGGAGGAGCAGGAGGTTCGGCAGGAGCCGGAGCTTCTTCTTCCTTCTTGCGCATGTTCTGCATGAAGCCAAGGAACTTTTTCATGACGATGAACACCACGATGGCCACAATGAGGAAGTCGATGATGCCACCGATGAAGCTGCCATAAGGAATTTCAACGCCACCGAGGTTTGCGCTGAGAGCCTTGAGGCCTTCGCCAGCATCCTTGCCGCCACCGAGGGCGATAAGACCTGTAACGCAAGGCATGACGATGTCATTCACGAAAGAGGTGACGATCTTACCGAAGGCGCCGCCGATGATAACACCGATGGCCATGTCGACGATGTTGCCCTTGAATGCGAAGGCCTTGAATTCTTCGAGAAGGGATGTTGCTTTTCCTTTGATATTCATAAAGGTTCCTTATGGTTTGTTGTTTGTTTTAAGCGGTTAAAAAATAGCTTTGTCCATGGCTTTTTCAAGCCTGATTTCTAAATTGTGTGAGCTATGTCATGGTTACTTTTGGCCTTTGGTTCTGCCGTTTTCTTGGGCTTTTATGATTTGGCCAAGAAAAAATCGGTTCAGGACAATGCCGTTCGCCCGGTTTTGTTGCTTTGCAGTGCGTTTTACGCCCTTTTTATGCTTCCGTTGCTATTTACGGGGCATTGCGAATCCCTTACCTTCCACGACCACCTCTACCTTATGGGAAAAGCGGTCATCGTGGGGGCGAGCTGGCTCTTTACCTACAACGCCATCGCCCACATGCCCCTTAGCATTTCCACCACCATTCGTGCCCTGGCTCCCCTTTTCACCATCATGATTGCGGTTGGCTTTATGGGGGAGCGGCCCTTCCCGCTGCAGTGGTTGGGTATAGCGATTTGTATCTGCTCTTATGTGGGGCTGAGTCTTGCTGGCCGTAAGGAGATGGGACATTTCTTCAGCAACGGCTGGGTCATTTCCATGGTGCTCGGAACCATTCTTGCCTCCTGCAGCGGAATCTACGACAAATTCATTCTCCAGCGGATGAACTTCGAGCCCATGACGGTGCAGGTTTGGTTTAGCATCTATATGCTGGTGGTGCAGTTCCTCATTACCGCCTTCACCTGGTTCCCCACGCGAAAGAGCACTACGCCTTTCCAGTTCCGCTGGACATTTTTGGCCGTTGCGGCCCTTCTCATCATTGCGGATCGCTTCTACTTTTTGGCGGTTGGGAATCCAGATGCACTGATTTCTGTGATTACGGTGCTTCGCCGTTCCAGCGTGTTCATCAGCTTTGTCTTTGGAATACTAATTTTCAAGGAGCGGAAGAGCAAGATGAAGTTTCTCGCCTTGCTTGGAGTGGTGTTGGGACTTTGCCTGATATCGTTGGGAAAATAGAATTATAAATTATGAAGTATGAATTATGAGATGATGAATGCTGAATGCTGAATGCAGAATGTAGAATGCTTAATGCAGAATGATGAATTATGAGAGTCTTCAGAAACGTCATTGCGAGCGTAGCGCGGCAATCCAGGCATGATTAATTATGAGTTATGAATTATGAGTTATGAATTATGAGATATGAGGTATGAGATGCTTCAGAAACGTCATTGCGAGCGTAGCGCGGCAATCCAGACATGATTAATTATGAATTATGAGTTATGAGTTATGAGATATGAGATGTTTCGGGCGGTGGATTCTCTTGAAATAATTTTGCATTATGAATTGTGTTTTTTGACGAGACGAGTGCGAAGCACTAATTTTGAATTTTGAATTATAAATTTTGAATTATGAAAATAGGTGTGGCTGGTTTGATAGGTTCTGGCAAATCTCTGGTAGGGAAAACTCTACGAGGGCAGGGCCTTCCTGTGCTGGATGTGGACGCCAAGGTTCACGAACTGTACGCCAGTTGCGAGGAACTCCGGCAGAAAATCTCCCAAGCATTTGGCCCGGAGAGCCTCACTCCCGAGGGTGTGAACCGCCCGCTTTTGGCAAACTTGATTTTTTCGAATCCTGCCGCCCGCGAACAGCTGGAGCAAATCGTCTATCCCTATCTGACGGAAACCGTCACCGCATTTTTGAAGGAACCGGGCCTGCGGTTTGTGGAAGCCTCCTTCTTCGCAAAAATTCCAGAAGTGACCGCACTGCTGGATGAACTCTGGATTGTGGAATCGCCAGAGGAAGCTCGACTGCAGCGGCTGGTGGAACACCGCGGCCTTACCGCAGAAGAGGCGACCCGTCGTATAGCGTCCCAGCGCGAGACCCCATTCCCGACCGGTCTCTCTACCCGCATCATCAAAAACGAAGGCTCCCGAGAAGCCTTCGTAAATCAAATCCTCGATTTTTGTAAGACGCTTTAATTTCCGCGCTCTCAATAATTCCCGCGCTATCTATAACCGCACCTTTAAATGAAATGCAAAAAATAAGGACCAGCCTCGCGGCCGGTCCTTAAAAAGCGTTTCTCAATCAGCTATTAGAAGTTGATGTCGAGAGCTGCATTCACAGCCATCCAATCACCACCCATGGATTCTTCTTCGTCAGCAAAGGTCATCACGAAGTTGGCCTTCACAGTGAACATGGGGTTGATGTCGTAGCCAGCACCAATCCAAACGGTGATGGCATTGTCGCCAGAACCATATTCGGCAGTGGCAGGACCCATATCATCTTCAACATCGCTCAAGCGAACGTCGAATTCGGCACCAATCCAAGGGGTAAGAGGAATGGAGGGGAGAGTGTAATCCAATTCAGCCAAAATGGTGAGGCCGAGACCTTCAGTTCTGTTTTCGTCTTCAAACTTGTAGCTAACGCCAGCTTCGCTACCGAGAGCGAGGCCCGGCATGAATTCCATGCTGAACTGGATTGCGGCATAGAGTCCGAACGGATCGTATTTGCCAACAGCGTCTTCAGAGTTCAGCGGAACGTTCACGTCCAAGGCAGCGCCCAACATAGGCATGAACCAGTAACGGGCACCAACAGTCAGAGCCTTGAAACCATCGGTATCGCAACCCGGATCATCATCGTCGTCGCATTCATCCCATTCGTTCCAGAGCTGGTAGCCGATACCCTGCAAGGACAATTCCAAGTTGGGAATCACAACGTATTCGCCAGCAACTTTAAGGTCCATGCTAGACCAGTCGTCATGCCAACCATATTCGGCGCCAACTTCCACCTGGCCATGGCCAGCTTCGCCAACAGGGAAGTAGTTGTAGGTTGCGAAAGAAGCTGTTGCGGCAACTGCAGCAGCGAGAGCAATCTTCTTGATCATAATGATCTCCTTTTGTAATTAAATGTTTGCGTCAAAGATAGCATATTCAAAAGCAAAGTCAAAGCCAATTGTCAGAAAATGTTCAAATATTGGGGATTGTTTGTGGAAATTGTGATTTATGTCAAATTTTGAGGTCTGATTTTCTTATATTGATAGAAAAAAGTTTGGAGCTTTTATGCGTTGCTTGGTGACTGGTGGTGCTGGCTTTTTAGGGAGCCATTTGTGCGAGAGACTGTTAAAAGATGGCCATGAGGTCATCTGTCTGGACAATTATTTTACGGGTCGGATGGCCAATGTGGCTCACCTTCGCGATAACAAGAGTTTTGAACTCATCCGCCATGATGTGACGGAACCCATTTTATTGGAAGTTGACCGGATCTTCAATCTAGCTTGCCCGGCGAGCCCCATTCATTACCAATTCAACCCCGTAAAGACCATCAAGACCAGCGTCATGGGCGCCATCAATATGCTTGGAATGGCAAAACGGGTTCATGCCCGCATTTTGCAGGCCAGTACCAGCGAAGTCTATGGCGACCCCGCCGTTCATCCGCAAACGGAAGATTACTGGGGAAATGTGAACCCTATTGGAATCCGCAGCTGCTACGATGAAGGCAAGCGTGTGGCAGAGACGTTGTTTATGGACTATCACCGCCAGAACAATGTGGATATCCGCATCGTCCGCATTTTCAATACCTACGGGCCTCGCATGCTTCCCAACGATGGCCGCGTGGTTAGCAACTTTATTGTGCAGGCACTCAAGGGCGAAGACATCACCATCTATGGCGATGGAACCCAGACCCGCAGTTTCTGCTATGTGGACGACCTCATCGAGGGCTTTGTCCGCATGATGAATCAGGAAAAAATCATCGGCCCGGTGAACATCGGAAATCCGGGCGAGTTTACCATGCTGGAACTGGCCAAGGAGGTCCTAGACTTGACAGGTTCCAAGAGCAAGATTGTCTACAAACCGCTGCCTGGTGACGATCCGAAAATGCGCAGGCCCAACATTGATTTGGCAAAGAGCGCTCTCGGCTGGGAACCCACAATCCCGTTGCGGGAAGGCCTCAAAAAGACAATCGCCTATTTTAGCGATACGCTAACATAATAGTCAAAACTCATATTGGGTGGAATTTTATAAAGGGATAAAAAATGAAACAGTGGAAAAAAACTTTGGTTTTGGGAATATTCTTCCTGTTTGCTGCATCGCCGATTTATTCTGCGGACGAGGCGTCTGGTGATGCAACTGCTCAAACTTCTCCTGCTGTGGAAGAGTCGGCTCCCGTGGTGGAAGAAGCCATTGCTCCGGCTCCGGTAGAATCTGCACCCGTGGTGGCTGACGCAAAAAAAGATTCAGTGAACCTGGATGCGCCGATTGCTCTGGACACTGCAAAAACCGTAAATGTAAATCAGGAACCTGTTGCTGCAAATAAGAAATCCAAATTTAAGCCCTTCTATAAAGCCTTGATTATTTCGGGAGGCTTGGTGGTTGTTGGCGGAACCATGGCCCTCGTGTTTGACATGCTGGCAAAGGACGCCACTTCTGGGAAACCGGCTACCGCAAAGGAATATAAGGATGGCTTGGATGATGCTGGCCAGTATCAGACTCTGAGAGATATTGGCTGGGGCGTGTTATTCTCTGGTGTTGCGGGCCTCGGATTTTCATTCTGCTTCTAGAGGGTTGCGATGCGTATACTTTTTAAAGGACTGAAATGGCTTTGCGCATTGACTGCTGCCTTTGTAGCGGTAGCGTGCTCGGACTATCGCAGTGATTGGCGAGGCGACAACCCTAATTTTTGGCCTACCAATTTTGGTGATGGGTCTTTATCGGAAGAGTCCTCCGTGGATTCTGTCGCTAATGAAGATTCTCTTATGAATTGCACTAAAAAACGAGAGGGCATGATGTATTACGTCGTGTCGGAATCCGCAATTTTTGAGTGCGTTGATGGAGAATGGGGAAAAAGTTCTAGAGGAATTGTTCCAAGCGTTGCTACAGAGGATGATTTGAAGGTCTGCTCTCCGAATCGCGAAGGCTCTAAGGTGTACGTGAGGGAAGCCCGCAAGAATTATGTGTGCCATAATGAACTTTGGGATCCAGCACCGGATGTCCCTGGGGAAAAGAACTCTAGTTCTGATTCGCAGAAAGGCAACTCTTCCAGCTCTGGATCATCTGGGGAACCGGGAAAGAATTGTGAGCCTAGCGAGATTCTAGATGTTACGACGGCATATTTGAATGATAATGTAGATTACGAAACATTTGTTGACACTCGTGATTGCAAGCGGTATCGTACCGTTGAAATCGGGTCTTCTGTATGGTTGGCCCAGAATTTGGATTACGATACAGAAGATGATGAGAGTATGTGCGTTGACGACGATGAGGCAAAATGCGATAAGTATGGACGTTTATATACATGGCAAACCGCTGTTGACGTATGTCCTGATGGCTGGGTTCTTGCCAGCAAAACTGATTTTGATGAATTATTGGAAGTTGCTCTTGGTGAGAAAACGAAGGCCGCTTCACTTGTTTCTGCAAATGCAAGCGTTTGGGAAGGAGTGGGTGAAGATGTTCTTGGATTTTCGGCACTTCCTGCTGGTTATGATGCGTCAAACACGGATATCGAGGTGGGTTATGGTGCCAATTTCTGGACCTCCTCTGCCGCAGAAGAAAATGCCTACTACCTGCACATTCTCCAAGATGGTGGTCTCGATGCAAGTATAATGGCGGACTTCCCGCAGTTTTTTGCGCTTTCCGTCCGTTGCGTAAAAGAAGAATAAGGGCACCTTAATCCCCTTTTTGGCCCCTTTATCAAAATAGCCCTTTGAAAAGTCATCTAAAATAGGCATCTTCAACTCAAACGGAACTGTTTGGGGTGCTTATTAAGAGGACTTGTACTGCAATACTTCTCCTTCTGGGAATGTGGCATTGTGCTATGGCGCAAGATGACATTGTGCCGATTTTTGCCGATGCCGATTCCGTGCAGGTTTCTTCAGAGGTTGACTCAAATGCCGACCCCGTATTTTCCCCTATTGTATTTGGGGAAATCATGGGTATGAATGTGGCTGTGTGGGCTTGGGACCGCTACGTTTTGCAGAAATCCTACGCCAAAACGGGTCCGACTTACTGGCAGCGAAATTTTGAGGAGGGCTGGAAGTGGGACCACAATCATTGGGCTATTAATTTCTTTGGGCACCCCTATCAGGGGGCTATGTATTACGGTGCGGCTCGGGGTGGCGGCTATGGCTTTTACGAAAGCATGCTCTGGACGGCGCTGGGTAGCTATACTTGGGAGATGTTTGCGGAGACGGAATATCCATCCAGTAACGATTTGATTATGACAAGCGTTGGTGGCTCTGTTTACGGCGAGGTACTGTATCGGTTTTCTCGAAAGCTATATGGCACAAAGGATGTGTCGTGGGCTGGTAAAGCGGGCGCCTTTGCGTTGCATCCTTCGGCAACAGCGCAGAGAATGGCCTTTGGAAATCGGGATGTGCATACGGGCAATACGGCGCTGGATATGCACATCTATTTGGGCTCTGGTTCTCGCTTTGGGAACATCTACCGCTTTGGTGGGCGTAACGAAGATGACTTGGATGAGGATTGGGACGATAAGCATATTTTGTTTGGAATGTACGCGGAATATGGACACCCTTACACGAAGATGAAACGGCCCTTTGATTATTTCATCATGATTGCCAATGGGGAATGGGGAGTGGATGGCAACGTGGCTCACTTGGATGTGATGGGAAAACTCCATAATGTGAATGTCCATGGTCGCGGTAATTGGATGGATTTTGCCACCTATCTGGATTACGATACTTTTTATGGAGATTTTGCGACCATTGGAACGGTTTCTTTAGGGGGAGGTTTTGATTTTTCTTTTTGGCTGTTGCCTAGCCTCCGGTTCCGCGTTATGAATCAAATCTACTGGATAATATTGGGAACGACGGATATGGGGTATGACGATTTGATTAAGGAAGTCCATCCGGATTATGAATCGGATATGGATAATTACCAGTACAATATGGGGGCGAAATATTCGCTTTATCTGGAGCTTCTCTTCGGAAATTGGTTCCGCATCAGTAATCGTGCTAATTTTGATGCCTTGCACACGCTTCCCAATTCATTACCGCACTATGGAGCGAGAGGTTGGGATTTCCTAGTGTTCAATTATACGAAAGCGGAGTATGGAATTTGTTCTTGGCTGGATATTGGTTCCAGACTTGATACCTATATCAAGTTTGCTTCCTATTCTTCGGAGTTTTTTGAGCCCATGTGGCGTACTGTTTTCGCCTACACGGTTTACTTTAGCTTTAAGCTGTTTTAGTGACTTTTAAAGTCCGCTACAAATGGGACAATCTTCGGTTTTGTGGCCGCGGGCTTTGCAGTAGGTGCGACCGAAGTAGATGATTTGCAGGTGACGCTTTTCCCATTCGCTTTTCGGGAAGACTTTCTTGAGGTCTGCCTCGGTTTGCTCTACGGAACTGCCATCAGAGAGACCCCAGCGTTCAGCGAGGCGGTGAATGTGGGTATCCACAGGGAAGGCGGGCAGCTTGAAGATGTGGCTCATGATGACGCTGGCCGTCTTGTGACCCACACCGGGCAGGCTTTCCAGTTCCTCGAAAGTGTGGGGCACCTCACCGCCGAAGCGTGCGAGAAGAGCTTCCGCCAGTTTGTAGAGGTTCATGCTTTTGGTGTTGAAGAAACCGCAGGGTTTGATGATTTCCGCTATTTTTTCAACCCCTAATTTCACCATCTTCTTGGGAGTGTCCGCCTTTTTAAAGAGAACTGCAGTAACCTGATTCACCCGAAGGTCTGTGCACTGGGCGCTTAACACTACGGCTACTAACAAAGTAAATGGGCTTGTAAAATTCAGAGGAATGGGCGGATTGGGGAACAACTCGTCTAATTTTTGAGAGATGAATGCTAATTTATCAGCCTTTTTCATTGAACGGCTTCTCCCTTTGGCTATAATTGTCCCAAGCGAATTCGCCCCTCTTATAATTCATAATTCGTAACTTATAACTAAAGATGCTACGCATCTCTAGTGAAGTCTTGCTGCATGTTGAAGCTGGGCATTTCATCTTGCGGGTGACCCACTTCTACTGCAGGGACGCCTGCGTATGTGGTGTGGGGCGGCACATCGCAGAGCACCACGGCTCCGGCGCCAATTTTGGCCCCATCCCCAATGTGGATATTGCCGAGGAGCTGGGCATGGGCCCCCAGCATGACGCCGTCGCCAATCTTCGGGTGACGATCGCCCACTTCATTACCGGTACCGCCCAAGGTAACGCCGTGCAAGAAGCTCACGTTATTTCCGACGGTGGCGGTCTCGCCAATGACAATGTTGGTGGCGTGGTCAATTAAGAGACCATAGCCGATTTTTGCTGCCGGATGGAAATCCATGCCGAACTTGCGGCTGATGATGTTCTGAAGCATCTTTGCCGGGAAATGGCGGTCTTCGCTCCATAGGGCGTGTGCAACGCGATAGGCTTGCAGGCCTTGGAATCCCTTGAACAAGAGGAGAGGCTCCAGATAGCTGGTGCAGGCAGGGTCGCGCTTTACGGTGGCGCTCAAATCCTTGACCGCGTATGTGAGAAGTTCTGGATATTTTTCGTAGAGGTGACTGAACATTTTTTCCAGTTCAGCACGGTCGATGACTTCTCCGGCTAATTGACATGCCAAGGTAACAGCCAGCATATCCGCGAAATTCTGGCGGTTTAGAATCTGTTCTTCCAGCATGAGTTTGGAGAGGGGTTCGGCCTTAACCAGCTCGAGGGCCTCTTTCCGGAGTTGTTGTTCCATTTCTTCTACGGTCATGAGAAAGAATATAGAAAATTCAAAATTCAAAATTCAAAATTAAGAATTAAAATAGTATGTCGAAGCATCTTGCTTGAGATATAATTGTGCATTGTGAATTATGAATTGTGAATTGTATCTGACGAGGTACTTCGCCTGCGATCTAATTGTGCATTGTGAATTGTAAATTGTGAATTGTAAATTTTGACAAGGCGAGGGCAACGGGACTGCTTGCAGGCACACTGCCGAGCTGAAGTCAAAATGAGTGCGAAGCACTAATTATGATTTGATAAGGTCTTCTGCGGGAATCCAGAACCAGTCTGGCCGGAATTCCAGCTCGTAGCAGGCTTCGTAAACGGCTTTCGTGAGCACGTAGGGTGCGGCTGCTTTTTGGAGGTGAGCGGTGTCGATGCCGCTTTCCTCGCTGTAGCCTTCCAAGAATGCCACTTCTACGGCAGAGCAGTCCTTGCGGGAAGTTGCGGCGGCGTAGCGGAAACTCCGGAGCATGCCTGCAATGTCAACTGCGGGGGAGCGGAGCCGCCGTCTGAAATCCAGGTCCCGCGTAGGTTCGCCCTCGAAATCCAGAATCTTGAATCCTTCGGGAGTCTTGAGAACTTGTCCCAGGTGAAAATCTCCGTGAATGCGTTGCGGTTGGAAAATGGGAGGCAGAGTAGCGTCGCCTTCATTTTTCGGGAGGCTTTCTTTAATACGCGGGAGCGCTTCCAGAACGCGGACAGCCTCTTCCGCGACGTTTTTTGCGCCGTCGATTGCGATGTTTTCCGCGTCGCAGCTTTTGCCAGTCGTTGCTATTTTCAGTAATTCTTCCAGCTTTTCAAAAGGCGGTTCCTCTTTGATAGGATCCGTCCCGTCCAACCCCTTTAAAACTTTGTGCATTCTGGCGGTTTCTGCGCCCAATTCCCTAGCGGCTTTTGCATCCATTTGCTGGTTGAAATAGGCCCAGGCGTCGGTGGCACCTTGGAAATGTTGTTCCAGAATTCCGAGGGTAAATGTTTCTCCGGATTCGGAATGGTATTCGCAGCTGCCGTAAAATGCGGGGGAACCACTGAATTCATTTTGGGCCAAGTGCTGTAGAATTTCTGCTTCGGGATGGAGCCCCGATTGCAGCCTCCGGAAGAGCTTGAAGAATAGTTTTCCGGGAACAAAGAATGCGGAATTGCTCTGCTCGGTGGTTAAAGGCTTCAGGTTTCGCAACACGTTCGTCGGGAGGCCTTGGGCGCCCTTGAAGCGGAAGTATCCCTTTGGACTGGGGAAGATGCTTACGCAGGCCCCGTCCGCAAAGGCTTCGTGAAAAAGACTCCCGATGCGGCTTTCGTCTTCGATGTAGGAGTACAAATCTTTCGAACCGTCGGCAAACGTCACTTGCAGAATGAGAATGCGGGTGTCGCCCAGTTCCGCGGCATCGATTTCCTGAATGGATGCGACCTTTTTCCCTTTGCCCATGAACCAGCGTTTGCTGCTGATGTCGGAAAAATTTTTCATGAGGCAGAAGTTAGCAATCGCCGCTGTCTTTGGCTTTTATTTGCGGTTGGCGAGGGCGGGAAAATAGCCTTGCTGCCGGAGAGTGGCGAGAATTTTCAGTTTGTTTGCTAGGGGTTCCCTTGGAAATCCGTCCAGCACAAATTGTGGGATGCGCTTCTGGGGCCTAAATTGCGGAGGGACATCGCTGTAATCGCCGAGTTGCCAGGCGATGAGGAGTTTCCCGAGAAACTCTTCCCAAGGAAAGATGTCTTCTTTCGTGAGGGTGAAGCGCGCGGGCTTCTCGCCATCACGGGCGTCCATCAAAAGAGAACCGTCCTTATGGCACTGTAAAACAGAAGCCTGCCGCTCTTTGTTCTGAGTTGCAGGCTGTGAAGAAATTTTGAGGATGATTTGCACGAGTAGACGCGGTTTACGAACAGCGATGCTGTTCGCGGGCTATGATTTGCCCACAGGTTATGCAGCCAGGACTTCTCTCTGAATCTGTGCGTACTGGTAATGGGAAATGGAGGTAATCTTGAGAACCAAATCCCGAGCGATCCCTGCCTTAATCAGCGCCTTGGCATAGTTCAGCTTGTTCAAGTCCGTTGTATTCATACACACCCACCTGTTTTGGCGATATCCAAAATGGCATATACCACTTTAGACTATCAATCCATCCACAACAACAAAGTTAACTTTATTTTTTGACAATTGGTGTCAAAAATGAGAAAATATTTTTTCGAGAAAATGGGCTGTGATGGGCTTAAAATAAGCGTGTAAAGGTTAATTGATTGAATGATAAGGAGTTATGAATTTAAGTGTTTCGATGAAAGTATTTTGTACATTTTTGGCTCGTGATATAAATCACCCCTAATTTTGGGTTCCCTGGGTTTATTTTGCTTTCCGCCTTTTTCTAAATTAGACCCTAATGAATTCCAGAGTCTTATGGACTATTCTTTTGTGTGTCGCCTTTGCCTTTGCTGCGACGCCTACGCCTATTGTAGGCGTGGTTCTGGAATCTGAATCCGACTTGCCTTTGGACAATGTGGAAATCACCTACCGTTCCGGCAAATCGCTGGGGCAGACTTCTTCGGAAGGTCGCTTTGAACTTACGGTGGATTCTCGCAATGCGGTTCTCGTTTTCAAAAAGACGGGCTATGACAGCGTGTTTGTGGAACTGCAGGATTTTGCGGACCTGCTGGATATGGTGGTGACGCTTTCCTCCAATCTTCGGAACTTGGGTTCCAGCACCATCGTTGGTGGTGGCGAGCCAGAGAAGTGGGAGCCGGAGCGCACTGTCGCGGTTGAAAAACTGGAAGATGCCGCGGGCATGCGGTTCGATTTGACGGAACACTTGAGCCAGATGCCGGGCATTTCGGGCCAGAAGGATTTCAGTAGTGCCCTCTATTACGAAGGTTCTCGCGCTGGGGACGTGGCTTACCATCTGGGGCGGCTCCGCATTCCCAACATGCGCCATCTGGATGTGGGCTTTCCGGGAAATCTCTCGGTAGTGAATCCGCATATTCTGAGTGGCATTGAGGTTCACGATCATTACGGCACGGGCCCTATTGGGCAGGGTCTCGCCACCTCTATCCAGTACATCCCCGAACAGACCAAGGGCGATTGGGGCTTGAAGGGTGCGGCTGGCCTTACGGTGCAAGAGGTTGTGCTGGATGCGCCCTTCTTCATCTGGGATAGCTTCCGCTTTGCCTTCCGCCGCTTGGACGATGAGATGCTGAAGAATTTGGGCGAGAAGTTCTTTACGGAATTTCGCAAGCGGGACGGCGACTGTGAGGATGATTGCCGGGTGGCCTCTTCCGACCCCTTTGAACTTTCCGCTTACGATATCTACGCCCAGTTGAATGGCTCTGATTCCATGGGTAACACCTGGGCCTTGCGCACCTTGTACAGTTCCGATGAATATACCATCAAGCAGGACACGTCTACGGCTTATGACAAGGTGAAACCCATCCACATTATTGAAGGCGAGCAGACCTATTTGGTGGTGGGTGCGGAATATGCAAGCAAGTTCGGCACTAGCGCTCATGCAGGTTTTGTGCGGGAGCATCTGGGCGATACTCTGCGCGATACGACGGGTTTCCGCCAAACTGCAAATACAAAGTCGGGAGCCTCCTTCATCGATGCATACGATTACACTCATTCCACGATTTCTGGCGGATTGGACAAGAACTTCAAGGGGAACATCTTGGGCTCCAATTTGAGTGGCGCATTGCTCTACGAACATCACATCGTGGAGCGGGAATTCCCTGAAGGCGGTGGCGCAATTTCGGACGATTATTCCACTGGTGTGCTTTCGGGTACGGGCCGTTTTGACTGGAAGCAGGATTACTCGGAGGCCATTCTCTCGTTAGGTGGTGTGGCGGATGCTATGGATCATGAAGCGGCGCCTACAGCCTCTCTGGATGGGGAGTTGAATCTTTCCCAGAACGATTCTGCATACTGGCGCCTGTTTGGTAGTGCTGCCTATCGTAGCGACTGGAAGCCTCTTTATGATGATGGGGATTTGACAGGCCGCCTGGAAACGGGAACGTCTGCAAAACTTGGCCTAGGCTACCGCTCCAAATATCTGGATGCACAAGCTAGTGGTTTTGGACGATTCTACGAAGATCCTCTGCTACCCATGCCGAAGGCCTACGCCCAGTACAAGGATTTGACGGACATCGATTACGCCTGGGTTTTGGGAACTGGGGCAAAGGTGGAATGGAAAACATCGCACCACTTCTCCATGTCCAGTAATGTGAGCAGCGTGTATGGTGAATATGAGTTGACGGGGGAGGGCTCGCTTCCTTGGGAGGCCAATTCCCGTTTGGACATGATTTCACACTTCCGCTATTACCCGCGGAAGGATTCCATGGTCTCCGTGATTCTGACGCACCACGCCGCATGGCACAGACCTCTGTATTATTACCAGATAATGGGATCCACGGCAACGGCCGATGAAAACGGCAAGGTGATCCGCAAGAATGGAACCCGTCGCCTGCGGGACCTGAACGAGTTTACGGATTTGTACCGCACCGATGTCCGCGTGAATCTGGATTTGCACGGCAAGAAGTATTTCAAGAATGCCCGCTTCTACTTGGAACTGGATAATATCTTTGCAAAGTTGGATGTGGATGCGCTCCGCTTCCTTGGCTCCGAAAACGCCCGCGAACGCTCCTGGGTAACGCAGGATAATGATGCCAATTCCACCAACGGATACGACCTGGTCCCCTTCATTGCCAAAGGCATGGGGCTGTACCTGCAATTCGGTGTAGAAGTGCAACTAGGAATATGATAAGAAATTATGAGATATGAATTATAAATTATGAGATGTATCTGGCGAAATACATTGCTCGAAGTATAATTTTGCATTGTGAATTTTGAATTTTGAATTGTAGAATGCGGATTAGTTTATTTGTAATCTTTGCGACGGCGATGGTTTTTTCTCAGGGGACAGATGAGGCTTTTGTTCCGCTGAAGCCTGAAAAGCCTTTACGTTATTGCACCGCTGCTAGGGATTGGATTGAGTATGCTTCAGAGGATTCTAATCTTGTGGAAATTACACATATGGATGGGATTCGCATGGACTTGCGGTATGCCACCTTCAATAATGTGACGGGGCATGACCTCTACTGCGGAATCCAACGGGCATTTATCCATCGGGATGCGCTTCCGAAGTTGAAGAAAACGCTCAAGATTATGGAGAAGGAAATGCCTGGCTCGGAGCTGGTGGTTTTTGATGCTGCTCGCCCCATGTATGCCCAGGCGGCACTGAAGGCGACGGTGGCCGGGACTCCCTACACGAATTTTGTCTCCTCCGGAAAAACGGGAGGGCTCCACAATTACGGCTTGGCGCTGGATTTAAGCATCACGGATAGCACCGGCGCATTGCTGGACATGGGGACGGATTTTGATTCCTTTGAGAAGTGCGCGGGTGCGGATGGGGAAGCGGCTGCCCTTATGTGCGAACGCTTGACGCAACAGCAGGTGGATAACCGCAATAAGCTGCGGGCCATCATGAAAAAAGCGGGATGGGTCCCGCTGGGTAGCGAGTGGTGGCATTTCAATGCCTACACTCGGGCTTATACTAAGGAACACTACCCGCTGTTCCCTCTGTAGTTTTATTTCAACAGTCCGGAATGAAGCAGCGCGCGGATGGCGTTTCCGCGGTGGCTGATTTTCTTCTTCTCTTCCAGTTCCATCTGGGCGAAAGTGCGGGTTTCTCCATCGGGAACAAAAAGCGGGTCGTAGCCAAAGCCCATGTCGCCTACGGGCTCATGATTGATGGCTCCGCGACATTCTCCCTCGAAGATTTTCGGGTCGGTAATTTCCTCGGGCGAAACTTCTTGATAGGAGAGGGCGCAGAAATAGCGGGCCCTTCTATCGGTGACGCCCTGGAGATTCTTCATCAGGAGGGTGTTGTTGTCTTCATCGGCGCCGTGCCTGCCAGAATAGCGGGCGCTGTAGATTCCCGGCTCTCCATTGAGGGCGAAAACCTCCAGCCCGGAGTCGTCAGCGAGGACGGTGGCGGTAATGCCTTTCTTCTGGAGCCACTTGGCTACGGTGCTGGATTTGATGATGGCGTTTTCTGCAAAAGTACTGCCATCTTCAATGATTTCCTCATCGAAGGCGATGTCCTTGAGGGTCTTGAACTCGTATTTTTCAGTGCCAAGAATGTGTGCAAAATCTCGGATTTTGCCTGCACTTCCTGTGGCGATAATAAAGAGGTGTTTCATCTGCTTCCTGATTCATGACTCAAATTTAGAAATAATAATTCAACAATATTTTACTTTGCTCAATGTCTAAAATAGATGGAACCTTTGGGACATCAACAATTCCGTTGTAGATACCCCCTTGTTTTAAGAGAATCCCGTTGACATCAAATATTTTGTAAGAAGTCCCGTCCTTGACTCCGTTGACAAAAAGCTTTTTACGACTAATCCATGATATATGAATTCTGTTTTTGACTGAAACCCTATTAATGGATGTCGGCTTTTCTTCAGGGAGTAGTGTCCACCAGTTATCAATCATTGCGGTTCCACCATCAATTGGCTCGCTGCAGCAGTTAAAGCTGTCACAAAAGTCTTTTCGATAATAGCTGCCGATATTGGGAAAATCGATATCTGCATTCATTGCCATGACGCTGTCATCTGCATCTTTCCAATTGCATTTGCCTCCTAACATTTCAAATATTATTTTGTTAATCAAGATGGACGCACTGTCTTTGGAAATGTTGATGACTCCCCAATCCTGTAAATTCATAAATTCTTTTTTTAAAATGTCCTTTAGTTTTGTTTCCGTTGAGGGTAGAGTTATAGATGGATAAATTGAAAAAATGGTTATTGTGCTTCTATGCAGAGTTCTTATGAAAACCGCAAACGTAGTGTCCAATGTTGAATAATAGGCGATTCCTGAGAAGCCGACTGTGGTGTCAAATATGCAATTTACAAAAGGATTGGAACAGGCTCTTCCCTTTTGAAAAGGAAGATATTCGTAATCAAGTTCTAATTCAGTTCCTATTCGGAGAGGTGATGTAGGATTTTCAAATTCAATTGCAAATAAGAATGTCGAAAAAAATACGGCAAAAAAATAAAAAAATCTCATAAAAGCCTATTTAAACGAAATCTCTAGTGTGGATTGGATGGGGTTGAAATCTACTCGGTAAACGTCTGTATTTTGGTGAACGGTTACCTTGTTCCCTAGGAAGCGACCATAAAGAGTTTTTATGGTTTGCCCTAAAACCAAATGTGCGTTGAGGGCATGGATTGTCCCGGCCCATTCTCCTTCAACATACATTGGTTGCTTGCCATACTGAATTAACTTAAATCCCTTTGCGACAAGAGATTTATTGTCATTTGTTAGGGTAGTCCTCCAAATAAAATTACCTTCGGCATGAATAATAGTTTCTTTTCCTGGTTCCAGAAACTCTAATTGACTTCCTGGTTCTAATTGAATGTCTCCAACATAAATAATTCCAGGATTAACTTTTAGCTTTCCTCCTCTCATAACTCGGATTCTTCGAAAGCGGTCTCCATCATTCAATGTGACTTGATTCCCGTCGTTGACGACTAACACGGCTGTTCCCAATAGGGAATCGATATGATGACTACTTCCATCGCTAACTTTATATGGCCAATCCGTGTAATTATAATACAAGATGGATCCATAAAGAACAGCTTGCTCCTGCAAATCTGTTGAAGACAAATTAAGAGGAAGAGAATAATGGGTTATATTTCCTTCAACGGTTGCTCTATTACGTAAGCTGACTCCGCCCTTGCTAGATATGGCTCCAATTTTAGCATCTACGCCAATGCCGATGGAATAATGAAGTCTTCCTGATTCTGTGGCGACTAGGCAAAAACGTTCCCCATCATGACATGCTGCGCGATCGTTTATGTCAATGCCATCAATAGCATAGATGGTTATGTTTTCTGGAAGATCCCATTCTGTTAAGGGAATGGAGTCTTCAACAGGAATTAAATCATCGGATGCATCATAAGGGTCTGTTTCTCCAATATCAACGATACCATTGTGGTTTAAGTCCTCATCGCCATCCCAAGCTACTGTTCCCTCATTGTTGTTATGGTCAGAATCAACATCAAGTTCGGCTCGTATTGAATCATTGTCAATATCGGCATAAACCTCTTTTCTGTTATACCACCAAGGAATACTCTGTGTTGAATCGTTTATACTAACGCTACCTATGCTTATTTGTCCCAAATAATAACCTTCTACAGAGTATTTTTCTCTTAGTGTGTAAGACATAATTTCAGTTTTGTCATCAATCCCGTCGTTATCGGAATCTTTTTTATTAGGGTCGGTTTTAAATCTCATAATTTCATCAAAATCAATAACGCCATCCCCATCATTATCTTGATAAATCAAAGCATTTGAATGTCTCGCAGTATTGTTTATGAAAGGAGGGGCAAAGTAGTACACGCAATTAGCAATCGAATCGTTTAGACTCCACCACGCCGCCTTGCCATCGTTTCCAACGTTTAAAAAGTGCAGTTTTTTGTTATTTACGTCATGGAAGTCGTAACCATCAACAACCATTGCGTGCCCTCCATTTGAAACGAGAAGTGGTCGCTTAGCGTCAATGAAATTTTTTACTAAACTATCCGTTAATACAGAAGACATAGAAGGGACGCTATTTATACGAATATCAATCTCGTCAGAACTAATATTTAATGCCCATGCAAGCGTTGCTAATGTTTCATAACGTTGGCCGCCTCCATCACTATTAAGCGAAAATGGAGCTAAAATACTGTCTTTCTCATTACGGTTGTAATACGTTCTCCCTAACTTAAAATTTTCAAATTTCATTGTTTTGCCATGAAATTTAATTTCATCCTGCGTTAGGTTTCCTCCGTAGTACGCATTAATCATCTGAATTGCAACAACCCAGCATCTCCATTCCTCTTCCTCGGAAAGCGTGTCGCTTTCATTTGGGTGATCCCATCCTTTTTCAAGGATTCGTTCACCCCAGTTTAGCACAAGCATTCTTGTATCTTTTTGTGGTTTATAGGCAAGCACATGAAGGATGTGAGTTGAATCAATTTCTGCATCAATCTTACTTATAGAATTGATGACTGATCGTAAGGCGCTTCCGTCGGTTGGAATGCCACTGCTTGCATTTTGAACGCCCCAAAAATAATGTTCTCCTTCCAAAACCAAATCAATATGAGTTTGATTTGTTATTTGTTGGTAAATGATGGAATCATTGTCGTCTATTACGGTTAAAAGATATTGCCTGCCGCCCTCTACGGGATGCCAGGCAAAATGGTAAGTATGGTCGTTGCCATAAGAAATTAAATTTCTGTTGTAGGGCTCAGGAGAAGGAAGTTCGTTCTCGTATCCTAGATCGTAATAATGGTGCGCAACCCACTTTTCTTTTGTCATGGTAAAAAATATACCGCTATTGCTTTCTATATAAAGGCCTCCTGTTGAAATTTCTCCAATGTCATACGGAACATACGGAATAGTTTCAATGTTTTTTTTTCTCCACACGAGGCTAAAATTTTCATATTTCTCAAAATCTATGGTATCGTTGGCTTGTATATGATCATCTGACGGACACATTTGAATGTTGTTGGTATTGCATATCCTAATTTTTTGACCTGTCAACAGAGTCGTGTCTGGTAGGGCAATGCTGTCGACTACAGACCACTTTAGATAAAATCCTTTTAATGATATATCCAGTGGCCCGTTATTTTCCATTTCAACCCATGCCGGTCGTTTTCCAAAAGATTCTGGCTGGATTCCTGTAAATCGAATTTTGGGTATTTCGTCTCCAATGGGAGTATTTCCGGCAATGTATATGTTATTGGCATAAATAGAGATGTTTGGAGAATATGCGAAACTTTGGGTACTTGAATAACTGAAGTGCTTGTGTTTTTGAACGTCCTTATTGTCTTGATACCGCAGTCCTAAACTGATTCCGCTGGAATTTGGATATATTCCGGGAATAACTTGTGGAATATCAATGTTCACCGCAAGGAAATGATTTATGGTGTCAGTGGAAACAGATGCGTTGGGAAGGTAATAAGGGGATAAAACCAAAAGACGATTTTCATCAAGGCTTAAAAAATAGCGTAGACGAACATTTTTCAAAGTGTCTTGCGAAGAATTTGTTAACCTCAACCGCAAGGTAATTTGGCTAGGATTGTTCGTTTGTTCATCAAGGGTTTCTACAAGAATGTTTGGTTGAGCCCAAACAAGAAATGAAAAAAAGGATACCACTACTGAGATTTGTCTAAACAGGGAATTCATTTTAAACCTTTGCAGTTTTTTGGCCTTTCAAAAATATAAAAAAGAGACCCACCGGCTGATGGTTCTTCATATGCGGGCCCTGCCCTTGTACTTGACCTGCAACGCAGGAAACTTTTCATACAACATCAAACTACTTTTCCCCTTTAAATGGCCGACGAATCCCGACACCCTCACTTTGGGCGGAATTTCAAGTAACATGTGTACATGGTCCGGACAAATTTCCGCCTCCACGATATTGATTTCCTTCCACTCGCAAAGTGTCCGGAGTATATTCCCGATTTCGGCTTTTTTCTCGCCAAAAAACACCTTTCTTCTAAATTTTGGAGCAAACACCACATGGTATTTGCGGTTCCTTGTTGTATGAACCAACATATTATGATTATTACTATTTTTCATTTTATGCTCTTGGTTATTTGTTATGCAGGATGCCAGTCCGCATTTCAAATTTAACCAAGAGTTTTGGCTTTCCTCAAGGACGTAACGCCAGAAGGCTCTTTAGAACTACCGGCCTAGCCGGTAGTTCTCGGTTCATACAATAAAGCCCTGAAATCATATTGATCTGGGCTTATGTTATGCTATGAAAAATTCCCTTTACTTTGCTGCGGCGGTCAGGAGCTTCGTGATTGCAGAAACGTATTCCGCTGGGTTCGGGAGCGGGCTTCCTTCGGCGAGCAGCGCCTGGCCGTAGAGGGCCTTCGGCCAATCGCCCAGGTCTTCCTTCGCTTCGGCCTTCGCCTTCAGCATTTCGCAAATCGGGTGGGTCGGGTTGATTTCCAAGATGCGCTTCGACTTCTGGAAGTTCTTCTGGCCCATGGCCTTCATCATGCGTTCCATCTGGGCGCTCATGGCGTCTTCGCTGGTGACGAGGCAGCAGGGGCTGTCCTTCAGGCGGCTGGAAATGCGCACTTCGGAAATGTCCTCGTTCAGAATCTTCTGCAGGCTTTCGCAGAGGCCCTTGAACACGCCCTTGTTCGTCTCTTCGGCCTTCTTCTCTTCTTCGGTCTTTTCGAAGTCCACGTCGCCCTTTGAGATGTCGTGGAACTTCTTGTCGCCGTATTCGAGGAGGCTACTCATCATGAATTCGTCGATGCCGTCGCTCATGAGGAGCACTTCGTAGCCCTTCGCCTTGAAGGCTTCGAGCATCGGGTTCGATTTCACGGCGTTCTTGTCGCCAATGAGGTAGTAGATTTCCTTCTGGCTTTCGGGCATGCGCTTCACGTATTCGTCAAGGCTCACGAGAGTGTCTGCGGCGGTGGCGGTGCTTTCGAAGCGGAGGAGTTTCTTGAGTTCGTCAAGATGTTCCCAGTTCATGTAGAAGCCTTCCTTCAAAACCATGCCGAGTTCCTTCCACCAGGCGGTGTACTTGGCGGCGTCCTTGTCGGCCATGCTCTGCAGGGAATCGAGCACCTTCTTGATGACGTGCTTGCGGATGTTCGTGATAATCTTGTTCGACTGGAGAATTTCGCGACTCACGTTCAAGGGCAGGTCTTCGGAATCCACCACGCCGCGCACAAAGCGGAGCCATGGCGGCAGGAGTTCCTTGCAGTCGTCCATGATGAAGACTTTCTTCACGTAGAGCTTGAGTCCGTGGAGGGCGTCGTTCTGCCAAATGTTGTACGGGGCCTTGGAAGGAATGTACACGAGGCTCCAGAATTCCTGGGAACCTTCGGCGTGGCTGTGCGTCCAGGTGAGCGGCTCGTCGCCATCGTGGCAGATGACGTTGTAGAATTCCTTGTATTCGTTTTCCTTGACTTCCTTTTCGCTCTGGCGCCAGAGCGCCTGCTTGTCGTTCAGCTTTTCCTCGGGCTTCACTTCGAGTTCGCCCTTGTCGTTCTTGGTCGGCTCCGGATGGAAGAAAATGCCGTAGTTCACGAAGCCGCTGTACTTCTTGACAATGTCCTTGATCTTCCATTCGCTGGTGAAGTCTTCAAAGTCTTCGTCGTCAGAGTCCTTCAGGTACAACGTAATCTTCGTGCCCACTTCGTTGCGCGGGGCTTCGGAAATCTCGAATTCACCGGTGCCTTCGCTGCTCCAGAGGTAGCCCTGAGTTTCGCCGGCCTTGAGCGTCAAGACTTCAACCTTTTTTGCCACCATGAATACACTGTAGAAGCCCACGCCGAACTGACCGATGAGATCGACGCTCGCCTTGTCGCTATCCTTCAGGTTCTTGATGAAGTTCTTGGTGCCACTGCGGGCGATGGTGCCGAGGCAGTTGATGAGGTCTTCCTTGTTCATGCCGATACCGTTATCGGTCACGGTCAAGCGCTTTTGGTCCCTGTTCACTTCGATGTCGATGCGGAGTTGCGTGCCCTGGGGCAAGAGGCTTGCGTCGGAAAGCGAAAGAAAGCGGCGCTTGTCCAGAGCATCCGCGGCGTTGGAGACCAGTTCGCGGAGGAAAATTTCTTTGTTGCTGTAAAGGGAATTGATCATGAGGTTCAGCATGTCGCGAACTTCAGTTTGGAATTCCATTTTTTCTGTTGCCATAATTTTGTCCTTTTTGTTCAAATTTCAAATAAAAACGGCTAAAACGTTTCAAAATGAAACAAACAGACAGTTTGTTTTGTTTTCGATGGAAATGAAGCAAGTTCCATGCCAAAACATCTTATATTTGTCAAAAAGGAGAACTTCTTAACATCTTATATTTGTCAAAAAGGAGAACTTCTTATGAACCAAAAATCCCTGTTGGCATTTGCTGCCTGTGCGCTTATGTTTGTCGCTTGCGGCGACGATGTTACCGAAGTTAACGAAATCCACCAAGACGGTATGGCCGTACTCGAAGCGGGCTTGGAACTCTCGAAGCAGAAATGTGATTCGGCGAATGTGGGTGAGATGCTGTTTGTGATGGATTCCTCTGAAGCGTTCATCTGCGACGGTGAATCCTGGCAGACGCTCAAGGGTGCCGACGGCAAGGATGGTGAAGATGGTGAAAAAGGTGACAAAGGCGCCAAGGGCGACAAGGGTTCGAAGGGCGATTCCGGCGACGATGGTACGAGTTGCACGGCAGAGCCGGTGAAGAACTCCGCAGGCCTCGATGGCATTGAAGTGACTTGTGGCAAAACAGTCGTCGGTACGATATGGAACGGCAAACCGGGCGAGGATGGCAGGGATGGCGAAGATGGTGATGATGGCAACGACGGTGCGAGTTGTACTGCGAAGTTGGTGGAGAACGATGCTGGTTTCGAGGGCCTTGAAGTGACTTGCGGCAAGACCGTCGTTGGCACGATATGGAACGGCAAACCGGGCGAGAATGGCAAGGACGGCGAAGATGGTGATGATGGCGACGATGGTACGAGTTGCACGGCGACCGTGAACCAGGACGGAAGTTTTGACTTGGTATGTGGCGGCCAGAAGGTCGGCACGATTACGAACGGCGAAGACGGTGTGGGCTGCACGCTCGACGACGAAGGCGACGGCAAGGTGACAGTTTCTTGCGGCAAAGGTTCTGCCATGACAACGACGATTCTCTACAAGGCCGTGTGCGGCACGAAACCGTACGACCCTGCGAAGTCGTTCTGCTCGGAAGGCGAACTCTACAGCTGCGATGACAAACCGTACGACCCGACGATGGTGTTCTGCTCGGAAGGCGAAGTTTATGAATTGTGTGGCGGAAAAAATTACGACCCGAAAACGCGGTATTGCCTCGAGGTAACGAGGGATGGTTCCGATATATACAGTGTGGAAGCGCTTTTGACGGACTCCCGCGATAAGCAGATTTACAAGACTGTGAAAATCGGCGACCAGACCTGGATGGCGGAGAATTTGAACTACTCCGTGAAACCAAACGAGCAGAGCTGGTGCGGCGGTGGAAGTGGTACGACAGAGGGGGAATGTTCTGTGTACGGTCGTCTGTACACTTGGGCTGCGGCAGTCGGCAAGTCGGAAGATGAATGCGGGTATGGTCACGAATGTGATTTGAGTGATGCGAAGAACGAAAAGGGCGAAGTCCGCGGCATCTGCCCCGAAGGCTGGCACTTGCCGAGTAATGATGAATGGCCGACCTTGTTCACTGCGGTAGGTGGTGAAGATAAGGCGGGTACGGCACTCAAGTCGAAGACCGGTTGGAAATCGCAGACGGGCGATGCTGCCGATAGGGATGCCTACGGCTTCTCCGCGCTCCCTGCAGGCACAGGCTATGGCTATTTCTTCGGTGCCGGCGACTCCGCCCACTTCTGGTCTGCCTCTCAGAGCGAGGTCAGTAGCAATGACGCCTACAGCATGGTCTTGTACTACGACCGCGAGGATGCCGGCCTGGCCTGCTACTATAAGTACGTCGGTTACTCAGTGCGTTGTCTCCAGGACTAAAGCCCCGCACAACCGAGCTTGAACGTGGGCGCTTTAGCGCCTTCAAATTAGGCTTGGCGTAAGCCAACTTCAAAATCATTGCTATATAATGTGATGATGAACTTTTGCAACATTCTTTTCCGTTTTGCTTTGACGGTGCTTCTCCTGATTCTCGTGGGCTGTAACGAGAAGGAGGAATTCTTGACTCCGGACCACAATTATGTGCTGAATGCAACCCACGAGGGGCTGTTTCTGAATGGGGAGGAGATTGGCGGAGTTGTTCCCTTTAGGGAGAAAATGGAGCAATATCGCCCCCCCAATGTGATGCAAACCGAACCACTTGTTTTCCATATCCATTTTGACGAGAAACTCAACTACGGGCAGTTTTATAGTCTGCTTTCGGAGGCCTCTCATGCGGATGAAATCCAGGTGGCTATCGGGGAACACTACGACGATCCTTTAGACATATCGTTAGCGGGAAGGCTCGATACCTGTAATATGCAGCTTGTCAGACTCAGACAGTCCTTGCAAGGGAAGGGTGTGCTGGGTTCCATGGCGAAGGAGCCTCCCCTTGATGAAGTGGGGCTAAAAAAGCGGGAACAAAATTGTGCCGAGAACTTTATGAAACTTTCGCTAACGATAAATGGTGGCTCGGGACAAAATTATGATTATGTGATTCGCCTAAACGAGTTGGGAATTGTTGGTGGCGAAAAAAGTTATCGCTACGAAAATAGGGAATCCATGCTTGAGGCTTTGAAGGAAATCCATTCCCGAAAAAGCCTTGCGAACAAGCGGGATAAAGACAACGTAGTGTTCATTGCTTCGGACGATATTCCGCTATCGGTGCTGTATGGAATGCACCGCGATTTGCGGAAATTGGGATATGTAATCGCTAGTCTTGGTGCGCTTTATCGTTAGATAAAGATGAGTCCGAGGATGCCCACGGCCCACACGTACCAGGCGAAGTACTGGAACTTGCCCTTCTGCACAAAGTTCATGAGCCACTTGAGTGCTATGATGCCAAAGACAAAGGAAACCAGCATGCCTACGAGAAGTTCGGGCGTGAAACTGCCTGCGTCGGCGCATTTTTGCGTATGTTCCAGGCTTTCTGCTACATAAGTTGGGCTTTGGCATTTGAACCACTTGATTACGTCGAGGAGGGCTGCGCCACCCACGGCGGGGATGCTCATGAGGAAGCTGAATTCGCCCGCGTACTTGCGGTTTACGCCCAAAAAGAGCATGGTGCTGATGGTGGAACCGCTGCGGCTGATTCCCGGAATGCAGGCGACACCCTGCATGGTACCCACGACTAGGGCGCGCCACCAGTTCATTTTTACGCCGTCATTTTCAGGGTGCTTGGCGCCGGTTTTGCCCCACTGGCTCGTGAACAGCAAAATGCCTGTGAAAAGTTCGGCGACGCACACGGCGCGGGGGTTCACAAAAAGGCTTTCGAGGGCGTCTTTGAAGCCAAGGCCGATGAGGGCGGTGGGGATGCTCGCGAGGACGATGTAGCCCGCTTCCTTGAGTTGCACCTTGTCGCGGCGGAGACAACCCACGATGATGTCGATAATCTTTTTGCGGAATACGACGAAAATGGAGAGGAGGGTTCCTGCGTGAAGCATGATGTCGAAGAACATGCCCGCTTCGCTCATGCCGAGGAGGGACTTGCCGATGACCAGGTGACCGGAACTGGAAATGGGAAGGAATTCTGCGAGACCCTGCAACAGGCCGAGGATAATGGATTCTATCATGCCAAGTAATATAGAAAATTTGTTATATTCCAGATATGGCCAAAAAGTTCCTTCTGTGTTTTCATGATTTTAGTGTGTGGAATTACCCAAAGGTAATGCCCATTCTGAAGTCGTTGAAGGATTTGGCGGGAAGAGCATTTAGCGTGCTTGTGATTCCTTCTACGGAAGGGGCTTCGGAAGAGGCTGTGGCTGGTTTTCGTGCCGCGCTTACGGAACTGCGGGCAGAAGCCTTTGAACTGGCTCTTCATGGTTTTAAGCACAAGGCGGAGTTCAGCCAGGGCCGCAATTACATGGGGCTCATTGGTATGAACATGACTGGTGGCGAAGCGGAATTCGCGGGCCTCAGTGAATTTGAATCCAGCCGTTTGTTGCAGGCTGGGCTTGCGGCCTGGAAGGA
>JAKSIJ010000012.1 GCA_024398875.1 Fibrobacter sp.
GCAAAACCCGCCCTACGTCATTCACGGCCATGTCGGAAATTCAAAGCAAAACCCGCCCTACGTCATCGCGAAGGGCGCAGCCCTGTGGCGATCTCCTGTATGAAAAACGCCACCCCGAAAGGTGGCTTAATAGATGACGCTGGAGTAAAACTATTTTACAGCTAATTTTGCTTTAAGCTCCGCAATCTCTCGCGTTAATTCGGCAAGAGCCTGGTCCTTCTCGGCGATGACTTTTTCGTTGCGCTTACGTTCCTTCTCTTCAGCTGCTGCTGCGGCAAGCTGGATTTCCTGTTCCCATGTCATATAGCGCTCCTGTGTTAAGCCATCCGTTTTATACCACTCGACCTTGGAATCAATCTCCTTCGTCTCCACAGAGTCGGCGGCATTCGTCGCAAAATACTTCAGGTACTTCTTGAGGGGGTGAGTATCCGGAAGTTTCTTGTACTCTTTGAAAATATAATAATTCTTGAAGGTGCGGTCGTTCAAAGCAATGTTTTTATTTTCAACAGCAAAGTTCTGGAAACTGTATATGGGAAGTCCCGCCTTGAAAATATCGTCGGGGCAGATGAAAAGAACATACTGATCTTTGAGCCCACCATAGAGGCAGCCTTTGCGCAGTTCGTTGACGTCGCGAATAGATTGATAGTATCGCGCCCGCTTCGGGAGTTCCTTGGTATCCACCACTTGCATCTCAATATCGAAAGATCGGATAACCTCGCCATTTTCGTCAATCTGCTGTGTAAAAACGTCGTAGCGCACACTCTTTCCAAAGACGCTGACCTGCTCCGTCTTCTCCTGCTCGGGGTCCCGCAGGTCGTAAATCTTGATGCCGAGGGCGGCCTCGATGAAGGGCTTCGCGATTTCCTTGTGGCTCATGACCAGCGGGAAGATAAACCTGTCGGTGATGGACAGTTTTGAGAAGTCGATGGTCTTGACTTCGTTGGTGTTGTTCGTTTCGGTAGTAATTTTATTTTCGCTCATAATTGCGTCCATAGGCGGCAGCGTGCCGCATCGGCAGACTCGAAATTGAGTCCACAACCTTATAGACGCTTTTTTAGGGCAAAATTCACACAGGAAAATGAAATTTTTTCTCAAGTTCTCTTTCCTTCGTCATTCTCGCGATGGCGAAAATCCAGAACTGCTAGATCCCCGATCGGGTCGGGGATGACGAGAGAGGGAAAACGTCGGGGATGACGAGAGAGGGAAAACGTCGGGGATGACGAAAAAAACAGGGGTCGGGGATGACACGCGAGAACGGACGTCATCGCGAAGGGCGCAGTCCTGTGGCGATCTCTTGTATGAAAAACGCCACCCCGAAAGGCGGCTTAATAGATGATACGCAGGAGTGCGCTTACAGCGCGAGGATTTCTTCCTTGGTGAGGCCCGTTTGCTTGGCAATGAGAGCCGGATCTACGCCTGCATCGCGGAAGTTCTTGGCAAGCTGCCGATTTTTCAAGTCCGCTCCTTCTGCACGACCTTCCTTTACGCCTTTCTTGTACCGAATGTTCAATTCCTGTTCAAGAGTCATGTAAGCCTTCCTTGTAATCGGGTCCTTGCGGTACTTCTCCACCAGTTCCTGAATCCTTTTCAACTTTTCGGATTCGTGCTTCTGCGTAGCAAAATACTGCATGTACTCGCGGGTGGATTTATCCTCGATTTCACCGTACTTTCTAAAGATATAAAAATTTTTGTAGGTGAGGTCACCCATCAAAATATTCGGGTCCGATGTCTCACGATTCTCAAACCGATAAATTGCCTTTCCCTTTCCAAAAATATCCGTCGGACAAATAAACAAAATGTACTGTTCACGAAGTTCGTCGTAGTCTACACCCTTGCCGAGAGCGTCCAAATCGCACATACTCTGATAGTAACGTGCGCGCTTGGGGAGTTCTCCCGTATTCTCCATCTGCATCTCCACGTCGAAATACCGAGCAGAGCCAGGTACATCGTCTTTTGCCACAACATCAAAGCGCACACTCTTATGGAACGGGTCCTCCTGGGTGGTTGCCTCGCCCACCACAGAAATCTTCTCAATTTGAATCTTCAGGACGCTTTGCAGAAAGTCTTTCGCTACGTCCTCGTTGCTGAACACCTTCGAAAACATAAAGTTGTCGGTGATGTCCAAGTCTTCGTATCTTTTCATCATTTCATTTACCCTTTGGGCGGCAGCATGCCGCATCGGCGGGACAGAAATTCACCCCGCATATACTTAAGACGCTTTTTGGGGGCGAAATTTGCCTGCTTTTTGCCATTTTTCGCGAATAATTATATTTTTATCCCGAAAAGACGCCGTGTGGCGCCTCTAATAGAGGTTTCTTTATGCAGATCGATACGAATAATGTGGATTGGAAGACCCTTCCTTTTGGTTACACCGACACGGACTACAACGTCCGCTGCTACTATCACAACGGCAAGTGGGGTGAAATCGAGGTCTCTTCTGAGAATAACATCAACATCCACATGGCAGCCAGCTGCTTGCACTACGGCCAGGAAGGCTTCGAAGGCCTGAAGGCTTACACCGGCAAGGATGGCAAGGTCCGCATTTTCCGCGTGGAAGAAAACGCCCGCCGCATGCAGAACACTGCAAACCGCGTGCTCATGGCTCCTCCTCCGGTAGAACTTTTCTCTGAGATGGCCCGCAAGGTGGTGAAGCTGAACAAGCGCTTCATTCCGCCCTATGGCTTTGGTGCCACCCTCTACATCCGTCCGCTCCTCATCGGTATGAGCCCGGAAGTGGGTGTGAAACCTTCTGACGATTATCTCCTTATCATGTTCGTTGTGCCCGTCGGTCCCTACTTCAAGGCCGGTTTCAAGCCTGTGGACATGATGATTAGCCGCAACTTCGACCGTGCTGCTCCTCAGGGCACGGGTACGGTGAAGGTGGGCGGCAACTATGCTGCAAGTCTTCTCTCTCTGAAGGAAGCCAAGGAAAAGGGCTATTCCAGCACCATCTATCTGGATGCCCGCGAAAAGAAGTACATCGACGAATGTGGCCCGGCCAACTTCTTCGGCATCAAGGGCAACACCTACGTTACTCCGCTTTCCGAATCCATTTTGCCTTCCATCACCAACAAGAGCCTCCAGCAGCTGGCGGAACATCTTGGCTACAAGGTGGAAAAGCGCCCGGTGCCTTTCGAGGAACTTGCTGAATTCTCTGAAACTGCCGAATGCGGTACTGCAGCTGTGATTACCCCGATTAAGAAGATTGTGGATCCTGTTGCTGGCAAGGAATTCACCTACGGCGACGGCGTGAATCCGGGTCCGGTTTGCACCAAGCTCTACGAAGCCTACACGGCAATCCAGTTCGGTGAAGCTCCCGATCCATTTGGTTGGACTGAGGTCGTCGATCTCTAATTAGAAAACGTCATTGCAAGGCCTATAGGCTGCGGCAATCCGTGTTTGAAAAGCTCGCGAGGAAATCGCGGGCTTCTTTTTGTATTTAGAGCGATGAATGTCGCGGGCGAAAAATCGCGTTTTTTCTGCAGAAAATTTTAAGAAAGTCGTTCTGTAAGTCTGGTCCAGCGGCGCGTGCTGCGGCTGTTCCGCACAGCGGTGGCGAATGCGCCTGGGGCGGATAGAATCCACACGTGGCCTTTGGCGCGGGTGATGGCGGTGTAGAGCAGATTCCGCTGCAACATCACATAGTGGCTGCTGTCTAGAATCACGATGACGGCTGGGTATTCGCTGCCCTGGCTCTTGTGGATGGTGCAGGCGTAGGCGAGGGATAAGTCCTCGATTTCGTCTCCCTCGTAGTCCACGGTTTTATCTTCGTAGAAGACGGTAATTCGCTTGAGGTTGGCGTTTACTTTGTATATAATGCCCACATCGCCATTGAAAACGTTCTTTTCGTAGTTGTTGTGGATTTGCATGACCCGGTCCCCTTCGCTCCATTCCGTGCCGCAGATTTTATGACGGACGGTGGTGTGCGCCGCGGACATCGTGCCTGCCATGGTTGCGCGCCCGGCGTTTGTGGTGGGGTTGATGAGGTCCTGCAAAAATGTGTTCAACTCGAGAATTCCCAGAGGGCCCTTCCGCATGGGGCTCAGAATCTGCAGTTCCGTCTTGGGGTCGATCTGAATTTTCTGGCGAATGCCTTGGGCGAGTAGATTCTGAATCAAATCTCGGGCTTCTTCCGGCGTTTCGTAGGGCACAAAGTGGAAGTTCTTACCTTCCAGCGGTGCGGGGGAGATACCCTGATTGATTTTGGCGGCCTTGTCTGCAATGTCGTTGTCGCCGGCCTGCCTAAAGATGTGCTGCAGCCGCGTGCTGGGGATGTTTTTACACCGGAGTAAATCGTTGAGCACGTTTCCGGGCCCAACACTGGGGAGCTGGTCCGCGTCGCCTATCAGAACGATGCGGGCCCGGTAGGGAACCGCATCAAGCAGGGCGTCCGCTAGCCAAGTATCCACCATGCTGAATTCGTCCACGATGAGGAGGTCACATTCCAGCTGGTTGGTGGCGTCACGCTGGAACTTGCCCGTTAGCGGGTCGACTTCCAGCAGGCGGTGGATGGTTCTCGCCTCATTGTCGCAGAGGCTTCCCATGCGCTTGGCGGCACGGCCTGTGGGGGCTGCCAGCATGATTCGCTCTCCCATCTTTTGCGCCAGATGGATGATGCCTTTGAGGATGGTGGTCTTTCCGGTGCCCGGACCTCCGGTGATGATGGAGATGCGGTAGGCGATGGCCATCTGGATGGCTTGCCGCTGGATGGGGTCGAAGGCAAAGCGGTGCTCCCGCTCCCAGTCCATCAGTTCGTGCTCGAAGCCTTCGGTAGGGAGGGCGTTCTGCTGCAGTCGAGAGAGCAGGTTGTCGGCGATGCGCTGTTCCGCATTAAAGAGTCGCGGGTAAAAACAGTCCTCGTTCACGCGCTTGATGCGCCCGCATTTGCAAAGTCCCTCAAAGCGTTCCTGCAGGCAGTTTACCGCATCGTCATCTTCCAGAACAATCCGCAGGTTTTTGCAGGTCCGTTCCAGCAGGGCGTTTTGCGGCAGGAATGTGTGGCCGTCGCTTTGGGAGGCCTCTTGCAGGGTGTAGAGGATGGCTGCCTCAAACCGCAACGGGCTATCCTTCGGGAACCCCACTTTCTGGGCGATTTCGTCCGCCTTCAGGAATCCGATTCCCCAGACCTCTTCGCAGAGCATGTAGGGGTTCTCGGTAATCTTCTCGATGGTGGCCTGCCCGAACTTGGTCCAGAGCCGCCTTGCCACACTGCCTACAATCTCGTGATTGTAGAGGAACATCATGGTTTCGCGGCTATGGCGGGCCTCTTGCCAGCGGGCGAGGAAAACTTCCACCTTCTTCGGTGTGAGTCCCTTGATTTTTGTTTTGCGGAACAGTTCCGGATGGTTGTCCAGAACGTCCAGCGTATCTTCGCCGAAAATCTTCACGATGTTCTCGGCGGTTTTCTGCCCTACGCCCGGGAACTGACCGCTGGCCAGATATTCGGTAATGCTGCCCGAATCGTCGGTGAGGTACGCGAAACTGGTGGCCTGAAATTGTTCCCCGAATTTCGGGTGCCGGCCCCATTCCCCTTCCACCTTGATGTTTTCCCCGGGTTCCAGGTTGGGGAAGGTGCCAGTGACCACCACCACCTTTTTGGAGGCACTATCCGTCAACCGCAGCACGGTGAAACCGTTTTGTGGGCTGTGGAAGGTGACGCTTTTGATGGTTCCGGTGAGAGTCATGGGGCGGGAGGTTTAAATCGAAATGGGCGAGGTTTTAATCAAGCAGCGCGAGGTAAATGTCGCGGTTGAGGGCATGGGGCAAAAAAAGCGGAGTGCTTTGGACACTCCGCATTTAGGAAAATTTTCCAGGAAAATCACAAGAAAATGCTAACGGTGATTAGCGAAGTTTCTTTTTGTGACGGTCACGACGACGGCGTTTTTTACGCTTGTGAGTCGCAATCTTCCTGCGCTTTCTTTTCTTTCCGCAAGGCATTCTGCATTCTCCGTTAAAGGTTGAACTTCAATTTTGTGGCAACAAATAGAGCAAATTTTGCCCATTTTGTCAAGTTATAGACCTTGGACTTGGGTGAGAAGTCGGCGATGCTGGTTCCCTCTGTGAACGAAAAAATTCGTGATTTTTAGCCGTTTTATCCAATTTTCTTGTATTTTAATGCCGTAACAATTTAAACATAAGGATTATTTATGGAATCTTTCAACTTTTACAGCCCGACGGAGTTCGTTTTTGGTAAGGATCGTGAACTGGAATGTGGTGCTTTGGTGAAAAAGTACGGCGGTACCAAGGTGCTGATTCACTATGGTAGCCAGTCGGCAGTGAAGAACGGGCTCATTACCCGGGTGAAGGATTCCCTTGCCAAGGCTGGTGTCCCCTGCGTGGAACTGGGTGGCGTGCAGCCCAACCCCAAGGATACCAAGATTTATGAAGGCATCAACCTGGTAAAGAAGGAAGGTGTGGATTTTATTTTGGCAGTGGGTGGCGGTTCTACCATCGATAGTTCCAAGGCCATTGCCGTGGGTAGCCTTTATGACGGCGATTTCTGGGACTTCTATTGCCGCAAGGCAGAAATCAAGCGTGCGCTCCCGGTGGGCGTGATTTTGACCATTGCGGCTGCAGGTTCCGAGGGCAGTGGTGCCTCCGTGGTGACCAAGGTGGAAGGTGGTCTCAAGCGCGATATTGGAACGGACCTGGTGCGCCCCCGTTTCGCGATTGAAAATCCGGCTCTTACCTGCACGCTTCCGCCTTACCAAACGGCTTGCGGCATCACAGATATCATGGCCCACACTTTTGAACGCTATTTCACGAATACGCCGGAAGTGGAAGTGGGCGACCGCCTTTGCGAAGCCATCCTCCTCACCATGATTAAGGAAGGCCCGCGGGTGATTGCAGATCCCAACAACTACGAGGCGCGCGCGAACATCATGTGGGCAGGAACTGTGTGCCATAACGATATCATTGGTTGCGGCCGCAGTCAGGACTGGAACAGCCACGCCATCGAACATGAACTTTCCGGCCTGTACGACTGCGCTCATGGTGCAGGCCTTGCGGTAATTATGCCTGCCTGGATGGAATACGTGATGCATCATAACGTGATGCGTTTTGCTCAGGTGGCTACACGTGTATGGGGTTGCCAGATGAACTTCGAAAATCCCGAAGTGACCGCTCGCGCGGGCATCACTTGCTTCCGCAAATTCCTCAAGAGCATCGGCATGCCCATCAACTTTGCAGAACTTGGCGCGAAGGAAGAAGACATCCCCACGCTGGTGGATAAGCTGAATCCGGGCGAAGGCTGGGGCTTTTTGCCGCTGAAGCGTGCAGATGTGACGGCAATCTATGAGATTGCGGCCCACGCCACGCTGTAAACATTGTATGGCTCCATTGTCGGGGCTGTTCGTCGTGCGCGTTTTCCGCTATTTGTTTTATTAAAGTAAATTTAATCCCGTAGGTTCTCGCCTGCGGGATTTTTTGGAGTGTTTATGAAAATGAATTTTTCTGCCGCTATTCGTGCGGCTCTTTTAGTTGGCTTTGCAACTGCTGCCGTTTTTGCCGACATCAATATCTCGGTGGATGCCAAATCGGGTGTAAAGAAAATATCACCATTCATCTTCGGGCGAAACATTCAGGGGACTTACGACATCATTGCGGATACCAACGCTGTTCCGCATGAAAACGAAATGGCGGCTATCAACATCATCAATGAGGCCGGCGTTCACCTCCTTCGCATGAATCAAGGGAACAATGCCACCAAGTACAACTGGCGAAAGCACTTGAGTAGCCATCCGGATTGGATCAACAACGTCTACGACCACAATTGGGATTATACGGCAAAGAAAGTTCTGGATTACATGCCAGGGGTTTCTGGCTTGTACGGCTTCCAGTTGACGGGTTATGCCGCCAGCAATAAAGACCACAATTTTGATGAATGGAACTGGTTTAAGAATCATCTGGATGTGAAAAACAACAATGAATCCTACAGAAGGGTTCTCGGATACAATCTTGCTGGCGGTGGCCAAATTACTGAAGACGGATACCTTATTCAGGAAGGGTCCTATGAGAATTATTTGGAACCTTGGACGTCCGATTCTACGGTGGGAATCCTCAAGTATTGGCGCGATGAATTGAAGTATGACATGAGCCGCTTCCAGTATTGGAGCATGGATAACGAACCAGAAATCTGGGCGGGCGGGCATGACGATTTGCCCAAGGATTTTTCTACCCCTAAGAAGGTAGCAGATGCCATTATTGATAGCTTTATTGAAGTGGCGGTGAAGGCGCGGGCCATTTATCCAGGCATCAAGATTACAGGGCCTGTGGTGGCCAATGAGTGGTTGTGGTGCAATGTGAACTATATCGATCCTGCAGATGGAGTACGTAAGAGCAGCCTTGTTCCGGATGGTTCCGATGATAACAAGGTTTGCTGGTTGGAGTATTTTGTAAAGCGCATTGCCCAGGCGCAAAAAGAAAGGGGTGTTCGCTTGTTGGATGTGTTTGACATCCATTGGTATCCCACGGAAAAGGATTATGAGACACTTATCAATTTGCATCGCGTGTTTTATGATACCACCTACAACTATCCAGGGACCAACAGTATGCACGCGGTGAGTGGTCATTGGGATTGGCCGGAGCCTGTGACGAAGGAATACATTTTCAAACGCGTAAATGATTGGATGAACCAGTACATGGGTGAGGGTCACGGGGTCACTTTTGGAGTGACGGAAACGGAATTCCTGGGTGCAGATGTTATGACAAATGCCTTGATTTATGCATCTTGGCTTGGAACTTTCGCTGATAATGGAGTGGAAATCTTTACGCCCTGGGTCTGGAAAGATGGCATGTACGAAGTTCTCCATCTGTTTAGCCGCTATGGGCATGCCAATCGTGTAAAATCTGTTTCCAGCAATGATTCCCTGGTGTCTGCCTACAGTTCCTTCAATGGCGCAGATTCCATGACGGTGATTTTTGTGAACCGCTCGGCTGGCAATTCTCAGAATGTGAACCTCTCCATCGCAAACTTTGATGCTATTCCGCAGGCAGTGCCCACATACACGTTGTCGGGCCTTTCTGGAGAAACCTTCGTTTCTCACACGAGTAACGCCCTCAAAAAGGGAACCGCAAACATTGCAAATAATAAACTCAGCATCACGCTTCCGGCTAAATCCATCACGGCAGTGCAGTTGACGGCGCCAAAAGTGGAGGAATCTAGTTCTTCAGTGATTATCTCCAGTGCCAGTGAAGTTAAATCGAGTTCGTCCTCCGTTGAGATGAGTTCTTCTGCGGTGCATGTTGAATCTTCGTCGTCCGTTGCGACGGGCTCAAGTTCCGCAGAGGTATTACAAAGTTCTTCGACGAATTTTGAAGAATCTTCGTCTTCTATTTTTGCAGAATCAAGTTCCTCTAATTATGAGGAGCGGAGTTATATGGATGCCCTGACGAGCTCTTCTGAGGAATTTGTTGAATCTTCATCATCTGATGAGGTCTTAAGTTCGGCGCAAAATATGTCAAGTTCGACAGAAGTTGCGATGAGTTCCTCAGACGTTTTTGAGTCAAGTTCTGCAGAGAATATTTCTTCGTCTTCAGAAGATTACGAATTGAGCTCCTGCTCCGAAATGAGAGAAAAGATTCCGCAAAAGTTGTTAAAACAAGAAATATCCATCTACAGGAATGGTGATTTCTGGTTTGTAGACAATTCTAGAGGGCTTATAATTTCTGTGGATGTAATGAGTGTTCTGGGTCAGCATGTTGGATCCATGAACGCACTCGCTGTTGGTCAGGTTCGTTTGGCCACCGATGGCTTGACTGCTGGTCAGTATGTGGTGCGGCTACGCACTAGTGCAGGATTCTCTACACAGAAGATTCTTTTGAAATAATATCGGCAGATTACGTCTGCTGAAATGCAAAAATGGAAGATGAACGGGTGTTTTTACGCCCGTTTCTTTTATACATTTGAGAGAGAGGTGAATGTATGATGTTCGATCCTTTGTATATGATGATTTTGGTGGTGACACTGGCTCTTTCGGGCGGCGTTTCGCTGTTGGTGAAATCGCGTTTTGCGGCGGGCCAGAAGGTGAACATTTCTAGCGGCCTTACGGGTGCCGATGTGGCTAAGGCCATCTTGATGGATGCGGGCATTACAGACGTGAAAGTCTTGATGCATCAGGGTTTCCTTTCTGACCATTATAATCCACTGAATAAGACTTTGAACCTTTCTAGAGAAGTTTATTACGGCCGGAATGCCAGCGCCGCTGGTGTTGCTGCTCACGAAGTGGGGCACGCCATTCAGCATGCTCAAGGATATTTCCCGCTGTGGCTTCGTTCCTTCATTGTTCCGGCTGCAAATGTGGGCTCCAATTTGGGCCCGTGGCTTGTGATTCTCGGTATCATTCTGATGAGCGCTGGCCGTGCCCTGGGTTATTCCATCGCTATTGTTGGCGTGCTACTTTTTGCGCTGGCTACATTCTTCACTCTCATTACGGTTCCGGTGGAATTTGACGCTTCTGCTCGGGCAAAAAAGGCCCTTGCCCGCATGGAAGTGGTGGCTCAGGGTCGGGAATACAATACCGTAAGTGGAGTCCTGTTCGCTGCAGGCCTTACTTATGTGGCTGCGGCAATCTCTTCTATTCTGCAACTGCTATATTGGGCATATCGCGCGGGCCTCATTGGTGGCCGCCGCGATTGATTACCGCGATGAACCCTCTTGCTAGGAGAACTTATGGCTGTAAAAACTTTGACCATCGAATGCCCTATGTGTAAGGGCGAGATTGTTGTGGATGCGGAATCCGGCGAGGTTCTGAGCCATAAGGAATACAAGAAGGAAGTGAAATCCTTTGATGATTTTCTGAAGGAACAAAGTTCCCGTAGCTCGGATTTGGAAGCGAAATTCGCTGCCGCAAAAGAAGCCGAAAAGCATCGTCGGGAACTTCTGGATAAGAAATTCGAGGCCGCAAAACAAAATAAGGACCTGAAGGACCCTCCGCCAAGCATCAATTGGGATTGAAATCCTTTGAAGCCTCAGAAAATTATAAATTTGCTACAAAGATTGTTAACTTGAGGCTTGGCGATAATGGAAAAATTGCTTTTGAAAGAATTGCATCTGTTTGTTGCAGTTCTAGGACTTTTATGCTTTAGCGCTTGCGGTGATGATGATTCCAGCACGGGTGGAGAATCCGAGTTTCTTTCCGTGGAGGACCTTCCCAATTGTGATAAAGAGCGGGAGGGCAAGTTTGCCGAGGTTGGTGGGGACTACTATGTATGCCTCAGCGCGAAGTGGTCCATGGTGAAGACTTTTGTAGAAAGCGTCTGCAACATCCAGTCTTGCACCGAAAATCTGGAAGGAGAGACTATTGTTGTGCAAAATAGCCAGCGGGGTTATCAGTGTAATAAAAGGAAGTGGGTAGATTCTGATGGTGAGGGCTTTTTGAATCAGGAATATATAGACTGCTTTGTTGCTGCTGTGGCGGAGACGGCCTCTTCCACCAAGGAATTGAAGAAATGTACGAATGCTTTAGAAGGGTCTTTGGCTTTTGTGGGGAAACAATTGATGGCTTGCTACCATCAAGAATGGGTGAAATTGAGCGTAACAGAGATTTCAAATAGTGATTTGTCTACCTGCAATAAGAATGGGGAATATGCTTTTGTATTGAGCAAGATGCAGACTTATGAATGCAAGAATGGCGTTTGGGATGGTGCAAATAAGGGAGCAGAATCTTCTAGTAGTGAAATTTCACAAAAAGAAACTTCATCAAGTAGCCAAGAACCTGCTATAGATGATGGTGTTAAAGTAAGGGGGGCCTGCCTTGCCTCTGAAAAGGAAATTCATAAGGGATCCCCAGTAGCATGGAATTTTGTGAACATGGGAGGAACCCCGATTACGTATTCATGGACGTTCTTCAAAGGGGATAGCTCTGTTGAAACTAGTAATGATGTTGAACCAGAGACGGTTTTCTCAAAGGGCGGCTTTTACGTAGCGAAACTAGTCATTAATGAAGGCATGACGTCGGAAAGTGATACCATTGTTTGCTCGAAACTCCGGGTTCGCGGTGATTCTGTTACGAATTGCGAGTGCACGACGGACGTTGTTTCCTTACGGGCATCGGAGGCGAATCCTGCCTCTGCAACGTGGACTGTTTCAGGGTGTAAGGGCGAGGGGCCTTTTACCTATCAGTGGGAAGGTGGGGCAAGTGGAACCGAAGCGTCAGCAGAGGGGAAAACCACTATGTGGGGTGCTTTTGCTCCAGTTGTTACGGTGACGAACAGCGACGGGGAGTCTATGACGCCTGTTTGTCAGGTGATTCTTGTTGATCCGATTATTTCGGCAAGTTGTTCCATTGAATATAGTGAAGATTCCCATGTGTTTTACGCGTATGACTTCCAGCATTTTCGCAACTCCGAATCTGCAGAAGTTGTTACGCTAGATTTTGATTTGCAGGGGAGTAATAAGACGACGTATCACGCAACAACATCGTCAATGTGTGAGTGGTGCGGTATGGAATCAGTGACGATTGAACTTGGAGATACAAGCGAAACTCTTGATTTTTATGAATTGAAGTATGGAGATGATGTGGTTTGTAGGGTTGCTGATGTATCCTGTTCTCCAAGTCAGACCGAAGCCTATGTTGGGGAACCTATCGTATGGAATGTGACAGGTATAAAGAATTATACGGCAGATTCTTACCGTTGGACCTTTATGCAAGAAGCTTCGGAATATTGGGAACCGTATGATACTTTGGATGTGATGACAGAAAAATCTCCATCGTTGCTTGTAGAAAGTCCAAGGACTGTTTATGCGACACTGCTTCTCAATGAGGGAACGGATCATGAAGTGTCGGTTTCTTGTCAGTCTGTTTATGTAAATCCTCATCCTATTGAAAACTGCAGCTGCAGTTTGGAAATGCTTTCTACCTCAAATGATGTGACTCAGGTAGATGAGGTAAAGTATAAGTGGAAGTTGACGGGGTGCGAAAATAAGGCTCCTGGCAAAATATCCTATTCATGGAGTTCTTCTCTATCCTCGGGTGGCGCAGTTCCTATTGGTGGTGGAACATCTGGAGTCGATGACGAAACGGATAGCGATTCCTTTATCATGACAATGAGTGAAATGGGTAATTATTCTGCTTCGGTTAAGGTTTCCAATGTGGAGGGCTATAGCAGTTGGATTGAATGCGAATCTGCCCAGGTAGTGGATGCGAATGTCACTATGCTGGAAGCGTATAGCGGCCAGGTTCTTGAAGCTGGCGATTATTACATCACATCTTGCGATGGTTATGGTTATAGTGCGTATTGGTATTATACCGCTTCTTCTGATGATATTCAGAGTTGGTTTGCACAGGGATTGTCTGGCATTTGGGAGGATGGACTTTATGTCTATTACCCTGTAAGAATGAATATTCCCGAAGGGGAAACCTTTAATTTAGATTATTGCAATTAAGGAGTGAAAACGTATGCAAAGTTTGTTAATTAGAAGAATTTCTCTCCTTTGTGGAATGGCCCTTTCATTTATCGCGTGTAGTGATGACAGTTCTGTGAATGAGGCTCTGCCTGATTTAATGGATTTTTCGGAATTGACTATTCCGGATAGTATTTTGCAGTCTGATTCATTGTATACATGGTATATGGAACAATTGGGAAAGAAAAGTGTTTCTATCAGCGGGAACGCGATTTCTAGTAGTTCCAATGCAAAGGACGATCCAGAGATAGGGGAAAAAGAGCCTGAAAAGGAGGGCGTTGTACTGCTTCCTCCCGCAGGTTTTTATAGTGAACTGACTATTCCCGTGCCACTTCCTCAGCAGAATGGTAAAATTTATTGCTCTTACGATGGCTCTGAACCTAATCCAAAGGATAGCGCAAGCCTTGAATTCACAGAACCCTTGTCAATAGAAAAAAATACTGTCGTTCGCTGTGCGGAATTTGTGAAGGATTCTGCAGTGCGCAAGTCGACCCAGACCTATTTTATTGGGGAGACGGTTGCGATGCCTGTAGTTGCCATCAGCGTGAGCCCCATGCTATTTGTAAATAATTACACTAACAGTAAAGATGGGAGGTATTGTTCAGAAGGGGGAGATCCTGCGTATTGCCCATGGATTATGGAGGATGTGGAATACCCTGTTCATGTGGAATACTTTGTGGATGGAAGCTCCAGCAATAAAAAAGCTTGGGAAATTGATGCGGGACTTTCTCTCATGGGCCATTGGAGCCGCACCAATCCTAAAAAGAGCGTCAGCATTTCCATGCGTTCTCAATATCAAGATGGGCGTTTGAAGTATCCTCTGTTCAATACTCGTCCTGAGGCTAAAAAATTCAAGGCGTTTGTCTTACGTAATAACGGTAACCGCTATGTGGGGGATTACTATGAAGATCCAATGGCCACCAGCCTTTTGGAAGGAAGTGGAGTGGATTACCAGCGCAGCCGTCAAGTGGTTGTCTTCTATAATGGTGAATATTATGGAATTCACGATTTACGTGAAAAACTGAATGAGCATTTCGTGGAAACGAACTACGGCATTGATTCCAAAAATGTAGATGCCATCAAACATGTGGCGGAGACCATTACGGCAAGTGGAGGAACCACTACGGGTTACGAAGATATGCTGCAACGGATTTATGGTTATGAAGATTTGGCTAATAATGACGCCCAATATAAAGAAATCAGTTCTATGATGGATGTTGGCAATTATGCTGACTATATGTCTGCCTTGATTTATTACCAGAATGGCGACTGGCCCAATAACAACGTACGCGCATGGCGTTCTCCGGATCAGCCTTGGAAGTTTATGGTGTTTGATTTGGATCACGGATTTGGCTGGGATTGGTCGGTTTCTGGATTCTATGAAGTTCAAAGTGGTTCAATGTCTATGTTTGACTGGATTCGTCAAGGCGGAAAGGCTCCCACGTCGGATGATGCTGCTCCATGCCATAACAATGCTTCGGCAAAGTGTTTCCATACGATTTTTGTAAAGCTGATTGAAAATCCAAATTTTAAGCGTCTTTTCATTAATCATGCTGCTGTGATGTACGATGTGTATCTTAATCAAGCTAGGGTAAGCGCAGCTGTGTCGTATATAAACTCTACGCTTCCTAAGAGTGAAATTTCCCGGGATAAGGCGAGGTTCCCTAGAAATAGTCATATTTTTAGCACTGATGGCAGTGAATTTATTTTGTGGGCTGGTGGCCGTGATGTTTCTGTTCGCAAGGAATTTGCCAAGGAGTTTGGGCTAGAAAGCGATATCAAAGTCACAATTGCTGCCAGTGGGAACGGTTCGGTTCTTTTGGATGGCATGAAGTTGCCTTCCACTAACTACACGGGAACATTCTTTGGTGGAAATGACATGTTGTTACAAGCGGTTCCTAAGGCTGGTAGCGTTTTCAATGGTTGGTCTGATGGCAATCCCGACAACCCCCGCTTGGTATCTCCAACGGACGGCTCAAAATATACGGCAAATTTCAAATAAGAATAGTGTCTGCTTGAATTAAGCTGAAATTAGTCCTGGGCTCCGTAGATTACGGGGCCTTCTTCGTCTTCATTAGAATTCGCGGTGGGATCAACTTCTGTAAAATTTTCCGCAGAATCTTTGGCGGTTTGCTGTGCTGACGGCGTTGCCGCAGGTTCTGGAGCGGGGGCTACTGCAGCGTTTTCAACATTTGTCGCAGCACCTGCGGCGTTCGATGACGCATTTCCTACAGAATCTGTCGTGGCACTAGCTGCATTGGCTTCCTGAATTAAATCTGCATAAGGGTTTTCTTGCACCTCGCTCAAATCCTCGCGACCTTCCAGCATGGCCTTCAAGACATCTTCCGTCACTTCTTGGCCGCGGGTGGTCCACAGCACAGCTTCCTTCATGACAGCCGCAATGTCGCCTACGCTCCCTTGCTTACTGCGGGCGATGGCCTGGTTCCGGATTTCCTCCACCAGGCCCGGCTTCACCTCGGGATCCTTGCTGAAGAATACTGTCTCGCGGGCCATTTCCTCGGCGTATTCCGCATTGTTCTTTTTGCGGTAAATCCAGATGGGGCCAAAAAGCTCGCTCTGGCGGAATACCAGCTCGTCCGTCTTGATCATTTCAAGAAGGGCCATGAAGGTAACGGCCGCCACAATGGGGTGGGAATCGTTGTCCAATAAATCTTCAAATAGGGCGCGGCCGTTGGCGTTCAGATAGTTGTTGATGGCTTGCTGCCTATCCTGAATGGTCACGTAGTCCAGCTCGATATGGTGGACTGTTTCTGAAATCTTCGTCTTGAGGCTTTTCTGATAAGCGCGGAACAGCTGCCAGATGTTGGCGTCTGCTAAAGTTTCTTCATCGCTCTGGCCCTTCTCAATGCGCCCGCGGGAAAAAGTTCCGAAGTTTTCGCCTTCCATCTCCTGAAGGCCGCCAGCCACCTGCTTAAAGCGTTGGTATTCCAGCATTTCCTTCATGAGTTGTTCGCGGTCGGCGTTATATTCCTCAACCAGTTCCGGGTCGCGCTCTTCTGCGGGCAAAAGTTCCTGGACCTTGAGGGCCATGAGGCGGCTCGCCATATAGAGAAAGTCTCCGGCCTTAGAAAGATCCGTAGCGCCAATCCGGTTCACATAATTCAGAAAGTCGTCAGCAATATCTGCGATGGGAATCTGGTCCAGAGACATCTCTTTCTTTTGAACGAGATAGACCAACAAATCCATAGGACCGTTGAAGGAACCTATGCGGACTTCGTAATCTTCCTGTTCAAGAATCTCTGCCATCAATACCTAATATAGATTTTCCTCGATTAGCGCAAACTTTTCGTCTAAATGTGCTTGGCGCCATTCCCTAGTTTTTATTCCACTGTCACACTCTTGGCGAGGTTACGGGGCTGGTCCACGTCGTTTCCGCGGAGCACGGCGATATGGTAGGCGAGGAGCTGCAATGGCACACATGTCACAATGGGCATAAGCATAGGCATGGTCTTGGGCACGGTGATGATATGGTCCGCAATTTCATCCAGCGGGTGGCAATCGTCCGTCGTTACGGCAATCACGCGTCCACCGCGGGCCTTGATTTCGCGGACGTTGCTGATAATCTTATCAAAGAGGGCGTCCTTCGGCGCAATCACCACCACCGGCATGTTTGCGTCGATGAGCGCAATCGGGCCATGCTTCATTTCTGCGGCAGGGTAGCCCTCGGCGTGGATGTAGCTGATTTCCTTCAGCTTCAAAGCGCCTTCCATGGCAACGGGATAGTTGAAGTGGCGTCCCAGGTAGAGGAAGTTTCCGGCGTTGGCGTACTGCTTTGCAATTTCTGCAATGTGGTCGGAAAGTTTAAGCGTTTGTTCCACAAGTTGCGGCAAATCCAGAAGAGCCCGCGCGATGTCGGCTCCAGATTCAAAGGAAAGCCTGCGCTGACGTCCGAGGAGAAGCGCAATCATGGCAAGAACCGTCACCTGGGAGGTGAAGGCCTTGGTGCTGGCCACACCGATTTCAGGCCCTGCGTGGAGATAGACACCGCCGTCGCTAGTGCGGGCGATGGTGGAACCGACGCCGTTACAAATGGCGAGAGCTGTGGCACCTTTCTGCTGAGCTTCCTTGAGAGCTGCGAGTGTGTCGGCGGTTTCGCCGGATTGACTGATGGCGAGTACCAGCGTGCCTGGCTTGATGATGGGGTTTCTGTAGCGGAATTCAGAGGCGTATTCCACTTCAACAGGTACTCCAGCCAAATCTTCAATCATGTATTCGCCCACCATGCCGGCGTAGTAGCTGGTACCGCAGGCGGTGATGATGATGCGGTTGATATTCCGCAGTTCCTTGATGTTGGTGTCGAGGCCCGCAAGCTTGGCGTTTCCTTCGGCGGTAAGGAGGCGACCGCGCATGGTATTTTTCAGTACTTCGGGCTGTTCAAAAATCTCCTTCAGCATGAAGTGAGCAAAACCACCCTTGGCAATGGATTCCGCATCAAATTCCACATCCTGGACTTCGCGCTGAACTTCGTGACTGTTCATGTTCATGATGGAGTAGGCTCCATCTTTGACAATTACGACGTCATTATCATCCAGGTAAACCACTTTCTGAGTGTGGTTGATGATTGCAGAAACGTCACTAGCCAGGAAAAAGTCGCTGTTGTTTCCAATGCCAAGAATCAGGGGACTGCCACGGCGAGCGCCAATGAGGGTACCGGGCTCATCACTACAAACAACGCCTAAACCAAAAGTTCCTTCAATTTGAGCAAGAGCCTTGAGAACGGCGGACTTCAAATCGCCCGTATAAAATCTGGCGATAAGGTGGGCCACCACTTCTGTATCGGTTTCAGAGGCGAATTTCACTCCGTCGGAGATGAGCTTCGCTTTCAGAGAGGCGTAGTTTTCAATGATGCCGTTGTGGACGATGGAAATTTTGCCGTCAAAACTGGTATGAGGGTGAGCGTTGCATTCTGTGGGGGCACCGTGTGTTGCCCAACGGGTGTGGGCGATGCCTACAGTTCCTTTGGCAGCGTCGGCCTTCAGCTTTTCCTCAAGGCAACTGATTTTCCCGGAGGCGCGGACTACATGAATTTTCCCGTTGTCGATGGTGGCAACTCCCGAACTATCGTAACCGCGGTATTCCAACTTCTTCAAACCGCCGACGAGAATGGGGAGAGCTTCATTTTGACCAATGTAACCAACAATACCACACATAAGGAATCCTTGAAAAGAATCAATGCCCGCCAAATAGGGACGGATTATGGGCATAATATACGAAAAACGAACAGAAAAAATTAGAAGTGTTGGCTAATTTGTAGGGAATTTGCTATCTTAAAACCGTTAACTAAAAAAGAGGTTCAAATGAATAAAAAGATGATTGTTGCTGCAGGCGCTCTTGCCTTGATGCTCACCGGTTGTGACCAGATGGGTCAGGGTCTCAAGACCAAGTCTTCCCTGGTGACGGAAAAGGACAAGTATAGCTACGCTCTCGGTTCTCATTTTGGCAACCAGGCTCATTTCCAGCTGGTAACTCGTGATTCCATTGATTTGGACTTGGATCTTTTCATCCAGGCATTTGTGGAACGCTATAAGGGCGATTCTTCTAAGTTCCTCATGAACGATTCTACCATTTTCCAGACGTTGACGGACCTTTCTCAGAGCCGTCAGGCGGAAAAGGCCAAGAAGGATAGCATTGCTGCTGCCGAAAACAAGGCTGCCCAGGATGCCTTCCTCGCCACCAACAAGACTGCCGAAGGCGTGGTGACTACAGAAAGTGGCCTCCAGTACAAGGTGATTACCGAAGGTACGGGTGCAACTCCTGCCGATGGCGACATCGTGAAGGTTCACTATACGGGCACTCTCCTGAACGGCACCAAGTTCGACAGTTCCGTGGACCGCGGCGAACCGCTGGAATTCCCCATCGGTGCAGTGATTCCGGGTTGGACGGAAATGCTCAAGCTCATGAAGGTGGGCGGCAAGGTCACTGCTTGGATTCCTAGCGATTTGGGTTATGGCCCTCGCGGTCGTGGTCCGCAGATTCCGGGCAACAGCCTCTTGGTTTTCGAAATGGAACTGTTGGATACCCATGCCGCAGAAGCCCCGAAGCCTGCTGAAGCTCCGGCTGCCGCACCTAAGGCTGCTGCCAAGTAATGGTTTAAAAACCTGTTTATTGACGCCTCGTGAATAACGAGGCGTTTTTTATTTTTATAATTGCAATGAGATGCATAAATTTTTGATTTTGATTGGCTTGGTGGCTCTTTTCTTTACGGGTTGTGGTGAAGAAAAGCAGATTGAATCTTTAAAGAATGAAGCAAAAACATTGCAAGCACAGTTTGATTCCCTCAATGTTGAACTTGCAAAAAAGCAGGCCCTTGTTTTGAATGGCCGTGTCATCAGCGATACGGTTCGTGCTGGGGAAGGCCCTTTCCATGTATTTTCCCGCTTGAAAGCTCAAGTTAAAAATGGGGAAGAGGATTTAGGAAAAATCTACCTCGCCATGCAGGATAGTGTGGAATTTCATTTGCGCGTGGGTGAGGCGTTCTATGCGCGCCTGGATTCCGATGACCGCGTGCAGATGTTCCGCTATGCGCCGAATCCCATCACTATCCATTTGGTAAGCCGTTCAGATACGGGCTATGTCTATACCCTCGTCGAAAAACCCGTGGTGAAAAAGCTTTCCATTTATGAAGGTACGTTGGAGGAAGGAAGCACTCTGAATGGCATCCTGTTCAAGGTAGGCATTCCTCGCCGGATGATTGGCATTGTAAGTGGAGTTTTGCAATGCAAGGTGGCTTTCCCGTTGGCTCGCCCTGGTGATAAGTTCCGGATACTTTTGGAGGATTCCTACTACAAGGATGCTTGGGTCAGCGGCAAGGTGGTGTATGCTGAATTTGATGGTCGTATTGTGGGCCATCATGAAGCGTTCCGCTACGAGGATGAAGACCCCAAGAGTTCTTACAACGCACACTATACTGAAGATGGCGATGCCTTGGTGTTTGATGGTCTTCGCTACCCTCTGGAACATTTGCGCATTACCAGTTCTTTCGGTTCAAGAGTCCATCCTATTACGGGTAAACGCACCAATCATAATGGTGTGGATTATGGCGCTCCCACGGGAACGATTGTTCATGCGGTTGCAGAAGGTCAGGTGACGGTTTCCGGTTTTGACAACCTGAGTGGGAATAAAATCGCTATCAAGCATCGTGATAATACCGTGAGCTGGTACATGCATCTCTCTGCTCGCGGCGTGGCTGTAGGTTCGAAGGTTATGGCGGGTCAGGCTATTGGACGTGTGGGCTCCACAGGCCGCAGCACAGGTCCTCACTTGCATTATGGCTTCAAGAATGCGCAAGGCGCCTGGATTAACCCCTTAAGCAAGACCATGATTGCGACGCCTAAACTTGAGGGCAAGCGTCTAGCTCGCCTCAAGAATCAAGTTGTAGAAGCCCGTAAGCAGATTGAACGTACTCTTGCTGCGCCTGCAGTAAAAGCGAATGACTCCACGGACGTGATGGTCCGCCAGTTGGTTTTGGAATAGATTTATTTTAGACGGAACCGGTAGGCTCCACTTTGAATGTCCGCCTTTTGTGGGGCGGCATTTTTTGTGGTTGCGCCGGATTTCATTAGAGCGTTGGCAAAGTGCCCTGTGTTCTTTGTTCCGTATCCGGCGGTTCTCTTGAAGGTCGCTTCCTTCGCAAGTTCCACGGCTTTGGAAAGGGCCTTGTCGGAATCAGCGATTTCAAAATCAGGGACAAATCCCACCCTATGATAACTCTTGAAATCTCTGTCATAGATGTGTATGCTTGTTTCTCTGGCGATGCCACCGGCGGGTGTGTTAAAGTATACCTGACCGATGCCTTTCCCGTAAGAAATTTCTCCTACAATAGGAGATTGAATGTTGCTTGCTACAGCTGCCATCATGGTTTCCGAACAGCTTGCCGTATTTTCATCGGCGAGAAATACTACATACATGCCTTTGGCAATGCCGTCTGTAGCGGCATATACTCTTGTGGTGTCAATCACCTGATACTCAAAATTTTCATCACCATGTGCTTCAACCTCAATGATGAGGGTGTCTTTGTTGCTTAAAAATTCTGAGGCCATGTTCAGGCATTGGTCAATGGAGCCACCTCCGTTCCCGCGCAAATCAATGATTACGGATTTTTCATCCTTAATCTTTCCTAGGATAGTCATCCATTCTCCGTAAGATCCGCTATCATTGACGGTAATATCCCTGAATTCCGCAATGCGGATAACTGGGATGCTATCTTCGTAATCCAGAAATAGACTGGGCATTAAAAATTCGCTTACGGTGACGCGGATGGTGTCGACTTCATTTCGCTTTACCAGCATTTCCAAAACATCACCTTCGTTTCCGGCAATGAGTTTTACAAAGCCTTCGTAAGTTTTAGGAATGGAACCATCGATAGACAGAATGGTATCGCCAACCAACAACCCAGCTTTTTCGCTGGGGCTCTTGGGGTAGACCTGGCTTACAACCAGCGTATCGCCATAGGCTTTTGCCTCTGCTCCGATTCCCACATATGCATCAGCTTCGGTGAGCCAACTGTAGATGGCGTACATATAATAGGGACTCCAATAAGAGGTGTAGTCGTCCTTCATCTGGTCGAACATATAAGATACATCAGGGAACTCGTACCTGTCAGAAGAGTAACCGTTTTTATTGCCCTGGTTCTTGTATGCTCCAATAGAGTCCAGTTCTTCGTTTGCATAAATGTAATACAGAGCCAGAGCGGAGTAATTATACGTGAGTTCAGAATCTGCTAGCGTCTCGCTTTCTGTGGGGTCTCCATTTGCATGGGCGGCGCCGCCAGGCATGATGATTTTGTCATCTGCGCCATCAACAGAACAGGCGATGAATAATGCGAATGTAGCGAGAAATCCTAGTAGGGAAAGTTTGCGAAGGCTCATTGTTTCCTCAAAAAAACGATTCTAAAATAATAAGATTAGTGAAGTTGGTTGTCCAGGGCGCCACCTAGTGATTTTGTTTTTCTTGAAAAGATTGCACCTCTTGATTCTATGTCACCATAGGGGGATGGTGCTGTTCTCTTTGCCAGGGAAGTTGAACCTCCCAAATAATCCAAAGCGCATTGTCTTGAAGGAAATTCAGAACAGGGGTAGTCGGGGAGGATTCCTTTTTTGTGGTAGGAATTCCCGAGAGGTGTTAAAATTTCCAGATTGGTAATGATAGCAAGACCGTTTTCTATCGTTTTCCATGATGACTGTCCTATGCCTTTGCCGTAGGTGGTGTCACCGATGATAGGGGTATGTCGGAGTTCCTTCATGGCCGCAATAAAGATTTCCGCACAGGAGGCGCTGGCGAAGTTGTCCAAAATGACGAAGTCCCCTTGTTCTCCAGGGTCGCCAGATTGAGCTTCCATAGAGATTGTTTGCTGCGAACGTTCTCCATCGGGGTCAAACATGTAGTAGTATCTTGTGGAGAGGGTGCCTTTAGAAATGAACATGTCGGCAGCGCCCACGCATTGGCTGATATGCCCACCGGGATTGTTTCGTAAATCGAGAACGCGAGTCCCCTTCTCATTCTTGGTGGAATCCAAATACGAGCGCAATTCACCTAGGGTTCCATTTGTTTCATCTGCAGTGTTGAGTTTGAATTCCGTGATGGTGATGAAGGTGATGCCTTGAATGGTGTCCAGGAAAATAGTCGGGGCATATACATCCTCCTTCGTCATGGAATAGATTTTTGTTTTTCCATCATACGAAATTTCTAGAGATATTTCGGTGTTATAGGTGAGAACGGAATCATAGCGTGCCATAGCGTCATTCCCAAAGAGCTTTACTCCATTAACGCTGAGAATCCGTCCGTACCGTGGAACTCCTGCTTTTGCGGCCGGGCCATTGGGATAGACTCGGGTTATAAGTATTGGGGATACATCATCTGCTCCCTCAACGAAGTAGTTCATGTATTCCAAACCCACATCACCAGGTACAATGCTTGTGTTGATGGAAATTTCCACATCTTCGCTTTTAGATGGAGGAGTGTATCTTGTGTACGGGTCTGACAGGGCATCGTATAACACCTGTACGGAGTCCCCTTCTTCCGGAAGGTTCCCTAGTTCATCTTCGTAAAGATATGTCCGCTGCAAAAGCCAGTAGTTGAACTGGTATTCTGTAGGAGTATCCGTGCTTTTAACGGGCGAAAAGAAATCGCTACAACCGACGAGCAAAAACAGAAAGAGACAACCAAATCCGAAGAGGCTTAATCGGAAATTTTCTTGTTTACGTGTCATTCTGCATTCATAATTATGAATTTTGAATTATTAATTATGAATTGATTTTACTGGTCGATTTTCAGGTTCTTCTTGCTCAGGAGCCCGCGGGGGATACCTTCGTCCAGAGGATTCTCTACCACAGAAATGGTGGCGAGGTTTTCGCAGTCGACAAGGCTTTCGGGAAGGGTAGAAAGGTTGTTTGCGTCCAGCACCAGTTCACGCAACTTTTTCAGTTGGCTGAATTCGCTCGGAATGTCCGTAAGGCTGTTGCCGGAAATCATGAGAATTTCCAGATTTTCCAACTGGCCGATGCTTGCAGGAATGCTTCCCAAATCGTTATTGTCCAGATAGAGTTTCACCAGGCTCTTCATCTTTCCGATGGCGGTGGGAATTTCTGCCAGCATGTTGTCGTGGAGGGAGAGTTTGTTCACCTTCTCCCACTTGCCGATTTCGTTCGGGAGGTCCAGCAGCTGGTTCTTTGCGATATTCACAGTCTGGAGGTTTTTCAGCTTCCCGACGGTGGCCGGGAGTTCGGAAAGGCTGTTATAGCCCAGGTAGAGATTTTCCAACTTTGTCAGGTTTCCGATGGCGTCCGGCAGTTCCATCAGGTCATTCTCGCTGGCGGACAAATGCTTCAGGTTCTTCAGCTGGCCGATTTCCTCGGGCAGTTCCACCAACTTGTTCCTATCTAGATTCAGTTCTTCGAGTGCAGTCAGCTGGAACAGCTCCTGGGGCAAAATGCGAAGTCCCTGCCCGGAAAGGTCCAGGGAGGTTGATTTCTCGGATTTGGCTTTTTCGATGATTTCCAGCAAGTTCATAGGGCGCTCCTTGTCTGTTTTAATCATAGCATTTTTAGAAGAGAATGGGGTAGGGGATTGGGAAAAATGGCAAAATTTAAAGGTCAGGTATTGTTTAACATCCGTGGCGATTACTTTGTAAATGGGTGTTTACAAAGATGCTTGCTGTGGAGCCAACTGTCAATGTATCTAGCAGTTGCATCCGCATCGAACACGCAATTACCACCCAAAGTTAATAATCTCAGTTGGAGTGTGAACAGAAGTGCCCTTCTGGTTGTCCCAACGAATTCTGCAACCGTTACGGAATACAACAACTATAAGGCTTCTGCTGCTAAGGTCACTGGTGTTTCCGCTTCTTCTGACTTTCTCCTGACAGCTATCGGCTCCATTGGTAACTGCTCTGGTTATTTCATTGCTATCTCAACTAGGTAAAATACAGATTTTGGGTAGTAAACTTGCAGTCTTGGATGAATTGCCAAATCCAGATTCTTATATTAGGTTTACACTCTGAAAGAACATAACTTTTTTTATGTACTGGTTATCACATAATTTACTACAAGACTTTTTTGGTTACGTTGGGAAATAAAGTGGTTAATCTAAAGCATATTTAGACAAAATTGTATAGAGAAGTTTTATGTTATTAAGAAAACTGCTTTCCGCTGCATTACCCTTTGGTGTAGCCCTCGGCATGTCCGCTTGTGGCAGCGATGACGCGTCTTCCCCCATAGTCCCACCTGCTCCAGTTCCACCGTCGCCATCTGTCGGTGATCCGACTCCGACAGTCCCCCCTCCTTCTACACAGACTTATGGTATTTTACCGACGACTGCAAATGCCGTGGTCGCCATGGGTTGGTATGAACAGTGGAAAGCCACGTATTTCAAAACCTATCAGGAAGAAGCCTCCAAGTACCCATCTGCGCCTGTGACGATGGACTGGAATGCCGTTTTTGGCCCATATCTGGCTGCCGGTCTGATGCCTGGCCGCGTTGTATGGGATGCCAATGATGATGCATACTGCCTTATTGAAGGTGCAACCGACAGTTACAAGAAGCGTGGTTGTACAGTGTCTGAAGGTATTGGTTATGGAATGCTCCTTTCTTACTTCGCTTCGGACTACAATACTCTGAATGCATTGTGGACTTATAACAAGGGCTACCGCTCTTACCTTGGGACTTCAAACCTGATGCCTTGGAAGATGGGAACCTATTCCTATGAATCGTTGACTTCTGCCGCAAATACATCTTCTGTAACTGATGCAGATTTGGATATTGCGACCTCTCTTATCCTTACCTATTATGCAACAGGTGTTGTGGAATACCTCAACGATGCCTTGCTGATTGTCAACGATATGTGGGATAAGGAAATCAGCCCCACGAAGTTGATTTATTCTGGTGATACTCCTACATGGAAGAGAGAAACCAGTGCTTACAACCTGAGCTATTTCTCTCCCGTAGCACTAAAGCTCTTCGATATGGTTGACCCGAATCCTGCCCATGATTGGACTGGTGTCCTGAACACCATGTATGATTTCATGTTGGCGGTTCAGGCAGCCGGTACCGGCGTGTTCCCGGACTGGGTGGATTACACGGGTAAGGCAATCAATCCCAACAACCACAGTGCCGATAAGACTTACTGGATGTTCCACCAGGAATCCGTCCGTATTCCCTGGCGTATTGCTTGGGACTACTACTGGACCCAGGATCCGCGCGCTGCACAGGTGCTGAATACCTTGAATGCTTTCATTGCGGGTAAGACCGCTGGTGATCCTGCTAACCTGGAAACGGCTGGTAGGATTCAGTATTCCGCTGTGCCTGGAATGGAAGATGGTCTTCCCAACAAGAATCTTCTTGTTCACTGGCAGGGTGCATGGTGCTTGACTGGTATGGCTGGCCAGCAGGCATGGCTTGATAATTGTACCGCAATTTTCAATACAAGAACTATTTCCGGTTTCAATTATTTCCCCCATATTCTGCAGACCATGTATGGTGAATTGCTGAACGGCTTGTTCAAAAAGCCTGCTGCATTGAGCATGTAGCTTAGGAAATTATTCCTACAAAGGCCCGGCAGAACGTCGGGCTTTGTATATTCTTGCCTATGGATAATGATTCTTTGGCTGTGAATATCGCACAAGCTGATAATAGTATTTCTGCAGGAACTCCTGAAGTGCAGATGTCTACTGCGGAACGGCTGGACATTTTCATCTCTGTGGGGGCAAAGGATCCATCTGGGGCATTGTTTGACATCTGTGGCAGGGTCTTTGTAAATTAATATTTGCAAAGACCCTTGCTGTGGCGCCAACTATCAATGTATCTTGGCAGTTACATCTAGCACGCAATCACCACTCAAAGCTAACAATCTTGAATGTTTAGTGAACGGACGTTCACTTAAAGTATCTTTTTTGAAACATTTTTTTCAAGATTTGCTATTTTTTATGGTCAAAATAGGGTAATTGAAACTATTTTTAGTGACGATATATAATATATACTGAGGAAAACATGGAACTAACAAAATCGCAGGAACGTCGCCTAGCCTTTGTTGCTAGCCTTTTAAGTTTGAATCCTAACGATCCTAATGACCGTATCAAGGCCCTCCGGCACCTCAATTTGGACGAATCGGGATGCTTCCACGGCTTCCAATACTCTCAGGGATTCATGGAATTTTTCATATTCCTCGATGAAGATACTCCTCTTGAAAAGGTTGTGGCTCACCTGAATGCCGATTTGAAGCAGCTCCAGATTGCTGTTTTCCGCACCAGTGACCCCACCAATCCGTTCTTCCTTTCCCTCCGTGAAGAAGCTGACCCTTGGGCAGTGAACAAGATTAGCGATGATGAGGAAGAAGAGGACGACGATACTCCGGCAAGTCGCCCTTACATGGAAACTTTGCAGATTACGGTGCTCCGTACTCGCAGCAGCCGCGATGTGACCGACAGCGAACTGGAACGCACTCTTAAGGATATGCGCCGCAAGCTGAACATCTGGAAGAATGATGTGAAGGCCAAGCTCGATATCGTTGCCGAACACGATGACCTTACCAAGGATCTTCGCTCTGCCGATGACAAACTTGAAATCGTCATGGGTTCCGAACCCCTCCATTTGACAAGTGATCACGGCGAACTGTTCCTCGGTTTCTGCCCCATTCGCACGATTTTTGACTACCATGTGGCTCTTGGCAAACGCCTCAAGACCAAGCACAACATGGCTATCGTCAGCTCCAACATCCGTACCTATCTCGGCAATTTGACCCATACCAACGCCGCTCTTATCGATGCTTTCCAGACCATGGAACGTAACGACGATGAGAATGTGAATGTGGAAGATTTCCCGTTCCTTCATAATGGTATGACCCTTACAGGCGATGACCTCCGTGCCAAGGAACGTGATGGCAAGAAGGTGTTGGTCATTGAACGCCCGAAGATTATTAACGGTGCTCAGAGCTTGTTCACTTATGAAACCTATGCCAAGAAGAGCAAGAAGCCGGTGAACCCCCAGGTTCTCGTGAAGGTTGTGGTGCCTTATCCTGGTGCCGACAACTTCTTGAACCAGGTGACCATGGCAAACAACCGCCAAAACCCGGTGTTCAGCTACCACCTCCGTGCTGCTGACGATTTGCAGTTCTTTATTTGGCAGCGCTATCAGGAAGAAGGCTTCACCTATGTTTATAAGGATGGCGTCCGACTGAAAGCTCGTACCCGTAAGCTTGAAGTCCGTATGCGTCCGGAACTTGCCAAGACCCTCTTCATGATGGATGGCAAACTCAGCGAATGCCGCAGTAGCGATTGCATCTTTGATAAGGAAACCCTCTATCAGCGTTGCTTTGGCGCCTTCGTTCGCGTGGCTCCCGATAAGGAAAAGGATTTCGTTAGGAAGACCATCGCCTTTACGAAGGCATGGCAGCTCCTCAGTCGTCTCCCCATCAAGATTCGCAAGGTTACCCCGGGTAAGGGCGTTTCCATCGAAGCTAACGATGATAACCCGCTGACAAAGATTACCTTCAATGGCCGCCTGGAAGACAAGTTCATCTTCCGCAGTGCCGTGAAGGACTTGGTTGTGGCTCTTGCTCTTAAGCACTGGCTCATCTATGGCGATCCTATCCAGGATTTCGAATGGCTTGTTGAAAACGAACTCAACTTCAACGAATCCATCCTCAAGTATGCCTCCAAGATTTATAACGAAGACTTGAAGGGCATCTTGATTAACGAATTCAAGGACAATCCGGCCTACTACGATACCATCACCACCATCGACAAGGATTCTGGTGAGTCTGTGGAACGCCGCTTGTGGAAGGGCTTCTCCAACACTGCAACTTATGACAAGATGCTGGAACTTCTGGTGAAGAAGAACTCCTCTTGGAAGAAGTGCGTGGGCGGTATCGAAGCCTTCATCTAATTCCCATAAGGGAGATTTTATGAAAAAGACGGTGGGTTTTCCCTGCCGTCTTTTCTATTTTTAGGCCTGGTTAAAGTTTATGCAGAATCAGCCTCACAAAGAAATGGACGAAAGACGCCTGGAACGGCAGCATTCCCTGGGGAAGCTTTCCGTTTGGGAGCGCATCCAGATTCTCTTTGATGAAGGGACGTTTGTGGAGGTGGATGATTTTGCGGATGGTCCTGGAAAGTATGCCAAGTTTGGCGATGGGGTGGTGACGGGCTACGGAAAAATTAACGGCCGTGCTGCTTATATCTCAGCACAGGATTTTACCATTCGCGGTGGAACTTTGGGTGCGATTCACGCTCAGAAGATTTGCCGCATTATGGATATGGCGCTAGCGACAAAGTCGCCTTACATCTCCATTTACGATGGTGGCGGAGCCCGCATTGAAGAAGGCGTTGCCGCATTGGATGCTACGGGCGGTATATTCCTTCGTCATACGAAAAATTCCGGAGTAATCCCTCAAATTGCTTGCATTCTTGGGCCCTGTGCCGGCGGCGCCTGCTATTCTCCGGCTCTCAGCGACTTTATTTTCATGACCGAGAAAACGAGCCAGATGTTTATCACCGGCCCCGCCGTCGTGAAGGAGGTCATCGGGGAGGAAATCTCCATTGAGGATTTAGGCGGGGCGCGGATTCACGAGGCTACTTCTGGTGTGGCGAGCGTTGTCTATCCCGACGATGCGGCGTGCTTGAAGGGCGTGCGGAATTTGCTCCAGTATTTGCCGCAGCACTCCGGCGAAAAGCCTGCGGTAGTTGTGGGCGAGGCTGTCGATGCCTCCGCCTCTCTTGAAAAAATCGTTCCTGCGAAGCCGAAGACGGCTTATGATGTGCGAGATGTCATTACGGCTTTTGCAGATAAAGGAAGTTTTTTTGAAATCCAGAAGAATTTCGCCAAGAATGTGGTAGTGGGGCTTTTGCGTTTGGATGGCTCGGTTGTTGGCGTTGTAGCCAATCAGCCGAACTGGATGGCTGGTGCTCTAGATGTGGACGCTTCGGATAAGGCTGCCCGATTTGTCCGTTTTTGCGATGGGTTCAACATACCACTCCTATCTTTGGTAGATGTTCCGGGCTATATGCCGGGAAGCAAGCAGGAACAACTGGGAATCATTCGGCACGGGGCAAAACTCCTCTACGCTTTCTCCGAGGCACAAGTGCCGAAAGTGACTCTCGTGATGCGTAAGGCTTTCGGTGGGGCGTATGTTGCAATGAACAGCAAGAATATCGGGGCGGATTACGTTTATGCCTGGCCTATGGCGCAGATTGCGGTCATGGGTGCCGAGGGTGCCGTTCGCATTCTCTACAAGAAGGATCTGAAAGCGGCTGCCCAGCCGGAGAAATTCTTGCAAGAAAAAACGCGTGTGTATGAGGACAAATATCTGAATCCGCGGGCGGGCGTTGCTAATGGTACTATCGACGAAATCATTCCTATATCCACTACCCGTGAGCGGCTTTCTAGGGCCTTTGAATCCTTGAGTGGAAGGGCTTCTTCCAAGGGCGAAAAATCCCATGGAAATATTCCCCTTTAAATGGGAAAAATCCCCATTTTGGGGTTCTTAATTTTGTATTTTGTGCCTATTGTTTTTAAGGTTCTCACATAGGACCCGTTTTGGGCGTATTGCGTTTTGCCTGGTTCTCTCCCTGGCAACCTCTTTGACATGGTCTCAAGAGGGTTCCGATGCGTCCAAACCGCCGGAATATCCTGCTGGTGGAGAACCTACGACCCATGATCCGGCAGAGACGGAATGGCAGCCTACCTACCAGTACATGGAATTGCCTCCTTCCGCAACGCCGTTAAACAACATGTTGCCTTTTGGAGGCATTGGCGCCTCGCCGCGGTTGATGAAAACCACCAAGGGACAGGCATATACTCACGACATTGATATGGCAACCCGTGAACTGGACGTGAGCGAGAAGCGGGTGAATGGAATTTCCAGAGATACCACTACGGTGTGGACTGCGCACTACCCCGAATTGGCGGATTATGTGTCTGACATGTATGATGTTGGTCGGAAGAATTTGTGGTTGAACGGATTGGTTGGACAACGGGACGCTGGTTATGAAGCTCCAGAAATGGGTTCCATGTTTGATATCTCTGTGCCTGTTCCCATGCCTGCATGGATGAAAGATTTTGGTTTTGATAAGCCGAAACTCATGCTCCAGGGAACCATGGATATTCGTTTGAAGGGGTATGGTGAAAAGGACGATGCGGAAGGAAGTACTAATACTAGCCTGGTCCCGTCGCTTTCTTTGACATACGATCCCAGTTTCATGGTGAAGGGAAAGATTGGCCCTTACATCACGGTAGAAATCAACAACGTGGAAAGTGGCCTTGGCATCCAGAACCAGGTTCGCGTGGTTTATGAGGAATCCTATAAGGATGAATTTGAAGATTACATTTTGCAGCGCGTTGAAGCGGGTACTACCTCTCTTTCTTTGACGGGTACGGAACTGACGGGTTATTCCGAAAATCACCAGGGATTGTTTGGTATCAAAGCAGAGTGGAAACTCGGAGATTGGCGCCTTACCACTATAGCCTCGCAGGATGGCGGCAGCCAGGAAGAGTACACCATTAACGCTAGCGAAACTACTACAGAGTACCAGATTCTGGATAAGCAGTTCGTGGCCTACCGCTATTACTTCTTGAATCACGATGCGCGAGACAATTACATCAATGCTGCGATTGCGGGCCGCACTACTTCCAGTTATCCGGCAACCAATCTGAAATTGTACAAACGCAGTGCCATGAATATCTCCAAGGATGTCATTGACAATCTGACGGTAGTGTATGTGACTCGAAGTGGAAAACGCATTGAGAAGAAAGTGGAACGGATGGTGGAGATTCCATCTTCGGATTATGTTTACGATTCCAAGACGGGTATTCTTAAAGTCAATGGAGTGAACCGTAATACGCTTCTTGCCGCAAGTTGGAGTAATGATGGCACGGGGCGCACGGGAACTACGATTCGTGATGGCTCCAAGGTGGTGCTTATTCAGTGGGATGCAACGCTTTCAGAACTTACAGATATCGATAAGCTAATGCTTCGCAATGTGTATGCGGTGGGAATATCCGATGGTGCTTCCAGCAGTTTTGTGTTGCGGATGAAGAACAAGTCTGGAACGACGGGAACCTTCCTGAAGGATTTGGGTGTGGCGGATTCAACCACGGGTGTTCCGTTGGTCAATGACGCTTCCATATTCAAGAAGGATGCTAGCGGAAATTATACCGGTGAAATGTGGCTTCCTTGTAAGCCCATGAAGGAGTACGATGGCCCGCGGGCTGCGGAGCGGGCTCGTGAAAACTGTTTGGAGCCCTTGCGCCTTTTGGATTCCACTGGAGCGATGGCCCAGATGTATACGCTCCCTGTGTACAACTTGGGACGATTCACTAGCCGCTTCTACTTTGAGTCTGTGGGCAAACGCCGTAATTCTGTCATTAGCGTTCGTGACCCGAGTTCCAGCTATTCTGTAAGTGCTGGTTCTTGTATGGATATTTCTCCGGGTACCGAAAAGTTGACTGCAGGTTCCACGGTTCTTGTTCGCGGTACAGACTATGAGGTGAACTATGAATTGGGTCAGATTGAACTTTTGAGTGAGCGTGCACTAGACCCGAATAAGGAAATTAAGGTCACATTTGAGTGTGAGCCACTATTTGAAATAGACAACAAATTGCTGTTGGGTGCTCGTGCGGAATTACCTTTGGAACGGTATGGCTTTGGCTCTGGTTCTTTGTTTGGCGTTACCGCTTTGTACAAGAGCCAGAGCACTACTGCAAAAACGCCCACCCTAGGAAACGAACCTTTCTCCAGCGTCCTTTGGGGAATGAACCTTCGTTTGCAAGATACGGTACAGGTACTGACGGATTTGGTGAACGCTATCCCTGGGATTGAAACCAATGCCAAGTCCAATTGGCGCTTTGAAGCGGAATTTGCCGCAAGCCATCACAACGCTAATACCAGCGATGACAATGAAGCTTTGGTGGAAGACTTTGAGACATCAGTGACGGGCTTGAACTATCCGCTTTCTAGGTTATCCTGGTATCCGGCATCGCCTCCTGGCGGTGTAGCCTCCAACCTTCCGACGTACATTCCGGATCAGGACTTCCGCCATAAGGGTGAATTCATTTGGCATAGCAACAATACGGAGCTGTACAAGTACATCTATCCCAGCGTTGGGAACTCCGATGTGGATAATCAGCATTTGACGGTGCTGAAGATGACTTTGCGGGCGAACGATAATCTGGTAGGGAATTCCTGGGGCGGCATTATGCGGCCCAATAGTTCCTACTATCAGGATTTGAGTGACATGAAGTACATTGAGATTGTTGCTCGCGGTAATGTGGGCTCCGTCTTCATTGATTTAGGTTTGGTGAGTGAAGATATTTCCATTAACGGTGCTGAACCCAATGGAACCTACGATGGCGAAAATGATTTGGGCACCACTACGGCGTTGCATGATAAAGGTATTGATGGACTTTCTGGTAGCGATGAAGTCAGGACGGTTTGGGATTGTCGTATTTCGGGATGTGTGTCTTCTAAGGTTTCTACGCTGAATTCAGACGCTTCCACCATGGATATCGCCCAGGACAACTATGACGATGATTTGGAAGATGAAAGCGACCCTCCTGTAAATATCAACGGTACCGAAAACAACTCTGGTGAACGGGCATACGATACAGAAGATATCAATCGCAATGGCTCTCTGGACACGGATATCAGCTTCGTTCGTTATCGCATTGATTTGTCTGATACGGATCCCGCTAATTTTGAGGAATTGAAAAATGGTTGGCGCAAGTGGCGTATTCCATTGAATCAGTACGACACTATTGTTTCTCCCACAGGCGGCGATTATAAATCCATTTTGGCGGAGGCCTTGTTTACACGCGTTTGGGTGGGCAGGTTGAATCCAGGTGTGGCTGAGGCAAAAGTCCAGATTGTGGATTTGGCTGTTGTAGGAAACTCCTGGGAAGAGACGACCGTTGCAGACCTGTACAAGACCAGTTCTACGGAAAATTCCCAGATTGTAGAAGTCAATGGTTCTCCTGTGGAAGTGACGGAATCTGTGGACACCCGCGATACAAGTTACATCAAGGTTTCTACCATCAACAATCGTGAGAACTCCAATCAATACACAAAATCTCCCAACATCAAGACAGAACGAGATACAGATACAAATGCTCCGTTGAAAGAAACAGCCTTGGTGTTGGATTACCAGAACATGTCTCCGGGTCAGGAAGTGGGAGTGACTCGTATTTTTGAAACGGACGTGAAGGACCTTTCTTCTTACAAGTCTGTGAAGATGGAAATTCACTATCAGACAGAAGCGTCCAAGGTTCCGGTGCGTTTTGCAATTCAGTTTGGTGAAGGCTCTCTGGATGGCTCCAGCGATTACTACGAATGGAGTTTCCGTCCGGTAAAATACGAATGTACGGCCACTGAACGCACGCAGGATTGCCATGAACACAACTGGCTAGACAATGCCTTTGCCATGAATATTTCGGACTTCTCCGATATGAAGCGTGGTCGCCATCCTCCCTTTGTGGAGCCTGTGGTAAAGAATTTGGGCGGTGATAGGGAGGAACAAATCAAGTTGGTGGGTAACCCTTCCGTCACGAATATCGACTGGATGCGTTTTGTGATTATTGCGGACTCCTCCGCAGACCCTTCAGATTTGGAAGGAACCTTCTGGATAGATGACTTCAGACTTTCGGACATGGATACAGAATGGGGCTATGCCGCCAGAACTTCTGCTCAGGTTGATTTTGCGGATTTTATTTCACTTTCTGGTGCAATTCGCTATCAAGATGGTGACTTTGCAACGCTTTCTACAACGGGAGGGTCTCCAAAGCCTAAAGTTTCTGATGCTGCCTCCCAATTGGACATCTCTGGCGATATCAATATCAGTTTGAACAAGTTCTTGAATGACAGCCTTGGATTCCATATCCCGGTGAACATTGGCTACAACAGCACCACAAAGCGCCCCTACATGAAGCCTACGGATGACTTGCTTTTGAAAAAGAGCAGTTTTGGCGATTTGACGAAGGATATGTTCCAGAATGAACTTTCGGTGACGGAAGATGATGAGGAAGAGGAGTTGCGTGCGGATGCCGAGTCCAAGGGCTATGAATCCTATGTTCGGGAGAAGAGTTTTAGTATCAGTTATAGCAAGGATTACAAGGCGGCGGAATCCAAGATAGGGGAGATTGCTTCCCAGATTTTGCTGGAGCGCCCGGCTATCAGTTATTCTTACAATGAATCGGAAGGCCGCGCTACCACAAGCGCTGATTCCACCTATTCTTACCACACGGTTCTGGAATATAAGTTGGGAACCTTCAGCATGTTCAAATTAAAGCCCATGGAGGGCTTGAATAAATATGACAACGTCTTTGCGAAAAATTACGCCAAGGTGGAATTTGAACCCTGGCCTCAGACCTTTGATTTGACGCTTTTTGATTTCAACTATGTGCGGTATGTGGATCAGGATAGAGACCCGGACTTTGTGGAGCCTCAGGTGGATAAGGTGGTAACCTACACTGCAGATTTGAATCACAAATTGAATATGCGCTGGAACATTCTTTCCTTCCTCTCTACGAGCTATAGCTTGAATATCTCTCGTGATATGTATGGTGGTGGCGATAGGGAAGGCTTTGTGAAGGAGAACTTCTTTACCTCCAAGGAAGGCGGCCTCTTTGCCAGCGATTACATCTTTGATTACGACCATACGGACAGAAAAGTCTATGTGTCACGAGATAGTGTGGTAGTGATTCCTTATGATACCATCCCCAGAGTGGGTGAAGATGGAAGGGAACTTGCCATTGATATGCAGAACCCCAACTCTTATGAAATTCTGTATGATACCACAGGCTTCTATAAAGTGGATAGCGTGGGTCACCGTGAATATGGTCGCTCTTATGGTATTCTTCGCAACGAGCGGAGCCGTAGTCAACAGTTCAAGATTGGTTTCAATCCTCTCATCATTCCCTTCATTCCCTTCAACACCACCTTTACTTCGGATTTTAATCAGCAGAAGACGATTCCCGATGACTTCGATTTTTATGATGAAACCAGCATTGAGAAAAACTACTGGACGATTTCCCAAACGAACCGCTTTGAATTCTCTCCAACTTTCAGAATTATTGATTTCTTGAATATGTTCGGTAAGGATAATGGTGCCTCTCGGGCCGTACAGAAGATTAAGTGGAGTGAAATTCGCTTTAGTTGGAATGCCAGCACGAATACGGTGGGCGAAAACTTCACACTTGCCCAACTCAATGAAGAACAGCATGTGACGCCGTTACAGTATTATCTCTATGGTCTTGGCTTAGGGAATGGTTATCGCAATCGGGGCTTATGGAACATTGTTTCTGGCGATATGGGACTTACGGAGCGCAGTGATTTTGAACAGTTTGCGGAATACCGCAATCGTCATGTGGATACCTTAGTCTATCAGGGTAATTTTACGCATTCTGTATCGAGACAACTGCAGATGGGGACTGGAATAACGCTTCCCTTCTGGGATATTGGCATTACAGGGGATTTGCAGTGGAGAGAGGATTTCTCTCAGGCGCGAGAATATCCGCTGTATCTGGATACCACTACGGTATGGCCCAAGATTGGTATTGGCGTCACGGTGCCCAACTTCTCACAGCGCGTGTCCTTCTTGAATCGTTTCAAGAGCGTAAGTACGGCACACCGCTTTGACTATACCAAGACTACTACGGTGCGGCCTTTCCAGAGTGCAGAAGATTCCTGGGCTGAGGTATGGAATTTCAATCCCTTGGTTCGCGTGACCTTCTTGACACAGAACAATCTACGAATTGAGAACAGCGTCCGCCTGAAGATTGAATCTACGGATAGGCGCCCCAAGGAAGAGGTGATAGGCCTTCCCAGTTGGCCCGATTCCGTTGCCAATTCTAGGGATACCACGAAGTACTTCTGGGAAACTCCCTGGATTCATACCGCCCTCTATAATGACTTTGCCATCAATGTGGGGAATGATTTGACCATTTCTTACCCGCTAAAGACCAAGCGTGGGTTCCAGATATGGAAGTGGTACTTTAAATTGGACAATGATATTGATTTGAGACTTACTGCTGGCTACGATTACAATAAGACTATTCGCAAGGAATATGATCCGGATCCTGGTTACAAGGTATGGGAAAAGGAAAGTGGCACTGATGGCATTTATAAACAGTGGAAGTTTGACGATTATGCAGAACCCTTTGTGGCCTATAAGCCCAAGTTGAGTTTGACAGACCGCACGGTGCCCTTGCGCACCCATGAATGGTTCATTCGCCCTAGTGCGGGCTATGAATTTAATAAGATTGCGTCTATGAGTAGCTATATCGAATATCGCCAGATTCATGAAAAGCTGGACGATGAGACGCCACATCTGCGGCAGATACTGCAGTTTGAAATCGCGCTGATGCTACGGTTTGACTAATCAAATTTAGAATTAAGAATGCATAATTCAGAATTGATTTCTGGAGAGTGCGAAGCACTAATTTTGCATTTTGAATTGTGAATTTTGAATTATTTCACGATTCCTACGTCGCTTTTCTTTACGAACCCGCGGATTTTTTCGCCCAAGCGAATCTCTACAAAGTTCCCCTGCTCACCGGTAACTTCAAAGGAAGTTCCTTCGGAAAGCGTATTGAGGGTCTGAGCCTTATTGTCGGGAGCGCTGGTGACATCGGCATCTTTGGCGGTGACAACTCCGGTAACTTCAGTTTCGAGAACAAAGATTTTGTAGGCGGCACTGGCACCAATGACGCAGAATATCAAGGTTAAAACAAAAATAGCGCCCATTCCCACATTCTTCATCTTTTCGTTGAGCGAGAACTTTCGGTAGATGGCAATGAGAATTGCGCACCAGAAGAGAATCAGCAAAAGCGCGAGTTGCGTTTTGAGGCTTAAGGCGTGATGCATCTGGAACAACGTGGAGAGAATGGGATTTTCTTCCTCCTCTTCCACTTTATCGCGGGTCATGGCCTGGGCAAAGTTCAGGTTATGCTGAATATCTTCGTCGTTTGCTTTGAGGCGGAGCGCCTGCTTGTAGTAGAAAATGGAAAATCCTAGATTCCCGTTGCGGAAATAAGCGTTTCCCAGATTGTAGAAAAGGTCTGCATTTTCGATTCCATTATCTACGCAGGTGCGCCATTCGTCGATGGCTCTTTCGAAATCGCTTTCATTGTATGCTTTGGTGCCGGCTTCAATGCCTGCACAGTTTGTTTCGCCCGCAATTGCAGAACTTGCAAATGCGATTGCAGCACAGAATACGATGACGAGGGAGTTCATGAATTTCATTACTTTAACCTCCCGAGACTTTCGCAGAGTTTTTCCACGTCGGCGAGCATCTGCCGCTGTTCCTCGTTGGAGGAATCCACAGGAGCATACCGGACAAAGGCACACTTGTCCAACCAATTGTCAATGGCGGTAATGGTGTCTGCGCTTACTTGGAGATTCTCCAGTTCCTGATTCATCTGGCTGCGGGTCATACCCTTGAATTCCAGATTGGTGAGGTTGCTGAGGTAATCAATGAGGCCTGTTTCCAAAGCGGCGAAGAAGGCCTTGCCATCCCGCTTCTGGAGGGCATTTTGGGCGGCTGCGAATTTTTCTTTAAGCAGTTTGTTGGCTTTGCCTTTGCGGACTAGCGCTGCATTGCTGTTGTGCTTGCGGCGGCTGGCGATAACTGCAGTTACAATGAAGTAGAAGGGAATGGCACTGAAGAATAAAATCCAGTAGAGAATGCTGCGGTGGGGCGCTGCATTTTGAGAACCGTCGCTCACGCTGTGGATGAAGCGGATGTCGGTACCCAAGTTCTCGATTTCTTGCTTTTGGACGGCGGCAGGGCCTGCTACAGGATTCTGGAATGCCGCTTCGGCAGAGGCTTCACCCTTCTCTACAATGATGTTCCAAGGGCCAGCTTTTGCGGACTCGTACTTCTTCTTTGCAGGATTGAACCAGGAGTAAGAAATTTCTGGAATGGTGAATTCACCCTTCTTTTTCGGGTAGAGGAACACCTTGATTTGCTTGGAGGTGATTACCTTACTGCCGGAGATTTTTTTGTTGATGGAATTCTCGGGCGGAACGGAGCGGAATTCGCTGAAGTCCGGGAACTTGGGGTCTGTTATGGTGCCTGGAGTGCCATCGCCGCTGATGTTCACGGTGAGGGTCATGGCTTCGCCAACGGTTAAGGAAGTCTTATCGAAGTCAGCGCTGAACTTGTAGTCGCCCACCATGCCAGAGAAGTCTGCGGGCTTGCCTTCTGCAGGCAATGGCTTCACGGTGATGTTGATGGTGGGGGTGGATGCTTCGGCTTCTACAGATTCCTGCTTGACGCTCCTGCTGGTAAAGGACATCCCGCCCATTTGCTTGCTTTCTTCAACGACTTTGGGCTCGCCTCGTTTGGTGTACTTGAATTTGAATGGCGGAATTTTCAGGCTGCCGCTTTTAGTGGGGCTTAGCCAGGCGAACTTGGCACTGGCCTGCATTTCACGCCGGGCGCCTTCCACGGGTTTGAATTCCAAACTGCTCAAATCGCTGCGGTGGACAATGAAGTCATTGCCCGTGTTCATGTCCGTTGCTTGCAAGCCGCCCTCGAAATGCTCGTAGGTATGGAACCCGAGGGTGACGTAGAACTGTTCGCCTTCATAAATGGTCTTCTTGCTGGGGGAGAGGCTGACAGTTACGGCATCGTCGGTAAAAGCCTTCTGCACATTGACGGGAATGTTTCCACTGATAACGCGTTTTTCGCCATCAATCACCCAGGTGATTGTGCCGACATTGATATTCCCTGTCTTTTTGGGAGCCTTCAGTTTGAAGGTATAGATGCGTGCCTTGTAAGACCTGCTGCCACCTCCGAAGAAGGAGTTGAACATGTCGTCAAAACCAGGACGGATGACTTGATCGGTACTGTCTAAACCAGAAAAGGTAAAACCATTTTTGGGCTCGATTTGCAGTTCGCCTCTATTTTCGGGAATCTCTTGTAGAGGGACGACCAACTGGAGGCCGAAATTTTTGCCAGCTTCCACCCGTTCCCTGTCCAGTTGGAGGGAAGGACTTGCGATGACCATTGTGGCCACAGTGGCAATAATCGGCAGAATGCGCTTCATGTGCCAAAATTACCAAAATATGAGTCGCAAAAATGGTCTTTTTTCTTAAAAAAGGCTGAAAAAACAGAAAAAAGTAAACAAAACTTTACCCCTTTTGTAAATAAAAGTATATATTAAGGTGGAGTAGCCAAAAAAGGTTTTTTCTTGATGACCCTCAATAACATAGAACATAAAATTTCTAGCTTTAGCGCCATGAACAAGCGTGGTGTTACACTGATTGAAGTTTTGGTGGTAGTTATCATCATGGGTGTTTTGGCGGGCCTTGGTGTTGCTAATCTCCAGCAGGCGGTGAGAAATACCCGGATTAAGGATGCGGCTATGAATACGGCTGCATTCTTGGAACGTGTGGCCAATGATGCCAATCGTTTGAATATGCCATTGTGTGTAAAGGTAGACCAGACTACTAAGAAAACGATAACGGCGTACAGGTCTGTGAATGGTAGTTGCAACAATCCGGGGGATAAGGTTGCAGAGATGACGCTGGATTCCGATAATAAATTTGTGGTAGCTGAAAAAGATCCTACTGAATGTACTGTAAATGGAATGCAAAACTATGTTAGCAATACGGCTGTTTTTGCTCCTAGATTGGGGTTATCTGCAGCACCTTCGGGGTGTTGGTATGTTCGCTATGGTGGAACGGAACATTATGGAGTTGCCATCAAAGCCGCTACACGAAACAACTTGACCTACATGCTGAGCTACGATGGCGCGCAGACATGGATGGCTCACTAAAGGATGTACTCATGCTAAACCGCTTTCAAAATATGAAGTATAAGAGAGGCTTTGGCATTGCCGAAGTCCTGGTGGCGGCGTTGGTCCTTGGGTTCCTGTACCTTGCTTTGCTGAATATGCAGAAGGGCAACCGTGAGGCTTTGCTCCGTATTCGCGGTCGTGATGGTGCTGTTGAAGTAGCACAGAACATTATGGATTCACTTCGTACGGTGGGAATCGCTGGCTTGACAGATTGTGTGAAGTCCGATGATGAAGGAAAGAGTTGTGAGAGAAAGGACTCTCTTTTCTGGGATCGCGGTAGGTTTGTAGGCGGTAATAATGATGGGACAAATAGGGCCAGAATTATTTACACCTCCGAGGTGACTTTCTCTCCAGATTCGGTCTATACTGCTGAGGCTACTTCTCAGTATGAAACAGTGAGGCACGTTTATGCAAAGCGTGCCTTGGTAAAAGTTTCATGGCCTTTTAAGGGCTCTACCCAATCTATTGATATTGAAGGTGTGATTCGCTAAAGAAATCGCGGGGGCGTATATGTGGAATGGCTGTGGCGAAGTAAGTGCCACGGCCTTTTTTGTGCTTGGGGTGTGGTGTACGTTATTCGGAATAAAAAGGAATGTGAGGTTGGCGTGTTCCACACCTCAGACGATGGTTGCCTTTGGCGGGTAGAGTCTTGCGTGTGATTTTAAATAGGACTGCGGGGAGCGCGGTGGGAAACTGCGCGGTAGGGGACTGCGCTGCAGGAGACTGTGCGAAGAAACAAGTAAAAAAACGCTCGGCATAGCCGAGCGTCTTTCGCAAACTTAGGTTCTTGTTAGAATCAGTCCCCAGTGAAGATAATCACGAGAACGGAAGCAACGAATGCTGCAGACACAATGAGGAATTCCCAGGGGTTTTCCATGATGGTGGTCTTGGCGGAAGCGGTGGCTTCACCTTCAGCGCGCTGCTGTTCAGCGGCTTCAGCCTTAGCCTCTTCTTCGGCAGCCTTCTTGTCGGCTTCAGACTGGGCAAGAGCGGCACTGTCTACAGGAGCTTCCTCAGCCTTGGCTTCCAGCACTTCAGCAGGAGCGGCAGTATCTGCAGGAGCGGCAGCGGCTTCGGCGGCAGGAGCGGCAGCGGAGTCGGCAGCAGGAGCGGCAGCGGCTTCGGCGGCAGGAGCGGCAGCGGAGTCGGCAGCAGGAGCGGCAGCGGCTTCAGCAGCAGGAGCGGCAGCGGAGTCAGCAGCAGGAGCAGCAGCGGCTTCAGCGGCAGGTGCGGCAGCAGGAGCGGCGGCTTCAGCGGCAGGTGCGGCAGCAGGTGCAGCAGCAGGAGCGGCGGCTTCAGCGGCAGGTGCGGCAGCAGGAGCGGCGGCTTCGGCAGCAGGTGCAGCAGCTTCAGCGGCAGGAGCGGCGGCTTCAGCAGCAGGTGCGGTGGCAGGTGCGGCAGCTTCAGCGGCAGGTGCAGCGGCAGGAGCGGCAGCAGGTGCAGCGGCTTCAGCGGCAAAGACCATTGCGGAGGCAAATACGGTTGCCAACAGAATCTTTCTCATCATAATGGTTGTCCTTTTGGATTGTTAATAATTTACTTCACAAAAATAGTTCAAAATGAATTGATGGCACGCAAGGGCTTATGCGAAAACCGCCTGTTTGGGTGCCTTATCCTTAAAATTCACCTTTTATCGGGAATTTTTTATTTCATACTCAAAATGGCGCGTAGCTCAGCGGCGGCTTTCTGCAAATCGTCGTTGATGATGGTGTACTCGTATTTTCCATTGTTTTGGGCAAATTCCATCTCTTTGATGGCATTTTTGAGACGGAGCTGGATGACTTCCTCGGAATCCGTACCGCGACCCCGGAGACGACGTTCCAATTCCTCGGTGTTAGGAGGGAGGATGAGGATGCCTGTTGCGTCAGGGTAGACTTTATCGAAATTGACTTTGCCGAATACGTCCAAATCGAAAATGACGCGGTTCCCTTCGGCGAGAGTCTTCTCCACGAAGCTCATGGGCGTGCCGTAGAAGTTCCCATGGACCTCGTTCCATTCCACCAGGGCGTCTTCCGCAATCATCTTCTGGAATTCTTCCTTTGTCTTGAAGAAGTAATGGACGCCATCTACTTCGCCCTCGCGCGGGGCGCGGGTTGTGGCAGAGATGGAGTACTTGATGTCGGGAAAATCTTTGATGACCAGATCTTTGAGTGTGGTCTTGCCGGCACCGCTAGCGGCGCTCATGACGAAAAGCTTGTTGTTCATGGCCAAAATTTAGCTTTCTTGGCTGCCTTCCAGAATCCAGCGGCAGAGGTCCTCTACGCTTTGGTAGTCCGGAAGCGTGCTTGTGAATTTTTGAGACCGGCTACGCTCGATGAACTTGCTCCAGGCGGCTTCGTTCTTTGCTTCCAGGCCCAAGTGTTCTTCGATGGCGCCACGGGTCCAGACCCAGATGCCCTGGCTCCGAAGTTTGGCGTGGATGCTCTTGATGGCGCGCTCCGCTTCTGGCATGGCGGCCATCATGGCGTAGGCTTTTGAGGCCGAGATGTTGGAGTGCTTGTTTACGGGGATGCCGTTCACCAGCCGGAGGTGGTGGTGGAAGGCCAGTTCCCGGAACAGGTCGCGGCAGTACTTGAGGTCCGGATCGTCGTTGTCCAGGAAGCCATCTCGAGTGGCGGTAGTGAAGGCGTAGTCCAAATCCACGATGGCCCGAGTGGGCATGTCCATGGCAGAGAGAACCTGCATGCTCTTACGGGTGTTGCTGACGCCACCTTGGCGTACCAGGGCACACTTGATGAGCGCGAAGCTTTGCCCTGTGATGCGCTCGAAGAGCGCAGGCAACACCCGCCACTCGGTTTTACCCTCGGTAAGTAGTACATAGTCCGCAAAGAGAAGTTCGTTGCTGTTGCTCAGGCTGAATAGCATCTGCAACTGGCTAGGTGCATCCTGCACCACTTGTCGAACCGCATCTTCCATGCGCTTACGCATGTAGGTACCGCGTTCCTTGTTCTTGCGGATGAGGAGCGACGTGCTCACATCTTCGCTGGTAATCATCTGGGCGGAGTGTGTGGCGTAGACCACCTGGTAGCCTTCGTTGGAGAGATTCTTCAACGCCACGCGAACCAGTTCCACCGCCTGGGGATGGAGGTACAGCTCTGGAGAATCGATGAGGAGGAGCGTGCGGTTCAGGTAATGGTTGTTGTGGTGCTTCTTGATTTCGGCAAGGTAGCGCACCAGCGCCATCTGTATGGCGCGCTGGGAGCCGGCACCCATGCGGTTGATGTCCCGCTCAAAGCCGTCATCTTCGTCGATGACCTTGAGGCTTGCACCCTGGAGGAATGTTTCCAGCGTGGGAACCGGCACGTCCAATTCCACTTTAACACTGGGGAAGAGAGGTTTTAATTTGTCATTAACGTCTCTGTCAAAACTTTGGATTTCTTCGGCGCGGTTCTCGCTGTTCGGATTTAACAAATCGTTGAACTTGAGGAGGAGATCGTTGATCTCGCCACCGAAGCGGCGTTCCAGGGGCTTGAAAATTTCGTGGAGAAGTTTGGTGAAGGCGCGGTTGCCTTCAAAATCCCAGATGGCGATGGGCTCGGGGAACATGCGCTTGAAGGCGTGCTTGAAATCTTCCGTGGCGCGGACCCAATCCTTTTTGGCGTAGGCGCCGTTCCGCAGGTTGGGGGGGACGAATACCCGTATCTCGATGTTTTCGGCAGGTTCTCCGGGAACGCGCTGCACCTTTTTGATGCGGATGCGACCATTCAGGAGGAAGGGCTTGATTTGCGCGGCCTTCTCTTCGCCCAGGCGGGTGAGGACTGCATCGCTCACGCCATCGAACACGCCTTCCACCTCTACGGGCACGTTGGTGTCGTCGAAGTAGGAGATGTCCAGCGAGAAGGGGGAGAGCAGCCAGCGGATGCCCATCAAGATGTTCGTCTTGCCGGCGTTGTTGTAGCCGATGAGGGCGGTGATGCTACTGAGGGGAAACGTCTGCCGCTGAATGGAACGGAGATTGGCAATAGTGATTTCCGATAGTCTCAAAGCCTGTGGTTGCTGCATGCTTCGAATATACATAAAAACGTGCAGAAATGACGCAAAAATGGGGAATTTGTGGATTTTTTGTTGGTTTAGGAAACAGTTGTTTGCAAAATGAAATTTTTCGCGAGGAACCCCTTTACGCTGTGAAATTGGCGAGCTAAATTTCGCCACAGATTTTAGACTTCTTATTTGCACATGGCCTTCGTGGCGTGTGCTTTTTTTGTTTGAAATCTTGGCGTGTGGCCGGGTGGCCATCTTACTAAATCCAAATCTTATTGGAGGTATCCTGTGAATTACGGGATGTTTAAGCGTGTCGCCTTGATGGGGGCTTTGGCTTCTCTTTCGGGCTATGCGCAGGTATGTAATACACTCACGCTGTATAAAGACGGCAGTTATGCTGGTCGCATGGAGGAATCCACGCGGTCTTTCCCGGAGGCTCCGGAATGGTCCACCAACTGGGGAGATTTTGACAACATGCAAAATCCCTACATCCGGCTTTCGGGTATGCGGAACTATCGCGGTGATTGGACGGGTTCCCTGGTTTTTGACGCCTTGCCTGTAAAGGTCAATGGTGGCACCCTCAAAATCAAGGCCCGCTCTTCTCAAAAAGGGAATTTCGGCGTCTGGCTTTCGGGTAATTCGGGCGCCGGTCATATTTCTTTCCACGAACTGGAGGCGAATAAAACTGCAGTGCTCACCATCCCTGTTCAGGAATTGATGGGGAGTGAATCCTTTGAAGTAGATAAGGTGGGTATCGGGCTTTTTGATGTACCCGCAAATCAGTACACCAACTTCTTTGTGGACGATATTGAATTCAGTTGCGCAGAAACTGCTGGCAGCTCTGCTGGCGGTTCCGTGAACGGTTCTGGCGGCAATACGGAAGTCGGGAACGGTACTAGCGGCAATTCCGCAGTTCTGGAAAATAGCGATGCACTTTTCCAAACGGAATATTCTTTTGTAGATGTGAACCCGGCAAGTGCAATTCGGAAAGGACTTTTCGATAGCGCTTATGTGCGCTCAACTTCTGCCCATTATGAGGCTGCAGAACGCACTTCGTTGCAACAGAAAACGTCGGTGAATTTTGTGCTTTCAGAAAACGAACACAACCAGATTGTGAATTTCCGGGAGGCAAAAAAACTGACGCCTAAGGCATCTCGTGATGGCTGGTACAAGAGCCTCTTCTATATCGATCGCAACCGCTTGAAGGACGGTGTAATCGCCAACCCCAAACAGGTCTTCAATGAAGCAAACGAGATGGCAGCGCTTTCCAATTACACGCTGATGCCGCTATTGTTGGCGGATTTGGACTATGCTGTTTCTTATTGTGCGGATACGGCTTGCGCAACTCATGCGCTTGAAGATTCCAGTCTTCTCTTGGCAGGACTTCCGTCCTCCTATATCACGGGATCCAAGTTCCGTCTGGTTTACGACCCCTATTTCACGGTGACAACCCGCAAAACGCTGCCTCATGTGGAAATCTGCGTGGCAGGCAAGTGCCAATCTCTGGACCCGAAATCTGAAATCATGGTGGAATTTGATTCTGCCGGTGTTCATGAACTGCAGGTGAAGATTACCTCGGGCAACTTGAACGTTCAACAACATCTTTTCGTGGAGGTGAAATAATGAATTTCATTCCTAAAATCGCTTTGGCCGCATTGGGTGCCTTTGGCATCTCCATGGCCGCCTATAAGGACCTGTACTTCAATCCAAAATTTGGTGATGACGGCTGCATGACGGAAAAGTATATGCAGAATTGGAAATGTACAGAGAAAAAAAGTACATGGACTGCTGTTGGGATGACGTCACCCGCCCCCGTTCGTTTGCGTGTTATCGACCCTCCCGAAATGGAATCTACGGAATTTGGCATCTATTTGGAACGCCCTTTCTTTATCATTGACGGAATTCATTTGAGTACGGATGAAACGCGTTCGTTGCAGCAGTTCCACGCAGAAACGGAGGAGTTTGGCATCCCTGAAATTCTTACTTCTTTGGGCTATACCCCAGTTTTGGTGCAATTTTCTCAGACGGTGACCACGTCACTTGAAAAGAATTCGTCTCATTTTGCGGCTTTGCTGAAATATCTGAACGATAACGCTAAAATTCCCTTCCCGGGAAAGAATCAGGACGGTTTTGTCGTCTTGGGTATTAGCCAGGGCGGTATTCTTGGCCGTTATGGCGCCTATCTTTATGATAAGGATCGTAAAAGCTCCGATGCTCCGGTTCGCTTGTATGCATCGCTTGATTCCCCACACCAGGGAGCCGTAATGCCTCGTGGCCTTGTGGCGACCATAGACTTTTGGGCGAGTGAAGCAGGTGTTGCTGCAGCGGAAGCCTTTAATGACCTGGTTTCTTCTCCTGGCGCCCGGGATTTGCTGATTTACGATACTAGGGCCGGCAATGGAACGTACGAACCCAAGATGGGTGCGGATCGGTTCTTGTTTGGAGACTATCGTAAGGCAGCGACTTATAAGGGTTTCCCTCAGGTTCTAGTAGCTCAGGGCCAGCTGAAGGGAACAACGCCAACCCATTCTTCTACCTACTTCAAGCTAAATCGATATGCGGAAAAGGGTGGTAGCGTTTGGGGACGTGCCCAGAGCGAAATGTATGCAAAGGATAAAACATCTGGAAAATATGCGCACAATCATATGTACCAATTCCCGGGGGATGTTTCCGATACGGATAAAAACGGCGTGACGAAGTTTGATTTTGTTCAGGGCAGCACATATCCTTTTGCACAGACAATGTATGAGGCTCTTCGTGAAGGCGTTGTGGAGGCTATTCCCAATAAATTTGAAAAGGATATTAAGGCCGCGGGAATTTCTTGGATGTCTTTGTCCTTTTATGGGAAGTGGGATGAAGATTCCCTCTACCAAAAGAATAGCACGTTCATCCCTACAGTGAGCGCCATGGATATGCAGTGTAGTGGTGATTTGGCTATAAAGTCGGATTGCGCCTTTAGCCAAAATTCTTCGGGATTTGCGTTTGAAAATGCTGGTGCAAAATCCACGGCAAAGGCTGCTTATGCGGTAGATCCTACGCATCCGCGATATAAAGAAGCTATAAGCGGACGTCACATAGAGTCTCCGGTAAAGGGAACCTCAATAGATCAAACCGTGCTGAAGGGGATGCAGACGGATGTTTGGCGTGTCCTTTGTGAACTAGCAAAGGTGGACTATGATAGCACGAAAAAATCCTTCCGCAATCCGAAATTAGGTGGTATGTTTGCACCGAATACAAGTTGTATGGACCAAAGCAAAATGCCGGAAGTTATCAAGAATGGCGGTATTTTGCAGACGAAGGCATTTAGTTATGCGCGATACGATTATAATGCAGAAGCAACAGAGAAAAATAAAACCGTTACATTTAACCTTCCTGCAGGTTGGAACTACGTTTCCCTTTGGGATAATGGCACGAGCATTACTCCAGGCAGTATGCTTGAAGTGGATGCTAAGGTGGAATCTCCCAAGAGCAATTGGATGAAGGCAGACCTGGTCTTGATGCAGACAAAGAATGGTGCGGGACATTTGCAATTGACAGAGCAGGAGGTAAAACAAGATGGCCTGTTCCATACGCTGCGCTGGCAAATGCCCTCTGCAGCATCGGCTTTGACGAATTACCGTTGGTTCCGCCTGGTACTGAATTCCAGTGGTGCTAAAGTGACGCTTGCTAATCCCCGCATTGTGACAAGTGCTGTAGCCTATGCAGAAAAGAACCCTTCCATTCCTTCGGCAACGTTGTATCCAAATAATTCCTACAGTGTTGTTCCTTGGTCAGATACTGTGGTGGTGAAGAATTATTCTGACGCTATGGGTTCTGGCTTGAAAATGAGCTATGGTTCCTATTTGGATGGAGTGCATTTTGAATTGAAAAGCACGTATTCCATGGATGCTTACAAGAATCTTGTGGTGGAATACTGGCCTGGCACATGCCAGAGTACGACCATCTTCTTCGGAAACAAGACGAAAAATGTGAATTTAGGAAACGGTAGTTTGCAAGGTTCTTTTGTAACCAAGAAATTACCATTGAGTGATTTGGTGAATGTTGCATTAAACCCAAACCAGCCCTATTCCGCATCCCGCCTGAGTTTGCAGGCGATGAAGTCGAATGAAACGTGTATTGTTCACTCCATTCGTTTGGAATAAATATTTGAATTGGTGTTTTTTTTCTAAATAAATTCTTATATTTGGGGGCGTCGCTTGAGGCTGGTTGCTGAAAGTGGCGCTTTTAAGATTGGAGAAAATAAAATGAAAATGTCGCGAGTGTTTTTCGCTATTCTTTCTGTGTTTTTCGCTTTGACGATGACGGGTTGCAATAAGGCCCGGTTGCAGTCTTTGGGTGCAAATCCCGTGCCTACGTTCCATACGCCGCGAGGTGCAGATTCTGAAACAGGAACCATTGCCGTTTCTGCGGAAGGCTACGTTGTTCCGTTGGCTACAGGCCGTAATGTGGATGATATCCTTGGTGGCGGTGGCGATGTGGCCTTGATGTATCGTTTTGGCGGTAGTCTTTCGCCGTTGTTCATCACGGGTGCCGTTGGTGGCCAGGGTGGTAAGGTGCATTTCAATTGTGATGACGAAACTCCTCGTTGTGTAGATTCCTACGAAACCTGGCTCAGGAGCGATGCCGGTGAAGATTCCTACTCCTTCTGGAATGTCCAGGAGAAGGTGCTTCTGGGTGCTGACTTCAAACTGGGCTCCCGCGTTCAGCTGGGCCTTGGTGGCGGTATTCAGTTCTATCAGGGTGGTGGCGAGTATGAGGATGCTCGCGATGACCTGGATAAACTGGGCTGGGCCAACAATCTAGACGAAAAGATGGATTTCTACCCGATGACGGCCACCTGGATTTCTGTAGGCTTGGGTTCTGAAAACCGCCTTGGAAATTTGAAGCTGGAAGAAACCTATATGCTGGCTTCCGACTGGACCAAGATGATTTATGCTACCGATGTGGGCTACTATCATCCTAGCGGATTCCAGGTGGGATTGATGCTTTCTACCCAGATGAGTCCTGTGATTCATGGCGGGAAGACTTTCGTCTTCTAGAATTTCTTCATAGCGCACAAAAAAAGACCTCGGAACTTTCCGAGGTCTTTTAAGCATCTTTGCTTTGGCGGGGCGAATCCCGTTTAGAACAAATTAGCGATTACTTCAGGGTGCTCACCTGAACGTCCCAGCTCTGGTTGCCGAGGGCGATGCGGTAGGTGTTGGTTCCCTGAGCCTTCATGTTCTTGGTGTCCACAGCAGGAGCGGCGTTGGGGTCCTTCTTGGGAACGCCGATGTGGCGGTTGCCCTTGAGGAATTCGATACCCTTGTTGCCAGCCTTCGTCTGGAGGCAGCCCACGATGAAGATGTTTTCATCGGTAACAGGCAGGTTGTTCTCTTCGAGGAGCTTCTTTGCAGCAGGAATACCCGGTTCGAGGATTTCTTCTGCGCACTGGACGCCAGGATGAGCTTCCTTGAAGGGCTTCATGCCGAGCTGGTCGGCGGCAATTTTCACGAGTTCCGGATCCGGTTCGCAAGGAGTCTTGCCCTGGTAGCCGAGGAGCATCTTGCCGTAGCCTTCTGTCATCTTGAACCAGGTGTCGCGACCGGCGTTCTGGTTCAGGGTGTTCATGTAGGCCTGCTGGAAGTAGAACTGGGAGACCGGCGTCACGGAGGAGGCAAAGCCACCGCGGCGGACGCATTCGCTCATGTTCTCGATGACCTTCGGGAACAGGTGGAAGGTCTTGTTTTCGCGCATCATGAGGGTGTTGGCGGTAAGAGCGCCACCCGGCATGGGGCTGAAAATCACGTCGGTAGTAATCTGACGAGCTTCGGGCGGGAAGTTGTAGTCCTTGAGGCATTCAACGGCCACGTTGTTGGCTTCCATCAGCTTGGGAATGGCGTTTTCGTCCACGATGCCATCGTCGCCGAGGGCGAGCACGTAGTCGGTGCCCTTCAAGGCATGGAACATGGAGAAAAGGTCCGGCTGAGCGGTACCACCGGAGAGGGGCTTGCGGCCCACGTCGATACCATTGGCACCACCTTCGATAGCGGCCTTGTACTGAGCCACACCAGTACCGCAGGTGTCATGGCTGTGGATGCGGAGTTCGGCATCGTCGCCGAGGAGCTTACGAGCGCGCTTGAAGGTCTCGTACACCTTGGAGGGGTTGGCCGTACCGGAAGCGTCCTTGAAGCAGACGGAGGCGAACGGAACGCCGGCGTCCAAAATGTTGCGGAGGATGCGTTCGTAGAAGTCAGGATCATGAGCGCCCTTGCAGCCAAGAGGAAGTTCCATCATGGTGACCACAACTTCGTGTTCCAGACCGGCTTCGGTAATGCACTTGCCGGAGTAGATGAGGTTGTTCACGTCGTTAAGAGCGTCGAAGTTACGGATGCGGGTCATGCCGTGCTTCTTGAACATCTGGGCATGGAGCTTGATCATGTCGCGGGGCTGGGGTGCCAGAGCCACCACGTTAATGCCGCGGGCGAGGGTCTGGAGGCGAGCCTTGGGGCCCACAACGCGACGGAATTCGTCCATCATATCAAAAGCGTCTTCACCGCAGTTCTGGTAAAGGGCCTGGAAGCGAGCGCCGCCACCAGCTTCAAAATGTGTGATACCTGCATGGCAGGCTGCTTCAACAGCCGGCATGAAGTCCTTCATGAACACGCGGGCGCCAAAAATGGACTGGAAGCCATCGCGGAAGGAAGTATCTTGGAACAGAATCTTCTTCATATTGTGTTTCCTTATGGGACAGAGTCCCGTGTTTACTTGTACTTTTAAATACTGAGGAAATATAAAAAAAACTGGCTTTGGCTCAGCGGAAAAACGGGGATTTTGGGGGTATTTGGCAGAAAACGGCGGATTTAGAGAATTTCCATTTCCACAAGGAAGCGGTACATGCAGAGGGCCGCCATGGCGAGAATGAAGATGCAGACCAGCACGTACTGCACCGGATGCTCGTGGAAGTCGTAGTCCGCCTTGCCGTAAGAGAACCTTTTACGGATGATGGCGCTTATGAACCAGGCGAAAAAGATGAGGAACAGCAGGAGGGACATGTGGTGTAAGATAGAAATTATCATATCAAAAAAGGTTGTGAGGGAAAATGCAGAATGATGAATGCAGAATGCGGAATTGACCGCGGCTAGTGCCTGCGCACAATTCAAAATTATGTCTTCAGCTCAATTCCCTGATAGATATATCTTGTAATTCATACTTCATAATTTATAATTCATAATTCACAATTAGTGCTTCGCACTCATTTTGACTTCGGCTCGGAAGTGCCCAAGCAAGCTTGGTCGTTTCGCTCGCCTCGTCAAAATTCATACTTTATAATTCAGCGTATCTGGTGCTATATTTGGTAGGTAAAAAGGTTTTGAAATGGGTTTGAAGAAAGCGATTCTCGTAGGCCAGGGCGTTATGGGCAAGCGGCACCAAAGTCGGTTGGAAGCCCGCGGTGTGGATTTTGTACAAATTATTGACAAGGCTCAGAACCCTGAGACGGAAGCCATAAGTAATGGTGGGCTGAAAGTTGCCACCGAGCCTGTGGACTTTGCCGTAGTAGCCTCTCCGGCGGAAACACATTTTGAGTATGTGCAGTATTTTCTGAAAAAAGGCGTTCCCGTTTTTGTGGAGAAGCCTTTGGCGGAAACTGCCAGCGACGCTTGGGAACTGGTGCGCTTGAGCCGCGAGGCGAAAGTCCCGCTGGTGGTGGGACATTCTGAATCCTTCAATCCGGCGTTCCAGAAATTCCGGAGGCAATTTCTGGAGAATCTGCGGCAGCAGAAAGGGGCCGAGGTGCGGCTGTTTTTCCGGCGGGAGCATGGCTACGCTGAGCGCTGCCGGGATGTGGGTGCCTCCCTCGACATGATGGTGCACGACGTTTACCTCTTCTTCATGCTCTTTGACTTCAAGAATGTGGAGCTGGAAAGCTTTTGGCAGGGCGAATCCGGCGATGAGGCGCGAATGACTCTCTGCGTGGCCCGCGGAACTAACGCCGGCGTAAAAGCGGAATTCTACGTGAACCGCGTCAGCGATGTGGAAATTCGTGCCATCGAGGCAGTGTTCAAGAATGCTACAACTGGCGCCGAAGCCAAATTCTATGCGGATTTGGCCCTCTGTGTGGATTGGGATAAAAGCTTGAAGCTGGTGGACGCCATCGATAACGAACACAAGTTCTTCTTTAAGTTGTTGGAAGGAGAGGGAACTTGTTGGGGCAAACGGGCTTTGGATACTGCAGCCCAGGCGGTGGAAATCATTGCCAAAGGGCTGTTGCAGGGATAGCGTTCCTGGGCCTGAAACTGCCTTTATCAAGCCAACCCATTTTAATTTATTCGTATATCGCGATGTATTTTGTCGGTCGGAGCGAACCTTGTTTTTCACGGGGTGCCGCGCGGGTTCTACTTTAAGGAAAGGCTTTCTCGGACAGTGATTTTCTCTTTCCCCAGCAGTCTGTAGAGTTTGCAGCGGAATAGGGGAATGGTTGCAATGACTGCGGCTATGACAATGGGGAGGGCGATGTAGGCGATTCCGGGCTTGTCCAAATCGGTTTTGAAAATGATGCGGAGCACTAGCAGAACCCACCAGTGGACGGCGAGAATGATGAGGGCGTTTCGGGAGATGTTCCGGAGGATGCCTTTTACGATGGCGAGGGGCACGCGCAGGAAAATCTGAAACATGCCAATCAAACCCAAAATTCCAAAAGCGGAACTGGCGAGAAACACCCAGAAGTTTTTGCCCAAATCGTTGTTCATGATGCTGAAATTGGGGTCGGCAGGCTCAATGAGGGCGTAAAGGACGAAGGCGACAATGGAAAAGATGGCGAAGAGAATTTGTTTGTAAAATGTGGTTGTTGTATTGCCGGTATTTAAAATCCCTTTGCATAGATAGCCGCAGGCGAAGAAGAAGAGAGTGGTTAAGTCGCGCTCAATGCCTAGGGGAAGGCGGATGTGGTTTTTATAGAGGAGCCAGCCAGCGGCAAGGCTTGCGCAGGCGACGATGGCAATGAAGATTTTGGGGACGATGGTAGTGTTTCGGAAAATGATGTCGCGACCGTTGAATAATTTGTTTGTAATTTTTTGTACAAGGTAAAATAGCAGACTGATGGAATACAGCGTGAAGACGAACCAGATGGGGCCAGAGCCGACGGAGGATTTCCCGGCGATGAATATTTTTGCCAGATTCCAGAAGATGTAATCCTTGACGTCATTAATGACGGGGTGGATATTCATGATGGACATTTTGGGAGCGCGAGGGAACCAGTCAAAATTGTAGATGACGGGGTCCAGGGCCAAAAACAGGAGCGACAAAGTGATGTAGGGGAGGAGCAGTACTTTCGTCTTATGGAGAAAATAGCCTTTGAAGGTGGGGAAACGTCGGGTGCTGAAAAGGACTCCGCTGATGAAGAAGAAGGCGGACATGCGGAAGGCGCTCAGGTGCTCCATTCCTATCTGGATGTTCGCGAAGGATTGCTCCAGATGATAGAGGCAAACCAGCAACAGGACGAAACCTTTGTATTCGTCAATCCATTGGATGCGATTGGAAGTGGCTTGAGGCATGCTGGTGGCTAGAAGTTCTCGCGTTCCTTGCCGATGGTTGTGGGGATGCCGTGGCCCGGGTAGACGATGGTTTCGGGCGGGAGGGTCAGCAGTTTGTTTTTGATGTTTGCGATGAGGGCTTCCTCGCTGCCTTCGAAGAGGTCCGTGCGGCCGATGGTGCCGGCGAAGAGGCTATCGCCGGAGAAAAGTATGGGGCCGTTGCCGGGTGCGGAGGCTGCGCCGGATGTGAAATTCTCGCAGTAGAAGGCGAGACCTCCGGGAGAGTGTCCCGCGATATGGAAGACGTGGAGCTTGATGCCTGAAATTTCTACCGTATCGCCCTCGGCGAGGTAATTGCCGATAGGGCCTGCGGGGTCGGGACAGGGAATGCCAAACATCTGGCTTTGTTCCTCCTGAATGTCCATGAAAAAAGCGTCTTCCTCGTGGGCTTCTGCCTTCACGTTGAAGGTCCGTTCCACAAATGCATTCCCGAGAACGTGGTCCAGATGAAGATGTGTGTTCAGAACTCGACGGACGGTAAGGCCCTCAGAGGCGATGTAGTCGGCCAGCTCTTTTTGTTCTCGCGGAACGCTGACGCTTGGGTCGATGAGAATTGCATCTCCCGCGTTGTTGCTCAAAACATAGGCGTTGACGCCGAAACAGTTTACCACAAATTGTTTGAGTTTCATACTGCTAATATAAAAATCCGTTCGGACGGACCAAACGGATTTAGAAATTATTTTGTTTCAACCACTGATTACTCTTTAATGCTCCAGGTGGTGCCTTCCTTCGAGTCCTTGATGACCACGTTCATGGCGGCAAGTTCGTCGCGGATGCGGTCGCTTTCGGCCCAGTTCTTGTTCGCGCGGGCTTCCTTGCGGAGGGCGAGGAGTTCTTCCACCTTGGCGACATCGACGCCTGCGGCGCCTTCTTCGGCCTTCTTCTTGTAATCCTTGCGCGGTTCGTCGAGTTTTAAGCCGAAGATCTTGTCCATGTCCATCACGAGGGCGGCCTTTTCGCCGTCGTCGATATCGCTCTTGAGCATGGTGTTCAAAATGCCGAGAGCGCGGGGCATGTTGAGGTCGTCGCCAATCGCGTTCTTGAAGTCTTCCTGGAAGGCCTTCGCCTTTTCGCTTGTGATTTCGGTAGCCTTTCCGATGAGGGCGTCCGTCTTCTTGTGCAGGCTCTTGAGGGCTTCCTTGGCGCCTTCGAGGGCTTCCCAGGTGAAGTTCAGGTAGTTGCGGTAGTGGCTGCCGAGCGCGAAGTAGCGGTAGTCGAGCGGGTTGAAGCCGCGGTCCACGAGCAAATCCACCGTGAGGAATTCGCCACTGCTCTTGCTCATCTTGCCGAATGTCGTTGCCGTGGTGCCGTCTTCCAGCTTTTCTTCGCTGGCGGTACGCAGGAATTCACCGTGCATCCAGAAACGGCTGAACGGCTTGCCGGTAGCGCATTCGCTCTGGGCGATTTCGTTCGTGTGGTGTACGCGGACGTGGTCCGTACCGCCGCAGTGAATGTCAAGAGTCGGGCCGTTGTACTTCATGGCCATGGCAGAGCATTCGATGTGCCAACCGGGAAAACCTACACCCCACGGACTGTCCCATTCCATGGCGCGCTTCTTGTCGGTGGGGCTGAATTTCCAGAGTGCGAAGTCTGTCGCGGCGCGTTTTTCGCCCATGTCGATGCGGCTACCTTTGCGGAGGTTTTCCACGTCGAGGCGCGCGAAGTCCGCATAGCGCGGGAACTTGAGGCTGTCGAAGTAGATGCCGTCGCTGGTGCGGTATGTGTAGCCCTTTTCTTCCAAGGTCTTCACCAGGTCAATCTGTTCCTGGATGTGCTGCGTGGCGGGAGTCCAGCGGGTCGGTTCCTGGATGTTCAGACGGTGCCAGTCGTTCATGAAGGCGTCGGTGTAGAACTTCGCGATGTCCCAGACGGACTTGCCTTCGCGGGCGGCTCCCTTTTCCATCTTGTCGTCGCCAGAGTCAGCGTCGCTTGTGAGGTGGCCTACGTCCGTGATGTTCACGATGTGGTTCACCTTGTAGCCGTAGTAGTTCAAGGTGCGGACCAGGAAGTCTTCAAAAATGTAGGTACGGAGGTTGCCGATATGGGCGAAGTGGTACACCGTCGGGCCACAACAGTACATACGCACGGCGGGAACGCCTTCGGGGAGAGTGAATTCCTCTTTCTTGCGTGATGCAGTATTGTAGAATTGAAGTGCCATTTTTGCCTCCATTATTTGTTTTCGGGGGCAAATTTAGAAAACTTTTAGCCTAATTTACGTGGCTCCCGCGGTCAGAGCGTTCTAATTCGGATTGTAAAACCATTTGCGGTAATTTTTATAGATTTCAAAGTGAAATACAAGGATTATAGATATGCCTAAAACAATTAGTCAGTTGCTTCTCAATTCCATTAAAAATTATGGGAGTCGTCTTGCTCTTCTCAAGGGTGTGAATGTCGAAGATATCACTTACGCGGAACTCAGTGCGCGTGCTGCAAAGGTTGCTGGGTATCTTTTTGAAAAAGGGCTCAAAAAGGGTGACCGCATCGTCATCCTCATGGAGCGAAACAACGATTACGTGGTGACCATGACGGCTTGCCTTTTGTACGGCATTGTCTGTATACCGCAGGATACGGAATATCCGAAGGAACGCATTGATAAGGTCCTTGCCAACAGCGAAGCAAAATTGCTGTTTGTGAAGAAGGATTATGAAGATGCAATGAAGGCGAAACCGGCCGAGTTGAAGGAATTGCCGGCGGCTACGGATGAAGCCTACATCCTCTTTACCTCGGGCTCCACAGGCGTGCCCAAGGGAATCATACATACCCAGGTGAGTGTGGGTTTTGCGGCCCATGGCCTCTGCGCAGGTGTGGATGGAACCTATAAGGACATTTTTGCGAAGAATTCCTCCTTTGCCTTTGGCATCACGCTGTTTGATATGCTGGGCGCACTTTCTTGTGGCGCTGCGATTTTGGTCTCGCCCGTAGAATATGTGAAGGACCCCTCGAAGCTTTCGGAATTTTTGTGCCAGAATAAAGTGACTGTGGCCATGATTACGCCCCGCATGCTCCGCTACTTCAATGTGAAGGGCAACTACATGCGAATTATTCTCACGGGTTCTGAAAAAGTGGTGGATACCGCTCCGAAGAATTACCGCCTGGTGAATTTGTATGGCCAGTCCGAAGTATTGCCGGTTTCCTTCTTTGAAATTGACAAGTCTTATCCGTCCACCCCGATTGGTAAAGCTGTAGAGGGCATAAATATTTACCTGTTGGATGAAGATGGCAATGAAAGCGATGAAGGCGAAGTCTGCGTGACGGGCTACGGCTTTTCGGGATACCTCAATATGCCGGAACTTACGGCGAAAACCCTCACGCCGAATCCGTTCAAGGATCGCGATGGCTGGGATTTGCTTCTCCACATGGGGGATATTGCCAAACGATTGCCCGATGGAAACCTGCTTTACCTGAACCGTAAAGACTGGATGGTGAAAATCAATGGCCAGCGCGTGGAACCGGGCGAAATCGAGACGGTGATTCGCAACTTCCCGGGAGTGGCAGATGCTGCTGTCCAGCATTTTTTGAACAAGTATAGCCAAACCTATCTCTGTGCCTACTATACCGAGAAGAGCGCGGTAGATTTGGATTTGCTGAAGAAGACCATTGCTGAAAAATTGCCGCCCTACATGATGCCGGCCTTCTTTGTGAAGCTGGAGAAGATGCCTACCAATGCCAACGGAAAATTGAATCGTTTGGCGTTGAAGGAACCGGATGCAAGTTTGTTCCAGAAGCAGTTTGTGGCGCCGGAAAATGAGGTGCAGGCTACTGTCTGTAAGGCGTTTGAGAAGATCCTGTCTGTGCCGCAAGTGGGTATTGACGATGACTTCTTCACTCTGGGTGGCGATTCCATCAAGACCATGGTCTTGATTAAGGAATGTGAAGCTTTGGGACTCACCTTTGTTGATGTGATGAGTGGTCGCACTCCGCGGAACATGGCGCTGAAGGTTAGCGCAACGGGTAAAAACCTCGCGCTGGATGTGCAGGAGACCATGCCTCTGACGGATAGCCAGATGGGCATCTATCTGGACGGCATCGCAAATGAATTCAGTTGCAAGTACAACATTCCCTTTGCCTTCGATTTTGCCGCGGGCAGTGTGGACGCTCGCCGCCTTCAGGATGCGGTGACGAAGGCTGTTGCAAATTTCCGGGCGTTCGCCACACGTATTGACGTGGTGAATGGAACGCCCATGATGAAGCCTGCGGAAAAACTGCCGGAAGTGGAATTTGTGGAAACGAGTGACGACGAGTTCCTGCAGATGAAGGCTTCTTTTGTGAAGCCATTCTCCTTCGCTGACGGAGCCCTCTGGCGTGCTGTTGTGGTGAAGACCCCGAAGCATGTGCATCTGCTTTTCGACATCCATCACATTCTGTTTGATGGCACTTCCCTCGTGGTGTTCGAACGTGCGATTGCAACGGCCTACAATGGCGAGAAAATCGCTCCTGAAAGCTGGACGCCGTTTGAGGTTTCTGCGTACGAAATCGCCCGGCAGAAGAGCGAGCAGGTGGCGAAGGCCTACGAGTACTTTGACAAGTATGTGGGCGGTGTGGAATGCGATTCTAATATCATTCCCGACAAGTCCGAGGAATCCTTGGGCGAGCGCCGCGATGTTGTTGAGTTTGTGCTGAAGTCAAACCGCGAGAAGGTGGAACAGTTCACCCGCGGTCATGGCATTACGGAAAACACTTTGCTGCTTTCTGCCTTCTGCTATGCCTTGGCAAAATATACGGGTCAGAATGAGAGCCTGGTGGCCAGCGTGAACAATGGACGCCATGTGAATGAACTGGATAATTCCATCGGTATGTTTGTGCGCACGTTCCCCATCCACATGGAGTTTGACGAAAATGCCGAGGTGGGAGCGTTCCTCAATGAGGCCCAGAACAACTTGTTCCAGACCATGGGTAACGATAGCGCTTCCTTTGCGACACTTGCCGGAAAATACGGCATTACGGGCGATGTGAAATTCGTTTATCAGTCCGAGATGCTGAATGATTTCACGCTGAATGGCTGCATGGCTTTGACGGAAGATTTGGATACCATCGATGCTATTTCCAACATGGATATGATGGTGAAGAAGTCTGCGGTTGGCTACAAGGTAACCCTCAGCTTTAAACGCGCAAAGTACAGCCGTGAAAATATCGAAAGTTTCGGCAGCCTCTACGAAGAGATTGTGGATGGCTTGCTTTCTGTGAAGAAACTTTCCGATATGAATTTGATTTCTGCAAAGGCCAGCGCCTTTGTGGATGGTGTGAACGATACGGATGTGGAATATGACCGCAGTGAGAATGTGGTGGATGTTTTGCGTCGTGCAAGCGATGATCAGTCACGCGTCGCCGTCTCCTTCAAGGACAAAACCTGGACTTATGGCGAATTTAACGCCATTACAGATAAATTAGCCACGCATCTTGTTGCTAAAGGTTTCAAGAAGGACGACTTTGTATCCGTGCTTATTCCCCGCAACGATTTCATGCCCATTACAGCCTGGGGCGTGGTGAAGTCTGGTGCTGCATATCAACCTTTGGATCCCACCTACCCGAAGGAACGCCTGAACTTCATGGTGAAGGACTGTGGCGCGAAGCTCCTCATTGCAGACCGTAGCCTCCGCGACCTCTTGGATGAATATACGGGCGAAGTGCTGTATACGGACGAAATTGAGAAATTGCCGGCTCCAACAGCGCCTGTGGATGTGAAGATTGCGCCGGACAATGCCATCGTCATCATTTACACTTCCGGCACCACGGGCACTCCCAAGGGCTGCGTGCTGGAACACAGAAACATCGTCTGCTTCCACTACAACCATGCCAAAACCATGGGATTGGATGCAAATTCCCATGTGGCCACTTATGCCAGCTTCGGCTTTGATGCCGGCGTCATGGATGTGTTCACCACCTTCATGGCTGGTGGTTCACTCTATGTGATTCCAGACGAAATCCGCTTGGATTTGGCTCAGATGGATGAATTCTATGTGAAGAATTCCATCACTCAAGGCTTCATGACGACCCAAGTTGGTCGAATGTTTGCTCAATCGACCAAGTGCACCTCTTTGAAGAACTTCTTGGTGGGTGGCGAAAAGTTGGTGCCTTTTGATCCGCCAAAGAATTTTGCTTTTATCAATGGCTATGGCCCCAGTGAAACCATTGCCTACGTGGCCCATCATGTGGTGACCGATGGCAAGGCGTTGCAGCCCGTTGGTATTCCCAGCGGCAATACAAAGTTGTATGTAGTCGACAAGTTCAACCGCATGTTGCCTGCGGGTGCTTGTGGCGAATTGTGCATTTCTGGCGCCCAGGTGGGTCGTGGTTATCTCGGTCGCCCTGAAAAGACTGCGGAATCCTTCGTGCAGAATCCGTTCTCCAGCGATCCCCATTACCAGCGCATGTACCGCACGGGTGATATCGTGCGTTTACTGCCTACGGGTGAGATTGACTTTGTGGGACGTCGCGACGGTCAGGTGAAGATTCGCGGCTTCCGTGTGGAATTGACAGAAGTGGAGCAGATTGTGCGCCAGTTCGAGGGCGTGAAAAATGCTACGGTTCAGGCCTACGACAATTCTGCTGGCGGCAAGTTCATCGCGGCCTTCGTGGTGTGCGATGGCAAGTTGGATGTGGAAAAACTGAATGCCTTCATCGCAGCGGAAAAACCGCCCTATATGGTGCCTGCGGTGACTGTACAGCTGGAGCAGATTCCGCTGAATGCCAACGGCAAGGTGGATAAACGCAAGCTGCCGAAGCCTGAAATCCGCTTTGAGGATGTGGTGGCTCCGAAAACTGACATGCAGAAACGCGTGTTCGAGGTCGTGGCGAAGATTCTTGGTTTTGAAGAATTTGGCATCAATACGGATTTGTATGCCGCAGGACTCAACTCGCTTGCATCCATTCGCGTGAATGCTGCCCTCTCTGAGACATTCGGCGTGGCCATGACCATCCGTGATTTGAAGGCGAACCCGACGGTGGAACAGCTGGCGGATTTGATTGAGGGTCGCGTGAAGGAAGATGCAGGGGAGGCTCGCGAAATTCTCGCAGACTATCCGCTGACCAAAACTCAGGAGGGCATCTACATCGAATGCCTTTCTCAGCCCAACGAGACTGTTTACAACATTCCAGTGCTTTTGAAGCTGGACAAGTCCATCGATTTGGCAAAGCTGAAATCTGCAGTGGTGAAGACGGTTGCCGCTCATCCGTACATGAAGTTCCGCATCTTTACGGACGAAGAGGGTCGCGTGCGCCAGAAACGCATGGATGGCGAAGCTTGGGATGAAAGCAACATCGAAATCATCAATGGCGAAATGGATGCTGCCATGAAGAAACGTCTTGTCCACCCATTCAATCTGACGGGTGGCCTCCTGTTCCGTGTTGTGCTGGTGTGCGGCAAGGAAAACTACTTCTTCATGGACATCCACCACATTGTTGGCGACGGAACTTCTGTTGCAAACTTGTTGCAGGATATTTCCAAGGCTTATGCCGGCGAGACTCTGGAAACCGAGAAGTACACGGGCTTCGATGTTGCCTTTGACGAGGAAAAACTTCGCAAGGGAGATGCTCTCGGAAAGGCTAAGGAATTCTACGAGAATTTGCTCTCTGGCGTGGATGCCGATTGTTTGCCCAATGGTGATGTCGCCATCGCTACAGAAGACGGCTGCCGCAATCTGACTCGCGATAGTTCCGCAAATCTCTGCAGCCAGGTGGAGGCCTACTGCGAAAAGAATCATGTCAGCGTGAATGGCTTCCTCTGCTCCGCCTTCGGGCTTGTTCTCGGTCGCTATGTCGGTTCGGACGAGCCGGTATTCACCACCGTCTACAACGGGCGTAATGATTCCCGCGTGCAGAACAGTGTTGCCATGCTGGTGAAGACTTTGCCTGTGTACTGCAACCTCCGCGAGCGTGCCGTTGCTGAACTGGTGTCTGAAACCAGCACACAGTTGGTGGACAGCATGGCGAATGACCTCTATTCCTTCTCGGAAATCAGCCGCGAACTTGGTGTGAAGGCAGATGTGATGTTCATCTACCAGGGTGACAATTTCGAGTTTAAGGAATTCTGCGCAGCTCCCGCTGAATTGATTTCTCTGCCGCTTTCTGGCGAAAAGGCTCCCATCGTTTTGCAGGTGGACAAGGCTCTTGACAAGTTCCGCTACTCTCTGGACATTGACCGCGCCTCCTTCAGCGAGGATTTCGGCAAGTTCTTGATGAGTGCCTTCGAGGCTTGCGTGAAGTCTATGCTCCAGAACGCCTCAATCCGCGACGTGACTCTGACGGACAGTTCCACTCTCGCCATTATGGATTCCTGGAACAATACGGAATTTGCCTACAACGAGAATGAGACCGCTGTGGATCTCCTTTCGAGACTCGTCGCGAAAAATCCTGAACATTTTGCGGTCAAGTTCAAAGACCGTGCCTACACTTACGCCCAGTTTGGCGAATTGACGGACCGATTGGCCGCCTACCTCATTTCAAAGGGTGTAAAGCGCAACGACTTTGTCTCTATCCTCATTCCGCGTAACGATTTCATGCCTATTACGGCTTGGGGTGTGGTAAAATCTGGAGCCGCCTACCAGCCTCTGGATCCCACTTATCCGAAGGAACGCCTGAATTTCATGGTGAAGGACTGCAAGGCCAAATTCCTCATCGCGGATAGAAGCCTCCGTGACCTTCTGGAGGAATACGACGGCGAAGTGCTCTTCACTGACGAAATCGAAAAACTGCCGGCAGCAAAGCCCACAGCAGACGTTCGTCCCAGCGACGCATTCATCATCATCTATACTTCTGGCACTACGGGCACACCCAAGGGGTGCGTGCTGGAACACCACAACCTCTTGAACATGTTCCGCAATCACGAACGCGTTATGAACATGTCGGAAGAAAGCCGCGTGGCCTCTTACGCCAGCTTCGGTTTTGACGCAGGAGTTATGGATGTATTCGCCACACTGATGGCAGGCGGAACCTTCTATGTGATTCCGGATGATATTCGCCTTGACCTCACAAAAATCGATGAATTCTATATTGAAAATTCCATCACTCAGGGCTTCATGACGACCCAGGTGGGACGTATGTTTGCTCAAACCACCAAGTGCAAGACATTGCGGAATTTCTTGGTGGGTGGAGAAAAACTGGTTCCCTTCGAACCTTCCAAGAGTTTCAAGTTTATCAACGGCTACGGCCCCAGTGAATGCTTGGCTTACATTGCAAGCTACGAGGTGCAAAATGCTAGCGCCCTGCAGCCTATTGGCTCTGCCGGCTTGAATACCAAGCTCTACATTATGGATGCCTACGGCCATCGCTTGCCTCCGTTTGCTAGCGGTGAACTTTGCATTGCAGGCACGCAGGTGGGCCGCGAGTATCTCGGCCGCCCCGAGAAGACCGCGGAATCCTTTGTGCGCAACCCCTTCTCCGCAGACCCGCGCTATCAGCGGATGTATCGTACTGGCGATGTGGTGCGTCTCCTTGCCGACGGTAACTACGAGTTTATCGGCCGTCGCGATGGTCAGGTGAAGATTCGCGGCTTCCGTGTGGAACTCACCGAGGTGGAGCAGATTGTGCGCGAGTTCCCGGGCGTGAAAAACGCCACCGTCCAGGCTTACGACAACCCCTCCGGAGGCAAGTTCATCGCTGCTTTCGTGGTGTTCGATGGCACTCTGGATGTTGAAAAACTGAACGAGTTTATTTCTGCCACGAAGCCGCCCTATATGGTGCCTGCGGTGACTATGCAGATTGACGAAATTCCGCTGAATGCCAACAGCAAGGTGGACAAGCGGAAACTCCCGAAGCCCACGCCGACTTCCCTCAAGCAGGGTGCCGAACCCGCCAACGAGACGGAAGCCAAAATCTGCGAAATTTTCAACGAGATTCTCTGTCTCGACAAGGTCTATGCCGACGATGACTTCTTCAATGTGGGCGGTTCCTCCATTTCTGCTGTGCAGTTGGTGGTGAAGCTGAACAAGGCCGGCTTCGATGTGGTTTACAAGAATTTGTTTGAAAATCCAACGCCCCAGATGCTTGCCCGCTATGTCTCCAAGGGCGACGATGATAGCGAGGACATCTTTGCTCCCACGGGCGAAGAGAAGGCGAAGTTTAACTACTCCTCTCTCGACTACAATGTGGATGCAAACCTCCCGAAGATTCGGAATGATGGGGTTGGCGATGTACTGCTTACGGGCGTTACCGGCTTTCTGGGGAGCCATATCCTCAAGGATTTGCTGGAGAATACCGATGGCAAGGTCATCTGCCTCGTCCGCGGCAAAAAAGATCAGTCTGCGGAAAGTCGCGTCGAGATGATCATGACCTACTATTTCGAGGATTGGTACGATAAGCAGGACAAATCCCGCGTCTCCGTCATCGACTGCGAACTGACAGACGAAAAACTGGAAGAAAAACTTGCAGGCGTCCACTTCGATACCATCATCAACACTGCCGCCAACGTGAAGCACTTCGGCAAGCTGGAGGATTTGAAGCGCGACAACCTGACAACTGTCGAACGCCTCATCACCATTGCGGAACATTCCGCGGCAAAACTGGTGCAGATTTCTTCTCTCAGTGTTTGCGGCGAGTCCATCAATGGAAACATTCCTAACGATTTCGTCTTCAAGGAATGTAACCTGAACATCGGCCAGTCTCTGGAAAACAAGTACGTGTATTCCAAGTATCTGGCAGAACAGGCGCTCATCGATGCCACCTCCAGAGGCCGTGTCCGCGGAAAAATCATCCGCCTCGGAAACCTCATGGCCCGCAACGCCGATGGTGAATTCCAAATCAACGCCAATAACAACGGCTTCCTCAAGCAGTTCCTGGGCTACAGCGTTCTCGGCTGCTATCCTGTGGACTTGATGAACATGAGCATCGAGTTTTCTCCCATCGATGCCGCGGCCCGCGCCGTGGTGCTTCTCTCCGGCACTCCGGACGAATTCACCGTGTTCCACGCCAAGAACTGCAACATCATCCAGTACGGCTACATGGTGGAGACCATGAACCGCAAGGGCTACAACATCAAGCTTGTGGAAACGGGCGAATTCGAGGAACGGTTCAAGAAGATGCTAGACGAAATGGAGGACGTCTCTTCCATTTCCAGCCTGGTGGTTTACCTGAACAAGTCCGAGAAGAGCATGGCCGACAACATGAGCGCGGACCGCCTTAAGGAAGGGGATGTCAAGTACGAAGTGCGCGTGAAAATCCACTCCGACACATCCTTCACGACGAAGGCCCTCTACCGCTTGGGATTCGCTTGGCCGCTCATCAGCAAGGAATACCTCGAAAAGATGGTGGAAACCCTCCAGGATTTGGACTTCTTCGGGTAAAAATCAGGCTCCCTTTTGGGAGGGAGCCGGCATTTTTTTGCGTGTAGTTGGTGTCGCTGTAGTTACTTCAGCAGTATCCGCTGGCTGATGATTCCGTTTGTGGAATTTACGCGGACAATGTAAGCGCCGGGAGCGAGGCCTTCTGTAGCGAGGGCGGTATTCCCGCGGGCGATTTGGCTGAAGGATTTCATTAGAGTGCCGAGGCCGTCAAATATCTGGACGGAGCGGACAGTGCCCGCGGCATTGCTCACGAACCAGACGCCATTTTGCGCGAAGAGGAATCCCGCGGTATTTTGTACTTTCGGCTGAAGCTTTAGCGCCTGGGCGTTCAGCACCACCGCGGTGATGGACTTTGCCGGAATAGTGAGGGAGATTTTCCCATTGCTCACGGTAGCGGTACTTGTCTTGAGGGCGTTTTCGGTATGAGAAACGAAGGTCTCGCCGCTAATGCCAGACAACGTCAAAACGTCTGCAGATTCGGGAACTTCTTGCAGGTTAGAAATGCTGATGCTCACGTTCTGGGATTCTGATGGCGCGCGGTTCACCAGAATGATGGACATGCCAGTGGCGCTGCCATTTACAGAGGAATAGGCGGAGACCAGAGAGTCGTTGCTGGAGCCGGATGCCACGCGGTTTTCAAAACTATAGCGGCTGAAGAGGTGGACGGTTTCGTACATGCCCGGATGCCATGTCCACGGAGTAAAGATTTCCACGCCATGATCCATGAAGGTTCCGAGCCATGAAGCGTAAATCACGGCTGTCGTCATGGCATCGTCCGTTTTACCGAGTGTCGTTTCGGTCAATGCAAGCGTAATGCCGTGGCCCTTTCCAAAATACTGGTCAAGCCAATCATTGATTCGCTTGAAGATGAATTCCTTTTTAATGGATTCGTCCCAACCGCCATTCACCTGCTTAATACTGTTTGCTCCCGGATAAACGTAGGTTGTGTCAAAGAAAACTCTGTGCCAATTCACCTGGTCCTCGTAAGAGGATTCTTCGGGATACCAATGGATATCGAAGACGTCTATCAAGCGCTGACCACTTTTCTTTTGTTCCTCAGCCACTTTCTTGATAAAGTATTCAAGCCAGCAGTAGTCTCGGCTTTCTCCGGTAGCTTCCTTTTTGATCCGTCCAGATTCCTTGCCGCCATAAGAAATGGAGCACCAGTACCATTCATTGGCAGCGACAGGTCCCGTCAACTTGATTTCTGGCCAGGCAGCGCGGGCTTTTTTTGCCACGTCTACATACCGCTCCACCAAAAAGTCGGCAGTTATATTTAACGGCAAGTCGCTATGGGTGTTTGCCCAGATTTCCATTTCGTTGTCCATGCTCCAGTACTGGAAGCGGGACATGTCATATTTGAGGTCGTTTTTCCAGTGGTCCAGAATGGCTACTGTGGAATCTGCTGGCCATTTCATGTTGTAGAGGGAGTAGTCGCCAGCTTTGATGAGGGTCTGCCCATCATCCGAAACCTGCCCGCCACCAGCCAAGTCCAGCGTTTGATTGGCCCACTTGTTTCCATGGTTGATGTAGAAGTCCCAGTCGGGGAAATTGTAGTCTCGGGTGGCTGCGGCATAGCCTGTGAGCTGGAAGGCGTATAGAGCGTCTACTCCAGGCAAGTTCTCCTGGATTTTCTTGGCGGTCATGTCCCAGTCGTGATTTTCCACGTTGTTGTACCAGTCCGGATGAACTGTCATTTTGCGGCGCCAGTTATAGCGGGTCGCATTGTTACCCGTATTTGCGCGAAGCATGTGCATGCCGGATTCGCTCATCGCCTTGTAGAAGGCGTTTTCCTGAGCAAGAACTTCGGCTGCTTTATCCGGGTCGGATTCTTCCTTGTCTCCAACCTGGTCAATGTTTCTCCCGAAGATGTAGGGGGAGATGGGAGTCACTCCCGACTTTGCGTCAACGGAGATGGAAATGTCTGCGTATGCGGCGGAGGCGATAAGGCCAAAACCAGCCACAAGCCCTAAAATTTTTGAGTTCGTTTTCATAAACACTCCAATCCTTTTTTGGATTAATAAAATAAATATTTTGGGGCGAAACGTTTGAAAATATCCGTTATCAAACTTTGAAATCTTCTGCTAAAAATTAGATTTATATCAATGCGCTTATATGAAGTTCTTTGCGTTCTGTTTTTGGTCTTGGCCGGGGCGACCTGGGCAGACGAACTCATCATGTCGCAGAATTTTTCTACACACGCACTGGTGGCAAAGCAGATTGCACCAGGCTCCTCTAGAATTATTGATATTACTACAGGTTACGGCGGGTGCGATTCCTGCAACGTTACTGGACATACAACATCTACTGCCGACGACCGGAAAAAACATTACACTGATGACGAAATTAGCGGAATGATGTTCCGCATTGATCTAAGCCTTTTCACCTTGACCTGGCCCAAGACAGAAAATACCGAAGGTGCATTCAACTACAAGGGTAACACTTTCGGCGGGGGCCTCTTCTTGAACGTCCATTACGCATTCCTGCTGGAGGCGGGGTTAACTCCCACCCTTGTGCAATGGTTCGGTCCCTTCTACATCGCCGCGGCCTACGAATTATCGTTAGGCAAATACTTCGGCAAGGACGCCGACGAGAAAATGTCAACAGACCTCGCTACCGACATTATGCTTACAGGCGCCTTGAATGTAGGCGGCGGCACCATGATGTTCCTGAACAACCACGGCATAGGAATCGGCATACATGGCGGTCTTCGGCAAATGCATTTTGTAAGACCGGATTGTGAAAAATATACCGGGACAGACTACCGCACAGGCGATAAGATCAACCCCAAGGCGCAACAAGGGTTCCATACCCAGGATTGGCTTCTTTATTACGGCTTTGACTTTACCGGCTACTCAAATTTGCCGTTCCTTAAGGAGACAAACAGCAAGGGACACGGCGGCTATACAATATCCATCGAATCCGGGATTCAGCTAGAAGACAGGCCCTTCTACTACTGGGCGCTTACATGGAGTTTCTACCTATGAGAAAGCTCCACGTCATAGCGTTTTTGATTATGGTTGGACTCCTGCTTTCGGGGTGTAGTTCCATTATGCGTCCGCCTCCGGCAGCAGCCTACATGGACAGCTACAATAGGGATGACGCGGTCAGAAGCTTTTCATTCTCATATTACGCTGGCAATCTAGACAATGACTGGATCGACAATCACGAAGATCAGGAATACCACATTACCCACTCCGAATGGTGGGGCGACGGAACGTTTGCAAACTACATTAGCGGCGGTTATTTTGCCTTTGGATGGGGCCTTCAAAGTTTAACGACGTTTTTACAAGGCGGCTTTGTTTCGCCATACTTTGGCTTAACCACCTGGACAAACTTTTTCCCAATTAACAAGTTCGGTCCCGAAAGTAGTTCTAATTTTATGTTCCACTATTCGGGTGGCGGAATGGCCATCCAGCAGATTCCTTTAAACGACAATTGGAAGCTGGGCATTACGGAGCATGTGGCAAGGAACGGCCGCGAGGAATACTTTGTAGACGATGTTGCATGCGAAATGTTTTGCTTAGATTTTCCGCGGCCTCGTCCCAAGTTCTATGCAGAAATGGGCGGTGGCATCTACGTTTCACGAAAGCTTGAAAACACCAAAATGTCCCTTGAGTTCCGCTATGGTCGTGACATCGACGAGAACCGAAACCGCTTTGCAGCCACCTTCAGTGTCTGGGGAATCTCAAGTGCCATTGGCGTTGGTGGCAACGATCAGATGCGCAAGATGGCAAAGGAGAACAAAGAAAAGCAAGAGAATACGAAATTTGCGGTGCCGCCTAAATCAGGCATTCTGCCAGGCGCAGGCAAGGCCCACATAGAGAACGTATCCGACAGCAGCCTAGGCATCAAAGACATTGACTACAGGTGGTTCCGCATCAAGGACACTACAAAGGTAACGACGTTCTTATATAAAATTAGAGAAAACCTGGATGACACTACAAAAGCTATCCCTTCCAACGGAATCTGCTACGATAAATCTCAGGATGAAGTTCTTCTGAGGCAGCGGGAAGATTCCTCCATTGTAAGGATTCCAATTACAGACATCGACTACTGCGAAAAAACAGAAATGCAAGGTTTCATAGGCACCTCCTTGCTTGAAGGCGCTCTAATGTTCCTCCCCGGTGGACTTATAACAGGAAGCGCTACAGGCGGTCTCATCGTCAGCGCCGTGACGACAGCAGGTTTCTACACCGCCCTTAAGATCATCAACCCTCAGGTGCCAAAGGTCAATGGCGACATTTGCACCGAGCCCCATTCCACGAATCTAACCAGAGAATGGTTCAAGCAGTACCCCTGTGCAGAAAGCAACGTCAATGCGGAGGGTGAAAATGTCCAGTAAACATTTGTCGAAACTTTTGCCGAAGTCAAAGGCCGTGGCATGCTTCTCGCGAAGCGGAAAGCGCGCAATTTGCATTTTCATTTCTGTCATTGCCCTTCTTTTATCAGCATGCCTAGACGAAGGTGTAGCCCCTCATTCCATTCGTGGTGACGACCGCTATGACATCAAAGAAAGCTCCTCCAGCGAAGAATCCAGTTCTTCACAGATTAGCGTCTGTTCCTCATCGGAGGAAGTTTCTTCTAGTTCCGAACCGCACTATTCCCTGGGTTATGTTGCTGCAGACAGCAGTTATATGACAACGACATTTTTAGCTCGTACCTTCATGGTTGAAAATGAAAGTACACCTTGCGGACATTTTAAGGACAACTGCGTAGACACTTTGGGGGTTTGTTACGGAAACGACCCGGAATACTGTAAAAAATACGGACGACTTTATACTTGGACAGAGGCCATGGCTTTGCCTGCTTTCTGTGATTCTGTCAATTGCGATTCTCTAGTTGATGAGAATCATGCACAGGGAATCTGCCCGCCAGGATTCCATGTTGGAGTTTTTGATGATTGGGATAAATCGAGTACATTAATCGCTTTCGTTAATTTTTGGAGAACGGGGCGAAAGTTCGGAGGAATCTTGAAATCTTCTGAAGAATGGAATGGGATTGACGAAGTGGCCTTCAATGCCCTTCCTGGTGGATATGCTGATGAAAATGGGGAGTTTAGGGGGCTGGAAGATGAAACCTATTTCTGGTTATCCACAAACATGGCATTGTCTTGCAAGACTGCCGACGAAACAAGAATGCGAGTTCTGCATTTGACGTCTGATTCGGATGACTTGGCCGTGGGGGCCTTTCTTTCAAAGAAGGCCCGTGCTTATGTTAGGTGTGAGAAAAATAAATGAAAATGCCTGCGATGCGTCAACTAAGTTACTAACGCGCCTTGTCCAACATAAACGATTTGCAAATATGTGATTTTTATAAAATCCTATATTTTTTCTTTACTTCCTACTGAAAACTTTTGTATATTATCTAAAAAGTTTTCAGTAGAGGTCAAATGTGATTTACAGAGAAAAATACATCATTCCGATTCGTGATTTCTACAAATCCGATTTGATTAAAATTATTACAGGAATTCGCCGTTGTGGAAAATCCGTCATTCTCAAACAGGTCATGAATGAGATTTCCATCCAATCATCAAATTTGATATACCTCAACTTTGAAAATGCTGCCAAAGGTCCAGATATCAAGAATGGTAATGATTTAATCAACTACGTTTTAGAAAAAAAGAAGCGTGGTCTTTGCTATGTTTTTTTAGACGAGGTGCAAACAATCGAAGGTTGGCAAATTGCGTGTAAGACATTGCGATTGAATCAATGTTCCGTATTTATTACAGGTTCCAACTCCAAACTTCTCTCCAGTGAATTTACTAAGGAGTTGAGCGGTCGCTATGTTTCATTCAGAATTCGTCCCTTTGTTTATAAAGAAGTCGTAATGCTTGCAAAGGAGAAAAGGAAAAAAATTTCCGTTTCGGATTATCTAATTTGGGGTGGCTTTCCAAACCGATTTTATATGAAGAACCAAGAGGCGCAAAGTTTGTATCTCAACGATCTTAAAACAACCATCGTCATTAACGATCTGGTAAATCGTTACGGGATTCGGAAAAGAGCGCTCTTCGAAAGCCTAGTCACTTTTATACTTCGCTCCAACAGTCGTATTTTCTCCGCGAAGGCGATTCGTGATTACGTAAAGCAGGAGCATGACAAGTGTTCCGTCAACACCATCATGAAGTATATCGCCTACCTGAAGGAGGCATACGTTATTTGTGGCTTGCCGCAGTATTCTACAAAGGTTAAACGAGAACTTTCCTTCTACGAAAAAGTTTACAATGAGGATGTAGCTCTCAATTCTATTCATGCCTCTGCAGGTCGCTACGACATTACCCATAACCTAGAAAACATCGTTTATAACGAACTGATTTATATGGGTTATGAACTGTTTGTGTATAATAACAAAGGGAAGGAAATTGATTTTCTTGCTCAAAAGGGAAATAAGAAATATCTGATACAAGTTGCTTACAGTGTGGCGGAAGAAAAAGCGTATGAAAGAGAATTTGCCGCGTTTAACGGCATTGAGGGAGACTTTCAAAAAATCATCATCACAAATGACGATATGGATTTTTCCTCAAGTACTGTAAGGCATATCATGCTTAAGGATTTTCTACTTATGGATTCTCTGGAAGTTATGCCTAAGGCCACGTCCTTAGCGGAAGCACGAGCCGCTTACAATGTGTGGTTGCAATACAAAAAAGAACATTCTCCAAAAAGGGCCCGGTGATGGGTCAAAACATTCTACTGAAAACTTTTACTCATTTTTGAAAAAGTTTTCAGTAGCGTAAATTGGCGCTCGCAATCCTTTTTTTTTATACATTTCCTTTATGGGGGTGGTTGGATTCGCGGACAATAAAAAGACAGGCTCTTCGAGTCTGCTTTTTGAATCGTCATTGCGAGGGGCGGAGGCCCCGTGGCAATCCAAGCGATACTTACCGAACAACCTTGCGGTCTTCGGCGGTCATTTTTGTTTTCTATGCGGAAAATTCAGAAAGAATTTTAAACTTTTTTGCGTAAAAGAAATTTTACTCGAGAGTCGTGGTCTATTGAGGGGGTAAAAGCCTACTGATATATAGAAGTTGCTTGGTAAGCGACTAAAATTGGCGACAGACGACCTTGAATCCATTTTTGTTTTTGAATAAGTAGAGCAGACGATGCTATATTTATGAAGACATAATGATTTTAGAGTAGAATCTTGTTCCTGTATTGAAAAGTCTGGTAAACTTGAAGTTAGCAGGGAGCAAGACGTAGCTCGCACCCATGTGGTGCGGGTCGTCTGTTGCTTATTGCTAACAGGTTTACCAGAGCCTTCAATACATAAGCCTGCGACTTCGCACCTTTTTTATTTCCTGAAAATTGTGCGGAGAGGTTGCAACGTCATTGCGGGGAACGTAAGTGACGGGGTAGTCCTTGTCTGTTGGCCGTCGAAAGAGAAATCTTCTCGCAAACCGCCTTTGGCGGAATGGAGTGAATGTATGAAGAAAACGATCATTGCAATGATTTTGCTATTGTCTGCATTTTCATTTGCAGGTTCTTTTAAAGATAAACGAGATGGACAAACCTATAAAACTGTAAAAATTAAAAATCAAACATGGATGGCGGAAAATCTGAATTATGCGGTTGACAACGGTTATGGAAGTTGGTGTTATGACAATGAATATCGGAATTGTAAAAAATACGGACGACTCTACACATATTATGCGGCAATGAATGCTTGTCCTGGAGGTTGGCATTTGCCATCAGAAAATGAGTGGGAGTCATTATTTGATGCCGTTGGTGGAATTCAAGAGGCGAATTATGTGTTACGCTCTAAAAATGATTGGTATTACAATGATGGTGATCGTTATAAATTTAGAGTTCTCCCTGCAGGGTCTTATAATCGTATGGATGGCGTTATGTATCGAGATGGGAGGGACAGATGGGAATTTGGCTATATAAAACAGTGGGCGATTTTCAGAACATCTTCAAGTAATATTAATTTCTATTTCCCCTCACAATATACAAACGTTGTTAGGGATAATACTGTTGATGTTAAGGCAGGAACGTCTGTCCGTTGCGTAAAGGATTACTGATGAGGTTCTCAGCTTATCCCTTTTTATTGTGTGCTGTGACTACTGCGCTTGCGGGTAATCCTGTTTGTGATAATACCGAAGAATATCGTATTTACGAAACGGGTTGCTATTCCTTTGGTGATGAATTTGTTTTTGTCAGCAAGAATTGGCCTGAATATGATAATGGTGAAGAAATGCCCGAAGAGGGAACAACCTGCTTTGAAAAATTTAGAATATCAGAGGATAAGGGTGCTCAGAAATTTGCTGAAAATGGAATTCATTATGTCGCTTATGTATTGGATCAATATTGCTGCAAACATCAAGTTTTCCGAACAAAGGAAACCTGGGTGAACGAAAATAATGGATACGCAGATTTTTCGCATTACGGAAATTTGGGAGTTATTTATTGGGAGTGCGAATATCAAGAAAGTAACCGAGCCAGGTTGCAATTTGCGGAAACAAAACTGCAAAAGCCACTTGATGAAGTTGATATACTGAATTTTACCGCTGACATAAAGAAAACGTTTGCTTCTACAGAAAATGCCATGATGAAGGTTGGCGTATTAGCTTCTTTAGAGAAAAATGGAGAAATTCCTTTCAAAATTTACAGACAAAATGGAACTGTTAAATATGTTGGAGGTGTCAACCTCGGTTTTTGTATGAGTAAAAATGGGAAAAAGGCACTGGATTTTTCCAAGGGCCCGAATGACTGTATATAAAATATGGGGAAAACTGTGCAAAGGTATCTTGTGTATAGAATAGCGTTAACATTGCTTGTCGTTTGTCTTAGTTCATTTTTTGCAAATGCATACAACTTCAGGTGCCTCTCGCGTAATGGCTGGTCTCTCGGAAATGGACGCTATAGTTATCAAGGTGAATGAGTCGGGTTCTTTAGAGTCTATGCTAGGGCAGGGGAATACGTGCTATTTTATTACCCAAAGGGTGGGCATGCTTATTGGTTTCCTAGAAACAAATGCGTTGAACTTTCTAATTGGCAATGGTTACAAATGTGCATATGGTCGCCAATACCGAAAAAAACACTAGCAACACATAAAATCGCTTCCGTATTCAGCTTGCCTCTAATTTCTTGGGGACGATTTCCTCGATAAAGTATTGCAGTGCAGAAAATTTGAAAATAGGTAACTTTTTAAAGTCCCCGTTGTTTAGACTGTTGATGAATGCTTTGACGTAATCGGAAAAAGACTCGACAATGAATCTGTAGTTTTTATTGAGCTCTATCCATTCTTTTGAGTCGATGGCGCATTTTTGCTCTATGTCGTTTTCTGTAATTACGACGGCCTTTGTGAAGTCTATGGCCGGAGCTCCTTTGATGTCTTTGTTCTTACGTTGTGATGTTTTGAAGTAGAATGCGTACCTGTGTTTGACATTAGAGCGAAAAGGAATGGCAAACAATTTGTCGTTACATTGGATGACGAGTGTCAAATAAGGGCGCCTTTCCTTGTTCTTCAAAATTTCGGAATGATTTTATGCGTTTCAAAGAAATCGTTTTTTAGTATCACTGTTTTGGGTTCATTCATATAGACTCCGGGAAAAACAAAAAAACGCATTTTGTAGGATATACAAAATGCGGATTTCATCCAATGACCGTTCTTTTTTGTCTTAGGTGGGCTGGCCTGCCACCCTGTCATCAACCGTTAAAATATAAAAATATTGCGGAGATGTCAATGGAGAGATTGAAAAGTGTTATTTCTTTAACAAATTTAAGTGGCTTATGGAGTTACGGCGGCGACTGTTTCCTCATTGAATTCCTCTGGGGTCTCTGCCTTTGCATCTACTCGAGTTTGAATTGTTGCTGCCATGTTGCTGCCTAATTGCTGAAATAATAAAAAATGGTTTGAGTAGTAATTGTTTAGCAAATTTATTCTTAAAGTAGATGACTTTCGTAATATGCGCGGTGTTCGCGACAGGTTCGTCATTGTTGATAATGCAATTGGACAATGTGAAAAAAGCAGGCTCTTGCTGAGTCTGCTTTTTCTACTTATCTGTTTTTTTCGTAAGAGTTTTTCTCGTTCTTTTTGGGGGATCCCTTTTTAGAACTTCAATCGAAGGCGATTTGCAATTGGGGCAGCGTGTTGATTCTCTTATGCTCATACCGTATTTCTTCCATTTGAAATCGCAGGCACTGCAATGCTGCACAATCGTTATTGGCGGACCGTAAATACAGCACACCCTGTTTCTTGAAGGCTTGAATTTCCCTTCGCCTTTTTTGGAGCCGCACTGATTGCAGACTGTCGTACCACCTGCTAGAGCCGCACCGCAATTTTTGCAACAAGCTTTTCTCGCTTTTTTGAATTGATGCCCGCATTGTAAACACATCAAATTGTCATCGTCAGAATACCAGCGGGCATGCCGTTTGGATAAGGTGAATGTTTTTATGCCTTTGGGGATGATTTCTTCATTGCTATTGCGCTTTTCTTTGAAACTTTTTACAACGCAGGCGATGGAACCATTGCATTTGGGGCAAATTCTTCCTTTTGAAAAAGCGTTTTCTGCGCCAAGGAGCATCAAAATTTTTCTTGATAAGTTTATTCGCTCGGCTTCTCGGTTTGACAAATCCTTATGCGCAAGTTTTTTTGCGTGTTCTTCAAAACCATTTTGCTTCATGAACCTGAGTATTACGTAATAATCATCTTCATCTGTTTTAATTTTCTTTAGTTCTTCTCGTAAACTCAGAATGTTCTTCACTTCGTCTTCGGTGAATAATTGCAATGGCTCGTTTTTTTCAAGGAAGGAACCGAAAGTTTCTCCATGGTGCCAATACGCTTTTTCTAAGGTCCTGATTGAAGGTGACTGGCATTTGGGGCAATAGGAGGATTTTTTTATGCCGAGGCCAACTTTTAGCCATTTGTAATTGCAGGAACTGCAACGTTGGATGATTTTTATTGGTGGTGCGTAAACAAACCGACCTATATTTTCAATCGGCTTGAATTCACCTTCGCCTCTTTTGGTGCCACAAAGGTCGCAGTATAAAGCACCCTTTAAGAGTTCTGCTTGGCAATTGCCGCAGATGTCTCGGTAACCTTTAGGTATTCTTTTTTTCTCAGCCATGGTGGTCCTCCATCATTTTGAAAACACAGTAGTTGGGCTCGTTGCTTTTGAAATCCCACGTATGGGTTGAATCTCCCATGCAAAAATCTTTTTCGCTGCACTTGCTGCATCGCGGATTTAACTCGGCTTTATTCTGGCGGAAAATCTCAAATCGATTTTTCCAGACATTTACAAAAGAATCCTTGAAGATGTTCCCCTGTATTGTCGCCTCGTTTCGTTCAATGTCCAGGCATGCACCGATATCGCCGTTTGCCATGACGCTTGCGATTTTCGTTCCGGCGCTACACTGGAAATAGAAATCGCGAACCATGTGCTCGTACTGCAACCCGAGATAGTGCGAACATCCTAGGTTCACTTCCATGGTGTTGCTTGGATTGAATCGAATTCGTTTGACAAAATCGAGAAGCATCCTGTATTCGCGAGCGTCTAAAAGCGTTGAGGCGTTGTCTTTCGCCCTACCGATGGGGTCCATGTTCGCGATTTTCCAGGAAGTAATCTCTTGTTCAATCAAAAACTCGTACAAAATATCAAGCTCTTGCAGATTTCCTTTATGGACAACAGTCACAACCTCAGGATCCAATCCTGCTTTTTTTGCATTTTGAATTCCTTCCATCGCAAGACGGAAAGCCCTTGGATTGCATCGGAAATCGTTGTGTGTTTTTTCAAGCCCGTCAAGACTGATTGAAATTGTGTCTAGCCCAGCTTCCTTCAACTGCTTGCCAACGGCACTTGTCAGTAAAGTTCCGTTTGTCGTTATGCCGCAAGAAAAATCTAAACGACTGGAATAGTCGATGATTTTGAAAAGTTCCTTGTTCAAAAGCGGCTCGCCGCCAGTAATGCAAATCAGTATCTGGGATGCGTCAAATTCTCGCGCAACTTCGTCCAATACTTTTTTTGCGACCTCAAAAGACATGTGGTTTCGATTCGTCGACAAACATCCGCTCCCGCAATGCTTGCAATTCAAGTTGCAACAATCGGTCACTTCAAGAAAAAGATAAGTGAGTTCGGGCTTTGCCCACAACTTGCGCTGGTATTCAGCCAAGTCCCTGAGATTCTTCCTTTTTATGTCAAGTGCTGCGGTAGCCATATTGAACCCTTTAAGTTTTGCTACTCTAAATATATATTCATGTGAATGTCAGAAAATGACAATTTGAAATAAAAATGTGCTGAAACGGATTTTATGAAAAAATTGTAAAAGGTTGTTTTTTGGGGCTTATTTTTATGTATATATGATAAGGGAGATGATTTTATGGCCTTGATAAAATGTTTTAACTGCGGAAACGATGTCTCTAGCGATGCTGTTCAGTGCCCTCATTGCGGGGTGGAGCTATCGCCGCAATACGATTTGTGCCAATGTCCTGAATGTCAAAAGACTATTCGCATCAATCAATGGACGTGCCCTTATTGTGGTTATAGACGTTCAAAAGTAGATTATTATGAAAAAATCGTAAAAGGTTGTTTTTGGGGAAGTTTGTCTCTTATTTTGTGGCTTTTTATAGCAATATTTTGTTTTGTACTGCTTTTTAATGCTTTCTTTTGATGTAAGACGTGTTGAATAGATAGGCTTATAAAGGAAGTGCTTTTGGGCTAGTCTTTTCGAGTTTTCAACTATAAAGCAACGCTGATAGGATTGTATGATTTTCATAAAGTCTGTTATATGATTTTCATAAAGTAGATTATTTTTTTTCTGAAAAATGTGCCTTATTTAAAGAAAAAGGCGGAATATGATAAAAAGAGCGATGGTTGATACAATTCTGGATATGGCGGCCAAGTTTCCCGTGGTAACACTGATCGGTCCAAGGCAATGTGGTAAATCAACATTGCTGAAATCGTGCTTTGCGGATTATAAGTACATTTCGCTGGAAGACCCCGATGTTCGGCAAATTGCCGAAAATGATCCTCGTGGCTTTTTAAGGGATTGTGGAACGAGATTTTGCAAAAAATTGGATAAAAGAAAAACAGGGAATTTGGGAAGCATATAAAAATGCTGTAAAAAAATGGATTTATAAGGAACAAGGGTTGGGGGTTGAACCTAAAATAGTATATTGTTATGGATATGTCGATGGAAAATTTTTTGACCCATGGGAAGAAACGTTCGAAAACGCTATTCAAAAGCCGGTCTTTAAAAATGCGGGGGAATACGATGGCATCGGATCTAGATGGAACACTATGGGGACCCCAGAATACTAGAAAAGGAGATTTTTTATGAAAAAAAAACTTTTTTTTATTTTTTCAATTAGCGCTGTTTTGAACATTGCATGTTCCGACAATTCAAGCGAATCAGAAACAGGTCTGACATATCATTATGACACTTCTATTGATTACAACGAACAAACAGTGCTGTTAGATTCCATTTCAAGTTGTCTCAATGATTCTATAAGAATTGAATCTATATATAAATTTGATACTATTTTTGTTGAACGACAACAGAAAAAAGAAATGATAGCATTTCCTTCTCAAATTCATAGTTCAAAGGATAATATAAAATCTATCGGAGTACATTCGTTTGGCGATACTCTCAAAATTGAGTTGATCGAAAAAGAAAAAACGCTTGACGCTGATATATGTTGTTTGGTATGGGTTTATGGTACAGTAAATGATAAAATTGACGCGAAATACATCAAAACATTTACAGGTGTATATCCATTAGGAAGCAAATAGCCTAATCTACCAGAAATTTTCTCTTTCTAATAATCAAAAGCCTCGCGGTTTAACATGAACTGCGGGGCTTTTTTTCTACCTATTCCCCTTGGCTCGGTTGTGTGACTTGCAGAGCATTTCGCAGTTGGCACGGTCGGTGCAGATTCTTGACACATCCCGCGCTTTTTACAAGTACATCGCTATTTAAGGCGGAACGCAAATGATGGATGTGGAAAATTGATTTCCGTGAAGCGATACGCGTAGTGTTTGCAAAAAAACAATGCGTAATGAAACTGATTTTCGGCTTTCCGTAAGTTCGTTCGATAGCCTCTCTTGCTGAATTAGTGTATATTTAATAGCGGAGGCTTTTATGTCTTATGAAACTGTAATTGAGCAGGTAAAATCTCTTCCAGAAAGTTCTTTGGAAGATGTTTCGAGATATATCGAGTTTTTGCTGTATCAACAGGAACAGGCAGACATGGCTCCTTTAATTGAATCGGATGAAGTGTTTGAAGAAAAGATGGAACGCGGTTATGCCGACGCTATTGAAGGTCGAGGGAAACCGTTGGAAGATGTGTTCTCCGATTTAAGTAATCGGTTCGCTTAATGAATTATAAGGTATTCGTGTCTGAACAGGCCGAACGCGACTTGGACGGCATTTATTCATATATTTGTTTTGAATTAAAGTCGGAAACTAGTGCAAAAGGAATTGCTTCGCGGCTGCGTGGTGCGATGACGGGTCTTTCCGTAATGCCAAAGCGCTATCGCGTTTATCCGTTGGAACCTTGGCTTTCAAGCATTCAAAAGCCTGTTTTTAAAAATGGAGGTGATTACGATGGAGTTGGATCAAGATGGATAAAATATGGAACCCCTTGCTATAGTACACCCTGCAAATAAAAGGAGCAGTTTATGAAAATCTTTCTATCTTTT
>JAKSIJ010000013.1 GCA_024398875.1 Fibrobacter sp.
TCCAACCCCTTGTATAAAAGAGCTATCTTTGGCGCAAACAACGTAACGCCCCTGTTTGGGCAAAATCAAAGGGATCAAAATGAAAAAATCATTGTTTGCGATTGGCTGCGCTGCCCTCATCAGTGCTTCCGCTGCTTTTGCAGAAGGTGGCATGTTCGAAGGCGCTCTTCCGGAAAACTGGAATGCCGACGTGGTTGCCAGTGTCAAGTACAACTGGTACAACTTCAGCAACTGGCAGCAGGACGGAACCTCCAACTACAACTGGTTGGTCAGTTACCATGCCGACGTGCAGGGCAAGTGGAAGGTGGCCAACTGGCGTAACCTCATCGACCTGGAACTGGGTCAGACATGGACCGACGGCCTCGGTAAGCGCAAGTCTTCCGACAAGATTTTCTGGGAATCCACGCTGGACTTCAACATGACGGAAATGCTGAAGCCTTACATCGGCAACCGCTTTGAAACTCAGTTCATGAGCGGCTACGCCTATAGCGAAGATGAAAACGGCGATGAAATCAAGACGCCCGTTTCCAGCTTCATGGACCCGGCCTACGAAACTCAGGTGGCTGGTCTTGCCTTCATTCCTAACGACATGTTCTCCCAGCGCATCGGTTTTGCAAACCGCATGACCATCTCCGATGGCTACGGCTTCGCTGATGATCCGGATACAGAAGACAAGGTGGAAGGGTTCAAGGATGAGATGGGCTTGGAAAGCATCACGGAGTTCAAGTACAATCTCTCCGACATCGTAGCTTTCAACACCCGCTTGTGGGCCTTCGTGAACTTCAAGGGTGTGGATGAGATTGACGGCAAGTGGGAAAACACCCTCTCCATCATCATCGCTCCGTTCATTACGCTTGAAACGGGCTTCGACATGGCTTACGACAAGGACTTGGACGAAGACGCGCAGTACGAGAGCCGGGTGCTCTTCGGCTTGATTTGGCGCTGGTTCTAATTCCTGATGACGAGGGCGGCGAGAGCAAGTTCCTGACTCATGCGAGTGCTGCACTTACCGCTCTTGATTTCGTAATCCAAATCAGCCAGGCGTCTAATGACGCGGCAAAGAATTGGCTTCGGCCAGCGGCGGACACATTCAGGTGCCCGCCCTTTTGTTACAAAGATGAAGGGGTTCTTGCCGATTTTGGAGGCGGCATCGTTGGGGGCGATACCTTGGACGAGAAGCGCCTGGAAGTTCAGCAGGTCTACGGCATAGCGGTAGAGGGAGCCCACAATCTGGATGGCGTTCACGCCGTTGTTCAGCATCTCGTTCAAATGCCGGGTGTATTCCTTGGCGTCTGCCATGCCGAAGGAATCGTTGATTTCAAAGGCAATCATTTCGCGCTGGGGCACCACCATGGTGCGGACCAGATCCAGCGTGATTTTTTTGCAGTCGGGCGCGAAGAGGAGCACTTTTTCCACTTCTTCGCAAACTAGCTTGGTGTCTGTTCCGAGGGCTTCTGCCAGGTATTGGCTGGCGGCCTGGTCGATGGCCTTGTTGAAGTGGGTGGGAATGACGGATGAAATCCATTCCGCCATCTTGTACTGCTTGGGCACCTCGAACTTCTCGATTTCGCAATTGATTTTCTTCAGCGTCTTGTAAAGTTCGCCGCGGGCGTCCAGCTTCTCGAATTCCAGCAGGAGCTTGCAACTGGGCCCGTGGGAGAGCCATTTGGCTAGGGCGGCGGTGTCGTCTGCCTTCATGGCTTCGGCCTTGCGGACAACGACGGCCTGCTCCGGAGAGAACATGGAGACACTGTCGCAGGCCTCGATGACGGTCGCCGCAATAGAGGGGATGTTGGTGTCCGTGGCAAACAGAATCTGCCGGGACATGGGGTCATCCTTCCGGTCGCCCAGGGCATCAGACAAGAACTTGTCTATGCGGATATCCTTGCTGAACTGGTCTTCACCAATGAGGATGACAATCATAGATTACTTGAAGTCGACGACTTCGAACTTGTTCACGCCCTTGGGGGTGGTCACTTCCACCTGTTCGCCCTTCTTCTTGCCCATGAGGGCTGCGCCAATGGGGCTCTTGAAACTGATTTTGCCTTCCAGGGCATTTGCCTCTTCTGGGGAAACCAGCATATAGGTCACGTTCTTCTTGGTCTTCAGGTTGGTGAGGGTGACGGTTGCGCCAAAGCGGATGGAATCGCAGTTCGGGTCGAAGGCGACGACCTCGGCTCGGGCCAATTGGTCTTGCAGTTTCGGCAGTTCGATGTTGTCGATGGAGGCGAGGCGTTCCTTGGCGGCATGGTATTCCGCGTTTTCACTCAAATCTCCCTGTGCGCGGGCATCAACCAATTCCTGCAACACGCGGGGGCGTTCTACATTTTTTAAATTTTCAAGGTCTTTGATGAGCTTGTCGTAGGCTTCTTGTGTAAACTTGATCTTATCCATGCTCTACAAAGTAAAAATTTTAACCGGTCTTTGCGGATGAGTGTTCGCAAAAAACATCTTTTCAGGAGATGGTATGTACAATTTGTTGGATAAGGGCGGAGTTTGCTCCCCCAAGGGTTTTACGGCTTCTGGTATTTGCGCTGGAATCAAGGCCAGCGGCAATGCGGACATGGCTCTCCTCAAGAGTGAAAAGGCTGCCCGCTGCTTTGCGGTGTTCACCACCAACAAGGTGAAGGCGGCTCCCGTTCTTTACGACAAGGCCGCTTTGGAACATGCCCATTTTGCAACAGCTGTTGTGGTGAACAGCGGTAACGCCAACGCTTGCACCGGCGAACAGGGCTACAAGGATGCCGAACGCATGGCCACCATGACGGAAGAGGCTCTGGGCCTTACTCCCAAGAGTGTTCTCGTTTGCAGTACGGGCGTGATTGGACACTTGATGCCCATGGATAAGATTGAGGCTGGCATCCCGAAACTGGTGGAGAAGCTTCACGCCGATGCTTCCGAGGAATTTGGCCGTGCAATCCTCACCACGGACCTGGCCCTCAAATCCCATGCGGTGGAAGTCCATACCGAGAAGGGCGTGGTGACCATCGGTGGCGCTTGCAAGGGAAGCGGCATGATTCACCCCAACATGGCGACCATGCTTGCCTTCATCACTACAGACATTGCGCTCCCCATCGACTTCTTTGCGGAATTCCGTGCAGACATTGCGGACTCCTTCAATGCCATCACGGTGGATGGCGATACCAGCACCAACGATACCTGCATTCTCTTGGCCAACGGCATGAGCGGTCTTCACTATGAGGATTTGAGCATCAGCGAACAGGGCGAATTCCGCGCGGCCTTGATGCTGGTGATGCAGTCTCTCGCCAAGGACATCGTCCGCGATGGCGAAGGTGCGACCAAGCTCATCGAACTCCGCATCGAGAAGGCGGAAAGCCACGAGGAAGCCCTCCGCATGGCCCGCTTCATTGGCACGAGCAACTTGGCCAAGTGTGCCATGTTTGGCGAAGACCCCAACTGGGGCCGAATCCTCAGCAGTGCTGGCAGTAGCGGTTGCAACATGGTTGCCGAACATACGGATTTGTACTTCGGCGATGTGAAGGTGTTGGAAGGCGGTCGTCCCATTCAGCTTTCTGAAGACGAAGCTGTGGCTTTGAAGAATGTTGTTCGTCAGCGTGAGTACAAAGTAACGCTGGTGCTGAATATCGGTAACGCAAGCGCAAGTGCATTCACCTGCGACTTGAGCTACGGCTACGTGAAGATTAACGCCGAATACACGACGTAATCTAGTTTCGACGTTATTTTTGCGAAAAAGGCATACTATTGCAAGAAAAAAAGCAAAATAGTATGCCTTTTTTTATGTAGGTTGAAAATTTTTATTGTGCAAAAACGATGACGGGCATACTATTTAACCAAATAGTGGCGAATAGTACGTATTCCGATGCTGGTTTTCGTTAAATCATTTTGTATAAATTAACAAAAATACGTACTATTTTACAAGGAAACGAAAAATAGTATGCCTTTTTGCTTTTTTTGACGACTAATCTTTGATACAGCGGAGGCTGGCACCGAATTCCGGATTGAACTTCTGGAATGCAACGTCGTTTTTGTCGTAGAAGAACACCAGAGTTTCGCCCTCGGCAGTCCAGAAGTAGGCTTTCTGGCCCGCTTCATCCAGCTTGCGCTCCTTCATGGGGACGTCACTTTTTGCGAAGTGGGCGCCGCCTGCTTTTGCGCCAAAGCCCAGGTCATCGGTGCCGTTGCCGTAGTTGTTGGTTCCCTTGAGAGGGTCCCAACCCATTCCTGCCTTCAATTTCAGTGCGGGGTCCTTGCCAGCGAAGGCGATGAGTTCTTCCCATTCGGCCTTGGTGGGCATGTGGAATCCATCCAGACAAGCCTTCTTCGCGTTCTCGAAATCGTAGAGGCGGCCCCAGTGATTGCATTGGTAGCAGAGGGAGCCTGCCACAGTCGCAAAGTTCATGTTTTCTGCAGTCCAGAGCTGCTTACCGATGCGAATCCATTCGTAGGCGTAGCCATCGCGCGGGTCCTTGTAGCTTCCGTTTGTGGCCGGGTCGCCATTCTCGTCATAAACTTCGCCAAAGGCGGTCTGCTTGTTTTCCTGATAGGGCGCCTTGGAGGCGACTTTCCCGTTTTTATGATAGCGGACTACGTCGCCGGTGATGTAGCCATCGGTGTAGGGGATTTCCGCCTGCAGCGTTCCATCGTTGTAGTATTCCTTGCTCACGCCTTCCCGACGGTCGTTCACGTAGTTAGTTTCCCGCTTGAGCGTTCCGTTTTCGTAGAATTCCTTCTCCAAGCCTTCCTTCTTATCCTTTACATAAGTGGTTTGGAAACGGACGTTCCCGTTGGGGAATTTTTCTTCCCGAATGTCTTCGCAGGCGGTAAAGGCGAAAGCCACTGCCGCGATGACGCCAATTTGCAAGAGTTTTGTATTCATAGTACTAGTCAATTTATAATTTAAAATTCAAAATTCAAAATTATATCAAAGAAAAACTTACGAATTTTGTGGCGGAAACATCGCACATTTGCCTTTAACCAATTTATAATTCACAATTCAAAATTATGCCTCTCACGAAATACCTCGCCTGAAACATCTCGTATTTCGTAATTAGTGCTTCGCACTCATTTTGACTTCGGCTCGGCAGTGTGCCTGCAAGCAGTCCCGTTGCCCTCGCCTCGACAAAATTCAAAATTTAAAATTCAAAATTATATCCACAAAAGCTTTTTTTGGCAGAGACATTTACTCCTGAAACAATTATTAATTGTGCATTGTGAATTTTGAATTGTCTAAAATACGATTTTTCCAGCGGTGGCGAGGATGCCGATGATGTAGAGCATTCCGTCGTAGTAGCGCCAGAAGCGGAAGGGAACGGAAAGGGCTGCCAAATCCTTGACGAAGGGCTCGATTAATTTGTCATTAGAGGGGAGCACTTGGGTGGCGGCGGCATTCATGGCGATGACGCCAGGAGTTGCTGCACGACCTTCTTTGGGGAAGGGCCCGCCATCGATGGCATAGTCTGCCAAATAGGGCCGGCGGCTTTCGAAGAAGTTGAGCCGTTTTTCACAAAGTGTTTTTTCCACTTCATCACCGCGGAAGAGGGCGTAATCCAAACTCATGTTCATGGCCACACGCCAGGCATCGCCGCTAAAGCAGTGGCTTTCGGGGTACCAGGGCGTGGATTTCGGCGTGCCGTCGTATTCGGAATATTCGGCGCAAAGCCCTGTCTCGGGGTGAATGGCCTGTTGCAGGTAGACGATGCTCTGCTTTGCCACTTCCTGCCAGAAGTCATCACCGGTTTCTTCTGCGAACAAACGATAGAAGGCGATGGTGTGGTAGCTGGGGTCCGTGTAGTCGTTTCCGAGAACGGGGGAGAACTTCACCATTTTGCGCCCGACATCGAACATAGGGCCCACAACGCCATTGGCGGGCTTGTTCTTCATGTCGTCCAGCAGTTTCAGGGCGGCTTCGCGGTAGTCGATGCGCCCGAACCGCTTGGCCGCGATGAGGAGCGCTGCCGCAAAATATTCCTCTCCATCGGGAGCAGCCCCTGGGTCCATCTTGGAGAAGTCCGTGGTGGATACCTCCCATGCGAAGAAACCCTGGTGCGGGCCCTCGGCATTGTAGAGATACTTGCGGGTAAAGTTCCAGAGCTTCTGAAAAAGTTCCGGGCGGTCGGTGAGGGCGGCGATGAACATGCCGTAGCTCATGCCCTCGGAGCGGATGTCGTCGTGCCCGATGTCGATGATGTAGGCTAGATCTTTGCTAGCGTCAAAACAAATGCGTTCATCGATGGGATCGCCCTCAAATAATTTGCTAAATGCGTTCTGCAGTAATTGGTCTGCAAAGTGGGGGCCGTAGCCCGCTTCCACAAACATGTCCCGTGGCTTAAAACGTTCCATAAAAACCTCAAATCCCGGCTGTAAATATAATCAGTTCCCGAAGGTCCATACGATTCCGTAGGCGAAGCGGAGGCCCTCGGGAGTGTAGCCCGATTCCGGCATATAGATGCTGTGGTTGAAGTTCTCGATGCGATTGTAAAGCTCGAAGGTGAGAATCTGCATGCGTGCTTCGAAGTCCATCGCCAGGTAATGCTTCATAGGCTCTAGCTCAGCCTGCCCCAGTTCATTGATGGTGCAATCCATGCGGTTGCCGAACCATTGCCAATCCACTCTCACACTTACACCCAGGCGGTCCTTTACAAAACGGTTCTGCCAGTGGATGGAACCCTTGTAGTAGAGTTCCGGTGTGTCGATGAGTTTGGTGTCGCGGTCAAGAACCTGCCCACGCTCTAGATAGAACTTCCAGTTCCCCAGACGGAATCCCACTTGGAACATCCAGTCCAGCGTGGAACTCCAATCCAGGTTGGTCCATTGGAATGCCTTCTCGATGGCGTTGTCTGTGGAATCGGTGCCTTCGCCTTTGACCCAGCGCTGCTTCAGGAGGTTGCTGGCATGTTCCTTCCGGAGCTCGAGCCCGTAAAACACTTCGCGGCTCTGCCAGGTGATGTTGGCGGTTTTCCGGTCCCGTTCCTCGTATTTCAAATCCTCATTGGGGAAGCTCACGCGGCCTGCGTCCATGAATTTCAGCTGCGTCACATCGGGGAAGCGGTTGTCGTGGCGGATGCTTCCGTTCAAGCGGAAATGGAAGGGCAGCAGGAATGTTCCGTCGGCGGAATAGGCCTTGGCGTAATCCACCTCATCCAGGAGGGAACTGTTGCGCTGTAGGCCACCCTGCACGCGGAAGAGGAAAAATCCCAAGGTGTCCGAAAGTTCGCCGTAGCCCAGTTCCCGGTCTTCCAGATGCTCCACCTTGTAGTCCTTCAAATCTTCGTCGAGGAACTCCTCCGTGGTGTTCAAAAATTCGTACTGGAATTTAATGGCGGGGTTCAGTAGCGTGGCGTAGCGGATGATGGCATCGCCGAAAATAGTTTCGTAGGTGTAGGCGCGAGTGGTGTCGTAGTAGAGGGAGTCGGTGTGCTCAATTTCTAGAGTGTCAATCCAGGTCTTTGTACCCCGGAACAGGTGGGCGAGGGAATCCTCCTCAATTTCGTGGGTGCCGTAGTGGATGCTTGTCCCCACGGTGAGTTTTTTGAGGGGGTAGAGCTCGATGCCTGCGCCATAAGTGCGGCCTTCGATGGAAACGTTATAGGGGCTGGTCTGGAAGGTGCGCTTTGCCAAATCCAGTGTATCCAAAATGACTTTGTGCGTAGTGTTGTCGGCGTTCTCGATGCTGATGAAGTTCATCTTCAAAAATGCCTTGCCTACGCCAAAACGCCAGGTGAGCATGGGCTGGATGTGCATGGTGTTCACGGCGATGTTACGGCCTGCAAAGGGAATGCTGCTGGAATCACGGCCCATAGAGAAATAGGGGGAATGGGTAACGTTCTGGTATTCGTATTCCTTGGATTCCTTGTTGGAGCGGCTTTGAAGCCCGAAGTCAAAAGCTACGGAGTCGGTGATGATGCGCTTGAACTGCAGGTGAAGCGCGTTTCCGCTGAAGGCACCCCGTTCCCAGGCCAAATCCGTAATGGGCGTATCTACGGGAATGCCGTGCCGTTCCTCGGTCAAGATTCCGTTTTCGCCATTGAGGGTGAGGGTGGAGGGATCATACCCCAGGCGTGTGGTGTAGATGCCGGAAAGTTTCGTGGGGAATCTCTGGGTGAGGCTGCTCATGCCGATGGCGTTAGGATTCAGCTGCGGGTTCCCGAGAATGGAGGTTCCCAGGACCCATTCCGCCTTCTGGCCAGAAACATCGTAGGTCCGCTCCATCATCTCCCGGATGGGAATGCCAAAGCGGCCGGCGTCGTTCTCCCGAACTGCGGCATCGGGGCCGGATGGCGGGTCCCAGGCACTGTCCTGAGGTGCGGGCAATGTGTACTGTAGCGGCTCAGAGGGCTGTGCGAAACCCATGACGACCACCGCGAACAGAATCACAAAAAACAGGGAACGCATCTTAGAACCATTCTGCGCGGGATTTTTCACGGCGTTCCTTCAGAGCCTGCACCACTGTGTAAGGCATCTTCATGCAGCCGGGAGGGTAGGCGCCTGTTTCGGTATGGAAGTCGGAGCCGCCGGTGCCAATGATTCCAAACCGCTGAGCCATTTCCTTGTACTTGCGTCCTACGGCACCCTTCTGTGCCGGGCTGTAGGTTTCCATTCCCTGGATTCCCCATTCCACCATGTTTTCGATGAACTCGTCGCTGAGTCCCGATTTGTAGGGGTGGGCGAGAACGGCAATTCCGCCGGCATTTTCAATGAGGCGCACCGTCTGCTGCGGGTTGAGCCCCTTCTTTTCTACAAAGGCGATGCAGCCGTCTCCCAGATATTTGGTGAAGGCTTCTGAAAAACTTCCGATGTATTCCTCGTCCACCAGGGACATGGCGATGTGGGGTCGGCCGATGACTTTCCCCTTGCAGTAGGAATGGACTTTTTCGAAAGTGATGTCGATTCCCAGGGCGTTCAGCTTTTTGATGATGGCCTTCACGCGGGTGATGCGCTGCTTGGCGAAATCCTCCAGCTCCATGTTCAGGGCCAGGTTCGTAGGGTCGCAGAAGTACCCCAGAATGTGGATGTCCTTCCCTTGCCACACGGCGGAGATTTCAATGCCTGGAATGATTTCTAATCCAATCTCCTTGGCCGGTTCTTCCGCAATCTTGAAGGAATCCAGGTTGTCGTGGTCCGTGATGGAAATGCACCGCAGTCCTTTTCGCTTGCAGAGGGCGAGAAGTTCCTCTACGGAAAGCGCCCCGTCGGAGAGCTTGGTGTGCATGTGCAAATCCGCATAGCCACCGCTTTCTGTAATGATGGTGCCGCCCCGCATCACTGCACCTCGTAGTAATCCGCAATGATTTTGGATTCGGAGGAACTGGAGCGCTGCAGGCTCAAATTCAGGTAGGGGTAGAGGGCTTCCACGCTAAAACCAATGCGGCATGGGGCACCGCTCTTTTTGCAAAGGTAGAGCCTCGGCAAGAAAACCTCGCCCAAGTAAATGCACACCTGGGGCGCAAATTCCAGAATCTTCTGCTCCAGATTTTGGAAAACAGGCTCGCCAAAGCGGCATTCCGTATCGCTGTAGTAGAGGGCGTGGCCTTTATAGTAGGAGACAAGCGCGTTCTGGGACTCGTGTGCGAAAAACAGCACATTTTGGAACCACTTCGCAGGCATGGCTCGCAAAAATTCCTTGGCGTGAGCTCCGTCTCTCGGCAAAAACACCAGTGTCTTGGGGTGCCCCTTCAGTGCGTCGGGGAAACTGAATGCTCCGGAGTCGTTGCCCGCCTTTTTCAGAAACCATTTGAACAGCGACTGCTCTTTGGCGAATCGCTTAAAAAAATAACGGAACCTATCTGTGAAATACGGCGACGGCTTCAATGGGACTCCAAAAATTTCTACAAATATATAAATTTGCCGATATGCCAAAACAGAAGTTTTATGCCATTAAGAGCGCCGACGGCGGAAAAATCGTCACCACCTGGGACGAATGCGAAAAACTGACTCACGGTGTCAAGGGAGTGCTTTTCAAATCCTTTAGCACGGAGGCGGAGGCCAAAGCGTGGATTGAAGGTGTATCGGCGCCAACTCCAAAGGGACTTCGAATTTATGTGGACGGTTCCTTCACGCCGACCTTCGACAAGGCCGGCTGGGCTTTTGTGGTGGTGGAGAATGATGTGGAAGTCGCCCGCCTTTCCGGCCATACGTCGTTTCCGGCAGAGAGTCGCAACATCGACGGCGAAGTCATGGCCAGCTATCAGGCCATGAAGTGGCTGGAAGAGCACGACAAGACTGCTGTGATTTGTCACGACTACGAGGGCGTTGCCCGCTGGGCCAAAGGGGAGTGGCAGGCCAAAAGTTCCATCGCCAAGCAGTATGTGGCGGCCTCAAAGCCTTACGTGCATCGCGTCACTTTCGAGAAGGTGGCGGCACACACCGGCGTCAAGTGGAATGAACTTGTAGACAAATTAGCAAAGGACGCCATCGCCAAGGCAAAACAGCTGGCGGACGCAGACAAATTTACGGAATCCGCTAGTGCGGAGGAGTTGGAAACTGCAATTCAAGAGATTGCGGTAGAGAAAACTCAAACGAAAAAATCCGCCGCAAATAAAGGCAGTGCCAAGAAGAATGCTTCGGCCAACGCAACTGCATCGAAAGAGTTGCGCGCGGAAAAGAAACCGTCAAAAAAAGCGGCGAAAGACTTCACCGCTTCTGGAGATCTTTTTGCCGGGCTAGACTAGTGCACGCCGGCGCCGTCGGCAACATCGCAGGTCACGGCCTTGCCATTCACTTCAAGAGCGATAGCCGCAGAACCTTCGCCTGCATTGCAGAATACGCAGCCACCCTTCGCAGAGAGGGAAATCTTTTCAAAATCCTTCACCTTGAGTTCGCGCGGTTCGCTGGGGGCGATTCCCTTGAACAGGGCGCGGTCACCGGGTTTTGCGTCTTCGGGGACTGCCACCAGGCGGCACTTGTGAGTTGCTGCATCCAAATCGCCAGCAAAGAGCATTCCCTGGCTCATGATGCCGCGGAGTGCACTTGGCTTGAGGTTTGCGAATAACAGAATTTTCCTGTCCTGCAGTTCTGCGGCTTCGTAGCTAGCCTTGAGTCCACTGCAAATGGTGCGGAGTTCGCCTTCGCCAGCATCCACCTTCAGCACGTAGAGGCTGTCGGCGTCGGGATGGTTTGCTACTTCCTTGATTTGCGCCACACGCAAATCCATGGCGGCAGGCACGTCGGCTGCAGCAAGCGGTTTGTTCTGCTTGGGTTTCGGCTGCTGTTCCTGCTTCTTGACTTCTTCCTCGATGCGCGGGAAAAGCGGCTTGCCTTCGCCGAAGGCAACTCCCGCCTTCAAAACACCCCATGTGAGGTCGTCTGCGCTCTTGAAAGCAGCGCCCATCATGGTGAGGCCTTCTTCCGCCTTCTGCGGAATCACCGGCCACAGCAGGCAAAGGCTGAGGCGCACGGCCTCGGCAGAAATGTAGAGGACCGTTGCCAGCTCATCGCGGGCGGCAGGGTCTTTCGCCAGCTTCCACGGGGCCTTTACTTCCAGGTAGCGGTTGATGCTGCGGACAAGGCTCATGATGGTCTCGATGGACTGCGAGAGTCGGGCCTGCGGCAGGTCTGTGTGGATTTCCTCAATCACCTTCTTCGCAAGGGTGATAACCTCGGTTTCCGCTTCACCGATGGTGGAAGCCGCGGGCAGTTTTCCCTCAAAATTTGTGAGCACCAGACGGTGCACGCGGTTAAGCACGTTGCCCAAATCATTTGCGAGGTCGCTGTTGATGCGGCGCACAAAGGCGTCGTGCGTGAAGTTGGCGTCCTGGCCCACCACCATTTCGCGGGCGAGGAAGTAGCGGAACGCATCGTTGCCGTACTTTTCCATGTAGTCCATGGGGTTCACCACGTTGCCTGCGGACTTGCTCATCTTTTCGCCGCCGTTCACGAGCCACCAGCCGTGGGCCAAAATGTGGCTTGGGAGCGGAATGTCCAAAGCCATGAGCATGGTCGGCCAGTAAACGCTGTGGGTCGTCAAAATGTCTTTACCAATCAGGTGGTAGGTGGCGGGCCAAATCGGCGTGCCGTCGGCAAAAGTCTTCTTGAAGGCGGTGGAGGCGCTCACGTAGTTCAAAAGCGCGTCGAACCACACGTAGGTCACGTAATCCGGGTCGAAGGGCAGGGGAATGCCCCAGCTGAGGCGGGCCTTCGGGCGGCTGATGCAGAGGTCGTTCAGCGGCTGGCGCAAAAATCCGAGAATTTCGTTACGGCGATAGTCCGGCACAATCCAGTCCGGGTGCTCGTTCAGGTGGTCGATGAGTTTCTGCTGGTAGGCACTCATCTTGAAGAAGTAGTTCTTTTCCTTGAGCCATTCCACCGGGCGGTGGCTGATGGGGTCGCACTTGTTTTCGTCCAGTTCGTTGTCCGTGAAGAAGCGTTCTTCGCCCACGGAGTACCAGCCTTCGTATTCCTTCGAATAGATTTCGCCCTTGTCCCAGAGCTTTTGCAGGCATTCCTGCACGTAGGCCTTGTGTTCGGGGAAGGTGGTGCGGATGAAGAAATCGTTACCGATGCCCATCTTCTTCCAGAGGTCTTCAAAACGGTGGTAGTATTCGTCCACGTGTTCCTGCGGAGTGACTTCGCGCTTCGCGGCTGCGCGCTGCACCTTCTGGCCGTGTTCGTCGGTACCTGTCAAGAAGAACGTCTGGTAGCCGAGAATCTTGTGGAAGCGAGTCAAAATGTCCGCGAGGACGGTGGTGTAGGAATGCCCGATATGCGGGGCGTCATTCACGTAGTAAATCGGAGTGGTAACGTAAAAATTCTTCATACGGCGCGCAAGATAGAAAAAATTGCAATATGTCTTACTGGTAATATCTGATTTGGTACTTGTATTTCTGGTATTCCTTGAATTCTTTTGTTTTAGGATCCTTCCTAGAATAGACACTTTCTATAACATTCCCGAAATCATCAGTGGTAATGCGGGTGACCGCATGTAAATTTCCTGCGTAGTCGTAGTATTCTTCACGAACTAGCTTTCCGTCTTCATATTTCAGGAATTTGGTGAATCCTCCAGATATGATTTTGGAAACTCGACCGTCCTCGCCGTATTCGTATTGAGTATGTTCCTGAGTGTCGCTAATGTCGCTGGAATAAACCAGGTCCACAATTTTTCCGTCTTGATTTCGCTGGATGGACTCGTAAGAATAAAGCTTTCCGTTGTAGGATACGCTTCTTTCCTTCACTTTCTTGCCGTCAGAATCATATGTGAAGGAAACCGCATCTTTCCCGTGGTATTGACCTTCAATCTGGATGGAAGAAATGTTGTGTTGTTCGTTATAGATTCGTTCCAGCTTGTGGGCGAAGGGATAAATAACCCTCAGATCCTGTGTTTTGCCGGTTTCATCTACGAGAAAACTGATTTTATAGATCGCTGAGGATGTGTCCTGCCTGGTATAATACCAGCGGGTACCTCCGTCTTCTTTTTTCTGGGAGCTAGTGATGACGGAATAAATCTTTTTCGTATAAGCTTCCCTACGTAACAAACGTCCGTCGTCATCCAGTATACTCTTTCTGCTGATAAGTACTTTGCCCAGCGAATCCTTCACGTTCCACTCGGTTTCTACCTTGTCCTTGTTCCAGACCTTGAAAAAGGATGCTTTAAGATGTTCTGCACCGGCGGAATCGATATGAAATAGCTCTGCACTTAAATTTTCCACATCTCCCATGAGTGCGCGGTTTTCTTGGTCTTGAGGCTCTATGTAAGGCATGACTTTGCCTTGCTCATCAAGAATGCTGAAAAACGTAAATGCCTTGGCCACTTGTATGTTGGAACATCCGTACAACGAGAAAAGAAGGAAAGCTGTTAAAAGCTTTCCTGCTAAATTAAAAAATGGATGATTGTTCATTTGTTTGTGTTTTAGAAACTGTTTGTATTAAAATTAATACCAATGTTGAAGAACAAAGCGGGAATGAACTGGATGGGAGAAATTGCAAGACCCAGTTCAAATCGGCTGATTCCGGAGTCCACAAACAGGGAAGTCTTGGATTCAATGTACTTCATGCTTTCATTGACCGGAATTGTAATAGCTTCGCGAAAACCATAGGGTGTTTTGCTCTTCATATAGTATTCGCCAAACAGTTTAACTCCGTGAATCAGCTTGGTTTCTGCTTCTTCGGTATCGTCGTCAGAATAACTCCAGCGGTTTTCCTTTTCTTTACCTGCTGTCGCCCAAACGTATGCTCCGTAGCCTGCGCCAAATCCAAGACAGGTGCCGCTTGTGGCGGAACAACGGACTAATCCAAGAGATACTTCCCAGTTGACGCCCATTTCGAGGAGGCCTTCAATGATTGCGGAGGAGTCACGGAATGCCTTGCTGTCTTCCAGGTAGTTGTCTGTCAGGTAGCCGATATTAAGGCCGACTGTACCGATCAGCTCAATTTTTTTGTTGTGGGCAACTGTTCCCCAGGGCATTGCGGAGTACGCTTCCTGATCGTATTCGAATTTTCCATTCTTGGCGGATTCGTTCAGGGACGGGTATTCTTCCTTGGTGACCACTTGACTCCAGGGTCTTGTAAATTCCTTGAATCCGTGGCCATCGCGGACGAAATCTTTGATTTCATATCCGGAATGGACGATGATGGAGTCTTCCTGGAGAAGAGCGCTTTTTCTGGAAATGCTATGGAGAATTCCGTTGCCTCCCCAGATCAAGGCGGTGCCATCGTTTACAAACTGGAATCTCTTGCCTTTTCTCGGGTTGATATTGATGGACTCCAGAACTCCGTAACGAAATACAAAACTGAAGTTTCCTGCAATCTCTTCCACTTCATTCTTGATTTTCGTCAGGCTGTCATTTCCAAAGGCTTCGGTTCTCTGTCTTGCCTGCTTCTCGGATTCTGCCTTCACAATATCCATTAGGGGAGAATTGGTGAAAAATCCAGGAGAATAGACGTCCTTGTCAAAAAGATCGGAACATTCTTCCGTCCACTTTTCAAGAATACCCTTTACCTCTGCAGTGTGGTTTTCGTCGAAATGGATAACAAGACTGTCATTTTGATAGTCTGCCTTAAGGTGCTGCTCGGGGGCATATTGGGGCAATGCCAGGACGGTGAGTTTCTGGATACATTCGTTGGCGTGAACTTTCAAGTTCATGTTATCCTTCTGGTCTGCCCATGCTGCGGATGCCAGAAGGCTAGAGATTGCCATTATTTCAAGAGTTCTCTTGAGCATGCACTTTCCTCCTTTAAAGTGTGCTTTTTTCGGATGGGAAATATAACTTTTTCTAATATTCACCTCGATAACACAAAAGTATTACTTTGTAATTTATGCTGAAATTGTACTTGACCACCTGTCCGGATGACTTTGCCGGTGAATATGACGATATTGAGGAAATGTTTAAGCGGGGGCTTTCTCGTCTTATCCTTAAGAAGCGTCGCGGAACCGCCGATGACTATGAGCGCTGGCTGCTTTCCTTGCCTATGGAATATCGTGAACGGATTTGGGTGTGGGGTACTCCCGATACGGCGGAACAGCTGGATGTCCGTGGCTGTGTGGCAGAAGCAGGTTCCTTCATGGGGGAGGTTCCCGAGTCCTGGAAACGGAAGCGAGCCTTGTGATCCTGTCTCTGGGGTTTGAGGCAGGGGCCAGATGGACTCATACCAGGACTCGTCATACAGGATTACCGAGTTCTACGAGCACATACCCTACGAATCCGCACCAAAATTCCTGTAGATCCGCACCATTTTTGCACAAAAAGGCGCCCAAAGCACTTACTCCTAGGGCCCTTTCTTTGTATATTTGGCGCAGACTGCAAGAGAATCGAAGTGGTGTCGTTCGGTGTGGACGGTATCTCCTGAGATGTCCGAACACGGGCTGGTGCCGCTGCACGTGATGGCTACAAGATCAGAATCCACAGACTTCGATTCCGTGGTCAGGGATTTCCAGTTTGAGAGAAAGTGATGCCTTCCTTCGAGAGGCACGTAGACCAGGCCGAACACAACAGGGACCTGGCGAAGATGCTGAATTTGCTGAAAAAATACTAAAAAATGGTCTAACCCAACAAAAATTAGGTTAGACCAAGTATCTAAGATACAGTTTTTAGGTAGGTAAATCTCAGTTTATAATAGGGTGTGTTTTTTAGATAGTTATATTAGGTCTACTATTTGAAAGAACATAGCCTTTCTTGTAAACGAAAAAGCCCCGCTTTGTAGGCGGGGCTTGAGTAGATTGTTCTCTTTTCAAAAAACAAAAAGTCAAATGTTTGTTTAAGAAAAGTCAATTCTTTTTTGTGTGAAAGTCAATTGTTTGTTAAGGGGTAAGTCAATTGTTTGTCAAAAAATATTTGATTATTCCTTTGTGAAAAAGCAATTGTTTTTACAATATTTTACGTTTTTTACTTTGAGAAAATGCGCGAATTTGATGAAATTTTGACAATTTTACAATTTTAAGCCTTGCTTTATAGCAATTGTTTGCTATTTTCTTGAAAAAGAAATGGAGCAATTGTTATGGATGATGTTGTAGAAGAACTGATGATGCCTGTGGTGAGTTTTGGCTCTCCCGTAACGACACTGCTTTTCAAGCTTGAACGTCTCCGGGGTATCGCCCTGTCGGGCACTACCCCAAGGGTATGGTTCTTCCAGCTCCAGCGTAGTTTCCAGTTGCTGGAGGCTATAGGTTCTTCAAGGATCGAAGGAAACAACACCACTGTTCTAGATTACGTTTCGAAAGAAAACTTGCCTCCTGAAATCAGGGAACGGGAAGGATTCGCTGAAATTGGCAACCTGGAAAAGGCCCTGCAGTTTATTGAAGAAAGCACCGCACCTATAGACGAACATTTTATTTGTGAGCTGCAGAAAATGGCCGTAGAAGGGCTTACGCAGGAAGGTGACCCAAATGCAGGTTGCTATCGCGGCATTCCCATTTCCATTTCTGGTTCTAGCCATGAGCCTCCCGCAGCAGACGATGTCCCCGCATTTATGCGGGAACTTGTAAAGTTCATCAATAAGGAATGCGAACAGCAATACGACCTTTTGAAAGTTTCTGTTGTGCATCACCAGTTCGTATGGATCCACCCCTTCCGCAACGGAAACGGCAGAACGGCAAGACTATTGACCTATGCCATGATTGTACGCCTTTTTGATGTTCGGCAGTCCAGGCTGTTTAATCCTACGGCGGTATTCTGCTCTGATCGCAACAAGTACTATGAGATGCTGAAGGTTGCAGACGCCAAGAACAATGAGGCTATGGTTCAGTGGTGTTTGTTCGTGTTAAAAGGACTTTTGGACGAATTGCAAAAGACCGAGAAACTGACAGATGTCAATTATGTGAGAAAATCCATTTTGGAACCCATGTTGCAAGATTCCTTAGGCAAGGGTGTAATGGGGAAGGACATCTACTCGGCCTTGTTGGTGGCGCTAGAAAAACCCGTATTCCAAGCCTCAGACTTGGCTGGTGTTTGGCCTAATGCTTTCACCAGGTCTAGGTATATTCGTAGTATGCTGGATGCTGGTTTCATTGCGCCTGTAGCCGAAGGCACTAGGAAGTATTGCTTGAAATTCACGGGTGGTCCACTGATGGTAAGCCTTATCAACATGTTGTACCAACAGGGGTTCTTACCGGAATCCATGCTGAAAAACGAAAAAAATAGATAACTCGCAAAAAAATCTAGTTTTGCAACCGAATAGACTTAGTTCTTGTAAAGTTCGCTCAGTTTTTCGCAAATTTCCGCTTGAATCGTTTCGGGAATGACACTAGTTTCCGGAATGTTATAAAAATCTAGAAAATCGCCTAACAATATGGCTCAAATTGCGGTATGCACGGAAAGTATGCACAACATATCATTTGAACGAGATTTCAAGTTTTTTCCCGATGTAGTTGGCAATTCGGTGTAGCATTTTGACGGAAAGGTTTGCGGAAGGATCTTCAAGCCTTTGGTATGCCTGGGGCTGCATGCCCATTTCCTTTGCTGCGATACTTTGTGGCTTTGCTCCTCTGTATGCCGCGAGCGTTAACGCCACCGCCAATTCCGGGTCCACGTCGATAGAATACAGGCCTTTTGAATGGTTTGGTTTAGTTTTGCTTGCAGGAAGGGGCTCTCCGTCAAAAACGTTCCTTAAAGTCAATTCAAGAGCGTCTTTGGCCATCAGTAAGGCTTCTTCCAGGGAGTCTCCTTCTGAAAAACATCCTTCAATGTCTGGAAATTCCACGGAAAATCCGCCGTCTTTTTCTTTGGTAAGTTTAGCCGTATAATGCATGTTGTTTTCCCTGTGTTCAAAAAGAGCCCCTATAAGATAAAAGACATAACCATAATTTAAGTTATGTCTTTTTCAAAAAAACATATATCGTCACATAATTTAATCACGGAGGAGGAATCGTATAAAAAGCAGGACATTTAGACGGATCTTTTGCCTCTTCACTCATAATTACAAATATAAATATCACAAAAGAAACCGGTATATTTACAATCGACATGACTAAAACAACATTCACCACATCAAAAGCAAACCAACAAAAAACACAAACACACAAAGAAAAAATAAAGTTGTAAGCGGAAGCTAATGGAGCGTAACTTGTCTTTTCAGACAAATATCCAAATACATACCCATAAAACGGTACCAAGGAGAACACCCAAACCAAGAAATTATCGGTATAAAGAGGGCTTAAAATTCCGGTCCAGAAAAGAATAAACGGAACAACAAGACCAAGGACAACACCCTTGCGGTCTTCAATTTTAAGATTCAATGTCATTTTTCCGTTTCTCATACCATAAATATACATACAAAAAATGTCATAAGTTGTCAAGTTTTCCTCGGGTTCAAAAAGAGCCCCTATAAGATAAAGGGAAACATTCGTCAAAGACAAAAACTATTTGAATTTCTTGAATTACAGGATTCTTCAAAGGATGGAAATGGATTTCAAGAATTAACGGAACCTATTTTGAAAAGCCGCTTTTTCACCAAAGTCGGTAGAAAAGAATGTGTTGATTTCTTGATTGACATAAAAAAATTAAAAAGCTCCCATAAATTCAGGGAGCTAATAGGATTCTTAAACACAAGGATATAAGTAATGACAGTTATTTCTAACCGCCACGTAATTTTTTCCAATAAGGGTTTTCCTTGTCAAACAATTCCTTTTCATCTTTAGTGAAATTTTTAGGATAATCACCGAAAATAAACAAAATTTTTTTCTTGTCAAAAGACACGGCTTCAGATCCAAATTCATCCTCGAATTCAACCCACCAGATCTTATCCCCTTCATGCTTCTTATAAAACTCGAACTTTCTCGTCTCTTTGTCAACCGTAATCATACTTAACCTCTCCCTCTAATATACCTCTTTTCCCAAGGAAATGCAACCCCATGGCAGATATCATCAACGCAACCATAGACGACAAACAGTTCGAAGTGTATGTCATGATGATGAAGGAGCGCTCCGAGAACCTGAAGCCGGTGCTCACCGCTGCCGGTAATCTTGCCGTGAAAAGCGTAAAACAAAACTTCCGCGAAGGTGGCCGCCCTGAACGCTGGATTCCATCCAACAAGCCGAAGGGTAAAACTCTCGTCGGAACGGGAGCACTCCAACGTGGAATACAGTTTTCCTCGGGTTCAAAAAGAGCCCCTATAAGATAGAAGAAAGCTAGAAAGTATTGACGTTCTTATAGATATAGAAAAATTAAAAGACTCCCCGAAATTCAGGGAGTTGCTCGGATTTTTTAACACAAAGAGGTAGCTTATTTCAAGAATTATTTCTCTTTACCAAATTTTTTTGCCCAATATGGATTTTCTTTGTCAAACAAATCTTTTTCCTCTTTGGTGAAATTCTTTGGATAGTCTCCAAACAAGAATAAAATTTTCTTCTTATCAAAAGAAACAGCATGGCATCCAACAATACCGAAATAGTCAAGATGCCAAATTTTATCCCCTTCATGCTTCTTATAAAACTCGAACTTTCTCGTTTCTTTGTCAACCGTAATCATGCGTTTTCCTCGGGTTTAAAAAGAGCCCCTATAAGATGAAAAAATCAAAAATTCCGCAGTTGTGGAAAAAACTGAGGAACTTTTGAAATTTAGAAAAAGAGGCTATTTCATTCCTAATGGATATACGCCTGAACGAGTAAGTATGTATTTGGCGTTTACATCTTCATTCAGTGTACTATAAACCCAAACAGGACAATCTAAGGATACGACTGGTGTTTTTTCGTTTTCAATAAGCTCTATTTTTAGCGTGTCTTTTATAGCGTAGACTCCGATTGATTTTACATTATCTTTTGAGCAAAGTAAGTACGAAGGAAATGTAAAACGAGCTTTCTTACCATCGCTACTAATAAAGACAGTGTCGATGCTAGCATGGTATTCAGTTTCTGCGCGATCTATAATACAGTTTGTTATTGAATCCAGCGATAGAGTTTGTTCATCGTAATTAAGGGATGTGTCATAGTGAAAAATCTCCCCTGAATATGATTCACTAGAATCATCTGAGCAAGCAACGAAAGAAAGGACAAATATTAAAAAAGATAGAAAGATTTTCATAAACTGCTCCTTTTATTTGCAGGGTGTACTATAGGTTTTCCTCGTGTTCAAAAATAGCCCCTATAAGACGTCCTTTGCCAATCTACCTTATTTTATGCGGTTTTGCAAGCGATTTGCCGTTGAAAAAATCAGAAAAATTCGATGAAATCTTTACTTTTTGGCCAAATTTTGGGCGGCTTAGTGCTTCCAAAATGGCTGTAGATTTCGTTGAATTCCCTGTCTGCCATGCCGAACAGGCAGATTGTTGACCGGGGGCAAATCATCGTGGCGATTCTCGCCTTGTGCATGTTCCCGTTTTTGATGGTGGTGCAATACCTGGCGTACATGCCTCGCTGGATTTTTGAAAAGCCGTCTTTTTCGAATTCCGCTACGAAGTCAGACATGTTTTTACGACCGCTCCTGCAATGTCTTGGAAAGTCGAATACTGCTACTATCCACATATAACTCTCGGATAGGTGTGCGCCTTGGTTTCGCCTGCGGAAAATTTTGCCACGGATGCGGCTGTGTAGGTGAGGCATGTTCCCAACTGGACCATTTGTTCTCCGAATGGAATTTCCGTGTAAAAAATTTCCAGGAAGGCGTGCTTGACATCTTTCGTCAGCTTGCGCTGTTTTTGCCCCATAAGTCGGATTACGACCTGGTCAACAAATGGTCGGTACGGTTCCATGATGTCGTCGGCCAGCGGAAAAGCGTCGTAGTAGTTGCGGTGGAATATTCCCAAGGCGGGGAGGAGTCCGCTTCCCATGAGGGCGCGTGCGGTTGCTGCCCGCAGTATCGTGTAGCCATAGTTCAGAAAATTGTTTGGGTATTCTCCGAAACGGTCGCGGACGAATCCTTTACCCATGAGCTCTTTCCAGTAGATTTGTGCGGCGTGTCCTTCGCAGTTTGTCGTATCGCCGCTGCGGACGTTGTTTACATAGCGGTTTAGTTTGTTTGAGTTCTTGCCAAGTGATTCCAGCAGTTGCGACTGATTTCGAATTTTCGTTTCCACGACATTTTTCCACATCTGTTTTTTTGTGGGCTCGCTCGCCTCTAGTTGCAGGCGGAAGTATTTTTCTTGCTTGCAATTTGCGTCAAGGTTCATGAGCATGGAGGCCGGCATGTGCTTTTGGTCGCAAAAGACCACGGCCACATTGTTTTCGGCGAGTTCTCCCAGCAGCGGGATTGTCATGCTCACGGAATGGTTGTCCACGAGAATCATGGCGATGTCCTCGATGGCGCGGAAATGTTCATGCTCAGGATTGTCTTTGTAGGAGATGTTCATTTGCCCGTTTTTCAACGACAGTTGAACGGCGTTTTCGAAAATAAGGGTTTGCTTTGGCATGGAGGCTCCTTGAACATGCTTTAAATACAGATTTCCTGTCTTCAGGCTCGGTGAAAATTTGAATTAAAAATCGATAAGATTTTAGGACTTATGACAGAAAATGCAAGTATAATTTTAATAAAGTGATGGAAAGTGCAGGTATAACTCTGCACTTTACTTACGCGCGTGCTTCTTGCGCTTTTGCTTATATGCGACGGCGAACATCACGAGGATGCCCGCGAGCATCAAGAAAAATCCGTAAATCTTAAGCAATGCCGTTTTGCTGGGCGATTAAGTCCGCAGCGCCGTACATCTTGCGGAGCTTCGGCTTTTCAATTTTGCCCGTCGGATTGCGAGGAACATCTGCGAAGATAATCTTACGCGGACGCTTGTAGCGGGGAAGATCCAGGCAGAACTCGTTGACTTGTTCTTCCGTGAGCGTCATCCCTTCCTTGACGGAGATGATGGCCGCGGCAATCTCACCGAGACGCGGGTCAGGGAGGCCGATTACGGCGACATCCTTGATGGCCGGGTTTGCGCGGAGGTAGTCTTCAATCTGAACGGGGTACAGATTTTCGCCGCCGGAAATAATGACATCCTTGGCACGGTCTACGAGATAGATGAATCCATCCCTTTCCTCGGCCATGTCGCCCGTGAGAAGCCATCCGTCGGGTTTGAGGATTTCTTCCGTCGCGGCCTTGTTGTGATAGTATTCCTTCATCACGCCCGGACCTCTTAACGCAAGTTCGCCGACTTCTCCCTTTGCAACTTCGGTCACACCATCCGATTCCACGATTTTCGCTTCCCAGCCAAATCCGGGCACTCCAATTGCGCCCACATGGTCTGTATTTTCAACGCCGAGGTGTACGGCGCCGGGGCCAGTGGACTCGGAGAGGCCGTAATTCGTATCGTAGTCGTGATGCGGGAAAATGGATTTCCACCGCTTGATGAGGGCCGGTGGAACCGGTTGTGCGCCGATGTGCATCAGGCGCCACTGTGCAAGCTGGTAATCGTCAAGCCGGACATCGCCGCGGTCGATTGCGTCGAGGATATCTTGCGCCCAAGGCACTAACAGCCAGACGATGGAGCATTTTTCTTCACTTACGCAGCGGATGACCCATTCCGGTTTCACACCCTTGAGTAGGACTGCCTTGCCCCCTACATAGAAACTGCCAAACCAGTGCATCTTTGCTCCTGTGTGGTAAAGGGGCGGAATGCAGAGGAATACGTCATTCTTTGTTTGTCCGTGATGGGCTTGTTCCACGCGGCAACTGTGAAGTAGCGCCTTGTGCTGGAGGACGATTGCTTTTGGGAAGCCTGTCGTTCCGGAGGAGAAATAAATCGCGGCGTCGTCGTCGGGCTTATGGTGAAATCCAGGTGCCATGGATGAGGCGTAATGCACCAACTTCCCGTAACTTTCTGCAAAACTGGGGCAGTCGTCGCCAACGTAGAGGCGAGCCTTGACGCGAGGAATCCGGTGCGCAATCTGTTCGACGCGGCCCGTGAATTCTGGTCCGAACACGAGTACGTCGGCATCGGCAAGCTCAAGGCAGTATTTGATTTCATCGGCAGTGTAGCGGAAGTTCAGGGGCACGGCGAGGCAACCGGCCTTCAGTGCGCCAAAGTATATGGGCAGCCATTCTAGGCAGTTCATCAATAGAATCGCAACCTTGTCCCCCCGTGTGAGTCCGCGGCTTAAGAGGAAGTTGGCGAAGCGGTTTGCCTTCTCGTTGAACTCTCCCCAGGTGATTTCACTGCGGAATTTTTCAATGGGAGAACTTTCAATCAGCGAATATTCGCGCCAGGTCGTTTTGCGGGATTCCAGTTCCTGCGGGTTGATTTCAACGAGAGCGACGTCGTTTGGCCATTCGCTCGCATTGCGTTCCAAAATCTCGGTGATATTGTCAAAATTGTCCTGCGTCATTTTCGCCATCCTCTGCTAGTTTCCATACATGTTAAAGTTTTGGTATAAAATACAAAACACTTCCCAGAACGTTTTTCCTGTGGGGAAAAACGAGGGAAGAATCTTGTATAATTAGAGGTTGGCTGTCGCACTACAGGTTCAATGCCTGCATTTCTCACTTTTTGTAGCAGGCAAAGACCGCGTCGATGCGTTCCTTTGCAAGCTTTGGTGTGAAGAGGCTCACCAGCGGCACGACCACGAAACCGCCCAGCATTGCGAGTGCCCCGCAGTTGATGGGGTTCATAATCCTGTTCCCCGAAAGCATGTTCACGACCGTGAGGCCGACACCCCAGGCGAAGCAAGCCCAGACGGATGCCTTCGTGACTCCCTTCCAGTAAAGGCCGAGCATGAACGGCGCAAGGAAGGCTCCTGCCAGCGCTCCCCAGGAAATTCCCATGAGCTGTGCGATGAACTGTGGCGGATTGAGGGCGATCAGGAGCGAAATCACGATGAAGAAGACAATCAGTACGCGCATCACGACAACCTTGCGGTGCTCGATTTTTGCAGCCACCTCGTCATCGATGGAACCGGATTCCACTTCGCCTTCGACGGACTTCTTGTCGCGGTAAATGAGGTCAAGTGTCATGGTGGACGATGAGGTCAGCACGAGGGATGCTAACGTGGACATCGAGGCCGAGAGAACCAGTAGCACGACAAGCGCGATTAGCGCATCGGGCAGTGAACTCAGCATGGAGGGAATGATTGTGTCGAAAGCGAGGCTGCCGTTTGGCTGTGTAGGCGGTGTGGGGAAGAGGCGGCCAAAACCGCCGAGGAAGTAGCAACCGCCAGCGACGATGATTGCAAAAATTGTTGAAATCACTGTACCGCGGCGAATGGCGGACTTATCCGTGATGGAGTAGAACTTGCCGACCATCTGAGGCAGGCCCCAGGTTCCGAGCGAGGTTAGGATTACAACGCCGAGAAGGCCCCACGGATCGGGTCCAAACCATGTGGCAAATGCCCCGTTGATGTCCGGTGCCTTATCGGAGGGAATCACGGCTAGGCTTTGGACGGCTTCTGTCAGGCCACCTTTCAGGTTTAATACCGCGACGATGACCGCGACGATACCGAAAATCATGATGATGCCTTGGATGAAGTCGTTGATTGCTGTGGCCTTGTAACCGCCGAGAATCACATAGACTGCTGTGAGGATGGCCATCATTGCGGCGCAGTAGGCGTATGGAATATTGAAGCCCATTGCGAAAAGCTTGCCGAGCCCCATGTAGACTCCGGCGGTGTAGGGAATGAGGAAGACGAACGCTATGACGGATGCGACGACGCGGAGCCCTTCGGACCCGTATCTTGTGCCAAAGAAGTCAGGCATGGTGCGGCTCTGGATGTGTTGTGTCATGCACCGCGTGCGCCGTGCGAGCACGAGCCACGCAAAGAGCGAACCGATTACTGCGTTGCCGACGCCAATCCAGGCGGATGACAGACCGTACTTCCAGCCAAACTGTCCGGCGTATCCGACGAACACGACGGCGGAGAAGTAGCTGGTGCCGTAGGCGAAGGCCGTCAGCCACGGGCCCACGTTGCGGCCACCGAGTACAAAACCGTCAACTGAATGGGAGTGCCTGCGACTATAGATGCCTACTCCAACCATCACGGAGAGGAACAGAAGCGTCAGAATAATTTTAATCGTCATGTTTTCGTATCCTTTCAGAAAGAGCGGCTATAAGATAAATAAATTTTATCGCCTTGCCTCCCTCCAAAAGAACACGCTATAGGATTTATCGGTTCCAAAAATTAGCGGTTCCAGCCGGAATGGCCGTCGCCGTAGGAGACGGGCTGATAATCTTCGCCGTGGCTCCCTGTCGAGAATGCGCTCTTCACGCCGAGCCAACCCCGTCTTTTCTTCAGAGCCGCTTTTTTCGCGTCTTCTTTTGCGGTGCTGGAGCCCGTGTCTGCGGAACCGGTACTGGCGTTATTCTTAGAATTTTCGTCCATAAATCAATTGACCCTTGTAAGTCACTTATTGTGCCTTCCCCAAAATAGAAAATTTGCGTTCAAAATGGTCTTTTCTCTTTGATATTTGTAACTTGATGACTTCAGCTACTTTATTTATAGATCGCTTTCTGATGTGAAAATTTTGGCATCAGAGGCGATTTTTTTGTAATGGAGGCTAAAAATGGACTGTTTGCTAGAATGTAATGACAATGTAAATCAATGTGTTGCACTGTTAATACAAAAAATGTATATTGGGGAGGTGTAAAATGGAGGCGATGATGGCTGCTTCAACAACAGTTACTTTCCGAGTGGATCCCGAAATCAAGAGGGGAGCTGAAGAGGTCTTTGATGCACTTGGGCTCAACCTTTCTGTTGGCATCAATATGTTTTTGCGCCAAGTGGTGCGCGACCAGAAATATCCCTGCGCTCTGGACTTGGATATTGCGGATTCTGCCAAGGATACCTATTCTTCAGGATTTTGGAAACTTTTCGGGAGCGGTAAAAATTTGGACGTTAAGGAGCCTAGGGAATTAAAGCGCTCGCTGGATGCACGTCGGGAGGAACTATGAAGTACTTCCTGGATACAAACATCATCATCTACGCAGTGAAGGGGATGTTCCCGAACTTGAAAAAGCATTTTGCCATGGTTCCGTCCACTTCTATCGTTATACCCTCGGTAGTTTGTGCCGAGTTGGAGTATAGGGCGCGTCTCAGTCGAGATTATCACAAGACGAAGGCGATTTATTCCGCTTTTGTTCGGGAATTTCAGGTGGCAAATTTTGGGAAGGCGGAGGCTGAAGCCTATGGCAGGATTCGTTCCCAGCTGGAAAAGTCGGGAAAGCTCATCGGTCCCAATGACCTCATTATTGCTTCAACGGCTTTTGATGGAGGAATACTTGTCACGCACAATGTGAAGGAATTTAGCCGCGTGCCAGGCCTTGCTTTAGAAGATTGGACAGAATAAGTACGCCATTGTAGAAATAGTTTGTGTTTCACAATTTTAGAAACGGGTTGACATTTTATTTTCGAAAAGGTATTTTGGTATTGAGATTTTATAAAAGGAGGAAATATATGAGTATAAAAAATTTGGGGATAGCACTCCTTGTTTTTGCTTTGTGGGGACTTGCAGCCTGTGGCGATGACAGTAGTTCTAGTCTTAACAAAGAGACGGCTGATGAAAATCAGGAAAGTGACTCTGGAGACGATGTTGATGCGCCACCGGGCAACTTATTAGGAATGGCAAATTCTGCTGGCCCCTTGTGGAATATGCATGTTAATGCATATCAGGTTCAGGTCCCGGAGGCCGTTGAATGTAGTATGGCCAATGACGATGCCTCTCTTTGCTACGAAATCACTGGTGGTTGGTGGTTTGCATATGTTGGTGATGATGCTGATGGACAAACTATGTCTTTTTCACCAATTGATTACAATCCAAATGGAACTTACAAGTTGATCACTACCGATGAATTCGATGGCTCCATCATTCCTGGTGGAAATCTCGATGAAGATAGAGGTCTCGTCGTTACCATGGCTGCGGGGGAAGGTAAAACATCTACTCCGGCCATTGCGGGTGTTGGATTCAATTGGACAAAAGATGGATTGCCCATTGATATTTCTGGTCACTCCGGTTTCTATATAAAATATTCTTGGACAGGTTCTTCTCCGCTTCAGATGGAACTTGGCTGGGATGACTCCGTATGTGGAACGAACTCCTGGTATGCTAAACTACCTGCAAAGCGGGAACCTGCCGTTCTTGAATTGCCCTGGGCAGAGTTCAAACAGGATGGTCAGGGGCAGACGATAGATGTTGCTCAAACTCAGGCTGTATCTTTGAAGATTCGTCTTAAGGTAGTTTCAGCTGCCGAAGTTAAGGGTGACTTGGCCATTGTTGAACTTGGTTGGTTGGAAAACGCTCCATAATGTAGAAAGACGGGTTATGAGTCCGCGGCTCAAACTGATTGATCTGTTTTTTCTACATTTTCGTCCGTAAATAGTATACGGGTCCGTCCCAAAGGAAATAAAAATGCGTGATCAATTCGAAAGCCCGCTGATTCAGCGTTATGCTTCTAAGGAAATGAGTTTCATCTTCAGCCCGCAGTACAAGTTCCAGACTTGGCGCAAGCTGTGGATCTTCTTGGCTGAATCCGAAATGGAACTTGGCCTGCCCATTACCCAGGAACAGGTGGACGAACTGAAGGCTCACGCTACCGACATCAACTTTGATGTTGCCGAAGCCGAAGAAAAGCGCCGCCGTCACGACGTGATGAGCCACGTTTACGCTTACGGTGTTCAGTGCCCCAAGGCCAAGGGCATCATCCACCTGGGTGCAACTTCCGCTTTCGTTGGTGACAACACCGACCTCATCCAGATGCAGCAGGCTTTGATCATCGTCCGTAAGCGCCTCTGCCGCGTGATGGATAAGCTTTCCAAGTTCGCCATGGAATACAAGGACATGGCTCAGCTGGGTGCAACGCACTTCCAGGCTGCCCAGCTCACCACCGTTGGTAAGCGCGCCTGCCTCTGGCTCCAGGACCTCCTCATCGACTTGGAAGAAGTGAACTTCCTTATCGAAGTGCTCCCGTTCCGCGGCGTGAAGGGCACCACCGGTACCCAGGCCTCCTTCATGGACCTGTTCAACGGCGACGAAGAAAAGATTATGAAGCTCGACCGCATGGTGACCGAGAAGGCTGGTTTCAAGCGCGTGCTCACCATCACCGGCCAGACCTACACCCGCAAGTGGGACAACCGCGTGAACCAGGTGCTCTCTTCCATCGCTCAGTCTTTGCACAAGTTCGCAACCGACATGCGCCTCATGCAGGGCAACAAGGAAGTGGAAGAACCGTTTGAAAAGACCCAGATTGGCTCCAGCGCCATGGCTTACAAGCGTAACCCGATGCGCAGTGAACGTATCTGCTCTCTGGCCCGCTTTGTCATGGCCCAGGTGAACAGCACCGCCATCACTCAGGCTACCCAGTGGTTCGAACGTACTCTGGACGACTCCGCCAACAAGCGTCTCGCCATTCCTGAAGCATTCCTCGCTATGGATGCAATGCTCATCATCGCTGAAAACGTGACCAACGGCCTCGTTGTTTACCCGAAGGTGATCGAAAAGCGCATCATGGCTGAACTTCCGTTCATGGCTACCGAAAACATCATCATGGAAGGCGTGAAGAATGGCGGCGACCGTCAGGAACTCCACGAAGAAATCCGCGTGATGAGCCAGGAAGCTGGCCGCGTCGTTAAGGAACAGGGTAAGGATAACGACTTGCTCGAACGCGTCCTCAAGAACGAAAAGCTCCAGAAGCTGGGCATCACCGAAGAAAAGCTGAAGGAAATCCTCGACCTTCGCAAGTTCGTTGGCCGCGCTCCTGGCCAGGTCGTGAAGTTCGTGACCGAGGAAGTCCGCCCGGCTATCGAAGCAATCGCCGATTGGGATAATATTGACGCCGGCGAATTGAAAGTCTAGCTTAAAGCTATGGAAAATTTTGACCTTACTGGCTGGACCATGTTCAGCAACCGCCACAACTCGGAGAACTACATTAGTCCCGATGGAAAGTGGATGCTGAAACTTGGGGTTAGCGACAGTGATGTGTCAAGGGAATTGTTGGAGCGGGAACAGGCAAAGAGCGCCAAGGTGGCGGCTTTAGGCATTCCTGTTCCGAAGATAGACCGTCTTGTCCAGGTGGGGAATCGCTGTGGCCTGATATACGAGTACATTCCCGACAAGGCTTCCATCTCCAAATGTGTGGGAACCCATCCAGAGCAGATGGAAGCTTGTATGCAGCTCTTTGCGGAAAAGTGCAAGCTGCTTCATGCCACTCAGTGTGATACAGCGGCGTTCCCCTCTGCAAGTCAAGTCTATCGCAGCTATTTTTCCACAACCACCATTTTTGATGACATCGCCAAGGAAAAGGTGCAGACAATCCTGGATAATACGCCTAATGTCGCAACCTGCCTCCATGGGGATTTGCAGACGGGGAACATGATTGTGAACGGGAAAGGAGCCTACTTCATCGATTTGGGTTCGTTCTCTTACGGCAGCCCTCTGTTTGATTTGGGTAACTTCTATCACTTTGCTTTTTATGCACCAGAGGCATACTTGAAAAAAGCCCACTACATGGATCGTTCGACCATGGCTAAGTGTTGGTCTATTTTTGCCAAGTATTATTTTGGGGCAGAGACGCCGGAGGCGTTGGAGTCGGTGAACCAGAAAGTGAAACCATATGCCTTGGTGCCCATTCTCTACTTTGAACACTGCCTTCGCGCGGCAGGGCGTGAAGCGAGCATGAAACCTGTTTTGGAACAAGTCCTGAACGACCTGGAGTAGCTTCTGCTCACGGATTTTTATATATTGCACTTTGAAATTTGGTTTTAGAGGCAATTATGCTTGAACAGAATGAAGTGATGAAATTGGCTAAGCTTTCCCGCCTGAGCATTTCCGAAGAGGAAGTGCCGGCAGTGAAGGAACACTTGGATAAGATGCTGAACCATCTGGATGCCCTGAAGGCTCTGGATCTTTCCCATGTGGAGCCTATGACTGCAGTGGAGAATGGTTCTACCATCCTTCGCGAAGACGTTCCGGTTCAGGGCTTGTCTCTGGAACAGGCTTTTGCCAACGCCCCGGCCACGGAGAATGACCATTTCGCCATTCCCAAGGTCATTGGCGGCTAGTTTCAGGTAGGCCGCGCAGGCTAGTCTTGAAACTTGGCAAATTTCTTTTATTCGCTTTAAATTCTTAGGTTTGATTTGGCAGTTCATTGTATTGTACCTGCTCGTTTAGGTTCGTCTAGGTTTCCGGGGAAGCCTCTCGTTTCCCTGTGCGGGAAGCCCATGATTGTGCGGACCTTGGAACGCGCCCTTCTGGCGGATTGCTTCGAACGTATCGTCTGCGCTACGGATTCGGAGAAAATTGCGGAAGAGGTGTCTCGGGCGGGTTTCGAATTTATCTTGACGGGGCCTGCAGCTACGGGCTCCGACCGGGTGGCGGAAGCCGCTCGCGCTCTAGATTTGGACTTGGTGGTAAACCTCCAGGGGGATGAGCCTCTGGTGGAGCCGAGCCTTCTTGCCCAGGTGGCGGAGGCTCTTTCCGAAACTCCGGAGTACTGGGTCACGGTGGCTTGCCCTCTAGACCCAAAAGAAGCAACCCTCAAAACAGTGGTGAAGGTGAGGGTGGAAGATGGTTTTGCGGTAGATTTCACTCGGGATGTCCCTCCCGAAGAAGCCTCCCGCTGGTACCAGCATCAGGGCATCTATGCCTATTCGCGTGCCGCTCGCGACGAATTTGCATCCCTTCCGCAAAACGAAGTCGAGCTTTCTAGATCCTTGGAACAGATGCGCATCATGGGGAAGCGTCCCATCCGCATTGTTCAAAGTCCATACCCCTCCATATCGGTGGATGTTCCTTCCGATGCAGAGGCTGTGGAAGCGAGGATCCGCTGTGAACGCCGCTGAACGTAGTCTTTTTCACATTGCTGTCGCACTTTTTGCCGTAGGGCTAGTGGTTCGCTATCTGCCCTGGGGGATTCCCTCAATCGATACTTTTGAAGTGGGGGCGGCACCTGAAGTTGCGACATCGGCGCCCGCGGTTGTGGCAACTGCGTCCGACCTTCCTCAAATTACAGATAAATTAACTGACGAGGCCGAACAAGAGAAAAAGTCCACGTCCACCCACAAAAAGTCAAAAAAACGCAAAACTCATAAAAAAATCGTCCGTTTGCCCATCCATATCAACCAGGCATCTCTGGATGAACTTTGTGCCCTGAAGGGGGTGGGTCCCAAGATGGCGGAGAAGATAATTGCCGTCCGGAAGGCCTCTGGACCCTTCAAAAATGCGTCAGATTTGCAAAAAGTGCCCGGAATTGGAAAGAAAAAAGCAGAAACCATGCTCCAGGGCATAATTTTTGATTAGTTTTAGGGGGAACATTTTTCATAAGTCGTTGAGTATATGAGTGATACGAAACAATTCCTCGGTATAGAAGTGGGTGCCGCTTCCTTGAAAGTGGCTCTCTTGGACCCCGCTGAAAAGCGGATTGTTAAGACCGCCGTTCTGGAAACAGAAAGCAGCCCCCTTGACGATGTCTACACTTTCGAAACGGTCCTCCAGGGCTGGATAGACGAAAATCAGCTCACCGTTGATGGCGTCGCCCTCTCCGTTCCCGCTTTCCGCTCCGTCATTCGGCAGATCTTCGTGCCGGCAGAGGCGGTCAAGACTATAGATGAGTACCTCGATTGGTATCTAGGACTCATTACCAACGCCGAACCCGGCTCCTATATCTTGGATTACAAGGTTTTGAGTGGCGATGCCACTGTTGGTCAGACCGTACTGCTTATCGCGGTCCGCAAGGAATGGGTGGATGGCCTGCGCAAGGGTTTCCGTTCCAAGAGTCTTCTCCCGAAGGCCATGGAAGTGGACGTGCTCTCCATTCTCAACTTGATGGACTTTACTTCTCAGGCCACCGATAAGATGGAGTGCGTCATTAAGGCGGATTTCTCTGGCGTGACCATGATGTGGCTCACCAAGGATAACTTGAAGGCTCTCCGCTGCGTCTCCACGCTTTCTTTGGCGGGAAAGTCTGCCGAAGAGGCCTATCCGCTCCTGGTGGATGAAATTTACAACCAGTTCCTGTTGGCTCAGGAAGAAGACCTTTCCTTCAACGTTCACAGCGTGAACCTTTGCGGCGAAATGGCTACTGCTCCTGTGTTTGTGGAAGCCTTGGGTGCAAAGTTTGCTGATAACGAATTCGTTTTGATGGATGAGTTCCCCAACCTTAGACTGCCAGTGGTGGCCGAAGATTCTGTTGCTGTGCCGTGTAGTACTGCTGCTATCGGGGCTGCCCTCAGCCTGATGGAGGAAGGTGTATGATTCGCTTGAATTTGATTGATGCTGCAGAACGCGTATCCACAATGGACACTGTCCGTCCGGTGCATACCTCGGATGTGGTTGGTAAGATAAAGAAGTCTGGCCGTTTGTCCAATATCATAATCGCTGCTGCTGTGGTGGTTCTTGGTTTCAGCGGCTATCTCAGCCTTTGTGGTGTTCCGGGCCCGCTTCAGGGAGTGCTTCCGGAAGCTTATCTGGATCTCTTGGGTGCCGAAGACCCGACTCTTACCGCTACTCGGACTTCTACTGCCAGTGTGAACGCCGCTGCCGCTGCAAGAGCCCGCCTCAAGGCTCGCGATGCCATGTCCATGAAGCAGATTGTGGACGAGGTAAAGCCGCAGGCTCTTTATGCCAAGCGCGGTTCCTATGATGCCTACCTCCCCATGGAGAAGGTCTCTTACCAGAAGTCTGCATTGAACCAGTTCTTCCAGTTCCTCACTACGGCAACGCCGGATGATGTGGGCTTCTCGGACTGCATTTTCCAGGCTCCCAACTACTTCTACATTCGTGGTGTGGCTGCCAAGCCTACGTCTCAGCGTAGTTTGCTGGAACGCATCAAGGCTGTTAGCACGAACTTCAAGACTCCGGCTATTCCGGAAAATGCTCCGGCAACGGACATCACCGCCTTTGGTCTCTTCAACGTGAACAACCCCAACATGGCTTCCGTGACGACGTTCGTTCCGGCTGCTGAAGTTGCTAATGAAGTAAAGGCTTTGAAGGAACTTGCCAAGGCTAACAAGGTCTCTTTGAAGGGCTTGGATAAGCCTGCTGTGGAAAACTTCGGCGTGTACAAGCGCTATACCTATCAGGTTTCTACGGTGGTTGAATTCCCGGACATGCAGAACTTCGTGGCTGCTCTCGCTAACTCTCCGGTCCGCTTCGGTATCGAGAAGACGACGATGAAGCTTGCCAAGAGGGATGTGGGTGCTACCCTCAGCTTCGTCCTGTACGCCGCTCCTTAATCTATGCCGATTCGCATTACTGGTGGCGCCTTTCGCGGGCGGCAGGTTCCGTCGCCCTCTACCAGTAAGACGCGCCCCACGGGTTCCAGAACTCGTGAGGCTCTCTTCAATATTCTTCAAACCGTAGATGGCTTCCGCGTGCTGGACCTTTTTGCAGGTACCGGCATCATGGGCATTGAGGCCATAAGCCGTGGGGCGGCGAACGTTACCGCGGTGGAGTACGCCCACTCTCAGGCACGTTTGGTGCTGGATGCTTACAAGGCATTGAACCTTCAATCGAAACTTACTTTGTTAGAAAACAACGCTCTGACGCTTTCCCGTGAAAGTTTGTGTGCGAATGGAGGCTTCGACTTGATTTATGCAGACCCTCCCTTCAAGGATATGGATTATCCGGATTTGCGCTCCTTTTTGGAGTGGCTGAATCCTGGTGGTGTGGCGGTGTTTGAGGCTCCGAGCCGTAATCTGCCGCAGTGGGCGAAGGAAGACGAGGCCTTGGATAAGGTGCGTATCCGCAAATACGGGGAATCTTCTCTGCTCATCTACCGCAAGGATTTGTAAATTGTGGCTATGAAATCCATGAAGAAAAACATGAGGGCTTTGACTGCGCGAGCTGCCGTTTTCGCGGGTTCCTTTGATCCCTTTACCTTGGGCCACCTGGATATCGTGGCTCGCGGGTCCAAACTTTTTGATAAGGTTTGGGTTGTTGTGTCGCAGAATTCAGAAAAGAAGAATTGCTTTGATAGTCTGGTTCGCGCCCGCCTGGTGAAGGCCGCTGTGGAAAAACTTCCTAATGTAGAGGTTGCCATTCATGAGGGTCTTACGGTGGATTTCATGAAGGCAGTTGGCGTAAACTTTCTGCTGCGGGGAATCCGCAGTGCTGCAGATTTGGATATGGAGCAGTCTCTCGCCTGGAACAACAAGATGCTTTTTGAGGGCGCGGAGACAGTTTGCCTCCTCAGTGCGCCGGAGCATTTGGCCATCAGTAGCACCGCTGTCCGGGAAATTCTTGCCAGCAGCAAAAAGACGACCGCTGGCCAACCCATTTTAAACAAGCGCTCCGCGAAAGCGGGCCTCGCGGACAAACGTCTTGCGGATGAACTTTCTGTGGATAAACTCCTCGCAAAATTCGTGCCGGCGGAAATGATTGCCCTTTTGAAAAAAGAATTCGGGAAACGCAAATGAAGCCCTTCAAGTACTTGCCTCAGGTTGTCCGGGTGCTTTTGATTGCCAATGCGGCCGTGTTTGCGATTGCGTTTTTCCTGGGCTCCATGCTGGGGTTGCATGTGAACCTGACGCGTGAGGCGGGCTATGCCAATATCGCCGAGTACATCACTTACTACGGGGCGTTTTTCCCGACGGAGCCTTGGGCGGTGTGGCGCTATGTCACCTACATGTTCATCCATATCGATTTTATGCATTTCTTCTTCAATATGCTGATGCTCTGGATGTTCGGCGACGAGATTGCGGCTTGGATGGGGAAAAAGCATTTTGCGGGGCTTTATTTCTTCTGCGGAATTTTTGCGGCCCTGTTCAGCGTGGGCATGTGCGTGCTAGGCCTCACCAATAATCCGATTATCGGCGCGTCTGGTGCCTTGATGGGCGTGTTTGTGGCTTACTACAAGTTTTTCCCGGAACGCCGCATTCTCATGTTCTTCTTTATCCCCATGAAGATTAAGCACGCCATGTGGGTGATGATTGCGCTGGATGTGATGTTTGCGAATACGGGGGATGCCATTGCTCATTTTGCCCATTTGGGCGGCGTGGTGGCTGGGTTCATTTACATGGCGCTCTACAACAATGTGTTCACGCGGAACTCTCGCCAAAATTGGCGCTTTTCGCCGCTCGGAAAACTCTTCCGCTTATTCTCGGCTCATCCGGAACGGTACGAGAATGGTTCGGGCGCGGAAAGTGGCCGCGCGGGTTCCAACTCGGGTGCGGGAGCCTCGGGCGCGGACGAAGGCGAAAGTCAGCCAGAAGTTTTGGAAGGCGAAGTCTTCTACGTGGACGAGCAGAAGCGCATGGATGAAATTTTGAAGAAGGTGGCCCGGGAAGGGCTTCAGTCTTTGACGGAAACGGAAAGACAATTTTTGCTGAAGGCCGGTGAACGGGTGCGTCGCCGGCGTGGAGGATTCTAGTTTGAAAAAAGTGCTTGGCATGGGCGCAGCCCTGGTGGATATTCTGGCGAATGTCAGTGACGAATGGATTAAGGCCCAGGGTGTGGAAAAGGGCGGCATGAATGCCGTGGATTGGCCGCAGATGAATCGCTTTTTGATGGGGCTTCAGAACCCCATGCGCGTTCCTGGCGGTTCTACCTGCAATACCATGGTGGGGCTTTCTCGCTTGGGTGGCCGCGCCTGCTTCATCAGCAAGGTGGGCGATGACGATTTGGGCCGTTTGTTTAAGCAGCATTTGCAAAACAATGGCGTGGAATCCAAGATGGGACATTCTACGGCGCCTACGGGTTGCGTGTTCTCTGCAGTGACGCCCGATGCCGAACGCTCCATGTGGACGTTCCTGGGGGCCTCCGATTTTCTTGCCTCTAAGGACTTTGTGCCCTCGCTTTTTGATGATGTGAGCCTCCTTTATGCGGAGGGCTACCGCGCTTTTAACGGGGATTGCTTTAAGACCTCCTTCACGCTGGCTCGTTCCCTCGGTGTGGAGACTGCGCTTGATTTCAGTTCCTTCAACGTGGTGAACATTTGCCGCGAAACCATTGATGATTTGCTGGACAAGAAGATGATTGACATCATCATCGCCAACGAAGACGAAGCCTTTGCCTACGCGGGCGTGAAGGAAGAGGCGGCGCTGGATGTGCTTGCCAAGAAGGCGAAAATCGCGGTGGTGAAGATTGGGAAAAAGGGTGCTTTGATTGCCCAGGACGGAAAAGTGACCCATGTGGAAGCCAAGATGGTGAAGGCTGTGGATACGACGGGCGCTGGCGACCTCTGGGCATCGGGATTCCTCTATGGATATTTGAACGGCTGGGATATGGAACGGACTGGCAACTTGGCGAGCCTCGTTGCAAGCGAGGTGGTGCAGGTCATGGGCGCGCAGATTCCAGATGCAGGCTGGGCGCGCATCAAGGCTGCCATGTAGGAGAAGTGATGAAAAAGATTTTGATGCTGATTTTGATGGTGGCTGTGGTGGGTTTTGCCGCCGATGCGACTGCTGCGAAGACTGCGGCAAATACCGCGCCGGCGACTGCAATTGCCGCGCCGGTTGCTGCGGATTCTGTGGCGAATAATGCAGCGGATAGCATTGCCGCTCCCAGCGAAACGGATAACTTGAAAGCGGAAATCGCACTTCGGGATAGCCTCATGGCGGAGCAGGGAAACTCCTGTAAGGTGGAGAAGGATTCCCTTCGCCAAACCATTGAATCCGAACAGGCAAAAAGCGCCAACTGGGAAAAGAGTTACAATACTTTGAAGCAGGAAAACGATGTCTGCACGAAGGCGCTGGGCGTTTCCATCGATATTTCTGAAAAGAACAAGCAAAAGGCAGAAGACGAGAAGAAAAACGCATCCATGATGACTTCTACATCATTCATTGGCGGAATCGCTATTGGAATGCTCTTGTTCTGGCTCATTTTTGATTAGGGTTGACATGCGGTCGTCGGGGTTTCGGGCATCAAGAATCGTGACGCTGGCGGGTGTTGCACTGCTGGCCGTTACCTCTGGCGTTTTTGCTGCAGTTGCCCAAATGGGAACGGTTTTGGCGCCGATTTCTCGCGTAGAACTGCAAACCGCAGAAATTTCAGCTTATATGCCTGCGCAAAAACTGCTTTTCGTGGTGGGTGGCGAGAAGGTAATGGAAATTCTGGATTTGAACCATCCGGAAAAACCGCAAAAGTTGGAGCCGCAGCAAATTGCGGGGCAGGGGAGTAGCGTTTCTGTCTCGGGAGATTTGCTTGCGGTGAGTTCCTTGGCGGATGAAAACAGCGATACGGGATTTGTGGAAATATTTCGGGTTGCGCCGGGTGCAGCAACCTCGGGCCCGGCAACATCGGGTGCAGCAACCTCGGGCCCGGAGACTGCGCGGCTTCAAAAGCTGGCGGAGTTCCGCCCCTGCCATCAGCCGGACATGATAACTTTCACGCCCGATGGCAAAAAACTTCTGGTCGCCTGCGAAGGTAGCCCTCGGAAGGATTTTTCTGCGGATCCTCCTGGCGGAATTGCCATCATTACATTGCCCGCGACAGTCAAGGTCCTCGGCTTCGAGGGCTTGGATTCTACCGCACTGAAAACCGCAGGCGTTCGCCGCGTGGGAACGGCTCCCTACCTCAAAACTCTGGAGCCTGAATACATCACAGTCTCGGAAGATTCTAAAACCGCCTGGGTGAGTCTTCAGGAAAATAACGCCATCGCAAAAGTGGACCTTGTGGCGGAGCGCATCGCAAACGTTTTCCCGCTGGGAACGGTAGATCATTTGCAGTCGGGCTTCGGGCTGGATGTGAGGAGCGATGGAAAAATTGACATCGTGAATGTTCCAGCTCGCGGTCTTCGGCAGCCTGACGGAATCGCTGCATGGACTGCGGGCGGAAAGAACTTCATTTTTACGGCGAACGAGGGCGCTCCCGTCAATGATTACAAGCAGTGGACGGACGAAACCTCCGTGCACATGCTGCAGGAAGCGGGAAAGCTGGATCCGAAATTTTTTGACGAAAAAGTGCTGGCGCAGTTGCGGGATTTGACCGTGAGCCGCATCGATGAATGCCCAGAGGTAAAAGGCGGGAAATGCCCATACGTCACGGGTTTCGGAACCCGCTCCCTCAGTATTTTTGATGGCGAAAGCGGCAAGCTGCTGTGGGACTCCGGAGATCAGCTGGAAAGGATGTTTGCAAAAGTCGCTCCCGAGTACTTCAACTGGAATGCAAAAAAGAAGAAAAAAGTCAAGATGGATGCCCGCAGTGCAGACAAGGGCTGCGAACCGGAGAACGTCACTCTTGGAAAGGTGGGCGATAAGCGTTATGCCTTCCTCGGACTAGAACGCATGAGTGGTGTTGCCGTGTTTGATGTTACAGACATAAACAGCCCCAAACTTGTGGACTATTATCTTGACGTAAAAGACCGCGGGCCCGAGGGATTGCTGTTTGTTCCAGCTGCGGAGAGCCCGATTCCTGGCCAGTCGCTTTTAATCGTGGGCTACGAATACAGCAAAAGCCTTGTGATTTACAAGGTGAAGTAAGCGATAAACGTCGAAAAGACGAACGCTGAAAAAGACGAACGCTGAAAACGGCGAGGACTGCGCGGATTATTTTGCGACCGATTTCTATTTTTACGCAGAATTTGATGTAAATGCAAAAACCTCAGCCGAACCCAATGGCTAAAAGGCGCGGCCAAGGTTTTATTGCTCACCGCTAAAAACCTTACAGTTTCTAGCGATGGGTTATCTTAAACAAAATTTTGGAAAGATCTTCACGAAAGTCCTGCGCAGGATTCCTGCGAGATAATTCGTTGCGAAATCATTCGTTGCGAAACATTTCGCAATGAGATTGAATTATTTTCCGCAAGTTTTTTTGCAGGGAGTTTTCGCAGAAGATGCTGTTTTAGCGGCTTCACACCGCTAGGTTTCAGCCTTCCACCTCGGCACCGACGGAATCGTCTGCTTCGACGGCATCATTTTCGCCCAGCTTGAAGAGTTCCACGTCCTTCATGCTTTCGCGAATCTTCTGCTCGATTTCGGCACAGAGTTCCGGATTGTCCTTCAGGAAGAGGCGGGTGTTTTCACGGCCCTGGCCAATGCGTTCGTTGTTGTAACTGAACCAGGAACCGCTCTTCTGGATGATATCCAGTTCAGTAGCCAAATCCAGGATGGATGCTTCACGAGAAATGCCGCAACCATAGAGGATGTCGAATTCGCACTGGGTGAAGGGGGCTGCAACCTTGTTCTTCACCACCTTCACGCGGGTACGGTTTCCGATGACCTCTTCGCCTTCCTTGATGGCGGCGATGCGGCGGATATCGATGCGCTGCGTGGCGTAGAACTTCAGGGCGTTACCGCCAGTTGTAGTTTCGGGGTTGCCGAACATCACGCCAATCTTCATGCGGAGCTGGTTGATGAACAGCATGCAGGTGTTGGACTTGGAGAGAATGCCGGTGAGCTTGCGGAGGGCCTGGCTCATGAGGCGAGCCTGAAGGCCCACGTGATTGTCTCCCATTTCGCCGTTGATTTCGGCCTGGGGAACTAGTGCTGCCACGGAGTCAATGACGATGATGTCGATGGCGCCAGAGCGGACCAGAGTTTCCGCAATATCAAGAGCCTGTTCGCCAGTATCGGGCTGGGAAACCAGGAGGGATTCAATATCTACACCCAGTTTGCGGGCATAGACAGCGTCGAAGGCGTGTTCCGCATCGATGAATGCTGCCACACCGCCAAGCTTCTGGGCTTCGGCAATAGCGTGCAGGGTGAGTGTCGTCTTACCGGAGGATTCGGGACCGTAGATTTCAATAATGCGGCCGCGGGGGAAGCCTCCCACGCCGAGGGCCATATCCAGCTGGATGCAGCCGGTAGGGATCACCGGAATTTCTTCGACGGGCTGACTACCCAGAGCCATGATAGAACCTTTACCATAATTCTTCTCGATTTGGGCGATTGCGGCCTCGACGGCCTTGGCCTTTTCACTGGAAAGGTTGCCAGTTGGATTGGCTGGGGTTGTATTCTTCTTTACCATTTTGGACTCCATTTTTTGTTTACTTGTTAAATATAACAATTAGTGTTCGTTTGTGCAAGTGCTTTTTTGGTTATTTATCAAAAAAGTTAGCCTGCTCATAGCACTATAGACGCTTTTTTCCCGGATTTCTTGCCTATCCCCATCAAATTTTTCGCAAAAAACTTCATTTTGCAAACAATTGGCGACAGCTATCCACACTGTACCCACAGGTTTGCCCGGTTCGGCGCCGGTTGGCCCTGCGATTCCAGAGGTGGCGATGGCCCATTGGCAGTGGAATCTTTCAAGGGCACCCTTGGCCATGGCGGCAACAGTTTCCCCGTTCACGGCTCCGTTTTGGGAGAGGTGCTCGGCAGAAACGCCCAGAAGTTCGGTTTTTACCTGGTTCTGGTAGGCGACCACGGCACCCGCGAACATGGCGGAAGACCCGGGTTCGTTCACGATGGAGCTTGCGATGAGGCCGCCAGTGCAGGATTCTGCAGTGGCGAGCATTTCGCCGCGCTCGATGAGGGCGACCTTGATGGCTTCTGCCAGGGGGTGGATGCGTGCGTTGAAATCTTGTTCCATTGTCTTAACCATTACACCCATAATTTAGAAATAAATTATGTCAAAAAGTGTCACAAATAAACAAAGCCCAAAATAAATTTTCGGACGCCATAAATATAGTTCAAAAAGTGATTGAAGATGTCGTGCTGTTGGAGGCCGTTTGAAAAATAAGCTTATGTATATTTTTGTATATTTTAAATGTTCTAAATGAGGAAAATCCTATGAAAAAGATTGTCATGGTTTCTGTTACTGCCACCCTTATTGCTTGTAGCTCCGATAATTCTGTTGGAGGTAATGGCGAAATTTATCCTGTTGACGAATTTGGAAATGCTGTAGCCTGTGTGGTAGAATTGGAGGGGTTGAATGCGGAGGCTAATGGAACCATTGTGACTTGTAGCAATGGTCATTGGATTCCCTATGTTGACCCTAACCAAAATAATCCTGGACCAGAGAATGGTAATGGAAATGGTCAACCCGAAAATCCAAATATAGGCCCCAATCAGCCTTTTTATGATGATCCCCAGTCCTCACAATCTGAGAATCCCTGGAATGACAATCCTGTTGTCAGTTCATCCAGCGACAGTCCTGTTCCATCAAATCAGTTTACGGACAGTGACGGTCACACCTATCAAACTAAGGTCTATGGAGCCCAAACATGGATGATTGAGAATTTGAAGCGTAACACTAGTGAAAGCTATTGCTATGACAATAATCCGAGCAATTGCGAGACCTATGGTCGCTTGTATTCGTGGAATGCTGCACAAAATGCCTGCCCTCCGGGTTGGCACTTGCCCTCTAATGTGGAATGGGAAACCTTATTCCAAACAGTAGGTGCGGTACATAGGTATCAGGATCGATGGGAAGATGCGGCCTCCATATTGAAGTCCCGCACGGGCTGGGACAGCGGAAATGGTGAAGATCGAGTAGGTTTCAATATTAAACCTGCGGGCACCTATGATCCTGAGTCTGGTGTTTCGGCATCAATGGGCTGGATTACGGGCTTCTGGGATACCGGATACGATGAAAGTTCGGAAAAGGGATTTTTATGGAAAGTTGGCGGAGATTTTCACATTGAACGCATAGATGATCATCCGTATTATGGATACAGCGTTCGCTGTGTAAAAAATTGATTTTTGAAAGATTTCGCCTGTTCTTCGCCATGGCGTCCAACTCCATCCCATTTTTCTATATTTAAGTTGATGTCTCGTAGCATCTTCAAATGGGCCCTGTTGAGCCTGGTTTTTTGTGTTTCCCTCCTTTTTGGGGCGGAACCTTCGGATTCTACCCCGAGTGGAGTTCCCGCGGTGGCACAAACAGATTCCGTGTCTATGGTTGCTGATTCCACTGTAATTCCGGGTGGCAGCGTACTACTGAAGGGCAAAACGGGCATCGAATCCATTGACACATTGCCGGTGAATGAGTGGGACATCAAGACGAACCGCAACTCGCTCCCGCTCACCATGCTTTTCAGCCTCTTCCCGGGTGGTGGACAGTATTATACGGAGCATTACGTCCGTGGCGGGTTCATTACGGCTATTGAGGGTTTTCTCGTTTATGAGGTCTATTACAACAAGTCTTTCCAGCGGGATCGTGTGCTGGAACAGGCCAAGGATTTTCAGGATTCTGTTGCATTCTATACCAAGGTCTTGGCACATATTTCAAGGGACAGTATCGCCTATTACCAGGATATCCGCAACGACTTCGTGAATCGTGTTCGCGAAAAGAGCGACAAGAAGAAGGAGCAGGAGGATTTGCGCATTGCGGAAAATTCCTGGCTCTTTGGTGTTCACCTTTACAGCATGTTTGACGCCTTTGGCATCTGGTACAATAACAACTACCGCAGCACTGAACTCCGCAGCATGAAGATGGCGCTGCTGCTTGCCCTCATTCCGGGGTTCGGACAAATGTATAATGGCGAATTTGGAAAGGCGGGACTATTGTACATGGGATTCTTGGGTGCCTCCACCAGCGTGTGGACTTCACAGAGGATGGTGAACTACTATGTGGGGCGCAAGCATGTGATGGAGGCGGAAGATGCTACGTCAGAGGATTATGAACGTGTGGCGGAACGGGTGACTTATTACCGCAAAAATCGAAACCAGTATATTTGGGGCATGGCGCTGATGTATCTGTATTCCATCGGAGATGCGGTGGTGGATGCCATGCTTAGTGATTTTGACAATCCTGTACATCTGGCGGTGCTTCCCACCATGTCTTCTGGCGGGGCCCAGGCCATGATTTCTCTTGATTTCTAGAGCTTTCCCATGTTGAGGGGAGGCATTTGAATGCCGTCATACAGCTTTTCGAATGTCCCCTTGTAGTGGCCCGCGGCATCGCGCGTGAAGCTGAAGCAGGTCACCATGGTGTAGCTGAACCTGCCCTCTACGAAGTCTTCGTCGGGTAGGCCGCAGGCGGCATGCTGCAAAGCGGCAATGACTCCGGCGTGGGTCACCCAGAGGAATTCGCCTTCGTCGGGCAGGGTATCCAGAAATTCCGTCACGCGTTTGTCCACCTCGTGGAAGGATTCTCCCTCGGGGAACTTGAAACCCCGCAGGTCCTTAATCCAGGCGGCCATTTCATCGCGGGGAGCTTCCGTCAATTTTTTGCCTTCCCAGCGTCCGAAATTCATTTCCAGCAGGGCATCTCGCGGTTCGGGCGGGAGGCAGAGGGCGGCACCTACCTTGTCCGCCAATTTCTTGCAGCGGAGAAGCGGACTGCAGTAAAGTCGTGATGGCTTTGCACCTAGAGTCATGAAGACTTTCAGCATGTCGTCGCTTTCTTGCTCAAAGCTGGGGGACACGTCAAAATCCAGCCTGCCGTAGCAGACGTCTTTCGGGTTGTAGGGTCGCGTATGTCGAATGGTCCAGAGTTTCACACAGGGAAAGATAAAAAATTACAGTCCAGCATCGCAATTCATAATTCATAATTCATAATTCATAATTATAAATTTCTAATTTATATCCCATGCTAGAAATGTTGTCCATGGATTTTATGCAGAATGCCTTGGTGGCGGCCCTGATGGTTGCTGTCGCCTGCGGTGTCATGGGCACGTTTGTGGTGGTGAACCGCTTGATGGCTTTGTCGGGCGGCATTGCCCACGCCTCTTTCGGAGGCGTTGGCCTCGCATGTTTTTTTGGATTTTCCCCAATGCTCGGTTCTCTTGGCTTTGCCATGCTCTGTGCCATGATTATGGGTGTCCTCACTTGGCAGAATCGCAAGCAGGCGGATACGACTATCGGTGTGATTTGGGCGGCTGGCATGGCTTTGGGCGTGATTCTTACGGACTTGACGCCCGGCTATGGCGGAGACATGATGAGTTTTTTGTTTGGGAGCCTCCTCACGGTGCCTACGGATTTGCTTTACTGGATGGCGGCACTCCTGGTGCTTATTCTCGGGACGGTTGTCTTCAATTTCCGGAAATTCTTGGCGGTTTCCTTCGATCCTGAGTTCGCCCGCGTTCGGGGGATTCCTGTAATGGCCTACTATATGCTGCTCATTGCCCTCATCGCTTTGACGGTGGTGATTGCGGTGCAGGCGGTGGGCATGATTCTCGTGATTGCGCTTTTGACAATTCCTGCTTACATTGCGGAAAGCTACTCCAAGAATCTGGTCCAGATGATGCTCATTGCGGTGGGTATTTCCCTTGTGCTTGTGCTTGCTGGGCTGTTTTTAGCCTGCGAATTGAATTTTGTGGTGGGACCCACCATTATCGCCTGCGGTGTTCTGCTCTACGTGCTGAATTTTGCCGTGAAGAAGCTGTTGAAGAAGTAAGCCGTGTTCCACATGAAAAAACTTTCGCTGTTTTTCCTGCTTCTCTTGCTTCAATGCTCGCTGTTTGCGTCCTTGTCGCTTGCCGCAGTCCGTCAGTCATTTCATAACATGGAAGTGGTGACGGAGTATTCCGCCTTGTTGCAAGAAAAAAATGCCCGGAACGATTCCCTCTTGCCGGCGTTGGATGGCGACAAGGCTTTCGCAGAAGTACTTCGCCTGAATCCGAACTTCTGGAGCCTGGGCGGCGCTTTGGACAATGAGGCTTCGCTGGTGACAAAACTCAATGCGAAAATCATTTTTGTGGATGGTACTCGTGAGGAGCCTTTCTGCGAACTGGACAAGGGGACTGCAAGCGATGCTGGCGCTTGGAACGTCCGCATTGGCGTGGACTTCGTTTCTGGCGGTTCCAATACGGTCCACATTCACGTGCAGCAGTGCTTGGATTACGTCCGCGATGAGTTGGGATATGCCATTAAAAAGGGTGACAAGGTGGTGATTGTGCCCCCGAAAAAAGTGCTGGATAAAATCAAGAAGAGTGAAATTCCCGATGCCATTGACTTAGATTTGCAGCAGAAGCTCTTGAAGGCCCATGAGGCGGTGGAACTAGATGGCAAGTGCCCCAAGGATATCGAAGCCTACATCATTTTGATGAATGTTTACGAACAAGTTAAAGATTTGAAGATGGACTATGTGGTCATCAATGATCAGCTGAATAAGCAACGGAATGGGGGCTCTCGGGTTCAGTCCTGCGCCTTTAGTCGCGAATGGAATAAGCGCTATCAAGAAAGCTCATCCTTTGAATGCGATATCGATAATGACCGCTGCCTCTACCGTCAGGAAAACGATGGTGATTCGGAATGGCAAATCAATTATGACGAAGACCGCTTTGAATACATCAACAAGAAGTTTCTCTTCTTCAATCGCGGGCCCAAGAGCATCCACAAGGGCGGAACTATGCTAGACCTCCGTCTCATCCGTCTCTCCACAACCCTCTATTTGGAAGCCTACATCAACCTGAAGGGCGAGCCTGTTACCTTGGGCCTGGTCGTCGTTCCTGGCGATAAAACGCTGGAGGATTACGAGGATGAGGATGAATACGAGGAAGAGACCGAGGACGAAGCGCTGGAACGCTAAAATACGGCGTTCAATAGCAGTGTCACGCCCCGAAATTTTTCACTTAAATTATATTTACTAGGAATTTTGATGGGAGTTTGTCAATGGGTAACCGCTTACTGGGTATTGCTGTATTGGTGTGTGCTGTTTCTGTGCTTTGGGCAAAACGGGTTGATGTAGATGCTGGCAGTGTTAGTGATTTGATGGAAAAATGTGCTAATGCCCAGGCGGGGGATACCATTTGGGTCCCTGCTGGGGATTACAATGTAGGCAGTGTAGAAACTCCCATTGATTCCGGCCGCGGCGGTAAGGGCTGGGATCGAGGACTTCTTTGGATGGGGCTAAACAACGGAACTGCAGAACATCCTATTGTGTTGGTTGGAGAAGATCCTGCAGATCCCCCCGTCATCCACGGAAATGGCATTTCGGGCAATTACCATAATCAGGTCATCCATATTAATAACGATTATGTCATCCTCAAAAATTTGAAACTCCATTCAGCAGTTCGGGCCATCACCATTGATCATGGCTCTCATGTGACTGTAGAGGATTGCGAACTTTATCACACGGGTCAGGAAGTTGTTCACATTCGCGATAGTAGCTCCTATGTACTCTTTAACCGCAATAATATTCATGATGGTGGTAATACCAAGGGCACCTACGGCGAGGGAATGTATATCGGCACGGATAAGGATGCCTGGGGTGTGGATGGCGAATCTGATGCTTTGTGGGGTAGCCAAGCCAAATCTAACAAGTCTAGCGGAAATCTTTCCTACTATGATTGGCGTGTGAATCATACGAATGTAACCTGCAATGTGATTCATGGTGTTTCCGCTGAAGACATCGATATCAAGGAAGGTTCCTCCGATGCCTATATCACTAAGAACATGTTCGCTGGGGACAGTATCCAGCTGAAACCGAATGGCGAAGATTATGATAATTCTTTTATTGAGGTAAAGGGAATCCGCAATACCATAGTGGGGAACTTCCTCTATACCGCCAACAACAAAAAGATTACTCGCTACATTGAGGAAGTGTATCGTGGAGGGAGTTCTAGTAACGTACCGGATGATCTTACGGTGGACAATTATCCCGCAAATGCGTTCCAGTGGTGCGATAACAGCGGTACGGACAAGAACCAGTGCGATGCTGGCGATAACATGTTCATTGATTACATTGGCGAGGTCCGCAATCTTTGTGCCGAGACTTTTGTGATTCCAGGTAAATCCATTACTTATTCTGGTGTTTATAAGGATGCACCTTCTATTCCTTGGGCGGGAAGTTCCGTGGTTTTAAGGGTGGAAGCGGAAGATATGGATTATACCAAGACAGGTAACTGTACTGGTTGCTCTGATGCTAGCGTAAAGGCATCCTCTGCGACATCTGGCGGAAAATATCTTGCAACGGCAGATGCAATCCTCAATTTCACAGTAGATGCTCCTGCGGCAGGGAAGTATAATCTCAGTCTTCATTATGCCTACACCAATTCCGACCAGACAAAATACAAGAATAAGGAATTTTATGTGAATGGAATTCAAATGAACGAAATCCATTTTGCAAGCACGGGCGGAACGGCTCTTACTTTTGCTGATGAAGTGGTTGGGGTTTGGTTGAATAAAGGTACAAATACCCTAGAAATTCAGCGTGGATGGGGTGCCATTGATTTGGATTACGTCGAGTTTGTAGGGGTGGATAATCCGAATCCTGTCGGTTCTAGTTCTAGCACTGCTGTTTCCAGTTCTAGTGCGGTGCAATCAAGTTCTTCTCAAGGAGAAAGTTCAAGTTCGTCTGTGTTGAGTTCTTCAAGTGGCGTGGAAAGTTCTTCGTCTGTAGTCTCGTCGAGTTCTAGCGTGGTTGCATCAAGTTCGTCGCAAACGAATTCCTCTAGTTCGAGCCTAGCAACGTCAAGTTCCTCCATAACGATGACGACGGCTCGCTATGAGGCGGAAAATGCAAATTATGGCGACGCCATGAAGATTGCTCGCGAGGAGGCGAGTGGAGGCTATTATATCTTCACTCAAAAATATGACATTGCGTTTATGGTGGACGTTCCCGTTGCTGGAAACTACGATATGTTGGTGCGTTTCAGTAACTCTTCTGCAGGTGACAAAAAGCAGGAAATCAAGGTGAATGAAGCATCTATGGGTCAATTTGATTTCCCTGTAACGATTCCGGGAGATAAGGGTTATTCCGCATCCAAGTTTGAATCGAAGATTATTCCTGTGGATTTAAATAAAGGCTCGAATAAAATTGAGATTGTTCACAGTTGGGGCTATGTGGATATTGATTTCATCGAGATCTCTGTCCCAAATGTCGGTTCTTCAAGTTCTGCGATGTCTTCTTCTGGTAGCGAAGAAAGTTCTTCGTCTGGAGTCTCGTCGAGTTCTAGCGTGGTTGCATCAAGTTCATCTTCTGTGGTCTCGTCCAGTTCTGTCCAGTCTTCGAGTTCCTTTGCCGATTATTCCTCTTCCAGCATGGCAGAGGAAGGAATCGTTCCTCAAATTGCGGAGAGGTTTGATGTTGTTTCTGTTCTGGGAACAAAACTCCGTCTAAAAGTGCCTGCTTTGGGCTCTTTCAGAGTGATGGTGTTTGATTTGAATGGAAATAAAGTGAATAAACTTTCTAGTGGCCGCTATATTGTGCATGTGTCGGCTCGTGGCTATAGCAAGTTTACGTCGGTTGTGATTAAGTAAAGAGGAAAAGACAATGAAAAAACAATGGATGTGCTTATTGCTTTGCGCGGGGCTAGTCACTTTCGCCTCGGCAAGGAAATTTGAGGTTGAACAGAATAATGCTGTCGACTTGGCTACGGTAGTAAAGGATGCTGTGGCTGGCGATACGATTCTCGTTCCACCGGGAACTTACAATCTGACGACAGACATTTGTAAATCTGTAGGTGATTCTTTCAAGGGAAGTGGTCGCGATCAAGGTTGCCTCTGGGTGGGGAATAGCGGAACATCTACAAATCCCATTATGATTGTGGGTATGGATGCGTCTAATCCTCCGAATATTGTGGGCCCAGGTGTCAGTGGCAATTATTACTACACCGCCCACATTACAGGTGACTATGTGATTCTCAAGAATCTCAAACTGAGTTCTGGCAGCAAGGTCTTGATTATCGATGCTGCTGAGGGTGTAACCGTGGAGGATTGCGAAATCACTAATTCTGGAACGGAAATCCTCCATGTGCGCGATGCCAGTAAGAATGTGGTCATCAATCGTAACTTCATTCATGGTTCTGGCCTTGTAACGGGTAAATATGGCGAAGGCGTTTACATTGGCACTTACTCTGGAAGCTGGCGCTCCAAAAATTCCAGCGAAAGTGCTTACTGGGGCTCCGATGCTAATGGCTATGACTGGCGTGTAACGGGAACGACTGTTTCTTGTAACGTCATCAAGGCCACTACGGCAGAACCCATTGATGTGAAGGAAGGTGTCCCGGGCGTTACTATTACGGGAAACATGTTTGTGGCAGATTGGCTTGCGACTGAAAGTGACGCTCCCAGTTATGATGACGCTTATATTGACATGAAGGGCGTGAATGCGGTGGTTACTGAGAACTACATGTATGACGCCAAAGATGCTAGCCTTCCATTCTACAATCCGAAATTCAAGTACTTTGTGGAAGAAGTGTCCAAAAATGGAAATAATGTGACTGCCTGGGGAAATGCTCAGGGTAAGGCTGTAGAACCGGATGCATACGCCCAGACGGGTTGGTGTGACAATAGTGCAAACGATAACAATCAGTGCTTTGAAAAAGATAACCATGTTGTGAAGGAAATCATAGATGTTCGTAATGATTGCCCAGAAGCATTCCCTATTCCAGGGGGTTCCGCGATTACATATAGCGATGTAGATTTCGCTGCCGCGGATGAGATTCGTCTTACCCCTGGCGGCAGTTCCAGTTCCAGCACTCCGGGTAGTTCCTCCAGTAATTCTGGCGGCACAACTAAGACCACCTATTATGAGGCGGAAAGCGCCGAACATGGAACGGCTGAAGTGAAATCTCACGCTGACGCTCATGGCGGTTCTTATGTATTTGTGAAGGATCAGAATGTGACCTTTACGGTAAACGTTCCTACGGCCGGTTCCTATGACGTCGTGGTTCGCTTCAGCAACACGGCATCCAATGCCAAGACACAGACTATTCAGGTGAATGGTTCGAAACTGATGGACAAGGAATTCCCGGTGACCTTGGAAGGAAATGTAGGTGGAGCCAATGCCAAGTTTGAGGAAGTGACCATTCCGATGAATTTGAACGCAGGTTCCAATACGATTGCCTTCATAAAGAGCTGGGGTTATGTGGACTTGGATTGTATCGCAATTACTACGATAGAATCTCCCACTCCCACCAAGACCACGCGTTACGAGGCTGAATCTGCAAGCCATGGAACTGCAGAAGTGAAAACGCATAAGGATGCAAGCAACGGCTCCTACGTGTTCGTCAAGGATCAGGATGTGGTATTCAATGTCAATGTGGCTACAGCCGGAACCTACGATGTTCTGGTTCGCTTCAGCAATACGGCTTCCAATGCCAAGACCCAGACCATTCAGGTGAATGGAACAAAGGTCATGGATAAGGAATTCCCGGTGACGTTGGAAGGTAACGTGGGTGGTGCCAACGCCAAGTTCGAGGATATGGTCCTTTCCTTGTCTTTGAAGGCAGGTTCCAACACTATCGGATTTATCAAGAGTTGGGGCTATGTGGACTTGGATTACATTGAGATTACGGAAGGAACTGCGGCAATTTTTGCCAAGCGTGCTCCTATGAATTTCCGTGCGACACTCCAAGGACGTTCGCTCCAGATTCAGAGTACTACGGTAGGAGCCCCCTATGCCGTGATGGATATGCAGGGTAGGGTGGTCAAGTCCGGTTCTATCGGTGCCGCTTCCATGGTTTTGCCCATGCCTGCTAGTGGAAATTACCTGGTGCGTGTAGGCTCCCAAATTCAGCGAATTTCCGTAAAATAAGGCTTTTTTACACCGCCTCCCCGCAAAAACAACCTTGTCGGGGAGGCATTTTTGTTTCTATATTTGAGAAGTAAAATTTTAACCCTTTTAAAAGGAAGGTCTATAATGGCTAGAAAGAAGATTGCACTTGTTGGTGCTGGTCAGATTGGTGGTACAATGGCTCTCGTGCTCGCTCAGAAGCAGCTGGGTGACGTGGTTCTTATTGATATTCCTCAGACGGAAGGCATGCCCAAGGGCAAGGCTCTCGATATCATGGAAGGCCGTTCTGTTATGGGTACTTCTTGCAACCTCACTGGTTCTACCGACTACGCCGACATCGCCGGTGCAGACGTTGTGATTGTTACCGCTGGCGTTCCCCGCAAGCCGGGCATGAGCCGCGACGACCTTCTTGGCATCAACTGCGGCGTCATCAAGACCGTCGGTGAAGCCATCAAGAACACCGCTCCTAACGCCTTCGTCATCGTGATTACGAACCCGCTGGACGCCATGGTCTACAACATGCAGAAGGTAACCGGCTTCCCCTCTAACAAGGTGATTGGTATGGCTGGCGTGCTGGATTCTTCCCGTCTCGCTTGCTTCGTCGCCATGGAACTCGGCGTTTCTGCCGAAGACGTCAAGGCTGTCGTGATGGGCGGCCACGGCGACACCATGGTGAGCCTCTATGACTGCGTCTCTGTCGGCGGCATTCCGCTTTCTCGCCTCATGGATCGCGCCAAGTTTGATGAACTTGCCAAGCGTACTGCTGGTGCAGGTGGCGAAATCGTGAACCTCCTCGTTCGCGGCTCTGCCTTCTACAGCCCGGCTACCTCTGCCATCAAGATGGCCGAAGCCTACCTCCTCGACAAGAAGAGCGTTCTCACCTGCGCTGTGAAGCTTGACGGCGAATATGGCGTGAAGGGCCTCTACTGCGGCGTTCCTTGCGTGATTGGTGCAAATGGTGTGGAAAAGATTTTCGATCTCAGCTCCACCATGACCGATTCCGAAAAGGCTGCTTTTGCAAACTCCGTTGAAGCTTGCAAGAAGAACGCTGACTGGGTCGACGCTAACACCTAATTAGTTCGTTCACAGAGAACTCTTACCTTTGAAAAGACTCGGCTTGTGCCGAGTCTTTTCGTATTAATGGTCGTTTTTTTGTGCTGGGTGGCTGAAACCGACCGCGGTTTTAGCTGCTCAGCGCCTTTAGGATGTTGAGGCTCGCTTTCTCGTTGAGGGCGTCTGCTGCGGCAGCCTCAGTAAAATCCATGTCCCGACCGCGCTCTCCGCAGATGTCAACGCCGAGAATTGGGGTTGTATTGCAAAGCGCTTGAAGGCAGTCGCACAGCATTTGAAGGCTCATGCTTCCCTGGTCCCAGTTGGTGGCTGCATCTTCTTTGCGCAGGACATCTTTGTCGATGGAGATGTACAGCGGGCAGTCTTGGGCAAGCAATTTTTTTATTCGTATTGCTAATTTTTCGGCGACTTGATTGCCGGCGACGAAGGGATCGCTCGCAATGTCTTTTCCCACGATGTAGCCTTCCCGGATTTCGCTTTCGGCAATGAATTCGACGCGGTCTTCAAATTTTGAGAATTCGGCGGTCTCGTCACCCTTCAATTCATTTATTAATTTGTCTGCAATTCCGACGACAATCACCTTTTGCACAAAATTGTTTTTCTCCAGAACTTCTTTTACCCAGCCCCCGCAACTGAGAATTCCCTCAAATCGAGGAGGCTGCATATCGGGATGATGGTCGAAAATGAGGAGATTGAAGGGCTCCTGAATTTTATCCGTCCAGAGTTTGCTCATGTAATGGTAGTTGCCGGAATCGAAGAAATGGATGCCATTGACGGAGACCCCGGCGATTTTTGCTTGAATAGCGGCAAGCGCCTCGTCGTCGCAGTAGCAGTCCGTGCTACTAATATCTCTGCAGTCAATGCTGCGAGATGTGGCGGCTCTGAGATAGGGCTGCCCGTCATGTACGCCTGTAAAGCTGCAAAGTGTGATATCTTTTGGATTCATGGCAATCTTTCGCTTGAAAATAGTATTTCTGCTGCAACCAACTCTGTTGCCCGCAAACTAAAAACTACATTTATCCTATGATTCTTGTAAAATCACGATTTTTGGCTTTTGCGCTTGCGGGGCTAGCCTTTGCCCTGTTTGCGACTCCGGTTTTGGCGGCTTCCCCCATCATTTCGCCGGAGCATACCCGCAATTTGCGGCTTCTGGAAACAGCCCCCCTTCTGTTTGAATACCATCATCAGACTACGGGAGATTCCCGCCAGTTCTTTGCGTATCCTCGCCGGGATACCACCTTCCGCAAAAACTTTACAACTACAGAGCGGAACGCCCTCCTGTATTTTGACAATGTGAATGGTGCGGGTATTTCTGGCCATGGTTTTGCACCGGGCGATTCCGTCCCTCGCATTGCTATCGCCACAAGCATTGTGGGCGGCATGGATTACCGCGGCGGTGAGGCTTTAGGCGACACCATTTGGCCGGGCATTGATGGCGGCATCTATCTTCGCGGTTTTGCGGATTCCGTGGACTTTGTTTTGGATGCCCGCATTTATGATGAGGGCCATTCTGCCGAAACACCTCGTTCTTGGGACCGTGAATTTTTGGAGGTCCAGAAGGAAGAAAATAATTCCGGCGTGGAATATACCAGTTACGCTCGCTATCGCACGCACTTTGCGTTCAACTATGATTGGCTTCGCGTGGATTTTGGCCACGATGTGATGCATTGGGGTCCGGGTTACTACAACAATCTCACCCTGAACCAGTTTGCGCTCCCGTACAATATGTTGAGCATGGACATGTTCTTTGGCCCGCTGCATGTGCTTGCCTTTTATGGAGACTTGCGCGTTTACAACAACAGCATGAGCATGAAGAACAAGGGTGCGGATAGAAACATCTTTGGCCATCGCTACGAACTGGCGGTGGGTAACGCAACTTTTGGCATTAGCGAATTGCAGGTCCAGTATGACGAATTGAAACCTTGGCTTTTTGTGCCCACGGTTCCTTTGTTCATGGAGAAGGGTAACTATGCGGAGAATGCCAATAACGGTGCTTTGGCTTTTGATTTCAACTATCGCCTGTTTAATGCTGCTCGTATTTATACGGAATTTTTCCTGGATGACATGGAATCTCCGGTGAGTCTTGTGAAGAATGACAACATCGAAGCCAAATGGGCATGGATGGCTGGTTTGCAGGCTGGGCATGACTTCTACTTCAAGGCGCACAAGCTAGAAGCAGGAACCATTGCGGAATATGCTCGCGTGGAGCCTTACGTGTATGGTCATTTTGAAAAGAACACGGCGCAAATGGCGCACCTAGGTTATCCCATTGGTAACCCCAATGGCCCCAATAGTCAGGTAGTGGATTGGACGGTGTATGCGCGATTTGATAAGCATATCTTTGCTGCGGTTCGCAATTCCTGGTTGTGGAAGGGAACGGATTACGGTAGTGCTGTGAACGACACCACGCCACTTCATGATCATATGAAGATTGGAAAGAAGTTCCTTGATGGGGCGAAAATGCAGTACTCTCTGACGCCGGCGCTGAGCTATGAAGGCCAGTTTGTGAGCTTCATGGGAGAGGTAACCTTCTTTGACGACAAGAAGGTTTATTTACGCGCTGGATTCAAGTGGTAGAATCTGCGAGGATTTAGTTTATGATGAAGAAACCGGAATTGCTTGCCCCCGCTGGGGATTTGACTCGCATGAAGTACGCCTTTGCCTATGGCGCAGATGCCGTATATGCAGGGCAACCCGCCTTCAGTCTTCGCTCCCGCGAAAACGGCTTCAAGAATCTGGATGATTTGGCCGAAGGTATTGCCTATGCCCACCAGCGTGGAAAGAAGTTTTATCTCACCAGCAATGTGATTCCCCGCAATGTGAAGGTGGAGGCTTTCCAGAAAGCACTGCTTTCTGCAATCGAGCTTAAACCGGACGCTTTGATTGTAGCAGACCCAGGCTTTGTAGGTTGGCTTCGGAAGGAACGGCCCGAGGTGGAAATACATCTTTCCGTGCAGGCCAATACAACGAACTATCTGGCGGCGCGCTTCTGGCATGATTTGGGCGTGCGTCGCATTATCCTCAGTCGTGAACTTCGTTTGTCTGAAATATTACAGATAAAGGAAGAAATCCCAGGGCTTGAATTGGAAGTCTTTGTTCATGGCGCAGTCTGCATGGCAATGTCTGGCCGCTGCATGCTTAGTAACTGGGTGACCCACCGCGATGCAAACCAGGGCGCCTGCGATAACAGCTGCCGCATGCCGTACCGCCTGTACGCCAACGAGGGCCCTCAGTGCGAAAACTATCGTGAGCACGAGGGCAGTTTCAGTCTGCAGCGGACGGACCGCCCTGAACTTCCACCGGTGGCCCTGGATGAAGATACCTGGGGCACCTACTTTATGAGTAGCCGTGACCTCTGTGCGCTGGATGTGATTCCCGAACTGGTTCAGGGCGGGCTGGACTCCTTCAAGATAGAGGGCCGCACCCGTTCCGTGTACTATCTGAGCCAGGTGGTGCGAGCCTACCGCATGGCTATAGACGCTTGTGCCGCAGCACTTGAGGCAGGGAAGGCACCTTCGCCGGAGTTGGTTCCTGCGGAATCTCGCCGAGCCATCTCTTTCGTGGATGGCAGAGGCTTTATGCCGGGATTTCTCCGCGGGCCCCTTCCGCAGAATTATGAATCCACTCATGTGGCTGCAGAAGCCGGCTGTGTGGCAGCCCAGGTTCTGGATGTTGACACGGCCTCCATTCCAGGTAAATGTATCGCACGTGTCAACGTGAAGAATCCCTTCACCATGGACGATGCTTTGGAGTGGATGAATCCTGAAGGAATGGGACCTTGTATGGTGGAATCTTTGGTGGATTTCCGCGGCGCTGAAGTGGACCGCTTGAACCCGGGCACCGAGGGAAAACTGATTCTGCCGGCGTCGGCCCTCAAAAATTCGGAAAACCCGAAATTTGGCTTTATTTTGAAGAAAACGGCAACTAAGACGGCGTAATTACATAAATTTTTGCCATGGCTGTTGATGAAGAAACCAAACGGAAAGATGCTCTGGAATTGTTCCAGGTGGATACGGAAGCTATCCTTCCATTCTTTCAAAGCCATATAGCGGAATTGCGGCAATTCATTAAAGAGCGTGAGGGTGAAAATCTTTCCCTTCTAGTGCTTCTAAAGCAGTTTATCCGCGTTTATCGCTTGCCTTTCAATATGCAGCGCTATATGGAAGTGCAGCGCCAGTATATTCAGGAAAAATTGGAGAGCGAAAACCTGGACAGGCAGCAGGCGGTGAGCCACTGGATTCAGGAAAATGCGAGCCACCACCGCGACCGCATGATTCAGCTCCAGTGCCTCTATTTGGAAAAAATTAAGGACAAATTAATTCCCGAAGTCCAGGCTCTTTTGCTAGAATCTACAGAAGCTTCTGCCTCTTGATTTAGGGGCGGAATACTCCCGAAAATGGAATGTTTTGCCAAAGCCTCAAAAAGGGCGTTTTTGCGCAGATTCCGATTCGTTTTTTATTCTTGAATTTGCTATCTTGAAAAGGGTTAGTTTTGAGTAAGAGGAGGCCCTTTTGAATAACTCTCTTCCTATTGTGCAAATGGTGATTCAGTCAGATATCATGACCATCATCGTCCTTTGCATTTTGGCCGTCATGTCTCTCGGTTCCTGGGGCATTATCATCGTGAAGTTCTTCGTCTATCGCAGGAACAAACGGGCCAATGCAGTCTTCTTCAAAAAGTTCAGCACGGTGACGCAATTCGTGCAGCTGCAGGAACTTTGCGAAAAGGCGGAAGACAGTGCTCTTCGCCGCCTCACTGCGGAAGTCTTGAAGGAAGCCTCCAAGTTCAGTAACTTCGTGAGTTACGATTCCATTCAGCACCGTGCCTCTCTCTTGGAAGACACCATTCAGCGCTCCATCGAAGGCCTTCGCCTTACGGAAGACCGCTACCTGAGTTTCCTTGCCACCAGTTCTAACCTTTCTCCCTTCTTCGGTTTGTTCGGTACGGTATGGGGCATCATGATTGCCTTCTACCAGATTGGTCAGCATGGTTCTGCGGACTTGAGCGTTGTGGCTCCGGGTATCGCTATGGCTTTGATTACTACGGTGGCAGGCCTTGTGGTGGCTATTCCTGCATCTGCCGGCTATAACTACTTTACGGGTTGCAACGGTCAGAACGAAATCTCCTACTACAATTTTGGCTCCCAGGTATTGAGTCTCTTCAAACGTGGCGACCTCTTGGCTCTTGAAGAAGTTGCCGGTTAGGAGGCTACGTGAAGCGCAGTCGCGGTAAAGAACTCAAGCAGGAGATGAACCTGACGAACATGATTGATATCGTGTTCTCCATCCTGATTGTGTTCATCATTTCTGCACCTCTCATGAGCCAGGGCGTGAAGGTGGATTTGCCTAAGGCCGAAGCTCCCACCATGGAGCAAGAAAAGCTGCTGAAGGTTTCTATTACGAAGGAAGAGGCTATCTACATCGCCGACATGCAGGTGGATTTCGATAGTTTCAACAATGTGTTTCAATCCCTCTGGAATGGGGAGATGGCGGTGGTCATCAACTCTGACGAAGATGTGCATTACGGCCTTGTGATGAAGGTGGTGACGCAGGTGCAGCAGTTGGGTGTCACTAAGCTTGGCTTCCTCACCATGAACCCGAAAGAAACTCCAGGTCGATGAAAAAAGAACAGGACAGAATTCAATATTTCGCTTCAGACGTGGATTCCACGCTTTTGAAGATTATCGTCTGTGCGGTAGTCTTCCATTTGGCGATTGTTGGTGCCTGTATCGGATTCCATTACGTGAAGATTCAGAAGGAGCCAGAGAAGATTCCCGTGTTTGAACTGGTGCAGATGGCGCCTCCGGCACCTACGCCCAAGCCCCCTGCTCCGCCCAAGACGCAGCCCCCGAAACCAAAGCCGAAGCCAAAGCCCAAGGTGAACAAGAAGTTGCCGCCGGCCATTAAGCCGGAGCCGAAGGAAAAGCCCGAGGAAGTGGTGGAGGATCAGCCGCCACCAGAGCCAGAGCAGAAGGAACCCGTGGATGACTTCCCGGTAGATGACATGGATTTGCCTGTGGCTGTGGAAGCTCCCAGCTTGGATCCCGTGGGCTCAGTGGACATGGACCCGCTGATGCAGGTCTACCTGGAACAGTTGAAGAAGATTATCATGAGCAACTTCCGCCCGCCTAAGGATTTGAAGGTGGGGCGTGATGCGAAGACCACGGTGCAGTTTACGGTGGACCGTTTTGGCGGCATTACCGCGGTGATTCTTAAGCGCTCTTCCGGGAATAAGGCTTGGGACCACTTGTCTGTCCGCGCCATTCAGATTTCCAAGGTGCCGGAGCTTCCGCCAAATTACCGCGCTCCTAGCCTGGTGTTGAATTTCAATTTTACTCCGAACTGATTGTAGGAATGATATGAAAAGATTTTTGATGATTTTGATTGCCTTGATGATGGCTCCTGCGACGGTGCTTGCCGCCATCGATACCATCGCTGTGGATGTGGGCATCTCCGTGTTTAAGACCACGCCTATCGGTGTGATTCCCTTTGCGGAGTCGGCAGGGATTGATTGGATGGAGGAGCGTCCTCACCAGATTGTGACCCGCGATGCGAACCTTTCTGGCCGCTTTGATGTGGTGGCTTCTGACAAGTTCAACTTGGCGTTGTTCAGCCGTAGCCGTGCTGAATACTACATCACGGGTAAGGTACAGCCCCAGAGTGATGGAAAGCTGAAGGTGGAGTGTGGTCTCTACGTTTCCAAGACAAAGAATCTCCTCTTTGGAGAAAGCTATACCATTGCCCAGAAGGATTTGCGCCGTGCCGTTCACGCATTCTTTGATAAGGTCGTCTACCGCGTTTTTGGTGAGCGTGGCGTGGCTTCTACAAAGCTCGCGTATGTTTCCAAGATGGAAGGCGTGAAGCAGGTTGTGGTTTCTGATTATGATGGCTTCCACCGCTCTCAGATTACGCGTGATACAACCATCAGTATGATGCCTGTGTGGACTAAAGGCAATAAGGGTCTTGTGTATGTGAACTTCAAGACGAATCGCCCGCGGCTTTATACCAAGGCTTTTGGCGGCTCCGAGAAGCCTCTGTTCCCGCAGTTCGACCAAACTTACAGCCCCGCTGTGAATCCTGTGACGGGAGAACTGCTGTTCTCTTCTTCCAAGGATGGAAAGACGGATTTGTATTTGGGAAATCTGGAAAACAACAAGGCCCGCAAGTTTGCCTATTTGAAGAGCAATCAGACCAGCCCTGCCTGGAGCCCTTATGCTACGGAAGTTTTGTTCACTAGCGACCGCGGTGGTGGTCCTCAGATTTTTGTCATGGGCAAGGATGGCAGCGACATGCGCCGCGTGACGTTCATGGGGCGCTATAACGAGCGTGCCAGTTGGTCCCCTAAGGGCGACCGCATTGCCTATACTTCCATGGATAACGGGAAGATGAACATCTATACCTGCGCACTGGATGGCTCGGATATCGTGCAGCTCACCAGTAACGCTGGCAGTAACGAACATCCCACCTGGTCTCCCGATGGAATGCTCATTGCTTTCGCCAGCAACCGCAGCGGAACCTATCAGATTTACGTGATGCGTTTTGATGGCAGTAACGTCACCCGCATCACCCAAGGCGGCGAGAACACTTCTCCCACTTGGTCTTGGTTTTATGAAGAAGACAAACCTCAACCCAAAGAAGGTAAAAAATGAAAAACCTTGTTAAACTCGCTTTGATTTCTAGCGCAGCTTGCTTGATGCTTGTAGCTTGCGCTAAGAAGAATCAGCCCCAGACGGATCCGACTGCAGAAGCTGGTGCCGCTGCTACTGAAGCTGTGGATGCAAATGCCGCAGAGTCTCAGGTGAATGCAGATTCTCTGGCTGCAGAACAGGCCCGCTTGGACGCAGAACGCCTGGAAGCCGAACGCGCCCGCTTGGAAGCACTCATCAACCAGATTATGAGTGAAGATGTGTACTTCGACTTCGACCGTTCCGAACTTACCGAAAAGGCTAAGGAACTCTTGGCTCAGGTAGGCGAGCTCCTTATCAAGGAACAGCGCTTCACCATCACCATTGAAGGCCATACGGATGCTCGCGGTACTGAAGATTACAACTTTACTTTGGGTGCAAAGCGCGCCATGAAGGTGAAGGAATTCCTCAGTGCATACGGCATTGAAGATGCTCGCATGGAATCCGTCAGTTATGGTAAGGAAGCTCCGAAGGTGGAAGGTTCCACAGAAGAAGCCTACTCTCAGAACCGTCGCGCAAACTTCCGCGTAAACATCAAGTAGTTTGAGGTTTTGAATATGAAACGATTGGTGCTTGGCATGATTGCCGCATCTATTGCTCTTACGGGCTGCTCCAAGATAACCATGCTCCGCACGGAAGAAATGAAGGCGGTAGGCACGGATGTCCAGGTGGCGGTTTTGAGCAATTTGGATACGACAGTGCAGATTCTGAGTGCCCAGAACGATTCCCTTCGCGCAGAGGTGGATTCCCTGAAAGCACAACAGGCGGCTGCAGCTTTGGTGCAGAAGCGTTTGATGGCCGAAGTGACCATGCTTTCTCGCCGTATGGGAGATGAATCGGAGCGCAATGATTCCCGTCAAGAGGAAATCATCTACCGCTTGGATATGCTTCTGGGTAAGTCCGACAAGATTTTGGCAAAGAAGGTGGTGGTGAGCGGTGCCGCCGCTCCTGTTCCGATGGATAGCATTGAACGGGAAGCGGAAAAGTTGGTGGAGGCGGAAGCCCTCTTCAATACGGCACGTTCCGACTATCATCGTGGCGAATACAAGCTGGCTTATTCTGGATTCAAGCAGGTTTACGAACAAATGAAGACTGGCGAACTGGCAGAGAATTCTCTCTACTGGATGGCCCTTTGCTTGATTGACGCAAATCAGCTGGATAAGGCGAAGAAGGTTTTTGCCGCATTGGCAGATGCTTTCCCGGAAGGTCAGAAGACTTGTACCACCATGTTCAAGCTTGCTGCTATCTATAGCGCAGAATGTGACATCGATATGCAGAAGGCTTATCTGCAGAAAATCTTGAATAGCAAGACCTGCTCTGCCTCTGGAGAGTTTGAACAGGCTGCAGAAATCCTTCAGGAAATTTTGGAGAAGGAAGAGAAGAAGGCTGCCGGCGAACCGGTTGATGCCTGCGTCTCGACGGTGGTTGGTCCTGCGGATTCTGCGGTTTCGGGCGCGGCTCCTGCCAGCGAGTCTGCTGCTCAGCCTGCACCGGTTCCTGCTGCTACTTCGACTGAGGCAAATTCTACGCCTGCAGCGACTACGGCTCCTGCCGTTACTGCTCCGGCTGCTGAGGCTGCCCCGGCGGCACCTGCGGCAACGGAAGCCAAACCTGCAGCAAACTCTGCGCCTGCAACTGAGGCTGCTCCAGCAACCGCTCCTGCAAAATAAAACAGCATTCTTTGGGTATAAAATGAATGCCGCCTCCGGGCGGCATTTTCTGTATGAAGCGGGAGGTGAACAGATTATTTGAACTTTACTGCAGTTCCATAGACGGTGACTTCTGCTGCTGCGGCCATGATTTCGGAAGTGACGAAACGTACTCCGATAATAGCATCCGCGCCCATCATCACAGCTTCTCCCATCATGCGTTCTGTAGCAATGCGCCTTGCGTCATTTAAAAGTTCGGTGTATCCCTTCAGTTCTCCGCCGATAATCGTCTTGAGTCCAGCAAATATATCACGGACAACGTTTTTTGATACAACGACGCTTCCTTTTACCAACTGCAGAGTTTCCAACTCTTTCCCGGAAATAAAGTCTGTAGTAACGAGAATCATGAATTGCTCCTAGATGAATTTGTTCCTAATATACTTTATTGGCGCGTCTTCCATCAACCTCAAAATTCGTTTTTATAAATGCGTAAATATGGAATTAATTTGTTTGTTGTAAAAATGTTGAGAATAAGCATTTTGTAGTATTTTAACTCTTTATTTGTCAATGAGTTACGCTGTTTTCGAACTTGAAAAATGCTGTTTTTAGGCTAAAATCGCCATTTTTCGGGGAATTTTGAATCTTCCACCCCTTCATTTTTTGTCAAGGGATTGTTCAAAATTTTTCTGTGGATAAAATGTGAAAACCATAGGGAGAATAGTTGATTTCACCTGTGGGTAAAGGGGGCTTTTTCGGGAAAAAAAAGGACAGAAAATGGGTATATAGGAAAAGTGGCTTTTTTTGCTCTAAAAAAGGGCCTAGAAATTATTTGTTGAAAAATGGATTTTTTCCTCTTTTCCTTTAATTAGTTTTGAAACCCCTAAATGTTTTTTTTTGTCTTTATTGTTTTTGGCGGATTGTGGTTAATACGGTTTCTTTATTAGATGATGTTGCTTCTCCTTGGGAGTCGGTGCTCCAGGTTATTCGCTCGGAATGTGGCGAATGGAGCCTGACGATTCTGGATGCCATTGGTTACGAAGGCTTTTTTGATGGCTATGCTTGTTTGACGGCTCCGGATAAGTTCCGTGAGACATGGCTGAATAGTCATTATGGTGAATTATTGCGCAAGACCTTTGCTCAAGTTCTTGGGTCTGCATTTAAGGATTATCGCGTTCGTTTGTTGATGGTCTCGGAACCTGCTCCCGAAATGAAGTTGGGAGCGGCGAGCATTCCTCAGGTTGTGATTCAGGCGGCAAAGCAGGCCGCTGCAACATCCGGGGCAGCCAAGAAGAATCCAGTTTTTGAGAATCGCTTGTATTCACGGTATACTTTTGAAAATTTTGTGGAAGGCTCTTGCAATTCTACGGCACTCCGCGCTTGCGAAACGGTGGTGGAAAACCCTGGCGATATGGCTATGAATCCTTTGCTGGTTTATGGAGCTTCTGGGCTTGGAAAAACACATTTGTTGCAGGCTATTGCCGCAAAATTGCAGGCTACCAAGAAGCATTTGAAGGTGGTGTACTGCCAGGCGTATGAATTTTTGCGCGCCCATGTGGCCATTGCGGAAAATGCCAAGCGAGGTGCATACGATAAGGCCAAAGAACTGACGGCATTTTTCCATGAGCGCTTTGAGGAATGCGATGTGCTCCTCATCGATGATGTGCAACTGCTGGAGAAGGGAATCAAAACCCAGAAGCGTTTGGCTTATCTCATTCGTAAACTTCGTAGTCTCGGAAAGCAGGTTGTGCTTTCTTGCGATAGACATCCCAGCGCCTTCAAAAAACTTGCCGAAGGCGAGCAACTCCCGAAGAGTTCTTCCATTCCGCGGTTGACGGAAAATCTGCTAACGCCACTGGAAAGCTGTGTGGCGGTGGGCCTGGATGAACCGGATTTGAATACGCGCATGGGCGTTGTGCAAATGAAGTCTGAGAAGATTCCTTTTGTGGAGAAGGATAGGGAAGAGATTTGCCGCTACCTCTCTATGGCTCCCCGTAGCAATGTTCGCTTGCTGGAAGGCTTGCTGAGCCAAATCCGTGCGGTGTATTCCTTGGGAGGAACGGAACTGACGCTTCTTTCTGTAAAGCAGATCGTGGGTGTGCAGCATGGGGAGGAAGATGCCCCGCTGACTTTGAAGAGCATTGCCGAGGCTGTGGCGGCGCACTTTAATGTGGATTTGCTGGTGCTTTCTTCAAAGCGTCAGGATGCGGGCGCTAGTCTTCCGCGCAAGATTGCCATGCTCCTTTGTCGCGAAATGACAACGGAATCCCTTCAGAAGGTGGGGGCGATGTTCAATCGTGATTATGCCACGGTTATTGCCTCAATCCGTTCGCTGGGTAAGCAAATGGATAAGGATGCGGTTTTGGCGCGCCGGGTAAGCGATATCAGATATATGTTAGAAGGTTAAGAGCTTCTGTTTGTTATGCACGCGGGTGGGTCTTCTTGAAGGCCTGCCGCAAGCGCTCTGCATTTACGTGGGTGTAAATCTGGGTGGTGGAAATGCTGGAGTGGCCAAGCATCTCTTTCACGCTCATGATTTCCGCTCCATTTTCCAGCAAATGGGTCGCAAAACTGTGGCGAAGTACGTGGGGGCTCGCTTTCCCTTCCCATCCAATGTCCCGCAGCAAGTCGTGAATGTCGTTCCGGAGCGTGCGCACGCTGTAAGGCTTACCGTCTTCAGCTAGGAACACGTATCCCAGCGGCGTAATGGGGTGCCCCGCCTCTGTCTGCTGAATTTTGAACAAATTAAGCTGTTCAATCAAAGCGTCTGTGATGGGGACAATCCGTTCCTTGTTCCCCTTACCGATGACCTGCACCAGTTTTTCCTTTTCCCGAATCTGGTTCCAGTGGAGGCTCTGGCATTCCGAGATACGGAGGCCCGAACCGTAGATGAGTTCCAGGAGAGTTCGTGCCCGCACTTGCTGCAGGTTCGCCTCGCTTTCGTCGCCCAATTTTTCCGAGATTTTTTCCGTCGCCAAATCCTTCTGGCCAAGGAAGGCCACCAGCCGCTTGGGGTGCTTGGGCATGGGAATGCCGTCCGCCGGATTTTTCTGCAGGATGTTGGACCGCACTAGGTACTTCCCGAAACTCTTCATGGCGGCCAGGTGCTCGCAGATGCTGGTACTGGCGAGCTTCTGCTTCATCTTCATGTCCCACACGAAATTCTTGATGCTCATCTCCGTGAAGGCGGAAAGGGGAGCGTCCTCCCCAAGCAGGGCCATGAACTTATCCAGGGACTTCCGGTAAGTGACCAGAGTCCGCTCCGAAAAGCGCCGCTGCACCCTGAGGTAGGTGAGAAAGTTGGAAATATGTTCCCTGAGCATCGCTCGAAATATAAGTTTTTCCTATATTTGTGCCCACTTTGAGAATAGATATTGCACATACTCTTACCGAATCAGAAGAACGCCGGATAGTTTGGTCCCATGCCGAATCGGCGGAGCTTTTTGATGAACTGCACCTTGTTGGCGATCTGGTAGCGCAGGTGTTGATTTGCCCCGAAGGCGACAGTAAGTGTCTTGTGACTGGTACTATCTCCGGAGTGCAAACTCTGACCTGCTCCCGCACTTTGGAGGAGTTCGAATCGCCTTTCACGACCGAAATGGTGGTGGAGGTGGAACGGCTTCCCATAGGGCAACAGGAATTGGACGACGATGACGATGAAGCCTTCGCCTACAAAATTCCCCAGGGACAGGACTTCGTGGATGTTTCCGAGTGCGTCCGACAGCTGGTTATCCTACAGGAACCGCAGCATCCCGTGAAAAATCCTGACGAAGAATTTATCTTTGTAACAAACAAACCTCCCGAGGAGGAGTCCGCTATAGACCCTCGCTGGGAAAAACTCAAGGCTCTCAAGCAAAAACTGGAGAGCAAGTAAAATAGGAGTTAAAAATGGCTGTACCTAAAAGAAAAACCTCCACTGCTCGTCGTGACAAGCGTCGTACCCACTGGAAGATGGAAGCACCTGCTATGGCTACCTGCGATCATTGCGGTTCCGTGAAGCGTCCCCATCGCGTTTGCCCGGTTTGCGGCTTCTACAATGGTGTGGAAGTTGTGGACATGAAGGGTGCTGAAGCCTAATTTCGCTTAAACTCACAGGAGGTAACTGTGATTCGTGTAGCTCTCGATGCTCTTGGTGGCGACTACGCCCCAGGTGTGGTGATTGAAGGCGCCGTAAACGCCGTCAAGAACAATCCGAATATCCAGGTGGTGCTCTGCGGACCTGAGGCGGAGGTCAAGGAAGGCCTTGCCAAGTTGGGTTATGCAGGCGACGCCATCCAGGTGGTGGACGCTCCGGCCCCCGTGGCCATGGACGAGTCCCCGACGGATGTTCTCCGCAAGAAGCCCAATTCTGGCCTGGTGACCTGCGTTGCCCTCCAGAAGAAGGGAATGGTGGACGCTAGCGTCAGTGCCGGTAACTCCGGCGCCATGATGGTGGCTTGCCTCATGCTTCTTGGCCGCTCTTGCAAGCGCTTTGAACGCCCCCCTATCGGATGTGCCCTGCCCTCTGCAGACGGACACTTCGTGCTGGTGGATTCCGGAGCTAACGTCGATGAACGTGCCTCCACCTTGGTGGATTTTGCCATCGCCGGTTCCGCTTTCGCCGAATGCTTCCTGGGTCTTGAAAAGCCCAAGGTTGGCCTTCTCAACATGGGCGAAGAAGAACACAAGGGCCCCGCAGTCCTCCGTGAAGCCTATCAGCTTTTGAAGGAAGCTCCGGTGAACTTCATCGGTAATATCGAAGGCCGCGACCTGATTCAGGGCAAGGCCGACGTGATTGCCTGCTCTGGTTTCACCGGCAACGTGGTTCTCAAGATGGTGGAAGGATTCTACGAACTCCACAAGAAGATGTTCGGCACTATCGATACGCCGGCAGGTCACCGCTTCGACAAGATGTGGGACTACCGCGCAACGGGTGGAGCTCTTCTCCTTGGCCTGAACGGCACGGGCATTATCGCCCACGGTATTTCTGATGCCGCTGCCATTGAACAGGCTGTGGTGGTCGCAGCCAAGTATGCAGAAACAGGTGTGGCCAAGAAGATTGGTGAACGCTTGAATGCAATCAAGGCGGAAGAACCCAAGGCTGAAGCTTAATTGCGACTTGAACCTTTTGAAAGCCTGACCCTCGCAAGAAGGTTGGGCTTTCTTTTTTGAAAATGCAAAAGACTCTTCTCCTTTTCCCAGGTCAAGGTTCCCAAGCAGTGGGAATGTTTGATGCTATGGGGGAAAACGGGGAAGCCGCTGCGCTTCTAAAATCCGCCGATGAAATTCTAGACTTTAATTTGTCTGCAATCCTGAAAAACGGTCCTGCCGAAGTTCTATGCCAAACGGAAATTGCACAACCTGCCATTTTTACCACATCTGTGGCGTTGTGGAAGTTGTATAAACAAGGTGTTGCAATGGTTAAAGAAAGTGCGGAGAAAGATGGCTCTGATAAAATGGGTTGGCATGATGGGCTTTTCGCGGGCCATTCCCTCGGGGAGTTTAGCGCAGCCTGTGCTGCAGGCGTTTTCTCATTCGAGGAGGGTCTTCGCCTCGTAGCAATCCGCGGAAAGTTGATGGCAAGAGCCTGCCAACAGCGGGCGGGGAAGATGCTGGCAGTTCTCGGGCAGTCTCAGGAAGTTGTGGAGCAGGCGCTCGATCGCTTCCGCGACGCAATTACCTCGCGCCCCGTCCTCGTCATCGCAAATATCAACGGGCCAAAGCAAATCGTCGTCTCGGGCGACGCTTCTGCCATCGATGACTTTGCCACATTCCTCGCCGCCGAAAAAATCCGTACCGCATTCCTCAAGGTCGCGGGCGCCTTCCATTCGCCGCTGATGGAATCCGCACTGCCGGAATGGAACGTTGCTCTGGATGCTGTAACATTTAACGAACCCACCGCACCGCTTATCGATAACGTCACGGGTGAGGTGGTGACGTCCGCCGCAGAATTGAAGGAAAATTTGCGCCGGCAGTTGGTATCGCCTGTACAGTGGGTGAAAACTCTGGAAACGGCGAAGTCTCTGGGTGTCACCGCGGCTATTGAAGTCGGGCCCGGCGCCGTACTAACTGGACTTTGTAAAAAATGGGGAGGCTTTGCTTGTGAACCCTTCGGTTTGGCAAAAAGTTCTGGAACTGTGTAACAGCCTCTCCAACGTCACTTATGAAAATCTGACGAAGATTATCCGCCTGGAACAGACGGGTAGTGCTTCTGGCGCCCGCAATCTGGACGATAGCAATCAGAATGATGTGGATGCCTGGATGGGTGGCGGAACATGCTTCAGCATGACATGGCATCTCTACCAGAATCTGAAGGACATGGGCCTGAATCCGCGATTGGTCATGGGGCACAAGCGCAAGGAGCGCAACATCCACTGCGCGCTGATTCTGCCGGATGCTGAATTTAATGAAACCCACCTTTGTTCTGCAAATCAAAATAATGAAACCCGCCTTCGTTCTGCAAATCAAAACGTCATTGCGAGCGGCGAAGCCGCGTGGCAATCTAGTGAACCATTTTCTCGCGAATACCTTCTAGACCCGGGCTACCTCCTTTTTGAACCGCTGGAACTTCCGCTTCCAGCGCCCTTCGGGCAGGGCACCGCATTCTTCCCGCTGGTCCCCAACACCGTCCGTCTGGATAGGCCCTCTATGGAATCTCTCGCCCTCTGGACAGGTGGCGCGGGCGGCCCCATGAAACTCCGGTTCGAATATCCCGTCGCTGGCGTCTCGGTAGAGGAATTCAAGCAGCATTGGGCCGAAAGCTTCTATCGGGAGATGATGACGTATCCGGTGTTGAACCGCCTGGATCGGGAACGTGGCGTGCAGTATTATTACCAGAAGGGGAATCTGGTGACCCGCGACGCGAATGGCTCTCGCATGGAACGCATCGCTACTGAAAATCAGGTGGAAACTTTAAGTTCCGTATTCCGCCTTTCTCCTGAAATTATCGAAAAAGCCCTGGGTATTCTCGGGAAGAAGGGATGACATGAAGTTTTTGATTCAACGTGTTAAACATGCACAAGTGAATATTAATGATGAAACCGTAGGAAAAATTAACGGTGGTCTTTTGGTTTTTATAGGAGTGGGGGGGAATGATTCCAGTGAGGTTGCTGACCACTTTATTCGTAAGATGCTGAATCTTCGGATATTCGCTGATAGCGAAGGGAAAACTAATTTGAACATTCGGGATGTGGGTGGGGAACTTTTGTTGGTTTCTCAGTTTACTTTGTATGCAGACTGTCATAAAGGTAATCGTCCTACGTTTAATAGCGCCGGAAATCCTACATTAGCAAATGAGTTATACGAATATATCGTTGCAGAATGTAAAAAGGAAATTCCTGTTGTGGAAACCGGTCGCTTTGGCGCCGATATGCAGGTGAGCCTCGTGAATGACGGACCATTCACCATCATGCTTGAATAAGAAAATATTAAATAAAAGTTGAAAAATAAAACTCTACCTCGCGACAGCTACGCAGCTGCTCGGCTAGTCGAACTCCAAATAAGCTCTAATAATCAGTTCAACTTGTTTCTTGTTTGAAATTTTATTATATTGTTGTTGATGACAGGGTGACAGAGCCGCCACCTGAGAAAAAAAGAAAGCTCAAATTGATGATAGGGTGGTAGAGCGACCACCTGAGACAAAAAAGAAAGCTCATTAGATGACGCTGTTTCTTATATCAAGTAAGGAACAGCGTTTTTTTTGCAAAATGAAAAATTTTCATTTTCCTGTGTGAAATTTCGGCCATTTAAACGTCTTATAGGTTGTCGGCGGGTGTCCGCCAAGTTTATCCTATGGGAAAAAATGCCATACAAAAGCAAAAGACTCCTGGAGCAGGAGGCAAAAATACGCTCCAAAACATTCTTTGACCCTACATACGACATCGTCTTCAAAGAAATCTTCTCCAAGAAGGAAACCCTCATCCATTTCTTGAATGCAATTCTCCATTTGGAAGATGAAGCTCAAATTGTGAGCGTGGAGGAACGTAAGCCCACGGTAACCTTGGACACGGGTGTGGGCGAGGAACAGGTTCGCTTCGATGTCCATGCCAAAACCAAGTGCGGCAAGTTCATCGACCTTGAAATGCAACGGGCAAGTCACGAAGATTTTCTTGACCGTGTGGAACTTTATGGTTCGCTTCTCTCCATTAACTCGAAGATAGACATGAATAGAGTTCTTTTGGGGGAGTCTCAGAAAAGCAACTCGTATACGATGCCAACGGTATATTCTATTTGGCTCTGTAATTTTAGCGTGGAGTTCTGTAATTCGTATCACGAGGAAATCGGGCTCTATCGGGCAAGTGATGTCGGCAATAGGGGAGCCTTGCCGATTTATGGGAAAAAGAAGTATATTTTGATAGACCTGACGAAGTTCAAGGCGGACGGGAAGTGCTCTCCGGAGATGGAGTGGCTAAAACTTTTCACCACGATGGCGGATGCGAAGGAAACTCCCCAGGATGTGGATGAGGTCCTCAAGGATGTCTATGAACGGATGCTGGTTGCAAAGTCGTCAAACTTGTTCATTTCGGAGGTAGCACAAGGTATGGTCACGGAAGCGGAAATCATGACTCGCATCGGTACTGCCCATAGAACGGGTTTTAATGAGGGAGCCTTGGATGCCAAGAAGAAAATGGCGAAGGGTCTCCTTATGAAGGGTGTTGATATTTCTTTGATTGCAGAATCTTCTGGTCTCACAGAAGACGACATCCGCGCATTATAATTTACCTCGCGACAGCTTCGCAGCTGCTCGGCTAGTCGAACTCCTTTCAGAAGTTCTCATCCCTTCTGAGCGTATAAAATAAAAACGAACCCTTTTAGGGCCCGTTTTTATTTTATGGAGCTAAGGAGATTGTTCGCCTTGCTTGACATCGCTACGCGATGCAAGGCTCACCCTACGGGCTTCTCGCTCCGCATAAGAATTTCATCTTGCTATGCGAGAAGCGCTAGCCTCGCGACAGCTTCGCTGCTGCTCGGCTAGACGAACTCCTTTCAGGAGTTCTCATCCCTTCTGAGCGTATAAAATAAAAACGAACCCTTTTAGGGCCCGTTTTTATTTTATGGAGCTAAGGAGATTGTTCGCCTTGCTTGACATCGCTACGCGATGCAAGGCTCACCCTACGGGCTTCTCGCTCCGCATAAGAATTTCATCTTGCTATGCGAGAAGCGCTAGCCTCGCGACAGCTTCGCAGCTGCTCGGCTAGACGAACTCCTTTCAGGAGTTCTCATCTCCCGAAGTTTATAAAACAAAAAAAGACCCATAAAGGGTCTTCTTTTATTTTATGGAGCTAAGGAGATTCGAACTCCTGACCTCCTGCATGCCATGCAGGCGCTCTACCAACTGAGCTATAACCCCGAAAGGTGGACCAAATAGAGCAATTTATCCCTAAAATGTCAAGGGGAGCCCTAAAAAAAGTCCAAAAAACAAGAAAAGCAGGACGAATCCTGCTTTTGGTTCAAAAAATTGCTAATTGTCTAGGCCTTTTCGATAGTCACGCTTTCGATGAGGACTTCTTCGTAGGGGGCGTCGCGGCGGTCGGTCTTTACGCCGGCGATTTCATCCAGCACTTCGAAGCCTTCGTAGAGCTGACCGAATACGGAGTAGCCATCGGCCGGGCCCGAACCGCACTGGTCGTGGTCCAAAAAGTGGACGTTTTCGCCGTGGACGATGAAGAACTGGCTGCCGATGCTGAAGGGCATGGCTGTCTTTGCCCAGCTGAGCGCACCGCGCATGTGGGTGAGGCATGGGTCGTAGTGGTCGCCGATGGTGGTTCCCGGGCCCTTGGCGGAGTGGCCTCCAGTGCCGTTACGGCGGGTAAAGTCGCCGCCCTGAATCATGAAATCCTTGATGATGCGGTGGAAGGGGGCTCCATCGTATTTGCCCTGCTGCGCAAGTTCCACAAAGTTGGTTGCGCATTCGCCCACACGTTCCACAAAGAGGCGAATCTTCATGGTGCCGTGGTTGGTCTTCATAATGGCGATGGTTTCGCCGGCCTGGGGCTTATCCAGCTGATTAAACATATAATCTCCTTAAGTTGTTGAGTATACAAGACTTAATATAATAAAGTCAATTCCCAAAAGAGAGCCAATCCCCAAAAAACCTTTTTTAGTCTCCAACCCAATCTTCAAAAATCATAAAAATTTTAGATTTTGGTGTTGATATGACAGATAATTGCAAAAGACTTCAAGAACTCCTGAGCGCGCAAGCCATGGAGTTCGCTTTGGATGAGATGGCGGCCAAAATTGCCAAGATGCATCCGGTTGCGGATAAATTGATTGTGCTTGGAATGGCAAGTCGTGGCATTCCTCTGGCAAAAAAACTCAGTGCCCGCCTCTCCGACAAGTTCGGCACGCCCATCGAGACGGGGAGCCTCGACGCCACCTTCTATCGGGACGACTTCCACTATCGCAAAAAGGCTGCCTCTACGGAGATGCGCTTTGTGGAGATGCCCGCTTCTGTAGAAGGCAAGACGGTGATTCTGGTGGACGACGTGCTCTATACGGGCCGTTCCGTCCGGGCTGCAATGCAGGCTATTCTTGACCTCGGCCGCCCTTCGGCCATCCGCCTCTGCGTGTTGGTGGATCGCGGCCATCGTGAACTTCCCATCGCTCCGGACTGTGTGGGCCTCACTGTTGAGACCGCCAAGAATCAGGAAGTCCGGGTGATGATTGAACCTATTGATAATGAAAACTCTGTTTACCTCGTAGAGGTGGAGGCTGAAGGATGAGTGCGCTAGAAATCAAGCACTTGTTCGGACTGCGGGGCGTGTCTAAGCACGACATCCGCATGATTCTCGACAATGCAAAGCAGTTTCGTGAAATTTTGGAACGCCCGGTAAAGAAGGTTCCAAGCCTTCGGGGCATGACGGTTGTAAATCTGTTTTTTGAGAACAGCACTCGTACCCGCACCAGTTTTGAACTGGCAGAAAAGCGCCTCTCTGCAGACACGGTGAATTTCACCAGCAGTAACTCTAGCGTTAAAAAAGGGGAGACTCTGGTAGATACCTTGAAGAACATCGAGGCCATGAAAATCGACATCGTGGTGGTGCGTCACAAGGGCACCGGGGTTCCCAAGTTCCTGGCCGAGAACAGCAACGCCATTATCGTGAATGCTGGCGATGGTGCTCACGAGCATCCGACACAAGCTCTTCTCGACATGCTCACTATCGAAGAGAAGTTGGGCACCCTTGAAGGCAAGAACATCACCATCGTGGGCGATATCCGCCACAGCCGCGTCGCCCGCAGTAACCTCTGGGGCATGACCACCATGGGCGCTCACGTCACGCTTTGCGGACCAAGCACGCTCATGCCGCGCAACACGGACCTCATGGACAAGGTCACATGGGAAAGCGATGTGAAGAAGGCGGTCGCAAACGCAGACGCCATCATCGCGCTGCGCTTGCAAAAGGAACGCATGGACGATGCGCTTCTCCCCAGCATGCGCGAATACCGCAACACGTTCGGCATCACGGAAGAACTTTTGGAGAACGTGAAGGACAAGGTCATCATTATGCATCCGGGTCCAATCAACCGCGGAGTGGAACTGGATTCCGACATCGCCGATGGCAAGCACTCCGTGATTCTCGATCAGGTAACGAACGGCGTTGCTGTGCGTATGGCAGTTCTCTTCCTCTTGGCAGGAGGTCGTGCAAATGAAGACGTATAAGAATTATGGTTATGGTCTCATGGGCAACACGGATAGTGTTGTCCTCAAGAACTTGAAGTTCTGGAACGGGCGTAAGTTTGAACAGCGTGAAACGCTCGTTATTAATTCCTGCGGTCGCATTGTGGATGCTCCCGAAGAAGGCTCCAAGGAATTCGATTGCAAGGGTGCGCTTGTAATGCCTGCTCTGTTTGGCCTGGGCCTTGATTTTATGGCACCACTTCGCGATGACGTGTATACCTTCGGCGATGGTCTGGATGCCATGCACCGCGGTGGTTTTTACGGCGGTCTCTACGAAAGCGTGGCGAACCCCATCGATGATATTGAAAAACTCTCTGCTGCGGCAAAGCGCCTGGTGCAGAACGGCTGCTACTCCGATTTGGAAATCAAGTTCCTGGGTGCCTACAGCCAGGAGTTCGGCTCCAACAGTCTTTCTGAAATGGTGGAACTTTCTCAAGGACTTACGGATTCTTTTGGAAAGTCCATTGTGGATGGTGTGGTTGGTTTTGGCGATGGAAACGCTCCCATCCCGCACTCCCGGTTCCTCCGTCTTGCCATGGAATACGGCAAGATGACGGGTAAGCGCTTCTTCTTCCAACCTATGGACAAGACGCTTCGCAACAGCGGATGCGTGCATGAAGGTGCCTATTCCGACATGCTTGGAATGAAGGCCATTCCTCGTGTGGCAGAAACCATCGCCGCTTACACCATCCTTGAAATGGCCCGCTTCCTTCAGGTGCCTGTCCACTTCAAGCAAGTGACCTGTGGCGAGACTCTGGACCTGATTCGCACTGCCCGCAAGAACGGCCTAGACGTGACCTGCGATGTCGGTCTCTACCATCTGTTGCTGGACGATTCCTGCCTGGAAACTCTGGATTCCTGCTATCATCTTATTCCGCCGGTCCGGTCTGCGAAGGACTGCGAAGCGCTTTGGGCTGGCATTGATGATGGAACGGTGAACGCCATCAGCATGAATCACACTCCGGTGCTCCGTCAGGACACTTTGGTGAATTTTGAGGATTCCGTCCCGGGCGCAGTTTCTCTGGAAATCGCGCTTCCGGCCATCTGGAACAAACTCAGTGCCCGCGTAGGGGAGGCTCGTGCCATTGAGCTTCTTTCTACAGCACCTGCAAAATTGGCGGGCGCCCAACCAGCCTGTGAAGTCGGCTCTGACAAACCAGTTAATTTGGTTGTGCTTGCCGCGGATAAACCTCACCAGGTGGAGTCCTCCGACTTTGCGGGTCATGTGTACAACTCTCCTCTCCTGGGGAAGGAACTTCCGTCTTCTATTGTGGGCTCCTACATCTACGGTGTGTGGAGCGAGGCCTAGTTCATGATTCTTCCTGCACAGCTGGCTTGGATTGCGCTCATCGTTACGGCGGTGCTGTTTCTCTTGCTCTTGCTAGAGATTCAGCGCAGTCATCACCGGCGAGTGCATTCGGTCATGTTTGACACGGAAGCTTTTAATGAGCGGGTCCGGGCGTACCAGTTTACGGATAAGGAAATTAGCACTCTGGAAAAGATTGTTCGCGCCTCGAGATACGAAAACAAAGATGCTGTCATTAATTCAGCCAAACTTTTTGAAGACGCGGTTTCAGATTTCTACGAATTCAGGGATGTGCTTTCCATTCGTGAAGGTACACTGGATGTGGTGACCTCTCTTCGTCGCAAGTTGAATTTTACGGCTTCAAACCTGTTGGAGGCAGTCGTCTCCACGCGGCAGTTCAATGTGAATGACCGTATTGACCTGATTCTAGATGATGGTTCCCCAGCAAAGCATTCCAATATTCTTCGGATGGATGAACGGCTGTTCTCCATTGCATACGGAGAACAGTATGGGAACGGACGCGGTCTGGTGGGGGAGAAAGTCCACATTCGCTGGACCCGTCCAGAGGATGCGGTTTATACTTCCGTGGTGAAGGTGTTGGAGGCAAGGCCAGGAGAGTTGGTACTGTCTCATTCCTCCAGCCTTGAAAAGCAGCAACTCCGCCGTTGGGTCCGCGAAATCGTGAATTTGCCGCTGGAAGCGGAATTCCCCGATGGTGAATCCTGCAAGGGGATACTTTATGACCTATCCGCAGGCGGTATTCTTCTGGGGCTTCCTCGGGAATGCGCTCCCGGCCAGCACATCCATATCCGGTTCGAACTTCCCAGTTTTGGAAAAGAGGATGTGGAAGTGGAAATTTTGCGCAGTATAGGGCGTAAAAATCCAGAACATCCGGATTTTTTCTCCCAGACGGCATCCTTTACCGGCACCTTTGGTTGGACCCAGGAGAGGGTCCTCCAGTACATTTTTGAGGTTCATAAGGCAAAAAAGGCGGAAAATAGCCCCCCAAAAGTGGCTAACTAATTGATTTTTAATGACTTAGACGCATTTTTCGCTTGACATTTGACATTTATAAAGGTAGAATTAGGGTAGTATTGTTTCCCATCGGAGTTAACATTGGCTTTAAGTTTAATTGCTCGAATTCGCGGTGAACGCGTAACCGTTGGTATTGATGTTGGCCATTACAGCATCAAATATGTGAAGGTTTACCATAACAGCCGCGGCGGAAAGGTCGTGGTTGATGCTGACCTGGAACCTGTCCCCGATGGAGCCATCATCAATGGTGAAATCCAGCGTCGTGAAGGCGATGCCCCTGCAGATGCTGAAGGCAAAAAGATCAAAGATGGCTTTGAACTTTTGAGCGATGCTCTTACCAAGCTCATGCTTCGTCATCCTCTGGATGCCACTACAGATATCGTTGCTTCCGTAAACTGCGGTGCCGGTGTGGGAGGCGTCCTGGTGGACCGGTTGAACGTGAAGATTCCGAAAAACGGAAACGAATCCGCCATTATTCTCCAGACCGCCCAGTCTCGTCCGCCCTTCGATGACCAGGATAACGTCATCGACTACGAGGTGAACTCTCGTGAAGGCGATGAGGTGAAAGTCAATGTGGTGGCTGCAAAGAACTCGCTCTTAGACTCCTGGGCTCAGTTCTTTACCATGAAGGGCCTCAAACTTTCTGCCATGGATGTGGACATCTTTGGCCTCCTCAATTCTTATATGGCTACGGTTTCCGATGAAGAAGCCAATAAGACCGCGGCCATCATCAATATTGGTGAAAAGAAGATGAGCCTAGCATTTGTTCAAAATGGCGTGTTCCACTCCATGCGTTCTATGGCCGGTGGATCCTTGGACATGGTGATTGCAAAACTAGGTACTCATTTGGGCATTGACGCTGCCAAGGCTCATGAAGTATTTGAAAAGGGCGACCTCTCCATTGTGGATGGCTTCTCTGAAGCTGATGTGGAAGAAGCGCTGAAAATTGCCTTTGAAGATTTGATGGGTCAGATTGAAATGGGTCTTCGCTACTACGAAACTTCCGAAGACTCCATGAATTTGGAAAAGATTTATCTGGGGGGTGGAGGTGCCTCCATTCCTGGATTTAAGGCTTATGTGGCCGAACGTACCGGTGTTGAAACCGACACGGTGAACCCCTTCCGCTATGTGGAATGCGATTCCAAGGTGTTTGGCGAAAACGGTATCTCTCTCGCCCTGTCTAATATTTACGCCCCTGCATTGGGCCTTGCAATGAGGAAGTTCTAATGGCTAAGAATAAGGCTAAGAATAAGACAAAGCCTTCTGCAAGAAAGTCTCTTTGCATTTCGATAAACCTGCTCCCTGCAGAGTATCGTAAAGCGCAGAAGGATTTCTCTTGGATTACAGACAGGCGTGTAGTTTGGCCGACGATAGCGATTATTGTGGCCATATTCAGCGTGATGATGCTGCAGGCATTCATTACCGAAACTATAGATGGTTTGAATAACGAGTTGAGCCGAGTCAAGGCTGAGGTGGAACGGGAACGTCCGCTTCTCACGAAGATTAGCGACTTGGAACAGAAGCAGAACATTGTGAATACAAAGATCAATGCTCTCAAGTCCATTCAGGTAAGCAAGAAACGCTGGGTGGTTTTGTTTGAAAATATCTCTTCTGTTCTGCCTCCTAATATGTGGCTTACCAGCCTGAATCAGCTGGGTGAATTTGATTTGGAAATGAAGGGAATAACCTTTGACTTTGCAGAGGTTGCAGAGTACATGGTCAAACTGGAAAAGCAGACCAGTATTGATAAGGTTTCTCTCACGACAGTTTCTACGACCAAGGTTGACGGCGAAGAAGCCTACAACTTCACCATTAAAGTGATCCTGAAGAAGGATCTCGGGATGGAGGAGTAATTATGGGCAATATCAATTGGCAAGATAAGAAGAATATTTACGCAATTGCTGTAGTGGCAATTCTACTTGCAGTAGGCTACTGTGTGTACACCTATATGTGGGATCCCTTTGTGCTGGACCGCCAGCGCTTGGAATCCGAACTCAGCTCCGCACAGGCAGAACTGGATAAGATTAATGCCAAGAAGGCTCGCCTTGCAGAATTGGAACTTCAGTTGGTGCAGGCCGAAAAGGACTTCGAAAAACTGAAGGAAATGTTCCCGGAAGAAGAAAAGGTGCCTCTCCGTCTGCAGGACCTCTATTCTGTGCTGCGCAGTTCCGGCGTGCAAATCCAGAAGTTCAATCCGGAAGGCAATTCTCCTAAGGAGCATTACATTGAAAACCGCTATTCTATTGCGGTGAACTCCGGTTACCACATGCTGGGTTACCTGTTTGCGGAAATTGCAAACTTCAACTATCCGACTGCTATTTCCAACTTGAGATTGAATCGTTACTCTGGCATTGCTGCAGAACTGCAGAAGGCTGAATCCCATGGGTGGACGCCTATCACAATGTCTGTGACCTTCAACCTCACTACGTACACGTCCAAGAAGGTAGGTCCATAATGAAGAATAAATTGCTTCTTTTGATTCTATCGGCTGCGGTGGCTGTGAGCGCTGCCCAGATTAAGGATGTGCGTTTCCAGTGTGATGCAAAGAAGTGCGCAATGACATTCCAGTTCGCCTCAGAACAGGATTTGCCCACGTTCTTCCAGAAGTATGATGCTGCCAAGAAGAAACTGACCCTTGGTTTCTCGGCTACGGAATTTGCTCTGGGTGAAGGAACGTTTGCTATTGATAGTGCTTCCGCTTTTGTGAAGTCTATGCGGGTTTTCAAGGAACCTTACCGCGGTACGGATTTCTTGAAGATTGAAATGGATGTTGGCACATCCCTTGCTACAGACAAGAATGAAATTGCTTTGGACAAGGCTGATTTCCTCTTGATGCTGAAGGGTAGCACTGCTAAGGCTTGGACACTCTCTAAACTTTTCAAGGAACAGAAAAAGGCTGCTGATAAAAAAGCCCTCGAAGACAAGAAGGCCGCCGAGAAAGCTGCCCTTGAAGAAAAGAAGCGTTTAGCCGAAGAGAAGAAGGCTGCCGAGAAGAAGGCTCTCGAAGAAAAGAAAGCCGCAGAAAAGGCCGCCAAGGAAGAGGCAAAGCGCTTAGCTGAAGAGAAAAAGGCTGCCGAGAAGAAGGCTCTCGAAGAGAAGAAAGCCGCAGAAAAGGCCGCTAAGGAAGAGGCAAAGCGCTTAGCCGAAGAGAAGAAGGCTGCCGAAAAGAAGGCCCTTGAAGAAAAGAAAGCCGCAGAAAAGGCCGCCAAGGAAGAAGCGAAGCGCTTAGCCGAAGAGAAGAAGGCTGCTGAAAAGAAGGCCC
>JAKSIJ010000014.1 GCA_024398875.1 Fibrobacter sp.
GTGAAGCCCCGCCGAGAACGAGAAAAATGGCCGCATACGCCCGTATTCTGCGGCCTTCCCCACCTCTATTTCAACATGTCAATCTGGATAATAAAAAGAGTCTTTTCTCTTGCCTAATGCTCTAGGAAATCTAGCATTCGGGCCCTGTAATCGGGCGCTTCGTCGTAACAGGCGTGGCCGTATTTCTCATACAGATATACCTCGGGTGTATTTCCGGCAGCCTTCAGCCTCTCCGCAACCTCCAGAATAGAGGCCACATAGAAGACTTTGTCCAGCCGGCTGCCAAGCACCAACACCGGGCACTTGATTTTGGGCAAATCAGCAGCATAATCAAAATTCAGGCAGGCTCGGGCCATGACTGCAAAGCGGGAAAATTCCTCGGACGTTGCATCTGCATTGAGTTTCACCAGAGTGGGCTTGATTTTCTGGCCGAGTTCCGGAGAATAAATCACATCAATGTAGTTGGATACGAGAGAATCTAGGTCTGCGACTAGAGACCACTTCTCCCAATTCTCAAACAGCGGGATGGAGCGCCCTATCGTGCGGCAGGCGCTTGATCCCAAGATGATTTTCTCTGTCATCTCCGGATGTTCCGCGGCAATGACCTGGGCCATCATGCCACCTTGAGAGGCACCAAAGAAGGATGCCCTTGTGACGCCTAAGGCCTGAAGGGCGGCCACAGTATCTCGCGCCATGCCCTCTACGGAATAATGGGCCGGAAATTTGCGACGGCGGTCCATGAGGTAAATCTGGAAATATTCCGCCAGAAGTTTGTAGGAGACGAGGATGGCCTCGGCCCAGCTGAGAACGCTTTTGAGGCTCATTCCCGGCAGCACCACCAGCACATGTGAACCGGCCCCGAAATGAACGTAATCCATCTCAAAAGCTTCAGTCTTTACCGTTTGCACCAAGTCTGACATTAGTTAAAATCAGCCCCAAACTGGAGCATTTTTTTACACCCGCTTGGAGAAGATTTCGAAATCCTCGGGCGTGGTGAGTTTGTCGTTCCGGGATTCGCCCTTCACGATGTAAACAGGCACTTGGAAATGTTCCAGAATGCTGGCTTCATCAGTGGGCGTGAACTGTAGCGGCTCTTTCTCGATGCGGCCGTAAAGTTCTTTCAGGAGGTCAATGCGGGCGGCCTGCGGCGTTTGCGCCAGCCATACCGTGCGGCGATCCACTGTGGTTTTTACCAGGCCATCTTCTGCAATTTTTACCGTATCCACCGCAGGCTTTGCCACCAAACAGGCGCCTTTTTCTACCAAGGTTTTGCAGAGTTCCCGAACAATGGTTTCACTGATGAAAGGGCGAGCCACATCGTGAACCAGAACGTATTCCGCGGCACTGGTGAGGGCACTCACGCCATTCTTCACAGATTGCCAGCGCTCCGCCCCACCTTCCACGATTTTTAATTTGTTCAAATTCTTGTTCTGAAGCACCTTCAAATCATCTTCAAAATGACTTTTCCAATCGCTGGGAACCGCCATCACCACTTCTGCAATTTCTTCCATAGCGAGGAAAGTTTCTAGCGAATACTGGTACACGGGCTTACCCCCCAAAAGCATCAACTGCTTGGGGACACTACCGCCCATGCGCTTTCCAAGGCCCCCGGCGGGGAGCACCACTGCAAATTTTCCTTTGAATTCTGCTTCCATGGGCTGAATTATAGCAAAGTTCCGGGCGAGTTTTCTCAATTATCTATATTGTCGGCCATGAGCGAAAAGCATCCCCTCTATTTTACGATTCATGGTCATTTTTATCAGCCACCCCGGGAAAACCCCTGGACTGGCGTTATTGAGAATCAACCCAGTGCACGGCCCAACCACGACTGGAACGAACGCATTGCAAGCCAATGCTACAGCCCCAATTCCGCCAGCCGCATTCTGAGCCCGAACGGACACATTACCGAAATCGTCAACAACTACGATTACATGAGCTTCAACATGGGCCCCACCCTTATGGGCTGGATTCGGACCCATACGCCTGATACCTACCGCCGCATCCAGGAAGCGGACAAGCGGAGTGCAGAACGCCTGAATGGCCACGGGAACGCCATCGCCCAGGTGTACAACCACATCATCATGCCGCTTGCCTCTGCGGAAGACCGCAAAACCCAGATTCACTGGGGCATCGAGGATTTCAAGTTCCATTTTGGACGCATGCCAGAAGCCATGTGGCTTGCGGAAACCGCCATCAATCTAGATACCGTCGTAGATTTGATTCAGGCGGGCATCAAGTTTACCATTCTCTCCCCCACCCAGGCCGATAGCTTCCGGGCTCTTGCCGAAGATGGCAGCCCCAAGGAAGGGGATTGGACAGGATGCGCAAATACGGACATCGATACAACGCGCCCCTATCGCGTGTACCCTCGTGATAAAGAGGGCAACTTGGTGTGCGATGGATATCTGGATGTGTTTTTCTACAATCCCTGGCTCAGCAGTGCCGTCGGTTTTGAGCACTTGCTGCGTGACGCTGGCGTTTTTGGCCGCCGCATTCAGGATGCCTGGGACCCCAACCGCGAAGACCCGCAGTTGGTGAGCATTGGTACCGATGGGGAATCCTACGGTCACCACGAGCCTTTTGGAGACATGTGCGCGGCCTGGCTGTACAACCGCTACGCCCAAGAAAACAACATGGTTCCCGTCAATTACGGCTGGTATCTGGAAAAGTTCCCGCCCAAGCACGAGGTTCTCCTGAAGAACTTCCACAGCGAAGGTTGTGCCTGGAGTTGCGCCCACGGTGTCGGCCGTTGGTACCGCGATTGCGGTTGCTCCACCGGTGGTGGGCCCGGTTGGAACCAGAAGTGGCGCGGTCCCCTCCGCGATGCGTTCAACCACCTGAAACAGCTGGCAGACGAGATCTTCGTCCGGGAATTCGAGAAGATTGGTTCCGTAAATCCCTGGGACGCCCGCAATGATTACGTGCAGGCCCTGGTGAAGCCGGAAGATTCTTCCCGCTTGGACGCATTTTTCAAGAAGGTGCTCGCCCATCCGGAAAAAGAGACGGATTTGGCCAAGGCCACCCGCCTCTTCGAAATTCAGAAATTCTGCCTCTTCAGTTTTACCAGCTGCGGATGGTTCTTCAATGACATTGAAGGCTTGGAACCCGTACAGAACATGCGATATGCCCTCCGGGCCATGGAACTGATGGAGCCCTTCCTCCCCTTCGGTCATGGAATCGCAAGCCAGGTGCTGAGCATTCTGGCTAGAGCCACCAGCAACGAACATCACTGGAACGGCGCGGAAGTATTCAGCCGTTTTGCCAAGGACGAAGTTCCTGTGGTAGTGAAACTGATGGCTGAACGTGCGGCTATTTTCCACCTGGGTCTGGAAGAAGGCTACGACCAGAAAAACGCGAAGTTCGGCGCTACAAAGATTGCCAGCCGTCGCCGCCAGACTTTGGTAAAGGCCACCTACGAGGATTCCTCCATCCGCGAAAAGCGGGAGGCCAACATTCTCGTTCTTACAGACAACATGAGCCGCATCAACATCGTGGTAGCCCTCACTAGCGCAGGCCAGGACGACCTGAGTTTTGTGGAAAATCCAAACATCTCCACGGAAGAACTGAAACACCTGTACCCCACAGCCTACGTGGTGCGCATGCGCGATTTGATGAGCGATTCCCTCCAGCGCATCAACCAGCTGGAAACCCAGAAGAGCCTGTTGGATGTAACGCAGCAGTTCTCGGAATTCGCCATGGCCAAAGGCCTCAGCATCGATAGCCTTGCTGACCCAGACCACACCTTGCCCGATACCATGCGGAACATTCTCTCTCTGGATATCTGCGCCAAGATTCACCATCTGGCTCTCGAATACCTGCAGGAACCGAAGCCCGAGATGTTCGACAAAATCAAGAGCCTGCTGGATGAAGCCAACGCCCTGAACGCAAGTTTCAGTTTTGGCGGTACGGGACGCATTTTCCACAAGAAACTCGCGAGCCTCATCACCGAGGTGGAAGCGGACATGAAACCCGAAACGGTGCAGTACATCACGGAACTCATCACCATTGCAGACCTGATGCACCTGAACATCGACAAGACTTCTCTTGAAAATCTGGTGTTCCCGCTATACCAAGAATTCAAGAAGGATCCCCGCGGCACCATGGCTGGACTCACCCCCATGTTCGGCTGGCTGAATTTTGAGGTGGTGGATGTATAAGATGTCCATGATGCCCATGTTTACGGCAGAAGCCATCCACGAATGCGTGGAGGCCATGGCCGGACAAATCCGCAGGAACTACGAGTTCGATGTGGTGGTGGGCATTTTGACAGGATCCTTCATTTTCGTGTCTGATTTGTGCCGCTACTTCCCGCGGCAGGATTTGCAAATCAAGTTCATCAAGGCCTCCAGCTACTGCGACGAGATGCGTCCCGGCGAACTGGAAGTTTCGGGCCTGGGCTTGAAGGAACTGGCCGGAAAGCGCGTGCTCCTCATCGATGACATTCTGGATACGGGCCGCACGCTGAAATGCCTCAGCGAAAAGATTCGTGCGGCCGGTGCTGCCGCAGTCAAAACCTGCGCGCTGTTAGACAAACCCAGCCGTCGCGAAGTGGATTTCCAGGCAGATTTTACGGGATTTAAAATTGAAGACAAGTTCGTCGTAGGGTACGGACTGGACTATGCCGGAGAATACAGAACCTTCCCCGACATTTGGAGTTTAGAAGAGGAATAGGGATGACGGATAACGAGCAACTAGACGACGACATTAGACTGCATGCGACCCAAACATTTAACGCAGTAGGCCTTCGCTATAGCAAGATTAGCCGTGGCAAGCGCTTCCTCATCAATGCCGCCATGTGCCTCGCCTTCTTTATAGGCGGTTTTGTCACCTGTAAAGTCATTATCGATGTTCCCACGGAAGGAATCATTGAAAAAGTCGCCGAGCAGCCCGATTTGAAGAACAAATGCAAGGGCCGCTACGATCGCCCCATGGAATACGCCATCATGCACGAATGCGTTTTTGCCAAGGGAACCCCAAGTAGCGATAAAAAACTGGTGCAACGCATCAACTATTGCACCTGCGCCCTACAAAGTGTGCAAAAAAAGAAGCCCTACCAGAAGATGTTCGAAAACAATCTGGTGGACTTCACCTTCAAAATCCGGGAAGAAAATCTTTGCCAAGACGACAAGTTGATTCCGTCTCTTGGCGAAGAAGCTTCTGAAGAAAAATAAAACGGCAATTACAGGATTAGCATCCCATCGCCATAGCTGAACAACTTTAATTTGTTCTCTACGGCAATTTTGTAGGCGGCCAGGGTGTTTTCCCTGCCATAGAATGCGGACACCAGCAAAATGAGGCTGCTTTTGGGCCAATGGAAGTTGGTCAATAGTCCATTGATGACTTTGTAGCGGTAACCGGGATAGAAGAAGGCGTGGGTAATGCCTTTTTGCGCCCGAACGACGCCATTTTCATCAGCAATGGTTTCCACTACGCGGGTGCTGGTGGTGCCTACGGTAACAATGCGACCGCCATTAGCCTTAGCGTTATTGATAATGTCCGCATTTTCCTGCGTGAGTTCGTAGTGCTCCCCATGCATCTTGTGCTGGGTGAAGTCCTCTACGGAGATGTTCTGAAATGTGCCGGGGCCCACGTGCAACGTGACTTCAGCGACAAAAACACCTTTCGCCTTCAAGTCCGCGAGCATTTGTTCGCTGAAGTGGAGGCTAGCCGTCGGCGCCGCCACCGCCCCGGCATACTTTGCGAAAATCGTCTGATAAGCCTTTTTGTCATCCTCATCATCGGGCCGCTCAATGTAAGGTGGCAGCGGGACATGCCCTTGGGCATTCATCACCGCTTCCATCTCCACCGGAGACTTCGCAAAACGCAGCACTCGAGCGCCGGATTCGCGGATTTCTTCCACCGCAGTTTCCACGCCGGCAATGTTCAATACACGGCCAACCTTAAACGCCTTACCTGGGCGAACTTCTGCTTCAAAGCGGGCACCGCCATCACTTGCAGGAATCAGCGCCTGCACCAAGAGAACTTCTACCTGGCCGCCATGGAGCGTCTCACCGTACAATCGGGCGGGAATCACCTTGGTATTGTTCACCACCAGGCAATCACCGGGCTTGAACAAATCCACAATCTCCGGAGCCTTCATAATGTGGCGTTCACCACCATCCCGCGGACAATGGAGAATGCGGGTGTTTCCCTTCCCTGCGGTACGCAGAGCAATTAGTTCTTTAGGGAATTCAAAATTGTAATCGGATAATCTGTATTCCATTTTATTTGCCTTGCAACGAAGACAAAGCGGACTTGGCCATTTCTACAATCTCTTTTTTCAGGGATTCCGGTTTCAAAATCTGGATATTGGGAGCAATGCCCAAAAGCCAAGTCTTGAAATCTGGCGTCAAGCGCATCTTCATTGTGACAACCATGTTCTTGTTTTTATCCATGCGGCTTTCTGCAGGCGGATTGAAGTTCGCCTTGTCAAACTGCATCTGGAGCCATTTGTCTTTCACCAAAAGCTGCACTTCCTGAACGGGCAATTCATCTTTCGTATACTTGCCAAAAGCGTACTTGTAATGAGTCTTTTCATCAAAGGCAAGTTTAGGCACGGGAGTTCCCGTCACGGTAATGTTGGAAATGTTTGCAAAAGTGAAATTTTTGAAGGTGTTATTTTTTTCACCTTCGGAATCTGCAGCCACCAAATACAAAGTATCCACACGATGAATTACCTTCACTGGGCTCACTTCAATCACTTCCGAAGGGAGGTCGCGACTGGTATGAGAATAATTAATCTTGATTTTGAAGCCATCACGAATTGCCGTCAAGGCCTTAGTCACCAGACTCTCTTGAAAATTGGAACTACTAAATGGACCATAGTCCAGAATAAGGTTCCTGTCCATAGTCAGGGCTTCCGGTTTGAAATCATCTGGATTAGTGGATTTCAGCGCATCCATAAGCTTTTCCAACAGTCTGCGATTTTTCATATCGATTGCAGAATTCCCTGTAATGGTCTTATAGATTTTTTCCAATTGACGAAGCGTGTTCTGATCATACACAACTTCCTTTTCCGTCTTTATCTGATAATACGTAGACCCATTCTGTTTGAACTTGCGCAGGCCACAATTTTCTTGTTGCACCAATTCCAGATGACGGAATATGGTACGGGGGCCGCAATCCAGTGCCGCTGCTAATTCTTCAACGGTCATGGCGGTTTTCAATTTGCTCTTGATTGCCAAGATTTTTTCGTATCCTGTAGCCATGGTAGCTCCTTTGTTTATACAACTCTCAACCGATTATCAATGGAGGTGGTAAAAGCCTGTTTTGCCACATAAAGTGCAGCAAATTGCTTCTGAAGTATTGAGCCCACTCTACCTTCCATCAAAAACTTATTATTGACAAATGAAATCTTGATTACAGAGCCCGCCAAGCGGGGATGTGTGGATAGTTCAAATTCCATTTCTCTGCAATCCTCTTTCTTTTCCGCCGTATCGGCCGGCATAGAAGAAATGGAGAGATTCAAATCTTGAACTCCCGGGAACTCTGAAATTTTATTTTCCAAATCCCTCGGAAAAGACTCGTCATAGCAGGAAAGATGGACATCCACCTTCCCCTTTTTCACATCAACACTGTAGTTATAAACGCGAAGACCGGGCGTTTCCAACAATCGCAAAATGGATTCCCGAATCTGATTGTCGGTCAAATAAGTGTCTGTGCGGACTCGCATAAAATCCACGCAGCCGCGAACACGGGGCATTCCGTTAACGCAGGCGCACAGGGCACGCTTTGCAGAAAGATTCCTCACGACTCCATCAAGGTAGACAATGCCCTGCCCCACCGTCAAGGAAATATGGCGAGCGTCTTCAGGGAAAAGTTGCGCGATTTTGTTCCGTGCAAGTTCAGAAAGTTTTTCATTGGGAAAGTTCTGCTGTGTCGGGGGAAGCGTGATAAACAAAAGAGAGGAATCATCCAGTTGTACCGCAAGTTTGTCCTTCTCACCATCATTCACATTCCCTACCACTACACCAAATTGATCGCGAACGGCATGATAAATACTGTCGCCAATAAAAGATTGAGCGCTTTGCGCAGGGAGAAGCCGATAACCTTCTGGAGCAACTTCTTGTTCCACCACCACCTTTTCATTTTCAAACTTTTTTTCCACACCATTATCATAACTAACGACGATGACTTCTTTATCGTTGGTCTGGAAATAACTTTTCACCTTTCCCGGTTTTTGCGTTCCCCGAAAATAAACCCAATTCCCAGGAGCAATGCGGTTGCGGCCATAAACCTTGGCGTAATCCCCCTGTTCCTCCCGGCGGCAGAACTTGAACTCGTGAGAAAAAGCAACAAACGCCGTTTCACACTTATCACAAATACAGAGCAGTGGGATATGCGCTTCCATCCCGCCATAGGTGGAATAAGGCTCGCGGGCAAAAAGCCCGTGTAGTCGCACTTTCCCGCAACGACGGCAGAAAAGATTCTGGCTGAGAAGTCTATGAGGAAACAAATCCCGCAAGCACTACCCCATCAGCGGGAGAGCCACGTCGATGCGGCGAAGGACTTCTTCCTTCCCCACCACTTCAAAAAGTTCCCACAGGCCGGGGCCAGCGGTAACGCCAGAGACTGCGAGACGCACCGCTCCCACCATGTCCCCAACTTTACGACCCGTTGCAGCCGCCAAATCGTAGAACATCTTTTCAATCACAGGCGTTGTAAAATCAGTGAGGGCGGCGAGGCCATCTCGGACTTCCGTAGCAATCTGCTTGGAGCCTGCGCCAAAATGCTTCGCCTTGCCCTTTTCGTCATATTCCGTAGGAGCACGGAAGAAGTAGGTGGCCATCTGGGCCAAATCCTGCACAAAGTGGGCGCGAGGCTTCAAGAGCTTCACAATTTCTGCAATGCGGGTTTCGGGCTCGGCACTCACATCGATTCCAAGGCCCGTCAAACCTTCCTTCATGATTCCTGCAAGGAAGGCGTCGTCGCACATGTGAATATGCTGGCCGTTCATCCACTGCAACTTCTTTTCATCAAACATGGCGGACTTGGGATTGATGCGCTCCAGAGTGAAGGCATCAATCATTTCCTTCAGAGTCATGACTTCACGATCGTCACCCGGATTCCAACCGAGAAGTGCAAGGTAGTTCACCAGAGTTTCGGGCAAGTATCCGAGGTCGCGGAAATCACCAACGGAAGCGGCACCCTTGCGCTTACTAAGCTTGCCGCCATTCTTATCAAGAATCACAGGCAAGTGGCACCATACAGGAGGCTTCCAGCCGAAAGCCTTATAAAGCAATTCGTGCTTGGGTGTAGAGCTAATCCATTCGTCACCGCGGAGCACATGAGTCGTTCCCATGAGGTGATCGTCCACGACACTCGCGAAGTGATAAGTAGGATAGCCATCGCGCTTGATAAGCACGAGATCGTCCAGAAGTTCGTTCTGATATTCGATGTGGCCGCGGATCATGTCGTCGAATTCCGTCACGCCGGTTTCAGGAACCTTCAAGCGAATGACGTACTTTTCGCCAGCGGCAATACGGGCCTCCGCCTCTTCGCGGCTGATGTTACGGCAGTGGCGGTCATAACCCGTTACGGGCACGTGGCTCTTTTCCTGCTCGGCACGCACTTCCTGAAGGCGTTCCTCGGTACAGAAGCAATAGTAGGCATCGCCGGAATCCAAGAGTTTCTTGATTTCGCGATGATAGATTTCCAAGCGGTCACTCTGGAAATAAGGACCACAATCGCCCTCGCAACCCGGACCTTCATCCCACTGGAGGCCAAGCCACTTCAAATCCCGAAGCAAATCGTGAAGCGCAGTTTCATTATAGCGCTTGCGGTCTGTATCTTCAATGCGGAGATAGAAGGTGCCGCCCATAGCTTTGGCGAAGAAATAGTTGTAAATAGCAGTGCGAGCACCGCCTACATGGAGGTAACCAGTAGGACTGGGAGCAAAACGAACGCGAACTTTTCCATTATTTTCAGGCATAATTTCCTCTTTTGACTTTTGTGACAAAATTTAGCAATTTTTTATAGCCCGGCCGAGGTTCTCTTGAAATTCGACAAAAATTTGTTTTCTCTCTGTTCTTTTTGCTATAATATGCCACCGAAAGGAGAACGAACCTCATGAAAATTTCTGAAATCAGCAAAAAATTTCACGCCGAACATAAAGGCAACTGCGCCATGTCCGTTGCCTACGGCTACGCCATCGCCCACGGAAAGAGCGAAGCAGAAGCATTAGAGACTGCAGAATTTTTCCGCAATCTGGGTGGCGGCAAGGCCCCCGGCGGAACCTGCGGAGCCCTCTATGCGGCAAAGATGTTAGAGCCAGACCACGCCGACGGCCTGGAAGACACGTTCCGCCGCGGGGCGAAGAACTGCGCCCTCTGTAGAGAAATCCGCCCGAACGGAGTCATTCCCTGCAACCGCTGTGTGGAACTGGCCGGAGAAGCGCTGGATTTTCTCAACTCGTAGTTGAACCCCTTTATCCAACCCATCAAATTTCAAAAATTTCTATAATTGAGCCGTTGAAACAGGATTTCTTATGGCAATTATCGTCGTCGATTACAATGCAGGCAATTTAACTTCCGTCATGAACGCTCTCGCCAAGGTAGGGGCCGACGCAAAATCCTCCCGTGACGCTGATGAAATCGCCAAGGCATCCCGCGTAATCTTCCCCGGTGTAGGCGCTGCCGCCTCTGCCATGGAAACCCTGACCCGCACAGGAATTGGAGACGCCATCAAGACCGTCGTAAAAGCCGGAAATCCAGTGCTTGGCATCTGCATCGGCTGCCAGATTATTTTGGAAGAAAGCGAAGAAGACGGTGGTGTGAAAACGCTAGGCCTCATTCCCGGAAAAGCAGTGCGCTTCAAAGACGAACCAGGCCTCAAAATTCCGCACATGGGCTGGAACCAAGTTGACTTTACGCGAGAACACCCCATCATGGAAGGCATTCCCAGCGGTAGCGACTTTTACTACGTGCACTCCTACCATCCTGTTGTGCCTGCCGATTACGCCTTTGCAGAAACCACCTACGGAACGCAGCGCTTCCAGGGCTTAATTGGAAAAGACAATCTGATTGCCTCCCAGTTCCATCTGGAAAAAAGCGGTGAGGTGGGATTGAAAGTTCTGAGCAACTTCTGCAACTGGAAAGTTTAGCGAATAGCAACCGCTTGCAAACAAATACTATTTACAAGAAAATATCATTTGCAAAAAATTACCGCCCGCGACATAACTGCCGCGAACTTTTAAAACCACTGCAAAATGTAGGGCGCCACGACAGCGGTTAAAACGCCCGCCACTCCGATGGAAAGGCTGCTCATGGCCCCCTGAATCTCCCCGATTTCCATAGCACGCGTTGTGCCGAGGGCATGGCTGGTGGTGCCAATCGCCACACCTTGAGCCACCGGATACTTTATGCGGAAAATCTTGCATACCAATGGTGCCGTCACGGCTCCCGTAATGCCCGTCACCACGATGGCGATAATCGTCACCGAGGGAATTCCACCAATCTGCGCGGAAACCACGGAGCCCATAGGAATGGTAATGGACTTAGGCACTAGAGAAAGCATCATGGTATGGGAAAGATGAAGCAGTTTAGAACAAAGTATTACAGACAACATTGCCGTCAAGCTACCGACGCAAATGCCAATCATTATGGGGACAAAATATTTGCAGAGTTTATGGACCTGGCGATACAGCGGCACCGCCAACACAACCGTCACAGGGTACATAAAGAGGGTGATGACATCACCACCGATGTTGTAAGTTTCCAGGCTGATTCCCGTGCAAGTGAGGAATCCGATAATCAGTACATTGGCGATGAGAATCGGATTCAAGAGGGAGAATTTCCACTTTCTGCTGATAGAAACCCCAATCTCAAAAGCGATGAGGGAAAGGAATATGCCAAACAAAGGCGTCTGCAGGAAGGCGTTATCGAGATTCACGGGAGCCTACCTTTGCACGACGTTTTACATCAATGCCTTTGCGATGGAGTTTAATGGTCTTTGAAATTTGCACGGAAAGCTGAACCGCCCACCCCGTGGAAACCATGGTCACAATGGTGAGCGCAACGCACATCGCTAGCAAAAGCGGCCATTGGGAAAGGACCTCGTCCCCAGCCGCCATAATGGAAATGCTGGGCGGAAGGAAGAAAAATGCGATGTATTTGAGAAGGAAATCCGACACATCCTTAATATGATCGATTTTCACAACTTTCAGACAAAGTAATATAAAGAGAAGGACCATGCCGAGAATGTTCCCGGGCACCGGAATCCCCACGATTTTATGCAAGAATTCCCCTACCAGGCAAATGCCCACGATTATTGCAAATTGGAGAAGAATACGCATGGTGGAAAATGTAGAAAATAAGCTATATTGAATTTCATGAAAATCGTCTTTATGGGAACGCCGGAATTCGCGGCGCACTTTTTGGAGCACCTGATGGGTGCTGATTATGCCGATGTTGTTGCCGTAGTCACTCAGCCCGATAGACCTGCAGGTCGAGGCCGAGTATTGACGCCTCCGCCCGTGAAAGTGGCGGCCCTCGCCCACAACCTGCCCGTGCTCCAGCCGCTAGATTTGAAGTCGCCTGAATTTGAGAATGACCTCCGCGCCTTCGGTGCAGATTTGTTTGTGGTGGTGGCCTACTCGATTCTCCCGAAAAACATTCTTGGCGTTGCAAAGTTCGGTGCCGTCAATGTGCACGGAAGCCTCCTCCCCAAATATCGCGGAGCCGCTCCCGTGCAGCGCGCCATTGCTGACGGTCTCCCAGAAACAGGCGTTACAGTTTTCCGCCTGGATGAAAAAATGGACCACGGCCCGATTCTCGCCCAAAACAAAGTGGTCATCGACCATCAGGATACCACAGCCAGCCTTTTAGACAAGATGGTAGCGCCTGGCATTGCCGCTTTGGATGACGCCATCCACCAGCTGATGGAAGGCCGTGAAAAGGATTTGACCCAGGATCACGCCCAAGCCTCTGGAGCCCCGAAACTGAAAAAAGAGGAAGGCATCATCGATTTCAATTTGCCTGCTCAAACCATCCACAACCGCATTCGTGCCTTCAACCCCTGGCCCGGCGGATATTCCAAACTCTGCGGTAGAACTGTTTACTTGAGAAAAACAGATGTAGTAGGGGTTGGCAGTTGTGGTTCTATTGCGGGGGCTGCAAATCTCGCCCCCGGCGCGGTGCTGTTTAAGGAAAACCGCTTTATGGTGGGGACCGGGAATGGCGTTTTGGAAGTTCTGGAGATTCAGGCAGAGGGCAAGAAGCCCATGCCTGTAGCTGATTTTATGAGAGGCATCCAAAAACGGGAGGACTTGGTTTTTGATAAAGTCTAACGAACGCGCCGACGCTTATCGGGTACTGCATCTGTGGCTCACAGAAGGCGCTTTCATTAAGGAAAGCGGTCTTTCTCCTTTTGCCATGGAGCTTGCATTAGGCGTTTGCCGCAGGCATTTGCTGCTGGAGTACTTCATCAAGACCCTCACGAAAAAAATGCCACCGCTGGAAGAAAAAGTCATCCTCGAGATGGGACTGTTCCAGATGTTCTTCATGGATGTGCCGGACCACGCCGCCATCAGCACCAGCGTGGAGCTTGCAAAGGCGGCGTCCCTTGGCGAGGGCGCCACGCGCCTCACCAATGCCGTGCTGCGTGCAGCCCGGCGGTCCGGCCTCCCGCAAATGCCGCCCCAGCGGGTAAGGCGCATCAGCATCGAGAATTCCGTGCCGGAATGGATTGTGCGCCGCTGGTTTGATGTCTATGGCGGAGACAAAGCGGAAACTTTGGCAAAAGCTACACTGGAGCGCCCAACGGAATGGCTCCGGGTAAACCTGCAAAAGACAACAACAGCAAAACTTGCAGAAGCACTTGGTTTCGGGAAAGACGCAGTCACTCTCTACGACCGCTACATCCAAGTCCCCCGCGACGCAAGCCTCAAGACTCTTCTCAATTCTCCCGAATTTTCCGCGGGTCATTTCAGCCTCCAGAATCCTGCTGCATTCGAGGTGGTGAAACTGCTGGATGCAAAACCCGGCATGAGCGTCTGGGACGCCTGCGCAGCGCCCGGCGGAAAGACAGCACTCCTTGCCGAGATGGACGGTAGCCTCCGGATTCTCGCAAGCGACAGCTCCGAAACCCGCCTGGAGAAGATGCAGGATTTGATGACACGTCTTGGCATCACCAATGTCAATACAGAATGTATTGACATCACCACGGCTATTCGGGATGCGCAGCCCGCGATATTCACAACGCGCGAAAAAAACGCCACACAATTTGACCGCATTCTTCTGGATGTGCCCTGCAGCAACATGGGCGTGATTTCTCGCAGGCCCGAATCCATCTACCGCCTCTCTCCCGAAAGCATCATGGAACTCTCGGAACTGCAATTCCAGATTCTTGAGAATGCCGCAAAAGCTTTGAAGCCGGATGGTCGTCTGGTTTACGCTACCTGCAGCCCTGACCCGCAAGAGACAACGCAGGTCATCAACCGCTTTTTGAAAGTCCATCCCGATTTCAAGAAGGTGGGCGACGCGGTATTGCCCGGCGATGCGGTTCTCCTCGGCGATGCAAATCCAAATCTGGACAGGTTCTTCGCCCAAGCCCTGGAGCACAAGCCATGATTTCTCTAAAGAAGATACTTGTGTTTTGCAGCTTGATTTTTGCGACATTCGCGATGGCCGCAGAGCCCTTAACAGAACCAAATCCCGCCGACGTAGCCTTTTCCCATGCCTTCATCGGAATCGAAGGTGGCGAAATCTACCCCTTCGGCGATTTAATAGACGCTGTTTATAATTCCAAGTACGGCGGTTTCGGTTTCCGCTACACCTATTGGGAAGACTTTGATGGATTTGTCCATTTCAACTACACCTATTTTAAAGTTCGGGCAGATGGAATTCCCTTCCCCGGCGTTCACCAGTTCATTGGTCGCCTTGGTTTGGATTGGAAATGGAAAAGCATTCGTCCATTAGCTCTAGGGGCAGGATTCACCTGCAACTGGACAAGAGCAGACACCGACGATGAAAGCATTTCAGGTCGAGGTGGAATGCTTACGGACAATGAAACGGAATTCGGCTATTTCTTTCGCGGCAACCTTCCCTTCATTCGCACAGAAAATTATCAAGCAGGGCTCAACATTCTATGGGAAAATCTCTGGACTCTGCCAGAAAGATCCAATATGCTTTCCATAGGCATCTATGTTGAAAGGAGGCTTTGGTAATGAAGCAAATCCTCTTCGCCACAATTTTCGCCCTACTTTTGATTCCGGCGGCAACGCATGCCGCAATCGATGCTGAAATGGAAGGCATGGAAGCCGTCAGTCGCGATGACGGAACATTCCTCGTCGGTGGTCCCACCTACCAATATGACCGCATTCTTGGCGCTGGTGGCCTCCACACCGAAAGCGAGCTCTGGACTCCGCAAAAACTCCGCCAGCGGTTGCTTTTCAACCGCATGTCCATTCTGCCCTCCTGGAATCCCATTGCTCCCTCCGTCTGGATAAAGACCGGAAATGAATTGGGAGACATGATTTATCAAGATTTGATCACAGAAACGGACAGACCCTCCAACAGAACGCCTATTATGGAGGCCGGTTTCCGTACGCCTAGTTTCAAAGGTTTCTGGGCAACAGCTCGTGGTTTCCAAGATGATCATTTTTCTGCTCGTACAGCTGCTACTCGTAAAAAATGGGTGGACGACGAATTCTCCCTCTTTGGCGAAAACTGGCCCATGTTCAGCACTGCTTACGCAGGCCTTGGCTTCACCAACGATTTCGTGAACACATCCATTCTTGCCGGCACAGAATACCTCTGGCTCTATACCGCATCTTCCCGCTGGATTCCCGTCCACTACTCCCCGCGGGTTGAGGCTCGCATAGATATCGCAGGCCTCTTCCTCACCGCCGCCTATGAGGACGCCGAATACCAGAACTTCCAGAAAAAAGAGAAGGGCAATCGCAAGGAATGGAATGGTTCCGCTCTCTACTCCTGCGGCAGCCTCTGCAAAAACGGCATTCTAGACGGAAGCATCGGTGTCGCCTTCCGCACCGTAGAGGATTCTGGAATTGTATATACAAAGTTGGAAGATGATTTTGTCCTGTGGCCTTTTGCAGAACTCATCATCAAGCCCACCAAGCGCATTACCGCAGCCGCAAATTTTGGCGGAAACAACAAGGATTGGCTGGTACAAGACAGCATTGAATACCGGGCTCCCGCTCCTCAGAATGCAGGCGCCACCATCGGCATCAAAAACATTTCGGGCACACGCCTCAATCCCCTCGCCGACGATGCAGAACTCTACGGGAAAACCACCATCGACCTGACACCCAGCGGGCAAATGAATCTTCTCCAAAGCTACATGCAGTTTGAAGACACATTGGGATTCATGTCCATCGGTGGTCGCGCAACACTTTGGGCAGAATACGGCGCCGAGACCTTCGAGCCCACAGAGTTCATCGACGATGGGCCTCTCACCTATCGCAAAGGGGATGTGGAACGCATCAACGAATGGATCAAGGGACTTACTGGAGAAATCTGGCTCGGGCTAAACTATCAAGAAATGTTCGCCTTCAAGGCCCTCGGCGGGTTTGAGCGCATCGAAGGTCCCGAGGAACGGTATGAAGTGGAGCCCTCGGAATTTTTCACCGCATTCACAGGCGATTGGCTGTTCCGCAAAAGTTTCCGCATTTCACACTCGCTCCGCTACCGCAGTGATGCCGAATGGAATCTCCGCTCCGAGAACCCCTTTGTCGTGAAGGGCGACTGGTATTGGGATATGACGGTGGAACAGCAATTCCCCAAGCAGGGACTTTTCCTGACGGGCACTTTGATTCATGCATTGACAGATGAAGCCATACAAATTCCCAACGGAGATTATGACCGCATCCGCCTTGTCTGCACCGTGAAAAAGACATTTTAACTTTTGACTCAGAACGCCTATGCCTGAAAAAAATTTATTCCTCATCGATTCCTACGCCATGGCGTTCCGCATGTTCTACGCTTACAGCCAGAACCCGCTGGTGAACAGCAAGGGCGAAGACGTTTCCATGATGCACGGCTACTGGGGAGCTATTCTCCGCATTCTGGCAAAGCACAAGCCCACCCATTTTGCAATCGCCCGCGACGTGGCCCACACCCTTACTTTCAGGCACGAACTTTATCCGGATTACAAAGCCAATCGCGGCCCCATGCCCGAAGAAATGGCGGCCCAGATGCCGCTCCTTGGCGAATCCATGGAAGCCAGCGGCATCCCTCTTTTAGCAGTGCCCGGCTACGAAGCCGACGACGTGATGGCAAGCACCGCCATTGCCGCCTACGAGGAGGGCTTCGACCACATCTTCATTGTCTCGAAAGACAAGGACATGTCGCAAATCGTGAACGACAGAATCCATCTGTACCAGCTCACGAAAGGCGCCGACGGCATTGATTTCGGGCCCGAACAGGTGCTGGAGAAATACGGCCTTCCGCCGGAAAAAATCCGCGATTATCTGGCCCTCATGGGAGACGCCAGCGACAACGTTCCCGGCGTGCCCAAGGTGGGGCCCAAAACCGCCATCCAGCTTCTCACGGAATATGGCGACATGGACAACATCTACGCTAACCTGGACAAAATCACCAAGAAGGCGCTGCACGATAACCTGGCCAACAATCGCGAGAAGGCATTCCTTAGCCGGGAACTAGTGACGCTCCAGACAAAGCGGGCCTATTCCGGAAATCTAGACGCCCTGGAATTCAACGGCATCCACAGCGACACCCTAGCCGATATTTTCAGAGAGCACGAAGTCAACAGCCTCCTCCGCCTGCTGGAAAACGTTCCCAGCAAAACGGGATTTGTAAAGCCCGAAAGCGATGCGAAAAGCGACGCCCCCATTGCGGCAAGCTTCCCCAAGGAGGAACTCCCCACCTACATCTGCGTGGACACGGAAGCAAAATTTGAGGAGATGAAGGCCGCCTTTAAAAACAGCGGCACAGGATGCGAGACAGACTCCGCCCGCAACACTGGTAGCAATACAAAGTGTAATACAATCGGTATTGACACGGAAACGGACGGCCTCGACCCCATGCAATGCAAGCTCGTGGGGCTCTGCATCAGCCCTGCCGAAAGCAAAGGCTACTACATTCCACTGGGACACACCGACGACATCGGCTTCCCCCTAGAAATTCGCGAAGGCGGGAATTTTGATTTTGAAAAGACAAGGGGTTGGCTTGTTACGTTGTTGATGGATTCGAGCCGCAGCTTCATTTTCCACAACGCAAAATTTGACCTTCATGTTTTGGCAAGGGCCTTCAGCCTCACGCAAAAGCAAATCAGCGCCATCAATGTGGTGGACACCCTCATTGCGGCATGGATGCTCTCTCCCGGCTCAACAGGGCTCGGCCTTGACAATCAGGTGATGCAGAATCTGCAGCACGAAATGATTCCCATCGAGAATCTCATCGGACGCGGGAAAAATCAAATCACCTTCAACCGTACGCCCACGGCAAAAGCCGCGGAATATGGCGCCGAAGATGCCGTCTATACGCTACGCCTGTGGAAGCCGCTCCAAAAGGAACTGCAAAAGCGTGATTACGAGAAGTATTTCTTCGAGCAAGAAATGCCCATGCTGAAGGTTCTCTATCAGATGGAATCCGTAGGCATCGCCATCAACGTCCCCACACTGAAGGAACTCAGCGCGGAACTGGAACGCCGCATCACCCATCTGGAAAAAGAAATCTGCGACATGGCGGGGCTGGAATTCAACATCGGGAGCCCGAAGCAGTTGGCGGAAGTCCTCTTCGACACCTTGGGCCTTCCTGAAATCAAGAAGCGGAGCACCGACGCGGCCGTCTTGGAAGAACTCAGCGCCCGTGCCCCGCACCCCATCGTCTTTGCGGTCATCGAATACCGCGAACTCAAGAAGATGCAAAGCACCTATGTGACCGTACTCCCTACCTTGGTGAACCCGGAAACCGGACGCATCCACACCAGCTTCATACAGTGGGGCACCGCCACAGGCCGCCTCAGCAGCCGCGACCCCAACCTGCAAAACATCCCCGTCCGGAGTGACTTGGGCAAAAAAATCCGCGCCGCATTCGTCCCGAAAAATCCGGAGAAGGACACCATTCTCGCGGTGGACTATTCTCAGATTGAGTTACGCATGCTGGCCCACCTTAGCGGTGACGAGGCGCTTTCCAACTCCTACAAGAACGGCGAAGACATCCACGCCCGCACCGCAAGCGCCATCTACGGCGTCCCTATGGACCAGGTTACCAGCGACATGCGGCGCGACGCCAAGGTGGTGAACTTCGGTGTGCTCTACGGCATGACCGCCTTCCGCCTCTCCCGCGACCTAAAAATTCCCATGGGTCAGGCCAAAGACTTCATCGACGGCTACTTCGGGATGTACAAGGACGTGCAGAAGTTCATCGACAGCACAAAGGCGGCCGCCCATCGGGATGGCTACGTGGAAACCCTTAGCGGCCGCCGCCGCTACATCGCGGGCATCGACAGCTCCGACCGCATGGAAAGCCAGATGGCGGAACGCATGGCGGTAAACACACCCGTGCAGGGCAGTGCCGCGGACCTCATCAAGATGGCCATGATTCGCATTCAGAACCGCATCAACGAGGAACAGCTTCCGCTGAAGATGATGCTCCAGGTCCACGACGAACTGGTGTTCGAATGCCCCAAGGACAAGGTGGAAGAAATGGCCGCCATGGTGAAATCCGAAATGGAAAACGCCATGAAGCTGAACGTGCCCCTGGTCGCAAGCGTGGGCTTTGGCGAAAACTGGCTCATCGCCCACTAAAATCGCTGCGGCATTCATTAGTTTGTATTGACCAAGAAAAGGTCGATAAGTATATTAGCAAGGAATGGATTGGGAGTTTTAAGAAACTCACCCAAGGAGTGTTTATGAATTTGAAATTTATGGGCGTAGCAGCCCTTCTCGCCATCAGTGCGACGACCGCTTTTGCCGACCTTCCCAAGGCAACCGAACTAGTCAGCAAAATGGGGTTCGGTTACAACATCGGAAACACTTTGGAAGTTCCCGCAAAACAAGGCGGTCCCACAGGATGGGGCAACCCCATGCCCAGCCCGGATTACATTGATTCCATCCAGAAAGCCGGCTTCAAAACCATCCGCCTGCCTACGGCCTGGTACAGCCACTCCTCCCTTGGCCAAATCAGCAAAGTCTGGCTCGATTCTGTCCAAACCGTGGTGGACATGTGCATCAAAAGAGATTTGTACGTCGTGATCAATAGCCACTGGGATACGGGTTGGTTGGAGGATAATGTCTTTGCAGAAAATCAGGAACGCGTTCTTAAATACCAGACAAACTTCTGGAGCCATATTGCCTACCGTTTCAAAGATTACGATGAGCATGTGATTTTTGCCAGCGCCAATGAACCCGGCGTCAACGACCCCCGTGGCGGTTCCGGTGCAGAATATGCCGACAACGGACAGCTTACTTTTGGCGACTCACGTATGAAAATTTTGAAGGCCTACCATGAAGCGGCCATCAAAGCCATTCGCGAAGCTGGCGGGAACAATCCCACCAGAACGATTGTCGTACAAATGCCGCGAACCGAAATTGACAAGTACGAGCTTCTTGCCCAAAACTTCCCTGAGGACCCTGCTGGCAAAGGCTACATCATGGCCGAAGCCCATTACTATCCTTATCAATATTCCTTGATGGAAAAAGATGAGGGTTGGGGCAATCAGTTCTATTACTATGATGGCATGGGCTCCGCCACAGATGCTAGCCATAACATGGGTTCAGCAGCATCCGTCGTCGGTTCCAAGCTCTATACCGACGCCCAATTTGACAAGTTAAAAAATGCCTTTACTGATAAAGGCATTCCCGTCATCATCGGCGAAATGGGTGCCATCAAGCGCATGGATCTTACCGGAGAAAACCTGAGGCTGCACCTTCAAGGCCGCGCCGCCTTCTATGGCTACACCGCCCAGTCCGCAAAAACTCACGGCATCATCCCCATCGTTTGGGATACAGGCGCCGAAAACAATAAGAACATGACCATCATCCGCCGCCAGCAGAATGTGGTTCCCACGATTTTTGACTACGAAGTTCTCAACGCCCTTCGTGAAGCTTACAGCATGCCCCCCCTGGAAGGCAACTCCATCGATAGCTATGTCAATAAAAGTCTAGACGACAGCGAAAAATCCTTCAAGGCCACCTATCAATTCCAGGGTGACACCGCAGAAACCGGAACACTCTCCTACAAGTTCAGCGCTCAGGATTGGAGCCAATATAAGGCCATCTCCTTCGACATGAGTTTCGATGGATCAGCCGATGCAAGCTGGTCTGCAGTTGTCTTCTTCAACATGTCCGGAAATTGGGACTGGAAGCAGACTGATCTAGGTTCTATTTCAAACTTAAACGGCTCAAAGAGAACCTATACCGTTTCCTTTGACGGTTCCTCCTCTCCATCCATTGCCTTCACCGATCAAAGCAAGGTTGTGGCCTTTGGCATCAATGTCCAGGGAACTCACGTCACTGGAAATATCGAGTTGGACAACTTCACCTTGATCAAGAAAGATGATTCCAAAGTTACCCTTCTGGATTTCAACAAGGGCGAAGAAATGGAAACCGGCGGCATCGCCTCTGTCGCAAATAGTTCTACCGGCATTGGTGAAAAAATCAACTTCGTCTTCAAGGCAAATTCCTACACTGACAACTTCACTTATGAAAACACCATTACAGAACCGCTGAAAATCGTAAGCCACCATCTCGCAGCAAATAAGTTGATGGTCCGCGCCCTCCCCGGTGCTGTGCAGGCGGTGTTCACCACAGCCAATAGCGGGCGCACTTCCGCAAAGCTCATGAACAGCCTCGGCCAGGTCATCGCCCGCGCGGATTTCAATGCCGTTCCAGGTGCCAACGCAATACAGCTCAACACGAGCTTCCGCGGTCCGGCATTCCTCATCGTGAAGCAGGGCAGCCAGCAGTACACCGCCAAGGTGATGCTCCGCTAAGGTCCGGCGCAGTCATAACCAGATACACGATTACAGCAGCGCCCGAAATAGATGCACCGCGTCCAAATAAGCGACATTGACTATACAAAAAATCCGTCGGCGCTAGCCGGCGGATTTTCATTTCCACGAAAAGAAGTCTTAGCCTTCTTCCAAAGCTTCCTTGTATTCGTCCACAGTAGCGATGTATTCGTCAATCATATCCTGCTTGGAATCCAAATAAGCAAGAATCTGATTCAGATGCTCCTTCTGGAACACCGCCTTCAACTGACGGCTGGCGTGGCCCTTGTAGCCCCACTCCTTCAAAATCTCGTCCGTCACCACAAAGGAATCCGCCATGGAGACAAAACGCATAGGGCCATAAACTGCCCAGTTGTGTTCCATCTGCATGCATTCCGGTTCTTCCATATTGGGGTTGGCCATGTACCGCTGGATGTGGCGGGTACGCACGTCCTTAATCTTATCGATGCGCATGTAACCCATAATCAAATACTTGTTCCGCATTTCGGAATCGCTGAGGCCCTCGTAGCGAGTGCCAAAAAGAATGTAGCGGCTCTTGGCGCGCACAATGGCGTTGATGTTCTTCACATTGCAGCAGCTCATGAGGCCGTAGGTGCTGGTTTCGTAGTTGGGTTCATAGAAGAAGCCCTTGCCATTTTCGTTCAACTGGTCACGGACCGGCATTTCGGACTGGTGACTGGTTTCCACATAAAGCAAACTACCGGCGGCATTACCACGATAGTCTTGCCAACCTTCGAGATTGATTTGAGTCTTCGGCATTTTAACTTCCACTCCAAAAAAGTGATACTCTACCAAACCGCCAACCAGGGTAGGCAGTCTGATTATAAAAATAATACAAGCGGACCTAAACAGGTTCGTTAGTAACCAATTGCAAAATACAATTTTACAGGCTAGAAGGTTAGGGATTCCGCCGAAATATCCTTCATTCCAAAGAGATTTGCCCCTTTTTCAAAGAATTTCGCGGTATCGGAGGTCAAAAATGCGGTTTTTCCGCCCTTGGTTAGGCGAGCATCCATCTCCGGATGGCGGCGGAGGTAGTCCACGGTCTTGCCGGCGACGATATCCCCCTGGAACACCAGGTTCACCTGAGGCGGAAGTGCAGCCCGGATGGCGGCCGTGAGGAGCGGGTAATGAGTGCAGGCCAGAAGCACCGTGTCGATTTTTGGATCGGCGGCCAGGAGGGCGTCCACATCTTTTTTCACGAAGTAGCTGGCGCCCTCGGTATCGCCCTCACCGCATTCCACCAGCGGCACCCACATGGGGCAGGCATGCTGCGTCACCGTGAGGTTCGGGAAGAACTTCTGAATCTCCAGAACGTAGCTCTGGCTAGAAACCGTACCCGCAGTCGCAAAAATTCCCACATGGCCGGTGCGGCTGAACTTCCCGATTTCCTCTGCCGTCGGGCGGATGATTCCAAGCACGCGGCGGTCCGGGAATTCAAAGGGCAGCACATCCTGCTGAATGCTCCGGAGCGCCCGGGCGCTTGCCGTGTTGCAGGCGAGAATCACCAAAGGGCAACCGCGGGCAAAAAGCGTGCGGACCGATTCCAGCGTATAGCGGTAGATGGTCTCGAAACTGCGGGAGCCATAAGGCGCCCGGGCGTTATCCCCCAGGTACAAAAAATCATAAGCCGGAAGAGCCTTCTGCAGATCCCTCAAAATCGTGAGGCCGCCAAAGCCAGAATCAAAGACACCTATCATAGGGCGGCCTCCATCTGGGCGCGAACCACATGCATCAAATCCTTCTTCGGGTCTAACGTCCCCCGTTCACGAAGGAGAGCGCCCACATCCATAGGGGGAAGCACTCGTGCAGACACCTTCTGCATCCCCGTATTCTTTCGGGATTCCCAAACACTTCTCGTACCTTTCAGCACCACTGGAAGAATAATGGCCTCCGCTTCCATAGCCAGGCGGAATCCTCCGCTCTTAAAGGGAAGCATCGTGCCCTTCTTGCTGCGGGTCCCTTCAGGGAATACAAATATCCGGGAACCTGTTCCCGCCTTCATCACCTCGCGAATGGCATCAGCGCCACCGCCCTTTTTGCGGTTGATGAAGATGCAGCCCAGCTTCTTCATCCAGAAATTCAGGAAGGGAATCATTCCCAGTTCCTCTTTCGCAATGAAGCCGATAGTCCTTTCTAGCGTCAAGAAGATAACGGGAATGTCGGCGTAGGAACTATGGTTCCCCACCACAAACACCGGGCGGCTCCAATCCACTTTGGCAAGCATGGCCTGGTCTTCAATGGAGAGGTCTATGCGAAGCACCTTCATGCAGAACCGTGAGAAATTCTGAACCTTCTTCTCCAACCAAATATCAAGAGTCTTGCGGCCAAATACAAAAACAAAAGGCAGCATCAAGATATGGAGCAGCATGTAGCCAAGCACCACAGCCACCACATAAATCTTATAAAAAATAATCGGCATCTTCGAATCCGGATATTGGGGCGTTACCTTGGGCAAGAACCGGGATGGCTTGAAATTCATCAGCCGACCTTTCCAATGACGCCTTGAACAATATAATAAATGTAAATGGGCCTCCGCTCGGGTCACTCCCACATAATACAGGCGCCGCTCCTCATCCAGCTGCTTTTTCCGCGCTTTGAAACTGCCATCGCACTCCCCCGGCGTGAGTTTTTCCGCCAGTCCCGCATAAAAAACCACCGCATACTGGAGGCCTTTGGACCCGTGGACCGTTTCCACATGGATGCCATCCTCCACCATCAAATCCTCCCCCAAGGGCGCCCCTGCGATAGGGAACCCCGCATCCTTCAGCGCCACCTCGTAATAAAGCCGCTGCCGGTTGTAGCGCACCAGGATGGCGAAGTTCTTCCACTTCAAATCGTAGGCATCCCGAAAGTCCTTGATGCGGGCGATAATCTTCGTCATCTCCTCCACCGGATTTTCCGACACCCAGATTTCCGGTTTGCGGTTCTCCCGAAACAATGGATTCCCGCCGGAGCCTTTGGGGTTCCCGGCCCGAAGTACTTTGCGGAGGCGGAGCGGCTTCTTTTCAAAAATGAGGTTCGCCAGATGGAGAATGTTTGAGGTGGAACGGTAATTCCACTCCAGGCGAATGAGCGTGCTCTCCTTGAAGTCCTCGCAAAAGCGGTTGATGTTCCCGATGTCTGCGCCGCGGAATCCATAGATGGCCTGGTCGTCATCCCCCACCACGAAAAGTGCGCGACGATTCCCCAAGAGATTTTTCACCATGCGATACTGGGAGGGATTGATGTCCTGATATTCATCCACCAGGATTTCTTCCCATAGGTTTTGAAAAAATGTTCGGGCAGCCTCATGCCGTTCCAGCAATTGGATGGCGAGGTAGATGAGGTCTTCGAAAACCACCTGGCCCGATTCCAAAACACTCTCCCGCAAGCGCTGCAGTTTTGCCTCCAGCCGTGGCGGATAGTTCCCGCTGAAAAGTTCCTCCCGATTTACAGTGCCTGCAGGAATGCGCAACTCCCGCAACCGCGCGAGAAAATTTTCGCCGGCGGAATCCTTAGGCGATGGCATCTTCTTCATGCCCACCATCTCATAGGCAAACCGCCCCTCAATCTTCTGCTTCAGCATGAAGAGCGCCAGAGAATGGAAGGTGCAGAGCCGCACGCCTGCATCCGGAAACAACTTCTGCACCCGCTCCCGCATTTCTGCGGCGGCCTTCGCGGTAAAAGTCAATGCCAGAATTTTCTCTGGCGCAACGCCCGAGGCAATGCGGTATTGAATCCGCTTGGTGAGCACGGAAGTCTTTCCCGAGCCCGCACCCGCCAATATCAAAAGTTGTCCATCCCTTTCGTGATCGTGCAGCACCGCCGCACGCTGGTCAGCGTTCAGGCCTTCCAAGATGCTACTCGCATCCATATTTCCTCGTGTGGAATGCGGCGCCCCCGATTTGCGCCCGCGGGATATATAAAGAGGCTAGGCCTCGCTAGAATCCTGTTTCGGTTTGCCACCTAACAAGAAGGCAAAGGCGCCGAACAAACTCAGGACCAAACTTACAAAATACGCAAGCAACTGAATCACTACAGATTCAAGGCCAGGAACGCCCGCCTTCGCAAAGAGGGACTGGGCTAAAAATTCACGCGGGCCAAAGCCGCCGATGGAGATGGGCAGCGCACTCACAATGGCCACCAGCGGGATGTAGTAGAAATACCAGGAGATGGAAAGATCTACGCCCACCGCGATACCGCAATAGTAATGCGCCACAATACGGATAGATTGGGTCAATGCAGAAAGAACGATGATTTGCATCCAGAGTTTGGCGGAACGGAACTCCCTAAATCGTTCAAACATGCGCACCATACGCACTCCAAATTTTTCCGATGGAATCTTACTCAAAATTTTGCAAAATAGATTCCCAAGACGACGGCTACAGAGCCCTGCAAACAAGACACAAAAACCGAGAAAAATCCAGACGGAGGGCCACATAAAGGCACGTTGCGCATCATCATACCTAAAGAAGAGAAGCCCCATCCCCAATGCAAAAACGGTCACCATAAAAAGTCCGAACAAACGATCAAAGAATGTGGCTGTAAGGCCCGCCCCTACAGAATCCTGGCCGCCCTGCATACGAATGTCGTAAATTTTCTTCACATCGCCACCCACATTCCCAGGCATGAAGTTGTTGAAGAAAAGCCCTACATAAAAAATCTTCAGCAAGTGACCATATTTAAGATGAACATTCTGCTTTTCCAATAAAAGTTTCCACTGCAAGCAAGCCGTGAAATTGGAAATCGCAAGAAAAACCAACGCAAGAATGAATGGCAGAATACTTTTCGTAGAAAACAACTCTTGCAAATCGCCAACTTCCCAATCAGGAGCGGAAACGATATTGCGGTACACAAAATAGGCAGGAACCAATGTCACCACCAGCTTTAGGCAAAAAATCAGTCGGGATTTCGTCTTCGGATTCATCGCCATCACATACCTGCCTTCGCCTCTGCAACAACCTGTTCCAGAAGCTTCAACGTCTGGTCTGTGGCCGTTTCCCAACTGAAGGACTTTGCATAGTTTGCCGCCGCTTCACCCAGAGATTTTTGCAGGGCAGAATCCTCATAAACTTTTGACATAGCGGCGGCACATGCATTCGCATCGCCCGCAGGGAACAGCACGCCTGTCTCCCCATTCCGCACACTGTCCCGCAAACCTGGGACATCAGAAGCAATGGAGGGCACCTGATGTGCCGCAGCTTCCATCACCGTAAGGCCCCAGCCCTCTTTATAGCTGGTCTGCAATAGAGCCACCGCACCCGCCAGCAGGTTCTGCTTTTTCTCGAGCGAGGCAAAGCCGCAAAGCATCACCCGCTCGCTTAAGCTGCGGGCGTTCAGCCACGCCGGAATCTTCTTCAGCAGCGGACCATCGCCCGCAATCTTCAGCTTCACATCCGGATGGCTCTTCGCAAATATTTCAAAAGCCTCAAGCGCAGTCCAGATACCTTTATACTTGTGGACTCGCGAAAGCCAGAGGAAGTACGGTGCCGGCACAGTCTGCGCAGTCCCCGGTGCAGTCTCAGCACGCAATGCAGTCCCCAGCGCGGTCCCTGCCCGCGACGCAGTCTGCGGCAAATCATCAGACCCGTTGTAGACAACTTCAATCTGCTTCTCCGGAATCCCAAGTGCGGAAAGTTCCTGCTTGGTGCTGGGGCTCACCACCACAAAATTTTTGCGCTTATAGAACCAGGGAATGATGGTTTCAAAAAGCCAGACACCAAAAGCCACCGGGAAACAAGCTTCCGCAAAAATGGACTTGCGCCACAAATGGTGCATCTGTACTAGCACAGGCTTCTTGGTAAGTTGCGGCGTAAACACGGGAAGCTTGTTCAGGTCTTCCACAACAACATCAAAATGGAATTCACGGTCCAAAGCCTTCAGATTTTTTGCAACAGTCAACTGGAAAAGCAAATCCCCGCCTTTCCGCACCACCTGAATGCCGTCCACAATTTCTCGTTCCTGCGCCCCTGCAAATGTAGTCGTCAAGAGAACTACCCGGTGCCCCATTCCCGCAATGCGAGAAAAGATTCGGTGCAGATGTTTTTCAGCGCCACCAGCAGCCGGGTGCTTACGATCCCGGTAATTCACCACGAGTATCTTCACAGAGCCTCAATCAGGGTTTGCGTCCAATGACGCCGATACTCAACTGGGTCCAATGGGCCCAGGACTTGGACTGGATTGCATCCAGCAGGGAATCTTTGAGTTTCTGGTATTCCGTGCCCTGGAATGGATACTTGGGCAACTCCACGCCCACCTTGAAACCGATTTCGCGAAGAATGCGATAGAAAAGGTTGGGGCGCATCCAATCGCCGTAGGCATAGATGTTTTCAAAGCCCGCTTCCGTCATGAGCGCCTTGAGCTGCGGCATAGTGAACTGCTTTTCCCAACCAGCAAACCACTTGTCAAAGGCAATGAGGATATGCTTAATCACTGTGTAAGGGTGCACCGTCTGAGGCACGTCGCAGAGGCAGCAACCGCCATGTTTGAGAATACGGAAATTTTCCTTGATGAGCGGAAGGGAATCTTTGAAGTGTTCCGCCAAACCCTGATGGAACACCAAGTCAAACGTATTGTCCGGGAACGGGGACTTGAAGGCATCTCCGCGAATCAAATGCAGATTCTCTGTCAGGTTCTCCCTGCAGCGCAGGCCATCCACAATCTTGAGGCTGTTATCCGCGAAGTCCAGCACATAGACTTCTGCACCGAGGCGGGCAAGTTCAGCACTGTCGCGGCCCGTACCTGCACCCACTTCCAAAACCTTCAATCCATCCAGTTTGAAATTCTTCTTGATGGCTTGAAGCACGGAAGGAGAAGAAGGATACACCTTCTTCATGTCATTCTTCTGCTCCCAGAAGCGGTTCCACACGGATTGATCGGGCTCTTTAATCATACCGCCCAAATATATGAAAATGCGGTTTGCGGGTGCCAGTTTTCCCCAAAAACCATAGCTTGAGAAAGGCCTCCCGACGCAGAGTCGTCTTGCCTAACCCACAAAATTCAAGAACAAACTTCATTCAACGCCGCCAAATTTGTCATCATTTTATTACATTTGTAACGAATTCGCTACACTTTGTCGTAATTTTATGACTAACAAGGGCTAAAATGCCATTCAAATTGTCATATTTTGGTAAAATTTTCCTTTTGGCACGCATATTGCTTTTAAAAAAGCGATATTTAATGGGCAAGGTTTTAAAATGCATATAGATTCAACAGATACCACACTAAAACGCTATCTTGAAGATATTAGACGTACGGCGCCCCTTTCTCGTGAAGAAGAACAGATTCTTTTCCAGAAGGCTAAAGAAGGGGATAAAATTGCTCGCAAGAGACTCATCTCTGCCAACATGCGCTTTGTTTTGAAAGTGGCCATCCAGTACCGCGGTTGCCCCATTCCTCTGCCAGATTTGGTGAGTGAAGGCGCCATGGGCCTGGTCCGTGCCATTGAATCTTTCGAACACACCCGCGGACTCAAGTTCATCAGTTACGGCGTGTGGTGGATTAAGGCTTACATTACCCGCGCCATCAACGAGCAGGGAAACCTGATCCGCTTGCCCGCAAACCAGCACCTCCGCGTGCGCAAGGCTTTGCACGAGCAGTCCCGCGGTAAGGAAATCAACGAAGAAATCCGTGAGCTTATCCAGATTGGTCAGCGTGGCGTTTCCTTCGATAGCCCCTTGAAGGCCGACTCCAAAGCCACATACGCCGAAGTGCTGCCCGACAGCGGCGCCTCCAACCCGGAAGCCGATTCCGAAATCCAGAGCGTTGAAAGCCTGGCCAAGGAACTCATGGACCAGCTCCCTGAAAGAGAAGCAAAGGTCATTTCCGGCATCTTCGGCATCAACCAGGAAGCACCTCAGACCCTTCGCGAAGTGGGCGAATCCATGAACATCTCCCACGAACGCGTCCGTCAGTTGCGCGACCAGGCCCTCCGCCGCATCCGCAAGGTGAACAAGACGGAATTCCTGAAGGATAAGAAGGAAGCCTTCCTCGCCGCTATCAATAAGTAGCAGCCCACCCCCTTTTAAAATGAAAGAAGCACCTCACGAGAGGTGCTTTTCTTAGATTGCTTCGGCAGTTACACTGCCTCGCAATGACAATTAGCGTTTCTTTTTGCGGCGAACGCCCCACTTGTCCTTGATTTCTTCCTCGATCTTCTTCTTTTCGTAGCGGACCACCATGCGGAACTGCACCATATAGACGCCCGTTCCCACAAAGCGGCCATTGTGGTCCTTGAAGTTCCAGTTCACGAACACCTTCTGGTCGGAATTCAAGCAGTTTCCGCCAAACTTGGGGCTGTTGCAAGGTACTTCAATCAAAGTGTCATTCACATACTGACCCAAATGATCATAGTAGTTCACCACGAAGGAGATGAATACCTTTTCGGGGTCCAAGGAATCGAGAACAGAGGGATCCACAGAACCGTCTGCAGAAATCTGAGCACGGTCCAGAAGCTGTGGCACAAAGCGCTCGCCCAATTGCACCAACTGCCCCAGGGCACCCTCCTTTTCCATATCCTCCTTCGTTGTAGAACTTGGCATATAGCGGAGGTTCACTGAACTCAAGGTCTGGAGCACTTCGTCATCGGAATCATACGTACCCATGGTGGTGTTTTCCACCAGATGGTTCAGAAGGCCGCCAATGACCACAGGCTGTGGATTTTCACCCATGATGTTGCCGTAGTTGTCCTGGATGGAGCCATTGGATCCGCGAACCACCAGCAGGGAGTCTCCCGGCAGAATTGTGGTGGCGCTGCCATCGATAATGAGCTTAGCCGACTTGCCATCGGTAGACCATTCAATCTTTTTCGGCATCAAGTCCAAGGTATCCTTACCGTGGATGCACTTGAAGAAGTCCTTGCCCTCCAGTTTCTGATACTTGACGGGTTCAGAGAACGCCAGCTCCAAGGTATCCGCCTTCTTGCCATAATTCAGGGTGGCGCCCAAAACAACCGGAGCCATCTTATCCACCAAAGCGGCGGCGTCTTCGGTCACAAAGCTTTCGCCAAACACGCTGTAGTAGGTGAAGACCGTAGCCGGAGAAAGGGTTTCGCTGATTCCGGTAACTCCCTTCGCCAAAGTCGTCACTGCATGGACATTCCAAAGAACCCGGGTTGAATCCTTCGGATCCAGTTTGAAGTCAGAGGGCTGGGCCTGCATCTGGATAGCCAAACCGCGACTGGTGTACCAGGGGAATGTGGCGTAAATCTGAGAAAGATCATTCGCCGTCAACGGCTTCTCAAACTGAAGCACTACCTGATCCAATACACCATTCTTATCCAAATCCCAATATTCCGCAGTCTTCACAACAGGCAAGCGATCCACTACGGTAACGGTCACCTGACGGTCATATTCATCGGAAGTAATGTAAGGCATGCTCCGGAAGGTAGTCATAGGATAGAGGGACACACTATCCTTGTTATCACCCTTCAATCCAAGGCCCTTGCCTTCGAAAATGACAATATTCTTGGATGGGAGATAGGCCTTCTTCACCTGACCCAAGTTGAAACCTTCTTCATTCAGCAGCACCAATAACTCCGGAGTGCGGATATCGTATGGAATCAAATCCACATTGAATTCCACAAACAGGGAGTCCATGCCCTTGCTGTTGCGGATGGCATAAGCATTCTTGATGATACTGCTACCAAATTCAACAAGGCTTGCTTCCTTATTGTAGCGATGGCCGCCAACCTTTTCTTCATAGGTCACCTTGACCTTGGCACCTTCAGGAACCTTGCCGGAAGCAGGAAGGCCACTCAATCCCTTGACACTGACGGAAACGCGAGTGCGGTCGGAACTCAGCGTGGGAGTTGCTGTCGCCTTGATAGTCTTTCCGTTGATTTCAAGCGTTACGGCAACAGGCTTCAAGTCCTCGCCCAGAGCTTCTTCCAATTGGACTTCCACATAATCCAGTTTTCCATCGTCATCGCTATCCTTGATGTAACCCATCTTGGAATCCGGAACAGGATCGTAGAAATTGATGTTGTCAATGATGACACCGTCTCCACCGCCGGGAGGCGCAATTTTGATGGAACCATTGCGAACCGCGTCTGTTGCAGTCACATAGATGGTAGCGCTACCATCAGAATTCACCTGGAGTTTGCCGGCCTTGTCTGGATTTTTAGGATCCACGACAACGACGTTTTCCGTGGCTTCGAACAGTAACGTAGTCACGCTATCGCCAAAATACTGTTTGACCTTTTCCTTATCCAAAGTAACAGCTACAACCTGACCCACCTTTGCAGAATCCAGGTTAGAATTACGCCAGAGATCTAGTTTGCTTCCCTTCGGATTGTCGCTAATGAGATACGTCTGTTCTCCTATGACAACCTTGCCCGGGCCAGACCCGCTAGAAGTGGGAATCAAGATATAAGATTCCTTGACGATGGAATCACCCTTATCGTAGCTTTCCTCTCTCGTGTAGAAGGAAATGACATCATCGTCGTCATCTTCGTCATCTTCAAAGCCCGCATAGTTATTGCTGGAACTGGATTCGTCATCGTCATCCTCCATAGAACCGGTGTTGTCGCTAGAAGAGGATTCCTGATGAGAACCGGAGCTGCCCGCAGGAGAACTGCTACTACCGGTATTAATGGAAGAACTGCTACCTGGAGTTTCGCTGCTACCTGGAGTTTCACTGCTGCTCGGATTGACTGCAGAACTGCTGCCCGGTTTTTCACTGCCGGAACTACCCGCAAGAGAACTACTGCTTACCGGATTCGAGCTAGAACTTTCACCGGGAACAACACTGCTTGAACTTGGATTCGAGCCAGAACTTTCCACAGGAACGCTGCTAGAACTAGAATTCGTGCCAGAACTGTAAACGGGAGGAATTCCACTGCTAGAACTAATCGTGGCACTGGATTCGGGTTTAACGGAACTACTCAATGGAGCAGCACTGCTACTGGAATTCTTAGAACTACTAGATTCCACATATTGTGCATCAGAAGAAAGGCGAATCACAGAACTAGAGGAAATCTTTGAAGGCGTATTAGCACCCTGACGAACGGCATCCTCAATATCCAGGGGAGCAAGGTCATCCAGGTAATTGTCCACCCACTGCATGTGAATCAATACGTTGTTGTCGATTTTTTTATCCGCATTCGCGGCGTAGTCTACAAAAATGATATGTCCCGTTTGACAGGCCACAAACAAATGCCCCTTTCCATCCACAGTTCCCTGATCCAAACGATAGCCCACGCCACTGGTTCTAGGGCCTTTCAAGTTCGCTTTGGATTCAACAAAAAAGACCTTACGCAAATCAATTTCAGCAATGATTTTCGCCTTCATGGTACCGCCCTCAAGATAGGGCTTGATTTGTACAATCTTGGAGCCTCCAAATACAAAGATTGTTTCGGAATAGGGGTCGTACGTTCCACCATGAGCCCCTTCCAGGGAGTCAAGCAAAGTGACAGTGCCCAGCTTGGTAACCACAGTATCGCCCATGTGGCCCACATATTTTACCGAATCTGCGGGAGTTGCGATGATTTTCTTTTCTAGAGTATCGCGGATATATCCGAAATATGCCTTGGCTCTATTCATGTTTGCATTATTGGAGCTACACAGAGCACCCGTAGAAAGAGACGCTTCACATCCGCCGCCAATGTAATCAGAATAAGTGAAAAACGCATGACCCTGGCCATCCCATATAATAGTGGACATAGGCTTGCTGTTATTTCCTGTATGCTTTCCGTCTTGAGCCTGGACTTGAACGGTATACCCCGTGTTTCCAATACCATCCTGGTTTGTTGTCGAATATAGAGGATAGCGAACCGGAGGACCGGGCATATTCGTAGCCCACACGTACTTTTTATTGTAGTCCATCATCAAGTGCCAATAGCCACCCGTACTGGCAGCAACCGTCTTTCGCATACACCCGGTTTGTCTCTTTCCACGCTCCGTATTTTTCTTGATCTTATAGATTCCCTTACCTTGGGCGGCTATCAGCAAATCTCCATCAGGATGGTGAGCAATACCATCGGCCCCCTGAATAGAAGCAGAACCGCAGATAGTATCCTTGTTCAAGAACTCCATCTGCCCCGAACCATTATAATGATAATCCACGCTTTTTACGCGCAGCCCATCAGATCCACCATAAAGCGTGTAATACAGAGTTGCCATAGTTTCATCTTGAGCTTTAATATCTCCTATCTGGGTAACCCAAATACCCCTAGAAAGATTCACTACGGTATCCTGCGCAGCCCATGCTGTTGCAGCATAAGCCATAATTATAAAGATTTTGACCAACGTTTTCATAGTGTCATCCTCTGAAAGTCCCTACTCGTGCGCTCAGTCCTTGCCGGCCCTGAGCCCCCACTTGTAAAGCCTTTCCACCTTAAATGCCTTTCCATCGGTCCCCGTGCCCGAAGCGCCGAACACCTTCACCTTGAATTGCGCAATATAGACCCCCACCCCAGCCTTGCGACCGTCGTCGGAACGCATATTCCAGCGAAGGTAGAGCATTCGCGCATTCTCAAAACAGTTCCCATTGAAAGCCTCATCGCTGCAGCGAACCGTTCCCTTATCGCCAGCCACATAGGCCCCGAGGCTAGTAAACACATTCAATTCCCACGTAAGGCCCACCTCATCCAGATTCATGGTGGTAGCGCCCGAGGAATCCTTGTCCAGAGCAGTAGCAAAACTGATATCCATCAAAACGCCGAGGCCCTGCTCCACCTCTTTTGCGGAGCGGTAGAACTCCGGAGATACTGCAATATCATCCGGAAGCGTTTCAGCCTGCTTCAGGGTGGCCATGGGCGTAGTTTCCATCAGCACGCGGGGGTTGCCCTCCACCACTGTTTCTGGAGCCTTGCCCGAAATGCCGTTGCCGTTCATGTCCGCAAATTTTGCGGCGGTATTGTCAAAGCGAATGGAGTCCGATGGATTCAAACGCTTGGCCAGTTTCACGCCATTTTCCAAATGAATCTTCACACTGCGGGAACCCTCGTCCCACTCCACCGAAGTGAAGGAGAGATTCACCCAGTTGCCATCCACCAGGAAGCTGAAACAATCCGCCAGTTCCGCAGTAGAAATGGATTCCCTATCGATGGGCTCCGAGAAGGTAAGCGTAAGGACGTCCGCCTCCATGCGCTGGAAGGATTCCGGCTGGAGGAAGGTTTTTGCGATAATCGGAGACATGCGGTCATTCATGGTGTAGTTTTCCGTAACCGTAGAATCCTTGCCATCAATCTGAATCTTCTTGGAAACCTTGGCATAACCATACTTGAGGCTGTCCGCCATTCCCACCGTATCGATGGAGGTGAGCATCCGCTTCACATCGTACTTCGTCGCATTCACATTAATCTGGACAATCTTTCCATCTTCCGAGAGGTTCACCACCTTCGGGTCAGAAAGGTCTGGAGTAATCTCTACCACCTGGCCCGCATTGTCCGACCAATACAACGTAATCTCCATATTTTCCAAATCATCTTCCGTGATGGCGTTTTCAAAAGCCACCGTGGCGCTATCCATGCGGCCATCGCCATCCTTATCAAAGAATCCGTTCTTGTCGTTATCCACATAGTTGAGGCCAGAGTCCATGATGGTGGCGGGACTATTCTTCCCTGTCTTGTTTCCATCGGCTGCCTTAATCAAACCATCGGGGCATTCACCTGCAGCACAGGTGGTGGCGATTCCAATGTCATCGCCAATAGATACAGAACCTGCAGGAACGACGAACGTCCATACTGCACCATCCTTCTCAACAGCCTTCATAGAGAAGGGGTTCTTGTTCAAGACAAAACCAGCACCCTCAGTCCATGCTTCATCGACCGCCTTGTTAAAATGGAGAATCAAGGTATCGAGAGCCTTGCCCTCCGTAGCCTTCGTCTTGACGAGGGTCGCCGTCATAATGACAGGACCAATGCGGTCAATCAACTTCGTATCCAAGGTAGCGTTCACGCCCGAGGCCTCGGACTTCACATCCACCTTGATGGAACCCTTCCCTATACCTTCGGGCAAAGAGGATTGCACTCCGGAAAATTCCGCCGCGCCCTTGTTGTCGTTGGGGTCGATGTAATTGGAGGAGAGTCCCTTGTAATCGCCGTCATTCGGCCAGTTAATTTGATAGTTGTCGAAAACTATCTGCTGGAGTTTGCCGTTGAAATACGCCTTGATACTATCGCCAACACCATCGCCGTTGGCATCGAAGATGAAGGCACTATCCAAGGTGGGCAAGCCCTCGTTCACAAAGTCCAACTTGCCAGGGAACCGTTCCTTGACAATGAAATCCACATCGCCGTTGGCCTGAATATCAATAAAACTGTTGGTGGAGAAATCAACCCCAGATACCGCCTTCTTTGCCGAGACATAGAAACTGGTTTTACCCTGATTCAGAGAATCCAAATAGCCCACAGGCATCGTCTCGCCGGCATCGGCATAAACAAATGTCATAGGGTCCCCCGCTTCATTGAAGAACTCCAAGTCTTCGTTGCCTGGCTTGGTCGTGATGTAGAAGAGGGAGGCATTCCCCGTAAGGGAACTATCTCGCCGCCCCATGGCCGGGCCAATAGGAATCACCGCCTGCACATAGACTTGAACCTTGTCATCTACCTTCAACTGTAGATTCCAGTTGTCATCAATGACTTGTGTATAGTTGGAATCTGCATAATAGTGAATCTCTGGAGCATAGAAGTTGGCCACCTTGCCAATGCTTGGAACTGCAGTAGGCGTAGTGCGCACACCAAGAGGCACGTTATACTTGGGGTAAATTCCCTTCAATTTCAGTTTCACAAGGCCTGTTTCTGAATCCATCACCTCTTCACCGTCAACAATACGCTTACCTGAGCTCGCCAACGTAAAAGACAAACTGTCAGATGCCGCATCCGGGGCATAGACATAGAACGGCACATTAGGCTGCGCATAGGCAGAATTATTCGCATGCTCGGGGACATCAACCACAAAGACATTCGTATTCGTCGTCTTCCCGAGCACATAATAGGAGCAAATGGGTGTCGTTGGATTTTTCAAATGGCAATCATAGTCACTAGCGAAAACACCTGTTGCAAAAGACAACAGCATTAGCCCAAACAAGGGTAACGTCTTTAGTGTTTTCACCCACATAATAACCTCACACACAAACACATTGCCGCGGGGCAATATCTGTTGCTAAAATAAGTTTTTACAGTGGAAGTGGAGCGGCGAAGGGTGCGAAAACACCGCCGAAAAGGACTATTCCAAATTGGAGTATAAATCCTCTACAACGCGGTCCATAAAAAGCCAGCCGTCATTAACAAGGACCATTCCGTTTTGAGTCCGGTTCAAATAGCCACAGGACTCCCAGCGGGCAATACTTTTCTCCGAAATTTTCGCGCCATAGCTCGCCAGGGTCGACGTGTCCAGACCATACTTTGTTCGTAACGAAAGCTGGATGTATTCCGCAATGCGCTCCTCAGGGCCGATGGGGTCCAGCGAAAGGCCTTCTGTTGGGCAGCCGGCGTTCACGTAGTCCCGCCAAGGGGCGTACTTTTCGGGGCTGCTGAAACGGACCCCGTTGTAGAAGCCGTGGGCGGAAGGGCCAAAGGCCAGATACTCGCCCCGCTGCCAGTAATTGAGATTATGAAGGCTCTCGTGGCCCGGTTTTGCAAAGTTGGAGGTCTCGTAGCGGTCAAAGCCACGGCTCGCGAGAAGCGCCACCCCATCCCTATACATGGGGGCGTACAAATCCTCATCGACGGAAAGTTCACCGCGAGCGATGCGGAGGCCAAGTCTGCTGCGCGGATCCACCTTCAAGCCATAAAAGCTGATGTGATTCAGCGGGAAAGCGGAAAGGCGGTCCAAATCCTCCAGGAAATCGGTTTGCGATTGGCCCGGAAGATTGAACATGAGATCGGCGGAGACTTCCAAATTAGGCGTTTTTGTCAGGAGATCTAGGGCAGCGAGGCCCTGCTCTACGGAATGGGAGCGAGAAACGGCCGAGAGGAGCTGCGGGCGGAAGGTTTGCAGGCCAAGGCTCGCGCGGGTGATGCCATTTCCCAGCGCAACCTGCAGGCGATCGGCGGTGCAGCTCTCCGGATTGAACTCCAGCGTTGCCTCTTTAAGCGTTTTGAGGGGGACGCCGGCGGTTTTCAACAGCTGGAAAAGGCGGTCCAGAAGTTCGGGCGGGAGAATGGAGGGCGTGCCGCCGCCCAGGTAGAGGGTCTCCACTTGGGAAAGGGCTGCACATGGCGCGGCCGCAGTAGGGGTTGCCGCAGGAGGAGCTACCGCAGAGAAAACTGCCGCGGAATTTCGGGCGTCTACCGCGCGGTTTCGGGCTGCGAAGCAGCGGATTTCCTTTTCCAGCAGGTCCAAGTACTCCACATAGAGCCTTTCTGGGGCCTGGATTGTGGCGAAATCGCAGTAATCGCAGATTTTCTTGCAAAAAGGGATGTGAATGTAGAGGCCTAGCATCAATTTATAAGTTAAAAATTTTGATTTTTTATGTCCAAAATCCCTTGACAACAGCACCCCATTATGCTATAATTGGGCTACCTCGCGGGAATAGCTCAGTTGGTAGAGCACGACCTTGCCAAGGTCGGGGTCGAGGGTCCGAGTCCCTTTTCCCGCTCTAAAAAAGAAGAAGCACCATTTTATGGTGCTTCTTCTTTTTATATCATGAATGTTGGGACGAGGACCCTCGAAGAGGGCCGACTCATTTGACTTCGTAGGCGAAGCCTGTGGAAGGCAAATGAGAACATTGAGCGAAGCGAAATGGCCCATAGGGCGAACGAGCCTCCTTGCGCAGCAAGGAATAGGCGCAGTGAGTAATCCCTTTTCCCGCTCTAAAACAAAACTCGTGAGCGGGAAGCCCACGAGTTTAAATTTTCACTTCAGCGGCGGATTAGTGAACGTTCACCCGGCTGTACTGGTTGTTCACACGGACCACGTAACTGCCGGCCTTGGTGAGTTCGACGCGAGTCGTGCCGTTCTCAACAATGCCCTGGGTGACAAGGCGACCGTTCATACCGTACACGGCAATCTTTGCGCCCATCTTGGCACCACTGATTTCCAAGGTGCGGCCACTGACCATCACCTGGAACTTAGCAATTGCGCGGTTGGTGAGACCAGTCTTGCTAGCGTCAATGTACTGCGCTGTGAAGTGATTGTCCTTCTCATACCACTTGTCGAAGGTATAGGTTACGCCCTTCTCCGTGTAGTCGGCAGGAATCACGCCAGCCAGGGTGCGTTCGACCATATCCAGCTCAGCCTCGTTATAGATGACGGAGATTTCTCCGGAACCTTCGCGGGTGCTGTAGGTCAAGGTCTTCTGGAACATCGGGTAGAACACCTTCTTGCCCTTCTCGCTAGCCTTGATTTCCTGGACACGAGTGCCCACGAAGCGTTCGTCGGTGTACCAGCCCATGAACTGCCAGCCATCGGTTCCCTTCAGGCTTGCAGTAGGCAGGATGGTGCCAACGCCCTCGGTGTAGCTCTTGATGTTCTTGGAGAGCACAGCGGCCTTCGGCATCATGTAGACGATCTTGTACTGGGCGCCAACCTTGACAGAGTCGTAGGTAGCTTCGCAGACATAGACATCCTTGCCGGCAGGTTCGCAATCATAACCATTGTAAGTGTACTCGTACGGAGGTTCGGTATACTTGCTGGGGTTCGGAACGATAGGCGGAACATGGTTCTCGGCCTCTTCCTTCACCTTGGTATTGATGCTGTCCTGAGTATCATTCTGGTCGATGACAACCGTGATGGTATCGTCGCCGATGATGACCTCGATTTCCTTCTTGAAGAACGGATAGAGAGTGTCGCCATAGGCTTCGGCAGGAATAATCTTGACACCTTCGCCCTGGCCGTCGTCGTTGTCGAACCAGCCCGCAAATTCCCAGGTGGAGTCAATCTTGCCATCGGCATCAATCACGTGAGCTTCAGGCAGGATGGTCTCTTCACCATACTTGTGGACCACCGTGGTATCGATGGGGAGACCCGTAGAATCCGTGGTAATCTTGCAGGCGTCAATGCCGTCGCAGTCCACGATGGCGGTGTCAGGCACGACCAGCACGATTTCGAAGTCCATGCCAGTGGAATCGTAGATAGCCTTGCATTCGTACACATCAATCTTGTCGGTGGGTTCACATTCGTAACCCTTGTACTCATACACATACGGAGTATCTGTATAGGTAGTGGGGTTCGGGACGATAGGCGGAACATGGTTCTCGGCCTCTTCCGTCACCTTGGTATTGATGCTGTCCTGAGTGTCATCCGGATCGATGACCACGATGAGGGTATCGTCACCGATGACAACCTTGATTTCCTTCGTGAAGTCAGGCTTCAAGGTGTCGCCATATGCATCAGCAGGAATAACCATCAAGGTATCTCCATCGCTGTTCACCCAGCCGTTGAAGTCCCAGGTGGTGTCCTTCTTGCCCGTGGAATCCACGATGAAGGCTTCGGGGAGTTTCGTCTCCTCGCCATACTTGTGGATGACCGTCGTGTCGGTGGCGGTAATCACGCAGGCGGTAATGCCGTCGCAATCCACCTGGACGCTGTCCGGAATGTCAAGCACGATTTCGAATTCCATGGCGGTGGTGTCGTAGGCAGCCTCACACTTCATCTCGGTAGCGCTTACGAACTCGCACTCGAATCCGATGGAATCGTTGTAGGTATAAACATACGGAGTATCGACGATGACAGTGTCACGCGGCAGAGGAGGAACATGCTTTTCAGCCTCTTCCTGAACCTTGGTCTCGATGCTGTCCTGGGTGTCGTCGTTGTCGATGACCACATGGATGGTATCGCTATCAGGCTCGGCCACGATGATGATGTCCAGTTCCTTGATGAAGCTCGGCTTCAGAGTATCAGCCATAGCGGTATCCGGGATGACTGTGACGGTATCGCCATCGCTATCCACCCAGCCCTGGAATTCCCAAGTGGTGTCCTTCTTGCCCGTGGAATCCACAACGAAGGCTTCGGGGAGGATAGTCTCCTCGCCATACTTGTGGATAACCGTCGTATCGGTGGCAGTAATCACGCAGGCAGTAATGCCGTCGCAATCCACCTGGACGCTGTCCGGAATGTCAAGCACGATTTCGAATTCCATGGCGGTGGTGTCGTAGGCAGCCTCACACTTCATCTCGGTAGCGCTTACGAACTCGCACTCGAATCCGATGGAATCGTTGTAGGTATAAACATACGGAGTATCGACGATGACAGTGTCACGCGGCAGAGGAGGAACATGCTTTTCAGCCTCTTCCTGAACCTTGGTCTCGATGCTGTCCTGGGTGTCGTCGTTGTCGATGACCACATGGATGGTATCGCTATCAGGCTCGGCCACGATGATGATGTCCAGTTCCTTGATGAAGCTCGGCTTCAGAGTATCAGCCATGGCGGTATCCGGGATAACAGTGACGGTATCGCCATCGCTATCCACCCAGCCCTGGAATTCCCAGGTGGTGTCCTTCTTGCCCGTGGAATCCACCACGAAGGCTTCGGGGAGTTCCGTCTCCTCGCCATACTTGTGGATGACCGTCGTATCCGTAGCGGTAATCACGCAAGCAGTAATGCCGTCGCAATCCACCTGGACGCTGTCCGGAATGTCAAGCACGATCTCGAAGTCCATGGCGGTGGTGTCGTAGGCAGCCTCGCACTTCATCTCAGTGGCGCTTACAAACTCGCACTCAAATCCGATGGAATCGTTGTAGGTATAGACATACGGAGTATCGACGATGACAGTGTCACGCGGCAGAGGAGGAACATGCTTTTCAGCCTCTTCCTGAACCTTGGTCTCGATGCTGTCCTGGGTGTCGTCGTTGTCGATGACCACATGGATGGTATCGCTATCAGGCTCGGCCACGATGATGATGTCCAGCTCCTTGATGAAGCTCGGCTTCAGAGTATCGGCCATAGCGGTATCCGGGATGACTGTGATGGTATCGCCATCGCTATCCACCCAGCCCTGGAATTCCCAAGTGGTGTCCTTATTGCCCGTGGAATCCACAACGAAGGCCTCGGGGAGGATGGTCTCCTCGCCATACTTGTGGATAACCGTCGTATCCGTGGCGGTAATCACGCAAGCAGTAATGCCGTCGCAATCCACCTGGACGCTGTCCGGGATGTCGAGCACAATCTCGAAGTCCATGGCGGTGGTGTCGTAGGCAGCCTCACACTTCATCTCGGTGGCGCTTACGAACTCGCACTCGAATCCGATGGAGTCGTTGTAGGTATAAACATACGGAGTATCGACGATGACAGTGTCACGCGGCAGAGGAGGAACATGCTTTTCAGCCTCTTCCTGAACCTTGGTCTCGATGCTGTCCTGGGTGTCGTCGTTGTCGATGACCACATGGATGGTATCGCTATCAGGCTCGGCCACGATGATGATGTCCAGCTCCTTGATGAAGCTCGGCTTCAGAGTATCGGCCATAGCGGTATCCGGGATGACAGTGACGGTATCGCCATCGCTATCCACCCAGCCCTGGAATTCCCAGGTGGTGTCCTTCTTGCCTGTGGAATCCACCACGAAGGCTTCGGGGAGAATAGTCTCTTCGCCATACTTGTGGATGACCGTCGTGTCGGTAGCGGTAATCACGCAGGCAGTAATGCCGTCGCAATCCACCTGGACACTGTCAGGAATGTCGAGCACAATCTCATATGTATGAGCCGTAGTGTCGAAGATTGCCTTACAGGTGTAATCCACATCTGCACCAACCTCGGCGCTGTCGCACTGGTATTCCTTGAAGGTGTAGTCGTAACCATCGCTACCCGTGGAATCGTCGGCGGGAACCACAGGAGGAACCTTGTCCTCGGCCTCTTCCGTGGTCTTCACGCTGACGCTGTCCTCAGTATCGTTGTTGTCAATCACCACATGGATGGTGTCGTTAGTGCCGTCGCCATCGACATCGCCAAGGTCAGCGATAACTTCCTTCGTGAACTTGGCGTACACGGTGGTGTCGCCGAAGGTCTTGGCGGCAAGCTCCGTCATGGAGTTCGTGAACGCGGATTCCTTATACCAGCCGGCGAACGTCCAGTTCTCGCCCGCGTCTGGAGTCGCCAGCGGGAAGGCTTCGGTCTCGCTGTAGGTGTACTGCGTGGCCGTGCCGGCAGGCATCGTTCCCGCACCCGAAAGTTCGTAAGCGATGGCGTAGGTGCGGGCGGTCGGAGTGAACACTGGCTTGCAGTTGTAATCTGCGTCACCACTCGAGGTCTCTTCGCAAGCATAGTGGTCGAACTCGTAGGTGTATCCGTCATCCTGCGGCTTTTCTGGATCTTCAAGATCCTTCTCGTCAGCACGTTCCGTGGTCTTCACACTCACACTATCATCAGTGTCATTGTTATCAATCACAACGTGGACGGTGTCGTTCTTGCCATCTCCATCAATATCGTAGCCAAGGTCGGAGACGACTTCTTTAGTGAAATACGGATAAACCGTTGTGTCAACCTTCACGGAAGCAGCGATGCTCTCAACCTTATTGCCGTTTGAGCCGTCGTTAATGCCATCGGCATTGTCAAACCAACCCTGGAATGTCCAGGAATCATCGACAGTTGAACCAGCCATCATCACAACACCCGGAAGTGCAGTTTCAACACCAAAGCTGTGAGCGATGTAGTCCTTGTCTTCAGAATCCTTTCCAATCACACAATCATCATCCGTGCAATCTTCCTTCATTGCAGAAGAAAGGGCTACATAGATTTCGGTGGGAACACCAGCCTGGACGGTGAGCTTGCCAGCCGTAGTCGTAATCACGTAGTTCTTGGTCACATCATTGCCGGAAGCATCATTAATCACTACATCAGCGACAGCCGTAATGGTACCGTCATAATCGCCAACTTCGGTGCCCTTGGCGGAGTATCCCACATTGTGGGCGTGGCCATCGACGAGACCGTCTACGGTCACTTCCGTCAACTCGATTTCAGAACCTGTGTAGTCCTCCGTGGCGGTTTCTCCGGTAAAGGAAACTTCACGTTTTGCAATGCGGACAAAGTAAGACTTTTCTATCGGTTCATAGTTATCCTTTGTAGCACGAACTTTTACTTCTACTGTATCAGCATTTAAAAAGCCCATGGGCATATTACTAGAGCCACCAGGAATCACATAAACAATTTCTACGCCTTCAATTTCCGTGGTAGCTTTTGCTTCGCCACCATGATATTTACCATCATAGGTATACCACTGATCATCCGGAACGTTTAGTACAATTGTTGCTTTCTTGATAGTGAAGTCCCACGTGGCTTCGCCGCCAACATAGTTCGCGGTCTCGGCGACAGTGGCCTTCACGGTGTATTCACCGGCATCCGTCGGAACAGTGGAGCTCCAGCTATTGGCATCCTTCACGCTATAGGTGACGGTGGGTTCGCCTGCAGCCTTGAAGGTTGCGGAGGTCGTCGGGGTCTTGGCGGTTTCGCCGTAGGTCCAGTCATCAATTGCCACGGTCACGGTGTTGACGTCCGCCTTCTTGACAGTTAGTGTACCAACCTGGTCCAACTCGTTGCTGTGGACGTAGTTAGTGGACTTCACCGTGCCCCAGCTGACTTCACCGTAGGTGTTATCAGCGGTGCCGACGTTCGTGATAGTGCCAGTAGCGGACACGGTTGCTGTCTCGCCGTCGACAAGGCCCGTCACGCTGGCGTTGGCGTTTGTGAGGGCAGTGCCGTCATAGGCCTTGGAGTCCGTGGCCGTCGTGATGCCGTAGGCCCTCGGGCTGATTTCCAGAGAACCGTCCGTCACAGTGAACGTCACGTCGATGTTCGCGTTCGCATAGCTGAAGTCATCATCTGTATAACCGATTGCAGTCTCCGCAATCACGTCCGTGGAGGTCACCTTCTTCGGGGGGTAAACTACGTCGTTCTTGTCGAAGAGCGGGCTTTCAGAGCTGAACTCGACCTTTGTCGCGGTATATTCCGTGCCGTCGTAGGTCTTCGAGACGTTCTCCGCTGTCGCGGCGATTGTCATTGTGGCCTTCTCGACCGTCAGGGTGCCGATATCGTCCAGTTCATTACTGTGCACGTAGTTCGTGGACTTCGCGGTGCCCCAGCTGACTTCACCGTAGGTGTTATCAGCGGTGCCGACCTCGGTGATTGTGCCCGTGGCGGACACGGTTGCCGTCTCACCAGAGACAAGGTCTGTCACGCTGGCGGTGGCGTTTGTGAGGGCCGTGCCGTCATAGGTCTTGGAACCGGAAGCCGTCTGTATGCCGTAGGGTTTCGGGCTGATTTCCAGAGAACCATCCGTCACAGTGAACGTCACCTTGATGTTCGTGTTTGCATAACTAAAGTCATCAACTGTATAACCGATTGCTGTCTCCGCAATCACGTCCGTGGAGGTCACCTTCTTCGGGAGGTAAACTACGTCGCTCTCATTGAAGAGCGGACTTTCAGAGCTGAACTCTACATTCGTCGCGGTGTATTCCGTGCCGTCGTAGGTCTTGGAGACGTTCTCTGCCGTCGCGATAACCGTCATTGTGGCCTTTGCAACGACAAGAGAGTAAGCGGTGTCTAGCGGGGTGTAGTTAGTCTTTGTAGCATGGACTTTAACATTTATTGTGCCAACATCCGTAAGTTGTGGCGGAATAGTACTTGCAGACCCATTATACTCATAAACGATGTCTACGCCATCCACTTCTGATGTAACGGCCTCGCCATGAGCGTTGCCATCATAAGTGTACAACTGATCAGGAACGTCCAGTACAATAATGGCTTCTCCGATAGTGAACACGCCAGGATAATAAGTAACCGTGTAGTTGCCCTGGGTAGCGGCACCACTTGCCGTAATTACATATGTTCCCTTATCATTACCCTCTTCACGGCTCAGGCTGTACTCGATGACATCATCGCCAACAAGGCCTTCAACTTTCGCAGTGAAAATCGGGTCATCTTCACCAAACGTTTTTCTCTTATCTTCGGCGGTCACAGTAACCGCCTTCTTCGCAATGGTGAACGTGCCGGTCTCGTAGCTTACGGTATAGTTGCCCTGCTCGGCTGCGCCGCTCGGAGTAATCGTGTACGTGCCAACGTTATCGCCGGAGGCACGGGTAACGGTATAGGTGATCTCATCCGCGCCCACGAGGCCCGTGACCGTCGCAGTCAGTGTAGGATCTGTTTCGCCGTAGATCTTGCCAAGGGCGTCGGCGGTCACAGTAACTGCCTTCTTCGAAATGGTGAAAGTGCCCGTCTCGTAGCTTACCGTATAGTTGCCCTGCTCGGCATCACCGCTCGGAGTGATCGTGTACGTGCCAACATTATCGCCGGAGGCACGGGTAACGGTATAGGAAATCTCATCCGTACCGACGAGACCGTCGACCGTCGCGGTGAGTTCGGGATCCGTTTCGCCATAGGTCTTGCCAAGGGCGTCGGCGGTCACAGTAACTGCCTTCTTCGAAATGGTGAAAGTGCCCGTCTCGTAGCTTACCGTATAGTTGCCCTGCTCGGCATCACCGCTCGGAGTGATCGTGTACGTGCCAACATTATCGCCGGAGGCACGGGTAACGGTATAGGAAATCTCATCCGTACCGACGAGACCGTCGACCGTCGCGGTGAGTTCGGGATCCGTTTCGCCATAGGTCTTGCCAAGGGCGTCGGCGGTCACAGTAACTGCCTTCTTCGAAATGGTGAAAGTGCCCGTCTCGTAGCTTACCGTATAGTTGCCCTGCTCGGCATCACCGCTCGGAGTGATCATGTACGTGCCAACATTATCGCCGGAGGCACGAGTAACGGTATAGGTGATCTCATCCGCGCCCACGAGGCCCGTGACCGTCGCAGTCAGTGTAGGATCAGTTTCGCCATAGGTCTTGCCAAGGTCGTCGGCGGTCACAGTAACAGTCTTCGAATTAATCGTGAAGTCTGCGGGGGTCACCGTCACGGTGTAGTTGTCATTCGCTGTATAGGTCGCAGTGAGTTTGCCAGTGTAGGTTCCGACGTTAATGTCAGTGGCGGCATCCGTACGAACATAAGTGATGGTGCCGAGATCGTTTTCATTCACGAGGCCGGTGACCGCACCTTCAAACGCAGGATCATCTTCGCCATAGGTCTTGGAGGACGAGGACACCTCAATCGTCACTTCGGCGCGGGCAATCATGACTTCAGCTACTCCAGCAGCATCCTCGCAATCTTCACAATCGGCTTGAGACACCTTGAAGAAAACGGTGTTCGTGTCAGCATTTGTGAAATTGTTGAATGTTGCTGCATCGCCATAGGTTCCATCAGCAGCATCGCTGTAGGTAACCGTCGCGCCCTCAGGTGCGATGACTTCAATACCGTGAGCGGCACCATCATACGTACCAACAAAGTCCTTCACCCATACGGCGGTGATGGTTATGTCATTTGCAGGCATCGTAGCAGGGATTTCCTTGTTCCAGCCGAAGAACACGTAGCCGTCCTTTTCGGGGTCAGCAGGAGCAGTCACAGCAGACTTGTAATCCTGAGTGATGGATGTAGCGGCGGTTGTTCCATCAGGATTGACAAACGTAATCGTATACTGATTAACCGTAGCCTCGGCAGAAATAATCACATCATTGGCAGGCATGGTGAACTTGCCGTCGGTAACGACAGCATAATCACCAGCAGACCAGGCCGTAACCGTATAGCCAACAGAATCCACCTTGGCCTTAACCGTAACTTCGGGAGTACCATAGGGATAAATTTCCTCAACATCATCATCATACGGATCCCCGTTCATTGTGTATTTAACCATATAGTTGAAACCACCAGCAATTTCTACATCCTTGGCAGGCATGGTGAACTTGCCGTCCGTAATGGTCACTCCGTCGGTAACCATGGTCCAGCCAGCGAAGGTGTGAATTGCATCCTTGTCGCTTAGGGCGGTCAAAGTGACCTCGTCACCTTCAGCAACCACCTGCGTGAGGGTATTGTCCACAGAACCATCTACCGTGAAGGTAATGGTGTGAGAGGGAACCCACTTGGCATAGATGGAGGAATCCGTTGTAATCTTACCGGCTTCAAAATCCCAAGCATTGGTGCAAGCGGCTTCCTTGAACCAGCCCTTGAAGGCAAAGCCTTCCGCTGTCGGAGCCGGACTCGGTTCTACAGCAGATGAGCCATACTCCACCTTTGCCGTAAGGTTTTCACCCTTGCCCTGGAGATCGAAGGTCACATCGTATTTGTGGATGGTGAAGGTTCCCTTTGCCTTCAAATCAAAGTCCTGTATTACAGACGGGGTTTCAATCTCCGTATCACCATCGTACCAGGTCCATCCACTAAAGTCGTAACCAACCTTGGAGGTATCCATGGGAGTGATAGTGCTGTTGTAAGCCAAATCAGAAACAGTCTTCTTCAAAACTCCATCAACGTAGTAGTCAATCTTATATCTCCTAACTTTCCAGAGAGCCTGATAACTTACATCTTCACCTGGCATAGTAGTGGGGAACGCAATGGTGTCAATACCATTCAAAGTCCAGCCTTGGAACAAATAACCTTTGCGGGTTACATCCGGAGCATAGATGGTGGTTCCAAAAGGAACATCCCCTTCCGGCGTATATGCTTCTGGCGCACTGGTGATGGTACCATTTTTCAGATTCCATTCCAAGTAGTAGGTTTCTGGAGTGCGGTAGCAAGTGAGAACGACATCGTTATCCGGCATCTTGAAGGAACTGCCATTGATAGTGACACCATCGGAAGTGGAAGTCCAATCAGAGTAGGAATAACCCGTCTTGGACTTGGAAACCAGAGCCACTGTAGAATCAAAGGCAACACTGTCCTGGGACACCATTTCAGCATCAATTAAAGAATTATCCAAGCTGGAGTACACTTTGAAAGTGACATTATGCTTGTTGGGAACCCACTTGGCATAGAGAGTGGTTTTATCGGTCACTTTATCCGTAGCAAACTTGAATTCATTTCTGCATTCTTTTTCCTTATACCAGCCGCTAAAAACATACCCTGTTGCTATGATTGTATCGGGCTTGACCACCTTTCCAGAACTCTGTTGCACACGCTGGATTTCAGGAACTTCGCCATGGCCATTGGCATCGAAAATAACGGGCCAAATCTTTACCGTATCAAAAATAGCATAGAACGTCGTATCCTTGATAGCCTTGCCCAAGTCAGCGATGACAGTGGAGGCATTCTTATCGGTATTCCAGCCTAGGAAGCTGTATGCCACAGTAACATCCTGGAAATTCTTACAATAACCCGGAGTCGTGCTATCTGCATCGGTATAGCGAGTGCGGCAAGTATAATGCGTTACCCGCGGGCGTGTACCCGTAGTCCAGGAGGAGTCGACGTTATATCTTTCAACACAATGAGCATCATCGCTATAATAAGTTTCGCAACGGGCCGGATTAGCATCGCCATCAGTTGCAGACCAGCTATCTGAACAAGAATAATTCGAAAAGCAGTGGTCCGAATTAGCGTCCGCATCCGTCGCCCATGAGTAGTTTTTGTTACATTGGTAGGTATTACCACCATATGTTATTGATGTTCCCTCACCACCTTTAGTTACAGGATTAATATATTGGTTTTTTCCGCTTCTTTTGCACATTGGTACGCTACATGTATGCGCCTTGCAAGCGCCCGTCTCACACTGGTACGTTTTACACTCGAACACCTTGCAGTTATAATCAACACAAGTCTGCCCGACAACTATGGAAGCCTTTGCAATCGTATCATAGACACCCGTAGAGTTGATGGTAGTATTCTGAATAACATCCTTTATTCTGGCAGCTGTATTGGATGTTTCATCATCAAAGTAACCTCCATTGGGATCAAAGGTAACATGCCAGTATAGGGACTCCCACACAGCGTAGGCCGTCACGGGAGCAAAGCCCATGGTTCCCAGGGAACTCACCGCCGTAGCATTCTGATTTAACGACCAACCCAGGAATTCATAACCCGTGCGAGTCGGATGGGTAATTCCAGTTGTATCGATTGTGGCGCCAATCTTCACAGAGCGGGTTCTCACAGCACCTTCCGGGAAGGAACCTCCGTTGGAGTTGAAGGACACCGTGAATTCACCCCTATATATTGCATAGATGGTAATAGGAGCGGTAGCCGTACCAAGACTTGAAGCCGCTACCGTATCGGTGCGAGCAAAGGCCCAGCCCACAAACTGAATACTGGAAAGAGGGGAACTCGGCGTAGAGATTCCATCAGCCGTAATGGTATCACCCTTGGTTACGCGCTTAGTGGTAGTTGCCTTAGAGGGGAACTTACCGCCATTGGCATCAAAGGTGATAACTACAGAGTTCTTCCACACCGCATAGAAGGTCGTGGGACCCGTAGCATTTCCGTAGGAAGATGCCGCAGTAGTGTCATTGAAAGTCAAAGCCCAACCAAGGAACTCATCTCCTGTGCGAGTGGGATTAGGAAGACTACCGGCACTGATAAGGCTATCGACCTTGATAGGAGCGTTGGCATTGAACCAGAAGGACTTTACGCTTGAATCCGTTCCGAACACACCACCATTGGGGTCAAACGTGATTCTGTAGGTCGTTCCATCATCATCGGTATGAACACCACCATGGTTGGTGATATCAGGTTCAGTGGTCCAAGGCTTGTCGCCACCATAGCATTCTCCATCCACCATGGTGCCACCGTTCAAATCGCAAACAATTTCAGGATCGTTCACGTTACTAGTCGAGTCGGCGCCATTGCCATTGACGTAGGGATTTTTATCCGTCGGAGTATTGATGGAGCCCTCATAATAGCAGTTATTTATGGTAGCATCGCCACCCGCAATGGCATACTGGTGAGAATTCTCCCGATGATCGGCATCAACCGTAACGTTTAAGCAAGTATTATTTTCTGCACAAGTACGCACAATTTCGCCGCCCACATACACGCAGGACTGTATCGTCACCCCGCTTAGAGCATGACCACAAATACCACCCACATAAGCCGGGGTGCTGTTCACTGTTCCGGTACCCACGCACTCCAAATTGACGCTACTCAAGCAATCTTCAATCAAGCCACTCTCCGCATAGCCTACGATACCGCCAATTTTACGGCGGGCTGAAATCGTTGAGGACCCAGCCACCGTACAGGTTTGAATAGTACCACCAACCATATAACCAACAATACCACCCACATAGTCGTTTTTACCGGAAGAGGTCTTCGTCATAATGTCCAGGTCATAAATCACCACATCCTTTACGACGCCGCCTGTACCAAGTTTTGCAATCAAACCCACATAAAAATCCTGACCTTTGGGAGCGGCAATATGGAGGTTGGTAATCACCTTGCCGTTACCATCAAAGGTGCCGGTATAGGTCTTCGGATTCTGTTTGCCACCAATGGGAATGAATCCCCCATTGCCGCTGGTGTCAGGCTTGAATTCATTACCATCACAATCGATGTTATCCACCACGATGGCATTGATACTGGTATCGCCACTCGTAACCAAATTGGAGAAATCCATCAGGTCTCGGCAAGTCCCGATCTTCTTATAGGTCTTACCAGCAATGGTAGTATCCGACAACGCACCCCACGCCTGCCCCATGGCAAGCGCAAAAATGGCCATTGTTAAAATCTTCTTCAGAGAAAAGCTTTTGTTGTTCATACTTCATCCCTTTAATGTCGTGGACTAGGCAATTTTCCAAACACCCAAAAAAACCAAGTGCGCACGACGAACTTTTTTGGGCATAAATTTAGAATTTTTTACAAATTTCATCTATATCGCCCTTGTCAGAGGGGCCTTTTTAGTGATAAAAGGCACATCGGAGGCACAAAAAAGGCTACTGGCACCGCCAGTAACCCACTTTATAAGTTTTTTATAGTTTTCTACGCAAAGTTTGCGTAGAAAATTTCGCCTAGGAACCAGGGCGTTTTACAGCGCGAGGATTTCCGCTTCAGAGAGGCCCGTAAGTTCCGCAATTATACTCATGGAGACTCCTTTATCACGCATACCCTTAGCAAGTTCCTTGATCTTATCCTTGGCACCCTTCTTGTACCGAAGATTCAGTTCCTGTTCAAGAGTCATGTAAGCCTTCCTTGTGATAGGGTCCCTGCGGTACTTCTCCACCAGTTCCTGAATCCGCTTCATCTTTTCAGATTCGTGCTTCTGCGTGGCAAAATACTGCATGTACTCGCGGGTGGATTCGTCTTCGATTTCACCGTACTTTTTAAATATATAGTAATTTTTGTAAGTAAGGTCGCCCAGCAAAATATTCGGGTCGGACTCCTCGCGATTTTCGAACCGGTAAATCGCCTTCCCCTTGCCAAAAATATCCATCGGGCAGATGAACAAGATGTACTGTTCGCGAAGTTCGTCGTAGTCTACACCCTTGCCGAGAGCATCCAAATCGCACATGCTCTGGTAGTATCGTGCGCGCTTGGGGAGTTCTCCCGTATTCTCCATCTGCATCTCCACGTCGAAATACCGAGCAGAGCCAGGAACATCGTCTTTTGCCACAACATCAAATCGCACGCTCTTGTGGAACGGGTCCTCCTGGGTGGTCGCTTCGCTCACCACAGAAATCTTCTCAATTTGAATCTTCAGGACGCTCTGCAGAAAGTCCTTCGCCACATCTTCGTTGCTGAACACCTTCGAAAACATAAAGTTGTCGGTTATGTCCAAGTCCTCGTATCTTTTCATCATTTCATTTACCCTTTTGCCGGGAATCGCCCGGTCGGCGGCAGACCCGAAATGGAGCCCACAACCTTATAGACGCTTTTTTAGGGCAAAACTTGCCTAGGGAAATGAAAATTTTTTTTCACGTTTTTTTCCTTCGTCATTCTCGCGAAGGCGAGAATCCAGAATTGCTAGATCCCCGATCAGGTCGGGGATGACGAATACGCTTACAGCGCGGGATGACACAGGAGGGGGACGCTACCACAACCGATCCATTTTCTTCTTGGCGGCTTCGGCATCCTTCTTCTCTTGCACAATGGCGTCCACCACGGCAGCCACAGTGAGGTTGAAGATATCGTGGACACTGCTTTCGGCATCGGTGAAGTGTATCGGCTTATTCAAGCCCATCTGCACAGGGCCAATGGACTCACCCACTCCCATTTCCAAGAGCATCTTGTAAACGGTGTTGGCAGCGCTCAGGTTCGGGAAGATGAGGGTGTTCACGTTCTTCCCCTTAATCTTGTTGAAGGGGTACTTGGAATCGCGAAGTTCCTTGTTCAAAGCGAAGTTCACCTGCATCTCACCATCCAGCGCATAATCCGGATAGAGCTCATGCACCTTCTTCACAGCTTCGCTCACCACCTTTGCAGTTCCGTGAGTTTCCTCGTTGTCACTACCGAAGGTAGCATAGCTGAGCATGGCCATTACGGGGTCGTGGGCAAAGAACTTCACTGCATCGTGGGTGAGTTTCACAATGTCGACAAGAGTATCGGCATCGGGATTGCGGTTCACCAAGGTATCGGCAAGGAAGAAGGTTCCCTTCTTAGTACTGAGAATCTGCATGGCGCCAAAGTGCTTGTACTCCGGACGAATGCCGATGATGTCCTTAGCCAGCTCAATGGTCTCGGAATAGCGAGAATAGCCGCCGGTAATGAGGGCATCCGCATCCCCCAACTTCACCATCATCATGCCAAAATGGTTCGTCTCGTACATGTCGTCGCGGGCTTCTTCGAGAGTGATTCCGTTACGTCCATTCTCATCAAAGAACACCTGGGCGTAATTGCGGCGACGTTCGAATTCCTCGGCGCCGCGGGGGTTGACGATTTCAATGCCGGTCAAATCCAGCTGTTCCTTCTGCGCGGTGAGCTGGATGCGCTCCGGGTTCCCGAGAAGAATGGGCTCCGCAACGCCTTCCTGGAGGGCCTGGACAGCAGCCTTGATCATATTCACATGGGTACCTTCCGCAAACACCACGCGCTTCGGGTTACTGCGGGCAATATCTCCGAATCCGCGGATGAGTTTGTTATCGTAACCCATCATGTCGCGGAGGCGGTCGTAGTAGGCATCCCAATCGGTAATGGGCTTGCGGGCCACACCACTTTCAATAGCGGCCTTGGCCACAGCGATGGAAACTTCCGTGAGGAGTCGCGGATCAAGAGGCTTCGGAATCAGGTATTCCTTACCGAAGGTGAAGCGCTGGGCGTTGTAGGCGATGTTCACCACATCGGGCACGGGTTTGCGAGCAAGTGCCGCAATGGCGCGAACGGCGGCGTGCTTCATGTGCTCGTTGATGCAGGTGGCGCGTACGTCCAAGGCTCCGCGGAAAATGTAGGGGAAGCCGATGACGTTATTCACCTGGTTCGGATAGTCACTGCGGCCTGTTGCAAAAATCAAGTCGCCACGGCTGGCCATAGCCTCTTCGTAGCTGATTTCTGGCGTGGGGTTTGCAAGAGCGAAAACGATAGGCTGGTCTGCCATGCTGCGGACCATTTCGCGGGTGAGGATGTTCCCCTTGGAAAGACCCACGAACACGTCGGCGCCCTTCATGGCATCGGCCAGAGTGGTGATATCTGTGCGGTCGGTGGCGAAGAAGGCCTTCGCTTCGGTGAGGCCCGGACGGTCCTTGCGGATGACGCCCTTGCTATCGCACATCACGAGATTCTCTTTCTTGAGGCCGAGAGAGAGATACAGCTTTGTGCAGGCACTGGCTGCAGCGCCTGCACCATTCACCACCATCTTCACGTCGCGAATGCTCTTGCCCGCCACTTCGATTGCGTTCAAAAGGCCCGCAGAAGAGATGATGGCTGTTCCGTGCTGGTCATCGTGCATCACCGGAATATCCAATTCCGCCTTGAGGGTGTCTTCAATCTCAAAGCATTCCGGAGCCTTGATGTCTTCCAGGTTGATTCCGCCAAATGTCGGGGCGATTCCCTTCACAATCTCGATGAACTTCTTGGGGTCCTTCTCGTTGATTTCGATATCGAAGACGTCGATGCCGGCATAAATCTTGAAAAGGAGGGCCTTGCCTTCCATCACAGGCTTACCCGCCAAAGCGCCAATGTCGCCAAGACCTAAAACTGCGGTACCGTTACTGATGACCGCCACCAAGTTCCCGCGACCCGTGTAGTCGTAAGCAAGGCTGTTGTCCTTCTCAATTTCAAGACAGGGTGCTGCAACGCCCGGTGTGTAGGCGAGGCCCAAATCCGTCTGGGTGCTGTGAGGCTTGGTGGGGACGATTTCAATCTTTCCCGGCTTACCCATGGCGTGATATTCAAGTGCGCGTTCGTTCAAGGACTTGTCCATATTCTCTTCCTTATGGCTTGCGGGCCATTAAAATACGGCCTCGCGGGCTTTTTAAATATAACCTCGCTGGCTTTTTTAATATAGCATCGCGGGCCTTTAAATTCCGCGCCCATATATAGAAAAAAAGATGAGCTTTTCGTAGCCTAAAAGTGTATATTTAATAACGATTTCGATAATCCTGCCGACTGAGGCGTATGCATCCACGGGCAGGCACACAAACCCGCTCTGTAGAGCACTTGGATAGCTGGCAGGAGTAGCAGCCTGCTCACGGTAGGGATACTTACCAAGTAATGCCAAGGGATGCCCTTGCCAAGTTCGATACAGACACATCCCTTAAAATAAACGTAGCGATAGCGCCCCAAAGGCGTTGTCTTTGTTCAATCCTATTGACATTCAACAGGAGTATATGTATATTATGCATATAGACAGTGTTATTGAATGGAGTGAAGAAAAAGCGGAATGGCTAAAGAAGGAAAGAGGAATTTCTTTTGAAGCCATCGCGCAAAAAATCGAATCTGGCGACTTTGAGGTTTGTTTGGTCGACAACCAGACAGACCACAAAGATCAAAAAATGTTCCTTGTAGATATTGATGGATATCGGCACTGCGTGCCTTTCATTGAGCATCTAAATGGAGTGTTTTTAAAAACAGCATTCAAATCCAGAAAACATCAAAAAGAAAAGGATTCTCTATGAAAAAAATAAAATTCATAAACAAGCCTTTCGACGAAGAAGAACGGGCTCTAATGGAAGCCGTAGAAAACGGAAAAACACGAAAAGTGGGCCGTGAGGAATTGCAACGTTTAAAAACAAAACTTTGCGGTGCTCGCAACGTGACGATTCACATGCAGAACGAGGATATTGAAGGGATGAAGAAAAAGGCAGAGGAGGCAGGTCTCCCCTACCAAACACTCATCAACACCATTATCCATCGTTACTTGAATGGGGGCGTGATTCTAAAGAAAGCGTTCTAGTCGCTGCCCTCGGCTCTTAATCGTGAGACTTCCGCCTTCAGCGGAAGTCTAGACTCGCGTCGGTTTGGCAATGCCGACAAGTAAACTTGTCGTCGCAGCCAAACCTGGCTAGTCGTTCATCATATGATTATAGAACTTGGAGTACTTGTCGCGGTCCTCGGTTTTGCGGACGGCGATGGCATCTTGCGGATGGCGGTTCAAAATACCGGAAATCATCTGCGGGATGATGTAGCCCCATTCGTACTTCTGCTGCAGCGGGAGGAACAGCTCCTCGATGGCATCCAGCACCGGGCGTAAATCGTACTTGGGATTCTTGAGGAAGCCAAGCAGCAGTTCCGTGGTGCAGTTGCCAGCGCCGCGGCCCATGCCGCTCACAGAGCCATCCAGATAATCCACATGGTTGATGATGGCCTGAATGGTGTTGGCAAAGGCCAGCTGCTGGTTGTTGTGGCCATGGAAGCCAAACCTCTTGTTCTTCACGATGCCCTTGTAGCGAGCCAGTTCCTTATCGATGTCCTCCTGATAGAAGGCGCCAAAGCTATCCACCAGGTAGAGCACGTCGGCACTGCACTCCTCGTTCACCTGATGCAGGGCCTCGTCCAGTTCCGGACCACGATCGCGGCTCACCGCCATGATGTTGAGGGTGGTCTCGTAGCCCATCTCGTGGAAGGTATTCACCATGCTGATACCCTTGTCGATGTTCTTCACATAGCTTGCCACGCGGAACATCTGGTAGGGGCTTTCCTTGGCGGGCTTCACGGCGTCCATGTTCAGGCGGCCCACATCGGCCATCACGGCCATCTTCAGATTGGAATCAATGCCATCGCGCACCTTCCAGAGGAGGTCATCGTCGCAGAACTTCCACGGGCCGTATTCCTTGGGGTCGAAAAGGCCCGGGCTGCTCTTGTAGCCCATTTCCATGTAGTCGATACCGGCGGCGGTGAGGAGGGTGTAAAGGCGACGGACGAATTCCAGGCTGAAGTCGTGCTTGTTGACGAGGCCGCCGTCGCGGATGGTGCAGTCAAGAACTTTAATGCTTTCGTAGTACATAGGTAATTATGAATTATGAGTTATGAAGTATGAGATAATTATGAATTATGAAGTATGAATTATGAGAGGTTTCAAAAGCGTCATCGCGAGCCCTTTAGGGCGTGGCGATCCATGAATGCAGAATGATGAATTATGAAGTATGAATTATGAGACATGAGATAATTATGAAGTATGAGATAGGAGATGTAAATTATGAGACAGGATGTATGAGTTATGAATTATGAAGTATAAGGTATGAGACTCTCGTAATTCATAATTTATAACTCATAATTTCAAATGTAGCACCTTGGTATGGGGTTAGACAAGGGGCTTAACTTCAGAAACAGGAATTTTAGTTATTTTCTACGCAATTATTGCGTAAATAGCGAATTTTATCGTAAAATTACGAGGTTCTCAGCCCGCCTAAAATTGATTATTCGCCATTTTCGAGGCTTCGGCGGTCCTGGGTCGGCGACGCACCACCATTCCAACCCAAATTGTCTTCCCCGCCCGTCCGTTTTCTACGCATTATTTGCGTTAAATATTTATGCTAAATTATGGGGTATGAATGCGATTTTGGAAAAAGCCCTGACCGGCAAGCGCATCTCCCCTGCGGAGGGGCTTTCCCTGCTGAAGGAGGCCCCTTGGAAAGAGGTGGCGGAGGCAGCGCACCAGGTGCGGATGGCGAAACTTCCGGGGAACAAGGTGGGCTACACGGCGTTTCGCATCGTGAACTACACCAACGTTTGCGAGGTGACTTGCAGTTTTTGCAGTTTTTGCAGGCCGGAGCGGAGCCCGGAGGCGTACGTCCTGACGCTGGAGCAGATTCGCGAGAAGACCATTGAGGCGAAGGCCCGGGGCGCAGACCACATCTTTCTGCAGGGCGGCGTGAACCGAGCGATTCCGCTGGATTATTACGTGGCGGTGCTAAAGATGCTCACGCAGGAGATGGGCATGAAGGTCCGCGGTTTTTCGCCGGTGGAACTGGTCCGCATTGCAGAGGCAAACCGCATGCCGCTGGAAGAACTGCTGGACGTGCTGAAGGCGGCGGGCCTCAGCAGCGTGCCTGGCGCTGGCGCGGAAATCCTGAGCGACCGCATGCGGCAAAAACTCAGCCCGCGGAAACTTTCAGCGAAGGAATGGTGCGATACCATGGCCGCCTGCCACAAGAAGGGACTGCCCGGAAGCGCGAACATCGTCTTCGGCAGCGATGAAACGCCGGAGGAAATCATCGAGCATTTGGAATGGGTGCGCAGCACGCAGGATATCGCGGGCGGCTTCAAGAGTTTTGTGGTATGGACCTTCCAGCCGCAAACGCCAAACTTCCCCATCCGAAAAGTGAACGACGAAGAATATCTGAAACTGCTGGCGCTTAGCCGCCTGTATCTAGACAATGTGCCTCACATCGAAGTTTCTCTCCTCGGCATGGGTCTCACACTTGGGGCGCAAGGGCTCTATGCCGGCGCCGACGACATCAACAGCATCGTCATCGAAGAAAACGTGCTCACGAACCACGGGCTCACCACCATCGAGCAGGCGGAAGAGTTCATTAAGAACGCGGGATTTGTTCCGTACCGCAGAAGTCTGAATTTCGACTAACCCGTTTGGGGATGGGAATGCACCGACCTTAAACCGCGCCGAACCGCGCGGGCATAAACAACGCGAGGAATAAACAGCGCAATTGCAGAATGAATCCGCGCGGGCATAAACAGCGCGGGCGCTACATGTCGCCGGAGTACAGGTGGGTCTTATCCCGCACCCGGGAAAGCAGCAGTCCAAGGCACGCGTAGATTACCGCTTGAATGGCGAGAGCGTAGAGCTTCGGAGCCACATCATAAATATCGCCGCCCATCTGCTCGATGGAAATCCAAGCGGGTATAGCAAAAGTGCTGGGGAGAATGTAGGAGATGGCTGCCATCCAGCGGGGCATCAAGTATGTGGGCCAACTGAAGTTCGCGAGGAATAATATCGGGATGGAGAGGTAGAGGAAGAGCTGCATGCTGGTTTCGCGGCGGAGGAATATCTGGGAAATCACCATGCCAAAGTTGATGGTAGAGGCAAGGAACACCAGCGCAAACACCATCATAGGGAGCAGCTCGCCGCGACGCGGGAAGTTGAAGATGTTGTAGATGACGCAGTGATAGAAGAGAATGAAGCAGCAGTAATGCATAAAGTATGCAAGGGAGCGCCCGAAGTAGCGGAAAGGCAGGCTCTCGTTTTCTACGGCGCTGTCGCGGAACTTGCGGCGGAAGCGGCGATGGGCCCGCGGGCCACCCAGCACCCCAATGCCAATTACCAAGGATTGCTGCAAAATCAGGATGAGCACGCTGGGCACGATGTAGTTGGAATAACTTCCGGTGCTGTTGAACATGGTCTGGATGCTGATGGGGAAAGGATCCCGCATGGCCATGGCCTGGGCAGAGGGCACTTTTTTTGCGAGGGCGATTTGCTTTACTTTGGATGTAGCGCCCAGCGTCATGGCGCAAGTGGAGAATGCCGTACCGATGGCACCATGAAGCATCACGTAGGCGCCATGGGTAAAGATGTTGAGAGAAACCTGTTCCTTCCGCTGGAGATTTTTCTCCATGTCTTTGGGAATCACCATATAGCCAAAGATGTCGCTCTTAGCCATGGCATTTTCCGCTTCCAGCAAATCGTTGTAGACCGCACGCACCTCAATCTGCTGCGCTGCCGCAGACATCTGAATCAACTCGCGGGCCTTTTCGGAATGGTCCATATCCACAATGCCCACCGGCACTTTAGAAACCGTCTGGTAAATATAGGGCGTGGGGTAATAGAAGGCGTACAAGAGCCCCGCCACCACCAGCAAGAGCACTGCCGCCGGGTCCGTGAAGAAGAGTTTCCACTCCGTAAATGCAACTTTCAGAAGGCGAGGGAGAATCATTTGTGCGCCTCCTCGTATTCCGTTTCAAGCCGCACATGCTGCTTCCAGCGGGCAAAAATCGTGAGGCCTCCGAAAAGGGGCCAGAAGATTGCCATACCCATGAGAATCTTCAAAACTTCCCAACTGGGGGCAAGCCCAACATCACCCAGAAGCATAGTGGATTGAATCTGAAGCATGTGGGTCAGCGGCAAAAGGAAGGCGAAACAGCGGACGGCGAATGGCATCGCCATCAAGGGGAACGTCTGGCCCGCAAATGCAAAGGCAGGGCCACCCACGACGCCCGCGACACCTGTTGCGATGCGCATGATTCCCGTAACGCCCACAAAGGTAACCCCTGCACCCGCGCAAGCGATAATCATGAAGAGCTGCCCTGCAGAAACCATGATGAATTCTTCCAGACTCATGGGAGTCAGCACACGGTGGGTGTAAGCGTAGCAACCCATCATGCAGAGCCAGAGAATGACAATCATGGGAACAAAAGTCGCCACCCACAATGTAACGCGGGAACCGTTTGCATAACCGAGAAAGCGCTTGACGCAATGGTCACGTAATGGGTAAGATGCCAAATAGACCGCCACGAGAATCGCTGCCAAATGAAACATGGCCGCCACAAGGCCAAGGGCCAAAAATCCCTGGTAATTGCCTTCCACATTCCCCACCGAATGGATTTCCGTCTTTACCGGATCCTCAATCTGCGAAGTGTACATGTCCGCACCCACCGCCGTAATCACTGCACGGATTTCCTTGGTGGCAAACATGTTGGTGAGGTAGTTCTGGCCACTGGAATAGATGGGAATCACAGGAGTTTCCAAACGGAGTGCACGGCGTTCCAAGTCATTGGGAAAAACGATGAAAGTCTGCAAGTCGCCCTGAATCACCGCATGCTCGCACTCCCCCATATCGCTGCAAATCATCTTCACATCGAGAACCGGGCTGGAGCGGAGTTTGCGTTCCAATTCATCTACCAGGTGGCTGTCATCCTGACGAATGATGCCTATGGGCACATGCTGCACAATCTGGGAAGAGAACATGTCCAGCATGAACACGGAAACGCCCACCGGGAGCACCACGAGAATCATCCACAGCACAATATTGTGGTGGAAGTAGATTTCGCGAATCGTCCTGAGAAGACCTTTCAGCATAAAGCCGCCAGGTTACTTGATTTCTTCTACCGGGAAAAGAACGCTCATGCCGGGCCGGAGATTTTCCACCTTAGATGTGGGACGCATGCGGACTTCAAAAGTCTTGAGGTCAAAGCCGCCGCTTTCCTTGGAGCTACGCCAGGTGGCATAATCGCCAACGCTTGCGATGTAGTTCACTTCCATCTCCACCACCTTATCCAAAGCGGGTATCTGGAGGTTGAACTTTTTGCCCTTGGACACGTTCTTCAGGTAATCTTCACGGAGGTGGAATACGGCCCAGGAATCATCCAGGTCTGTAATGGCGATGACGGGCATTCCAGAGCCAACCACTTCGCCCTCTTCCGCAAGCTTCAGAGAAACTTCGCCAGAAATGGGGGCGCGAATCTTTGTCTCGTCGAGGTAGGCATCCACCTCGGCGGTGGCGCCGCGGGCCTGCATCACGAGGGCGTTCGCCGCAGCCTTGTCCTCAGAGCGGGCGCCCGTTACAGCCTGCTTGTACTGTGCCTTGGCGGCATCGGCTGCGGACTGGGAGGCCTTCATCTGCGTTTCGGCCTCATCCCGCTTTTGAAGCGGGAGCACGCCCTCTGCATAAAGCTTTTGCACGCGGTCGTATGTGGTCTTTGCAAGGGTTGCGGCTTCCTGAGCGCGGTCAGCCATAGCCTTCAGCGCAGCGATGTCTTCGGGACGGGCGCCGTTTTTCGCCTTGCTTGCCTGTGCCTTGGCGGCGCCCAAAGCACCCATGGCTTGCATCTTCTTCGCCTCAATTTCCGGACTGCTAATGATGGCCACCAGAGAATCTTCCTGGATGTAATCGCCCTCGTGCACAAAAAGGGTCTCTACGCGGCCAGGAACCTTACCTGCCACAAGAACGCGGCGGGCCTCCATCTGTCCTTGCAGGAACTGCTCCCGAGGGGCCGTTGCAAATTCCTGAAGTTTCGCAATCCCGAGAATCACCAGCGCGATGAGCACCAGCACCACCAAAACTTTTCCTGTCATTTTCAGAGCATTCATTTTGCAACCTCCGAAGTTTCAGTTTTCATGAGACTCCCTGCATTTTCCACTTCGCCGCTCGCCTCCAAGAGTCCGAGCCATGCAATCACAGCATCGTAGTGAGCCTTCAAATCCGCCATCTTCAAACGGGCCAGAGCCAGTTCCGCATCCACCACATCGAGGCCTGTGGCAAGGCCCGATTCGTAAGCCATCTGCTGACTCCGGAGAGATTCGTCTGCCAGTTCCCGCGTTTTCTTTAAGCTTTCCAACTGCCCGCGGGCATGTTCCAGCTCACGCCAGCGTTTTTCCACCAAGAGGGAGATGTTATCCAGCGTTTCCTCTTCCATGCTGCTGAGGGAGCGCTCCAGGGCCTTCGCATTGCTGACTTTCGCCCGAGTGTCGCCACCTTTGAACAAGTCCATCTGAAGTTTTGCGCCTACCGCCCATTCCGGCTCCAGAAGAGTCAAATCCTTCGTGTAAAGTTCCTTATAGCCAAAGAGCGCAATCGTCGGGAAGTAATCTGCACGAGCGGCACTGACCGCAGATTCGCTGCGCTTCCGTTCCACACGGAGCTGGCGAAGTCCAGGATGTTTGTCCTTTGCCAACTGCTTGAATTCATCCATAGAGTGAACATTTTCAGGCATGGCAATAGGCGTCGTCGCCGTCAAATTGGTATCTGTCTTGAGGAGGCTTGCAAGCGCCATACGGGCAAGACTCTGATCCCGCTTGGAATTTTCCAGCGCATTTTCCGCCTCGGCCAAAGCCACTTCTGCGCGAAGCCGCTCCGCTTTGCTAATCTGGCCGCCTTCCTCCAACTTCTTGGAGCGCTCTAGATGGTTTTCCAGATTCTTCTTGGTGTCCTCCCGAAGGACTGTCAACTCTTCCGCCAAACGGAGAGAGAAATAGCGGGTAGCCACTTCCATCAAAACCGTATTGGTGGCCATATCAAATTCCGCCTTCCGGGCCGCCACATTCTCCTTGGAGGCATCGTAAGCCGACTTGATTTTCAGACCCGTAAAAATGGGCCAGACCACACTCAGTCGGGCATTGAAGAACAGGTCGTCCTGCACCTTCATGCTAAAGTCAGCATCATCAATCTGTTTTTTTGCGGCATCAATCTGCTGGGTCGCCTCGGCGCCAAAAGTGTTGGCATTATCCTGGGCAATTTCCCGAGCCTTGGTCTGAGCCATGGAGGCGGCTGTCGCCTCAGGCAGCCCCGCCCCTGTCGCTTGCGCAAAAGTGGCGTCATAAGCCTGATTATAGGCATCGATGTAGGCCTTAGAATAAGCGGCAGCCCCCGCAGCGGAACTGAGACCGCCAGCAATTCCGCTCATGGCGTTCTGAATTTCGCTCAAATCGATGTAGATGGGGTCATCTATGCGGGTCACGCCAGCAGAAAGACTGATGGTAGGCATAAAACGGGCGCGAGCCTCGCTCTGGCCACTTTCGGCCATTGCCACCTTTTCTTTGTTAGCCTTGATTTTGGAGTTGCTGGCTTTCGCCCGGTCCAAGGCATCTTGCAAGGAAAGGGCTTCGGCAGAAAATGCCGAAACACAGAATAGCAAAATTCCTAAAACAATCTTCCTTCTCATACGGGGCCAAAAATAGCAAATTCCGCTATTTCAGACCACCCTATTTTTTTGCTACTTCTTTCCGATAGTCGGAGTTGCAGCCTTCCATGCGCTGGCTTCATAGCCCATTACATCGAATTTATCGCGCTGCAGGCTCTTTCCGTAGCCATCGGCATCTTCCAAACCACTCCAGGAATCAGAATAGAGGGCGGCATCGGACCAGTCGTAGTACCACTGCACAAGAGCCGTGGGATTGCTTGCATCTGTAAAATCATCATAGTCAAAAGGCTGCTTCACAGCAATAAGTTCACCGCGGTTGGAGAGTTTACCCTTATAAAAGCCAATCACTACATCGTCGGCAATACCGTATTGAGAGCGAACGGCAGCTTCTTTGCCAGAGAGGGAATCCGGAAGCAGCAGGACGAGTCCATCTGCCGGGACTATGGTTCCGGAGGAGAATTCCATATTGATGCCTTCCACCTTCCAGCCTTTGCTCTTTCCCGCCTTGGTTACATATAAATTAACTGATTCCTTGGAGCGGTTCACCAATTCCATAAATTCAAACGGAATGGCGCTGGGTTCGTATTCAGGTGGGTGATAGTAGATTTCATTGATGTAGAGCGGTCCCATCTTCAAACCTGCATTTGCTTTGCCCTCCGTGGCACTCGCCAAAGCGCCCTGAGCAATGGAGCCATCGCTCACTTCCACAACACCGCTGGTAAGAGTACTTGCAGCAAGCATCAAACTGGATTCTGCACCCGTCTTCTTTCCACTCACCACTTCGTACAAGTAGTATTCTCCACCCTTCTGGTTAAAGACGACTTCTTCGCCAAACACAGTCGCATCATCGGCCTGCAAAACTAGATAACCTTTTGCAGGAACCTTGCCCTTTGCAAGAGTCCAGGACTTTCCCGAATATTTGGATTCAAAAATCCAACCCGTAATATCCACTTCGGCATCACCAGCATTGTAAAGTTCCACCCAGCCTTCGGAAGAACCCAAAACGAAAGGCTGAATTTCATTCAAACGCACCTTTGTGGGTTTGATGTATTCATCGGCAGCGCCAGGATTTCCACCCACCTTCTTGCTCGCCGCCCAGGAAGAAGCCTGAGCCGCATTGCCACCCACATACACCAAGGTATGGCCATTGCCATCGGCAAGACTTGGCCAAGGAGGTTCCTTGCTGTAAGAGCAACTCATGTCGCCATTACCACGCAACTTCACATCGATTACATCGCCTTCGTTAGCGAGCTTGGCGAGAGTTCCCGTTTTAATATCATCGCCCCAGGGGCCAAACAAGCGCCCCTTGAATTCAGGGTATGTTTTTTTGAACAATTCCAGGTCATTGGCAACGACGATGTATTCGCCCTTGTCCAAAGGTTCTGCCGGGAAGTTGTATGTGACAGCACCTTCCAAACGGAGTTCGTTGAATTCCATATCCTTGATGGCATCTCCGCTGACAATGGAGAGTTCCACCCATTCCAAAGCGGAGCTATCGGGAGCGTTGTACATGATTTCCGTGATGGAGACGTAGGTCACGCCATCCACATAATCCTCCCCATTAGAATTTCCTTGGGAGTTGCTGGAGCCCGGTTCATCACCTCCGTTGGGGCCGGAGCTGCTATCGTCAGAGCACGCCGACATGAAAAATGCCAAAGCAATGGCCGGTAAAAATGCGAAGGACTTTTTAAACCACATAAAAACCTTCCTTTCTAAAAGTTGCCTGCAAGACTGGTCCAGTAGGGATCCTTGAAATCCTTGGGATGCTCATAAACCCGGCGCCATTCCGCGGCTGCATTTCCGAATTTAGAAAAAGCGCCCAATTTCAGGTTCAACGCCTTTATCAAATCAATCATCCAGTAGGGCATCTGGGAGCAGGGGCATTTGAGTTCCAGTACCGCATCCGTCCCTGGGGAGAAAAACCGCGGTAGGCCCGTAGAGTGCATGTAGTGCGGATCCACCGTGTAGTCAAAGCCGTTCTCTTCGCGAAATCGCATGCCCGTATCGATGGTAACGCGGGAATACTCTTCCCGCAGTCCGAACCAGGCCCGCCGTTTATATTGGGTCAGAAGCCTCGGGTGCGCATCGTAAAGTTCCGTTTTGTACAAAAAGTCCTTCAGATATTCACGGTCCTTGTCGGTTTTGCAGGGCCACTCCTCTGGCGCCATGTGCCACACCTCACCCGGATTGATTCCCTTGATGGTGGCACGGCTCTTGTAGCAGATGTTCTTGATTTTCCGTTTCACCTCGAAATGGAAGGTGCCGTCCTGAGCGGGATGCTCACCATAGGTGCGAATGCGCATGTTGAAGCGGTCCAGCAAGCGGGCTTTTTTCCATCCGAGGAACGTCCAGTCCTTGGAATCCAAATAGAGGTTCGTAATCCAGTAGAATCCGCCCGGCGTGATTTTAGAATAGTAGTCCTCTTCGCAATAAGGAGAAATGAAATCCCCGATGCGGTCCGCCCACTCCACAGGAATGTGGTACTTGAGCTCAAAACGCTCCAGAAGGCTGAATCCGCGGGCGGCCGCCACTACTTGAGTCCTTCACGAAGATGATTTTTGACGTTGGGGTCTGCGAAAATTCCAGCGTAATCCAAGAGGGCGATATAGCGGTCGAAGATTTCTGCCTCCAGCTTCACAGCCTTGATATCGCTTTCCAAGGCGCTTTCGCGAGCGCGGAGAAGAAGCAGCGGGTCGGAACCTGCCGCCTGGGCAAACTCCTCAAAGATGCTTCCGGCATTCACCTTCTCCACAAATTCCTTCTGCACTTTCCACTGGGCGATAAGCGCCACAATTTCTTCAGAGAGGCGAGCCACCTTCTGATTCACCTGGCGCACGGCATCCAAATAATCACTTTCCGCATCCAGTTCCGCTACCTGATTCTTGAGGGCGCTGCCGTTGTTGCTATCAAAGAAAGGCAGCTTTACCGCAAGATTCACGTAGAACTTATCGGCGGTGCGGCGGTCGTCATAATCCGGCACGAGAATGCTGGCTGTTGTTCCCGCATTGCTGCAAGCGCCAATTGTTTTACAACCCGTTTTTTCCATGTACTCGTCGTAGTAATCCGAATACTTCGCGCTGGCGAGCCCCACGTCATCGGCATCCAAATCCTTGTACTTCTTCATCAAAGATTCAATGCGGAGGGAATAGCCCACACCAATGTGAGAAATGTAATCCCGATTCTTGGTGTAATCCTGCTTGGCCTTGGACTGCTCGTATTCCATCTTGGCTTTCGCCTTCATCACCAGCGGGAAGTTCTCATTCACGTCAAAGCCATTGCCGAGACTTTCCGCCAATTCATCCATGGTAGGGATCCAGGAGGAGTCCAGACCGACGGAATCGAATTCGCCCACCCAGGAACGCATCTTCAGTTCCGAATCCCTAAGGACGGTGCTGTCACCCTTTAGAGTGGCGCGAAGAGCGGCTTCCTGCTCAATGGCGCTAATCAAATCCTGCGTGTTGAAGGTCTCCTCGCCCGCTTTCAAGTGCAATACTTCAATGCGGTCCTGATTCACCTGATACAGCTGCTGATTGATTGCGGCAATCTTCCGGCGGATGACGTAGCGGAGCGCGTGTTCGTAGCGGTCATACATCAGGAGGGAGCGGTCCACCGAGAGCTTTGCCTGCTGGTAGTTTTTGAAGGCTTCAGTGCTAGCCTTGTCTGCGCCGCCTTCGCCAAAGGACTTGGGTTTGATGCGAAGTTCAAAGTCGTGACGGGCAAAGCTGAAACCGTCCAGCTGGTAACGGAATTCCATGTTGTCCCAGAGCTTGGTACCCTGAGAAGATGTTGCAGCATCGGCCCGCTTTTGAGAAGTCTGCATCACCGGATCCTTGTCTACAGACTGGACCAGCTGTTCCCACGTTAATGGAGCAGCCACCGTCAATGAGACGAAAGAAAGGAGCGCAACAAGAATCTTACTGTTCATCAAACAAACTCTGCAACTGATTTTCAGAAATGGTCACCATCTCGCCCAAGAGGAAGGGATTGTTTTCTGGGATCTTGATGGTCACTTCGCGGCCATAAACAGGCATTTCCGGCATTTTCCACATGCGCTCCGGGAAGGGAACGATTCTGCTGGAAAGGCCAACCACTTCGCCTTCTACGCCGGCGCCAGTGCCGCCAAGACTGTTCACCACCACATTTTTCCCCAGATTCATGTGCTGGTAAACCTGCTCGTTAATGTAGCCGCGAACCAGCGTCGGAGACTTGTGGGTAAGCGTCACAATGGGCGTGAAACTGGAGACCTTTTCGCCATCGCGAACATTCACATCGCCCACCACCCAATCTTCCTTGGCAATCTGGATGAGTTCTTCCTGCTGCTTGGCCAGTTCCTCCAATTCCTTCTTCAAGGTTTCCGCCTCATTCTTGCCGCTGCTCTTCTGGAGATTGCGGCTACCGCGGAGGAGTCCGATTTGTTCGTTGGCGTTCTTCTGCAACAGTGCGAGTTCTTCCTTCATGCTCTTGATGCGCATAGCCATGGCGTCATTGCCATCGGATTTTCCGCCAGCCGCAGAGAGGCTCTTCAACTTGGAGGCGATTTCCTTATTCTTCTGATACTCCGTCTCCATCTTGTTGATTTCGAACCGGAGCGTAGAACTGCGGGTTGCAAGGTCAGCCTTGATTTCCGCCACCTTCTGGTCGATTTCCGCCTTGTTCAGGTTGCTGCGGCCTTCAATGGCATCCAACTCACGATTCAGTTCATTCATGCGAAGGGTCAAATCCGGGCGGTTCAATTCCACGATGGTATCGCCTGCGTGGATTTCCTGACCAGGCATCACATGAATCTTCACAATTTCTGTAGCACTGGGAACGCTGATAATGGTTTCCGAAGCTTCGGCAATGCCCTTAAACATGGTAGCCTTGCCCTGAAACAAATAGCCAAGCCCAACGGCAATGGCAATGCACAGCACCCAGGCAATAATCAGCCGATGGCGGAGAATGAAATTGTCGGTCAATACGCTCATTTCTCCCTCCTACATCTGCGTGGTGGCATCCTGCATCATGAACTGGATGTCCGAAATGCCTTCAATCTTAGAAAGTTCCGCTAACACTTCCGCCGCAGGCTTTGACTTGCGGAGACGCACCTGGTAGGCCACATCCACGCGGGCACCGCCATCCACTTCACGCATGGTAATGAGGATGAACGTCTTCAAATCGCTGTGGAGGATTTTTTCCACCGCCAAACGGGGAGCGGAATCGTTCGGCATGGCAAAGCGGAGCATGCCATCAAAGAAATGCTTGGTGCCAAGACCCGTGCGGGAAAGCAGAAACGCCACGATGCAGAAGGCGATGGTACCGCCCGTTGCAGCGCCCCAGGCAAATACGCCGCAGCCAATGCCCGCGCCAAGGCTCGCGAAAATGAACATGATGTCCCGCGGGTCCTTGAAACTGGTACGGAAGCGAACGATAGAAAGCGCGCCCAACATGCCAAGACCGCGGCCTACGTTATCGCCAATAGCCTGCATCACCGTGGCAGCCACCACCGAACTCAGCACCAGTGCCTGCACATAATTTCTGGAATAGGAAAGCCCCAAAAACGTCTTTTCGTACGTCCACGCAATAACCGATGAAAGAATGAACGCCAAAATCAGCGTGTACGCTAGCGTAATCAAAGTGGCGTTCGCCGTACTGGACTGAACCGCAAGAAGATCGAGCATAGAATCTCCACGTAAAACTTACCTACTACAATTTACTTAAAATGCGCAAGACAAGAAAATCAGGCCGCGTCCGCAAAAAGCCAAAAACAGGGAGAAACCTAAGAAAATGGGAAAAAGCGGGGAAATGTACAAGAGTTTACTCCAAATCCCCGCCTTTTGAAGGGTTTTGGAACGTGACTGAAGTTCGGAGGCGAAGAAAAGGCGGGAGAAACGGAATTTTATGCACGAATTCACCGCTCGCTTTTGCATTTTGGGGAAGAATCCCTTTACAAACAACAAAAAAAAAGCGGGGGAATACAGAAATTTTAGCTCTATACCACCGCCTTTTGAGATTATATGCATTACACGCTCCGGAACCAGACTTCCGCTTCTTCGCGAGTGGTTTCGAAGGCATTCACATGACTTCCGGGCAATGGCTTCCCGAAGGGAACCACGCAGAGGAAAAGCGTGTCGTCTACCTCAGGCAGGGTTTCCTTGAAGCATTGTGGATAAATTAACGGGCTCATCTGAGGGCAACTGGCGAAGCCCGCCGCCTCGATTGCGAGCAGGAGGTAACCGAGGAAGATTCCGCAATCGACAAGCGTACCACTGTGGTACGCTTCACGATCCACGCCAAGGGCGAATACCTGAGGCGCATTGAAGAACTCGAAATTGGCGCGATCGTGGAGGCGGCGTGCCTCCTTATCCTCACGAGCAATCCCTTTGTAGATGAACAGCGACTTCCCGAGTTCTACTGCCCGGCGCCGGTACTGCGGGAGAACAGACGCTTCCAATTCCGGCGCCGGAGCCTCCCCCGCATCAAATTTTTTGCAAAGGGATTCGCGAAGCCTCGCAAGAGTTTCGCCCTGCAACAACAGCAACTTCCAAGGCTGCGTATTCTTGCTGCTGGGGGCACGACGGGCGCCTTCTACAATTGCAGAAATTTCTGCAGCAGTTGCCACATAGGGCTCAAATTCTCGGGCGCTTTTCCGCAACTTCATCAAATCCAGTACAGTCTCGTTCATCATAAATCCTATTGGGCAAACCTGTTATGCCGATACAGCCAAAACACTCCACCATTCACCGCTAACGCGTTCCTGTTTTACCTTAAAGCCCACTTCGTCAAACCACTTCAATATGTAATCCTTTTCCGACAAAAGCTGCCCGCTAATGACCAGCTCACCGCCCTTGGCAAGCAAATCCTCAATATCATCACGGAGGGGCCACAACTCACTTCGAATCATGTTGCAAAGAATCACATCGAACTTCACATCATCCTTGAACACATCCAAAAAGCCCAGCAGGCAATCGCTCTTTTCAAATCCATTCCGCTCAAAATTTTCCGCAATGCAGGGAATGGTCAAAGGGTCAATTTCCGTACCGATGGCAAGTTTAGCACCCAATCGGCGGGCAAACATGGAAAGGATTCCCGTCCCAGTTCCAATATCCAGAACAGTCTTGCCCTTAAAATCAATGGATTCCATCAAAGTGGCGCAACTGCTGGTGGTATCGTGTTCTCCCGTACCAAAGGCCGTCTTCGCTTCCAATTCCAACACCACATCATCGGGATTTTCGGACTTGAAATCCACCCAGGGCGGGCGCACCCACAAGCAAGGGCTCACGGAAACGGGCTTCGCGCGATCACGCCACCACTTGTCCCAATCCTTGGCCGGTTCCTCGGTCACTGCAAAATGATACTGCGGGAATTCCTCTACAATGCGGTCACGTTCCGCCTTGTCACCCGTGTAAAAACAGAAGTCCGTGCGGCCATCTGCCTTAGGGTCCAATTCCTCCAAAGTCGCAACACCTGCCTCAAACAGCAAGTAACTGGCCATCTCAAAATCTTCTGCAGGGCAATAGCCCTCTGCCTTGAACCAAGTATCTATTTTCTGCATAATCGTAAACTCACTTAATTCAGCGATACGGAATTTTCCGAAATGGCTTCACCGCTTCGGCCTCGTCTTTGCAATAAGGAATTACCCCTTCACATGTATCGCGGAGGCAAATTCCTTGAGGAGCGCTGGGTCGTCCACCTTTTCCCAAAGGGTGCCGGTCACGATGATCTGGGCGCCTGCTGCCACGCGGATGGCGGCTGTTTGCGGGTCCTTGATTCCACCGCCGGTAATGATGGTCATCTCGGTCGCCTTGCGGGTGTAGGCGATATGCTCCACAGGCACGGGTTCTTCGGCGCCACTGCCTGCTTCCAGGTACACGTAGCGCATGCCCATGAGTTCTGCGGCAATGGAGTTCACCATGCTGAGCTTGGGCTTGTTGGCGGGCACGGGCATCGTACCGCTGATGTATTCCACCGTGGTGCGCTTTCCGCTGTTGATGAGTTGATAAGCCGTAGGAATGGCTTCCATGTTCAGGGCACGCACCAAGGCGCCACCGCGAACCTGTTCGTCAATCAAATAGTTGGGATTGCGGCCGCTCACGAGGGTCATGAACAGCATGGCGTCAAAACCGGGCACCACCTGGGAGGCGCCACCGGGGAACAGCACAATGGGGAGATCCACATGCGCCTTGAGGGCTGCCACCTGTTTGGGAAGCGTGAAGTTGCCCAGGTAGGAACCGCCCACCAAAAGCACGTCAGCGCCATTCTCTGCAGCCTGCACGCCAGACTTCACAAAGGCGGCCTCGTCAGAGGTATCGGGGTCGATGAGCACGGCAAACAATGCACCGCGCTTTTCGATTTCCGCGTTCAAACGAGCTTCTGTCTTCCCAATTTTCATAGAGACCTCTTGTTTTGCGCTAAACTTTATGCACCAAGCTTTGCACGAATCCAGTTGTTGGCGTTTGCAATGGCACCGCTGATCTTTTCGGGTTCGCGGGTACCAGCCTGAGCGCGGTCGGGGCGTCCGCCGCCCTTACCGTTACATGCGGCAGCCAGTTCGCGAACCATGTCGCCGGCCTTGATGCCCTTGGCCTGAGCTTCCTTCCCCACGATTACGGCAATGCTTCCGTTGCCCTGGCCCTTGTTGGCAATCACTGCCACGGAGTCAGCGGCAAGCTTGTTCTGCACACCATCCAAAAGTTCCTTGTACTTGTCGTCGGCGATTTCCAGTTCGCGAACAAAGAGCTGCACGCCAGCCACATTCAAGCCGCCCTTCAGCATGTCGGCGGCGGCGAGTGTTGCCAATTCCAGTTTCACGCTCTGGAGGCTCTTTTCCAAACTCTGGGTCTTGTCGAAGGTCTGCTGGATGCGGGCAAGAACGTCGGCATCCTTGCAGCGAAGCTTTTCACGGAGGGCGGTGAGAATCTCGGTGCCTGCACGGAGGAGCGCCAGGGCGCCACGGCCCGTGACAGCTTCAATACGGCGCACGCCTGCGCTGGCGCTGGATTCAGAAACAATCTTCACCAGGCCGATGTTGCCAGTATTCGCCACATGCAAACCACCGCAAAGTTCCTTAGAGAACTCTTCGCCGCTAGTACCCATCTTCACCACGCGGACTTCGTCGCCATACTTTTCGCCGAACAACGCCATAGCTCCGCTGGCCTTAGCCTCATCCACATTCATCACGTCGGTACGAACCGGCAGGCATTCCATGACCTTCGCATTCACGATGTCTTCCACAGCGCGGATTTCATCTTCGGACATGGCGTTAAAGTGGCTGAAGTCAAAACGCAGGAAGTCGGGGCAAACATAGCTACCCTGTTGCTGCACGTGGGTGCCCAGAATTTGGCGGAGAGCCGCCTGAATCAAGTGGGTTGCGGAATGGTTCCTACGAATGTCCATGCGGCGTTCATTTTCCACCTTGGCCGTAAACATCTGGCTCATGGACTTCTCGTTCACCTCGCCCTTCACCACCTTGCCGCGGCAAATGGCGGTATCATTCACCTTCACGGTGTCGATGACAGTAATCTTCAGCTCTCCATCGCGGGAAGAAAGACGGCCCTTGTCGCCCACCTGACCACCCATCTCGGCATAAAAGGGAGACGTGGACAGCACAATGGAAAGGATGCCCTTGTCTTCGCGATAGCGGACAATCTTTGTTTCGCAGGAGGTGAGTTCATAGCCCACAAAGCGGGTGCTGTCTTCGCTGTACTGCGTCCAGCCTTCCGTGGCCATGGTGTTGATGCCCTGCTTCATGTTGGCGCGGGCACGTTCCTTCTGCTCGTTCATGCATTTTTCAAAGCCAGCTTCGTCGATGGTGAGGCCCTTTTCCTCGGCCAAAATGCCCGTCAAGTCCGGCGGGAAGCCGTAGGTATCGTAAAGCACGAACACCTTGTCACCAGGAACAACTTTAGTGCTGCCCATCTCGGCGACGATGTTTTCAAAGCGTTCCAGGCCGGCGTCCAAAGTCTTGATGAAGCGTTCTTCCTCACTCTTGATGACTTCAGAAACGAAGGCCTTGCGTTCGCGGATTTCCGGGAATGCGGCACCCATGGTGTCAGCCAGAACCTGCACCAGCTTGTACACGAAAGCTTCCTTCTGACCGAGGAGGCGGGCAAAGCGGCTGGCACGGCGCAGAATGCGGCGAAGCACGTAGCCACGGCCTTCATTACTCGGGAGTGCGCCATCGGCAATAGCGAAAGAAACAGCGCGGATGTGGTCCGCAAGCACGCGGTGAGGCGTCCCCTCGGGGCCATCGTTGTAAGGCACACCGCTCAAGTCCGCCACCTTCTGGATAATCGGAGTGAACACGTCGGTATCGTAGTTGCTCTTCTTGCCCTGCAAAATCGCACAGATGCGCTCGAAGCCCATACCCGTATCCACGTTCTTCGCCTTCAGCGGAATGAGGCTTCCATCGCTGATGCGTTCATACTGCATGAACACGTTGTTCCAGATTTCGATGTAGCGGTCGTTTTCGCCGTTCACGCCCTTGATGGGGTCCTTGAAAGTCTCTTCCTGGGTGGCCAAATCGCCGCGGTCGTAGTGGATTTCGGAGCAAGGTCCGCAAGGGCCCGTATCGCCCATTTCCCAGAAGTTGCTCTTGGCGTCAAAACGCATGATGCGGTCGTCCGGGAGCCCCGAAACGTCCTTCCAAATCTGCCAAGCCTCGTCGTCATCCTTGAAAACCGTCGCGAACAAGCGTTCCTTCGGCAGCTTCCAGACCTTGGTCAAAAGTTCCCATGCCCAACTGATGGCCTCTTTCTTGTAGTAGTCGCCAAAACTCCAGTTGCCCAGCATCTCGAAGAAGGTGTGATGGTAGTTGTCGCGGCCCACCACGTCGAGGTCGTTGTGCTTGCCCGAAACGCGGAGGCACTTCTGGCTGTTGCAAGCGCGCTTCCAGCCCTTGGGATTATCGCCCAAGAAGATTGCCTTGAACTGGTTCATGCCGGCGTTCGTAAACATGAGCGTGGGGTCGTCGTGAGGCACCACCGGAGAACTGCGGACAAAAAGATGATCCTTGGATTCAAAAAACTTGATGAACGATTCGCGCACCTGCGCAGAAGTCATAACTTCGGACATAATACTTCCTTTAAATTTTTACAGGCGGAAATTTAGCTCTTTTTACAAAGGGGGAAAGCCTTCCCCTCGCGTGAGCCCCTCAAAATTCGGGTCTCCCGCTACCCCTTCATGCGGGCCGGCCGTTCTTTTTTCCCGTAGTGAATCTTATTCAGCAGGCGAATCAGGATTCTGGCCACCACATAGTAGATGAGAGCCACCGCCAAAAGCGGGAAAACCGCCTCGAAAGTGCGGCTGCGGATAATGTCTCCGGCCTTGGTCAAGTCCGACACCGCCACATAGCCCACAATCGCAGTCGCCTTTAAGTAGGCAACAATGCTGCCCTTGTAAACAGGCATAAAAATCTCTGCCGCCTGCGGGAACACAATTTTCACGAGAGACTGGGATTCCGTGTAGCCCAAGGCAAGGCCCGCTTCCATCTGGCCCACAGGAACAGCGTTCACGCCCAGCTTTACCGTCTGATATGTATTGAGGGTGAACATCATGCCAAACACGATTACAGAAACCCACACGCCACTGATGTCGCTCTTCCCGAAAATCACGTAGTAGAACACCATCAATATCACCAGCACCGGCAAGGATTCCAAGGTCTCGTGTGCAAAGGAAAGTGCGCGATTCAGTTTTTCACGCTTACGGCCAAATACAAACAGCACTAGCCCGAAAATTGTTCCTAAGAAAATGGAGAGAAAAGTAATGAGGAGAGTCACACCCAAGCCCTTAACCAAAACCAGCCAACGATTTTCCTTAATAAAGTTCTTATAAAAACTTTCCTTGACGGACTGGAGCAAAGATTTTTCTTCAACCTTGGAATAATCCATCACCATAAAGGCAACGCGGTCCATGTAGTAGGGCTTTGAAAAAATCATGCTTTCGGAACGCTCGTCCGTATAACCATAGGCGCCCATACCCATATCAAACCTTCCCGTAGAAAGGCCTGCCAAAATAGCATCGTAAGCCGGGCTCTCCACCTTGGGCTTATATCCGTAACGTTTGCAGAACATGTATATCAGTTCCACTTCAAACCCTACCAGTTTTTCTTTGTACAGATATTCATGGGGCGGATTCAATACATCCAAGCCCAAAGTGAAGGTTTTCTCTCCCGTCAAATCGTCCAAATCCAGAGTATTGTCGCTAGGGTAATTCGCAATCCACTTTTCTGCCAAGCGGTCTATCGTTCCATCCAATCTCACCTGCTCCACAAACTCATTGAATTCGTCAATCAATTCCTTCTTTGCTGAATTCGAAAAAGCTGCCACTACAGGAATCTCCATATCCGTAGGAACAGCAAACAAAGCAGGATAACTTTCCTGTATCGTTTTTTCAAGAGAGAGGATGGAGAAGGCTCCGGAGACTTCGCCGTTCATCACGCCAAGAAACACGTCGTAATAATTGGTGTAGTAGCGGATTGGAGAATGGGGGAAAAGCCGCTTGAAAGCATCCTCGTAGGAAGCATTAGAAGAACATGTGGCAATGATCTTTCCATCCAAATCCTTGGCTGTTTTTATGGTTTGCTTTTGAGAGGCATCGCCGCAACTGAGCA
>JAKSIJ010000015.1 GCA_024398875.1 Fibrobacter sp.
GAGGTTGATTTGAGACATAATAATTTCCTTTTTTGGGCAGTTCTTGCCCGGTTCCCTAGAAATACGACATCTAGCGGTGCGGCGAAATTTAGAATTTGAGGGGGAACGCGGCTACTCTATGATAATAGACTTGCCGTTGGAACAAACATAATATATATTGGTAAGGAAAGTAAGGAAATGTAAGGAGTTGGAATGTTGTCGGCTAAAATAACCTCAAAAGGTCAGATTACCATACCCGTGGAAATTCGGAAGAAACTTGGACTTCTGGAGGGTTCCTATGTGACATTTGCTGAAAGCGGTGCCGGCGTCATAATGACGAATTCTTCTAGTTATGCCGTTGGTGTGCAACAGCAGGAATTTGCGACTGCTTCTGTAGCTTCCGATGGAACGGCAGCGTACAATGCAGAATGTGAATCTTCCATAGAAAAGTCGCTTTCTCACATGTCTGAAGAACAACGCTGTTCCTTGTTGAACGCCTTGCTTGGAAAATCTTTTGCGGACGAATTGGAAGAATGGCGTCGTGATTTCGATGTGGTTGATGATGGCGTTTCCAAAATATTGAATAGAAGGTCACGGGAACTGCCCAACCTCAAAAAGGTTTCAAAAATTTGGGGATAATAATGGACTGCTTGTACTTGCTTGATTCAAATATTGTTTCTGAATTTTCCAAACTAGTTCCGGATGAAAATGTTATGACCCAGATGAAGCGCAAGGAACGCTTTTGCGCCATCTCTGCAGTTACACTTCAGGAGTTGCAAATGGGTTTGGAACTTTTGCCCGAAGGAAAACGAAAAGACCAGATTAGAGGATTTTTGGAAGTCATCAAGAGGCGATTCCCTATCATTCCCTATGATCGGAATGCGTCGGTAGTGTGCGGTGAAATCCTTGCAACAATGCAAAAGACCGTCCAGCCTCGGCCTGTTTGTGATTCGCAAATCGCGGCTACGGCGCTTGCCAACAACATGATTCTTGTGACCCGCAATACAAAAGATTTTCAGCCTCTCCAGAAAATCAGTTTGCTGAAACTAGAAAACTGGTTTGAAACGTGAGAGCTTGAAGGTTTCCTGCTAGAACCTTCCTATGGTAAATCCTGCTTTTGTCTCGTATTCCTGATTCACGGCAGTTTAACACCTAGACAGAGGAAAAATGTCACCTGGATTTTTCGCAGAATTAGCGGATTTGCAGTTTCTGCACTTGTGAGCCCACCTGGAGGAGGTAAATTCCCGCATTTTTGAGGTGGAAGGCGAAGGAACTGGTGTTGGCAATGGATTTGAACAACAGGTGACCTTGCATGTCAAAAACGGTAACTGGGGCACCGATGGGGGCGTTTTCCAGTAAAATCGAGTGATTGATTGCAGTTACGCGGAAGCGGGGAACGGCACTTGCAAAAATTTGAGTCTTTTCGCTGGAGCTGGACTGCGATGTCGCCTCGCTGGAACTGGAAGTCGCGCTGCTGCTAGACAAATCGGCGATGGAATATTTATCCCAACCTGGCATGTCTTCCAGGGTGATGACACGGGAATCTTCCATGTTCTTTTTCCAAACCTCGGTAGAGGTGCTGTCCTGGTTTCCATTCCAAACCATCCAATAACTCCAAACTGCTTCGTCGTTGACCATGTTGTCTATGTCGGGAATAGGACTGAGTTCGGACATGGCCAGTATTTTGTGGTTGGACCAGGAACTTTTGAATTCCTCAAATGTGGCGAAGATGCTACCATGGCTTCCCTTTGGCGTATAGAGGTCGTTTCCGAGAATGTCAAAGTAGCGTTCTCCGGGATTCCAACTTGAATCCGTGTCTTGTGGGGAAGGGTTGAGTACCCATACCAGATTTCGCACGCCTTTCACGTTTACCATGCGGTCGTAGACGAGGCGGAAGAGGGCTGTGAAGTCATGACCGGTGTGAGTGCTCCACCAGAACCAAGGGCCACCAGCTTCGTGAAGGGGGCGGAATATGGCGGCGATGCCCTTCTCTTGCATACCAAGGAAGTAATCTGCCACAATGTCGATGTCGCGGATTAACGCCTTGTAGGTGGCGGAAGTTGTATCCCATTCTGTAGTGCCCGCTTTGAATCCGGTAGTAAAATCAAAGCGGGAACAATCCTCTTCTGAGATGGTGCAGGGATTATAATTGGCCGTTACTTGGGATGGATCCCTCCAATGCCATGAAAATTCAGGGATGCCGCCTTGCTTCCAGAGGTTTTCGGCCAGGTCCAGAACTTTTGCAGTGCGGTTCTGCTGCCAGATGCCCCCGGACTCTTTTCCGGTGGAAAATCCGAAGTCAAAACCCACAAGGGCAGGGTATTTCCCGCTGAGGCTGTAAACGGATTGCACATCGTCGATGGATTTGACGTCACCGCCTACAGAGTAGTTTTCGATGCTTCCGGTCATAACGCCAGAAATGGTTTTCTTGCCAAAATTGCTGGCTAAAAAATTGTAGAGTTTTGCGGCACTAGTGGTTGGATTTGGAGTGACGGGCTCACTACGCAAGTCAATGTTTGGCGTGGTAGAAACGTAAGGAGAAATTTCTATGTAATCAAAGGTAGTCCAGCCCCAATATTTTTTGATGGTGATGGAATTTTTCCCTGCTTTCAAACTGATGTAGGAAGAAACTTCTTCGGGCTCTTCGCATTGGTTGAAGTGGACTGTTACCGCCCAGGAGCCATTGACTTCGATGTATTCCTCTCGATCGCTGTAGGGAGTGAGATAACGGAATGTGATGGTGTATTTTCCGGCCTTTTCCACTTCTATGTTATCGAAGGTGATGTAGCCACCGTTAAGAGAGACGAATTCGCCGTTGATGGCGGCGTCATCGCCAATGATGGCGTCTTCAGCTTCATACCGAGTGACGTTTGTTTCCGCAAAACTGGCGGCAAAGGCCATCAGCGTGCACAGAAAAATTTTAGAGAAAAACCTCATAACCCGAATGTCAAAAGCTTATGCAGGTTCTTCCGGCGGAATGCGGGCGATGTTCCCCACGGTGGCGCGGGTGGCCTTGATGAGGTCCGCTGGCGCAACCTTCAACTGCAAGCCCCGTTCGCCTGCGCTCACGTAGATGTAGGGGAAGGAGAGGGCGGTCTCGTGAATGAAAATGGGGAAATTCTTCTTGAGGCCAAGGGGACTGCAGCCGCCGCGGATATAGCCCGTGAGAGGCGTCAGTTCCTTAAGCGGCACGGTGTCGATTTTCTTGTTTCCGGAGACCTTGGCGGCACCCTTCAGGTCTACTTCCAAGTTCCCGGGAACCACGCAAATCAAGTACCCGATTTTATCGCCGTGGACTAGAATGGTTTTGAAAACCTGGTTGATGTCTTCGCCGAGACTGTCGGCTACATGCTGGGCGCCCAAATCCGTCTCATCCACTTTGTAGGGGATGAGCTCGTAGCTGATTTTCTGCCGGTCCAGAATGCGGGCGGCGTTGGTCTTCTTGATGTCCATTCTACTTCACAAACAAGTTATTTCACAATGACGGGCTGCGTCGTTGTGAGTCCCGCTTCCTTCACGCGGACAATATAGTTGCCCTTGGGCATGTCTGCGAGGCTGAAGGCGTAGGTGCCGGCAAAGAGGTTTCCCTGGAAGAGGGTGGCGATGCGGCGACCGTTCATGGCGAATATATCTACGCTTACGTTGCCTGTAGTGGCGGTGGTGAGCATAACGTTCTTACCCATGATGGAAAGCTTGGAAGCGGAGACCTTGGCAAAAGTGCGAATTGCATCGGTAGAGTTATTGACATAGATGCCTTCCAGGTTTTCCACCTTGTCGCCAGGAACAAAAATCTTGTCGCTGGAACTGAAGTCAGAGATGACGCCCACATTAGACTTGAATTCGGAGAAGTACAAATCTCCGTACCAGCCTTCCGTGGAAATTAAGAGGGTGTACTTGAAAATACGATCCACATCCATGGGGTGGTCAACTGTTTTTTCGGTGTAGGTGGTCATGTCGAAGGTGCAAGTTTTTTCATCGCCGCCGTTTAACCAGCAATCGTTAGAGTTCGACATTTCCCACTGCCAAGCTGGAGTGCCATCACCGTCAGTGACAATGGCTAGGCCAACCCACACCCCGTTTGCTGTGGGATTCTTGACCTTGATAGATACGGAGTTGATGCCTGTTTGTTTTTCCTTGACCTCGTAGTCGATGAGAATGCCGTCTGTGGCGTTGAGGCCTGGAGATTTGACGGTCACCTTCATCCATCCGTCACCAAGTTCGGGCTTTTCTACCGGAATGGTTGTGTCCAGGGTGTCAAGGCTGTAGGCAACAGCGCAGTCGGCGGCAGGAGTTGTAGAAATGGTGTACTTATCCCATCCTGGCATTTCATCTAGAGTGATGGTGCAGGGATCTGCCATGTTGGCTTTCATAACTGCGGGTGCGGTTTGGGAAATGAATTTCGTATCTCCCCAGCTGTCGTACCAGGGCATCCACCAGGACCATACGGTATTGGCCTTCTTCATGGCGGACATATCGGGGATGGGTCCGTTTTCAGAAACGGCAAAAATCTTGTCGGAGCCAAAGGAGGCTTTCAGTGTGGCGAAGTTGCTGGTGTACTTGGATGTGTAGTCGCTAGCATTATACAAGTCCAGAGAAATAACGTCATATTTGTCGTTTCCTGGATTCCAGTTTTTGTCGTCGGCATTTTGTGGGTTCCAGTCCCAAACCAAGTTGTGAACGCCCGCTGCCATGAACTCGTCGTAGATGAGTTTGTAGAGGTTGAGGCAGGGGTCTGCATCATTCATGCCCCACCAGAACCAGGCCACGCCGCCCGTTTTGATGTTTCCGCTAGCCTCGTGGAGAGGGCGCCAGATGGCTGCAACGCCAGCGTCTTGGAGTTCCTTGAACAAACCGGCAATGATTTTGATGTCTCGGATCAATTGACCATATTCTGTGGAGGAGGTATTCCAAGAGAATGTTCCTCCCGATAGGGTGTAGGCGTTTTCAAACTTGAAGGAGATTTCTTCGGGCTTGTAGGATTCCACTGCGCCTGCGGGATCCTTCCAATGCCATGTAAATGCGGGAATGCCGCCCTTACTCCAGAGGTCTTTTGCAAGAGTGATGGTTTTTTGTGTATAGGTTTGATACCAAGAATCGTCGGACTTGAGACCAGTGGCAAACAAGAAGTCAAATCCAACTAAAACTGGATTTTTTCCACTGAGATCCTTCATCGCCTTCACGTCAACGGTTCCTGTGACATCGGTGGCAGAACCTTTGTCCAAATCGCCAGTCATTACGCCAGAAATGGTGTGGGTTCCGTAGTTTACGGCAAGGAAGTTATAGAGCTTTTTTGCAGCGTCAGTTGCGTTTTCATCAACGGGGGCATAGCTAATAGCGGCTTGGGAGGTCGCTGCAGCCAGACCAAAAATCAAGAGACCTTTTGTCAATTTCATAAAATCACTCCTATTTTTTTTTGAAGATAAATAAAAAACGGCTCTTTTGGGGGAGCCGTTATAAAAAAAGAACGGAATACGTTTACTTCCGGCTAAATACTGGCTGAATATCGCGTCTGACTATTTCTGGCTGAATACCGCGCCGAATTGGAAGCTTCGGGATTCGCCCGGCGGAATGACGATGAGTCCGCGGTGATGGTTCAGGGCATCGGGTACGCAGGTCATGGGCTCGATGGCGATGCTTTCCCGAGTGGGAGGCGTGTAAATCTGGATGGTGTTGTACTGCTCCGGGCCTGCATTTTGCCAGATGTCGAGGGTGCCGGCGGCACCTTCGAGGAAAATATGCGCAGTCTTAGGCGATTCCGTCGCCTCGGGCCCGAGGCAGAAGCAATCGTTGATGAAGGTGTCGGCGATTGCTTTCCCGCCCACGAATCTCATGTCCGGATGGGTTTTGCCCGTAGGAATGTCGGCCTTGTCCAGCTCCGCAAAATCTGTGGGCGGGAGCGTGAGGGTGAGTTCGTCGATTTTCTGCCCGAGACTGTAGTAAGGATGCCAACCCTCGGAATAGGGCAGCGGGCTTTTCCCGATGTTCGTCACGGTAGCCTTGACGCTGTAGCTATCGCCTGTGAATGTGATTTCGTTGACGGCGCGGAACGGGAAGGGGAAGCCCGCGAATGCGCCTGGCCAATCCTTCGACAGCACCAGTGTTGCTTTATCCGCATCGCTTTCAAAACTCACGAAATTCCAGGACTGGTTCTGCAGAAATCCATGAAGCGCGTGTGGTGCCCAAGTGACATTGTTTATTAATTTGTATGTAATGTTGTTCCAGGTGAATTGAGCATTGTTTACACGACCTGGGAATGGCGCCAGACGGCAGCCCGCGTTGGTGTCGGGCCCGATTTTGAAGACGTCATCTCCTGCTTTATACCCGAACAACAGTTCCCGCTTATTGACGGCCGCTGCAACCCCATTAGCCGTGCGGCAAGGAACGCGCCAAGCGTTGAGCCCAGCTCCGTATCCGGTGAAAACTTCAAATTCCGCCCCGTCATCTTTTTCAATCACATGGCAGGGAATGTCGCTGATGGTCTTCTGGACCAACTTGAATTGGCTCATAAGCCTCCCTAGGCTTCCCGATCCTTTTCGTAGAAGGATTCTATGGTGGGCCTGCAAATCTCGTAGTACTTCTGGAGGTTGGGGTCGAAATTCTTCCCGAAGGATTCCATCATGATTTTGTTGGCAACATCAAAGGGCATGGGCGGTTTGTAAACGCGCTTGCTGACGAGGGCGTCGTAGACGTCGGCGATGGCCATGATGCGGGATTCCAGGGGGATTTCTTCGCCTTTTAATTTGTTGGGGTAGCCTGTGCCGTCCCATTTTTCGTGATGGAACTGTGCGATGTTTTCGCAGGTGCGGACGGTGTCTGCGCTGACATCGGTGCCTTCGAGAATCAAGTCCACCACGGCCTTGCCTTTGGCGGCGTGGCTCTTCATGATTTCAAACTCTTCGTCGGTCAGTTTGCCGGGCTTGTTCAAAATCAAATCGCTGATGCCGATTTTTCCCATGTCATGGAGCGGAGCGAGGCGTGCCACGTCATCCACGAAGAGCGCGGTGATGCCGGGAAAGTTATCCTTCTGCATGGCGTTCACGAGAATGCGGACGATTTCGCTGGTGCGCTTCACATGACCGCCGGTGTTGCCATCGCGGGCTTCAATCACGTCGGCCATGTTCATCATGATGTGCTTCTGGATATTCACGATGCTGGCGGCCTTGGCCTTAATCTGTTCTTTCAGCTGGATTTGATATTCCTTGGCGTAGTTGAGAAAGTCTACGCGGTCTGTGATGTCGGAAAGCCAGATGACTTTGCTTACGAGAACATCGCCATTCTTGATTTCGTGGATGTTGCACTCGAAAGTCTGATTCTCGAACTTGTATTCAAAAACTTTTCCGGAGAGAAGTCGTTCTATGTCTTCAAGGGCTTCGCCTGTAAGCTTTTCCCCGGGCTTGAAATTTTTCAGAACGGGGAAGGTGTGGAGCGCGGTGGGGTTTGCGTTCTGCAGCTCCATTTCGGGCGAAACAGAGACGATGGCATCCCGCGTCTTTTCGAAGGCGAGACGTTGAAGGGCATTCTCCAGATTAATCATCCCAGCAGTTCTTCTTTGCTGATGGCCTTGAAGTTGGAGGCTTCCAGAGCCTTGATAGCGGCATCCGTATCTTGGAAGCGGAGAATCATGATATCCTTGCCGGCCTTGCTAGAGGCAGGAAAGGCGTACATGTAATCGATCTGTTGGTTTCCGACGGCGGTGCTGAGAAGGTCGGCAAGTCCGCCGGCTTTGGCTTCCACAGGGCAGGCGACCACGTCTGTGATGGTGGCGGTGAGGCCAGCTTTGGAAAGAACTTCTACCGCTTTTTCCGAATCGCTCACAATCAGGCGGATGAGCCCGAATTCGCCGGAGTCAGCGAGAGTGAGGGAAAGGAGGTTCACTCCGGCGTCGGCTAGAGAGCGGCAAACCGCTTGCAGACGGCCCGGGCGGTTGGAAACAAAAACGGAAACTTGAGGGATTTTCATGACTGACCTCCTACATTCTCTTGCGGTTGTCGAGCACGCGCTTTGCCTTGCCTTCGCTCTTGGGAAGGGAATCCGGTTCGCATAATGTGACGATGACGGAAACGCCCAAAATCTGCTCGATGGACTGCTTGAACTTCTTGTTTAACTTTTCCATGGCGCCCATGGAGTCGCTCATCATTTCCCGAGTGACTTCAATCTTTACTTCCAGTGTATCCATGTTGTTCTTGGTATCCAGAACAATGAGGTAGTTGGGGAGAATCTTTTCGGCCCGGAGGAGAGCAGTTTCAATCTGGCTCGGGAATACGTTCACGCCACGCAGGATAATCATGTCGTCGGTACGGCGGCCAATGCGGCGGATGCGGCGGATGGTGCGGCCACATTTGCACCTGGTCTTTTCGATGGCGGTGATGTCGCGGGTGCGGTAGCGGAGAATGGGCATGGCCCGCTTGGAGAGGGTGCTGAGCACCAGTTCGCCTTCTTCGCCATCCGGCAGGGGCTCCAGCGTTTCGGGGTCCACGATTTCCGGGTAGAAGTGGTCTTCAAAGATGTGCATGCCGTCGCGACACTCGCATTCGCAGCCCACGCCGGGGCCTACGATTTCAGAAAGGCCGTAAATGTCGTAGCATTTGATGCCGGTCTTTTCTTCGATGTAATCCCGCATGCCATCGCTCCAGGGCTCGGCGCCAAACATGGCCCGCTTTACGCCCAGGTCGCGGATGGAAATTCCCATCTTTTCGGCAACATCCATAATGCGGAGGAAGTAACTGGGAGTTCCTGCAAGAGCGGTGACGCCAAAATCCTTCATGAGCATCACCTGACGCTCTGTGTTGCCGCCACTGATGGGGACGATGGTTGCGCCCAAGGCTTCAAAACCGCCATGGATGCCAAGACCGCCGGTGAAAAGTCCGTAGCCGAAGAAGTTCTGCACAATGTCCGTGCTTCTAAAACCGCAGGCCAGGAGACCGCGCTTGATGACGCTGGCCCAGACTTCCATGTCTTCCTTGGTGTAGCCTACCACAATGGGCTTGCCGGTCGTACCGGAACTGGCGTGAAGGCGGACAACTTCACTTAAGTCTACAGCGAAAAGTCCGTAGGGATAGGTGTCGCGCAAATCCTTCTTCATGGTGAAGGGTACTTTGGCAATATCCTTGAGGGTCTTGATGTCTTCCGGTTTCACGCCCTTTTCGTCCATGCGCTGACGGAACAGCGGCACCTTCTCATAGGCGAGCTTCACCGTAGCGCGCAGGCGCTGCAACTGCAGTTCTCGGAGTTGTTCCTCCGGCATAAAATCCAGAGCCATCTCGGGGAGAACTTTATTTTCTTCATCATTCCAAGCTGTTGAACGCATAATAGACCTTCACTTATAAATTACAGGGACGCATAGTGGAACATGGCGTCGATACATTTCTTGGCGGCTACCCGCACATCTTCGGAAAGTTCCACCTTGGGCGCTTTTTCAGGGTGCTGCAGGGCTTCCAGAATGTTTTCCAGAGAATTCGACTTCATATACTTGCACATGCTGCAACTGCCGATGAACCGCTTGTCCGGATATTCGTACTGCATGCGAGCCACAAGGCCGCATTCCGTCAACAAGAGCACCGGAGTGCCGGCAGGCAAATCTCTGATGTAGGGAACCATCTGGCCGGTACTACCCACAAAGTCGCTGAGGAGAGCCACTTCCGGCTCGCATTCCGGATGGCAAATCACCTTTAAGCCTGGATTCTGACTCCGGAAGAACTGAATCAGCTCCGGATCGTAAGTCTTGTGCACGTAGCAGGCGCCCGAATGCAAAACGATTTCCTTCTTTACGCCGCGCTTTTTCATCTCGTCGATGATGTTCTGGCCCATGAGGCGGTCGGGCAGGAAGAGGATCTTGTCTGTGGGAAGGTTCTCCACAATCTTCATCACGTTCCCGCTGGTGACGCACACATCGCAGGCGGCCTTCACCTCGGCGGTGGTATTGATGTAGCAGACAAAGGTATGGCCCGGATATTTCTCCCGAAGGGCGCGGACTTCTTTTGCGGTGATGGAATCCGCCAGGCTGCAACCGGTGAGGGGGCCTGGAATGATGACGTTCTTGTCCGGATTCAGAATCTTCGCCGTTTCGCCCATGAACTTCACCGCAGAGAACAGGATGTTCTTCTGAGTCACCTTGGTGGCGTCTTCACTCAGTTTGTAGCTGTCGCCGGAGTAGTCGGCAACGCCCAGAATGATTTCCGGAGCGCAGTAGGCGTGGGCCAAAATGACGGTGTCGTTCTTTATTTTCAGTTCATTGATTTCATTAATCAGGGGAATCATGGATTCGCATTTTTCCCGAGTGTAATGGCAAAGAACGGCCCCAGGCTGGACCTTGTTCAAACGATTATAGAGTTCTTCAGCGTTCATGGCAGATTGAATTTCAAATTTTCAACCCAAATGTAAAAAATGTAGTGCTTGGCCTCGTGTCTGCGAAACCTGGGAATGCTTAGTATCCGGCCCATTCCGCGCTGATGGAGGGGCTAGCCTTGCTGATTTTGGCTTTTTCCGGGTTGTCGGTTGCGGCAATTTCGCCGTTTGCGATTTTCGCCTTGATTTCATCAAAGGTTTTTGGTGGTACGGAATTGGGGCTGTTGTCTCCCAAAACTTTGCAGGGGGCGCTTTCTGATTCCTTGGCCTTGTCTTTCACAGGCGTGTATTCCCGCGCTGCAGGAATCTCGTAAAAACGGTCCTCTTCCGGGCACCAGGCGGTGAGTTTTTTCCCGTAGCAGCAGCCGGAATCTAGTCCGATAAAACCAGGAATGTTCACGAATCCCATTTTTGCCCAGTGTCCAAAAACTACCCGTTTGTTCCATTTAATTTGTTCGAACCAGGGCTTGTCATTCCAGTAACGGATGGAGAGTAGCACTACTGGGTCCATGTCCTCCAGGCGGGATTTCCCGGGTTCCAGACCAGCGTGAACCAGTAGGGCGTGTGGTGTTTCTCTCCACAGGGGCCAGTTTTTCACGGTGTCCCGAATGTACGTCCATTCTTCCAAGGAGAGGGCTTTGAAGCGCTTCCTCTGTTTGTCCGTCCATTCTGATTCTGGCGTTTCCATCATGCGGATGAGGTGCTCCTCATGGTTTCCACGGACAGTGAGAATCCCGCAGTCCTTCACCAACTTCATGGACCGCATAATATCGGGCCCTTTGTTGATGATGTCGCCGGTCTGATACAGCGTGTCTTTCCCGCGGACAAAGCCGAAGGCGTCGATCATGCGCTCCAGTTCATCGGCGCAGCCGTGAACGTCTCCGATGTAGAGGGTGCGGCCACACTCGCTGGCACATTTTTTGCCGACGTTTTTTTCGCAGGCTTGTAAAGCGTCGTCGCTCATAGATGCACTGCTTGGCGGAGCTTGTTCATTTCGTTTGCGGTGAGTTCCCGGAATTCGCCGGCAGGCAAATCTCCCAGCTGGAGGTTGCAGTAGCTCACCCGTTTCAAATCCCGGATTTCATAGCCCACGGCACGCATCATCCGGCGGATTTCGCGGTTCTTGCCTTCCACAAGCCACAGTTCCACATAATCATTTTCCAGGTATACGTCTGTGGCGTAGGCGATTTCCTCTTCGGCGTTTGGATCTTCTGGATCTCGAATGTCCACGCCATCCACCAATTTCTGGGCGGCATTTTCACTGAGGGGGCGGTTGGTCCACACGAAGTAGCTGCGGGGGACTTCGAAACTGGGGTGGGTGAGGCGATGGAGCAGTTCTCCGTCGTCGGTAAACAGCAAAAGCCCGCGGCTCTGAAGGTCCAGGCGACCCACATACTTGAAACTCTGGTATCCCGGAGGCAGGTAATCGTAAACGGTTCGGCGGCCCTGAGGGTCGTCCTTGGTGCAAACGCATCCGGGCGGTTTGTGGAACATGATGGCCCGAGTCTTTTTCGGGAGGCTGATTTTCTTTCCGTCCACAAAGACGTCATCGGCGAATTCATTTACTTGGTGACCCAGGTCATGGATTGTCTCTCCATTGACTTCTACGCGGCCTTCTTCCACAAGGGTGTCTGCGGCACGGCGGCTGGCCGCTCCACAGAGGGAAATGTACTTGTTGATGCGCATCATTTCTTTTCTTCCGGAGGGTAGAGGAGACCAAAGCGGAGGCCTGCGGTACTAATCTTGAAACTTTCCACACGGAGCTTTTCCAGGAGGGACTTGAGCCAGAAAAGCCCACAGATGATTACGTCGCTGCGGCCGTTTTCCAGGCCGGGAAGCATGGCGCGCAGTTCCTTGGAGAGGTTTGAAATGCGTGTGGTGACCGCTTCCAAATCCGCAAGGGAGAGTTCCAGACCTTCGATAGCCTTGTAATCAAACTGGGCCTTGTCCAAATACACCATGGCGAGGGCGGTGCCTGTGCCACCAATGAGGTAAATCTGTTTTTTGGTGAAGCCCTTGAAACTCACTTCCTTGAAGGTTTCTTTCACAAACTTCTTGTATTCCGGACCAGGAATGGGGCCCATGGCCTTGAACAGCTTCAAGGCGCCTACGGGAATGGAGATGGAGCGGTCTCCGTTGCTGATTTCCGTGGATCCGCCACCAATATCGATGGTCACTAGGTCGTTTCCGTGCCATTCCCGCACAGAACGGAAGGTGAGGTTGGCTTCTTCTTCGCCAGAAATAATGCGGGGCTTGACCCAGATTGCCTTTTCCACTGCTTCGATGACCTGGTCTGGGTTGGAGGCTCTGCGCATGGCTTCGGTCATGGCTACCGCCTTCAAATCGGCGCCAAGGGCGTGGAGGTCCATGCGGAACTTGGTCATGATGCGGGAGAGTTCCTGAATCCGCTCTTCCGTGATGGAGCCCTGCTCGTAAATATCTTCCCCCAGGCGGCAGATTTCCACCTTCTGGAGCTTGGGGACTAGCTTCATCTTTGTGGCGTCGGTTTCGTCGGGCTCGAAGGCGGCAATGAGGAGAATGCAGCTGTGGCTTCCGATGTCCACCGTGGCTTGGAGCTTATTTTCCATTTTCGTCCTCAGCGTCGTTTGCGGGTTTGGCTGCATCGGGTTCGTCAACATCGGGTGCGACGTCCGCGGATTCGGCCTCGTTTGTGCGGGACTGTTCCGCCTTTATCATGGTGGCCTTGATTTTTTCCGCCAATTTGGAGGGGTTCAGCATGAATTCCTTGGCGTTTGCGATGGCTTCTTCCACCACCGATTCCGGATATTTTCCGTTCCAGCTGGCTACCAGATCTCCCGATTCGCTACCGAGAGGTTTCTTTTCCTGAATTTCCTGTGCCATTTTCAGCGCGAGAAGAAGGCCAAGCTCGAAGGGGCGGGGTTCCTCTTTGCCCTCCAGGAGTTTTTCCACATGGGCGATGCGCTCGGCGAGAGCGATTTTCTTCTGGTCTGAAAAGTCTTTCTCTGAAATCATAGCTTAATAATAAAAAAAGAACGAAGTTCTCAAAGAACTTCGTTCCCAAAAGAGAGCAATAGGAAGAATTACTTCTTAGCAGCCTTCTTAGCAGGAGCCTTCTTAGCGGCAACCTTCTTAGCAGGGGCCTTCTTAGCGGCAACCTTCTTAGCAGGGGCCTTCTTAGCAGCAGCCTTCGGAGCAGCCTTCTTAGCAGGAGCCTTCTTAGCGGCAGCCTTCTTAGCAGGAGCAGCCTTCTTGGCAGGAGCAGCCTTCTTAGCAGGAGCAGCCTTCTTAGCAGGAGCAGCTTTCTTAGCAACGGGTTTCTTTGTTGTAGCCATTTTATTCTTCCTTTTTTGAGGGTTAATGTTTAAGATAAACATAAAATAACTTTTTTTTCACAAATAATCAACACTTTTTTTAAAAATTTTTCATTTTTTTTGCATAAAGGGTCTTGACAGACAAATTTTATCCCAAATTTATCAACAATAATTTGTATGTAAAAAATGGGCAAGAATGCGATAAGATTGCACCCTAGAGCGCAACAAAAAAATCAAAATAAACGAAAAAATCTCCGCGAAAAGGCGGAGAAAAATTTTTTCAAAAAATTTTAAAATTTTACAAACGATCTATTGGTTCACGTGCTCGACGTATTTTTTGAATCCTTCCACGCCAAGTTCGTACATGTTCACGAACTTTGTTGCAAATGGAGGAATCTTTCCCGGGTGCATGCCTAGTGCATCGTGCATCACGAGCACCTGACCATCGGTAAATTTACCGCCGCCAATGCCGATGGTGGCTGCGCTAACTTGTTGAGTGATAAGGGTTCCCAGCGTTTCGGGTATGTGCTCCAACACCATTTCGAAGCAGCCGAGACTGTCGGTATATTTGGCCGCGGCGATGATTGCGTTAGCCTCCTCTTCCGTCTTTCCCTTCTGCTTGAAGTTCTCTGCAGTCTGGGGAAGGAGCCCGTGGTGGGCGCAAACGGGGATGTCTTTACTCCGGAGGAACTCGATAACCCCTTCCGGCACGCCTTCCAGTTTGATGCTGGAACAGCCCACATCCATAAAACGGCGGGCGTTGTCGTAGGCCAGCTGCGGATTTGCGTCGCTACCAAAGGGCATGTCGCCGATAACATGGGTGTTTGGGGCCCCACGACAGACGGCAGCGGCAAAAATGAGCATCTCGTTCATGCCAATTTCGCGGGTGCTCTTGTAGCCAAGCATCGTGTTTGCGAGGCTGTCCCCTACCAGAATCTGATCCACGCCGGCGGCTTCCGCCATCTTTGCAAAGGCGAAATCGTAGGCGGTGACCATGGAAATCTTTTGTTTTTTGGATTTTTTTGCTTGAATATCTTCTGGAGTGAGCATGGCGAAAGTCCGGAAAAATAAAGTTGGACGATTTTACGGGCTGAAATATAGCTTTCTCGTCTCGTTCAGGAACTGGAGAGATTTCAAATCCTTCATGAAGCCGATGTGGTTCCGCAGGTAGGCGAGGAGGGCGTTTTCAGTGAATTGGGGTTGGATGAGGGACGTCCCGGTTCGCAGACTCCAGAGACCGCGGAGGGTTTCGGGCCGGGCGCGGGAGGTGCTCACGCCGAGGCAAGCCTTGCAGATGAGGGCTCCGGTTTCCGGCTGAAAATCTGCGGGCGGTTCCGTGAGAGCGGTTTCGCAGCAGCTGCAGGCGGTAAGGTCCAGATGGTAGCCCCACAAGTCGCAGATGTTGAGGAGGAAACGGGCGAAAACATTGCCCGCGGATGTCGGGCTGGTTACTTCGCGCCCCACGGCTATCGGGTTGCTGGCTGAATCCGCGCGGTTTTCGAGGGCAGTTGCCTCGGGCCCGCCAGCATCACCCTCATCCAGCTGGCTCAAAGCCTCTTCCAGCAAAAGGAATTCCTCCTGCAGTGGGACGCCCTGAGGCGCATACCGCAGGATGATTTCCGCCATGACCTGCGCTTCGGCCAAATACAGCAGATTCTCCCGCAGGTTTTTGTGCCAGTTGAGGATGGAAGCCTCTTTCACGAAGAGCAGTTCCGCGTGAGGGTTCTCCCGAAACACCACCTCGCAGCTTGCGAGAGGGTCTAGGGCACCCTTGAAAGGGGAATCCTTGCTCTTGCCGCCTTTCACAATGAAGGACACGATGCCGCATTCCTCCGTCAGGGCCTTCACAATCCAGCTGGAATCGCTGTAGGGGAAGCGGTGGAGGATGATGGCGCGGGATTTGATCATGATAATGGCGGTGAGTCCGCGATTATTCCAGTCGCTGATTACTTATTTGCGGTGGGGAACGGAGGCCAGCCCATGACCTGTCCACCAACCACGTGGAGGTGGATGTGGAAAACGGTCTGTCCAGCGTCGGCCCTGCAGTTGAATACGAAGCGTGCGCCTGATTCTTCCAAACCCAGTTCCTTGGCAATGCGCTGCGCCTGGAACATCATCTTTCCGATGAGTTCGCAGTCTTCTTCCTTCATGTCCATGATGCTGGAGATGTGCTTCTTGGGGATGACCAGGAAGTGAACGGGGGCTTGGGGGGCGATGTCGTAGAAGGCGAACACGTCGTCGTCTTCGTAGATTTTCTTGGAGGGAATTTCACCCTTCGCGATTTTGCAGAAAAGACAATTTTCACTCATAATGACTTAATAGTAGTATTTTCTTCAATGTCATTGCGAGGCTTTAGCCGAAGCAATCCAAGAAGTGATATCTATTTTTTTGCGGTAGCTTACAAAAGCGAATTGCCTGCTGTCGGGGGACCAGGAGTTCACATTGATGGTGCCCTGACCGCCAAAAAGCTTCAGGATGGTTTTGGGGGTGGACCACTCGCTTGCATCGTTTTTGCCCGCCGGGTTGTCGCGGGTCATGAGCCGCACTTCCACATTCTTGTTGGGCACATGTTCGCCGGGGCGGACGTCCTCCTCGGTATAGCACACCATCACCACTTGCTTTTTGTCGGGGGAGATGTGGGGGAACCAGGTGTTCCAATGCAAATCGTCGGTCATCTGGGTCTGTTCGGAGCCGTCGGCCTTCATGCGGAAGGCTTGCATGCGTCCAGTCCGTACGGAGTTGAACCAGATGTATTCACCGCTGGCGTCATATTCGGGCCCGTCGTTCAGGCCTTTTGCCGTGGTGAGCCTCGATTCGTTACCGCCAACGGCGGGAATGGTGTAGATGTCGTATTCGCCGTTCCGCTCAGCGCAATAGGCCAAGGTCTTTCCATCGGGCGTGATGCCGTGGAGGTAGCTCGGGCCAAGGGGCGTCACCAGCTTCGGCATGCGTCCGTCGAAGAATATCTTGTAGATGCGGGAAAGTCCGTCTTCCTTGGTATGGTGGCTCACATACAGGCCGGTTCCGTCGGGCGCGAGAACGTGGTCGTTGTTACAGTTGTCGCAGTAGTAGCTGGGGACTTCCGTGATGGCGCCTGCGGTGAGGGCGCCTGCAGCATCGCGTTCTAGGTCCAGCTTGTAAATCCGGCCATTGCTGTTGTATGTCAGGAATTTTCCGTCGCTGCTCCAGTTGGGCGCCTCAATGACGCAGTCGAATTCATGGAGCGTGCGGACACTCTCGCTTGCCACGTCATAAATCTGCAGGATGGATTTGTCACCGCTTCTGTCCCAGGTGGCGCCTGGGGAGATTTCGAAGGGGTAGCTTACGCCCCAGTTGGCGCGAAGCCCGTCCATCAGGTCCATCATTTCGAAGGTCTTTGTATGGGGCATTTCCGGGCATTCCCAAACGGTCTTACTGCTTGTTCCGCTGGAGACTTTCCGCGGGCCGCGTTCGAGGGCCTCCTTGCAGGCCAGGACTTCAAACTCGTAGCAGTTCACTAGGCGCTCGGGAGTAACGCTTTCCACAAGAGTTCCCGTGCTGTCGAAAACTTCCAGCTTCACCATGTCGTTGAGGTTTTCCACCCGGATGGAGCCCTTGGTGCCATAGATGGCGCCTTCGTTGTGCCAGGCGCTGGTGATGGAGGTCTTGAGATAGGCCTTCTGTCCGTTTTGGTAGGTGATGTTGATCCAGTCGCTGGCGTCCACGCCGGAGGAATACTTCACGCATTTGCTGTCGATGTGTGTGATGGCGTCGCCGAGGAATAAATCCGCGAAAGTGAGGCTGTAAATTCCCAAATCCAGGAGGGCTCCGCCGGCGAGGGCGGGGTCCACCAGCCGCTGCACGTGGGTGAGGGGCTGCGAAAAATCCGCCTCCACGCTTTCCACCTGCCCAATGCGTCCGGCGTCAATCCACTGTCGGATGGTTTTCACCGCAGGCAGGAACCGCGTCCACATGGCTTCTTGCAAAAACACTCCTTTTTCTTCGGCCAGGGCGATGAGGACCGTGGCCTGCTTGGCGTTCCCGCAGAATGCTTTTTCTACCAGAAGATTCTTGCCGTGCTCAATGCACATTTTGGCGTTTTCAAAATGATGGGAGTGGGGCGTGGCCACATAAATCAAGTTCACTTCCTTATCGTTCGCCAAATCCTCATAGGAGCCGTAGGCTTTTGCAAATCCGTTTTCATCCGCAAACTTTCGCGCCTTGGCGAGGTCACGGGAAGCGACGGCGTATGCCTCCACCCCATAACCCATTTTTTCCAAACCCTTTACAGCCTCTGCCATTTTCGTGGCGATGTAGCCGCTACCCAAAATTCCAAATTTCATCGTTTTCATGGCATAAATATATGCTAAAAAAGAGGCCGCTAGCGAAGCGACCTCCGGGAAATTGGTTTCAACGGGGAACGGGATGTGTCCCTTGCTAATGTGAGGCTATTTTTTCTTATAACCGCATTTGGTGCACACGCCTTTCTCGTTCAGGGCAATGCCGCAGAGAGGGCAGCGCTCTATGGTGCCTTTGACGGGGAATTCCTGAGTGGCTGCATTCACGCCACTGGTGAATGTGATTTTCGCGATGTTCAATTTCTTTTTCAGAAGGTCGTAGACGATTTTAATCATGCCTTCCACCGTCATGGTCTCCTTCGTCACCACCAGGCGGCAATCCGGATAGGCGGTGGCCAGTTCCGTCTTGAATGCGGGCCCCTTCATCTTGTTTTGCGGGTGTCCATTCTTGATGCCCTGCTTCTCGTAGACGTCAAGAACCGCGGGGAGCAACGGGTCGTCTTCGCGCAGGATGAGGGCGTGGTCGAAATTCCGCAGAATGTCCCAGGCCGTCTTCTGGATTTCATTGCAGGGGAACACCATGTTCACCCCCATGTTGATGGAATCCTCCACCTCAATGGTAAGGATGCCCGTGTGGCCGTGAAGGTACTGGGCCTCGCCCTTGAAACCGTAGAAACGGTGGGCGTACTGCAGGCTGAAAGTGGTAAAGCTTCTCATATTTTCTCCTTTGTCCGCTTTGCGGACTTGATTGTACCCGTAGTATATCAAAAGGAGAATTGGAGAGAAAAGGGCAATATTTATTTCTTTGGGAGTTGGTGGGGAACCAGGCGTTTGGGGAAGGGCCCTTCCACCTTAAATGGAATGCTTGATGATATTCCCGGCTTGGTAAAGTCTGTAGGTGTCAAAGGAGTGTTTCATGTGCAGGTACTTGTGTCTAAATACAAAGTAAGTATAAGATAAAAATTGAACACCAATTTTGTATATTCTAAGTATGGCAAGATAGCCGTTATTTTGTTGGAAAATCCAACCTTTTTATATGCCTTAGTGAAACCTGGTTTATGGGTTCGCTAAAATTGTATTGACAAAAGAGCAATACATTTATATATTAAACTATGAACATCACGGAACATGCCCTTGAGCGGATGGCTGAGAGAGGTTTTACTGCTGAAATGCTTGGAAAATTTCTTTCGACGGGATATAAGATTGAAGTCGCTGATTGTGGACGATACAAATTAGTTGGGGAAGTGGACGGAACTTTTTGGACACTTGTTGTTGAAGCTGATATGTACACTCTTGTGACAGTCAGAAGATCTCATGGAGGTGAAGTATGAGAAAAGAAAAATTGAGGGTAACCCTCATAGCGAAAGGTCATAAAATTGTAAAAAATCGTCTTTCTGCAGAGGAGTTGGAGAAGGTTGAAAGAGAACTCGATGAGACTGTTGGTATTGATGAAGCCAGAATGCGAATTCTTGTGGCCAAGGGACGCAGGGCGTTGTCTGCGGAGAAGAAAAGTTTGAAGATGGTCTCCCTTCGTCTTGAGCCAGAGACTATTGATAACATGAAGAAAAAGGCTGCGGAATTGGGGCTACCCTATCAAGCTGTAGCGAGAAAGGTATTGCAAGCCGCCTTCTCGTAATCACCTGATCCAACCAGTCAAAAAAATATTCTTTTATATATTTGCCTTGGATACACCCATATTTAGCGGGATTGATTATGTCTTTGTCAAAAGTTGCATTTGTTTTTTTTGGGGCTGCGGTGGCCTCTGTTTTCGCGGCTCAGAATGTCATTGAGGTGGATGATACAGCGCCAGGAATCGTGATAAACAAGGATCACATGATGGGCGCCGATTTGGCCATCTGGAATCCGCCAAGTCGTTATGAGGATATGACGCCAGCGCTTGTGGATGGTGGTTACAACTTCTTCCGTTTCCCCAACGGGAGTCTCTCCAATGATTATCACTGGAATGGTGCGGGGAGTTATGATGCTGATGGAGTCTGGATTCCGGATGAATCCAAGTGGGCGCCGGGTTTTTTGGGCGAAACCATTTATCGTGGCACTACCAAGGACAACTGGGGCTTTGTGCGGCGCAGCCATTTGGCGGATAATAATATGGAAACCATCTGGTGGGGTGAAATTTTGGACCCGGCGGACCCGCCTTGGATTGTCATCGAGTTTCGGGAGAAAAAGCCTCTGGACTCTCTCGTCATCGACTGGGGCGATTTGCGGCCCAAGGCTTTCGAGTTCAGCTATTGGACGGAGGATTACGCCCAGTATCCGGGAGTGCATCAGAATCTGGAAAACAAACTGAAATCCCTTGGTGTAGTGAAGGTGACGGGAAAAACGTCCAAGTTCAAGTTTGCGACGACGAATGCCCGCTATGTGGCAGTGCGTTTCAAGACTACGGATTTGCCCAGCAAGGGCGTACAGATTCGGGAGATGAAATTGTTCAGCGGCGTCGGAGACCTCCTTTCTGGAAATGACTACAAGTTCTTCGCCATGTCCACTCGTAAGGGTGACAAGGCTCGCACGGATTGGACGGGAATCAAGTGGGATTTTGAAGTTTTCATGAACTACATCAAGGGGCTTCCCAAGGGCCTCAATGGTGATAGCGCGAAGCCTGTGATTTGCGTGAATGCGGGGATGGGCTCGGTGAAGGAGGCTGTGGCCTGGCTCAAGTATGCGAATAAAGTAAAGGGCTACAACATTAAGAATTGGCAGATTGGAAATGAGTTGGATGGAGAGTGGGAGGAATCTGGCCCGCTTTCTGCCCGGCAGTATGCCGCCCGCTATCTGGAATACGCCCGCGCCATGAAGGCGGTGGATTCAACCATCTTGCTGCATGGTCCGCTGTTCAGTAGCCATAAAATGCGGGAGAAGGGCGCGGGGTTGCTGGATGGAAATTTCTGGATTGCAGAATTCTTGCGGATTGTGGGGGAGGCAGAGAAGAAGGATGGTCGGCGCTATCTGGATGTTTTTGATTTACACACCTACCCGTATTGGACGGAAAGAGGCATCAACCCGAAGGATATGCTGAAGGCGAGTTTGGATGTGGGTCACAACATGGATACACTGGATGTGTGGATGAAACGTTATTTGGAAGGTGAACGGCGCATATTCCTTTCGGAGTTCAGCACTTCTGTGCAGGGAAGCCAGTGGTGGATGGATTATCCTCAGGCAGCTGGCATGGCAAGTATTTTCGCTCAGTATGCGGTGCGCTTTGGAAATCGTCTGCAGGTATTGCCCTGGGATGCCTTTGGCAATATCTTCGAAGGTCCGGACCATACCTGGGGTACCATCAGCATGACCTCCTTCTTGACGGAGGGCACGTGGAACCGCTGGGGAAGTCTGGAACCTACGGCGGAATATTTTGGCGTCTACATGGTGTTCAAACGCTTTTTGGAAGATGGCTTCGCGGTGGTGCCTGTGAAGAGTTCTACGGAAGATGTGACGGCTTATGCCATCTGTAAAAGCGATAGCTGCCGCGTGCTTCTCATCAATATGACGGACATAAAACAGGTGGTGCAAATCGACAGAAAGAGCGTGCTTTCTTCAACGGATACCGCTGTTGGAACGGGAAACCTAGTGCGTACAGAAGTGGATATGTTCGGCGCGGATCAGTTCAAGTGGAATGGTGACCAGAAAGATGCATATCCATATCCGAAAATGGGCCCCAGTGGCAGGCGGATCAATCCCAGCAAGACTAGGGATATAGAAATCCAGCCTTTCGGCGTGACTGTGGTGCAGATTATGCCCCGTGTTTCAGGTGTTGCAGACCCGCAAATACACGCTGCAGCCTTGCAGAAGAAGGTGCTGCTTGCGGGCGATTCCGTGGACCTGTTCCTCACCGCCACTCAGGAAAACGGACAGATTACCGGTGGCCTCCTGAAGATTCAGAAGTGGGGCAAGGCCGGCACGCCTTTCACAAAATATCTCAAGCCGGATGACGGCCTGTGGAATGCCTCCATCGAAAGTTTCCATGTGAAGATTCCTGTGCCAGAAGGAACGTCTTTGGGCGAGCGAAACCTGGAAATCACGCTTCAGGGCATGGGTGGTAAGACGCTCACTTATGAGGTGCCCTTCCGCGTTCGTGGAAAATACCGCACCACTAGCATCATGCAGAATTTTGATGATGGCATTGATGCGGTGGATTGGTTCCCGGTGGTGAATGGAGATAACGGCACTGCTATTGAGGGGAAGGTATTCAATGGCAATCCTCCGCAGGGTGGCTATATCCGCCACGAATTCCAGATTGAGCAGCCTATTGGGCAGACGTGGCCTAACTTTGCAGGTGCCTACTATGTGCTTCCGGAAGAGGTGAAAAAATCCGTAGGCATTGTGTTTGATTATTCCACCACTCATAACAATCCCGATGGATATTTTGAATTGCAGGTCATGAGTAATCAGGTGAAGGATTATGATGAATTCATGTACATCATGAAGAATACCCATGGCAATTGGGTTCGGGATACGGTGATTTGGGATAACATCTCTCAAGAGGGCTGGGGAAAGAACGTCCCACGGCTTGATCCGAAGGAAATAAAGAACTTTGCCTTCCGTGCCCGTCACAGCGGTAAGGGATTCATCAGCCTAGATAACATCTACCTCTTGCAGGAAGACGGAACTGAAGTTCCCATGCCCAAGGGGCTGAGAAGATTGCGTTAATTCTTCTGAGGGAATGGCACAGAATGCACGAAAAAGGACCTCGCAAGAGGTCCTTTTGAATTAGTGGGGATCGCGGCAGTTTAATTCCGCGACACGAACGCCGTCAATTACTTGATGATGAGCATCGAGTCGTCCCAGGCTTCTCGTGAACCTCCGTGCTTCAGCACGGGAGATGGTCTTTAGACCATCGATCGGTGAACGAAATCGTTTTTTTAGATTTTGCGTCCACTTTAGTGGACTGCAAATCTTAAAAAGGATTTGGAGGCGTAAGCAAAAATGGACTCCCGAAGGAGTCCATTTTTAGTTATTTGTTTTGATGCGAAAGGTTGATGCTCGTTACTTGATGATGAGCATCGAGTCATCCCAAGCCTCGTGCTTTTCGAAGCCGAGGAGGTTTGCCGTGGTAGCGGCGAGGTTCGAAAGACCCCAGTCGCCTTCCTTGAGAGAGAGCTTGCCGCCCGTGACGTTGTCGTACAAAATGCACGGAACCTTGTTAAGCGTGTGGCTGGTCTTTGCTTTGAAACTCCCGTCCTTGTTCACCTTCGGCATGCCGGTCTTCTTGTCGATTTCATACATTTCGTCGGCGTTACCGTGGTCTGCCGTGATGATGGCGACACCGCCTGCGGCGTCAATCACCGGGAGGAGACGTGCAAGTCCGATGTCCACAGCTTCGATAGCCATGGTAGCGGCGCGGAAGGAACCGGTGTGGCCCACCATGTCGCCGTTCGGGTAGTTGCAGCGGAGCGTCTGGTACTTGCCGGTCTTGATGGCTTCGATCATGGCGTCGGTCACTTCGGCGGCCTTCATCCACGGGCGCTGTTCAAACGGAACTACGTCGGATTCGATTTCAAGGTAGGTTTCGCCGTCAAACTTGCTGGAGCGGTTACCATTCCAGAAGTAGGTCACGTGACCGTACTTCTGCGTTTCGGAGCAGGCGAACTGCTTCACGCCAGTTTCTGCGAACCATTCGCCACTGGTTTCCTTGATGGCCGGAGGCGGCACGAGGAAACGGTTCGGGAGCTTGAGGTCGCCGTCGTACTGGAGCATGCCGGCGTAGCAGACCTTCGGAAAGCGCTTGCGGTCGAATTCGCTGAAGGATTCTTCTTCGAAGGCGCGGCTGATTTCGATGGCGCGGTCGCCACGGAAGTTGAAGAACACCACGGAGTCACCGTCGTTGATGGCGCCCACAGGCTGGCCGTTGGCGGCAATCACGAACGGAGGCAAATCCTGGTCGATGGCCTTGGTTTCGCCACGGAGAGTTTCGATGGCCTGCTTTGCGCTTTCGAACATGCGGCCTTCACCAAGCACGTGAGTCTTCCAGCCCAGTTCAACCATCTTCCAGTTGGCGTTGTAGCGGTCCATGGTAATCTGCATACGGCCACCGCCGCTGGCGATGCAAACGTCGAATTCCGGGCTGCGGAGTTCGGCGAGGAATTTTTCGAACGGTTCCACGTAGTCGAGGGCGGAGGTTTCCGGAACGTCACGGCCGTCCAAGAGAATGTGGACGCGGACCTTTTTCACGTTTTCCTTCTTGGCTTCGGCGACCATGGCCTTCAAGTGGCTAATGTTACTGTGAACGTTGCCGTCGCTGAAAAGGCCGATGAAGTGGAGGACCGTGTTCTTTTCACGGACGTTGGCGGAAATTTCCTTCCAGGCGTCGCGTTCGAAGATTTCGCCGGAGACGATGGAATCTTGCACGAGGGCGGCTCCCTGGTTGTACACCTGGCCTGCGCCGATGGCGTTGTGGCCCACTTCGGAGTTACCCATGTCTTCGTTGGTCGGCATACCGACGGCGCGGCCGTGGGCCTTCAGAAGCACGTTCGGGTACATCTTGAAAAGACGATCGAGAACCGGCGTACGGGCTGCCTTGATGGCATTCCCTTCGACATTGTCGGTGATACCAAAACCATCCATCACGATGGTTACGACCGGGCCCTTGATGCCCGGAAAATTGGAAAGCTTGTTGAGCATGCTTAACTCCAGTTATGCCCGGATCTTCCAGGCGCGTTAAATCACAGGCCTAATTTAGAAATAAAACGCTAGTCCTGCCAATGGCAAATAAAAAAAGCTCCCGCAATGCGGGAGCCTTGAATTGCGATAAAGGACAATTACTTCTTATAGTAAGTGAAGGAAACCCAGCCCTTGGAACCATCACTCAGCTTAGTTCCGATGAGCACAGGATAATCTCCACCAGGAGTCTTGATGAGGAGCCAAATTCCGTTATTCAACAGTTTGGGATTCTCCATGGATCCGCGAATGGTTTCCAACTTTTCAGCGCAAATGTTGCCTTCGGGACGGAGACCTGTTTCCTGAGAACCTTCTTCCCAGATTTCAACGCCGTCAGCTGCGTTGAAGTAGAAGGAAGAATTTTCAATAGACATGGTAATCTGCGGATCGGCACCACCGTCGAAGTTGAAGGTATATACACTGCTACCATATTCGTTGGAGAGAGTGGTGTCTACCGGTGTCAGCTCTGTGCAAACTTCAGCAACGCTAGAAGAAGAAATCTCTACCTTGCACTGCTTTTCAAAATCAATTGTCTTCACGGCTGTGAAATGCAAAGAGTCTTCCGCTGCGGCCTCGGCACATGCCTCCTCATCTTCGGCAATTTGGCAATCAATGCTCATGAACATCCAAACGAAGAGACGGAACTTTCCGCAGGTGTCCAGTTGATCCAAATCGATTTTGTCAATATTGTTCCCCGTAATCTTATCGGTGGGGTAGACAGTCTTGTCATTGAAGGAGATATTGGTCATGAAGGTCTTGTCGCCTTCCAACTTAGTGGCAGTAATCTGGATGCTGTCAAACTGGGTGAACCAGGTCTCCTCTCCGTATTCGTTATCGGCAAAGTCCTGGTCTAGATCCAGGTTGCCACTGAAGTGCAGAGCTTCGCCACCCTTTCCGTTACTTTCCGTTTTAGCGTCAAATGTTGATTTTTCGCTAAAAGGAGACTTTTCGGAAGCAGAAGAGGCGATGTATTCTTCTGCAGAAGATGTGCCTTCATCAGCGCCAGAGCTGGAGTCGTCACCGCAGGCGGTGAGACCGAAGAGGGAAAGGACGAATGCCGATCCGAGAATAAGGGACTTGAAGTTCATTGTGTACCTCATGAATTGTTTTTCTTGAAAATACATAAAAAAGGGTTGGACTGGTAGGGGTAAGAAGGTTGTGGGCGGGAAAAAAGGGCTTTTTAGACCTTCATTCCGCGGATAATATCCCGGAGACGGGCTGCTTCCTCGAAGTCCAGCTTGGCCGCAGCTTCCTTCATCTGTTTTTCCAGCTCTTCGATGCTTTGCGGTTCGTCTTCTTCCTCAGGTTCGGCGTCCCGCATCTTGCTTGCCGCATTCTTGTCGCCCTTCCAGAGGTCTGCCAGCGGGTCGTTGATGACGAGGTCGTCTTCCAGTTTGCGGCTGACGGACTTGGGCACGATGCCGTGTTCCTGGTTGAAGTCTTCCTGCAGTGCGCGCCGGCGGCTAGTTTCTGCAATAGCTTTATCGAGACTATCCGTCATGTTGTCGGCGAAGAGCAGCACTGTGCCATTCACGTTGCGGCTGGCGCGGCCCATGGTCTGAATGAGACTGCGGTAGTTGCGGAGGAAACCTTCCTTGTCGGCGTCGAGAATGGCCACCATGCTCACTTCGGGCAGGTCCAGCCCTTCGCGCAAAAGGTTGATGCCCACGAGAACGTCAAACTCTCCGGTGCGAAGTCCCTTGATGAGGTCGTGGCGTTCCAATGTCTTGATGTCGCTGTGGAGGTATTTGGCGCGAATACCCGCTTCCACAAAATAGTCCGTCAAATCTTGGGCCATCTTCTTGGTGAGAGTGGTAACCAGCACTCGGTTTCCGGCCTTGACTGTTTCTTCAATTCGGTACAGCAGCACGTCCATCTGGCCCTTGATGGGGAACATCTCGATTTTCGGGTCCAGAAGTCCTGTGGGGCGGTTGATCTGTTCTGTCACCACACCGCCGGTCTTTTCCAACTCATAATCTCCGGGAGTCGCACTCACAAACAGCACCTGCTTCGGGTACATGTACTCGAATTCCTTGAAGTTCATGGGGCGGTTGTCTAGGGCGCAGGGCAGCCGGAAGCCGTACTGCACAAGGGTCGTCTTTCGGCTCTTGTCTCCTTCGGCCATGCCACCCACCTGGGGAATGCTCACGTGGGATTCGTCCACCATCAAAAGCCAGTCGTCGCCAAAGTAGTCGATGAGGGTGAAGGGGCGCGTTCCCGGGGCGCGGTCCTCAATAATGCGGGAGTAGTTCTCGATGCCGTTGCACATGCCCGTTTCGCGAAGCATTTCCATGTCGTAGCGGGTACGGCTGCTGAGTCGGGCGGATTCCAGAACCTTTCCTTCCTTGTCTAATTCGGCAAGACGGTCCGTCAGTTCAAATTGAATCCGCTGGAGCATGGCGTTCCGGTTTTCCTCGCGAGTCACAAAATGTTTCGCCGGAGCGATAGTCATCTCCTCCAGTTCCTGAATGACTTCTCCCGTCACCATGTTAAAGCGGCAAAGCCTGTCCACCTCATCGCCGAAAAGCTCAATCCGCAGGCCGTTTTCGTCGTAGCTGGGGTGAACCTCAATCACGTCTCCATGGCAGCGGAATGTCCCGCGGTCTAGGGAGTAGTCGTTGCGCTCATACTGGATATGGACCAGGTCGTGAAGAATCTTATCGCGGTCGTAGGTGTCGCCTTTCTTGAGGCGGACCATCAAATCGAAATATTCGGCAGGGCTTCCGAGACCATAGATGCAGCTCACGCTCGCGACGATGATGACGTCTCGGCGGGTGAGCAAATTTGCTGTTGCCCGCAGACGCAGTTTGTCGATTTCGTCGTTGATGCTTGCGTCTTTTTCGATGTAGGTGTCCGTATGGACGATGTAGGCTTCCGGCTGGAAGTAGTCGTAATAGCTGACAAAGTATTCTACGGCGTTATTCGGGAAGAATCTTTTGAATTCCTGATAGAGCTGTGCGGCCAGCGTTTTGTTGTGGGTGAGGATGAGGGTTGGCTTCCCCACATTCTTGATGACATTCGCCATGGTGAATGTCTTGCCGGAACCTGTAACGCCGAGGAGTGTTTGAAACTGCTCGCCGTTCTTGAAGCCTTCGGTAATCTGCTCGATGGCCTTGGGCTGGTCGCCTGCGGCACCATACGGCGAAACCAGCTCAAAGTTCGCGCGGATGGGCTCCTGAAACTGTTTCAGTTTCCCGGGCAAACTCTGGGAAGGCGGTAGCACCTTCGCTATCGGTTTTGCATACGGGTCCGGAGTGATTGTCTTGCGCGCGCGAGCCATAATTAGCTGATTTTCTTTCTTAAATAACGGGAGATGGGCTTTTCAACAACTTCATGGAGGAGAAAAGCGAGTAAGAAACAAACGCCGAAGGAAATCAAAATTTTAGGCAGGTTTCCATCAATAGCGAACTTTTGGAATAAGGCGTTTTCAATGTCCGTGTTGAGCGTCTGTGCAATAAAGAAAGCGAAGGAAAGCGCGCTTAGATAGCGCAGAACTTTTGATTTCGTTAGCCAGGGAGTAGTAATTTTTGAAAGGGTCAGAAGCATGAGAGCGAAACCGGGAAGAGCAATCCAACTATATAGCATGAAGTTCCCTACAAACAGATTATGATGCACGCAAAGAGAAATGGCTCCCGCTAAGATGACGAATTCAATGAAGAATGTTGGCCAGCAAAACAACCATTTTTTGGGGTGAAGGTTGATTCCATGGCCAAGAGAACAAAGAAGAATCCCAATGAAAAATTCAAGTATTCTAAAAAATGGATTGGAATAAATAGAGTCTGTTTTGAAAAAATGTACAATCAAAGGAGACCAGAGCAGGATGAGTGTACATACTAGGACAAAGATGACTTTGAGTTTAGGTGAAATGTGCTTTGCTATTTCGTGTAGAAGTGGAAATACGAGGTAGCATAAAAGGAGACACGAGATAAACCAGGTCCCATTGTTGTGGGATACCTCAAATAGTGAGGAAAATACGGACTGCAATCCCAGGGCTTCGATGGGCAGAAGAACAAGATTTTCTAGAGTACTTTCTGTCCCAAAAGTAAGAATGTATACGAGCGCGACAAGATAGTAAAGGGGCAAAATGCCGGCTATTCGTTTTAGATAAAATTTTCTCAGATTTGGGAGTTCGCTTAGTACCTGAGACTTATATGTGGCGTGTAGAACAAAGCCAGACAACATAAAGAATCCGGTCATAAAGACGGCGCCCATTTGAATAAAATCGTTTAGAAATCCGTAGTTGCAACCATGATGAATGCGGCTGTGAAAGAGAAATACGAAAAGCACAGCTAGAATGCGAAAAACATCTAGGCCAATCATTCTCTCTTTAGAAGCGTCAATAATCACAATACAAAGATAACAAGATATGGATTGTGGTGCAAAAAAGGCCCGCGACTTTCATCGCGGACCCGAGACTGTTTGCCCAACTTCAATTTTTATTTCGAATCGGGCTGATACTGATTATTACAGGTCAATGGGGCAGGCTTTGGCGTTCCAGATTTCCTTAGCGTATTGGTTGATGGTACGGTCGGAACTGAACTTGCCCATGCGAGCCACATTGAGGATGGCCTTTTCTGCCCAAGCCTTCTTGTTCAGGTATTCCTTAGCCACCTTGGCCTGCATGTCTACATAGCTGCGGAAGTCAGCGCAGAGCATGTATGGGTCGTGGGTGAGGAGTTTGTCTGCAATGTGCTTGAACAAGTCCGGACGATCCGGGCTGAAGAAGCCAGAACCAATCAGGTCAATCACGCGGCGCAGGTCATCATCCTTCTCGTAGAAGTCGCGCGGGCGGTAGCCCTTGGCCAGGAGGTCGGTGACTTCTTCCACGGTGAGGCCGAAGATGAAGATGTTTTCATCGCCCACTTCTTCCTTCATTTCCACGTTAGCGCCATCAAGCGTACCGATGGTGAGGGCTCCGTTCAAAGCGAACTTCATGTTGCCGGTACCAGAAGCTTCCGTGCCTGCAGTAGAAATCTGCTCGGAGAGGTCTGCAGCCGGAATAATCTTTTCGGCGAAGGACACGCGGTAGTTCTCCAGGAACACCATTTTGAGCTTGCCCTTGCAAACGGGGTCGGAATCAATGATGGCGGCTACGGCGTTAGCGAGGCGGATAATCTGCTTTGCCATCCAGTAACCAGGAGCGCTCTTACCACCAATCATGATGGTGCGCGGCATGATTTCCTTGCCGTCCTTCAGTTGGATGTAAAGGTGAATGGCGTGGAGGATGTTCAACAGCTGGCGCTTGTATTCGTGAATGCGCTTCACCTGCACGTCGAAGAACATGTTGGTGTCCAGGTCCACGCCCTGGGTTTCCTTCAGATACTTGGCCAGGCGTTCCTTGTTCTGCTTCTTCACGTCCATGAAGGCCTTCTGGAATGCGGCATCCTTTGCAAACTTTTCCAACTTCTTCAAATCGTCCAAATCCTTGACCCAGGATTCGCCGATCTTACTGGTAATGAGTTCGCTCATAGCAGGGTTTGCCTTGCGGACCCAGCGACGCGGCGTCACACCGTTCGTCTTGTTGTTGAATTTTTCAGGCCACAGTTCGTAGAAGTCCTTGAAGAGGGTCGTCTTCAGAAGGTCGGAGTGGAGGGCTGCAACGCCATTCACGGCGAAGGAACCTACGATGGAGAGGTAGGCCATGCGAATCATCTTTTCGCCGCCTTCCTGGATGAGGCTCATGCGGGCCAAACGATCGTTGTCGCCAGGCCACTTCATGCTCACCATGCGGAGGAAGCGGGCGTTGATTTCGTAAATAATCTGCAGGTGGCGGGGGAGGAGTCTTTCAAACAAGCTCACAGGCCATTTTTCCAAAGCTTCCGGCATCAAGGTGTGGTTGGTGTAGGCGAAGGTCTTTGTCACGATGTCCCAAGCCTCGTCCCAGCCCAGTTCCTCAATGTCCAAAAGAATGCGCATCATTTCGGCGATAGAGATAGCCGGGTGCGTGTCGTTCAACTGAATTGCCACCTTCTCAGGGAACACCTTCCAGTCGTTGCCATGGGTCCTCTTGAAGCGGTTGATGATGTCCTGCAAAGAGGCAGAGCACAGGAAGTACTGCTGTTTGAGGCGGAGTTCCTTACCGTTCATGGAAGAGTCGTTCGGGTACAACACCTTGGAAATGGTTTCGGAAAGTTCCATGTCCTGCACGGCGGCAATGTAGTCGCCGTTGTTGAAGTAGCTGAGGCCGAAATCGTCGGTGGACTTGGCGCTCCAGAGGCGGAGGTTGTTCACCGTGTTGTTCTTGTAGCCCGGAATCGGGGTGTCATAGGGGAGGGCGAGAACGTAGTCCTTGGTTTCCCAACGGTTGCGGAGCTTGCCCTTGTCGTCCATCCAGCTCACCACGTAGCCGTAGAAAGGCACCTTGATGGCGTTGGCCGGGCGGGCGATTTCCCAGGGGTTCGGCAGGCGGAGCCAGTTATCCGGCTGTTCTTCCTGTTCACCGTTCACAATCTTCTGGCTGAACATACCGTATTCGTAACGGATGCCCATGCCCATGGCCGGGAGTTCGAGAGTAGCCATGGAGTCGAGGAAGCAAGCTGCCAAGCGGCCGAGACCACCGTTACCGAGGCCAGCATCCACTTCCTGTTCGCGGAGTTCGTCCAAAGTCATGCCCACTTCATCCAGGGCTTCCTGTACGGCACTTTCCACATCCAGGTTCAAAACGGAGTTGCCGAGAGTGCGGCCAATCAAAAATTCCAGAGACAGGTAATAGACGCGCTTCACGTCTTTCTTGTAATAGGTTTCCTGAGTCTTGATCCAGCGGTCCACCAGGCGGTCGCGGACTGCGTATGCAACAGCCAAGAACTTTTCATGGTCCGTGACAGTGTGCATACTGCGGGCCAAAGTGTGGTTGATGTGGTCGGTAAATGCCTTGCGGAAAGATTCCGCGTCGGTGCCGAGCACAGGTGCTACAGATTCTTTTTTAGTTGCTTTTGCCATAAAAATAAGCCTATGGGTTAGGGGTTAATTTTTCGCCCTAGAATTTAGAAAAATTGGCTCAATTTATGGAAAATTCCGCTTTTTATATGATGGGGTTGGCATAGACAGGTTCTGTCAAAAACGAGCTATCTTGTTGATACTCAAAGCACAAGGTTTGCTACATTTCAAACCATGAAAGTCGCGTTGTTGGGCTCTACAGGGCTAGTCGGGAAGAATGTGCTAAAGCTTTTAGCGCGTTTGGACCAATTACAGCGTATTTATTGTCCTGTTCGTACCGTTCCTCAGTTTAGTGAATTAGGAATATCCGAGGGCTCCTCAAAAGTAGATTTTGAACAAATTAATTTTGAATCTCACGAGAAACTTCGGGCGGGCTTCCTCGGCTGCGATGCGGTCATTTGCTGCCTCGGTACAACCCGTAAAAAAGCGGGCAGCAAGGCCGCGCAAGAAAAAATTGACCTTCGGCTTCCGCTATCTCTTGCCGCCATCGCCAAAAAAGAAGGTGTCAAGCATTTCCTCTGCGTCAGCGCTCAGGGCGCAAATTCCGCGTCGCCTTTCTTCTACAATCGCCTCAAAGGCATGCTGGAAGAAGGCCTCACTATGATGGGCTTTGAATCTCTCACTCTGGTTCGCCCGTCGCTCCTTCTCGGGAAACATAAGGAGCCCCGCTTTGGCGAAGACCTCATGCAAAAGGTCTTCGGGCGACATCCCGAATTTCTCCCCAGTTTTTTCAGGCCTGTTCATGCAGAAACGGTGGCGGCGCATCTGGTGGCAAGCCTTTTAAAACCGCCTAAAGACCGGGTAGGTCCCGATGGCGTCAAAGGTCGCCGCATCATCTACAATAGAGTTCTTGCTAAAACGAAGGTGGACGAACTTTTTTAGTTGCCGCTTTTTTCCGCAGGCGGTTGAACCTGCGGCGTTGTCTTTGTTGCAGAATCACCCGCATAGCGTTGTAATAATTTCTTCGCCTGCAGTGCGAGAATATCTCCATCACCAAGCGAAATGACTTTTTGGAGTCGGGCGATTCCCTCTTCTTTCAAGATATTCTGCGTCACACGAATTTCGCCAATGTCATAAAGGCATCTGCGGGCATAAGAACCGCTGGTTTCGCCTTTCAAACCTTTTTCCAACATGAGTAGGGCCGCATCGTAGACTTTCTTCATCTTGGCGCTCTTGCCCCATTCCGTCCACTGGGTGTTTTTGATATCGATATACATGTTCTTGTCCGTCATCTTTTCTGCCAGAGAATTGATGGCGTCAATATCGGCGGTTGGTTCCTGCAAAAGGGCTGTCATTCCCTGACTCAGTAACGGCTGTGCCTTCTCGTACTGGCCTTGATTTGCTTCTCTTAATCCGCTGTCGATAATGGCTCTGGTTTTGCGCTTTTGGTCTGTGGGTGAGGAATGGGTGACTTTCTCCATTCGTTCTGCAGCCGCTTCCGCCTTCACTTCTTCTAGCGTTTTCCGACGGGTGGGAATTTTCATCCCGGCAAAGATGCCCAGTCCGAAAATCAGGAGTGAAGCAATAGAAACGGCTCCGTAGATTCCAGAATTGATAATCCAGTTTGTGGCCACGTCTGCAATAAAGCCAACAAAGGCGAGAATTTTGGCCCATAGAGGGATTTCTTCTTGATTGGGGCCAAAGGCCATTGCCCCCATAAAGAAGGCAAGAGCGATGCTTAACCCCATGTAGCGTTCGCCAGCGTAGTGGTCAAAGAAACTTGTCCCCGTAAAGAGGGAAACGATGAATCCGCCTCCAATGGCGAGAAGAATGAAACAACCTAAGACAATGGCGGCTCCCCAGCGGTCCGAAAGTTTCACGTACGCAAAGCCGAAGAGAATTGCAAAAAGCAAAAAGCCGACGAAGCTAGGGAACAACATCCAGCAGGTAAAAAGTCTTTCGTATTCATCGTCCGCTGGAATGAATGCCAAACGATAGCGGATGTGCTTATCCTTGAATTTTTTAGACCATTCTTTCCATTCTTGTTCAAAGATTTGTTCATTGGGGTAGTTGTTTCCGTGGCTGTCAATCCACTGTTGCTTTCCTCCCTTGATTTCCCACCATTCTCGAAATTCATGCCGCATTTCTTCCAAGCGGTCTTCTACAATGTAGGAATGTTGCTGCTTGAGGTAACGCGTGCGATAGTCTTCGTATTTTTCTTGTCGGATGGTTTCGTCAGGTTCCAATCCCACAGCCTTGATTTGGGCGGCGCCTTCTTCATCCCACCATTGGTCGAAGGATTTGGTAATGTTGCGCTCCAAGAAGAACTGATTGATTTCGGGAGTCAGTGCTGTCACCGCATTGAAAATGCCAATGCCGAGAATTGCAGCAAATACTACTAAATGATGAACCTTGAATAGTTTGAAAAATGCTTTGATTTTTGCTTTCATATTTACTATTTGCGCCCCGAAGTTTTATTTTGCAATCAAATTATTAATTGTGAATTGTGAATTGTGAATTGTGAATTACCTGCGTCCGTATTCGTTCAGCTGGTTCCACAAAAAGTCCGTATTCACGTCCCGATAACCCAGTGAATTTACCTTTTCTCTCAATTTGTGGGCCATTTCAAATAAATTAGGGCAATTTTGCATTCGCTCAAAGCTGTCAAAGATGGTGAGTCTGTCAATCCACTCACTAATTTCCGGGAATAGTTCGCTAGAAAACTTGTTTTCACGCCCGCGCTTCAAATACTCCAGATAACGGTCTGTAATCTTGTATCCGTCCTCCACGAAAATTTTCATGGCGTCAGGGAAAAGCTTTTCTCCCGTCAGATATTCGTGGATGATGATGCCAAAACTGAAGTAATCTACGGAAGCGGAGAGATTTTCACCCATGATGGCTTGCTCTGGCGCACTATAGCAAGGCGTAAGCTGACCACCATATTCCGTTACGGTCTCTCGCAGTTTCGCCTGTGCGTAGCCAAAATCGCAAACCAGAATTTTGTGGTTGTTCTTGTGGGTTGGATCTTGGCAGAGTAGCAGGTTTTTGGGCTTCAAATCCTTATGAACAATTTGATAATAATGGAGTTGGCTAATGGTGTTGGCCAGGTAGGCGATTTGTGCCACCCGATGGAGAATCTCTTCTTCCGTCAGCTCTTTTTTGAACAGCCGGTCCAAGGAGCAGCCTTTGATGAATTCCATCTTCAGGTAGGGGTGCCTGCCGGCAAGACCTCCACCCAAACTCTGGACGACTCCCTCGATGTTGGTCGCACGAATTAAGTTGTTGATGCGGATTTCGTCCTGAAAAGCGCTCAAAAGCATGTTCAGACGGTGAAGGCGATTTTTGCCTCGTGCCGCCCAGAACTTGCAAATTTTCACGACGATTTCCCGCTCGCCATAATGTCGCTCGTCCCCTGGATGCTTAATCCAGAAGTTCGCTCGGTAGAGGTTGTTGGTTCCCTCTAGGGTAAGCGGTTCCAGCAACTCTATTTTCTCCATAGCACCGTTATGGAGAAAATCAGGATTCTGGTCAAACCAGCGTTGGTATTCCTCCATGCTGTATTGGGGGCGCAGCGCCAGGTTTCGGGAAGTCCTGTCTAGGAACTCTGCCAGAAAATTGCGAAGCACGATTACTTGATTTCTCTATTCCAGGTGAGTACGGTCCATTCGTCGGCCTGTTTTTCCAAGGCCTCGGTAATGATCTTGTAGGCTTCATCCACATCATCGCAGAAGTGGAAAAGCTTCAAGTCTTCCTTGTTAATCATGCCCGTTTCCGCAAAATATTCCCAGTTGACTGCCTTCTTCCAGAACTTGGAGCCGAAGATGATGACGGGAATCTGCTGTGCGTACTTGTCGGTCTGGATAAGGGTCAGCATTTCAAACATCTCGTCCAAAGTGCCGAAACCGCCAGGGAAGACCACCAATGCGCGGGCCTTTTTCAGGAACCAATACTTACGGATAAAGAAGTAGCGGAACTGCAAGTTCAATGCTTCGTCAATGTAAGGATTGGGATGCTGCTCAAAGGGCAGCTTGATGTTTAAACCGATAGAAGGCGTTCCTACATCGGTAGCACCGCGGTTGCCAGCTTCCATAATGCCCGGACCACCACCAGTCATGATGGCGTATCCGTTGTGCTTTTTGTTGGCCCAGCGGCCAAGTTTTGCACCAAGTTCTCGTGCGGCATCGTAGTATTCCGCCACAGATTCCAGGGCTTTCAATCGGGCAAGTTTTGCCTTGTCTTTGCAGCCTTTCCGCTGTTTCTTGATTTCGGACATGGGGAGGGTGCGGGCGGAACCGAAGAAAACGATGGAATTGCGCACATCTTCTTGGGCAAAAACCAGTCCGGGTTCAAAAAATTCAGCCAAAATGCGGAGAGGGCGTCCAGCATCGCTTTCCATAAATTCAGCATTGTGGTAAGCCATTTTTCCTGGTGCAGGATGAATCATCTTTTTAATAGCCATAAAAACCTCCGTCATTTACAAATGTGAATGGCAATATTCTTCAATAAAATACTCTTTTCTGCAAAAAAACGTAAAAAATTTTGTTTTTATCTTCTTCCAATTTGGAAAAATCTTTATATTTGTAATATGCTCGTAAAAATTTGGACAGATAGTTTTATCATTACTGGCGAAATCGACACCCTTCGTGACGAACGCCTTACGGATTACATCCGCGAAAACAAGGACTTCATCGCTGTAACTCAGGTGAAGGTCAGTGACCGTTCCGAGAAGGACTTGTTCCGCACGCACTTCTTGAATGTGAGTACGAGCCACATTGAAATTATCCTGCCGGCAGAGTAGTCTGCGCAGTTCTTATTGCTTTTTACCTTAAGAAGGCATCCGCAACTACGGGTGCCCTTTCTTGTGCATCATTTTCGCGCTGCCCTCGTCAACCTCGCGCTGCCCTCGTCAACCTCGCGCAGCCCTGCCCTCGTCATCCCCGACTCGATCGGGGATCTAGCTATTATCGTTTGAACTTTTCCGCGCACTGGATGGCTTCTTTGACGATGTCCTCTTCGCCATCTACATGCCCGTTCCGCATCACAAACTTTCCATTGCAAATCACGGAATCAATGGCGTTTGAATCTGCACCATAAACCCAGTTGGAGATTACATTGTAGCATGGCACCATGCGTTCGTTGTCCAGCCGTACCAGTAGGGCATCCGCTAACTTTCCTTCCTCAATAACGCCAGCGTCCCAGCCAAATGCCACGGCGCCATTTCGGGTGGCCATTTTCAAAATGTCTTCCGCTTTAAGAGTGTCGGCGCTACCGCCAGGGCAGTTCTTTTCGAGAAGGGCTGCAAACTTCATGTCCTCATGCATGTCCAGGTTGTTGTTGGAGGAGGCTCCATCGGTACCGATGGCAAGGGGAATGCCTTTTGCTATCATGGCCGGTATCTGTGGAATTCCGCTGACCAACTTTAAGTTGGAACAAGGATTGAGGGCAATCGTGGCTCCTGTTCTTTTGAGAATGTTGTAGTCGTTATCCACCATATTGGTGCAATGGGCGGCTACCCAGTGCACACCTTCAATACCACAGCGTTCAAAAAGTTCTGCAGGCGTGCATCCATATTTCTCTTTGCACTGCAAGTTCTCATATAAAGTTTCAGAAAGATGGGTGTTCAGCACATAGCCCTCTTCCCGGGCAGTCTCAATGCAGCGTTTAAGCAGTTCTTTATTTACCATGTACACGGAGTGGGGCATGACGGAAATTTTGATCCGTTCGTTTTCTCCCCAGTGGTCGTGTAAAAATTTGAAGTTTGCTTCCATGGCGTCTGCGGTAGTAAGGCCCTCGGCAATGGTTACGCCAATGGTGGCGCGAATGCCCATTTCGTTCACGACCTTCATGGTGTTCTGACGGTGCCAGTACATATCCGCAAAAAAGACGGTTCCGGATTTAATCATTTCCAAAACGGCAAGCCGGCTGCCGATTTCGATGTCTGCATAAGTCATTTTGGCTTCGAAGGGCCAGATGTATTCCCGCAACCACTTGTTCAATTCCATGTCGTCGGCATAGCCACGCAAAAGAGTCATAGCGGCATGGGTGTGGGCGTTATAGAATGGAGGGAGAATGGCAAGTCCCTTGCAATCCACGACATCGGTATTCTTGAGTGTGGTAGCGTCAATGCTATCGGCAATCTTTGCAAATTTTCCCTGTGTAATGAGAATGTCGCAGGTCTTGTTATCTTTGTAAACGGACTTTAGAAGTAAATCGTTCATAGTTGACTCTTATATTTTTGGAAATTCAAAAACGTGGCGGTTGTAACTCGTGGTGAGTACGTAGGCTCTTTTTTCTTGGTAAACCATCAAACTTGTCACCATATAGGCACGCAGATTGGAAACGGACATTTCCAGATTAGTCATGTCCAACAATTTTCCAGAATTTTTCAGAATGAGGGAAACGCTGTTTTCTTTTGCTAACAAAGAGCATTCTCCGTAATGCATTTTCCCTTTGTTTTTTTCGATGAAGGCCATGTTCATCTCTTCAATCAGAAGCATCGCCTTCATGCGGATGTTGGGGCTGACGCCCTCGATAGTGAGGCTCTTGGCGACTTGGTCCCGCAGGGAAACAATGGCGGCGGGGGTCATCGGATAATCAAACTGGTAATAGCAGTTTTGGTCAAATTCGTTGAGGAACAGCGGAAATTCGGTGCGCCCAAACTTGAGGATGAATATGAGACTGCATAATCCGAGAGTAAAAATAGGGGCTAGCGCGCATCCTGCCCACAAACCGGTTTTACCAAACTGAATGCCCATGAGCGTGATGACTGTGACGGGAACCGCCAAATTTCGCATCACGGAAATGAACATGGCGAACCAGGGGTGCTCATGAAGGTAATAATTGTTGTACAAATTCACAAAGGCGAGCGCTAATAGGCCCAGGGAGGCGATTCTGATAGCTGCAGCAGTGGAGTTTTGTAACTCAGGGGTCTGGATGTGAAACAAAAGTACCAGCAGTGGGGCGCAAACGAAAGCCCCAATTGTTACGAAGAGGCCTTCAAAGAAAGCGGTCCCGTTCACATAGTGCATTAGTCGCCTGATTCCAACTGCGTTTTCTTCGGCGCGGTAGATGTTGATGAGGGGTTCTGCCGCTTGCCAGATGCCTCCGAATATAACGGTCATTTCCAGACCTTCGAACATCACGGAAAGGGTAGTGAGCGTGTTCTCGTCAAAGTATCGGGTGACGAATTGGGAAAGTAGAAAAGTCAGTAATGCAAGGTAGAGATATTCGCAGGCTTCTACGGCACTGAAGCGAAATGCCACCAAAACATCTTTGAAATTTAGATGGAATTTGAAACGAAGAGAATTCTGTTTTTGAAAAAAATGAAGACTCAAAATAATGAGTCCAACAAGCGAAGAAATGAATGTGCCTAGCACAATTCCTTCCATCCCGTATTTTCCTCCAAGAATCCAGGATAGCAGAAAGTTTCCAATGATGAGGATGCCGTTGTGGAAATTTACGATGCGCGTGTCTCCGTCCGCCTGCACCATGTTCATGAGTACGCAGGAAAGGGGAATCAATAGGGAAACCCAAGGGAACCACTTCATGAATTGGTTAATATAGGGAGCCAAGTCTGCAGTGGGATTCATGATGCCTAAAACAAGGCCGCTACCGATGGTATTGACCCCAAGCAGAATGCATCCCGCAATAATTGCAAGTATAACCGCTTGTCCGAAAAATTCGTACGCCCGCTCTTTGTTTAACTTTCCGATTTCGTAGGTGTAGCAAACAGAACTGCCAACGGCAATGGCGGTTCCAATAAACAACATGAATGAATAGATGGGGACAATATGAGTGTAAGCCGCAAGAGCGGTTTCCCCTAACAAATGGCTAGAAACGAGGGTGTCTTCAAAAATTGTCACAAGCCACACCACGATGGATGCGCTCGCCGACAACAGCAGTGAGAAAAAGCGCCGGACGCTAAAAGACAGGTTTTGCACTTAGACGATAGTCAGGATGTCACTGAATCCGGTGACATCAAGGACTTCCTTGATTTCCGGGCAGACATTGCGGACTTCCATCTTGCCTTGCTTGTTCATCTTCTTTTGAGCGGCAAGCAAAACGCGGAGGCCTGCGGAAGATACATAGACCAACTTGGCGAAATCAAAGGCCAAATCGGTAACGCCTTCCAGGCTGTTGTTGACTTCAGCTTCCAATTGAGGAGCTGTCATGGTGTCCAGGCGACCTTCCAGGGCGAAGGTGAGGGAGGAGTTTTCTTTTGTCTTTACGATTTCCATGTTATCCTCTATGCTAAATTCTTGTAAATGGTTAGTTGATTTTTGTTGTCGGCGCGTTGGTATTCCATACCATCCATGGTCTTCTTCACAAGGAAAATCCCAAGGCCACCAATCTGCCGTTCCTCGGCGGAAAGAGTGATGTCAGGGTCTGCCTTGATGAGGGGATTGTAGGGAACGCCGGAATCAATAAATGTGAGTTTGACCTGTTTGGGGTCGTTCTGAACTTCCACCTGAATGGTGGCGTCTGCTGACTTGGAATAATGGACTATATTGCTGAAAAGTTCGTCAATAGCCACGTTGAGCTGCATTTGGGCCTTCATGCTGGGATTGTAAGATTCCAACGCAGACTCCACAAAGGCTGTAACCTTGTCCAGATTTTCTAAGTCTGTATGTACCGTAATCTCTTCCATTATATTCTTAATGTAGTTATTTCAAAACAGTTTTGTGGAGGTGATCTAGCATCCAGGGGTCAAATTTACCGGTGCGGTTACTGAAGAATATCATGTAAAGACAGGCGTAAGGTGCCAATTCTTCCGTTTTTGCTGTGATATCAGTATCCTCACCGAAATATTCTCGCAGGAAAATGTTCCAAATTTGGAGAATTTGCGCTTTGGTGATGTGGTAGAGTTTTTCCACCAAGAAATCAGGGGTGTTTTGGCATACGAAGTAGAACATTCCGAAATCATAGTAAGGATTGCCGTAGCGGAAGTCCGCCAAATCGATCCAATAGTATTTTCCCTGACTTACAATCATGTTCCCGATATGCATATCGCCATGGAGGCAGGTAGATGTTGCAGGGGTATTTGAGATGAGTTGGACGAACTTGTACTTTTCTTCGTCCGTCAAGAGCTTATTGTTGTTGATGGCTTTCTTGAAATGTTCTTCGGCAGAATTGAAGATATTTTTATCGCAAGGGGTACCGTGAAGCTTTTTGCAAAGCCGTGCAAACTCTCGCGTATAGAATTCCAACTTCTCGGGCTCCTCAGAAATTGCCCGTGCAATAGATTTCTTGGGTGTGATACGCTCAAATTCAATGCCTGTCCGTTTGCCATCGGTCACAAGCCGTAGTGCTTTGGGCGTCACAATTCCAGAATCTAGGACAGACCAGGCCACCTGCAGTTCTTTGGCGGGTTCTGTAGAGGGGATGAAGTCGGAATAGAGTTTCATCATGGTTTTCCCGTTCTTGTGGTTGTAGCTGATGGCGGTATAGCCGTCGCCGCTTTCCACATAGTCGTCCATGTTGATGAGTTCGGGTTTGGGTTGCCCAAAAATCTCATTGATGGCCTTGGCGAATTCTGTGTAGGCGTGAGAACCCACCAAATCGCTCAAGGCGTCAGCCAGACCGCGGTAATGCCACTCATGTTCTGCGGGATCTTTCGTGTGGAAGAGATTCCAAACCTTATCTCCGATTTCCTTGTAATCACGAAGAATGGCTCTTGCATTGCTGAGCTTGTCGCCCATAGCCACAATTTTTGCATCTCGGGAGGCGTTTTTCAGGCGATTGATGGCGGCCTCCTTACGGATGTGCCAGCTATCCTCTTCGCTAAGTCCTTCAATGAACTTGTCGGATTCCTCTTCAACGATTTTGGCAACGCGGTCGCCGAATTCGTGGCGGATATCCTCTACGGTAACATCAGTATCTTCTACGGTATCGTGAAGTGCGGCGGCTGCCAAAAGCTCCTGGTCCTTGGTCAGGGTGGAAACGATTTCAACAGCTTCCAGAGGATGAACGATGTAAGGGAAACCTTTTCCGCGACGCTCCGTTCCTTTATGGGCGTTGACTGCAAAAACAATTGCCTTGTCTAATAGGGATGTGTCTAAAGGTTTATTTGCCATAAAATCTTACTTGTTCATGAATGAAAGTTGTTTTGCTGTAGCCATCATTCTTGCCGCACGCTTGTTGTTGTAGTCGGATTCTCCGTACAAGACGTCGAACATGCTCTTCAGGGCCAGTTCTCCACCGCCATTGCTCAAGAGGTAGACCACCACAAGGTTTTGTACGGCAACAGAAGAATTGATGATGTCAATGTCGGTTCCGGCAATTTGGTAAACAGCCAACTGGTAGGCGTCGTCGCTGAAATGGGCCTTCATCTTTTCCACATCACCCAAGGTTTTAAAACGAAGAAAACGGAAAACTTTTAGGTAGCCAGTCATGTCGGAATCGTGGATTTCAGCTTGGTTGATGGCGGCAATCTTCTTATTGAGCTTGTCAAAGGGATTCAACTTCATGTAGTTGCTGAAGGAATCTCCATCCAGGGGAACTTCGTCGAATTTGCCAGATGCCACCAGCGACTGCACCTTGCGGCGGTAGTCCGTAATGCCAACGCGGATGAGACTGAACTGCTCGTCGGCCAGTTCCAGCATACCGGCAAGGCGGTTCATGTTTCTCAAGTATTCTTTGGGGATTTCCACATCGGTTTTGTACCCCATGTCGTGGTCAATGGTAGACCACACGTGCTGCAAGGCGGTTCGCATCTGGAGTTCAAAACGGTATTCGTTGATTTCCGGGTGTTCCGGGTCGTAGTACAAGGTTTTGGGAATGCTACAGATGTAGTGGAGGGAACTGTAGCCAAAGCTGTGGAGTTCGTGCATCTTTCGTTTGTCGATGCTGTTCTGCCAGTCGATGTCAAAAACGTGGTCCACCAGGGCCGCAATCTTGTCCACTTCGTCGGTGTAGAAGGTAATGATTCGCGCACCGAGAATGTCCGTTAAATCGGAAAGGTTGGTGTACTTGGCGCCTTTGAGTTCAAGCTTCCCTGCAAGGGATTTTTCTGCTTTGATGCGGATTTCAAGAGCATTGATGTAAAGGTTATTTTGCTGAATGCTGTCTTCCAATGCCTTTTTGACAATGGATTTCATCTTCTCAAAAATAGGGAGTCTTTCGCGATACTGCTTTAAAATGGAATTGCAGTGCTCGTTCAGACCATATTTATCTAGGGGATTTTCACTCATACCCACAATATAATCAATTAATAACTTCGTTATTCTTGATAATGCGTCTCGGTCATAAAAATAAACAAGTTTATTTTTGCGACGCTCGACTTAGTTATCAATTAACAATTAACAATTCATAATTCACAATTAATTTCTGACAGAGACGGCTAACAATGCTGAATGCAGAATGCAAAATGCTGAATGCAGAATGCGGAATGCGGAATGCAGAATTAATTCTCAGACACGGTATTTCGTTTGACACAATTCATCATTCAGCATTCTTAATTCATAATTAATTTTTGTCTGCGTCATTGCGAAGGGCGTAGCCCTGTGGCAATCTAAAAGAATCTAAAGAAGTATCAGCCTGTGATAAAATTATGAATTGTGCATTTTGAATTTTAAATTTTCAGCAATTCTTCCATCCATGCGTCGCGTTTTTTGCGAAGCGCTTCTAGGGATTTTTCGTCTGCGGCACTTGCATCGCGAGCAGCCATCAGTTCGCGGTAGCCTGCGCCTAGCGACTTTGCTTTCGGATAATCCGCTTCCAGCTTAACCAAAGCCTCCAAAATTGCTTCGTCGGAGTACAGTCGCGAGACTCCTTCCAGATAGCGCTCAATGTAAAGTTTGCGGTCTCCGGCTGCTTTTGCCTGGGTTGCTTCTTTGAATTCTAGGGGGGTGATTTTGTCTACCCAGGCACATTCTTTTACGTACAAATTATCGCATTCCACATAGTTGGCGTTGTCCTTTGCCAATTCCAATTGCTTTTGTAGCAGGGGTTCATATTCTCTTGTGTCAAAGTCAAGCCCGTTTTCCTTCCCGAAATCTGCCAGGTTCATCAAATTCAAGGTGGATGCGTTGTTCAATAGGCATTCCTTTAGCACTGCCAGCTTGTCTTTAGGGGCAAGGGACTTAAATGCCTTTGTATCTCCGGTACTGGATTTTACATGGAGCCAGAACACCCGGAGGAGTAGAAGACCGATGGCAATGGCAAAAATGATAGACCAAATCATATTTCTAAAAATTTACATAATGGGGCGGACCTAGGGGGGTGGTCCACCCTCAAAAATTTGCGCTTCGTCACTATTTGTCGATGGTCCACTTTTTTTGTATGTTGTTTCGTGGAATTTAACAGACGATTATGCCTATTTTGGGTTATATTTAGGCTGATTATGTTAAAACCTACCTTATAGGTGGAGATCATTATATGAATACAATGAAATGGATTGCCGCTGGCACGCTTATGGCGAGTTCCGCTTTTGCCGCTAGTATAGCCCAGCTGGATATCGTGGTCCGCGATTTTGATGTGAGTCACTCTGACTTTGAAAACTTCTCTGAAGAAGCTGTTACTCACTCAGGGCAGATTCAGGGTTACGGTCTGGCGGGCTTTGACATGGATTGGGCTGGTCGTGCTGCGTTGCATAATAGTTGTGGCAACCAAGCGTCTCATGCAGGTGCAATGATTGGTGCTAATGGTGATCCTATGACTGCGAATCCTTTGCTCCCTCCCTATTTGCAGAGTAAAGTGAGTCCTGGGCCTGTTCTAAAGTATGGCGTGTGTCCGGGAAATAAGACTCGTGGTTATACTAACGCTAATTCTACGTACGCAGCAATGAACGAAGAAGGCGCCAAATGCTCCGGTCAAGGTGATTGGGCTAATGACGTGTATTACACACCAGGCATGGTGCAGAGTTATCTGCAGTTTGATGCTCCAAAGAATGGTGAGTACGATATGTACGATGGTGTGACCATCGTGAAAAATGCGGATTTGTGCGACAACTCCAATTTCGATCAGTGGTATAAGGATGTGAGTGGCACTAACTATCGTATTAATAAAACACTGGACTTGCCTTCTGTAGGAACGAACCTGTATCAGGTGAACTATAACTACAACAACGGCGGGTATTCTCCGCTGGATTCTGTGGTTAATAACCAGCGCGTAGGAGATGCTTTCTGCAATCCTGACATTCAGGACAACAATAAGAGTTGTACAACATTTGGACCTCAGTCTCTCTCCATCTTTTGTCCTCCCTATGGTTATGAGTATGCGAATACGCAAACAGACTGGCAGGGCCAGAATACCTATGGTCTCTGTTCTTCTTGGTTAGCAAATGGTGGCCCGAAGGTGGGTACTGCGGCTCAGGCTGCTGCCGCCAGTGCAGGGCCTCTCGGTCAACAGCACCTTCGTAACTACGCTTTCACCATGATGGGCTACGCCAAGTTCAAGTATAATTCCGCAAACCAGGCTACAGGTGGCGAAATCTTTGAATTCGTGGGCGATGATGACATGTGGATTTTCGTGGATGGCGTGCTGGTGGTGGACCTTGGTGGCACCCACTTGGCTGCTCCCGGTTCCGTGAACATCAAAACTTTAGCTGATAATAACCATGGTTGTCATGAAGGTGAGCCGCTTGCTAAATACACGAACTGTGATGGTAATACAGGAACGGCTTGGGGAGAGAACTCTTGGCATCATCTCCACTTCTTCTATGCTGACCGTCAGACCGATGGCTCTAATCTTCTGATTCGTACCTCTCTCGCTGAACTGGCTCCTTCCAAGTATGGCCAGCCCACCGTTGCTGAAGCGTATGCAACTATTGAGGGCGGCCAGACTGTTGCTAGCATGTATATGAATACTGCCCTCACCAAGGAAACTATCGATGCCATCAATGCAGAAGGTGCAAAGGTTGGTAAATTGGAAGTAGGTGGTAAAGTTCCAGCAGATGCAAAGTATACCATGGTGGTTAAGCGCCAGGATTGCTCTGTTAATCCTTGCGTAGAAAAGGTTTATGGCTTCCTGGCTACATCAGCAACGGCCGAGGGTGACCAGGGGGCTGATGGTGTCTTGTATAGTTTCAGTGGAATGTTGGTTGATGAAAATGGTACCGTTGTTGGTAATATGCGCAGTGGCGATGCTGTTGCGCTCAACTATAATGGTGTGGAGGGTTCTGAGAATATGGTGTATCCATATTGGAATACCCATGCTATTGATATTGTTTCTACCTCTGGTAAGAAGGTGGAAGGCTTCCCGGATGAATGGGCTAAGGTTACTCTTACCTTAAATACTGAATCCAGTATCGTGGCTCAAGATAAGAGCATTAATCGTCCGGACTTTGCTGAGAAGGCTAAGGAATTGACGGACCTTGCTGGTGGTGATGAACTCCCGGTTTCTGCAACAGGAGAATTGAAAATTATTCCAATTACTCTGGAAACTGCAAACGCTTCTGGCAGTGATCCGTACGCAATTGGCGGTGATTTGCAGAAGCAGTTGGTCAGTGATCCGGCTACGGGCAAGTTTGTCACGAACAAGTCCAAGGGCGAAGCCTCTGGCCGTTGCTTTGAAGAAAATGGTGTGGAAAGCTGCATTAGCTTCAACTACATTATGACCCATCCGTTCCGTATCAATGTCCGGGTATTCGATCACCTCGGTCATTTCGTCAGCCAATATAATCAGCAGATGACGGAAGAAGAGTTTAATGCGGCTATGGGGGCTCCGGACCCGAGTGTTGATACGCCAACATGCCAGAATGACGCTGGTCAGACGGTTGATCTCCATGGCTCTGGTGCAATGCTCGTTTCTATGAAGATCTACCCAGTGTCTCAGTATGGACGTAAGTTGGCTACTGGTCCGTACATCTATCAGGTGACGGTGGTTGAAGAACCTTCTGTCAAGTCCTGTGTGGTGATGAGTGGTGTTCCGTACTTCCTTCCGGGCATTTATACCCGTAAGACGGAAACCTTCACTCGCGGTTATCACCGCATTGAGAAGAAGTAATTCTTTCTAGGTGTTTTATAGGAAATCCCGGGCAGTCGCTCGGGATTTTTCATATCCATTTTTATACAAAGAAAGCCGCTGAAAATTCAGCGGCTTTAAGTAAGATTTGTTAGGGACCGTTATCGCTTGTCTCGGTCAACCCAAGGACGAGCGGCTCTTCCCATGTAAATCTGGCGCGGGCGATTAATCTTGCTTAGCGGATCGTCGTGCATTTCTTTCCAGTGGGCAATCCAGCCTGGCAAGCGTCCGATGGCGAACATCACCGTGAGCATGTTCGTCGGGATGCCCATTGCGCGGTAAAGAATGCCGGAGTAGAAGTCCACGTTGGGATAAAGTTTGCGGGCAATGAAGTAGTCGTCCTTCAAGGCTGCTTCTTCAAGCTTCAAAGCGATATCCAACAGCGGGTCCTGAACGTGTTCGCGTTCAAAGACCTGGGTCATGAGTTTCTTCAAAACCTTGGCACGAGGGTCATAGCTCTTGTACACGCGGTGTCCGAAGCCGGAAAGGCGGAATGGGTCGTTCTTGTCCTTGGCCTTGTCCATCACTTGCTCAATGGTCATGCCGCTCTGCTGAATGCGGAGCAAGGTTTCAAGCACGGCCTGGTTTGCGCCGCCATGGAGAGGGCCCCACAAGGCGCAAATGCCTGCACAGATGCTAGCGTAAAGGTTTGCCTGAGAACTTCCCACCATACGGACGGTAGAGGTGGAGCAGTTCTGCTCATGGTCTGCATGAACAATAAGCAGCGTATTCAGGGCCTTCTCCATAATCGGGTCCGGGTGATAAGGACGGGCCTTACTACTGAACATCATGTTGAGGAAGTTGCTGCAATAGCTCCGTTCTGCTTCAGGATAAACAAATGGTTCGCCGATGCTTGCCTTATAAGAGAAAGCGGCAATGGTGCGAATCTTGGAAATGAGACCTGCGGTAGTCAGTTCGAAAGCGCTGGCCACATTTTCATCATCATAGAAGCGGGGGGTGAAAAGGCCCACTGCATTCACAATGGAACTGAGAATGCCCATGGGGTGGGCACTAGGTGGCATTTCGCGGAAGAAGTGCAACAGGTTCTCGTGGAGAAGTGCGTTTTCCGTCAAAAGGGTGCGGAAGTGGCTAAGCTGTTCCTGGTTGGGAAGCTCGCCATAAATCAAGAGCCATGCGGTTTCGGGAAATGTGGCTTTTTCTGCCAGGTCTTCGATGGAATAGCCGCGATAACGGAGAATGCCGTTCTCGCCATCTACGTATGTGATGGAACTCTTGGTGCTTCCGGTATTCAAATAGCCGTAATCCAGCGTTACCAGTCCGGAATCCTTACGGAGAGCGCTGATATCCAGACCGTGTTCGTGCTCGGTGCCCTCTATGACGGGGAGTTCGTAACTGTTTCCCCCATAATTCAAGGTTGCTTTTTCGGACATGAATCCTCCGTTTCCCGTTTATTACTTCGTCATCATCTTGATGGCGTTATAAATGTTATCAAACAATTTAGGCAATTTTTCGGCGGGAACAGCGCTGAAGGCAAGGCGAACCAGGCCAGAAAGAACGATGGTTCCCGTGCTGTAGTCGGAAATCAACACTTTTCGGAGTTCCTCGGCATCTACACCCTTAGGCTTTACGCACATAAAGTAGCCACTGTTGCAGGGCATGGCCTCAAATGCGTCCTTGTATTCCGGATGGCTGGCCAGCACTTCCTTGATGATGTTGAAGCGTTTTTTGAGGGTGTTGTACTTCTCTTCCTTTTCCTTCAGGTATTCTTCACTCTGGTAGGCAGCCAAGAGAATCTTCTGACTGATGCTGGGAGCGTTGGAAATGTTTCCGCGGACAACGCCGGCGGCTTTGCTTTCCAGGGCCTTTAATTGGGCGGCAGTAGCACCCTTGAATCCGAAGCTCATGAAGCCGACGCGGAAGCCCCAGACGTAGTCTTCCTTGGTAGGGCCGTCCAGTTTGACTGCCAGCAGGTTTTCGTGGGCGTCCACGAGCTTTACAAAGAGGGATTCCTTTGTTACGCCTTCTTCATAGACCAGTCCAAAGTAGGCGTCATCCAGCAGGGCCACCACTTTATTTCCGGCTGCGGCGCTCTCGGTGAGAATCTTCGCAATCTCTGCGGCTTCCTTTTCTGTTGCAGTATAGCCCGTAGGATTGTTGGGGAAGTTCAGGAGAACGACTTTTTTAGTGCTCTTACTACCAGCGAGAGCGTTCTTCAGGGCTTCAGTGTCAAAACCGCCGTTCTTGAAGGTGTTAAAGGTGGATATCTTTGCCCCGCGGCCATTCTCAAAAACAAGCTCGTAGTTGTCCCAGTACAAATCGGGAATAATCACCTCGTCGCCGGCATCCAAAAACAGGTAGGCGGCGCAGCTGATGGCGTGGGTCAAAGCGCAACTTACAACGGGGTTGCTGAATTCCTTGCCTTTAAGGCTCGGATTCTTGCGAACAATCTGTTCTTTCCAAGCCTTGCGCAAGTCCGGATTGCCATAACTGGGGGCGTAAAGAAAAGCATTTTTCGGGAGGTTTAAGGACTTTTGCACGCAGGGGAGTGTGAGTGGGCTTCCGTCGTCTTCCAGAGCAGTACCGATGGTGGCGTTGATTTCGGAGCCTTTGGCTTCCGCTCCCTGACCAAGAATGCCTTTGCTGGGGAAGAATATGGCTTTGCCTTGCTCGGAAAGCATGCCAAATACGCTGCAACCATTGGCAGAGAGCTCTGCGTTCAATTGTTCAGCGAGAGGATTGTAATTCATTTTTTTGTGTCCTATAAAGATTTTTTCGGGCACAAAGATAGTAAAATTAGGGGATAGACGGGTGGATTAGTAGGCTCCGTCGCCTTTGAAAACCACCTTGAAAGTCTTCAAAATGAGCTTGATGTCGTCAGCGATTTTTCCGCCCTGACGGATGTAGTCGTTGTCCAGACGCATTTGGCCTTCGAAGGAGATATTGCTACGGCCGCTCACCTGCCAAATGCAGGTAAGTCCGGGAGTAACGGAAAGCCGCATGCGGTGCCAGGGTTCATATTCCGCCACTTCTTCGGGCAGGGGAGGACGTGGCCCGACAATAGACATATCACCTAGGATAATATTAAACAATTGAGGGAGTTCATCCAGACTGAATTTTCTCAGAACTCGGCCAAAGGGATAGATGCGGGGGTCGTTCTTCATTTTGAAGGTCTTGCCTCCGGTCTCGTTCAAAGCCATTAGCTCTTTTTTCCTTTCTTCAGCATCTACATACATACTGCGGAACTTGTACATCACAAAATGATGGCCATTTTTCCCAACGCGAATTTGCTTGAAAATGACGGGACCTTTGGGGTCGCTTACTTTTACAGCTATGGCGCAGAACAGGAGAAGGGGCGATAGTAGAATGATTCCAAGTGTGGCTCCCGTGAAGTCTACCGTCCGCTTGATAATATGGCGATAGCGAATCTTATGAGGATGAGTCCAAATGTGGTCCAGATTCAGACGGGAGAGGGAGAAAAAACTACCACTCATAGCGTTGAAGTCTTTCACTTTCTTTGCCATTTCAAGATTTTCTTTTTCCTGTAGACCAGAATAAAGATATGCCTTGAAGATGGGCTTTCTCGGTTTAAAACGAAGTGCCTGAATGAGTCCGGCATCGTTTAATTTGTGCAGAATTTCTTTTCGGATGTTTTCCAGTGTGGAAAGGTCGGAATTAAGCAGAATGATGCCGATACCGCTTCCATCCGTCAGGTAACCGATTACATCGATAAAGCGGAGATGGGAGAACATGGTGAGAAGGCTGACTCGCCAGGTTTTTTCCACAATCTGGCTTGGCCGTGCCCAACCGAAAATATCAAACTGATGAGCGTAAATTTTGATGTACAGGAAAGGCTTGCGGGTGCGATTGGCTCGTTGCATCTCTTCGTTGAGCCTCGTCCGGAAAAGCCGGGCGGGGTAAACGATATTCTTCAGCTTCTGCTCCGAAAGAATGGAGCTGATGGCTGGATTTACGGATTCCTGTTCCATAGGTAACAATATAGTATTCTTTTGCAAAAGGGGCTAAAAAGGCTAATTTTTACGTTAAATTTGGGCTAAATACGGTTTTATTCAGGTCACGAACACTCCTAATTACTACTTTTAGCCCCGTAAAATTTTTTATGGAGATGCGTATGTTACGTATTGGCTTGATAGGCACAGGCACCGTTGGTGGTGGTGTCATCCAGATTTTGGAACAGAAAATTGCCGAATACAAGGAAAAATTGGGCGTTGAATTGGAACTTTCCTGCATTTGCGCCAAGTCTGAAGAGGAAGTAGCCCCCTATAAGGCAAAAGGCTATAAGGTCTCGACAGATGCTGATGCTATGATTGCGGGTTCCGACATTGATGTGCTGGTAGAATTGGCTGGTGGCTACAATATGCCTCGCAAGTGGATTCTCGCTGCCCTTAATTCCGGTAAGCATGTGGTTACCGCAAACAAAGCGCTCCTTGCCAAGTATGGCCATGAAATTTTCCCATTGGCTGCAGAAAAGGGCCTTCATGTGTTGTTTGAAGCGGCAGTTGGCGGTGGCATTCCCATCATTCGCAGCCTTCAGGAAGGTTTGCTGGGCTCTACGGTAGAGCATTTGAGCTGCATTATCAATGGAACTTGCAACTATATCCTCAGCCGTATGGCCGATGAAGGTTTGGACTTTGACGTCGTGTTGAAGGATGCTCAGAAGTTGGGCTTTGCAGAAGCAGACCCCACTTTTGACATCGAAGGCATCGACTCCGCCCATAAGACGGCCCTTTTGGCAAGCCTCTGCAGCGGTCGTCGTGTGGATTTTGAAAAGATTCATGTGACGGGAATTTCCAAGATTACGGCTCAGGATATTGCCATTGCAAAGGAATTGGGCTGCACCGTTAAGCTTTTGGGCATTTATCACCGTGATGGCGACCGTGTGGATGCCCGTGTCCATCCGTGCTTTGTTCCGCAGGATCATCTGCTTTCCAGCGTGAATCGCGTGCTGAATGCCGTGTTCCTCCAGTGCGATAACCTTGGTGAAACCCTCCAGACGGGTGCTGGCGCAGGTCGTCTCCCTACGGCTTCGGCTGTTGTGGCGGATTTGGTCTCTCTGGCTCGTGCTACCGATTTGGGCAAGCGTCCGGCGCTCCCCATGGGCTGGTTCAATGTGGAAAATTCTGCTGATTTGGTGCCTATTTCTGAAACGAGTGCCCGCTACTATTTCCGCTTCACCTCTAAGGATGCTTGCGGCGTGCTGGCGAAGATTACGGGAATTTTGGCTGAAAACGACATTTCCATTGAATCCATCATTCAAAAGAATGTAAAGGACCCTGGCAAAGTTTCCATTGTGGTTATCACGGAAAAGATTCAGGATTGCAAGGCGACCAAGGCTGTAGAATCCATTGACGCTCTTCCGGAAATTGTGGAAAAGAGCCAGATAATCCGGTTCCTCGTTTAGAAGATACCATTTTTGTATTTTCGTTGAGATGATTCGCGCTACCACTCTTGAACGGGTACTCGTAGTCCTTTCGGACTTTATTGCCTTGACTATATGTTTCGTCATGGCGTATTGGGTACAGTTCCATAGTGGGTGGATTGCGGACAAGTATGACCCTAGTAAGCCCATAACGCTCTATTTGCATATAGGTCTTGCACTGAATATTGCTTGGCTTGTGTGGTTTACCGTTACGGGGCTTTACCGTTCCTGGCTACTGCTTTCTAGGACGCATCAGATTTTGCGTGTTTTACGGGCAGTGGTGGTTGGCGTCTTGCTCATTATTTTAGGACTGTTTGGCTCGGAATTTTTCAGCAAACTTTCTGCAGGGGCTCCCCTAGGGACTGGCTATATGTATGGTTCCCGCTTCCCTTGGATTTTTATATACGGATTGTTTGTAATCGTTTTGATGACGACCTTTAGAATGGGTGTTTACCTTTGTCTTCGGGGACTCTTGCGCCATGGCTATGGGGCCAATAACGTGCTCATTCTTGGTGCTACAGAGGCAGGGCGTAAAATTGCGGAGGCCTTAAAAAAAGCTCCAGAGGTAGGGCAACGGGTTGTTGGCTTTGTGGATGAAAAGTATCAGGTGATGTCCCATGAATTTGCCGGGGTGCCTGTCTTGGGTAAGTATTCCGATCTTGCACAATTGGTGAAAAAACACCATGTATTTGGTATTGTGATTGCTCATGAAAGTTCTTCTCCCCAAGAAATTATGCGAGTCCTCGTATGGCTGTGTGATTTGCCTATCCACATTTATGTAGTCCCGGAACTTTGTCCTGTAATTACAGGTAGCTTTAAGTCTAATCTGGTTCATGGCTTTGATTTACACGAACTTTTCGCGTTTACCATGCCTTTGTGGCAGGTTCGCATAAAGCGGATGATGGATTTGGTGGTGGCGGGCTTTATTGGGGTGTGTGCCTTCCCTGTGGGATTGCTTGCCGCTATTGCTATTAAGCTGGATGACCATGGTCCTATTTTTTATTCGCAAGAACGCATAGGTCTCTATGGTAAACCTTTTATGGTCTACAAGTTCCGCACAATGAGGACGGATGCCGAAAAGTTTGGGGCGCAGTGGGCCACCAAAAAAGACCCGCGCATTACGCGTATTGGACATTTTTTACGCAAGACTCGAATTGATGAACTTCCGCAGTTGTTGTGTGTGATTAAAGGTGACATGAGTATGGTGGGCCCGCGGCCGGAACGTGCGGTGTTTATTGAAAAACTGAGAGAGCAAATCCCTTTCTACATCAGCCGTCTAAAAATGAAGCCGGGCCTTACGGGATGGGCTCAGGTGCGGCATCACTATGATACCAGTATTGAAGATGTTCAGATAAAGTTGAACTATGACATGTACTACTACGAGAATATGAGTTTGCTTTTGGATTTTCAGATTCTTGTACGTACAGTTTATGTTGTTCTAACTGGTAAGGGCGCGCAGTAATTTTACAATTATAAGGTACGAATACAATTATAAGGTATGAATTATGAATTACGAGATATTTAAGGGACGCTTCATTTGAAAATCTCATAATTCATAACTCATAATTCATAATTAACCGAAGGTTTTAACTATGTACGGAGATAATTCCACACCCGTTTTCCCGAAAGAAGATGCTTTGACTATGATTCGCCTAGCATTGGCGGAAGATGTGCGTACGGGAGATGTGACTAGCGCATGGACGATCCCTGCAGATCAAAAGCAACACGCTCGCCTCATTGCCAAGGAAGAAGGTGTGTTGGCGGGACTCCCTGTGATTGAACTTGTTTTTCAGGAATTGAAAGCGAATGTCAAGGTGACTCTCCATAAAAAAGATGGGGATGTGGTCAAGAAAGGTGACTTGATTGCCGAGATGGATGGAACTACCCACGAACTATTGACGGGGGAGCGCACTTTGCTGAATTTCATTCAGCAACTTTCCGGCGTGGCGACCGTTGCCCATGTCTTTCAGGAAGTGCTGAAAAGCGGAAAGACGAAAGTTCTCGATACTCGTAAGACGGTTCCAGGATTTCGCACTTTGCAGAAGTATGCCGTTCGTGTAGGTGGTGGAAGCAACCACCGCATGGGGCTTTTTGATATGGTCCTGGTAAAGGACAACCACATTGCTGCTGCAGGAGGTGTTCTTGAGGCTTTGGAAGTTGTTCGCAAGAACAATACGCAGAATTTGATGGTGGAGATGGAGGTGGAAAACTTCGAGCAGCTCCGTCTACTTTTGAATAAGGGGGTGGACGTCATCATGCTAGACAACATGAGCAATGAAATGATGGCGGAGGCCTTGAAAATCATCAAGGAAAGCGGTGATAAGTGCCTGGTGGAAGGCTCTGGCAATATGACTCTGGAACGTGCGAAAGAAATCGCCAACCTTGGCCTGGACTTCATCTCTGTAGGGGCTCTCACCCATAGTGTGAAGGCTCTCGACATTTCCATGAGGATATAAAATTGGCTAAGAAATCGCAGACATCGCAGCCTTATTCCTTTGTAGTGGATGTGGGAAACACCCATACGGTTTTGGGCATTTATAAGGGCGATAAAGTGGTGGATCATTGGCGCCTTACGACGCGCAAGGAAACCACTAGCGATGAGGTAATGAACCGCATTGGTGGCCTTATTCGATTTTCTGATATTAAGCCTGAAAAGATTAATTATGTGGGCCTTTCCACGGTGGTACCGGTCTTGGAACGCCCGTGGACAAAGGCTTTGCAGGCGCTTCTCAAACGCCCGGTGCAAGTGGTAAATTCTGACAATTGTTTGAATTGCCCTATTGCATATCCTAATCCGAAAACTCTTGGCGCAGACCGCCTTTGTAACATCATTGCCCTCCGCAATCGTGGCTATAAAAACGCCATTGTGGTGGATATGGGCACGGCAACTACTTTTGATGTGATGAAAAATGGTGGCTTTGCAGGTGGCGCGATTATTCCAGGAATTTCTGCTAGTTTGGATGTATTGACCGAAAAAGCGGCTAGACTCCTCCCGGTGAGCATCGAATGGCCGAGTAAGGTTATAGCCGACAATACGGACGATGCCATCCGTTCTGGATTGATGTACGGATTTATGGCAGAACTTGAAACTTTAGTGGCAAAAATCAAGGCGGAATTAGGGGTGAAAAATGTGCCTGTTTTTGCCACGGGTGGCTGGGGGAAAATGGTGGTGGGCCATACCAAATGTATTGACACTTACGACCCATATTTGACTTTGGACGGCGTTCGCTTGGTGGCGATTTATGGCAATGTTGCTGCTGAATTTGACCGCGAAAACGAAGAAGATTAGCGCCTAGATCGGCTTTTGGGAGTGAGGTTTGTCACAATGTAGCCCCGCTCACATAAAACTCCCGTGTGCTTAGTCACAATAAGCCCCGTTTTTGCTCAAAATCACATACAAAAACGCCATATAAAAGTATTTTTTATGGGTAAAATCGGATGAGAGGGTTCTATGAAAAACCTTAAATTTGGACTTCTGCTTGTATTTGCCATTTTGGCCTGTGGCTCTAGCGCTTGGGCTACTTATAGCCTTTGGCAAGGTTCTGATGGCATGTATCTCAGCCAAACTGGTAGCTGTACTGCTGGATCAAGCACCTATTGCAATGATAGCTTAAATTATCTTGTTAGTACCTATTGGTCAAATCCCAATTCTTCGCTTCCTTTAAAACTTGGTTCTGACATTGATTTGGGCGAATTGAAAGCTGATGGCCATTGTAATTTCAATCATACGCCTTTGAAATTTTCTACGGGTGTTAATGCGACCTTCGATGGGAATGGCTACGCCATTAAGAATTTGTGCTATGAAAAAGATTTGGTTAATGGGGTCATGAATGCCCCAGTTGGCTTTTTTGAGTCCATTGATGGCAAACAGGTTACTAACGTTAAATTTGCCAATGTCCGCATAGTCATTAAGGATTCTAGAACTGGAAGAAATCCTGCAACAGCGGGTACGGATTATTACCCGGTAGGTGTGTTGGCTGGAAATATCAACATGTCCTACATTGGAACTGGAACCATATCGGATGTGACCATTCAGGCTCCGCTTGCAGGTGGCGTTGCAGGTTATATATCCTCATCTACGGTGGAAGGATTTGTTGTGACGGATGATGTTTTTGTGAATAATCGACTCGAACTTTCGGGTGGAGTTGCAAACTTTGCGGGAAAGACTTTTGCCAGTACTCATAACCCCATGATGTGGGCAAGCCGCTACTCTGTCTTCTTAGGTGGCATTGCTGGTGCTGCTCACCATGTGACATTTAAGAATCTTTCTGTTCATGTTAATGTTTCCGATTCCTCTTCCGCTAATACTCCGTCTGCAGTAGGTGGCGTTGCTGGAATGTATACCTATGCCGGTAGTGGTAGCAGTAATCCAAGTGAATATTCAGTGACGATAGAGAACGTCAATCTTACCAAGGAAGGATCCTCCGCTTCTTCAACATCATCTACAACGTTGTATGGTGGCAGTGCCATGGGCGGTTTGTTCGGTGAAACTAACATTTTTGGAGATTCTCGTGATGTGGGCAAGCTGACCATACAAAATATCACTGCAAATGTCTATATCCGTGGTGCTGCCTCTGATAGTGTCTTTGCGGGTGGTTTGGTGGGTCGTAGTGATCCTCCTCTGGGTTCTTCTTTGTTGTTCGACAACAACCATGTGAATATTGACCTGAAGGATACGGTGATTCCCAATATCAATCAGAAGTATTTTGCTGGCGGCATGGTTGGCTATTTTGGAAGGATTAATGGTGGTAATGCGGATTCAGCTTCATTCCCTACATTTAGCCGTTCTAGTGCTGAGGGACAGATCCTTGTTGATGGAAATCCTTCTTCTGTGGGAACGAAAACGGATGCCGTTAATCTATACCTCGGCGGTTTTGCCGGCATAGCTTTGTTTACATGGAATGGTCATGGCTTGAGCTACGATACTTCTAGCGTCAGCATATCATCCAAGGCATTTGGTGTAGATAGCGTTTTTGTGGGCGGTTTCGTAGGGTTGGCAGATGTGGATGGAAATGGCGGAACAGAAGTTCTTGCTCCAAGAATGATATATGAAAATGATGTTTTTGATGGCTCTATTTCCGTTGTTGAGGATGTAAACTCCACATTTGCTGGTGGCATTGTTGGAATGTTTATGAATCTTTGGAATAATAAGTCCGTTTATTTTGAAAAGGTTGCTGTAAAAAACGTCTCTGTCCCAGTGGTTGCTGTCCAAAATGCGTCTGGCAGTGCTGAAGCGATAACCTCTGTTGGTGGTGTTTGCGGTTGGTGTTCTTCTGTAAATAGTGCTACTTTACTGTCTGTTATTGGTGATGTGGTTGTATCTGGTTCGGCAGCCCAAGACAGCGTGATGGTGGGTGGTCTGTTTGGTAACCTGAATACTTCGTCTAGGCAGATTTCCACTAGGAATACCTTTACTCGAGGAAATATCAGTGCTCCTGCAGAAGGTTTCTCTCGGGCAGGGTATTTGGCGGGTATGGTGTCTGCTGCAGATTCCTTTGCCGTGGAATATAATTATCACTATGGTAAGAGTGATGAGGTCGCTTCGGTGGGATACTTTAATTGTTACAATAATGATTTGACCGCAATATGGATGAATGATCCTGCACATCCCCTTTATTCTGCGAAGTATAATATCCGCAATGGAGAGATAACAAGTCTTGATGCTAATAACAATGGCTTACAAGTTGTTACGGCCATGCAGAAAGCCTCGTTTGCTGGATTTATGAATACTGCGCAGAACCCTTATGTATGGACGTTTGAAAAAGATATGAACGATAATTTCCCCTTCTTTGCGGATGCGACCCATGCTGCAGTTTCTCCATCCGATGTTCGAAGTTATACGGTTTCTTTCTTTGATGCTGATGAGAAGACTCTTTTAAGTATGCAGACGGTGCAGGAAGGAGCGAATGCAATTCCTCCGTCAGATCCAGTTCGCACGGGTTATACCTTTACAGGTTGGAAGGGTGACTATAAGAATGTTAGTGGTCAAGTAAACGTTATTGCTCAATATAAAATCAATACCTATGTTGTCAAGTTTATGCTTGGCACAGAAGTATTGCAGGAATCGGCCATTGAATATAATGTAATGCCCACTAGTCCGAGTGTCAAGGTGCCCGCTAAGACCGCCGAATATACCTATAGCTTTGGTGGCTGGAACCCGGAAATTGTTGCCGTGTCTGATACTGCGACCTATACGGCCATTATTGATAGCGTGAAGAATAAGTATCTCGTTACCTTTAAAAATGGGGAAACTGTTCTTCAGTCTGGCGAAGTTGAATATGGCGTAGTCCCAACTGCTCCCAGTGTGACACTTCCTGCTAATACAGCTCAGTATACCTATAGTTTTGGTGGCTGGAATACGGATGTTGTTGCTGTGACTGAGGCTGCAACTTATGTGGCAGTGATTGATTCCTCCCTCAATAGTTATAAAGTGACATTTGTGGATTATGACTTTGTAACGGTACTTGACGAACAGGTGGTCTTCTATGGAGCGTCTGCTAAGGCCCCTGCGGAACCTACTCGTGAAAGCGTTGGAGGTATCGCTTATACATTTGAAAAATGGAGCGAAGACTTTAGTGTGGTGACAGGGAACATGACTGTTGTGGCTGTCTATGGAAGTTCTGTGATTCCGTCCAGCAGCAGTGAAGAGCCACAGTCTAGTTCCTCCAGCATTGAGCCGGAATCCAGCTCCTCTAGCGTGGAACTTGTGGAAATTGTTGAGCCGCGCATTGAACAGTCTGGCAACGCAATTCGCTTGACCTTTGGCACCAACAACTTTGATGTGACAAACAAGACTTCTGCCCGCGTAGTTGTCTTGGGCGATGAAGGTGTGTATATGGATACCGTCTTGACGGATTCCATTACGGATGCTGCCGCCCGCGGTGAATGGGTGCTGTCTCCGGCTCCTATAGGGAAGTTCACGGTGAAGCTTGTGCTTGCAAGCGATGTGGCTGCAGACTCCTGCGAAAAGGGCTTTACCGTTTCTGGCGAGATTGAAGTGCAGCCTCGCTCTTGGCAGATGATTGCCCTTTCTGCTTTGGATATGGCTGCCTTGAGAGATAAGGACGATGCCGCCTTCTACTGGTGGGATGAAGTGAACCCCATTGGCGATTACTGGCAGTATCGCGCTTATGAAGAATCCGCTGAATACAACGAAACTCAGGGTTTCTGGTATGGCACCAAGGATGGTAATCCTCTGAAGCTGAAGGCTGAAACGCCGACCCAGGATGCGGAAATCGTTTGGGAACTGGACAACCGTTACAGCGGTTGGAATCTGGTGGCCAATCCTCATGGTTGGTATGTGAATATGCAGGACGCTGAAAAGTGCGATGCAGAATTCTGGCGCTGGAATCCGGTAACTGCAGAATACGAAACAGTTGCAATCCTTGCTCCTTACGAAGCTATCTGGGCTAAGGTCAGTGCTCCTACTACTTGCCGCATTTCCTCTGCTCCGGACTTCTCCATTGCGATGGAAGGTGCGGAAGAACCGGAAACGCTTGCTAAGAAGGCACTGGCCAAGTCTAGCAAGGGTATGGATTGGTCTCTCCGCGCAGTTCTCTCTGATGCAAGCGGCAAGAAGGATTCCTGGAACGTGATTGGTTCTGGCAATGGCGCCAACATGGAAGAACCTCCTGCTGGAATGGGCGACCATGTGAACCTCTCCATTGTGGAAGGCAAGTCCCGCTTCGCCAAGTTTGTGAAGGCTGCTGCAGAATCCTACAGCTGGAACATGGAAGTGAACGCTTCCTCCGCTCGCGATGGATTCCTCTCCTTCGAAGGCATGGAAACCCTTGCTGCCAAGGGCATGAAGGTCTTTGTTACGGTTGATGGCAAGACTATTGAAATGACCAATGGCAAGTCTGTGCCGGTATCCTTGAAGAAGGATTCCAAGACCGTGACGGTTCAGGTCTCCAAGTCCGCTCCTGTGGTTAGCAGCAATGCCTTGAAGGGACTCCGCGCTGTGCAGCAGGGTGGCTCTCTCCAGATAGGCTTCACTGCCGATGGCATGAATGGTACCCAGGGTCTTGTACAGTTGGTGGGCGTGGATGGAAAGATTGCCGCCACCAGCAAGTTCACTGCAGTGGGTGGCGCTAACCTGGTGACGGTTGCTGCTCCCAAGTCTGGCGTATACTTCCTCCGCGTAAAGGTGGGAAGCCAGATGACTTCCGCCAAGTTCTTGGTGAAGTAATTTATAGCCCGCTGATTTAGCTGAACTGACTGCGATTCTTTTGGCTCTTACCGATAAAGGTGAGAGCCATTATTGTTCCTGCAAGTAGAGTGATGCTTACCGCAATCCATAAAGCGCTTTTGCCACAGGTAATCTGGAAGAATAGTGTGGCGAGGCTCCAGCCGATAGCGGTTTGGAAAGTCATCATGAGTGTACCGTAGAATTTTCCTAGTTCACGGAAGGCGGTACTCATGGCGGCGATGCAGGGCACGTAGAGCAGAATGAAAAGCAAGTAGGCGAGTACCTGAAACTTTCCGAGGCTAAAGCGGGCGCGCATGGCGGAAAGTGCCGTGGCGGTGCTAGAGTCTTCGGTGATGGACATCTCCTCAGAAATGGAGCCTCCTCGGGGATTCACAGACACGGCGAAGATGCCTTTGAGGTTTTGGGGAATACTCCAAAGGGCTTCTTTTGCAATATCCAATATATTGAAATTTGTACTAGCGTTGTATTGCTCTGCGAAGGTGTTCGCTGCGAGAGTTCCAGAAATGCTGGCGGCTTCAGTGGCTGCGGCAATATTTTCGGATCGTTTTTCTGGGGTCAAAATTTTTTCGTTTGGTGAGGATGTGCCCTCAATGGCATAAAGTGAATTGAGGGTGCCTACGATGGCCTCCTTCGCGAAAAGTCCCGTAAAGAGGGCTACGGAGGCGGGCCAGTTGTCCTCGGCGATGCCAAAGGGCTCGAATACCGGAGTGATGGCAGTGCCTACGGCGCTCAAGATGGATTTTTCGCTGTTCTCGTTCCCGATGCTGCCATCGGTGCCGACGGAGCCCATGAACCCGAGGATGGTCACCATGATGACCACGATTTTCCCTGCACGGAAGATGAATTCCTTGAGCCGGAGCCATGCGTGCCTTAGAAGGTTTTGCGGCTTTGGCATGTGGTAGGGGGGCAGTTCCATAATGAAGGTGGATTCCTTGCCCTTAAAGAGCGTGTGCCGCAACAGCAAACCATAAATGAGGGCGATGACAATGCCCGTCACATAGATGGCGAAAACCATGGTACCCGCAGATTTTCCAAAGAAGGCCGCCCCAAAGAGGGCGTACACGGGGAGGCGTGCGCCGCAGCTCATGAAGGGCACCAGGAATAGGGTGAGGAAGCGCTCTCTCTTGTTCTCCATGACGCGGGTTCCCATGAGAGCGGGAACGGAGCAGCCAAAGCCCACCAGCATAGGGACGAAGGCCTTTCCCGGAAGTCCGAGGAACCGCATGAAGCGATCCGCTACGAATGCGGCGCGAGACATGTAGCCGGAATCCTCCAGGAAGGATAGGCACAGGAACATGAAGAAGATGACGGGAATGAAGGTGGCTACGGTCTGGATGCCGGCGCCTACGCCATTGGCGAGAAGGGCTGTCACAAATTCCGGCGCTCCAATATTTGCAAGCAGCAGCGCAGTGCCGTCCACAAAAATTCCTCCCACTAGGATATCAAAGAAATCAATGAAGGCGCTGCCTACCGTAACCGCGAGCCAGAACACCAAATACATGGCCAGAAGGAACAGCGGAATTCCTAGAATGCGGTTCAGGAACAGTTTGTCCAGTTTATCGGTACGGGTACGTTTGTTGGTATTGTCGCGAACAATGGCACGGGCAATGGCGCGGGCATAGGTATAGCGGGAATCGGCGAGGGCGAACTCCACTTCTTCGCCCAAATCCTCCTCAATCTTATCGTGGGGAATTTCAATGCCCATTTCGTTTGCCAGTTCCAGCACGCGGCCGCTGTGTTCCAGATACTGCACGGCAGTCCAGCGGGGCGTGGCACCCAGTTTTTCAGCCACAGGAGTGAGGGGCACGGAAATATCGGCGATGAGTTCTTCCAATGTTTCCGAATGCTTTACCGCCTTCGGGAGAGGCAGGGAGTCGCTGCTGTGCAGCAACTTGTGGAGGTCGTTCACGAAGCCTTCGCAACTCTTGGGCGAGACTGCTGTAAGGCCGATGGCGGTTACTCCCAGCAGTTCTTCCAGTTTCTTTAGGTCGATGTGGATTCCGCGCTGGGCGGCAATGTCCATCATGTTTACGGCCAACACCATGGGGACTCCTTTCTCCATCAGTTGGCTGGTGAGGAATAGGTTTCGCTCCAGATTGGTGGCGTCCAGAATGTTTACCACCAAGTCCGCTTCGCCTTTCAGCAGGTAGTCTAAGGCGGCACGCTCGTCCTCGGAATTGGCGAAGAGGGCGTAGATGCCCGGCAAATCCACCACGCGGATGGTGTGGTTATCTAGCTTGAAACTTCCTTCCTTCTTCTCGACAGTGACGCCTGGCCAGTTGCCTACAATCTGGTTACTGCCGGTGAGAGAATTGAACAGTGCGGTCTTTCCGCAGTTGGGGTTCCCGGCAATGGCAATGGTAAAGACTTCTTTCTCGATAGGCATTCTAGATTCTCCGAAGCTTCAGCACGTTGGCTTCTTCTTTGCGTAGTGACAAACGGTAAGCGAGGACGCTGACTTCCACAGGGTCACCGAGGGGTGCCACTTGCAACACTTCCAGCACCACGCCGCGGACAAGGCCCATGGACAAGAGTTTGGATTTATATTGGGCATCGCCGGGGTTGTAGCCGATGATTTCGGCTTTTTCACCGACTTTTAATTCAGAAAATTTGGGCTCGCGATTCATTTGTGAGTACGCTTTGAAAATTTATGGGGGTTGGCATGAGATGCTTTTCGGGCGGGGGCTTTGCGGACTTTGCTCTTTCGGGCCTTGGAGCATTGCTTGCTTTCCATGAACGTCTCGATTTTCGAGAGGGTTTCTGCGGAGAGAATGTGCTCCATGCAGCAGGCGTCCTTGTCGGAAACCTCCTCTGAAACCCCGATGCGCATTAGAAAGCTTTTCAGGAGGAGATGGCGGTTCAGAATCTTTGCGGCCTGGGCTTTGCCTTCATCGGTGAGTTCTACGCCGGCATAGGGCTCTTGCACCACGAGGCCCAGTTTTTTAAGCTCGGTCACGGCCTTGGCCACGCTGGGCATCTTGACGGAAAGAGCTTCCGCAATGTCTTTGATGCGGACGATGTGGCTCTCCAGTCGCAGCATGTGCACCATTTCCAGGTAATCTTCCAGACTTTGACTCAGTTTTTGTACTTCCATAGGGCCTCCGGCTGATTTTGTGAAAAGTTAGCCGTGGCTAACTTTTGTTAGACGCGGCTAATTATAGCAAAATTTGGGGTGAAATGACAAATTTATTGATGAAATTAGGGAATGACGACTTTTTGAATGCCGGCTTGTGTTGTGAGAGGGCGTTAATTGCCATAACTGGGTATTGAAAACAAGCAAAAAGGAAATTGTTTAGTTATATTTAACATACAAACTCACAAGGAGAAAGTATGAAATTCCTCAAAACACTTCTCTTGGCTTTGTGCCTCGTTCCTGCCCTGGCCATGGCACAAGAAGATGCACCTGCAAAGAAAGCCCAGGATTCCAAGTGGGGCGTTGGAGCCCGCATTGGCTTTGATTATGGCTTTCTCTGGGGTTTGGAGGATGATTGGGATTTAGGGGAGGATGAAGATGCTCCCGCAGGCATTGGTGTTACGGTTGGAGTCCAGGGTCGCTACGAAATGTCGTCCTTCTTCCAATTGGTGCCGGAACTGAATTTCCGCTATGCCAAGCTCAGTCAGGAGGATGATGCTTATGAGCGAAACTTTACGCAGATGGATTTACAGATTCCGGTACTTGCTCGTGGAATAGTGTCTAATCGGCTGTTTGTAGAATTGGGCCCGCAGATTGGCTTGAGCGTTTCGAATAAAGTAAGCCTGGATGGCGAAACCTCTCCGGCTGGACTTTATGATATCGACTATTCCATTAAGGAAGATATTGACCAGTCTGTATTCAATCTAGGTGTTGTGCTAGGCATCGGAGCCAACATCATTGATAGGCTCAGTGTAGATTTCCGCCTGTTTATGGGCTTTATGGAACTTTACCCTGATGCGAATAGTGAACTGATTGATTTGTCTGGAGCTCGCCTCATGACCATGAATTTGGGTGTGGGCTACTGGTTCCTGTAATTCAGTTAAAACCTTGCTAATAAAGGGCGGCGCTGCTGCCCTTTTTTATATCGTCGGTTGCAAAAGTTTCTACTTTTCACGCGGAAAATTTTAAGCCGTGGCCGTTGGGCTTATGCCAGACACGCGGATGCTTGAGGACTGAACATGTTCCGTGAAGTAAAGAAAGAAGAGACCTTTCCGCAGATTGAAGAGCGCGTGCTCGGCCTGTGGGATAAGGATGATAGTTTCAAGAAGTCTCTGGACTCCCGTCCGGAAACTGAACCGTACACCTTCTACGATGGCCCTCCGTTTGCAACGGGCCTTCCGCATTACGGTCACTTGCTCGCCGGTACCATCAAGGATATCGTTCCGCGTTACTGGACCATGAAGGGTAAGCGCGTTCCGCGTGGTTTCGGTTGGGACTGCCACGGTCTTCCGATTGAATCCTTGGTGCAGAATGAACTCGGCCTCGCTGGCGTTGCCGAAATCCAGAACCTGGGCGTGGACAAGTTCAACGAAACTTGCCGCGGCAAGGTGCTCAAGTACACGAACGAATGGAAGAAGACTGTCCGCCGCATGGGCCGCTGGGTCGATTTCGACAAGGGCTACAAGACCATGGACAAGAACTTCATGGAATCTGTGTGGTGGGTGTTCAAGCAGTGCTTCGACAAGGGCCTCATCTACCAGGGCTACCGCATCCAGCCGTACAGCCCGGCTCTCGCTACTCCGCTTTCGAACTTCGAGACGAACCAGGGTTACAAGGACCGTCAGGATCCGTCCCTCACCTTGATTTTCCCGCTCATCACGGACGAGGCGAAGTTCAAGGACACGAGCATTCTCGTGTGGACGACGACTCCGTGGACTTTGTACTCCAACTTCTGCATCGTTGTGGGCCCGGACATGGACTACAACCTCGTGGAATTCGAAGGCAAAAAATACTGGATTGCCGCAAGCCGTACCGCCGCCTACTTCAAGAATCCGAACATCCTGGATACTTGCAAGGGTTCCGAACTCGTAGGCAAGGACTACGAGGCTCTGTCGCACATTTCCGATGCGTATGTGACGCCGGAACAGCTTTCCCGCCACTACAAGATTTACGCTGCCGACTATGTGAGTACCGACGACGGTACCGGTGCCGTGCATACCGCTCCTTCTTTTGGTGAAGAGGACTTCCAGAAGGGTGCGGAACTTGATCTCGGTCTTTTCGACCCGCTCGATACCGAAGGCAAGTTCACGGACAAGGTCCCGATGTGGCAGGGCAAGGGCGCCAAGGAAGCCGACAAGGAAATTATCCGCTTCTTCAAGGAGCAGGGCCGCGTGTTCAAGCAGGACACGATTGTGCATAGTTATCCGCACTGCTGGCGTACCGGCGTTCCTCTGATTTACCGTGCCCTCAAGACTTGGTTCTTGAAGATTGACGGCGAAGTGACGAACTCCGAAGGCGTCACCAAGACTCTCAAGCAGTGGATGGTCGAAAACAACCAGACCGTGAACTGGGTGCCTGCCCATATCCGCGATGGCCGCTTCGGCAAGTGGATTGCCAACGCCCGCGACTGGAACCTTTCCCGTAACCGCTTCTGGGGAACTCCGATTCCTGTGTGGATTGCCGAAGATGGCGAAATGATTGCCGTCGGCTCCATCAAGGAACTCGCTGAACTCACTGGCGAAACGCTGGAAGATTTGCACAAGCATTATGTGGACAAGATTGTCATCAAGAAGGATGGCAAGGAATTCCACCGCACTCCGGAAGTGTTCGACTGCTGGTTTGAATCCGGCTCCATGCCGTATGCTAGCCGCCACTACCCGTTCGAAAACAAGGAACTCGTGGAAGCAAGTTTCCCGGCCGACTTCATTGCCGAAGGTTTGGACCAGACTCGTGGCTGGTTCTACACCTTGACCGTGCTTGCAAACGCTTTGTTCCAGAAGCCTGCCTTCAAGAACGTGATTGTGAACGGTATCATCTTGGCGGAAGATGGCACGAAGATGAGTAAGTCCAAGCGCAACTACCCGGACCCGAACGAACTGATTGAACGTACGGGCGCCGACGCCATTCGCTTGTTCATGATCAACTCCGCAGCCCTCAAGGCCGAAGACCTCCGCTTCTCGGAAGAAGGCGTGAAGGGCATTGTGAAGCAGGTGATGCTCCCGCTGTGGAACGCCGTCGCATTCTTCGTCAGTAACCACAACGCCGACGCCGCCAAGGGCCAGCTCACGTGGCACCCAGGTGAAGAAGTCAAGAGTGAAAACGAACTGGACCGCTGGATGCTTGCCACCTTGCAGGATTTGGCCGCGAAGGTCGAAGTGGAAATGAAGGCTTACCGCCTGTACAACGTGGTGCCGGCTATCATCGCCGCTGTGGACGATTTGACCAACTGGTACGTGCGCCGCAGCCGCCGCCGCTTCTGGAAGAGCGAAAACGATGGCGACAAGAACGCCGCCTACGCCACCATGTACAAGGTACTCGTGGACTTCTCGAAGATCCTCGCTCCGTTCCTCCCGCTTTTGGCCGAAGAAATCTACCAGATTCTCGTGCGCGAAGTCGATGACAAGGCCCCGGTCAGCGTGCACCTCTGCGAATTCCCGAGTGCAGACCAGAGCCTCATGGACGAAGCCCTGGTGAACCGCATCGCCATGGTCCGCGGAATGGTTGAAATGGGCCGCGTGATTCGCGCTACGAACAACGTAAAGAACCGTATGCCGATTGCCTCCATGACTGTCGTGCCGCACGGCGCTGTCGAAAAGAACGTCGCAGAAACGATGAAGGACCTCATCCTCGAAGAACTCAACGTTCGCGAAATGAAGTTCATCGAAGATGAAACCGTTCTCGTGAAACTTTCCGCCAAGCCGAACTTCCTCGGCATCAAGGCCAAGGGCCCGGAATACGCGAAGAACATGAAGGTCATCTCTGCAAAGCTTAACAGCCTCACCGCTGCCGAAATCAAGGCTTTGCAGAATGGGGACTCCATCAAGTTTGACTTCGGTGAAGTCGGTGCCGACTGCCTCATGATCCAGCGCATTGTGCCGGAAGGCCTCGCCGTCGAAGCCGATAGCCACTTCACCGTGGCTCTCGACTTGAAGATTACGGACGACCTCCGCCGCGCCTGCGTGGCCCGCGAACTCGTGAACCGCATCCAGAACCGCCGTAAGGACCAGAACTTTGCAATTACCGACCGCATCAACATTGAACTTTATTCTGAAAGTGAAGTGTTGAAGTTGGCCGTTAAGGAAAACGAAGCTTACATCACCGGTGAGACTCAAGCTAACGCTATTGTCTGGAAGGATTCTGCAGCAGGTTTGCAGGATACTGACGCCGATGGCGAAAAGGTTGCTGTCGAAGCTGTAAGATAGCAGACTGTAGTCGGTAATCTCAAAAAGACTCAAAAAACGCTCTTTCCTTGCGAAAGGGCGTTTGCTTTTTTTTACTCCAATTCGCTTTTTTTGCACAAAACAGCGTTCTTCTGTAAACTTTTTGAGCATTTTGTCCATTTTTATGTTATTTTTAAAGAGTAAAAGAGTTTTTGCTCTTGTTCTCTAGATGAAATGTGCAAATTTCGGCTTATATGACAAAAAGGTACCTGAAAAACAGGTACTTTTTGATTATATGACAT
>JAKSIJ010000016.1 GCA_024398875.1 Fibrobacter sp.
CTTCATCTTCCTCCATCAAGTTGAGTTCTTCAAGTGCGAAACAATCAAGTTCCAGCGAACCTTCATCTTCCTCCATCAAGGCGAGTTCCTCAAGTGCGAAACAATCAAGTTCCAGCGAGGTTGCCTCTAGTAGTTCACAAAATGTCATCCCAGCAGAGGTGATGAAATGGGGTTACTACGATTGCGAAGAATATGATTGCGTTGATACCACATATCTGAACGATGCAAAACGCATTGCAGGTGCATATGGAGAAATTCTCGATGTCCGTGATAATAAGGTTTACAAGGTAATCACTATTGGCGAGGGTGCTTATGCTCAGACCTGGATGGCGCAGAACTTGAACTATGCGTATAGTGTGGGGGCGGCAGAGAGCTATTGCAGCAATTGCGGTAAGTATGGTCGACTTTATACATGGTCTGCAGCTATGGATTCAGCCAAGGTGTTTTCCGCAAGTGGGGAAGGGTGTGGCTATGGCTTAATTTGTTCAGTTAGTGGAATGGTTCGTGGCGTTTGCCCTGCCGGTTGGCATTTGCCTAGTCATGATGAGTGGGAGGCTTTATTTACCAATGTGGGCGGTTTAGATGTTGCTGGAACGGAACTGAAAACTGTCAAGGGCTGGTCCTCACAAACGGGAAATCCTGCAGACATGGATGCTTATGGTTTTTCTGCGCTTCCTGCTGGTTTTAGAAACTACGATAATTTCTTCTCCAATGCTGGTAAATACGCATATTTGTGGTCTTCCTCTCAGAAGGAGGGAGATAGTCGTTATGCGTTCAATGTGACTCTGAACAATGAGAGAGCTCATGCCGGCATATACGATGGTAATAAGCGCTTAGCCTTCTCCGTTCGGTGTGTTCAGGATTAAATGTAGTGGACTTTGGCCACATTAATACCTAATCTTCTTCAGCTTATCCAGAACTTCTTGAAGTTCCTTGGGCAGAGGGGCTTCCTGGACGGTATTCTTGCCTTCCCACACATATTCCAAGCGGTGGCTGTGGAGGAACAGGCGATGGAGCCCAAGTTCTTTTTTCGCCTCACGGTTGAGGGCGAAATCGCCGTAGCGGGTATCGCCTAGTAGCGGGTGCCCGATGCTTGCGAAGTGGGCGCGAATCTGGTGCATGCGGCCTGTTTCCAGATTGATTTTCACCAGGTCGTAGCCCTCGTAATGCTGTTTCACGGAGTAGTGGGTGATGGAGGCTTTTCCGCCGTCTTCGCCCACTTTCATCTTGCTGCCTTTGGCGTCATCGGTGCGGGTGAGGCTAGCGTTGATGGTGCCTTTCTCTTTCTTGAGGTTCCCCTTCACCAGCGCGAGGTAGAATTTTTTGACTTCGTGCTCCCGAATCATGCGGGTAAGGTCCCGCAGGGTGTCGCCGTGAAGCGCCACCAGAAGGAGGCCGGAGGTTTCCTGGTCCAGGCGGTGGGCGATGGTGGGCTTGAAATCCAGATGCTCTTCGCGGCCCCATTCCCAGAGGTATTCCACCAGACTTTCGCCGGGCCGCGTTCCGCTGCCGGGTTGGCTGGCAAGGCCCGAAGGTTTGTTCACTACCAGATAGTCTTCCGTTTGGAGAATGATGTCCAATGCTTTGGATTTCCAGGTCTTGTTTTTGCTGCTCCAACCTTTTGCGGGCTTTTCTTCTGCAGCTTTTTCTGCCTGCGGAATGGTATCGTTGAGGGAAACGCCTTGTTCTTCTACGGGAACACTCTTGAAGTTCTCGTAGATGTTGATGAGGTCCCCTTCGGCAAGCATCTGATTCGCCTTTCCAACCACACCATTAACTCGGATTTTCTTCTTCCGGAGTACCGCAAAGAATACGGACAGGGGTTCGTCGGGGAAGGCTTTTCTCAAATAGCGATCCAATCGCATGTTGGCAAAATTTCTGTCAATAAGGCGTGTAATCATGGGCTTACTTTATCTGAATCATGGGGCTGGTTTCGCCAAGGAGGTAATTCCATTCTTCACGAATCTTTTCGTACTCGCCAGGGTCTGCGTAGAGGGCGAAGGTGGTCCACTGGATTCCCGTGCGGGCCACGTTCCCTTCGGCGGTATTTGCGCCCTTTTCATAACTTACGTAATCAGGCGTGCGGCTGAAAGGCTTGGAATTTGTGATGGTGGCGCTGCGTCCATTTGCGGCCTTCACTTGCAAGCTGTAACTGAAGGTGGTCTCGTGAGGCATGCGGATGGGGTGGTGGCGCTTGGTCACCTTGGGCAGTTTGAACAAACTCCGTTCCCAAACATTGGGGAACCGCCCTTTCAGCTCGGAACCGCCTTGGCCAAAATAGCCCTTGGAAGCGTAGGTGGTGACGATGATGAGGGGCTTGTTGAATTCCGTCAGGTTTTCAATCTTCACATTCCCGATGCTTACATCAGGCACGCCGCTGGCGAGGAAGTCTTCCATCAACTGTTCCTGCTCTTTCATGTCGTGGCTGAAGAACTTGTTGCGGATGGCGCTGCCGAACTTTCCTTGGAGGGAAACGGAATCTCGGAATTCGCAGGTGCCGTCATCGGCAATGAAGAGGCGGTGGTCGATGGCGATTTGGTGTTCCTGGTTGTCTTCCAGAATGGGGGTGGTCATGACGCGGCTGCTGTCTTCGTCGATGATGAGGGCCACTTTACCTTCCATATCCAAGGGCACGGGCCGCTCGTTGCCCGTTTTGTCGGTGGCGTCCACCCACATCTCGCTTATCTTATCCTGCTTGGGGATGTAGAGAATCATGTGGTTGAACTGCTGGATGGTGGGGAGCTGTTCAAAGCCTTCGTCGGTAAGGTGGATGGCGACGAGATGGCTCTTCACGCCGATGGAAGCAAGCATTTCCTTCAAGAGGAGCGCCATGTCTTTGCAATCGCCGCGGTGCTCCTTCAAGGTCACTTCTGCAGTCTGGGGAATGAGACTATGGCCACCGAAGCGCACATCCCGGTAGCGGATGTCCTGACGGACGAACCGGACGATGGCCTTGACGGCCTCGTCACCAATTTTATTTCCCCGCACTTCGAAGGCTTTTTCGCGGACGGAGACGGCTTGCTTGAACTGGTGCTTGATGAGGTTCTGGTAGTCTTCGCCAACAGCGCTCCATTCCTGCTTCCCGGTGAGCATGAGGCCTGCGCCAAAGTCCCGATAGACGGGCATGTACATCTCTTTCCGGATGACAACTGGATTTTCAATCCGCCATTCCTTACCGCCTTTCAGATCGCCGTGTTCCAGCGGCCCGTATTCCTCGGTCACAAAGCGGCTGGTGTCGGCGTAAATCCGGAAGAGGGACTCACCAACGGGCACATCCTTGCTGCTGATGTAGTCGGTGTAGGGAATCATGCCTTTGGCTTCAATGGCGGTGCGGCTGAACTGCACGTAGATGAAGTCGCCAGGAGCCAGTTCCTGCAGTGGGAAGTGTGCAGTCTGGCTTTCGTTACCGCCCCCCAGCTCTGTGGCATAGGTAATGTATGCTCCATTGAGGGAAACCTTCTGCTTCAAGGTCCAGGTGGAGTCGTAGACTTCCAGAGCGTTGAGGAAGATGCGGTCATAGCCTGGTAAAAAGTCGAAAGTGAGTTCACGATAGATGGCGGCACCACGGATATCCAAAATTTCCAAGAGCATTTCTTCGCTCCTGACCCAGGGCTTTCCTTTTTCCGCATTCAGCATCTCTTTATGGTAGTGGAATACGGCAGGGTAGTCGCCTTCAAGGGCCTCCTGCTTTGCCTTGTCGTGAAGCAAGGTTTTAAGGTCTGCGGTGCGTTCCTCTACCGGCGTGATGGGCTTTTGAAGCGTGCGGTTGTCAGCCTTGCCCAGGAAGGCTTTTGTGGCGCTGAGGTAGCTCTTGGCGTCTTCATTATCGGCACGCAGGGCGAGGGCTTTGGTCAATGCCTTTTCAGCATCGCGGTAGTTCTTGGAATAGAAGAGAATCTTTCCGTGGAGTGTCCAGAGCTTGTAATCATTCTGGTCCTTTGCCAAGGTCTCTTCACTGATGGCTCTGGCTTCTTCGTAGCGGCCCAGGAACACAAGCGCATCCATCAAAGTCTGGCCCAGTTCCTTGCTCATGCCAAAACGACCGCGAACGCCGTAGAGAATATCGACTGCTTCCGCATACTGGTCCAGTCCCATATAGGTCTTGGCAAGATAAACGCCAAGGCGGCTGCTGGGCTGGGTGTCATAAAGGCGCTGCACGACAACCAGGGATTGATGGCGCTGGCCAAGTCCCCATAAAGCATCACTCAGGTTAATTACGTATTCGGGATTGTTGGGGGTGTAGCGGAGCGCTCCTTCGGCGCATTCGCGGGCCTTGCCGTAATCAAAAAGAGCCTCGTACATTTCGCCCAAGATGGAAAGGAGCTTCCCGTTTTTTCGCACCAGTTCCTTCTCGCTTTCGAAATGGCTGATGCCGGGGCCGTAGAGCTCCTTCATCTGGTACACGAAACCGCAGTTGATGAGGTAGAGGGGCTCTTCCGGGTCCATCTTGTTGGCTCGTTCAAAGTAGCTGAGGGCCACCAGGGGCTGGTTTTCCAGCAGGCGGAGGATTCCCACCTGGCTCATGACGGCGGCATTGAACTTGGCCTGCTTTTTGCTGGATTCTGCGTCTTCGGCTGTTTGAGGTAAGGCGCCCGGAGTAACGCCCGTGATGGCAGCTTCCATCACCTTCTCATATTTGTTTCTGTTGATGCCCTGGGTCCAGGTGACGGCGAGAATACTGCGGCCATCTTCATAATAATAGCGTCCCAGATAGCTGAAATCGAATTTTCCGACGAGATGGGTGAGGGTGAATTCCTGTGCGGAGCCTCTATCTGTCTTAATCCGGCGGGTCTCTAAAGTGGGATTGCTGGGGTCTACGCCCAAACGCACGAGAAGAACCTTGAACAAATCTTGCTGGCTTACTTCGTCGCTCGGGACCATAGCGCCATAGATGAAGAAGGAAACGTCTTCCGCCTTGTTGGTGAGGACCAGGTCGGGGTCGTCGTTCTGTTCGGCGATGCCGTTCCAGAAGTGCCAGAGGGTGTCCTTCACCTTCCAGTTGTAGCCCAGAGCTTCGGAAGTGTACTCCTGGATGAATTCAGGGGAGAGTTCCGGCCCTTTCTCTTCGGCGACGTTCTTCAGTTCAAAATTCTGGAAGAATTCCGCCCATTCCTCTTTGAGGGCTCCGGGGGCGAGTGTTACGTCTGTGGCGGAGAGGGTGAGGGTATACACCTGCTTTCCGTTTCCGGTAACGATACCGCAGGCCTCGTAGGGCGTTTCGTAGCGCTTGCCGGCGATGTCAAAGAAGGCGCCCGTGGTGCCGAAGGCTTCCTCAGGCGAGAGTTCGCTGAAGGTGGCTTTTTTGCCGGAGGCTTCCAGGCTCTGCATCTCCATCCGGGCCCGGTCCATGAGGTTCATGGGCTCTCCGGCATCCAAGGTCACTTCCTGAAGGACTGCCCTGCGTCCGGTTTTGGCGTTGTAGAATTCCATGGGGGAGTCTGCATCGCCGCCAATCATCATCCAATCGCCGCTAGGAGGGCGGAAACTGTAGCCTTTGGAGCTAAAATCTGCAGAAGAACCGGTGGATTCTGCATCGGCACTGTATTCTTCCTGGTCATCCCAACTGGATGGGGCGGTTTGGGCGCTCTCAGGTGCGGTCGATGCAGTTTTTTTCTCAGGCGACGTTGCATCGGGTTTTGCCTCGGTCAGGGGTGCTCCAGAGGAGGCGCAAGAGACCATGACCGCGGTCACAAAAACCGCGAGAACTTTCAAAATAAAAGCTTTTCCAAACTTCATATGCCTAATAAATCAAAAAAATTTTAAGGAAAACCTTACCTATCCATGCAAATTTATTAAATTTAGGGGCAATCGCGCGTCACTTCTCAAGAGTGGCTGCATTTTCACAATAAAACAAAAGGATCCAATAATGGCTCTCAAACTCGGTATTAATGGTTTCGGTCGTATCGGCCGTATGGTGTTCCGCGCTGCTGTGGAAAACTTCGCAAATGACATTCAGGTTGTCGGTATCAACGACCTTCTCGACCCGGATTATCTCGCATACATGCTGAAGTATGACTCTGTTCATGGCCGTTTCAACCATGACATCAAGGTCGAAGGCAACTTCATGATCGTTGACGGCAACAAGATTCAGATCTTCGCCGAAAAGGATCCTTCCGCTATCACTTGGGGCGCTCTCGATGTTGACGTCGTTGTGGAATCCACTGGTTTCTTCCTGACCGCCGAACTCGCCGAAGCCCACCTCAAGGCCGGTGCTAAGAAGGTCATCATGTCTGCTCCTTCCAAGGACGCTACTCCGATGTTCGTCTATGGCGTGAACGACAAGACCTATGCTGGTCAGAAGATCATCTCCAACGCTTCCTGCACCACCAACTGCTTGGCTCCGATTTCCAAGGTTCTTAACGACACCTTCGGCATCAAGCGCGGCCTCATGACCACCATCCACGCTGCAACCGCTACTCAGAAGACTGTTGACGGTCCTTCCAAGAAGGATTGGCGCGGTGGCCGTGGCATTCTCGAAAACATCATTCCTTCCTCCACTGGTGCTGCAAAGGCTGTGGGTAAGGTTCTTCCTGAACTCAACGGCAAGCTCACTGGTATGTCCCTCCGCGTTCCTACCTCTGACGTGTCCTTCGTTGACCTGACTGCTGAACTCAAGAACGCTCCGGCTGCCGATAAGGACGCCGCATACGCAGCAATCTGCAAGGCCATGAAGGAAGCTTCTGAAGGCGAACTCAAGGGCATTCTCGGTTACACCGAAGACGCCGTTGTTTCTACCGACTTCCGCAACTGCGCTTGCACTTCTATCTTCGACGCCAAGGCCGGTATCCAGCTTGACCCGACCTTCGTGAAGGTTTGCTCTTGGTACGATAACGAATGGGGCTATTCCAACAAGGTTTGCGAAATGGCTCGCGTTATCACCAACTACAAGGGCTAATCTAAACGCTTGCGCAAGCAAGTGCTTTAGCTACTAGAAGTTGATTCTAAAGGAAACCCCGCTCTTTGAGCGGGGTTTTCTTGTGCGCTCCGTGAAAACGGGGCCTTTCTTTTTTATTTTGTCGACGGCAAAAATTTTAAAGGTATATTTGGAGTAGAGGTTTATTATGAAAATTGATTCTAAAGTTGAAGAAGGAAACCTGAGCATTGTTCTGGATGGTCGTCTGGATTCTATGACTTCCGGAGAATTGGAAGCCCATTTGGAAAAGGAACTGACGGACTCCATTCAGTCCCTGTCCATTGACCTTGGTGCCGTTGATTTCATTTCTTCCAAGGGGCTCCGCGTAATGGTGGCTACCTATAAGAAGATGAACGGTCGCCCGATGAATCTCTTGAATGCCAACGCTTCGGTGAAGGAAGTTTTTCGCCTTTCCGGCCTGCAGAAGTTTTTTGATCTCAAGTAGTACAGCCCGCTTTGGTTGCTAGATGAGCGATAAGTCTAAAGAAGAAGTTTTATCTCCGCTGATGGCGGAGATGTTCCGTAAGAACGAACATACCAGCAATGTGTTGGTTGGTTATGTGATGCTTCTTATGGGTCTTTTCTGTGCCTGTGTGGCCTTTGTGGGTGTTCTTGGAATTTATGATGTGGGTTCGTTATTTTCCAGGGTGCTTATTGTCATAGAGGGCGTTTTTCTTCTTCTGAGCTATGTTATTGTCCGCAAACACGGCTTTGATGGCCCGTGGGTGAAGTGGTTTTTGATATCGGCCGTTATTGCAGCGATTTCTGTCAACAGACTTTTGTTCTATGCCACCTATTCCTTTGTTACCCTGATACCCGTTTTCATTAGCACCCGCTATTACAACAAGTCTTTTGCCAAGTGGGTGGCTATCATTTCGTGGTTCAGTTATGTGCTTACTTGTACGGCAAGTGTTTTACTCGAAAAGTATAGCGTTTTCTTTAAAGAATACCACTCCTATATGGGGATTGCCATCTGGCGTTTACCTGGTGAAGTTTATTTGTACGAGGTCTTGCCCATAACGTTTGCGTTCCTTTTGGCGGGCTTTATTTGCGTCAACGTGGCCAGAAACGGATGGAATCTGGTGCAGAATCTCGCCGATTCCGCCAAGACTATTTCTTCCATGGAATCAGAAATTGCTCTTGCCGCTAAAATCCAGAGTGGAGCCCTTCCGCCGGCAGAATACAAGACTCTCAATGGGGAATTTTCCTTGAAGGCTGCTATGACTCCTGCCAAGGAAGTTGCAGGCGACTTCTATGACTATTTCATGATGAATAAGGATACTCTTGTCATCATTATGGCTGACGTCTCCGATAAGGGTATTCCCGCTGCCATGTTCATGATGGCTGCAAAAAAATCCATCCGTTTTGCGTTGCAGAGCGCGCACACCTTGGAAGAGGCTACGTCCCTTGCCAATAAGTTCCTGCTACAGAATAATGATAACGACATGTTTGTGACGGTTTGGCTGGGGGCCGTGAATATCCACACGGGTTATGGCAAGTTTGTCAATTCCGGCCATCTGCCTCCCATATTGAAGCATGCGGATGGAGGAGTCCGCATTCTTGAAAACGAGCCGGAGGTATTCCTAGGAATGTTCAAGGATATTGAACCAAAGAGTTATCCCTTCAAGATGGAGAAGGGGGATATGTTGCTCCTTTATACGGATGGTGCGACTGATGCCCTCAATAAGGCCGGGGATTCCTTTGACTTGGATGGCATCGTCCGTGTAGTCCGGGAAAAACATGGCTCGCCTCAGGAATTTTGTGACGGCTTGGTGGATTCCATTCAAAAGTTCTCCAAGGGAACGGAACCTTTTGATGACACGACGGTTCTTGCATTGCAGTGCAACGTGGAGCCGTTCTTCAACAGCCAGATATTTAAGGTGCCAGCGAAAACGGAAAATATCCAGACCATCATGGATGGTGTGAATGCAATGATGGAAGCGGAAAAGTGTTCTGAAGATGATCGCCGCACCATAGATGTTGTTTTGGATGAGCTTTGCGCCAACATCGTAGATTATGCCTACGATGGAAAAGATGGTAATTTGGAAGTCGTTTGTCGAATGACGAACAATTACATCCAGTTGCATTTTATTGATAGTGGCAATCCATTTAACCCATTAAAAGTGGAGGAGCCTAAACCGGGTACAGAACTGGAAATTGGTGGCTTGGGGATTTACTTTGTGCGGAATATGGTGGATGAAATGGCTTACGAGTATAAGAATGGGCAGAATGTTCTGACGGTCTCCAAGGTACTTGGCTTGTAGGTGAATTTGGATGAGCAGACTTCTTAAAACAATTCTGTTTGGTATTGTGGGCGGTGTCATTGGCATTGTTCTTACGACGTGTTTCAGCGTTGTGGTTCCAGAGACAGGTTCTCTCGTAAGCGTTCGCGATACGCCAGCCATTCTTCTCGCCTTTTATGTTGGCAGTTGGCCTGCTTTTATTGCGGGTGCACTGACGGCAGTGGGTCGTGCCATAGTTGGAATTTGCGGCTCTGCAGGTACGGCAAACTGGATTGAAAGTTCTCTTGCCACCTTATTTGCCACATTCGTTGCTATCGGTGTCCGCAAATTCATTTTTGTAAAAAAACGCCCCGGCTTTATGGCTGCGGGGATGATGGCGTTTATTGCAGAAATCATGCACATGGAGGCGGTGCTTCTGGTGGGGATAAACCTTTCCCAAAGTTTTGCCATTGTGATGTACGCTCTTCCCTTGCAGTGTGGCGGCACCGCTTTTATTGTTGCTGTTGCCTCGTTTATATTTCGCGTTAAGCAAAATATGCGGGAAAATGTAAGGCTCGCTCTCGTTACCTTGCTGATACTTGTTTTGGTGGGCTTGGGATGGTATTCTATGGAACTTGCGGCTCAGGAGGTTGCATCGTCAACGGTGACGCAGGCATATTCCGCGGAACAGTATCAGCGGGATCTTTCCATGGTACTGATGACCATCATTCTTGCTTTTTTGTGGTTGGTTCTTTCCTTTGTCTCTGGCAAGGCGTATCGTCAGCGCGCTCTCATTGCGGAAATGAACAAGAAGGATGAGGAAAGAATTAAGCAGGAAATGAAGTTGGCAGCTTCTATCCAGCGCTCCGCCTTGCCTTATGCCTTGCCTTCTGTGGCCTGCGATATTCATGCGGTGATTCGCGAGGCTCGGGAAGTTGGTGGAGATTTTTACGATTTCTTTGAAGTGATGCCTGGTCGCTTGTTCTTCTTGATTGCAGACGTGAGTGGAAAGGGAATTCCGGCTTCTCTGTTTATGATGCGCTCCAAGATGGAATTCCGTTCCATCGCCGAACATTGCGATAATTTGGAAGAGATTGCATACGATGTGAATAATCGGTTGTGCCGTCATAATGAGGCCATGATGTTTTTGACGGCCTGGATGGGAATTTATGATGAATCTACGGGAATTTTGGAATACATTTCTGCAGGCCATAATCCACCCTTTATCAAGCATAAGGATGGGAGTGTCGAACGGATTAGTGATGCCTGCGGATGTTTGATGGGCAGTGCAGAAGAGTTGAAATATGCTTCTTCCCGAATGGAATTTAAAGCCGGAGACGCCCTGTTCCTTTATACGGATGGGGTGACGGAAGCGCGAAATTCTTCCCGCGATTTCTTTGGCGAAAAGCGTTTGGAAACGAAAATTCGCGATATGGAAGATAAATCTTCGGCGGAATTTTGTGATGAAATCGTGAAAGCGGTAGATTCCTTTGCGGCAGGAGTTCCCCAGGCAGACGATATTACGGTTCTAGTAATAAAGAAGTGATTTTAAGTGAGGAAATGATGGAAGTCTTGAAAAAGAATGAAAATGGAAAGTTGTTGGTGCAGATTATTGGCGAAATGGACGCTATCACTGCTCCTAAGGTAGAAGAGGCCATCGGTTCGTTGGAAGGCGTCTCTGAATTGGTTCTGGACCTCGCTCAGGTTCCCTATCTTTCTTCGGCAGGCATTCGTGCTATTCTTACTACTCGAATGCGCTTCGGGAAAAACGATAAATTCTCTATCGTCAATATCCAACCAATGGTTAAGGAAATCCTGGATATGACGGGAACGTCTAAAATTTTGGGCTTGAAGTAATTTAAAGTGTCTCAAGACGTTGGTAAAGTCTATCTCATTGGAGCGGGTCCCGGGGATCCGGGGCTTCTCACCCTGCGTGGAAAATCCATTCTGGAGTCTGCAGACGTGGTGGTCTATGACCGTTTGGTTTCTCCTTCTATTCTTGCATTTTGCAATGCAAACGCCCAGATGGTGGATGTGGGGAAGATGCCGACTCATCATAAGGTGAAGCAGTCTGAAATCAACAAGCTCCTAGTTCAATTTGCAAAAGAACATCCAGATGGTGTAATCGCGCGCCTTAAAGGGGGTGACCCTTTTGTATTTGGTCGCGGTGGAGAAGAGGCTCTGGAGTTGAAGGCTGCCGGCGTGGAATACGAAGTTGTACCGGGCGTGACATCTGCCATTGCTGTGCCTGCATACGCGGGAATTCCTGTAAGCCATCGGGGAATTGCCACAAGTTTCCATATTGTGACGGGACATGAGAGGGACAATTCACAATTCACAATTCAAAATTCAAAATTGAATGATAGCGGGAAGGGCAATTCACAATTTATAATTCAAAATTCAAAATTGAATGATAGTGGGAAGGGCAATTCTGAATTCACAATTCACAATTCAGAATTAAATGTTGATGAAAGTTGTACAGAGGATGTCATTGCGAGGGAGCAAAGCGACCGAAGCAATCTATCTTCAGTAGCGGGTTTGGATTTCCCGGCGCTCGCGAAGTGCCCGGGAACCCTCATCTTCCTCATGGGAATCGCCAATATGGATTCCATTGCTCGTCATTTGATGGAATGCGGCAAAGATCCACAAACTCCTCTAGCATTTATTGAAAAAGGAACTACTCCTTTCCAGCGCACCGTGATGGCGACTCTTGAAACGGCGGGGGAGACCATTGTTCGTGAAAATGTGACGGCTCCCGCCATTACCATCATGGGTGACGTTGTGGAGTTGGGCAAGAGCCTGGCTTGGAAGCAGAATCTTCCCTTGAGTGGAAAGCGCCTGGTGGTGACCCGTAGCGCAAAACAGTCCAGCGGAATTACCTCCCGATTGACGGCCTTGGGTGCCGAAGTCATTGAGACTCCCATGATTGAGACTCGGGGGCTTGCGGAGATGGTCTCGGCTGATTTTGCAAATCTCAAAAATTTTGATGTGCTTGCGTTTACCAGTGCCAATGGCGTGGAACACTTCTTTACGGCACTTCGCCATCAAAATCTGGATGTTCGTATTTTGGCGGGGAAGAAAATCGCGAGCGTAGGGAAGATTACCGAAAAGAAACTTCTGGAATACGGCATCCTGTGCGATTACGTTCCAGAAGATCATACCGGCGAAGGCCTGGGTAAACTGCTGGCGGAGAAAGTTTCTTGCGCAGAAATTATGCCGGACAGAATTCTTCTTCTGCAGGGGAATTTGGCGGATGAGACGCTTCTGAAGTTATTGCCTGCTGCAACCCGGTGGATTGTGTATGAAACGCTGCCTGCGAAGGGTATTCCTGCGTGGAAGCGTGAAGCAATTGGCACAGCAGATGCTGTAGTCTTTGCCAGTTCCAGCGCGGTAGAGGCTTTCGTGGCGAATACCATGGCCAGCGATGAGAATGCCGCAGAAGATGTTGCGGCAGGTATCCCGAAACTGGCCTTCTGCATTGGCCGTTTAACCGAAGCTACTGCTCGTAAGAATGGTTTTGAAACCATTACCTCTGACGAAACATCTATGGATTCTCTGGTGAAGAAAATCGCCGAGTTCTATAGCCGCTAGCCTTATTTGACAACGGAAGAAACGCTTCCATCCTTGAAACGGGTCGTCAGGATGTCTCCGAACTTCAGGTCTTTTGCATTCCGGATAAATTTTCCGTGACTATCCAGTGTGAGGGTGAAGCCTTTGTTGATGGCGGTTTGTGGGTCCGCATTCTTTGTCCGAACCTCCAGCAAAGAGAATTTGCTCTTGGCCAGGTCCAGAATTTTTCGGGAACCTTGACGCAAACCCTCTTCATTGCGGGAAATCCGAGAATCTTCGGCCTTGAAAATAAACTGGGTGTTTTTTTGCAGAGATGCGGCCATCATGGAGTGGCGATTCTTTTCTTTTTCCACCCGGAAAAGAACTTCTCGCTGAAGGTCGTTTCCCATTTGGGAAAGTTTTCGATTGTTCTCCACAAGTGTGGATTTGGAACGTTCTGCAATTTTACGGGCGGTAAAGAGCATTTCGTTCCAGCTTTCCTCCACTCGCTCCACAAGTCGCTTGGCGCAATCCGTAGGCGTGATGCAGGAAAGGTAAGCCACCTCGTCCAGAAGGCTCTTGTCGATTTCGTGCCCGATGCCCGTAAAGACAGGGAGAGGGAAGTTCGCCACTGCTCTGCACAAGGCTTCGCTGTCGAAATAGTTCAAGTCGGTTTTGGAGCCGCCACCGCGGACAATGCAGACCACATCGATGTCGCAATCCTCGCGGAGTTTTTCCAGAGCCTCCAGAACGCTTGCTTCCGTTTCATTTCCTTGCATCTTGGCGTAGGCGGTCACTATCTGGAACTTGAAGGGGGAGGTTTCTAGCCTTGTGGTGAAATCCTTGTAGGCGGCGGTGGTTTCGCCAGTGATGAGCCCTACACGCAGGGGAACTTTTGCTAGCTCCAACTGCTTGTTCTTTTCCAGAAGGCCTTCCACAGCCAGCTTTTTGAGAATGGCACTCTTGGTGATGGCCAGTTCCCCCAAAGTGTAGATGGGGTCTACGTCCAGAATCTGGCCCTGCAACTTGCCGGCTGGAATATAGACGTCCGCCTTTATCTGGAAACAGACCTTCATCTGTTCCTTGAGAGCGAAGGGCTTGGGGGCATTTTCTGTTTTGGCCCTTATGGCAATGTATTTCCCGGTAAAACAGCTGAGGCTGATGGTGGCGATGGGTTTTACGTCGCCTTCCTCGAAATCCGCAATTGTGATGTAGACGATTTTTGGTTTCTCTACGATTTGTGTGATGACACCGTGAACCCACACAGCAGGTGTCTCGCTGAGCTTGTTTTTGATGGAGGTCAGGTATTTTTGCACCGAATAGGAGCGGATTTCTTGTTCCATATCACACTTTAAAAAAGATTTGTCATTTCAAAAATAATTTTTTTATTTTATTTGGTTGGATGGGTGGTAACGATTAGAGACCCAAGGAGTCTATATGAAGTTTACACATTTAATGATTGGCCTGGCTGGCTTTGCCCTTGTGGGCTGTGCAACCACGCAGCAGGCTATGGACCGTTCCATGATGCAGGCGGAAGGTTCAAAGACCATCGCTACCGATGTTGGTCTGGATTCCGCCTCTACTCAGGCTGCCGCTGCCCATTTGGATTCAGCCAACGCCTATAAGGCCGCTAAAAAGCAGCAGGAGGCTACTAATGCCGCTTCGCTCAGCGTTTTGGAATATCGCTTGGCCCTTATCAATGCGGAGCGTGATTCCCTGCAGAAGGAAGACGCTCGCCTAGAAGAGAATTTACGTAACGATGTGGAACGCAAAATTCTCTATCAGAATATCTTGGATAACGAAGGCAAGGAGGGCAAATAATGAAAACATTACATGTTACGGCTCTCGCTTTGCTGGCTGCTAGTGCCGCTTTTGCCGCGGATAACGCTAAATCGCAGAAGATTCCCTCTCTTTATGATATGTGCTCCGACTCCCTCGCGGCGGTGGAGAAGAATATCCCTAAGAATGCTTTGGATGCAAAACTCACTTTGCTGGAGGCACAGGGGAAGGCGTTTGATTTGAAGAATGCTGTGGCTGCAGATCCCATTTCTGTGAAGGCCCAGGGGCTTGCGGCGGAATGCGCCCTCTATGTGCAAATCATCCGCTCTCAGTCCGAAGTGCAGGAACATCGCAACAAGATTGCGGAAAATTGGGAAAAGCGAAATGCTACCAACCGCTCCATCGAAGCGATTCAAGAAGAGATAGCCAATGCCCGCAGCGGGAAAATGTCCAATTTGGCTGCAGATTTGGCGGCTGAAAAGGCTCGCTTGGCAGAGACCAGTGAGGCTATGAAGGCACAGGAAGAGCGCTTGCAGGCAGAAATGCAGCAGGACCGTGAAAAATTCCAGGCGGAGGCTCAGGAGCGCGAGGCCGCGTTGAAGGCTGCCGCTGCACGAGAAGATTCGCTGAAAGCTCGTGAAGCGGAATTGAAGGCCCATGAGGCAGAACTTCAGAAGCAGCTGGAAGAAGAACGGAAGGCTCTGGCTGAGGAACGCGCTAAGGCGGAACAGCGCCAGAAAGAGGCCATGGACAAGCTGAATGAACTTCAGTCCAAGTTGATTCAGGTGTCTAAAGATGCCCGCGGTATTATTCTCTCTATGTCCGACATTCTCTTTGATGTGGACAAGGCAACTCTGAAGCAGGATTTGAAGACCAGCCTTGCGAAAGTGGCTGGCATTTTGACGGTATACCAGCAGTTCAATGTCTCCATTGAAGGAAATACGGACAATACGGGTTCCGAAGAGCACAATATGAAGCTTTCGGAACAGCGTGCCAACAATGTGAAGGACTTCTTGGTGGAACAAGGCATAGATGCTTCTCGCCTCACGGCAAAGGGGCTTGGCATGACCATGCCTATTGCCGACAACAAGACGAAGGAAGGTCGCCAGAAGAATCGTCGTGTGGACTTGGTGATTCAGGACAAGGCCCTCTTGGAGCCTGCTCCCGAAGCAGCGTCAGGCGCTAATACTGATGGCGCGGCTACCGGTAGTTCAGCCGCCGAAGCCCCGGTGGAGGCAAAATAGTATGGCGAAAATCGTCACCGCAATGGAAGCCCGCCAGAATTTTGGCTCTCTCCTGAACCAGGTATCACTCCAGCAGGAAGAGGTTGTCATTGAGAGGGCGGGGAAGCCTCTTGCCCGGCTTGTGAATGTCCAATCATCAACTTCTGGCGGAAAACTGGATTTTCGGGATATAGGGAAGCTTCCCAACAGCATTTGGGAGTGAAATTCGTCGATTTTGGGATAAAAAAAGACTCGGTTAAACCGAGTCTTTTTTAGTAGCGGGGGCAGGACTTGAACGCTGCGACCTTCGGGTTATGAGCCCGACGAGCTACCAACTGCTCCACCCCGCGTCGAGGTAGCCCATATATAGTAAATTTTTTGAAAACTGGCAAGGGAACTTGTGAAATTCGGCGAAATTACACGAATTTCTTAAGAATATGCTTGCTGGAAACGAAATAATCTACACCGCTGATGAGGGTGATTGCGGTAATTACACCCATGACAGCCGTGGGGAACATTCCCCAAATGCTTTCGAATCCGGGAATTAAAGCGCGGATAGGATCGATGGCTCCCAGGAGGATGGCTACAATGCCGATGCCTTGAAGGGCTGTTTTCCATTTACCGCTACGACGTGCAGGCATGATCATGCCCTCACTTGCCGCAAGAGTCCGGAGCGTTTCTACGCTGGATTCCCGGAAGTAGATGAGGGCCACCATCCATACGGGGGCGTATCCTGTGGCAATGAAGCACATGAAGATGGTCATGTTGGAAATCTTGTCGCTGAAGGGGTCCAGATATTTGCCGAGGGTACTCACTTCACCCATGGCGCGGGCAAGTTTCCCGTCCAGAAAATCGGTAAGCATGAACCCTAGCACCATGATGAGGGCGAGGGCCTTGAAGACGATGCTGTTGTTGCTGTAATCCAAATCGTTGTCGTAGAAGAACACCCACAAGAAGAAGGGGGTAAGCACGATGCGGCTCATGGTGAGCTGACTTGCGATGGAAAGAGGTTTGCGGTGAGCCGGGTCGCGGTAATACCAGTAGGCGTATGCCACGGTGCTAGCCACCATCAAGAGAATAGAGGTCACCATGCAGATTTGTTGGTAATGTTCCAGATTCAGCAGGTAAACGCCCATGGTGATGGTAACGGCAAGGTTAGCGAGTTTACTCCAGCGGCGTTTGTTGGAAAGCTGTTTACCCTCGCGAAGAACGCCCAGAGAGAACAGGGTAAAGGCGATAAGGCGGGCCAAAAGGAATGCGCAACCAACACCTAGAATGATTTCTGCATCTTCGGATTTGATTAAATCTCGAACGAAAATGCTGGTCATCACCACGAAAGAGAGGAATCCATCTACAATGGTGAGCCACAATTTGTAGTAGGGCTTTTCAATTTCCAGAAATTTTAGTTTGTACTGGCTGACCCAGCCCATGGCAAGGGCTGCAACCACTAGGGCTATGGCCGTTTTCGTCATGCCAAGCCAGATAAACGCAATTACGCAAACAAACACAATGGCTCGGAGCACGCTCCAAATGCGGGAACGCAACCTTATGTTTGATGGACTATCAGTCATTTATTCGCCTCAAGGAGTTGCCTTGCGTGTTCCCGGACGGTTTCTGTCTCACCACCCAGCATCCGCACCAACTCGTCAATTCTTCCTTGTTGGTCTAACGATTCAACAATAGTAAATGTTCTGCCCTCAGATTCCTTCTTGCTGACAGAAATCTGGTTGTTTGCACGACTTGCCACCTGATGGAGGTGGGTGATGGTGAGCACTTGATGGTGCTTTCCCAGGTTTCGGAGGGCGGAACCGATGGTATTGCCCACTTCGCCCGAGATTCCGGAGTCCACTTCGTCAAAGATGAGGAGTGGTACTTTGTCCAGCTCCGCCATGACAGTCTTGATGGAGAGGAGAAGTCTGGAAAGTTCACCGCCAGAGACCGCTTTCTGGAGGCTACGTTCTCCTTCGCCGGAGTTGGGAGCCAACTTGAACTCGATGTGGTCCTTCCCGTTGGCGGATGGGGCCTGAGGTTCAATGGCCGTCTTGAAAATGGCCTTGGGCATTCCCAAGGTGTGGAGAACGCCTTGGACTGCAGTATCGAACTTGTCCGCTGCTTTTAGACGGACTTCCGTAAGGGCGATGGCGATTTGCATCATTTCGTCATGAGCCTTGGCGCCTTGTCGTTCCAATTCTTCCAGATCGGCATCCAGATTCTCCAGACTGTCCAGTTCCTTTTTTCTTTGTGCGGTAAGTGCGATAAGCCCTGCAACATCCGTGCGGTACTTCCGCTTCAACTTTTGGATGAGGGCGATTCGGGCGTTTGCCTTGTCGATTTCAACTGCGCTGAGGACTTGGGAGGGACTGAGTCTCAGAATGTCGCGGCACACGCTGTCAAAGGGGTCTACAACTTCTTCAAGCGATTTCAGCTCTTCTTCATAGCGGGGAAGCTTTATGGAAAGAGCGCGCATTTTGGAGACGAGAATCTGAATCTGGTCCAGTACACCGTTTTCTCCATTGAGGGAGTTCTGGATTTCATCCAGATAGCGGTGTTCCGCCTCGCTCTTGTTGGCGGCATTGACTTTATCTTCCAGTTCTTCCTCTTCGCCTTCACGGAGGTTTGCCTTGGAGAGTTCATCGAACTGGAATTTCAGAAAATCTTTTTGAGCCGCCAGATTCTTGGCCCGCTCTTCAGTCTCTTCGATTTTTGCCTTGATGCTATTCCACAGGTTCCATTTTTCAGAATAGTCGGCAAGTAGTTTACCGTCTTGGGCGTAGTCGTCCAGCATCTGGGCGTGGCTGCGAATGTCCCGCAGTAGCAGTTGTTCGCTCTGACCATGCATCTGGATGAGTTCTTCTCCGATGGCCTGAAGGTCTGCCTGGTTTACCACAGTCCCGTTGATGCGGGCGCGGCTTTTACCGGAATCGGAAATCTCACGCCTAATAACGAGTTCCTCGTCGCCTTCGGAAGCGTCAATTTCAAACTTTTCAAGAAGAGCCTTTATCTGAGGCTCGTCGGAGATATCGAAGATGGCTTCGACAGTAGCTTTTGTTTCGCCAGTCCGCACAAGGTTCGCTGTAACCTTATCGCCGCAGACAATGCGGAGCGCTTTCATCAAAACGGATTTGCCGGCTCCAGTTTCGCCGGTGATAGCCGTGAATCCTTTGTCGAAGCAGATGTTTGCCTCGGCAATGAGTGTAAAACCTTTGATGGTAAGTTGCTTTAACATAGTGGCGATAAACTAGCAAAAACGAATGACGAAAGATGTCAATTTAGGGAATGCCAAAAATTATTTTTCAAATTCGATGACACTTCTATAAATGGGGCGTCCTTCCTTGCGGTACTTTCGTTCAAAGCCGGTGGTGATTCCATCGGTAGGTTCTGCGGTGTTCCTTTCCAGAACTTTGCAGCCTGGGAATGCATCAAATGTCTCGAGGGCGATTTCGTTGTATTCCTTGTGGTCTGTTCCCCAGTAGAAGAGCCGCTTGCCAGGCTTGAGGGTGCGGGCAACTTCGGTAAGGAAGTCCGGGCGGAGAAGGCGATTCTTGTGGTGCCGTTCCTTGGGCCACGGGTCCGGGAAATACATGTGGAAAGCGTCGATGCAGTTGTCCTTCACCACATCCCGAAGGAAGTAGAACACGTCGCCACGGAGCATGGCGGAATTTCCAAGAACGCTGCGTTTGTTCATGCGGCTTAGGGCGAAGGCGGCCCAGGTGTAATCCCATTCGCTTCCCATGATGAAGTAGTCCGGGTGCATCTCGGCGTAATCGGTAATGAAGTTGCCTTTGCCGCTTCCGATTTCAATTTCGATGTGCCCATTATGAGTTGGGAACATTTGTTTCCAATCAAAATCCAACTTATGGGGAAGTCCGTTCTCCGTCTTGATGGGTTTTCGGTCCCCATTGGTGCGGAAAATGTAATGCCATAGCCCTTTATCTTTTGGGTCTTCGTTTAAATCCCTGTAAAATTCCGGGATAACAACTTCTTCTTTCTTCTCTTCACACATTTTTCGCGCGATTTATTTTTGAATTGTGAATTTTGAATTGTGAATTACAAGAACGCTACCACCCGGTCTTTGAATGCTTCGGGGATGTTCTTCTCCAGCATTTCCTGGATGTGCTTTTCTGAATACTTCATGGAGAAGTGGTTCAGAATGATTTTTTCGCATGTCACGTCACTGCCAAGTTCGTTTAATGCTTTTACGATGTGCTGTAGATGGGTGTGGCCTTTTTTATGGCTCATGGGCTCGTCTTCGTCATCTACGAAAGTACATTCGGCAATGAGCACCTTGGACTTGAACACCTCTGGATTCTCCAGAAGATTTTCTCCTAGGGAATCTCCCATGAAGCTGAGGAGAGGCTCGAAGACTTCGCGAGAAATCTCAACGCCATTCTGCCGGAGGGCGATGATTTCTTCGGCGGATTTTCCGAGAAATTCGTCTTTCAGTTTTTTCTTGTGGAGAAGCAACGTGCCGCCCATGGTGGGGACGGAGTGCTTCACATTGAAAGGCTCGAGAACCAAATCCTTCCGGTATTTGAGGGTGATGCGTTCCTTGTGTTTCAGGGGAACCAAATCCGGATAGCGGAACTTTCCTTCGGGAACGCCCTCAAACATGGCCTCGGAATGAATCCATCCCTTCGCTCCCTCGTAGATAGCCTCGGGAACGTAGTAGACGCTGTCTTTTTCAACGCCCATCATCTTTCGAAGGCTGTGGTGCCGCATGAGGCAGCGGGCGTGGTCACCGTGGGCGTGGGTCAGGAACACATGGTCCAGAGGGATTGCACTGAGAGGGCATTCTCCCATATCAACAGCGAAATTCAGTTCCGAAAACTGCAAATACGTGGCCAAGCCTGAAATAGAAAAACCCGCCACAGAAGTGGGAGAGGTCACCAGGCGAACCTGTTTCAGGGCGTTGTGAATGTACTTGCTTTGATCAGTCACGATGTTGAAAGTGCTGTTCTTTATTTTCCCACTTATTTCTTCTTTTTCTTGGCCAAATCGTCGGCAACAAGCTGATCGAAATCCTCGCAGGTCATGGCTTCGATATGGTTACCCATGGCCACGCTACGGGTTCTGTCGTTTCCCTTCTTTTCGGGAATGCGGAAGCAGTAGTCGTAGCTTGTTCCTGCGTCGGTGGGAATGTTCATCTTGAAAATGCGGATTCTCTGCTTGCCACTGTAGATTTCGTGGTAGTCGTAAGTATTTTTGATTTTCTCTAAACGCTTATCCTGATTGAACTGAATTTCTTTCACGATGGCGCCATCCAGATAGAGCGGCAGGGAATTCTGGAAACGGAGTTCCAGACGGTTGCCCGTTTTTACAATGGATGTCTCGCTGGGCTTGATAAGGTAGCGCTGTTGCGGGATGTTCTTATAAGCCTTGTTGTGGACGCGACGGACACCACACATTTCACGCATGTCTGGGTTAGCCACAAAATCGATGTCTCTGCAGATAGGGGGGAGGTTGGTGGGAACTTCCAGGTCTTCGCCGTTGGAGGAGCCAGCACAACTTGCGAGAAGTGCTGCCAGGGGAATCATGGAGAGAAATTTTGCGACTTTTAGGATTTTCATACTTCAAATATAAAATTTGTAGCACCTTCGCTACCGCTTATTTGCCCTTTTCCTCTCATTTTGCGCTGTTTTGCAGGGTTTTATTCTTATGAATTTGTTTATGCTTGATTTTGGCCGTAAAAAAACTATCTTTGTTGGTGTAAAGAATGGTATGTAATGAAAATCTATAGTTGGAATGTGAATGGAATCCGCTCTGCCCTCAAGAAGGGTTTCGAGGATTGGTTCCATGCGGAAAAACCGGAGATTCTCTGCCTGCAGGAAGTTCGTGCGGAAGGAGACCAGATTCCGGAAAGCCTGCGTAGTCCTGAAGGTTATTTCACCTACTGGAATCCCTGCCGTCGTAAGAAAGGTTACAGCGGCGTGGGCGTCATGACCCAGATTGAGCCGGATGCCGTGAACTATGGATTTGACATTGAAGAATTTGACGAAGAGGGCCGCGTAATCCAGCTGGTATTTCCGGATTGGGTGCTCAATTCCATCTATTTCCCCAATGGGGGGAGTGGTGATGACCGCCTGGATTACAAGCTCCGTTTTTATGATGCCTTCCTTGAAAATTGCCATCACTGGCTAGACGATGGAAAGCATGTGGTGACGGTTGGCGATTACAATACCTGCCATAAGGAAATAGATATCGCGCGCCCCAAGGAAAATGAGAATATCAGCGGCTTCTTGCCAATTGAACGCGCCTGGATGGACAAGTATGTGGAGCATGGTTTCGTGGATTCGTTCCGCGTGCTGCATCCGGATGAACGTGATGCTTATTCCTGGTGGAGTAATCGCTTTGGCGCGAGAGCGAGGAACGTGGGCTGGCGCTTGGACTACGCTTTCGTGGATGAGGGCCTGGTTCCTAATATCGTGAGTTCAGATATCCATACCAAGGTGATGGGTTCGGATCATTGTCCCATCAGTATTGAACTGGAACCGCCTTTTGCTCCGCTCCCCATAGAACCCGCAGATGGCAATTAATAATTCATAATTAATACAAAAAAGTTCCGCAATCGCGGAACTTTTTTTTGTGTTAAAACACGTGTTAGCGTGTTTTAACTGTGAGCAAAAGGGCCTCGGTATTAACCGAGGCTCGTTGCGAGAGGGCTGGCCGACCATAAAAGATTTGCTTGATTCTAGCCGGCCCGGTCTCGTAAAAAGATTGTAAAGCTCGCTTTAGCGAGTCTTTACAATCGTCCATGCTTCATCAAAGAGCTTGGCTGCATCACCTGGATCAGAGAGGAACACCATACGCTTGATTTCGGATTCGGTAGGATTGATGACGCGGTTTTCCTTGAAATCCTGGTCGATGACTTCAAGAGCGGCCTTGTTGGGTGTTGCGTAGAAGACGAACTTGGCGAGCTGAGCACCAGCCTGTCCATCCAGAATGTAGTTCATGAAGGCATAAGCACCTTCCACATTGGGAGCCTTGGAGCTAAGGGTCATAGCGTCCAGCCACATGAAGGAACCTTCCTTCGGAATCACATACTGGAGTGTGGAATCTTCGTCGATGGCAACAGCGGCTTCGCCATTGAAGACGATGGCTGCCCAGTCCATCTTGGAGAGGACCTTGTCCTTACCGCCCACAGAGCCGTCGAAGCCCAAGAAGTTCTTGTCCTTCTTTGCCTGGAGAATGAGTTCCACTGCCTTGTTGATTTCTTCCTGCTTCACGCTGTTGGCGTCAAAACCGAGAGCCTGGAGAGCCATGGAGAGCATGGAGCGGCTTTCTTCCAAGAGGCTGAAGCTGCCCTTGGTTTGAGAAGCATCAAAGAGCATGCTGTAGCTTACGCTATCCGGGTCCACTTCGTCACCGCGGAAGAGAATGCCGGTGGTGCCCCACAGGTAGGGAATAGTGTAGGTGTTGGTGGGGTCAAAGGCCTGGTTCAGGAACTGGGGCGCAATGTTCTTGCGGTTGGGAACCTTAGTGGTATCAATGGGGGCAATCAATCCCAGATGCACCATCTGCTGAATCACCACGTCGCTAGCGATGACCACGTCATACTGGCTCGTGCCGGCAGCCTGGAGCTTGCCAATCATTTCCTCTTGGGCTTCGTAGAGTTCCAACTGGACTTTGTAACCAGTCTTCTTCTCAAAGTCTTCGAGCATGGCCGGGTCAATGTATTCACTGTAAATCATCACAGTGACGGTCTTTGTCTCGGCCTTTTGTTCTTGGGATTGCTCGTTGCAGGCAGTGAGAGCCATGACAGCGAGGAGGGAAAGTGCAAGGAGGAATTTTTTCAATTTATTTATCCTTACGGGGTTGATTGTTGATGTTTGTTGAAAAATTATTTCTTTTGGAGGGCTTTGGGGGCCTTAATTTTATTTTTCATGGCCACGAGAAGCATTACAAACAACGTAATTGAGAAAATCAATGTGGAGAGGGCATGAATTTGAGGAGAAATTCCGCGCTTTAGGGAGCCGTAAATGTACAGCGGGAGCGTGGTGGATTTGGGGCCGCTGACAAAGAAACTGATGATGAAATCGTCTAGGGAGAGGGTGAAGGCGAGAAGCGCACCGGCGATGATGGCAGTGGATAACTGGGGGATGATTACTCTGAACCAGGCTCCGGCGGTTGTGGCGTAGAGGTCTCGGGCGGCTTCAATCTGTTCGCTGCCGATGCTAACCAGGCGGCTCTGAACCACAAGCACCACAAAGCTGATTTCAAACGTCACGTGGGCGATGATAAGGGTAAGCATTCCCGGGTCAAAAATCGAAGTGAAACTGCGGAAGAGGGCGAATACGGAAACCAGGGCGATGGCCATCAAAATGTCTGGCGTCACCACAGGGATGTTGATGCTCATGTCGAAGAAGTTCTGCATCTTCTTGCCCCAGGGGGTGCGGTGGATGCCAATGGCGAGAATCGTTCCGAGCACTGTGGAAATGATGGTGCTGACTACGGCCAGAATGACGGTATTCACCGTGGCGGTTTGCACTAGCACGTTATCGAAGAGTTTTGTGTACCAGTCGAAGGTAAAACCGCCCCAGGTCTGCCCATGTTTGTTTGCGTTGAAACTCTGAATCAAAACCAGAATCAGCGGCACGTAGAGGAGTAGAATCCCTGCGTAGGCGAGGATGCGGGAGAAGAGCGGAAGCGGTCTATTGGAATATCTAGACAAAATTCTTCCCTCCCACCTTTTGGAAGGCAACGAGACTTAGCACGCTGGAAATAATCAGCACGATTCCAAGCATGGCGCCGAAGGGCCAATCTAGAGCGGTTCCAAAGAACTGCTGCTGAATCATATTGCCAATCAAAATGTATTTGGCTCCGCCAAGAAGATCGCTCACCACATACATGCCGAGGGTGGGCACCAAAGTCAAAACGACGCTAGCCACAATGCCTGGCATCATCTGGGAGAGAATGCCGTGATAGAAAACGCGGACGGGCTTTGCGTACAAATCCTTGGCGGCTTCCACAATGCCCCAGTCCAAACGCTCCACGCTGGTGTAGAGGGGGAGGACTGCAAAGGGAAGCATGCAACTCACCATGCCGATGTAGACGGCGAATGTTCCCGGATAGAGGGCTTCGTTTTCGCCAATGATTCCGAGAAATCTTGCAATCCAGGTGGGGGGCATCTGGGAACCGAGGAGAATCATCCAGGCATAGGTGCGAATGACCAGGTTTGTGCAGCTGGGAACCATGACGAGAGCGAGCAAAAGTGTGCGCATGGATTTGCCGTGAGAGCCAATCCAGAAGGCCATGGGAATGCCTACCACGAGGCAGAGAATGGTGGTGATGACAGCGATTTTGAAGCTTCGCCAGATGATGAGAAGATTGTCTGCAGACCAGCCAAAACTGCTGTAGCCCAAAAGTTTCTTCACGTTGTCGAGGCTGAACGTCCAGTCGATGGTGCCGTAGGAGCCGCGCTGGGCAAAAGCCATCACCAAAAGGAAGATGGTTGGCAGGAGCAAGAAAACTAGAAGCCAGAGCATGCCGGGGCCCGTGAGCAAAAGCCCGAACTTCCGCATTCTGCTGCGTGTGGTGAGCTTGCCTTCAAAGACTTCTGTTGTGTTGCTGTTTGCCATTAGTCGCTTAGCACTTGCAGATACTGAGGCTCCATGTAGAGCTCCACTTCATCGCCAGGATTGTAAATCTGGTCCGGGTCCGTCATGACGCGGAGGGTGAGCGGCCCGAAGTCGGCGTGCAGTTCCCAATAGTCCCCACGGAAAATTCTCTCGAGAATTTTCGCATGGAAGACATTGTTTTCGAAATGTTCGCCCGGAGTGCACACATGGATGTCTTCCATGCGGATGGCCACCCCGCCGCAGCACTTGCCGCCCGCATCGGCCATCCACGCGGGGATTTTCTCCACCACGAGATTTCCGAAGGCCGCCTTGACGCAGGTGTCCGAAACTTTTTCGCATTCCAGAATGTTGCATTCGCCCATGAAGGTCGCTACAAAGCGGTTCACCGGATGTTCGTAAACATCTTCCGGCGTTCCATCCTGTACCAGCTTGCCCTTGTACATCACGAGGATTCGGTCGCTCACGGCAATGGCTTCGTCCTGATCGTGGGTCACCATGATAAAGGTGGTGTCCGTCTTCTTCTGAATCTCACGAAGTTCCACCTGCAGTTTTTTGCGGAGGTTTGCGTCCAAAGCGCTGAGGGGTTCGTCCAGCAAAAGAATGTCGGGTTCGTTCACTAGGGCCCGTGCTAAAGCCACGCGCTGCTTCTGGCCACCGCTCAATGTGGAGGGCATCTCGGACGCGAGATCCGTGATGTTCACCAGTTCGAGCATCGCCTGTACACGCCTATCAATCTCATCCTTGGGAACCTTCTTGCTCTTGAGACCGAAGGCAACATTCTTATACACGTTCAAGTGCGGGAACAGGGCGTAGTTTTGGAACACCGTGTTGATGTCGCGCTTGTCGGGAGACTTTTTGGAAATATCCTCATTCCCAAGAAACACACGACCTTCGTCGGCCTTCGCAAAACCACCGATGATGCGGAGAAGCGTTGTCTTGCCGCAGCCGGAGGGCCCCAGTAGCGTTACAAACTCCCCATCCTTGATGGTGACTTCAATTCCCTTTAGAACTTCTTTACCGGCAAAGCTCTTCTTGATGCCATTGATGTGGAGGTCTACGCTTTCCATTAGCCCTTTCTAGCTCTTGACGTATGCCTTGATGGCATCGCGGATGGAGGTGAACACGTGGCGGAGTTCCGTTTCATCTTCTTCCAGAAGGGTAATGCGGAATCCTTGCAAATCACTGCAGAAGCTGGAGCTTGGCACAACGCAGATGCCAGTGGCCCCCAGGAGGTAATACACAAAGCGGTAGTCCGGGTTGGGGGCGGCGTCAGCCCATTTTTCCACCAGTTCGCGAATCTTCTTGTCCTGGATTTCCAACTTCTGCTTCATGTTGAGCACGCCATCCTTGAAGACGATGGTGTTGTAGAATGCACCATAGGTGGGGTTGAAGTAGAGTTCAGGAACGTCGCTCAAGATTTCGTTGATGAGGGCGCTTCTGCGGCCAATCTTTTCGTTCAGGGCCTTGCGGTGTTCCGCAAAGCGGGTGTCACCCAGTACCTGAGGAATGGTGAGCTGAGGAATGGTGGTGGAGCACACTTCAATCATCTTAGCGTTGTCTAGAGCGCGGCAGAATTCATCGAACTGAGGGTCCTTATCGCGGTTGTAGTATTCCGCCCAACCGCAGCGGGCACCTGGCCACGGGTATTCCTTGGAGATGCCCTTCAAGGCAATGCCCGGAACTTCGCCGATGACTTCAGCCAAGGCGATGGCGTGAGCGCCATTGTACACAATCTTGTTGTAGATTTCGTCGCAGATGATGAAGAGCCCGTAACGGCGGGCGATGTCCACAATCTTTTCCAGGTGTTCACGAGTGTAGACCATGCCTGTCGGATTATCGGGGTTGATAATCAAAATGCCCGCGATGCTGGGATTGAACTTCACCTTGTTTTCCAGTTCTTCCAAATCCGGATACCAGTGGTCCTCGGGCTTCAGTCGATAGGTGATGGGAGCCGTGTGGGCATGGGCCGCTTCTGCAGAGCTGTGGGTGCTATAGGCAGGGGAGGGGCCGATAATGCGGGTTGTCAAAGAAAGCAGCCCGTAAATGGTGGCGATGGCATCACCCAACCCGTTAAAGAACAGAATGTCGTCGGCTGTAATCTGGGCTCCGCCCAACTTGTTGGTCTGGGTGGCAATGTATTCACGAGTGGAAAGCACGCCTTTGGAGGGGCAATAGCCGTAGCTCGGGTTCTGCTGGACGATGTTGGAGACGATGTCCTTGATCCAGCCCGGAAGCTGGCACTTCTTTTCGATGGGGTCGCCGATGTTTTCCCAGTGAATCTTGAGCCCCAATGCCTTTAACTGATTTGCCTTCTTCACAATCTCGCGGATTTCGTACGAGAGTTCCTTGGCACCTTCAGTTAACAAACGCTTTCTCATTTTGAGACTCCTCTAAAAAATTTTACGGGAGAAATGTAGTTATCTTTGAGGTGATGTTTGACCCGATTCGCAAAAAAGAAGTCCCTGATACCCCCGAAGAGCAGGTGCGCCAGGCCACTATCCGTTTTCTCCTGGATGTGGTGAAGGTTCCGGAGGGTGAAATTAGCGTGGAGTTCGAGCTCATGCGGGTGGACCCGAAGACGGAAGACCGGGCGGACATCGTGGTGCACAACTTTCGGGCGGGGGAGCCTTTGAGCAAACCCTGGCTCCTGGTGGAATGCAAGGCTCCCGGGGAATACACCTGGGAAGGGCTCCAGGTACAGCTCAATAAATACTTGAAGATTCTTACACCCAAGTACGTGATGCTTGCCCTGGGCGATGCTACGCGTTACTTTGTTCTAAATCCAGAAACAAAGCGCTTTACAAAGATTGAGACGCTGCCGGAATACGGCTAGCAATCCATTCCCGCAGGGCGCGCTCGGCGTTTGCGGCAAGGATTTCCTTCTTGTTCTTCTTTTTCAATCCCTCTTGGTGAGGGAGCAATCCGAAGTTGAAGTTCATGGGCTGGAAGTCTTCGTTTTCTTCCACCAGGCGGTTCATCAATGCGGCGATGCAGCACTCGTCAGGGAGTGGGTCGGCATGACCGTGGAGAATGGTCTGGGCCATATTCCAGGCGGCATACCAGCCTGTGGCAACGGCTTCCGTATAGCCCTCGGAACCCGTAATCTGCCCCGCAAACCAGGTAGGGGGAATTCCCTTGGCGCAATCCAGTTCAGGCCTTAGGCGAAGTGTCGCATCCAGAAATTTCGGGCTTTCGATGAAGGTGTTCCGGTGCATGCAACCCAGGCGTGCGAACTTGGCGTTTTTCAACGCCGGCACCATGGTGAAAATCTCTTTCTGGGTGCCCCATTTGAGGCGGGTCTGGAAGCCCACCATGTTGTAGAGGGTCTTCTGCTTGTTCTCGGCACGGAGTTGAATTACCGCATACCACAAGTGTCCATTGTTCCCCAGGCCAAGACCGATGGGGCGCATGGGTCCGTGGCGGAGGGTTTCGTAGCCACGGCGGGCCAATTCTTCCACGGGCAAACAGCCTTCAAAAAGTTCATGCTTTTCAAAGGGGCGAGGCTCGATGCCTTCCGCTTCGCAGAGGGCCGCCACAAACTTCTCGTAAGTTTCCCTATCCAGAGGGCAGTTGATGAAATCGGCGGTTTCGCCCTTCTCCCAGCGGTTCATGTAGAAGGCATGGTCAAAGTCGATGCTGTCCGTTTCCACCACCGGGGCGATGGCGTCAAAAAAATGCAGGCGGTTGCTGCCCAGGCGCTTGAAGATGTCGTCGGCCAAAGCGTCGCTGGCCAAGGGCCCTGCGGCAACCAGGGTGGGGCAGTCCCCTTCCAGGCTCGTGACTTCTTCTCGCTTGAGGTGGATGTTCGGAGATTCGGCGATTTTCCGCTCCACGGATTCGCTAAAAATGTCCCGGTTCACGGTGAGGGAATCGCCGGCAGGGACAGCTGCCTCCCGGGCGCTATCCAGGAGGAAACTCCCAAGCATGGTGAGTTCCTGCTTCAGAAGACCGTGGGCGCTTGTGACGCCTAAGGCTTTAAAACTGTTGGAGCAGACCAGTTGGGCCAAGTGTCCGTCGCGGTGCGCCGGAGTCTGCTTGACGGGGCGCATCTCGTAGAGATCCACCTGAAAACCGCGACTTGCCAACTGCAAAGCCGCCTCGCAGCCTGCAAGACCACCACCGATAACGCGCACCTTTTCGTTCATAGGGGGAAATGTAGTAATTGAGGGCAATTCACAATTTAAAATTCAAAATTCATAATTCAAAATTCATAATTAGTGCTTCGCACTCATTTTGACATCGGCTCGGAAGTGCCCGAGCAAGCTCGGTCGCTGCACTCGCCTCGACAAAATTCAAAATTAGGTCGCTGGCGCAATACTCGCCAGATATGATTCACAATATGAAATTTTACCAAAAAAACTTCGTAAACATTGCTTTACGCAAAATTTAGGAAAAATACTTGACATTTTTTTTTGGGGGGGTATATTTGGTATAAGAAAATTGCGAGTTTTTTTGGAACTGATGCGCCTAAAACGCAAATCCTTTATGTTTGAAGGAGAAGTTCGCATCATGATTTATGTGGCTATAACCAAAGATAAAGTCCTATCTGATATAGGAAATATGGTCAAGGTGAATCAGTCAAAGCTCAATGCCAAGGCCAGTCCTTTTAGATTGAAATAAGGAACAAATGCATGAAAAAGAAAATTTGTATCGGAATGTTATTCGCGGCAATGACACTTGCTGCCTGCGGTGGCTCCGGCGCAACGGATCCGGATGATGTTTCTTCCTCAAATTCAATGGCAAACGGAACGGATCTTGCTGCGGAAGAGGATTGTTCCGTCGTTACGGATGCCTGTGAAGGTCAAAAGTACAAGACCACAACCATAGGTGACCAAGTCTGGATGGCTCAGAACCTGAATATCGCCACGGAAGAATCCTGGTGCTACGATGATGACCCAGCCAACTGCGAAACATATGGCCGCCTGTACACTTGGTATGCCGCACAAACGGTATGCCCCGCTGGCTGGCACCTGCCAAGCAAGGGGGAATTTGAAACGCTGTTGGAGAGTGTTGGGTCAAGTGCTGAGGAACGCTCAGACAATCTAAGGGATTCGTCTTGGAGTTTTCACCAGGATAAGTATGGCTTCTCTGCGCTCCCTGCTGGCTACTACTTCACCTACTACAAGGAGTTCCACGATTTGGGCAACGACGCCTACTTTTGGTCTTCTACGATGGATAATGAGAGCAATGTTTACGCCTTGGGCGTAAACAACCTCATTTCGTATGTCCGCATCTTCGCTAGGACCAATGGCTGCTCGGTGCGTTGTATCAAGGACAACTAGGCACCCACCGAAGGTGGTGGCCTAGCAGGGGCCAAGCGAAGCCGGGCCCCACAAAAAGATTTTCCCCAGGCGCAGCCCCAGTGTTCTGCCCTTCGCGATGACGTAGAATTGACATTGCCATAATTTGATTCAATTTTGCACATTCTCGGCTTGCCTGGAAAAAACTGGCATTCCTGCAAACAGTTGTTAGCAAAAAGACAACGATTGTTTGCAAAATGCAAATTTTGAAGATAAAATTAGCGGAACCATACAAATTTTTATTATATTATGCATTGATGACAGGGTGACAGAGCCGCCACCTGAGACAAAAAAGAAAGCTCAAATTGATGACAGGGTGGTAGAGCGACCACCTGAGACAAAAAAGAAAGCTCATTAGATGACGCTGTTTCTTATATCAAGTAAGGAACAGCGTTTTTTTATTTGCCCAAAAAAGAAATCAAATGAGCGAAGTAAAATTACGATTGCTGTCAGAGCTGTTCTATGAAAGGAATGCCGCAAACCACGAAATTCTGTCTAAGCATAATAGACCATATTTAGTCCTTATAGTCTTGTATCGGGGGCTGACATTCGCAATTCCCTTTAGATCTAATATTCACCATACTCATGCGTATAAATTCCAAGATGAAAGTTCAAAACGGACGTCGTCGGGTTTGGATTTTAGTAAAAGCGTTATTATTCAGAACGAAGATGAAATCGGTGATGCTGCGCATATTGACTCTGCGGAAAGAAAGGAACTTTTGAAACGTTATGAATTCATCGTTGAAAAATTTCAACGCTACGTTGACGATTTTATAGCGGGACTGAAAAAGGAACCGTTGCCAGCGAAATACAAATTCTCTGCTTTGACTTATTACAAAGAGATTCTATTGAGATAATAGTGTAATAGTTGAACGCTAAATCCGTATTTTCTGGATTCTCGTCATCGAGGATGGAGAAGGAATTTTTTATTTGTCTTTGGACCAGGATTCAGGCACAGGCTGGATGACGATGTCGTCCACTTTGGCCACAATCTGATACTTGTCTTCGTAGACGATTTCGCCTGGAGTGTTGGTGTAGACCAGATAATAGGGGATGTCGTAGCGGTCCAATAGCCAAAGCGCTGGCTTAATCCATTTTAGCATCTCGCCGGCGTTCTCTGTTTTGAAGTAGCAGACCACGCTTTCCTGCCTTTTGCATTGTTCTGGCCAGGGGAGGTTTTCTGCAAACCAGGAATCGATTTCCATGTATAAATCGACGTCTTCCTGCTCCATTTTTTTACTGCGAATCAATTCCATACATAAGCCGAAAACACCCTTCCCGGTAAGGGTGTTCACCACGAGGTTCCGGCCTTGGATTCTCACATATTTGTACTGATCGATGTTCATGTCAAAACTCTAATCTCAATAATACAAATTGTGTTGTTTTGGGAATTCCATTTTTTTCAATGTTTATACAAGAAAGCCTCGCAACCATAGTGGCTGCGAGGCGTTTAAGTTTTTTTGCGCGCGATTAAACCGTGAGCCGGAGGCGACTTATCTTTATGAGTCGTCGCAGGCGGCCCGTAGATTAAACCTTAGGCATTTTTGCGAAGCTCGCAGCCAGCTCCTCGTCGGTGGGGATGTAGTCACTCATCGTCCCGTCGTTGAACCTGGCATAGCTCATCATGTCGAAGTAGCCTGTGCCGGTAAGACCGAACACGATGTTCTTCGCTTCGCCGGTCTTCTTGCATTCCAGGGCTTCGTCCATGGCGACGCGGATGGCGTGGCTGCTTTCCGGAGCGGGGAGGATGCCTTCGGTACGTGCGAACGTTTCTGCGGCTTCGAACACCTTGGTTTGTTCCACGGAGCGGGCTTCCATGACCTTCTGGTCGTACAATTCCGAAAGAATTGTGCTCATGCCGTGGTAGCGGAGTCCGCCGGCATGGCTTGCAGAAGGCATGAACTTGCTACCGAGAGTGTACATCTTGGCCATGGGGCAGATGCAACCCGTATCGCAGAAGTCGTAGGCATAGCGGCCGCGGGTGAGGCTCGGGCAACTGGCTGGTTCTACAGCGATAAAGCGGTAGTCGGCTTCGCCGCGGAGTTTTTCGCCCACGAACGGGCTGATGAGACCGCCCAGGTTACTGCCACCACCGGCGCAACCGATGATGATGTCTGCCTTCACTCCCAGCTTCTTGAGAGCTGTCTGGGTTTCGAGCCCGATGATGGTCTGGTGCAAAAGCACCTGGTTCAGCACGGAACCCAGCACGTAGCGGAAGCCTTCCTGGGCCTGCGCTGCTTCCACAGCCTCAGAAATGGCACATCCAAGACTTCCCGTAGCGCCAGGAAATTCGGCGTTAATCTTGCGGCCAACTTCGGTGGTCATGGAGGGCGACGGAGTCACCTTGCCGCCGTAGGTGCGCATCACTTCGCGACGGAAGGGCTTCTGTTCGTAACTGCACTTGACCATGTACACCTGGCATTCCAGGTCGAAGAAGGCACAGGCCATGCTGAGGGCGGTGCCCCACTGGCCGGCTCCGGTTTCCGTGGTGACGCCCTTGAGGCCCTGCTGCTTGGCGTAGTAGGCCTGGGCGATGGCGGAGTTCAGCTTGTGGCTGCCGCTGGTGTTGTTGCCTTCGAACTTGTAGTAGATGTGGGCCGGGGTCTCCAGGGCCTGCTCCAAAAAGTAGGCGCGAACCAGCGGACTGGGGCGGTACATCTTGTAGAATGTAAGGATGTCTTCCGGAATGGGGAAGTAGGCGGTATTCTCGTCCAATTCCTGCTTGATGAGTTCATCGCAGAACACCGGGCGAAGATCTTCGAAGGTCACAGGCTTCAGAGTCTTAGGATTGAGAAGGGGGGCCGGCTTCTTCTTCATATCGGCGCGGACATTGTACCACGCCTTCGGGAGTTCCGCTTCGGTGAGGTAGGTCTTGCATGGTCCGTCGATTTTGAGAGATGTTCTCATGGTAAATCCTTTTTTTAGAGGTGAACACAAACAGGTCTTCGTCCGGTGCCTAGATTGGCTTAATCCACAAAAATAGGCTCCTTTCGAGGAGCCTGCATCTTTGTGAAAAACTGAATGAAAAGTACCAGACTCCTTGTTATAGGGTCTGCCACCACCAGAATTTGATGCTCATCGCGCTTTTCATGGCCTATAATATACCATTTTTACCCTTTTTTGGCAAGATTATTCGCTTTTTCCTTGAAAATTTCTTAAATTTGCCCCCGTGACTGCCCCCTGTTTTTCGCCTAGCGGAGAACACCTTGTTTCGTCGTTCAGTCAGCCGAAGTCGTAAAGTAGGCCTACGTCCCGCGAAACCCTTTTGCCGTCAAGCCTATGTGGCGCTATAAAGATGGCACTTAATTAACCCTAATCGCAGTCACCCCGCCTGCCGGTCTTTTCCAGCTTGCAGATGTGGTCAACCCTTACTTATGAGGTGCCCAGATGGAATACATTGCTCCTGCACTCTCACTCATCGCAGTGATTCTGTGCATTGTTATCCTCTCGAAGGTAAACAAGATTCTTGACAATCTTCACACTCCTATTGTGAAAAAGCTTTCTCCCGACATGAACCTCAAGCCAGGTTCTCGCCGCCCTGTTTCTCAGCAGGATATGGCCGCTCGCGGTGACCGCAACAACAATAAGGATCACAACAAGGATCGTCAGAATAAAGAAAACCGCGGTAAAGACGGACAGGCCCAGGGCCAGAACCGTGACCGCAATGAACGTCAGGACCGTGGTCCTCGTCGTGATCGCCGTGATGGTCGTCCCGACCGTCCCCGTCGTGAATTCAATAACGCCGAAGCTCCTGCTGCACAGGCTGCTCCTGCCGCTGAAGTTGCTGCCTCTGCAGCACCGGCCGCCGAAGCTCCCGCAGTTGAAGCCCGTCGTCCTCTTGCTCCTCGCGTTCCGGTTGAAACTCCGGCCGCACCTGCAGCCCCCGCCCCGGCTCCTGCCGCCGCTCCTGCTGCAGAAGCACCGGCAACTGCCGCCGCTGAATTCGACCCCAGCAAGGTTCGCTATGGACGTCGCAATGTGATTAAGAAGCTCCCTGAACTCGGGGACGACGCTTAATTCTTCGCGATAAAGCATTCAAAAAGCCTCTGTCTTCGGACAGAGGCTTTTTGTATAGAGAAAAAATATTTAGAACTCAATCAATCCCTTCTCGGCATCGGCCAGAATGACCTTGGTGGCCATCCCGATGAAGAGGCCGTGGCCTACGATGCCCACGATGTGCTCCAGGTCTCGGGCAAGTTTGTCCGGGTTCTCAATAATGCCAAAGCGGGCGTCTGCGATGAGGTTTCCGCTATCGCTGATGACGGGGCCATCCTTGCCGGGAGCGCCCATGCGGACCTTGAGTTCTCCGCCCAATTTTTTCACGCGTTCAGTAACGACGGCGATTGCGCCCGGAATGATTTCCAGAGGTACCGCGAATTTCTCGCCCAACTTGTTCACCTTCTTGCCGGAGTCGGCGATGATGACATAGTTGTCTGTCATGGAGGCGACAATTTTTTCCAGAAGGTGGGCTGCACCGCGGCCCTTGATGAGGTTACGGTCGCTGTCAATTTCGTCGGCGCCGTCAATCACCATGTCTAGGTGGGAAACTTCACCCATTTCTTTGAGAGGAATTCCGAGACTGCGGCATTGGAGGGTGGTGCTCCAACTGGTGCTGACACCTGTCACCTTGATGCCTTCCTTCTGGATGCGCTCTGCCAAACGGTTCACCATGTGGGCGGCAGTGCTTCCGGTACCAAGACCGACGGTCATGCCGTCCTTGATCATGTCGGCGGCGCGAACACCTGCAGCCTTTTTCAGTTCATCCATGTTAGCCATCAGTTCCATCTCCTGTCGTTGTTGGGGTTGAAATTCTCGTCAAAGTTGTTGAATTCTTCGTCTTCCGGGTCGGGGTACCCAGTCTCCAGCTCCGTAATGCTGGGGGATTCGATGGACACCACTTCCACTTCAAAAATCAGGTCTTTTCCTGCAAACGGGTGATTCCCGTCCACCACCACGGAATCCTTGTAGATTTCCTTGATGATGTAGATGCCGTCGCTTTCGTCCTCGTCATCCCTATCCAGATTGATTCCGTCCACGAACTCGTCGGCAGTATCCGGCAGCTGGAATTCCCGCATGTCCTCTTCCTGGAACATCTCCAGTTCCATGCCAAGCCAGAGTTCGCCCACATCCCGCAGTTCCTCCTTGGGAACATCGATGACCAGGTCCTCCCGATAGGGGCCGTATCCAATGTCGGCGGGAATGTCGAGGGAGAATTTTTCGCCCAAGGCGCGGCCGGCAAGTCCGTCTTCCAGCCCAGGAATAATGTTGTTGTAGCCGTGGATGTAGACAAAGGGGTGGCTTGCAGGGATTTCTTCCAGAATGCGTCCGGATTTTTCCTTGAGTACGTAGGCGATTGCCACCTTGGTTTTGTCTTGAATGACTTCCATACGGCATCCAAATCTAGAAAACTTTGTTAAATTACGGCTATGCTCTACGGTATTTGTTCTGATATTCATTCCAACGGCACGGCTTTCGAGGCGGTGCTTCATTCCATGGATGATAATGGTGTTGATCGTCGTATTTGCTTAGGTGATTTGGTGGGTTATGGTGTGGATGCTGATGAATGCGTGCAGATGGCCAAGGAAAATATGGACATTTGCCTCATTGGAAACCACGATAGCGTGGCCATCAAGTATGAATCCAGTGTTGGGTTCAATCCGTATGCCAAGCAGGCCATCGAGTGGACCCAGGAACATCTATCTGCAGATTCCCTGAGCTACATGAAGAATTTGGCGTTCCTCCATGAGGAGAACGATATTACGTTCGTTCACGCATCGCCCCTTTCACCGGCGGATTGGATTTACATCACCGATTTGGAAGATGCATTGGACGCTTTTGACCATTTTGACAATCGCTACTGTTTTGTAGGGCACACCCATAGTCCCGTGATTGTGGCGAGTCGCCCTATGGCCATTCCCAAGATTCTGGATGAATACGAGTATTCCATTGTGGATACGGAGCGTTTGTTGGTGAATGTGGGTAGTGTGGGTCAGCCCAGGGATCGCGACCCTCGCGCCAGTTGGTGCCTTTTGGATACGGAAAAGAAGAGCGTGCGCATTGTTCGGGTGGAATACGATGTGTTCAAGACCCAGGAACGGATGCGCAAAGCTGGAATGCCGGATTTTCTCGTTGAACGCTTGGCGGTTGGCCGCTAATGAAGTGGGTTTTAGCGGTTTTCGGCAAGGCGGGCTCTCCCTTCATTGCCGATGAAGTTGAAAAATACGTGAAGCGGTTGCGCGGTTCCGCCATGCCTTTAGAAGTGGTGGAGTTGAAGGAGTCCAAACTGGATGACCGCGTGCAGTCCCTGGCCCAGGAAGCGGCTCTTTTTGAAAAGAAGTTCCCAAAGCACGAGTACAAACGCGTTATTTTGTCTGAAGAAGGCAAGCTGATGGACACGGTGAAACTCTCCGACACCTTGCGGGACCGTTTTCAGGGGAACATTGTTTTCCTCATCGGTAGCGCCTACGGTATTGACGAGAATTTGAAGAAGTCTGCCGATTTGCTCTTATCGCTTTCACCGCTTACGTTCACACATGACCATGCGCGAGTGATAACGGTGGAGCAACTGTATAGAGTCCAGATGGTGATGCAGAATCACCCTTATCACCACCGCTAGCGCTAGAATCATAAAATTTCGTCTGGCCTGCGCTAGCTCTCGCTTCAATGGCTCGTTAATACTCGCCATATTCAGCTCACGGCACCACCGCTAGCGCTAGAATCATAAAATTTCGTCTGGCTTGCGCTAGCTCTCGCTTCAATGGCTCGTTAATACTCGCCATATTCAGCTCACACACCACCGCTAGCGCTAGAATCATAAAATTTCGTCTGGTCTGCGCTAGCTTTTACCGCATTTTTCTATATTATGCCGCCGTCAGGGCCTATCATCCAGGTAGGTTCCTAGTCCGGCCCGACATGGCCGTAAAGGATATTTGAAATGGCAAAGAAAGTTCAAGATGCTCTCAAAGACATCATCTCCCTCTGCAAGCGCCGCGGATTCATTTTCCCGGGTTCTGAAATTTATGATGGCCTCGCCAACACATGGGACTACGGTCCGTATGGCGTGGAACTGAAGCGCAACATCAAGAATCTCTGGTGGAAGAAGTTTGTGACTTCCCGTAAGGATGTGCTGGGCCTCGATAGCTCCATCCTTTTGAATCCTCGCGTTTGGAAGGCCTCTGGCCACGTGGGCAATTTCAGTGACCCGCTGGTGGACTGCCTCGATTGCCATGAACGCTTCCGCGCTGACCACCTCTTGGAAGACAAGTTGGGTGAAGGCTGTGCTGCCGGCAAGAACTTTGATGAAATCCACCAGATGATGCTGGACAACAAGATTGAATGCCCCACATGCGGTAAGGTCAACTGGACCAAGCCTCGCGCCTTCAATCTCATGTTCCAGACGGAAATCGGCGTGATTGAAGGCGAAGGCAATAAGGTTTACCTCCGTCCGGAAACAGCCCAGGGCATTTTCGTTGACTTCAAGAACATCGTTGACAACGTGCGCCCCCGTATCCCGTTTGGTGTGGGTCAGATTGGTAAGAGCTTCCGCAATGAAATCACTCCGGGTAACTTCATCTTCCGTACCCGCGAGTTTGAACAGATGGAACTGGAATTCTTCTGTGAACCGGGCACGGAACTGGATTGGTACAACTTCTGGCGCAAATACTGCTTTGACTGGCTGGTGAACGACCTCCATGTTACCAAGGAAAAGCTCCGCCTCCGCGAACACGCCAAGGAAGAACTGAGCCACTACTCCAATGGTACCACCGATGTGGAATATGACTTCCCGTTTGGTTGGGGCGAACTCTGGGGCATTGCAAGCCGTACCAACTACGACCTCACGCAGCACCAGAACGAATCCAAGGTGAAACAGGAATTCATCGACCCGGTGAACAACAAGCGCTATATTCCGTATGTTGTGGAACCGTCCCTCGGTGTGGAACGCTTGCTCCTCGTGCTTCTCTGCGATGCTTACGAAGTCCAGAAGCTTGAAAACGATGAACGCACTGTTCTCCACTTTGATCCGAAGATTGCTCCGGTGAAGGTTGCTGTTCTTCCTTTGGTGAAGAAGGGCAAGGTGAAGGAACAGGCTGAAGAAATTTACAACAAACTTCTCGGTCGCTGGAACGTGGAATATGACGAAACGCAGTCCATCGGTAAGCGCTATCGCCGTCAGGACGAACTGGGAACGCCGTTCTGCGTCACTGTGGACTTCGACACTGTTGGTGAAGGCGAATGCGATCCGGCCAAACTCGGCTTTGTCACTGTTCGTGAACGCGATTCAATGAAGCAGGAACTGGTGAAGATTGACGAACTGGAAGCATACCTGGCTGCAAAGCTCGGTTGCTGATACGACGCAGAGGAAACTGAGAAAAATCTCTCGCTTCGGCGGGAGATTTTTTTATTCTAGCGCAAGTTCCTGGGGAATGGCTCCTTCCATGCAGAGCAGACGCCGCTTCAAATCTTGCCCCAGGGTGTAACCGCCAATGTCTCCGCTGCTGCTCACCACGCGGTGACAGGGGAGGATAATCTGTACGGGATTCTGGTGGAGTGCGTTGCCGACGGAGCGCTCCGCATTAGGGTGCTTGACGTAGTTTGCCAGTTCCTTGTAGGTCCAGGTTTTTCCGTAGGGAATGTCGCGGATGGCTTCCAGAACATCACGCTGGAATTCCGTGCCGTAGATTTTCACCGGCACGGTGAACTTCTTCAGCTTTCCTTCCAGATATTGATTCAGTTCCTTCACCACCTTGCGGTAGGCGCGGACAACTTTTGCGGGGAGGCCCTTCTCCACATCGGCGCCAGAGTAGACGCTGGCCTTCACGCTGCTGGGAACCACGGGTCCCGTAAACTTCAAACTACACAAGTCCGACCCTTCGAAAACGAAGGTCCATTCGCCCCACATGTTGCGGTGGTGTATCGTAGTGAATTCGGGTGTGCTGAAGTCCATAGCCTTAATATAGCACTAATGTTCGGCAGGTTTCAAAGTCTGTTCGTTGAACTTTAACTTCTTGAACAAGAAATTTCGGGTGCTTTGAGTGGTGAGTAGGAAATTTCGTGTATTTTTTGTGGCTTTTTTGGAAGAAGCCTTATAAATGCCCAAAATACGGCTTTTGGGGAAGTATCCTAGTTCTCTAGAGTCGGGGCAGTGGGCCCCCTGTTCGCATACCAAAAAATAGTAGTCCTCGTTTGCCACAACGTATTCGATGGAGGTGGAGTCGCTTGCGCGGTAGAAGTTGCGCTTGATTTTATAGGGCTGGGTTCCGGACTCCCGCCTGAAAATCTGGAGTTCCAAAAGGTAGCGATCTTGCCAGGGGAGGGTACTTACCTCCTGCAGGCTCACCTGGCGGTTCCCCAGTTTGCATGCGCCGATTTTTTCCAGAGGCATTTCCTTCTCGCCTTGCCACAGGCTGGTTTGGATGTAGAAGTCTTCGCCCTGGTCGCTGAGAATGCTGAGGAAGTAGTCCTCTTCAATGTCATTCAGTTTGTTGTGCCAGAGGGTATCGCCTTTTTGTGGAATGCGGAAGGCTCTGGATTCGATGAAGATGTTTTCCTCTTTCCAGCGGAAGGAGGTTCGCTTGGATTTAAAGCGACCTTTGTTTGAAATGGAAATTTTATCTCCAGGCATACCCACAATTTTTCGAATCATGGATTCTTCGTTGCGGAGTTCCGCCCAGACAAAGTCGTTTACGTTCAGCTTTTCAAGGCAGAGGGGAAGCTTGCACATCCACACGATTTCGTGTTCGTGGAATTTGGGATACATAGTGCCGTCGTTCAAACGCAGGGGCTCAAAGGCATAGTAACGCAGCGCCATGGCCACTCCAAAAAACAAAATCACCACAAATCCCAAAAACATCACATGGGACTTGGAACTTTTCCGCTGGAGTTTCTTGACAATGCGTTTTAGACTGGCCATAAAGGAATGCCCCGCATTGGCTGTTAATCGCCGCTACCGTTGGAATCGTCGGAGAGGGAGAGGACTGCCAGGAACGCCTTCTGCGGCACTTCCACGCTACCGATGCTCTTCATGCGCTTCTTGCCTTCCTTCTGCTTTTCAAGGAGCTTCCTCTTACGGGTGATGTCGCCGCCGTAGCACTTGGCCAGCACGTCCTTACGCACAGCCTTCACGGTACTGCGGCTGATGATTTTACCGCCGATGGCACCCTGGATGGCCACGTCGAACTGCTGGCGCGGAATGAGGTCCTTCAGCTTCACGCAGATGGCGTTGGCGTAGGTGGTGGCCTTGTCCCGATGGATGATGACGGAGAAGGCGTCCACCGGGTCTCCGTTCAGGAGGATGTCCAGCTTCACCAGATTGTTCTGGCGGTATTCGCTGGGGGCGTAGTCCAAGCCTGCGTAGCCGCGGCTTACGGACTTGAGCCTGTCATAGAAGTCGAACATGATTTCGGCCAGGGGAAGATCGTACTTGAGGATGACCTTCTGTTCGTCGATGTATTCCATGGTCTCGAACTCACCGCGCTTTTCGGTGCAGAGCGTCATGAGGGCACCCACATAATCCTTAGGTGTGAAAATCTGAGCTTTCACATAAGGCTCTTCAATGTGGTCGTAGCGGCTGGCGTCGGGGAGCTTGGAGGGGCTTTCGATGCGGACCATGGTACCATCGCTCATGAACACGTGGTATTCCACGTTGGGGACGGTGGTGATGATGTCCACATTGAATTCGCGGTCCAGGCGCTCCTGCACGATTTCCATGTGGAGAAGTCCCAGGAAGCCGGTACGGAATCCAAAGCCCAAAGCCTCGGAGGTTTCGGGTTCCCAAGTGAGGGCGGAGTCGTTCAAGCGCAACTTCTCCAGAGCCTCGCGCAAGTTTTTGTAATCTTCCGGATCAATGGGGTAGATGCCGGAATAGATCATGGGGAGGATGTCTTTGTAGCCGGGGAGAGCTTCTGTTGCCGGGTTGGCGGCGTCCGTCAGGGTGTCGCCGATTTTTACATCGCTGATGGTCTTCACGTTGGCAAGCACATAGCCTACCATGCCTTCCGTGAGTTCCGGTCTCGGGTCCCGGCGCATGCTGAAGGTTCCAACCTCGGTCACCACATACTCGCCGCCGGTCTTCATCATGCGGATTTTCATGCCGGCCTTGAGGCTGCCTTCTACAATGCGGATGTAGTTAATCACGCCACGGTAGCTGTCGTAGACGGAGTCAAAAATCAGGGCCTTCAAGGGCTTTCCACTATCGCCCTTGGGTGCGGGAATCTCGTCCACAATCTTGTCCAGCACGGATTCCACATTGAGACCAGTCTTTGCGGAAATGCGGGGGATGGAATCCGGGTCGTAACCCAGCAAATCTCCCACCAATTGGGCCACATGGTCAGGCTGTGCACCTGGCAGGTCCACCTTGTTCAAAACAGGAATGATGGTCAAATCGTTTTCGATGGCGAGGTACAGATTACTGAGGGTCTGGGCCTCGATGCCTTGGCTCGCGTCCACTACCAGGATTGCTCCTTCGCAGGCCGCCAGGGAGCGGCTCACCTCGTAGGTGAAGTCCACATGCCCCGGAGTGTCAATCATGTTCAGGATATATTCCTGCCCATCTTTCTCGTACACCATACGGATGGCGTGAGCCTTGATGGTGATGCCCCTTTCCCTTTCCAAATCCATATCGTCCAGGAGCTGGTTGGTCATTTCGTTTTTCGAAACGGTCTTGGTCAGTTCGATAAGGCGGTCGGCCAGGGTGGATTTGCCATGGTCGATGTGGGCGATAATGCTGAAATTTCGAATGTTGTTGTTCTGGGGCATAAGATAACGCTAGAATTTTTCTCCAAATATAAAAAAAGCTATATTCTGTTGACATTTTAGGAATCCAATTCGATAAAAAAGTAGGATTATGGTTTTATTGAGAAGAACGTTGGTTGCTTCGGTGCTTTTGCTCTCACTGGGGTGCTCTTTGGCTTTTGCCGAAGGGAAAGTTTTCAATAAGGACTATTCCGGCGTTTCTGAAATTCAGGCGGTCATCACCACCCATGAAGGGGAGATTGTGGTGAGTTTGGATTTTAAGGCCGCACCCAATACAGTTGCGAATTTTGTGGAGCTTGCGAATAAGGGATTTTATGATGGGCTCACGTTCCATCGCGTGATACCGGGTTTCATGATTCAGGGGGGAGACCCGGAAGGAAATGGCACCGGTGGCCCAGGATATACGATTGATGACGAGATTAGCGAATTGAAGCATGAGACTGGTGTGATTGCCATGGCCAATCGTGGCCCCAATACCAACGGCTCCCAGTTCTATATTACCCAGACGTCTCAGCCTCATCTGGATGGCAAGTATACTGTTTTCGGCAAAGTTTTGAGCGGTCATGATGTTGTTTGCCGCATTGAGCCGAACGATCCGATTTTAACAATCAAGATAGTGGAAAAGAAGTGATATGAGTTCTAAGAAAGTGAGTCCTGCAAAGAAACCCGCAAAGGCAGTGCCGGCTAAGAAGGCCGCTCCTGCAAAGAAAGCTCCGGTGAAAGCTGCTGCAAAAACTGCGCCAGCGAAGAAGGCTCCGGCTAAGAAGGCTGCTCCCGCGAAGAAGGTTTCGGCGAAATCAGCTGCAAAACCTGCGCCAGCTAAGAAGGCTCCGGCGAAGTCTGCGGCAAAGGCTGCTCCGGCCAAAAAGGCTGCGGCAAAGCCTGCTCCCGCGAAAAAGGCTCCGGCGAAGAAGGCTCCGGCAAAGGTCGCTCCTGCAAAAAAGGCTCCAGCTAAGAAAGTTGTTGCTCCTGCAAAAAAGGCTGCCGCTCCGGTGAAGAAATCCGCTGCGGTGAAGGCTTCGCCGGCTAAAAAGGCTCCTGCGAAGAAACCTGTGGTGCCCGCCAAGAAGGCTGCTCCTGCAAAGGCAGTTCCTGCGAAAAAGGCTCCGGTAAAGGCAGCGCCAGCAAAAAAAGTAGAGGCTCCTGCTAAGAAGTCAGCTCCGGTCAAGGCAGTGCCTGCGAAGGTTACTCCTGCCAAGAAAGCTGCTGCAAAGGTGGCTCCAGCTAAAGCTGCTACAATTGAGGAACCCGTCGTAGACAATAAGGATAAGGCTGGCAAGAAGGCTCCCAAGGTTCTTCCCCCGTTCTCCATCTTGCTGGAAGGTGCCAATTACAGGCTTGCAAAGTCCATCATGTTCTATGAAGTGGATGAGCACGAAGATGGTGCCAACAAGAAGAAGGTTTCTTCTGAACTGAAGCAGCTTGAAAAGAAGCCTACGTCTTCCATCCGTCGCAAGGCCTCCCTTGCCGAAGAAACTCAGGAAGAGTTGACGGAACGTATTCTTAAGGAATTGGAAGAACAGAATTTGGCTTTCACTCGCGAAGCTGCAACTCAGATTTGCACGCGTTGCAACAAGAATCTTGTTTCTCCAGAATTCTGGGTGGACAAGCACTTGGGCTATTGCGAAGAATGTGCCGCCATCCTCAAACTCGGTCAATCCAAAGAAGCTCGCAAGGTGGAATACCAGTTGGGTGCCATGAATGGTGATTCTCTGGATGAAGCTGAGGATGAAGAAGATTTCGGCGCAGGTCCTGATGCTGCAGATTTGAGAGAAGCGGAAGAGGATCTGGAAGAAATGGACGATTAATCGTCATGCTTTAATGCCGCGCGATATTCTGTGCGATATAGCATGCGTTAGTTTAGATAAAATTTAAAGACCGGGCAGTTGAATACTGGACCCGGCCTTTTTGTGTTGTGGAATGACGCAAGCGGCTTGGGTTGCCGCAGCGACATTTAGTTTAGTTGCTGCGGAGTTAGTTTACCTTGCGCATTACGCCGATGACACGCCCGGCAATGGAGAAATCCTTCTCCTTGTTCACGATGATGGGGCGGTATTTGGGGTTTGCAGGACGCAGCTCAATATGGTCGGAGAGAGGCTGATAGTATTTTACGGTAGCCTCATTGTCAATCTGGGCAACAATGATTTCACCCCGTTCAGCGGACTTCTGCTGGCGTGCAAAAATCAAGTCGCCATCAAAAATACCGGCGTTGATCATGGAATCACCGCGGACGCGGAGGGCGAACACATCGCTACGGCAGGCGAGGAAGTCTCTGTCGATGGTGACGGTGCCTTCCAGGTTCTGTACCGCGAGAATCGGCGTACCTGCGGCCACGCGGCCCACGATGGGAATCTCGATGGTGTTGGTGGGAGTCTGGGCGGCCTTTGCGTCTTCTTCATTCACGATTTCGATGCCGCGGCTCAGGCGAGGGGAGCGGTTGATGTAGCCCTTCTTGATGAGGGCGGCGAGAATGGAGCGGACGCCATTGGTGGAGGAAATTTCGAAGCGGTTGCCGATTTCGCGGACGGTAGGCGGCATCCGGTTTTCCTGGGAATACTGCTTGATGTATTCGTAGATTTCTTCCTGGCGAGCGGTGAGCTCTTTCTTCTTGTTCTGTTCCATAATGAACCTCCCAAAATCGGGCTAAATTGTTGTCATTTATAAATATAGTGCAATTTTGTGCAATTGTCAATAGGTTCACTGCACAAAAATGCATTTTCTTGGATGGCTCTGTCAAGCCAATTCGTACGCGGGCCCACTTCGCATCCATAAGTTTGCATAGGAGGGGCGCGCTCTGTCGGGCCTGGCTGTACATTCCTAAAACCGGTCCGCTAATAAAGATTTGCGGAAATCCAACCAAAAATGCGGTTTTGTTTATAAATATCTACGGAAAGGGAGCTTACGAAACAGGAAACATTTGCTATGGCGCCCGATTTGTACAGATTGGCCTAGCAGAGCCGGTTGCATAACTGACGTTGTCACCATTAGAAGTTAAAAATCTCATGTAACTGGACACGAAATCGACCGTTGGTGTGGGATACCGTTAGCTATAGGCTGAGCCATATGCCCTTAACACTTGGCTTGAACTAAGAGATGTTCGAAGGAACTTTGTTCGGCTTTGATATTGGACTCCATTTAGGTATTTTGCGACGATGAATTAAATGTTCTTTTGCTTCCAGCGCTTCTTGGGATCGTATTTCAGCAAGAAGTTGAAGAACTCGTCTGTACACGTACTGTCCTGCTTGTTCTTGCGATAGGAAATCACGATATCGCGCTTGAAGTTACTGTCTGTAATTTCAAGAAGTTTGACTTTCTTGTGATCCATCTTTCCCCAGGTGACTTCAGGCCAGAAACAAACTCCGATGCCTCCGGCGACGGCTTCCTTGATTGCTGCGGAACTGTCGCTTTCGAAGGTGATTTGAGGATTGAACCCGATCTTTTCGCAAAGTTCATTGCAAATTTTACGATATTGCTTGGAACCATAGAGACGTATGAACTTTTCCTCAACGTCAAACAAGGAAACGGAGGACATCTTCTTGTACTTCGCTGTGTTAGGAACGGCTAGATAAATTTTTTCGGAACGGACGAAAAGTTCGTCGTTCTTGTAACTGTCAAGTTCCGGCTTGTATGTACTGAACGTTCTTACGCAAAAATCATACAGGTCGGTTTCCTTATTTTGCAACATGTCAATGTTGATGTAGGGGTGTGTTTGCTTGTACTCAATAACGACGTTTGTAATAAGGGCCGATGCTGCAAGAACGTTCAGTTTGATGTTGTTTTTCTGCTTATTGGATATTTCCTGCAGTTTGACAGGAAGAGCAATCATCTCGTTGTAGATGGGTTGCAACTGCTCGTAGAAATACTTTCCGCTTTCGGTAAGTTTGATGTTTCGACCGGATGTTTTGAACAATGATACTCCCAGTTCGTCTTCAAGTTTGTGTATAGCTTGAGTAAGAGCGGGCTGTACGATGCAAAGTTTCTTGGCACTTTGGGTCACGTGCTCGTTCTTTGCGACTTCTAGAAAATATTTGAGCTGCGTAAGTTCCATGCTAACAAATATAGGCAAATGTGATTGATTCTCAAGAGTAATCAATTATAAAATCATTTTATCAATTGATAAAAATAAATGATGGATTGTAAAAATACATATCATAAAAAGTTATCAATATGATAAAAACAAAATATTAGTCAAAAAAGACAAATCCAACTAGATTTGGCTTGTCTTTAAAAACAGCCGATAGCTAAATAAGGATTAAAAAATGAAAAAAATGTTTTTCCTTGCCACTGCAACTGTTGCTCTCGCTCTTACCGCTTGCGATAAGGCTAATTCCTGTTTTTATAACGAAACAGCAAATACCCTATGAGGTATGAGTTATGAATTACGAGAGTGATAATAAATCATAATAAAAATCGGGGTTTTCCTATGCAATGGTTTCTAGAGCTCTTTACAGGAACTTCCGTTGCTCAACAGGTTGTTGTGCTGTCCTTCACTGCTGCCGTAGGCCTTATGGTCGGAAAAATTTCGGTCAAGGGCATTAGTCTTGGTGGTGCGGGCGCTCTGTTTGTTGGCATTCTGATGAGCCATCTTGGCTTGAGAATTGAACCTAACGTCTTGCACTTCATGCAGGAATTTGGCTTGATTCTGTTTGTCTATACCATCGGTATGCAAGTGGGGCCTGGCTTTATTGACTCTATTCGTCGTCATGGCCTGGTGCTGAACATTCTTGCCGTAAGCATTGTGCTTATGGGCGTGATTGTTACTCTCTGCCTATACTTCTTTACGGATATGCATAACAACGTACCCGTGCTCATTGGGATGCTTTGTGGCGCTGTCACAAATACGCCTTCTCTTGGTGCCGCAAATTCAGCTTTTGTCGCGGCCGGAGCAGACACGTCCCTAACGGGTATCGGGTACGCTGTTGCATACCCCTTCGGTGTCATGGGTATCATTCTGGTAATGATTCTTATTCGTGTATTCTTCAGGCAGGATCCCCAGAAGTCTGCTGAAGACTACGCCGCCGAAATTGCTGTTGCCCGCAAGGATATTGTTTCTGCCAGCCTTTCGTTGGATAACAAGAATCTGTTCGGCGTCATGATTAAGGAAATCCCCGGGATCCGTTCCAGCGGAGTTGTCATTACTCGACTTCTTCGCGATGGGAATGTCTCTATGCCTAATGGGAAAGTCGTACTTCAGCAAGGCGACTGCCTTCATATTGTGGGTTTCCCCGAAGCAGTGGCCGAGATGGAAAAAATCATTGGAACGCGCCTCGCAAAACCCATTACGGAAGCAGACTCCAAGATTGAAACCCGCAGTATTCTTGTGACAAACAAGAAGTTGCTTGGGATGACCCTTGGCGAACTGGCTCTTGAACGCTATGGCGTTACCGCAAGCCGCGTCGTCCGTGGAGAATTCAAGTTTACCGGACGTCTAGATCTTCGCCTGAAGTTTGCCGACAAGATTCTTGTGGTAGGTTCTAGGGAAAGTATTGACGCTGCGGCTCACAAGCTAGGTGACTCCCTGAAAGCTTTGGAACATCCTGAAATTATTCCCGCCTTTGTAGGAATCTTCTTGGGAATTATTGTCGGGTCCATTCCGCTAGCAATTCCTGGTATGCCCACTCCGTTAAAGCTTGGTCTTGCTGGCGGTCCCTTGGTGGTTTCCATCCTTCTTTCCCGTAAGCGTAAAATTGGTCCTCTGAACTTCTTCATGGCGGCAAGCGCAAATCTGATGCTTCGCGAACTTGGCATTACGTTGTTCTTGACGTGCGTAGGTTTGAACGCAGGCATTCAATTCTTTAACGTATTGCTGAATGGCGATGGCTTCTACTATATGGGTCTAGCTGTTCTTATCACGTTCGTTCCCTTGATGATTGCAGGCATCGTTGGCTGCGTTGTGTTCAAGGTAAATTACTTGAGCCTCTGCGGAGCCATTGCGGGCTCCATGACGGACCCTCCGGCACTCGCCTTTGCAAATAGACTTTCCAATTCCGAGGCGGTGAACGTGGGCTACGCTTCTGTTTACCCACTGACGATGCTTCTCAGAATTTTAAGCGGCCAGATTTTGGCGATACTTCTGTACGCCGCCTTATAGCTGTTTTCCTGTCCTCCAATCCTCAAAGTCTTGATTGGGCCTGGTCGTACTTTTATAAAACCAGAATTTATTGCTATGGCGCCCGATTTGTACAAACTGGCCTAGCAGAGCCTGATGCAGGATTCTTTTTGTATGGAGATATCTCACATAATGTGTGCAAAAATTTACAAACGGGGGGGGTAAAGATAATTTGTTTGTGTAAAATGAGTTATATTTGAGAAAAATGAGGAGTCCACAAAATGAAAAAAAATTTAATCCCTTTATTGGCTTTTGTTCCACTTGCATTTGCTGATGTGTTGATTGAAGACTTTGAAAAAGATGACCGAGTTTCTCTTTTGAGTGAGAAAGATGTGTGGTTCATTTATACTGACTCCGCTGATGTAGGATGCACTACTTACTTTGATTTTGATGAAGAGAAAATCATGTTCAAGGAATATGAAGAACCATGTTCTGTAATCAACACTATATATTACGATGGCCTTTTTTCAAACTGGTCTTTTGAACCGCGAAAATTTTCTTATGAAAACGATGATGGTGAGTATGTGGATACCACTATGTATTTCCCATTAAGAACAACAAGCCCATTTACCGCTAAAGATCGTCAAGCGGAAGGTCCTGCTGTGCAGACTCTTACCGTTAATGAAACTATGGTTGGTGGTTTTTATTATGAATTTGGAGACTCTCAATTAATGCTTCGCGCGACTCCAAATGGTTACAATATCGCCGAGCCAAATTATTGGTTTGTCCCCTATGTGGCTATGGGTTTAAAAACTAATGGGAATGGCAAAGAATACGATTTGAGTAAATGCAAGGGTATTTCGTATAAATATCGTGGTGAGGGTCATCGTTTTCGCGCTGATATAAGCACGGTGTACGATGACAATTACCATGCCACAAAAGTAAATCCATCCTATGCATTGAGCAATCAGGCCTATGGTGGTTCGACAAGAACCGTTCAAGGCTATAGCACCGTGACTATTCTTTGGAGTCAGTTGGCTCAAGAAAGTTGGGGTGCAAGAAAAGCTTTTGATGCAACAAAAATAAAGCAATTGGTATGGGAATTGAAGGGAAGCAATTATAATGATGTCGATTATGATCCCAGTTCTCCTGGTTTATGGGGACAGCTGATTCCTGGTATTTCTTCTGATTTTGGTGATTTAGTCATTGACGATGTCACTTGTCTCACAATTGTTTCGTCAGACACGGAGATTCCTGTTGGCCCAAGTAGTAGTTCTGTTATGCCTGCTTCAAGTTCTTCTGTTACGGAAGCTGTCCAAACGAATGTGGCAAAGTCGCATGTTTCTATTCAGGTTCAAGATGACGGGCTTGCGGTTCAAGTTCGGACACCTGCAAAAGTTATGTTTTTTGATCAGCAGGGAAGAACCATTGGTAACATCATCGATGTAAATGCCGGTTCAAGTTTTGTTTCATTTGATGGTCTGTCTAGGGGAATGTATATCGCTGTTTTGAAAACTGAGGGTACTTCTCAAAGTATGAAGGTGCTTGTCAAGTAAGTACGGCAATCAAAAGTCCTTGTGATTTGATTATATCAATCTTATGCAAAGCCTCTTTTTAGGGGCTTTTTTTGCATAATTGCTGTAAAAGAATTATTTTATGTGTAGCCCTGGGAGGTGAAAATGAGGAATAAAATCCTACTTGCTTTAGGTTTTGCTTTGGCAGCCGCTCAAGCGTTTGGTTCCGTTTACTATGTGGCGACCGACGGAAAAGACACAAACGCAGGCTCAAAGGAAAAGCCCTTCGCGACTCTCAACAAGGCAAATGCTGTTGTTCAGGCCGGCGATACGGTTTGGATCCGTGGGGGAGTCTACAACCTAAAGGACACGGTTTACTACCAGCGCTACCAGATGACGGCGGGCATTCTTTTGACCGCGAGTGGCGAAAGCGACGACAAGCGAATTTATTACTTCGCCTATCCTGGCGAGCGTCCGATTTTTGACGGGGCAAATCTCCTCATCGGGCAGGCCTGCAAGAATAAGGGGACTATTGATAGCGTCATGACGACTTCGCCTATCGTTGTTGCAGCAAAGTACCTGCATCTGAAAGGTTTCGAAGTCCGTAACACCCCCATGAAGTGCAACTCCAATTCCGGAATTTTCCTTTACGCAAGTAAGCATATTATTCTGGAACAAATCGACAGCCATCATAATGCGGGCCCGGGAATTTTCATTCATGACGGAGCCTCTGGAGGCGGTGGCCATCTTGTGTTGAACTGCGACGCCCACGACAATTACGACCCCACGGGCTGGCAGGGCGATGGCGAAAACGCCGATGGCTTTGGCGTACATTATCAGCACGACGGCGATACTACAAGATTTGTGGGATGCCGTTCCTGGTGGAACAGCGACGACGGCTATGACGTTCTTGCGCAGGAATTCCCTGTCATTGTAGAAAACAGCTATGCCATGGGCAATGGTTATATCAAGTATGGAACTGCAACGCCTCCGGGAGTAAATGGCCACGGCTTTAAGATGGGTTACAGTCGCACAGGTGCCGGCCATCATATCATTAAAAATTGTGTGGCCTGGAAAAACGTAGCTAACGGTTTCTATTCCAATTATACCAATGCTGGCTGCACTTGGATCAACAACACCGCTTATAAAAATGGAGACCGCTCATTCGGTATGGCCTCCACTACTTATGATGCAGATCTGAATCGCACCGCAGATGTGATGCCCTTGTTTGGCGATAACGCCCACGTGCTGAAGAACAACATCGCCATCCCGAATAAGAATTCCCAGATTGGATCTTGCTGGATGAAGGATGCAACTCATGATGAGTATGTGGATTGTCCTACCGGCGAAAACAACACCTGGAACTTTAAGCTGGATTTGACGGAAGACGACTTCATGAGTCTTGAGGACCCCAGCTTGACAGTGACGGGCGAGGACCTCTCCAAAATTCCTGGAATTTTGGGTCCGCGAAATCCTGATGGCAGTGTTCCCGATTTGGACTTTCTGAAACTGAAGGAGGGAAGTCGCGCTATCGACAAGGGCGTAGACGTGGGCATGCCTTTTGCTGGTGCCGCTCCGGATTTGGGCGCATACGAATTCGGAATGCCGGTTTCCAGCAGTTCTGCCGCAGCGTCAAGCAGTTCTGGAACAACCGCCATTGCTGTAAATCCGGCGCTGACCGCGGAATATTTTGGCACGGCGAGCGTATTCGATTTGCAGGGTCGCTATTTGGGAACTCTGCAAGCGGAACAACTTCGCAATGGTAACCTCGCAGAAGTATTGCGTAAACAACTTCAAAATCCCGGTGCCTACCTGGTGCACTACGGGAATAAACTCCAAAGAGTGAACGTTAAGTAACGGGAAAGAAGCCTTTACTTCTTTTCTTTATGGCAGGGGCACTCGCCGCCTTCGCAGGGGCAGTGGTAGCAATCGCCATTCACGGCGTAGTCCTTGCCGCTCCAACAGTAGGTGCAAAGCTGGTCTTCCGGGAGACCGATAGCGTGAACCAAGTCGTCAATCCGCTGGAAGGCAAGTGTTGTCAAATTCAGGTTCTTGCGGATGTAATCCACCATTCCCTTGTAGGCTTCGCTATCCGGGTCCGTGTATTTGGCAATGTCGGCATTTTCCCCTTCCATTTCGCGAATGTAGCGGCGGGTAATGAGGTCGTATTCGCTCTTGGAACGGGAGAAGTTGATGAACTTGCACGGATAAATTAACGGCGGGCATGCAATGCGCATGTGGGTCTCGCTACAGCCGAGGGAATAGAGCTTTTTCGCCTGCTTGCCAAGCTGTGTTCCGCGGACAATGGAATCATCGCAGAATACCAGGCGGCGGTCCTTGATGAGGCCAGGAACCGGAATGAGCTTCATGGAGGCCACGTGCTCGCGCTGGCGTTGGTCCTGAGGCATGAAGGAACGTGCCCAAGTTGGCGTGTACTTCACGAAGGGGCGGGCGAACTTGATGCCTGCCTCGTGAGCGTAGCCGAGGGCGTGAGACGTTCCGGAATCCGGAATACCGCAGGCGGCGTCCGCTTCCGTAGGCGTGCGCTTTGCAAGGGCGCTTCCGCAGCGGTAGCGCATCATCTCCACATTGCGGCCTTCGTAGCTGGAGGCGGGGAAGCCATAGTACACCCAGAGGAAGGAGCAGATGGCCATTTTCTTCCCCGGTTCAACAAGAGTTGTGTCTCCATCGGGCGTGAGTTCGACCACCTCTCCAGGACCCAGGTCGCGCACATATTCGTAACCCAGATTGTAGAGAGCGCAGCTCTCTTGCAGGGCAATCATGGAACCATCTTTTTTGCCGAGGATAATGGGCGTGCGGCCCCATTTGTCGCGGCTGGCGTAGAACTTTCCATTTTTATCGACCAGGAGCACGGAGCAACTGCCCTTCACTTTTTCGTGAACGTACTTGAGGCCATCGACGATGGAATCCTGTGTCGCAATGAGGGCGGAAACCACTTCCGTGGGGCCAACCATTCCACTGGTGGTGGAATACTGCAACTGCATGCAGTTGTTCTTGAAGAGTTCGTCCTTCAGTTCCTCGATGTTGGTGATGAGGCCGAGGGTCACGATGGCGAAGGTGCCCAGTTTGCAGCACATCACAAGAGGCTGCGGGTCAGTGTCCGAGATGACGCCGATGCCCACATTGCCCGCGAAACTAGCCAGATCGTGTTCAAACTTACTGCGGAAAGGAGTATTCTGGATGTTGTGGATGGAGCGGTGAAAGCTTCCGTCGGGCTTCAAGACGGCTAGACCGCCGCGGTGTGTTCCAAGATGTGAATGATAATCAGTGCCGAAGAAGAGATCGCATACGCAATCATCTTTGGAAATAACGCCGCAAAAGCCGCCCATAAAAGACTCCTAAAATAGAGGATGCTGTGTTCTCAGCTGCCCGATAAGATAGAAATCTATTGCGAAAAATCTACAGAAGCTCGCCGATTTTGGGGTTCCAGTAGTTGGTCCTTTCCGCGAGGATTTTTGCACCGTTTTGGAAGCCGCAGAGGAACCATTCCTCGTTCACGATTTCGTAGTCGGAGCCCCCGTTGAACACATTGGCGTTGCCGTAGGTTTCGGCCCCTTTGCACATGAAAATCTTGCAGGAATTTTTCTCGGAAAAATCGCGACAAAATTCTTCTAACTCTTTTTCTGACAAGTCATTACACGCATCTCCCGGTTTCTCGGATTGGTATGCGTTGGGGAGGGTTAGGGTCGCTTTTTCACCAAATTTTAAGATGAATTGGTAGCCTTTGTAAGGAATTTTGAACGTTTCCGTTCCATGATTGGGTTGGCTGATGAAACCCCTATCGCGGAGGTGCCGCAGGAACGCCTCCTTATCTTCAAAAACAACTCGTCCGTTTACGCTGTATTCCGTTTCCATTAGCGGGCAAGGATTTTCTCGATTTCACCGATATACAGGGAGTGCATGGAGTCGCGGCTGTAGCATTGCTCCAAAATCTTCTTGTCAATGAAGTAGTTTTCGTCCAGCTTTTGCACATAGAGTTTTTTGCAGACAATGACCTTCTTGGCTGCATCAAAGATGGGGAGGCCTTCTTGAAGACTGACTTCCATGCCTGTGGTGCGGATTTTGTCCTCGTCGCGGCCGGAAACCTTGCCCAGATAGCTCATTTCCTTCTTGAAATCGCCCTCAAAGAAGTTCAGGGTGAAGTGGGTATTGGCGTCCACGAATTCTTTGGTGTAGCGCGTCTGGCGGATGAAGGCGAAGGCCACGGGTTTGTTCCAGAGGATTCCGAGACCGCCCCAGCTGGCTGTCATGGCGTTGATTTTGCCTTCTTTCTCGGCAGCGATGAGCATCCATTCCGAGCCAATCATTTTGAAGGGGTTGTTGGTCAGTTCTTCGGGGGTAATTGTCTTGAAATCGGTCATGGTTTCCTCTTTTTTTGTGGAATATAACTTATTTCAGGTTGATATATAGGGCCTCTTTTATTATATTTGGCGTGCTCGGGGTGTAGCTCAGCCTGGTAGAGCGTCTGCTTTGGGAGCAGAATGTCGTCAGTTCGAATCTGGCTACCCCGATACGAAAAGAACCCTCCTTGTGGGGGTTCTTTTTGTATATGTATAGTCATTCGAACTGACCAGTTCGATTAAAATTTGCAGAGAGCGAAGCGAACAAGCAAATTTTAAGCCTTGACTTGAGCAAAGCTCAAGCAAGCCCGTAGGGCAAAACTTGAAACGAAGTGAAAGTTTTGGCCATCTGGCTACCCCCAAAACGAAGTTTTGCCATGCCAGATCAGCTTTCGCGACAGGTCTCATTTTATTAAATTTTTCATAGAATTTTTAGCAAAAGGTTTTCCCATGAAAATAAATTTTCATTCTGCTGTATTTTTTGCAGTATTCATTATTTTCTCTGCCTGTGGCGATGATTCCGGCAGTGGGTCTGATGAATCCCAGATTTCTATGGGGGATGATGTTTTCGTCAATTCTGTGGATGATTTGCCCAATTGCATGACAAATTGCGAGGGTATGGAAGCATACGTGAAAGAAGAGAAAACTGTTTACGTATGCAAGGATGGCGATTGGATTTCAGATGCGGAATCCGGCGAAAGTTCCTCTAGTATCAATGAGGGTTCTTCTGAAGACTCCAAGAACTCTTCTGAATCGAAACAGTCTTGTTCAAGTGTAGATGCGTCCAGCAGCAGTACAATATCGTCCAGTAGTGCTGGAGATAGTTCTTCTAGAGAGGTGAATAGCAGTTCAAGTGAAGGCGAAAGTTCCTCTAGTATCAATGAGGGTTCTTCTGAAGACTCCAAGAACTCTTCTGAATCGAAACAGTCTTGTTCAAGTGTAGATGCGTCCAGCAGCAGTACAATATCGTCCAGTAGTGCTGGAGATAGTTCTTCTAGAGAGGTGAATAGCAGTTCAAGTGAAGGCGAAAGTTCCTCCAGTGAGGTGAATGGCAGTTCAAGTGAAGGAAAAAGTTCGTCCAGTGAGGTGGGCTCACTTTCTAGTGCTACGGCAGCTGATGTGGAACCGGTGGGGTACTATGCAGATAATTGTCCGGCTCCGGCGGGTTTCACGTGTACAAATGCATCTCCGCTCCCCCAAGATTATTTGAACCAGGAAATGCTGGCAGATGGTAAGTATGGCGAAATTTTGGATACTCGTGATTATCAGGTATATAAAGTGGTGACTATTGGCGAAGGTGAAAAAGCCCAGACATGGATGGCTCAGAATCTGAACCTTGAATTAAGGACTACTAAAATTTTCGATGATTGGAGCGATTGCTTCGAAGAGGATTGTGATGAATATGAAAAGCTTGGGTTTGGCCGATTGTATACTTGGAAGCTTGCAATGAACGACCCGGCTTGTACCAGAGGTGGAAAAGAATGCAACTCTACTGGAGTTGTGCAGGGAATTTGTCCCGAAGGATGGCACTTGCCTAGTGTTGAGGAGTGGAAAGTCTTGATAAAAAATGTAGGTGGAACCGATGTTGCTGGGAAGGTGTTGTGTTCCTCTCATTATTGGATCCAAAATGGATGGACAAAAGACGATAAATATGGTTTTTCTGCTCTTCCGGGTGGCTATAGGTATTATAATGGTGTATTTTCTGAATCGTACGTGCATGGCTATTTCTGGTCGTCTACAGAGGTTTATTCTGAATATGACTATACCCAAGCCTATTATATGAGGTTAGAACACACTTGGGATAATGCCCCCAACTACTCAAATGGGGATAAGCAGAATGCGTACTCTGTGCGTTGCCTTAAGGACAACTAAAAGAATTTATTTGAATTTAGGTGATTATGAAATGCATAATCATAATATGTTCCTCGTGGGACCTTTTTCGCTTGAGGGAAATTCTTCCGCTTCTTAGGTAGCCCTATCAGCTTTCGTGTCCTTATCACTTTACTATAATGTTTTGCAAAGTTCATACAAAAGGAATCGTTTTTATGAAAAAATTTCTCCTCTCTACAACTTTTGTCGCGACTTTCGCACTTCTTGCCGCCTGTAGTGATGATTCTGGTGTTTCCGGTAACTCGGGTGCCTGTAGTGATGATTCTTGTGTTTCCAGTAGCTCGAGTGCAGAGGGAGATGACATGATTGACCCTCGTGATGGCCAAACATACAAGACAGTGACCATCGGTACCCAGACCTGGATGGCACAGAACTTGAACTATGCGCCAGACGAAAATCATGTGCACTCCTTGGGTGATTATGCCTGGAGCGGCTGCTATGATAATGAAATATCTAATTGCGCCAAGTACGGTCACCTGTACACCTGGGAAGTGGCCATGGATAAGGCTGGTTGCGATTTTTTTAACGATTGCATGAACAGCAATGAAGGCTCTCAGGGTATTTGCCCTGTCGGCTGGCACCTGCCAAGCAAAGAGGAGTGGGAGACTCTGTTTGCAGTGAGTGGCGGGTTTGTCGCCTGCAAGAATCTAAAGTCCGCCAGTGGTTGGAGAGAAGGTGGCAATGGCACTGATGCCTACGGCTTTTCGGCTCTCCCTGCAGGCAAAGGCTACGGCTTTTCGGCTCTCTCTGCAGGCAACGTCTATTTCAACAGTGTTGACTACATCACCCACTTCTGGTCGTCTAGCGAGTTCAATAGCACCCTAGCCTATATCATAGCCTTGGTCTACAACTCCGAGAGTGCCCTCCTGGTCTACGAGGATAAGAATCTCGCGCGCTCCGTACGTTGCCTTAAGGACAACTAAAAGTTGAACGTAGGGCAAATATTATTCCAATTGACTTCCTATTGCAAAAAATAAAGCAATCGCGGCAATGGTGCATACCATGCCAAATATTCCAATAACCAGGTAGAGGATGAACAACATTTTGGCGGAATTCGTGCTGCCAACTAGTCGTTTCTTGGTTGTGGGGTAGGTTTGCTTCCAAATGTGGTATAGGTCTACCATAATCCAAATCATTAGGGGAAATATTGGAATGAAAGTGAATGCTCCAACAAGCCCTAGAATGATTTTTGAAATTCCGCGTCCGGGTCTTTCAAGAAGAAAGTCGTGTATTCCAAAATAGCCAAGAAAGAAGGCAAATAGCGCTGCATGGGTTGTTTCGACTGTCGCAACCATGTTTGACGGGAAAATGCCTTTTGTTTCTGTTAGGCTTGATCCGCAATAAGCGCAAAAATCGCCCTCGCCAACGTGCTCTTTTCTACATTTTGGACAGAACATACTACTCCTAATAAAATACGATGATGTGTATAAGATAAATTATTTATTTGAATTTAGGAGCTTTTGGAGCGAGATGAGACAAAAGTCTCACTTCGTTTCGACTTTTGCCCTACGGGTTACATTTACGCGAGATAGACGCCTATCGGCGTCACCGGCTTCGGCTCGGTCATATTGTTTATCGGGCAGCGAGATAAGACAAAAGTCTCACGTTGTTTCGACTTTTGCCCTACGGGTTACATTTACGCGAGATTGATGCCCTACGGGCATCCGCAACTTCGGCTCGGCAATGTCGGTGAGCAAGCTCACCGCCGCTGCGCTCGCCTCGTGTGCTTTCGAACTCACTCCCTACGGTCGTGAATTCTCAAAATCTCGCGTTATGACGATACGAAAAGGGACCCATAAAGGGTCCCTTTCCGTATCGGAATAGCGAGATTCGAACTCACGACCTCTTGCTCCCGAAGCAAGCGCTCTACCAGGCTGAGCTATATTCCGTTCTGTGAGGCCAATAATAGTTAAAAAATGGGCTTTTTTAAAGGGGAACGGGTAATTATTTCCGTTTTTTGTCGATTTGGGGCCTTGGTTTCCCGATTTTTAGAATGCTGGACCCCGCGTTATCGGGTTCTGTGCGGTAGTAGACCACCTTGTTGCTCCACTCGGACCGGACTTTACGGTCGATGATTTTCTTCACGTTCCCGTAGCTTGGATTTCCGCCACCGTGGATGATGCGGAGTACGGAAAGCCCTGCGATAATCAGGTCGTCGATGCGGCGTTCTACGGCTTCGGCGGCTTCATCGGCTGTCATGCCATGGAGGTCGATTTCGTCCTCCGGATTTGGCATTTCCCAGGCTGCCGGATTCCGGCCCATTTTCCGCCCTTTTTGCTTTATTTTCGGATTGTTTTCGAATTCCTTCGCATTTTTAGCGGCTTCGGCGTCCTTGTCCACAATATGGTGGTTCTTGAGCCACTCCAGCTGCAGGGATTCTTCTTCATTGTATTCCATATCGCAATTATACCTTAATTTTCAATGCAGAAATTTCGATGGTAGTTCCAGCACCACTGCTCGGGATGTTTCTTTATCCAGCCTTCGATTTCCCGCGCGATGCCTTGCACGAGATCCATTTCGCCTGCTTCCGAGGCAGCTGTTTTGGGCGGGTAGTAGTTTTCGAACTGCACCACATGCTGTCGTTTTTTTCGGCCCTTTTCGTCAGTCGCCATTTCGCAGAAGGTGCGGAAGGTGACGATTCCAGCGCCCATTTGGTTCGCCTTGACGGGGAGCCGGAGGTAGAGGGTGGTTTCTTGTCCGAAAAGTTCGACGGTGTTTCCGCGGGCGTCCTTGGCCTGATCCACCACCATGGCCAGGATTCCCTTGGTCTTGAAGAGGCTGCGGAGGACGGAGGAAACTTCATCGGTGCTGTACTCGTGAAGGTTTGAATCTTGCCGAAAATTTTGGAGGATGCGGGTGAGTGCCTTGTTTTTGAATGGGTTAGTAACGAGGTGCACATGCTGGCTGTAGCGGCAAAGACTCCGGTGGAGGTTCTCAAATGCTCCTTGGTGGATGCTGAGGGCGACGATGGGCCCCTGGGCGAGGGCTTCCCGAATTACATCCTCATTTTCATAACGAACCCGCTTTATGGCGCTTGGCATCCGTGCAAGCAACCGGTAGCTATCGATTCCGTTCCAGTAAAGAGATTTGAAGACTTCTTTTGCAGAAACATCATCAAAACCGCATTTCTTCAAGTGCTTTTCTACACGGCCGTAGGCACGTCTTTTATGGGTGGCTTTATAGATGGGGTGAAAAATCGTAAAAAGAAGATTAAGAATGGCGTCGGGTAGCCGCAGAAAGAAATGAAATGTTAATTTATACAAAATCCATTTCATTCATCAAATTCCAGAATGCCTCTTCCCAGTTCTCTCTCGAACAATCTGCGGGTCAATCCTTCGCCAGCGTAGCTGAGGGAAGGAGAAATCTCGTAGAGCTTGTGGGGGTTCACTTCCACATGTGCTTTCTCCAACCATTCCCGATGGAGTTTTCCAATCATGATGCGGGCGGTCTTGGGAGAATCTACGCCCTCGGCATTTTTCACGGGGGAGAATTCCTCTTCGCGGACTACGCCGAAGGGCAGCATGGACCCGAGAAGCGGGAATGCGTCGAACAGGAACTGCTCGAACTTCCAGCAATTATCGATGCCGCAGACTTTTTTGCGGGCGGTGTGCCACGGGAGGCGGGAGGTCTGGAGTTTCCGGATGCCTTCAATCTTGAAGAGATGTACGGCGATGTTGCCGCCATCAAACGTGAGGCTTCCGTCGGCGTTCGTCATGTCGCGGAAGTTATCGGGAAGGTCGCTGTATTCCACAACGCCGGGCTTCCCGTCCTGGAAGGCGAAAATGCCCACCCGTTCCTGAGGGCCAGCCTTATGAACTACCTTTGAGGCGCTGATGGCGTGGCCGTCGGCTGCGAGCGCGCCGATGAATGCAGGGTCGCAGATGCGGCAGAGGGCGTTATCCACGCTGTAGAGGAACAGATAGCGGATGCCTTTTTCCACAAGCCAAGCGAGAGTTCCGCTTTGGGCGAGGGCTCGGAAACATCCACCGTTTCCATCGGGCACCAGTGCCAGATGGTCTTCTCCATCCAGGACCGCTTTCCCATTGGGGTCCAGAGCGCAGATGGTTCCCTGCTCGAAGAATCGAATGTCATCCCGGTCCATTCCAAAGAAGGAGTTCTCCTCAAAGAAATTGACGGTAGCCTTATGATTCAGTGGGCTCGTCATGATGCACCAGGGAATGGGGTGGCCGACTTGTGCTCCCAGATTCTTGATGCGTTCCGCCTGCAACTGGAACAAACTCTTATGGCTGGGGAGACCAATGTCGAACATGCCCTTGGGACCTTCAAAGCCTAGTCGGGAACCTTGTCCTCCAGCAACCAGGAATGCTGCCACCTGTCCCTTGCCTAAAACAACTTCTCCGGTCTCTTTCCAGAAATCGTAGCGGAGGTCGTCTTCTGCGATTTTCCAAGGCATGGGGCGAAGTTCGCCTGCTACATTCTTGCTTAAATCCGCAGTGGATTTTTCTGCATGGAGTTGCTTCAGTTCTTCCCAATCCTGGGAGGCGATGTCCCGTTCCAAGTTTGCGCGGGCGTCTCCACTTAATGTCTCTAAATGAGCCGCTAGAGCGTCTTGCCCAGCCGCTTTCAGGGTTTTAATCAAATCACTCATAAATAAACTCTACTACCGGATGCCGAAGAAGATGACCATGCTGAAGATGAGGGCGAAAACACTCACCAGATGCATGCGCCACACGATTTTGGAATTCATCAGTGGCTTGCTGGGGAAGTTGCCTTCCCACTTTTTCTGATAATGGTGGTGGAGCGGGGCGCAGAGGAAAATGCGCCGGCCGGTTCCCGTGGTCTTCTTGGTGAACTTGAACCATAGAATCTGAAGTAGCACGGAACAAGCCTCAGCAATGATGATGATGCACACGATGGGGAGGAATAGCCCGGCCTGAACCAAGATGAACATGATGCCGATGGCTGCACCAAAACCCACGGAACCTGCGTCACCCATGTAGATTTCTGCCGGAGGGCTGTTGAACCACAGGTAGGCGAGGAGTGCCCCTGCAATGGACATGGCGAGAGGGAACAATTCGTCACAGCCTGGGAGGTAGGGAACGCTCAGGTATTGTGTGAAGATGAAGTTTCCGCTGACATAAGCCACTGCGCCAACAAAGACCATGCTGGTAAGAATTGGCACGGAAACAAGGCTGTCCAGACCATCAGTAAAGTTGGTTCCATTGGCGGAAGCCGCGATGACGAAGGTCATGAACGCGACGAATATCCAGTTGGGGAGGTGCAGCTGGAACACTTCAATGGGGCAGAAGGGAATGGTCAAATCGCCCTTGAGTTCAGGAATGAACTTGTAGCAGAGAATGGCCACCACTAGGCTGAACAGGAAATAGAGGAAAAGGCGCAGACTGCTGGAAATGCCGTCCGCCTTGTCCATGTAATCGGCGGCTTTCAGCTTTCCAAGCTTAATCAGGCGTTTTGCTTTCACTTTGGCAATATCATCAATGGCACCAACGGCGCTAAACAACGCGAGAATCACTAGCGTTGGGATGGTGTAGTTGTTCATCTGGCACACCAGCAGGGATACAACTTCTACAACCACAACCAGAAGGAGACCTCCCATAATCGGAGGAGACTTGGTTTTCCCATCCTTATCAAAATCGCTGGTGGCGTCCAGTTTCTGCAGGCAGCGGATGTACTTGGGCATAAAGAACAGCACCAAGACGATGGAGAGCATGGCTGCTACGCCGGCGCGGAATAGACGGCCATCGAAAAGATCAATACTTGTGATATGATAAAGCCAATGACAGAGCATAATACTAATTATGAATTATGAGTTATGAATTATGAGAATGGTTTCTAACGAAATTTTTTCAAGTAAAAAATAAAATAAAGCTGTTTTTTTGGCTTGTTTTGGGCCTAGATTTGCTAAATTATAGGGTATGAGTGAATTGCATATTGATTGCCCCCACTGCGGCTCCAGTTTTAATGTGGATATTGACGGGGAACCCTCCAGCATGATGGTGTTTTCCTGCGCAAAATGCCAAACGCCATTGATGTACTTTAACGGAGAGACTGCGGAACTGGATCGGGAGGAGTTTGCTCACCTGCGGAAGCGGCTTTCCAAGGTGCTGGATGTGGTGATGCGTCAGGATGGCTCCGTTAGCGAGGTCGCTCAGTCCCTGAAGAAGATGGTGGATGCGTCCAATCACGAAATTACGGATGAGGCACTGGAAAAACTTCAGAAGGACTTGGCCGAGATGGATGCGGACAGTTTTTTGGAAAAACTGTAGAATTTATGATGGCGCTGTAAATTGCGTCGCACAGATGGTTCGTCAACATGATTGAATTTTTCATTGCGGCTCTTGTTGTGGCCATCGCGCCTGGACCGGACAATCTTTTTGTCTTGGCCCAAAGTGCTACCTACGGCGCCAAGGCCGGATTTTCCATCATTGCGGGGCTTTGTACCGGGATTTTCTTCCAGACGTGTTTTTTGGTGGCGGGGGTTTCTGCACTGCTTGCCGCAAGTCCCAAGGCTTTTTTTGCGCTCCAGTGTCTCGGAGCCGCATACCTTCTATATCTTGCCTACAAAAGTTTTACGGTGCGCACAGGAACCATCAGCAGCGATAGAATGACGGTGAGTGAGACGTCTACTGCGGGCGTGGCAGCCTCGCCGGAGGGCTGTGCTGCAACTGCATCGGACGAGGAAACTGCGTCGGACGTTACTGCCGCGTCGAACAGTGCTGCTGCGGAGATTTCAAAATGCCGGCTTTACGCTCGCGGAATCATCATGAACATGACGAACCCGAAGGCGGTCCTCTTTGTGCTTTCCTTCATTCCGCCGGCAGTGGATTTGAACCGGAAAATCCATCCGGCCCTTCAGACGTTCATTTTGGGCGGTGAATTCATCTGCGCCACATTCATCATCTTCGGAAGTGTGGCTCTGTTGGCCGGTGCTGTGAAAAGGTTCCTACTGAATAGCCCTAAGGCGAACCGCAATCTGAACTGGTTCAGCGGTGTCGTCTTTATTTTCCTGGCTGTGACACTGTTCGTGTTGTAGAAGGAATGGCTTCGGGACAGATTTTGCCAGAGGCTTTGCTGCTTTCTGCTTGAGTTCCTGTGGATTTTACAGTTGCTTGGCTACTAAATCCAGAATTTTCTGGATGGCGACTTCTGGCGCTTCCTCGGTATCACCGCCTGCAGCGCGGGTATGGCCGCCACCGCCGAATTCCTTGGCAATGGCGTTCACATCTACCACATAGTTGCTGCGGAGGCTGATTTTATACTTCCCGTTTACGGGATAAAGGAAGATGGTGACTTCTGTGCCGCCCACTTCACGCAGGGTGTCGATGACGTTGCTGAGTTCCACCGGAGTGACACTGAAGCGGTCCATGTCCGCTTGGGAGATGTAGCTGTAGACGACTTTTCCATCAAGACCTAGTTTGCAATTTTGCAGTACAAATCCTGTGACCAGAGTTTGTTTGTAGGTGCGGGTGTAGTAGGTTTCGTTCACGATTTTTGCGAAGTCCACGCCCTTTTCGATGAGGTCGCCCACAACTTGCATAGTGCGTTTCCCTGTGCAGCTGTATTTGAAGGCTCCGGTATCGTGTACGATGCCGAGATAGAGGCAACTTGCAGTTTCCTTGCTTATTTTTGCAGGGTCTAGCTGGAAGTAGAGAACTTCGCTTGCAGAACTGGCGTTTGGCTCCACGATGTTTGTGTTGCAGAGATTTAGCGGGTTACTGATGTGATGGTCGATGTTGCAAGTGATGCGGGCCTTTTTGATACAATCCGCACCATTGGCGCCAACTCGTTCAAAAGAAGGCGTATCCAGAAGGAATGCCAAGTCGTAAATTCCGTCGTTGTTGGCACAATTTTCGCCACCGTCGCAACTTTTTTCGCCGCAGTCGCCTGCGCTGTTTATGCCGACGTACAATTTTTTGACTTGATCAAAGCCTCGCAATATCTTGTACGTGTCGCTGCAAGGTTCCAGAAAGATATCAGCTTTGATTTGCGGATAGTTGTCGCGGATGTAGTTCCAGAGGGCAAGAGTGGAACCTGCGCAATCCCCGTCAGGACGGACATGGCCAAAAATCGCTACGGATCTAATGCCAGTGGCGCCATCATTAATTTTGCCATCGTTCCCTGAACCGTAATGCCAACCCAATAATTCATCAATCTTAGACATTCAAACTCCAATTTTATTTCCCAATTCAATATAGCTTTTTACCTGTGACAGAAGATGTCAAAATGACTAAATTGTGAGGGATGAAAATACTTTTTACGGATTTGGATGGCACGCTTCTGATGGATGACAAGTCCATCAGTGCTGCGGATTTGACGGCGGTGCAGAAGCTGATTGCCGCGGGCCACAAGTTCGTCATGACTACGGGTAGGCCTCTCGCGGCGGTGATTCCGCTGGCAGAAAAATATGGCTTTATGGAAGAGGGCTCCTTCCTCGTGAGTTTCAACGGCGGACTCATTTACGATTGCGGTCGTCGGGAGTCCATTCTCAATCGCTTCATCTCGCCTGCGGATGTGAAGTTCATCATGGACGAGGCCCACAGGCGGGGCATGCACGCTCATACCTACGCGGGCGATTTGGTCGTTAGCGAATATGAGACGGAGCAGTTGAAGGCTTATTGCCGCATTATGAACATGGACTACCTCATTGTGGACGACATCTGCAAATTTTTCGAGCAGGGTGCCGCGGGCGGTGCTCCGGAAAAGCCCATCAATGTGGTGGTGAAGCCGCCCATCAAGGTGAACATCATCACGCCTTTTGAGCATTCCAGTTTGGAAAGTTTCCGCTCGGATATGCGGAAGCACACGGAAGGCAAACTTTTCGACGTTTTCAGCAAGCCGGAGATGCTGGAGTTTTCGCACCTGCAGAGTAACAAGGGCGATGCTCTCCGCTTTATGGCGAATCTTTTTCAGGTGCCCATCGAAGATACTTTGGCGGTGGGGGATGAGGAAAACGATTTGCCCATGATAGAGGCGGCAGGCGTCGGGGTGGCTATGGCCAATGCTTCGGATGTTGTTCGCGAAAAAGCGGACTATGTGACGAAATTGGACAATAACCACGGCGGAATTGCGGAAGTCATCGCAAAATTCGTGCTGTAATCTATGGAAATTGCCGCATTTGTGCGGAAATTACTGCGCTAGGCATGGATGTTTTCTAAATTTGCACCCATGAAAGTTTTCTTATACGATACGACCCTCCGGGATGGCAATCAGGACCGCAAAATAAGCCTTTCTCTGGCTGACAAAATCCAGATTGCGAAACTCTTGGATCAATTTGGTTTTGACTACATCGAAGGTGGCTGGCCCAACCCCAGCAACCCCATGGACGAGGAATTCTTCAAGAAGATTCGTGAAGTGAAGCTGAAGCACGCGAAGATTGCGGCCTTCGGCAGCACCCGTCGTCCGGGAATCCTTCCCGAAAAAGATCCTCTCCTCCAGGCATTGGTGAAGAGCAAAGCTCCTGTCAAGACGATTTTCGGCAAGAGCTGGGACCTTCATGTGACGGAAGTGATTCGTACCACCTTGGAAGAAAACCTCGATATGATTGAATCCTCTGTGGCGTATCTGAAGGAGCACTCGGAAGAAGTCATCTATGATGCAGAGCATTTCTTCGATGGCTATAAGGCCAATCCGGAGTATGCGCTGGAGACACTCCGTGCGGCAGAGCATGGCGGTGCGGATTTCATCGTGCTGTGCGATACCAATGGCGGGACCATGCCTTGGGAACTGGAATCCATTTTGAAGGATGTGCGGAAGTTCGTCTCTACGCCGGTGGGCATTCATGTGCACAACGATGCGGGCTTGGCCGTCTGTAATAGTATTTTCGCTGTGAAGAACGGTTGCACCATGGTGCAGGGCGTTGTGAACGGTTATGGCGAGCGCTGCGGAAACGCAAACCTCACCACCATTCTTGCGGATTTGCACTTCAAGATGGGCGCGAAGTTCTTTGCTGCAAAAAATGTGGCGGGACTTCGCAAACTGAGCGGTCGCGTGGACCAGATTGTGAATTTGCCCAGTGATGCCCATGCTCCATACGTTGGGGATGCGGCTTTTGCCCACAAGGGCGGCGCCCATATTGATGGGGTGATGAAGGTTTCCCGCAGCTTTGAGCATGTAGACCCCCACGCCATCGGTAATGACCGCGTATTTGTGACCAGTGACCAGGCTGGTGGTTCTCTCGTGGTTGAAAAACTGAAGGTGATAAAGCCAGGCATTGACAAGAAGGATCCGCTGGTGTCGAGCCTTCTTTCCCTCATCAAGGAAAGAGAGAATGCGGGTTGGCATTTTGATTCCGCAGAAGCCAGTTTCAAGCTTCTGGTGTACCGACATTTGAAGATGGTGAAGGAACCTTTCAAGGTGCTGAACTATCGCGTCATTGAAGACAAGACACCTCAGGGAATCTCTGTTTCCCAGGCTACGGTGAAGCTTCAGATTGGGGATAAAATCAGCTATCAGGTAAGTGAAGGCGATGGCCCGGTGAACGCGTTGGATGCTGCACTCCGCAAGGCGCTACTTCCGTTCTTCCCCTGCATGAAGAATGTCCGTCTGGATGACTATAAGGTTCGCGTGCTGGGTAGCAATGTGGCTTCCGATGCACTTGTTCGTGTGTGGACAACCTTTGGTGATGACAAAGGCCACTGGAATATGGTTGGCGTTAGCAGTAACATTGTGGAAGC
>JAKSIJ010000017.1 GCA_024398875.1 Fibrobacter sp.
AACAGCACTCCCTGTATAAGAATCCGTATTGTAATAAGCGTTTTCGACGGTGCCTTCCATGTTCTCCCCGACCACGCCGCCGACATATCGGTCTCCACTCACCGCGCCAGTGTTGTAAACCATGCGGACGTCGCCAGCATTCTCCCCGACCACACCGCCAATATGTACAACTCCACTCACCGCGCCAGCGTTGTAAACCACGCGGACGTTGCCAGCATTCTCCCCGACCACGCCACCGACATACCCATATCCACTCACCGCACCAGTGTTGTAAACGTTGCTGACGGTACCATTCATATTTGTCCCGACCACGCCGCCGACAGTACGCGCTCCCCTGATATAGGAATCCACCACACCCACGTTCTGTACCGCGCCATTGGAAATACACCCGAACAAGCCCACGACATCTGCATCTTCATCGCTGAAGTACAACCCGCTGATGACATGTCCTGCGCCATCAAATGTCCCTGCATACGGAGTTGGAAGCGTTCCAATGGGGGTCCACTGTGTGAAGTTGGTCCCACTCAATGTTCCGTCGGAAGTGAGCACGCCCACGTTCACCACGATGTCCGCAGTCAACATACCGTTGATGCCAGTCTCGCCGCCATTAACCATCTCGGCAAACTTGTAGAGGTCGCCGCAGGTGCCAATCTGGTAAACCCCTTCAATCTCCGTGAGATTCTCGGGCATCGCGCACGGGACTTTCTGAGCAAAAACCGCCGTGGAAAAAAGCGCCACAACGGCAAACAAAACTGCACGAACCATCTTTCCCATCGATTCTCCTTTATGCGGGGACATAACGCCTCAAATATAGATAATAGCGCCCATTACCTATGGAAGGCTCTATCAAGGAATTTCATACGCGAGACCCGTCCGCATCCAGTTTCTTTCCGTCCCCCCCCTACCACATAAATTTTTTAGGGGATAGGGGTGGAGGAAAGAGGCCTTAGCGAATGTTCGGAATGACGAAACTTTAACGGAATCACGAGGATGAGTGACAAATGAATCCTTGTTCGTATAGATGGATTAAACAATAACGGAGGTTTTCTTTATGTCAGTGTTCGCCTATGCTCGTGTGAGTTCCGAGGAGCAAAACTTAAATCGTCAACTTGACGCATTAGCTCCCTTCATCACAGATAAGCGATACTTGTATTGTGACAAGGCGAGGGAATAGATTCTGCACTTTCCCGTGGAGTAAAATTTGGAAGGCGTGAAGTAGTGAAGCCCTTGAACTGGGACTCCACTATTCGATTGGTTGACGAGGAGCATATCACCGCAACCGAGGCCATGAAGATAATGGGACTTACTCAAACTTTATCATATCCGCCAACTGCACAAAATATTCATTGCTCCAAATATCCAGCAACTTGGGATTTTTCACAAACGGCAATACATCGGCCTTTACCATCTTAATATCGGTGGTCGCCAGTTTTTCCTTAAGCATCTTGGAAAAAAGTTCCTTGTCCATATCAATCTTGGAAAACTCGCTGCATCGCGCCTGGAAATGAGAGAAATCCAAGGCAACACCCTTTCTGACATACCATTCAAAATCATACCAGTCACGGCCCTTGACGCGCTGCTTCCAATCCCTAAAAATCAAGGCGTGCATCTTGCCCGCAAAAAGGCAAGGAAGCGTAAAGCAACGGGTCGCAAAGGAGAAGGGCATCAGCGAAAACTTCGATTCCGTTTCAAAACTCAAGGGTGGATCCGTATCCACTTCAATCTTAATCTTGATACTCTTCATAGACTTGAACTTCAAATCATAAACCGAGGTATCTTCCTTCAAAAACGCAGACTCAACTTTACCAAAATTTTTCTTTTGCTTTTTGACAATTACAACATCGAGCCCGGCAGACTTAAATTCATTCACAATGCTGGGGAAATAATCTTCAAAATGGAAATCCTCGTTCTTACTCACCAAGGAAAAATCCATATCTTCGCTAAATCGTTCCAACCCGTGAAAAATACGAAGGCACGTTCCTCCGTAGAACGCGGCCTTTTCAAAAAAGCCTCCGCGCTGCAATCCAGCCAGCGCAATTTGCTGCATGACTTCGTACTCGGCATTACGGCGGTCATTCTCGGAATTGATTGCATAGCCCTGAACCATCTGTTCAAAAATCGTCATTCCAGCATCCTCCTCAACAAATCCACGTCTTGCTTCTTTTTACAGCAGGTTAAAACCTGATTGACTATTGCCACGTCCATTCTGAAAAACGCATCCATATCCAAACGCAGGTCTGATTCCAGGAATTCGTACATGGCACTTTTAAAACGCGGATGAAGATTGGGCGTACTTACAATCAAGTCACACAAGGCCTTTTCCGGCGACGCAATCAAAAAGCCGTAACCATCCTTGACCACGACATTCAAGCCGATGGAATAATACTCTGGAGTTGCCTGGGTATACAAGAAATTCGCCAGCGAGTTTTCAAAATAGCGAGAATGCTTCAACGTTATGGACTTTACCTGATATACACGCTCAGGGATTAACCCATAATACGCAAGAGCCGTTTCCATGGAAACATAGGACGGACCATAGATGTGATTCGCGACCAAGTTCAAATCAATAAGAACCCCACTAACCTCAGGAGCGACCACATACAAACCCTTTTTAAGGCGAATCAACTCGCCACTCTTCTCAAGGGACGACAATTTTCCATTCAGTGCCTTATGTTCGGGAAAGCACCCCTCAAGCGTGGCGACATCTACAGGAACATTTTTGAAGATTTTCAAATCCATATCGACTTCCCGCATTAAATATAGTCAATTTTAGAACAGATAATCAAATATTTTTTGATTTTCTGTACGAAATTTGACTATAAAAGTAGCAGTTTTCCCATTTGTTAGCGGTTCCAAAGTCGAACTGGACATCCTTATTTGACAAAGCCTTTCCAAACAGTTGTCAAGCATCACCAAACCAATCCCTTGGCATTTTTTTATACTTGTTCCATGGGAAAAAATCGAAGCAGTTTTTCTAGCCAGCTGGGCTTCATCCTAGCCGCTGCCGCCAGCACCGTTGGCCTTGGCAACATTTGGCGTTTCCCATACCTTGCCGCAAAAGATGGAGGTGGATTTTTCATCCTCATCTATTTGATTGTCGCCATGACCTTCGGCTTCACGCTGCTCCTCACGGAAATCGCCATCGGCAGAAGGACCCGCCAAGGGCCACTCACAGCCTACGGCAAAATCCACAAAAAATGGAAGTGGATTGGAACCATCGCCTGCCTCGTTCCCGCCATCATACTTCCCTACTACTACGCTATCGGTGGCTGGGTTCTCAAATACCTTGGCACCTACGTGACCTTCAATAGCGCAGCCGCTGCTGAATCCAGTTACTTCAGCTCTTTCATCTCCGACTATTCCGCACTCATCTGGTTTTTCATCTTCCTCATCTCTGTAACAGCCATCGTTCTCACTGGCGTAGAAAAAGGCATCGAGAAAGGGAGCAAAATTCTCATGCCCATCCTTGTGGTGATGATTGTCCTCATCGCAGGTTTCTCCCTGACGCTTTCGCACACGGATGCCGCCACCAACGTCACCCGCACTGGGCTGGACGGGTTCAAGGTCTACCTCATTCCCGATTTCGCAAGCCAAACCACAAAATCAGTTCTCCTCACGATTATGGATGCCGTGGGCCAGTTATTCTTCTCCATCAGTGTGGCCATGGGCGTCATGGTGGCTTACGGGTCTTACGCCAAGTCCGATTTTGACATCGGGGCTGCCGCAAAAAAAATCGGGATTTTTGATGCCGCGGTCGCTCTCCTCGCAGGCATGATGATTATCCCCGCCGTGTTCACGTTCATGGGTCCCGAAGGCATGGCTGCCGGCGGTCCGAGTCTCATGTTTATCACCCTGCCCAAAGTATTCGCAGCCATGGGCTCTATAGTGGGAACCATTGTCGCCATCATCTTCTTTGCAATGACCGCCATCGCCGCCATCACCTCTGCGGTATCGATGATGGAAGCCATCGTCTCAAGCCTTATGGACGCATTCCACATGTCAAGGTGCCGCAGTTCCCTGATTGTCACCGCCTACCTTGTGATTATGGGCGCTATCGTCTGCCTGGGCTACAACACCTTCTACTTCGAAGCAGGGCTCCCCAACGGAAGTTCCGGCCAGATTCTCGACGTCATGGACTTTATCAGCAACTATGTGGCCATGCCTATCGTGGCCCTCGCCACTTGCCTCATGATTGGTTGGGCTACAAAGCCCGGCATCATCATCAATGAAGTAACTCAGAATAATTTCAAATTTCCGCGCAAAAAGCTTTACCTGGTCATGCTGAAGTACATCTGCCCCATCATTTTGGCGTTTATGCTTCTCCAATCCTTTGGAATCCTGGATTTGTTTTTGAAATAGGTTCTTCCCCCAGGCATAAATTTCTATACTTGGGTCATGACAAACAATAGAAGTAGTTTTTCCGGACAATTAGGTTTCATTCTGGCTGCTGCCGCTTCCGCAGTGGGCCTGGGCAACATTTGGCGTTTCCCCTACCTCGCCGCAAAAGACGGTGGTGGATTCTTCATTCTCATCTACTTAATCGTGACGCTGACATTTGGCTTCACGCTCCTCCTCACGGAAATCGCCATCGGTAGAAAGACCCGTCAGGGTCCTCTCACCGCCTACGGCATGATTCACAAGAAGTGGAAATGGGTTGGCGTGGTGGCTTGCCTCGTCCCGACCATCATTCTCCCCTACTACTGCGTCATTGGCGGATGGGTTCTCAAATACCTGGCCACCTACGTCACCTTCAATAGTGCCGCTGCCGCAGAATCCAGTTTCTTCACCGGATTCATTACCGCCTACTCTCCTCTGGTGTGGTTCGTCATCTTCTTCGTCTTTGTAGCGGCCGTCATTCTCGCCGGCGTGGAAAAGGGCATCGAGAAGGTGAGCAAAATTCTCATGCCCATTCTCGTGGTGATGATTGTCCTCATCGCAGGTTTCTCCCTGACGCTAGAGCACACAGATGCCGCCACCAATGTCACCCGCACCGGTTTGGACGGCCTCAAGGTCTACCTCATCCCCGATTTCGCAAGCCAAACTCCGAAATCCGTCCTCATCACCATCATGGATGCGGTTGGTCAGTTGTTCTTCTCCATTAGCGTTGCCATGGGCATCATGGTGGCCTACGGCTCCTACGCCAAGCCCACCGCCAACATCGGCGCCGCCACCAATAGAATCGAATTTTTCGATACGGCCATCGCTCTCCTCGCCGGTATGATGATTATTCCCGCCGTGTTCGCATTCATGGGTTCTGAAGGTATGGCATCCGGTGGTCCGAGTCTCATGTTCGTCACCCTCCCCAAGGTGTTTGTCGCCATGGGCTCTACCGTAGGCACCATCGTCGCTATCGTCTTCTTTGCAGTGACCGCAGTGGCAGCCATTACCTCCGCCATGTCCGTGATGGAAGCCATTGTTTCGAGCTTTATGGACGCCTTCCACATGTCCAGACGCCGTAGCTCCGTCATCATCACCATCTATACCCTGATTATGGGCGCCATCGTGTGCCTGGGCTACAACACCTTCTACTTCGAAGTTGGCCTCCCCAACGGAAGCACCGGCCAGATTCTCGACATCATGGACTTTATCAGCAACTATGTGGCAATGCCTGTGGTGGCCCTCGCAACCTGCCTCATGATTGGCTGGGTCACAAAGCCGGGCATCATCATCGACGAAGTGACCTTGAAAAAATTCAAGTTCCCCCGCAAACGGCTTTATCTGGCCATGCTGAAGTTCATCTGCCCTGTCATCTTAGCACTGATGATTCTCCAGTCCTTCGGCTTCCTGGATTTGTTCTTGAAATAAATTCAGCCCAGACGGCGCAAGCCGCGCAAGCGGCGTGAACGTCGTCGGCATGAAAATTGCCATCGAAGTAATCGCAAAAATTTAGCCCGAGCAACCTCGGGCTATTTTTTTTTACAGTCCCAGTTCCTCGTCCGTCAAGTAGCAGGCGGGGTCTTCTGCCCAGAAGTCTCCAGTCACGGCTTCGGCTCGGGTGCGGAAGTTGCCGTTACAGAGTCCAAGGTAAGGGCACTTGGGGCAGCGTCCCTTCAGAATGGGTTTGCGGTTCTTGAGGCCCGCCATGATGGGGTTGGACTCGTCGCTCCAAATCTCGCCAAAACTGCGCTCCCGCACATTCCCGAGGGTGATGTATTGGGTGAACTGGTCCGGATGCACATTTCCGATGCTGTCGATGTTCCCGAAGGCCATGCCGCTACGGTTGCCTCCATTCCGGCTAATCAAATCCAGCACGATTTTCGCCCGCTCCGGGTCTTCCCGCTTCATGCGGAGGTAGAGGTAGACGGCATCAGCGTGATTGTCCACCGTCAAGATTTCCTTGTTGATACCGCGCTTCTTGAAGTCCAGCGTGCGGTCAATGATGAGGTCCATGGCCCTGCGGCTTTCCTCATGGTTCAGGTCCCGCTCAATCATGGCGCTGCCGCGACCGCTGTAAACCAGGTGATAGAAGCACACCCGGTCGATGTTCTCCTGCTCCAGCAAATCAAAGATGGCGTTCAAATCCTGAACGTTGTCTCGCGTAATGGTGAACCGGAGGCCCACCTTCTGGTCTGTAGCCACGCAGTTCCGGATGCCTCGAATAGCCAGTTTATAGGCGCCGGCGACTCCGCGGAACTTGTCATGAGTGGCTTCACATCCATCCAAACTAATACCCACATAGCCAACGCCCATGTCCTTCAACTTCTGGGCAACATTTTCCGTAATGCAGGTGCCATTGGTGCTGATGGTGGGGCGGATGCCCTTACTGGCGGCGTAATTGGCCAACTCAAAAAAATCTGGACGGAGCAATGGTTCGCCACCACTGAAAAGCAGCACTGGCACATGAAAATCCGCCAGCTGGTCAATGAGCTTCATGCCCTCTTCGTGGGTGAGCTCGTTCTGATACTTGATGGCCTCGGACCGCGCATAGCAATGGACGCACTTCAAGTTGCAGGTCTTGGTGCTGTTCCACACCACAACCGGACCCCTACCCGGCCCCACCCCATTCTTGGATTCGTGGGCATTGGGCTCGTAACGCAGGGAATCGCCAAAATTCGGCGCATCCATCAAAAGTTTGGTAATGCTAATCATATGGCGAAAGATAGTTTTTTTAGGAATTGCTATCACTATTTTGCCCATTTTGAACATAACAAAATAGGTTTAATACATACAAACTTAATGGAATTTATATAAATTGTATTACATGAAGAAGACCATCATCTTTACGACGTTTCTTGCTCTAGCCACCGTGGTTAATGCGGCGACCTTCTACCTCAACCATGCCGGTTATGACGCCAATGGGGCAAAATCCATCGTCATCAAATCCAATGGGCTCACTGACGGGGCATCCTTTGAACTCGTAGCCTACAGTGACCAAGGAAGTTCTACGGTGTATACAGGGCACCTCAATGCCGGCGTAAATCCAGACAATTGGATTCAAGGCGATTCACTCTTCTATGTTGCCGACTTTTCCAGCTGGACAACACCAGGGACCTATTTTATCAGGTTTGACGAAGAAACAACACTCGGCACCATGACCGCCATCTCCAATTTTTTTGAGATTGACGAAAACCTCATGGCGGATTCGACTTTCTTAAAAGTGCTGAATTACTTCTATAATGACCGTGCTACAAATTACGCAAAAACCGCCTACATCTATGGCGGGGACTACCAATCTGTAGATGTTCACGGGGGGTGGTACGATGCGTCCGGTGACGCTAGCAAATACCTTTCCCACCTCTCCTACGCAAACTATCTGAATCCGCAACAGATTCCTCTCACCGTTTGGGCTTTGGCATTCACCGCCGAAAAGAATCCCAAGTATCTGGAATCCATAGGCAAGCAGGAATCCACCAAAGCGGAAGCAGTCTATGGCGCAGATTTCTTGGTACGCATGCTATCAGATGAAGGCTTTTTCTACATGACCGTATTCGACAACTGGGGTGGCGGCAGTTTCTACCTCTGTGAATTTACAGGTTCCGACGGCATCAAAAGTTCCAATTACCAAACAGCGTACCGCCAAGGTGGAGGCATGGCCATCGCGGCCCTCGCGCGTGCATCTGCACTAGGAATTGATGGCGAATTCACATCCGCCAATTACCTGGAAGCAGCAAAAAAAGGATTTGAACATCTAGAGTCCAAACAAGTCCTTGGTGGTAGTTGCGAATACTGCAACGACGGAAAGGAAAACATCATCGACGACTATACAGCTCTCTTGGCTGCCCTGGAACTCTACAATGCCACCAAGATTTCGAGTTATATGTTACTGGCACGGACAAGAGCCGAACATTTGGCAGGTCGTTTAAGCGACGATGGCTATTTCTGGAGCGATAACGACAAAAAACGTCCCTTCTGGCACGCTAGCGATGCAGGGCTTCCGTTGGTCGCTTTGGTGCGCTATTTGGAATTAGAAAAAGACGCGTCCAAGGCTAGTGCAATCAAAGTGGCAGCAAAGAAGCACCTCGATTGGATGCTGACGGTCACTTATGACAACGGAACGAATCCCTTTGGCTACGCTCGTCAGGCTTATAAAACAGAATTTACAGCGAACAGCAAGACCGAGGCTCACATCAAGGAAGGGTATTTCATTCCGCATGACAATGAATCCGGCTACTGGTGGCAAGGGGAAGACGCTCGCATAGCCTCTCTCGCGGCGGCTTCCGTCTATGCTTCCCGCATTTTGAAATACAGCGATTCCACAAGCGCCTACAAATACGCTGCAAACCAGCTGGATTGGGTTTTGGGCAAGAATCCTTACAACATGAGTTTCATGAAAGGCGTTGGGAAAAACAATCCCGCTAATTATAATGGTACCCGTCTAAGTTTGACTCTTGTAGGCGGCATCGCCAATGGTATTACAGGATATAATATAGATGGTTCAGGCATTGCTTGGAACGATTCTAGAATCTATGAAAATAGTTGGGACAGTTGGCGCTGGGTGGAACAGTGGATTCCCCACAGCACCTGGTTCTTGATGGCCCTTTCCACACGATATGATGAAGTCAAGACACAAGCTGCACCAGAGCCTAGCAGCAGTTCCAGCAGCCAAGGTGGCGACGAACCCTCTTCCAGCAGTTCTAGTGATGAACCCAGTAGCAGTTCCAGCGGAGGCGATGCCATCGTTGTGGCAAGCGCAATTCCGCAATTGCACATTTCTACCGCAAACCGCGTCCTCACTATTGACGGAGATATTTCTCTGCAAGGAAAATCCTTCCACATCGTGAACATGATGGGGCAAGTGGTTCACAACGGGACTCTTACCGCAGGCAGTAACTCCATCCAGCTGAACAACCTAACTGGAGTGATGTTCGTCCAAATTCCGGGATTTGCATCCCAGAAAATTTTGGTGAAATAGAATGTAGACAATCCTTTCTGATTTTTCTACATTAGGTACCATCGGAGAGATGCCGGAGTGGTTGAACGGGCCGGCCTCGAAAACCGGAGACTCTAACAGGTTCGAGGGTTCGAATCCCTCTCTCTCCTTTATAAAAAAGGTGGACCCCACAGGGGTCTGCCTTTTTTATACAAACAGCACAAGTGGGATGAGAACCCTCGAAGAGGCGTTCGATTAACAGCGCCAGAGCGCAGCAAAGAAGGCGCTGTTAAAGCTTTCGGCAATAGCCGAAACCCGGAGGGCCACATGCGAATAGCAAGAGCATGTGGGCTCATCCCTCTCTCTCCTTTATAAAAAAGGTGGACCCCACAGGGGTCTGCCTTTTTTATACAAACAGCACAAGTGGGATGAGAACCCTCTATTTCACTACCTACATCTTTGAAAGCGTCAAAAGCACCGCGCCCACAAGAATCACAATTGTAGAAATGGTGAGCTTTTTGCGGCCCTGCTTGGTAGCGTATTCGCCAAAGACAAACACACCCCACATCTGGTTCACCACCAGGTTCAACTGCAGTAGTGGATAGCCTACGGCATAGCCGAACATGCCGTCATCGGCAATGGCCCAGAAAATTGCCAGCGTACCCAGCATCCAAATGATACCTGACCCGAGGGCAAACAGCGTGGGAACAGGCGGATAGCCAAAGCTCTTTCTTTGCTTCAATGTGAGAATGGCCACCAGCACCACGCTGGCAGCGCAAACGCCTACAGAGAACGGGAAAAGGAACTCCATATCCCCCATTTCACTGAACTTGTAAGGAATGAGGTATGTGCCAAATACGGCACCGGAAAGAAGGGAGCGCCATTTTTTCCAGATGGAAGTCTTGGACTTGCTTACCGGAATCCAGATGCCTATAATCATGCAAGCGATGGCGGGGACAGAAAAATAAAGTGCCGTAGGTTCCTGGAAAATAACGACGCCACTGAAGAAAGAAAGGAGGATACTCACGCTCATGGAGCGAAGGCCAGTACCTGCCAAATCCTGTTCCGCCTGAACCGCCCAGAAGCACAAGGCACCACCAATCACCCAGAGGCAGCCACACAGAACGCCAACAGGATTCAGGTTGAATTCTCCCGTGACGCAAGTAATGACAGCAGAGCAGAGCATCGCTCCTATTGCCATCACGGCAAGAAAAGCCCAAGACGAATAATTCGGATATTTCTTGAGCGGAACCATGTAGGTTCCAAATGCGGTAATGCCGATGAGGACACCGATGAGACTGAGCAAGTTACTTTCCAATGCAGAACCCCGCAAAAATTGATTGTAAAACATCCTCGGACGAAATCTCGCCCACTATGCTCTGGAGGGCACGCCGCACCAGTTGCATTTCAAAAGCCAAAAGTTCCACCGCAGGATTTTTGCGAATGAGATCCAAAGCGCGGTCAATTCCCGCCAAGGCATCTTCCAAACAAGCCTTTTCCCGCTCGCTGGTAATCCACAAATCCTCGGGATTTTCATTTTCCTTAAACAAGCGGCTATTAAGAGTGGCGGCCAAGGCATCTACGCCGAAGCCCGTTTTGGCGGAAACAGAAATAGATTTCGGGCCCTCGGGAGCCGCAGTCGCGGACTTCGCGCCCCACAAATCCTGTTTCGTCAAAACCACCAAATCCGGAGTCGACTGGGCCTGCTCTGCAGGCGACATCGGCGTTGCGGGCAAAAGCGACGTCGCAGACGATTGCGTCGCGCCGTCCAGCACCAGAATTTTCAAGTCCGCCTCTTCCAAAATCTCGCGGCTCTTTTCCATACTGAGCGCATCCAAAGCGTCGGTGGCCTTGTCTGCAATGCCCGCGGTATCTACCAGACGGATTTCTCCGCCCGCTAAAAAGAGGCGCACCTCCACAAAGTCCCGCGTTGTGCCCGGAATGTTCGAAACGAGAATGCGGTCTTCGCCCAAGAGGGCGTTTGCAAGGCTGGACTTGCCCGCATTGGGTGCGCCATACAGCACTACCAGAGGAAGGCGACCTAGAGCGGCTTTCCCGCGGAAACTTTTCGCGATAGATTCCACACTTTCCCGAATGGCAGCAATCTTTTTGCCCCAGGTGGCGTAATCCGGGTCCGCTTCCTCTTCTGCGAAATCCACGTCCAGCTCGAGCCTTGCCGAAATATCCTTGATTTGCTCCGTCAGCACCTTCACTTTTTTTGAAAGTGCGCCACTGAGCAGGCGGTGAGCATTTTTCAGTTCCGCAAGATTCGCGCTGTGAATCACGTCGGCAACAGATTCCGCCTGAGAAAGATCCATTTTCCCGTTCAAAAACGCGCGACGAGTGTATTCCCCAGGCTCCGCAAGACGCACACCGTCCACACTGCGAATGGCCTGCATCAGTTCCCGAACAATCAGCGGATTTCCGTGAGGATAAAGTTCCAGCACATCTTCGCCGGTGTAGGAATTGGGCCCTTCGAAAAAGATGTAGAGCAGGCTATCGATGACATTCCCGTTTTGACGCGCCGTTCCCAAATTGGCCTGCCGCGGTTTCAAACTTGCCTCGGCTGCAGTGCCGAACAAAAACTTTACCACCTCCCGAACTTTGGAGCCACTCACACGCAATGCCGCCACAGCGCTTACGCCAGCGGGAGTCATGGGAGCTACGATAGTCTGGGAGTTCATACTAAAAATCTAATAAAAAGGGGTTGGCATGATTGGCTATTTCAAATCATAGCCGCAGCGAATTCCGCCTCACACACAAGCGTCTCGCCCACACGAACTGTACCCACATACTTGAAAATGTTACTGCGGGCGGCAATCATCTTCACTGCAATTATTAAATCCGCCGGCGGCACCACGGGATTTTTGAATCTGCATTTCTCAATCCCCATAAACGCGGGTCGTTTGCCCACCACATCTTTTTCTTTGGCAATTTTCGTGAGGAGCGTTGCCACCTGGGCCATGGCCTCCACCTGCAAAACTCCGGGCATGATGGGATTTCCCGGAAAGTGCCCTTCAAAGAAAAATTCCTTCCCTGTCAAATGGCAAGCTGCAGCCATATCGGGTTCTGCACCCTCTACAGAAAGCGAAATCACTTCATCCACAAAAGCAAATGGAGCCTTTTGCGGAAGGAATTCATGCACAATTTCTCCATCATAGAGAACGCCGGGAACAGTTGATTTTTTAAGGGTTTCCAAGAGAGACATAAGGGAGTAACTTCTCCAGAATTTGGCGATGACTGATATGACCACCATTCAAAATTTCCAGACGGATTTTTGGAAGCGCAGGAACAACAAAGGAAAGATCTCCCAGCAAATCCAAAATCTTATGGCGGGCAGGTTCTTCAAGGACGCGATACGGAGCCGCGGCAGTTTTGTCAACATCTTTGAGGGCGTTAGCCGCGGCGGCACTGGCAGCATCTGCATCGGGCAAAAGCAGGCCGCAATGCGCATCTACGCCCTGCAACATTCCCGCTTCACAGGCAGCTTTATACTCCGCCTCAAAAATAAAAGTGCGAGCGCTGAAAATGGAATACAAATCTTCTGCGGAATAAATGGAAACCATAGCAGACGAATTCCATCCGGAAGGTCGCGTGACGGTATATTCCACCTCAAAAGTTTCCGCCGGACTCATCTTTATGTAGCCGTAAGGCTTTCCGCCGGGAATTGCTGCACCTGTCTTCGGGTCCGTAGGAACCAAATCCCAAGCAGCTGTCACAGGAGCCTCATAAAAGGATAATTCCTCCGGCACGCCAGCCTCCCGACGTAAACCGCACAAGAACGGGAGGGCACTGCCATCTAGCAGAGGAATCTCTGCCGCAATCTCGGAACCAGAGACTTCCGCCGCGGCATTTTCCGCGGGAGCCGTATTCGCACCAACCCTCACATCAAAGCTTCTGGTAGGCCACATGAGGAACACGGGCGCCAAATGCTCCGGGCCCGAAAGAACCAAGGACTTTATCGCAATTTCACGACCCGCAACAGCTCCGCAAGCAGAATCCGCGGCCTCATAAATCGTGGTCCGCGCCACGGAATGCTTCAGTTCAGGATAAAGTTTGTATGCATCAGTGCTGTAAAAAGTTTTGCTGCCTGCAAACCACGTCACTCGCGGCGGCTTCTGTTCATCCCGCGGGTGGATGTCGATTTGAACTTCTGCATTTTTCAAGTTCAACGAAGGAGACGAAAACTTTACTGTCTTGATACAATGCCGCATTACTTATCCATCATTCGGAGCCGCACGACGGAGCGACGCCACTTTTCAATATCTACTGCAGGGAATCCTGCAACTGTCTTGCCAGCGGGAACATTCTTCGTCACGCCCGCTTTTGCAGCGATGCGAGCGCCCTTCCCGATGGTCAAATGGCCTGCGGATTGGGCGCCTCCCGCGAATTCAACGTCATCTTCCACCGTCACGGTGCCTGCGATTCCCGACTGGGACGCCATATAGATGTTATTCCCGAGAACGCAGTTGTGTGCAATTTGCACGAAGGAATCGAAATGACAATTGTTCCCGATGGTGGTGGGAGAAACAAAGCCTGCAGCTACAACGGTATTGGCCCCGAAACTGCAGCCATTTCCGATGCGGACACCCGCCAAATGCGGCACCATCCTGCGTTCGCCCTCGTATTCGTAAAATCCAAACCCGCGGGAGCCAATGACAACGCCCGCCTGAAAAATGCAGCCCTCGCCCACGATGACATTGGGATAAATCGTGACGTTTGCTTCCAGTTTGCAATTGGCGCCAACGGTAGCGCCCGCCATAATTACGCAGTTCGGGCCCACAACTGCATTTTCGCCCACGTTGCCTTCCACAACAGCAGTGGGATGAACTTTTGCGGAAGCGGCGATGCCACAATCCGCAGGAGCCGCGATCCGAGATTCAGCAATAGCCGCGGCCCGATGTAAATTCGCGGCGTCCCGAGATTCCACAAATTCCTTCAGAAATTCCACCATCACATGATAGGGATTTTTCACCGGCACGACGCACTTCACCTGCGGTAGCATTTTTTTGAAAGCAGCCGCATCCATGCCCAGATTATCCGGTACGAAAATGAGGCCCGCGCGAATTTGAGACAGCGCCGCCTCTGAAATTCCAAAAGCATTGGTCTCGCTTTTCTGCGTTGTTCCAGCCCAAAAGCAGACATCTGCGGGGCCCGCTTTTTCTACCGAGGCAAAGCCTGTAAGCTCGAAATCCGCGAAGGCATCGCCCGAAGAAGAAGCGTCGTCCGAGAAAGATGCACCATCCGAAAACCCAGACGACCGCATCCAACCCATCACCGTGGAAAGAAGCACTGGCTGCATCAATCCCCCAGCGCTAGCATCTGGACTTGGTTCGCAAATTCGATGGTGACTTTTCCGCCCAGTTTTCCGCTCAAATCCTCGCCGTCCAACTGCAGAAATTCATCGGGCTGGATTTCCAATTCCAGGCGGTGGACTTTTTCCGACTTGAGAAAATACTTTTTGTAAATGCGGCCCACCAGGGGTATGTTTCCGAGGGCGATGGCGAACATAAAATTCAGCATGTTGGGTACGTCCACCACTTCCAAAAATCCGTCGTCCATTTTGGATTTGTAGAAGGGGTTGGCGCCGCTAGCAAAACTGGGGATGTTGCCCACAATCACTGTGCGGTGGCCTGCCAAATCCTTGGTGTGGGATTTCCCGTACTTGTCCACCGTGGTGAGAGTTCCCTGCTGCAGCACGTATTTGCGGTCGGCAAAGAACCGCCGCACATAATGGAGTTTGTTTGCAATGACAGAGTTGGAAGCAATAACGCCCTTGGAGCGGTCCTGGTTGAAATCGTGAGCAATGCGGGCATCGATGCCGCCTGAAAAATAGTTGGCCAGAGCGTAACTGCCATTCACTTTCCAAATATCAAAGGGAATGGCTTCCGCACGCAAAAGCCGCCGCACCAAGAACAAGAGGCCTTTATCCACAAAGGGCTTGTACAAGTGGAGCACGCGGGCCAAATCGTTACCCGTTCCCAAAGGAATCAGACCAATTTTCACTTTGTTCGCAAATTCGGAAGCTAGCATGGTGGAAAGCACCGCCGAAACAGTTCCGTCACCGCCCACCGCAATCAAGGTTTCCGTATTCGCAAGCGCATTCAGAATCTGCTCCTTCATGCCCTCGTACTGGGTGAACTCCGCCTTCCATTCCTCATCCTTAAACCCCATGGAATCCATGATTTCAGGCAAAAACTGGTGGATGACCTTACCCTGGCCGCCACCGCTAATGGGATTTATGAGGAAAATAAACTTCATCATCAGGCCTTACGAAGCTTGTCCTTCACCTCAACATAGCGGGCCACGCCGTCTGCCACGCTCTTGATTTCTTCCATCATGAGTTCGCGGGCGATGTGGGCCGGAGCCCCCACAATAAGGGAGTTTTCCGGAAATTCCTTATCTTGAGTGACAAGAGCGCCAGCACCAACGATGCAATTCTTTTTGATGTGGGCCCCGTCCATAACGATGGCTCCCATGCCGATGAGGGCGTTGTCGTCCACCGTGCAGGCGTGAAGCACCGCGTTGTGCCCGACAGTGACATTATTCCCCACCACAATTCCCTTTCCTTCGGAAACGTGGAATGTTACATTATCCTGGATGTTGGTGCGCTCTCCCACTTGAATGGGAGCCAAATCCGCCCGGAGCACAGCATTGTAGAAAACGGAGGAATCCTTGCCAATGGTCACATCGCCCACCAGCCGTGCGCCTTCCGCCACAAAAACGTTCTCCCCCAATTGGGGTTTCTTTCCGTCAAACTCTATTAAAGATGCCATACCCTCAATGTATATTTTATGGAACTCACAATTTTAATGGGTTGGCAAAAATAGGCCGTTTCTGGCATTAAACCCGCAATATCAGGTAAAAACATGACTCAGGTTTGGATTTCAGCAGCAGGACTTTCCATCGCCACCATGATTGGGGCATTCCTCGGGCTATTCATCAGGAATCTCTCCCACAAGTGGAACGATGGCATCATGGGATTCTGCGCGGGTGTCATGCTGGCCGCCGCGATTCTCGGGCTGTTGGTTCCCGCCGTGGAACTGGCCGGCAGAAGCAGCTGGTGGATTGTAATCGTTGGCGTCATCGCCGGAACCCTCTTCCTCAACGTTCTAGATTTGATTACGCCACACCTCCATACAATCACGGGCCTGGATGCCGAGGAGCACAAGAACAACGCCCGACTCAACAAAGTTCTTTTGTTCGTAATGGCCATCGCGCTCCACAAACTGCCGGAGGGCATCGCCACAGGCGTGGGCTTCAACGCCGAGGATTTGCACGATGCTTGGGCGGTCACCTTCGGAATCGCCCTTCAGAACATTCCCGAAGAAATGATGATTGTGGCCCCACTTCTCGTCGTGGGCGTCCGCAAAATCCGCACGATTTTCATCTCCCTCGCCATTGCGGCTCTAGAGGTGGTTGGCGTGTGGATTGGGTATGGAATCGGAGCCATCTCCCTCCATTTTCTGCCGGCAATGCTCGCCTTTGCGGGCGGCGCCATGCTCTACGTGGTGAGCGACGAGATGATTCCTGAAACCCATGCCCACGGCTACCAGAAAATCGCCACCTACGCCCTGATTGCAGGGTTCATGCTGATGATGTTTATATGAAGACTAGCGAATGTATGTTCTATGCGAAATAATATCCGCGACAATCATTCAGCATTTGTCCAAACGCAGCTACTTTCATATAGCTGTTAAGCATATCTTCTAATTTTAGTTTGTCTAGAAAATCTCTTGGAGAAATCGCAAAGAGAACATTCGGAAAATGCTTCAAGTTGCCCGTAACAAGTGAAGCCCTCTTGTTTTGGTGAGTAAGAGCAACTTCGTAGAAAACAACATCCTTCGGATCAGGAAGAGTGATGCCACTTGCAGGCGTATCCACATGAATAGCGATATTTGCTAGGAAAGTCACCGCCTCTTCAATTTGTTTCTGATTCAGTCCAAATTTTGGGCGTTCAAGTACTTCTCTATATTCTGCAAGAATAGCGTCATTAACTAGAACCTTAAAATTCCCTGCATAAGCCCGTTTCAAAATTTCAACGACAGGAGAATTTTCATTTTTTGTTATAAGCGCAGAAACAATAACGTTCGTGTCTAAAACGGCGTAAATCATACCCCCCCCCGTTACTTACCAGCACGAGTGGCTGCAATTTCAGCATCAATATCTCTAGCGCTCATATTCGCCGCTTCTCCCTTCTGAACCTGCCTTCTTAACGCGTCAAAGGCCGCCCAACCGGGGTTTGCGCTGTACTGGGCTCTAGGTTCACGCATTTCAAACGGGATTCCACGCTCCGCCACAATACGCTTGAAAAACACTCGAACCGCAGTGGGGATGTCCATGCCGATGCTCTCCAGCACTTCCAATGTCTGACTTCTCAGTTCTTCTTCCATTCGAATTTGCATGACAGTCGTTTTCATAAAAAAACTCCTTTGAAATACAAATATAATACAAACCTTTACAAAAAGCAAGCTATATCATTCAAATAAGGGGTGCGCTTTGCGGGAATTTAGTTCCACACAACCACATGAAAACTGGCGCATTTTTTCATGGCGACCACCCCTTTTTCTAAATTTGGTGCCACTATGGAAACTCGTTATAATTCTAAAGAAGTCGAAGCCCGCTGGCATGCCACATGGGCCGAAAAGAACAGTTTTGCACCGAGCGGCAAAGGCGAGCCCTTCTCCGTCGTAATCCCGCCCCCGAATGTTACTGGCGCCCTCCATCTGGGCCACGCTCTGAACGACACCCTCCAAGATATTTTGGTACGCTACCGCCGCAAGACTGGCCGCGACACGCTGTGGATTCCGGGTACGGACCACGCAGGCATCGCAACGCAGGCCGTTGTGGAAAAGCGCCTTTTCCAGGATGAACACAAGACCCGCCACGACATTGGCCGCGAAGCCCTCGTGGAACGCATCTGGAAGTGGAAGGACGAATACGAAGCCCGTATTACGAAGCAGCTCAAGAGCCTCGGCGTGAGTTGCGACTGGAGCCGTCAGCGCTTTACGCTGGACCCGGTCTGCGCGAAGGCCGTGCGCCATGCATTCTTCAACCTTTTCAAGAAGGGACTCATCTACCGCGGCAAGCGACTCGTGAACTGGGACACCAAGCTCCAAACCGCCGTGGCCGATGACGAAATCTACTACGAAACCGTGAAGGGCCACTTCTGGACGTTCAAGTATCCTCTGGCCGACGGTTCGGGATTCATCCCGGTCTCCACAACCCGCCCGGAAACCATCATGGGCGATACGGCCCTCGCCGTGCACCCCAGCGACGAACGCTATGCACAGTTCATCGGCAAGACTTTGAAGGTTCCGTTCGTGGACCGCGAAATCCCGGTGATTGCAGATGCCATCCTCGTGGACAAGGACTTCGGTACCGGTTCCGTGAAGGTGACTCCGGCACACGACCCCAACGACTACGCGACGGGCCTCCGCCACAAGCTCCCGATGATCAATATCATGAACGACGACGGAAGTCTGAACGAAAACGCAGGCAAGTTCCAGGGCCTCAAGGGACAGGCTGCCCGCGACGCCGTCGTGGCAGGCCTCGAAGAACTCGGACTTCTCATCAAGGTGGAAGACCACGAAATGCAGGTCGGCCACTCCGACCGTTCTAAGACTGTGATTGAGCCGTACCTCAGCGACCAGTGGTTCGTGAAGATGGACGTGCTCGCCGAAAACGCGATGAACGCCGTGAAGTCCGGCGAAATCAAGATTCTCCCGGAACGTTACGCCAACAAGTACCTCGACTGGCTCGCCGAAAAGCGCGACTGGTGCATCAGCCGTCAGCTCTGGTGGGGTCACCGCATTCCTATCTGGCACACCGACGCAAGCGAAGACGAACTGAAGAAGGCCTTCGGCAACCGCGAAGACATCTTCTTCTACAAGGCCGAAAACGGCGGTTACCTCGTCTGCAGCCAGGAAGAAAACCTTAAGGAAGACGCAGTGCCCGGCCACATTCTCAAGCAAGAAGAAGACGTGCTCGACACCTGGTTCAGTAGTGGTCTCTGGCCGCACTCCACCATGGGCTGGCCGGAAAACACCGACACACTCAAGAAGTACTACCCGACCTCCGTCTTGGTCACGAGCCGCGACATCATCACCCTCTGGGTCGCCCGCATGGTGCTCTTCAGCCAAGAGAACATGGGCATGGTTCCGTTCCACACGGTGTACATCCACCCGAAGATTCTGGACGGCAAGGGCCAGACCATGAGCAAGTCCAAGGGCAACGGCGTTGACCCGATGGATATCGAAGAGAAGTACGGCACCGACGCGCTCCGCTTCGTGATGACAAGCCTCTGCACCGACAACCAGGACGCTCGCCTTCCGGTGAAGGACGAAAAGCTGGAAGACGGACGCATCATCAAGACAAGCGAAAAGTTCGAAATCGGCCGCAACTTTGCGAACAAGATTTGGAACGCCTGCCGCTTCCTGTACCCGCACTTGGAACAGGCCGGCGCACTTGCTGCTGAACTCCCCATGGACAAGAGCTTGTTCGCCCTCGAAGACAAGTGGATTCTTAGCCGCCTGCAGACGACCATCAAGAATTCAACCCGCATGCTCGAGGAATACCACTTCGCAGAACTCGCCGGTTACCTCTACCGCTTTGTGTGGGACGACGTTTGCTCTAGCTACCTCGAAATCAAGAAGGCCGTGATCAACCGCGAAACGCTTGACGCCGAGAAGAAGAACGCCATGGCGATTCTCAGCCACGTGCTGAAGAACGTGATTGACCTCCTCCATCCGGTGATGCCGTTCATCACGGAAGAACTCAACGGCATCCTGTTCCAGGGTTCCGAACTGGTGATCAGCCGCCCATGGCCCAAGGCCGACGAAAGCCTCGTGAGCGCAGACATCGAGAAGGCATTCGACCGCGCATTCGCCGTTGTCGAAGGCGTCCGCGGCGTCCGTGGCCGTTACAGCGTCTCCCCCGCCACCAAGCTCAAGGCCGTGGTGAGCGTCGACGACAGCGCGACGGAAGCCTCCATGAAGGATTGCGAAGCCATCATCACGGAACTCAGCGGACTCGAAAGCCTCGCCATCGCCGTGAAGGCCGCGAAGCCGAAGTTCAGCGCATCGGCCGTCGTGCCGGGCGGTGAACTCTACATCCCGCTGGAAGGCATCCTCGACCCGGCCGCCGAAATCGCCCGCCTGGAAAAGGAAATCGAAAAGGCCAAGGGATTTGCCGCAAGCATCGAGAAAAAGCTCAGCAACGAAAAGTTCGTCAGCGGCGCCCCGGAAGCCGTGGTGAACGCCGAACGCACCAAACTCGCAACGCAGCAGGATATCATTGCCAAGTGCCAAAAGGCGCTCGAGGAACTGAAGTAATTCGCAAGGCGAAAGCAGTTTAAAAGAGGACGTCCATCAGGGCGCCCTCTTTTTTGCATTTAACTTACTTTCCGAATAAATCTGAATGCGAGCCTGTAGCAGTCGCCGAAAGAATCAATTCATCGTTGAAAATTTGATACATCAAAAGCCAATCAGGTTCAATATGACATTCCCTAAAGTCAGACAAAGCCCCTGCCAATTGATGGTCTCGATTTTTTGGCGAAAGAGACTCTCCCCTAGACAACTTATCCAAGACTTCGATTAATTTGTTTAAGTTCTTACCGCGTTTTTGCATAATCCTGACATCATGTTTCATGCGACTGGTGTACTTAATTTGGTACAAAGGCTAATCCTCCAACATAGAGGCAACGGCATCCGCCGCCGTGGCATAAGGGCCATGGAGATTTTTGCGACTCCGAGTATCGTTAATCGCCTTCTCCAAAGACAAATCTTCTGGAGCATGGCGAACATCAAAAGGAATACCATTATGTTCAATGGCAAAAGTCAGAAAAATTCGAATTGCCGTAGAGGTGTCCATGCCAAGCGACTGGAACAAATCGTCCGACTTCTTTTTCAGGTCGTCATCGACCCTCATTTGCAATGTAGCCATAATCAAGCTCCTTTTTCCGTAAATATATACAATTTGCATTTACAAGTCAATGAAATGGAACGAAAACGTATTGACGATTCAAAAGTATTTCAATAAAATCGAATACACGACACACAAAAAGTTCTTTTTTTGACGATTTTTAGACAACCGTTGATTTTTTGTCTTTCGTTTGATTATCTTTAAGGTGACATAATTTTAGAGTTCGCTCTTATTCTGGACCTGAAAAACGACCAAAATTTCATCCATCCAGGAATAAGGCAGACGCTCACACCCCAATGGTGTGGGTCGTTTGCACTTATCGGATGGAAGGTTACTTGGTCGTTACCTCAGGTCAATAGGTGCTTACGATTCCGCACTTTTTTTGTGCGAAAAAAGCTAACGCCTAGGGTAAGATCGACTCCGCAGTTTTTTACAACGGAGAAAACGATGAAAAAGAAAAACCTCATTCTCGCAGTAGCAATCCTTACTGCCATGGCATCCACCTTTACCGCCTGTGGCGGAGACACGTTCACCGATCCTCGAGATGGACAGAAATACAAGACCGTCAAGATTGGCGATCAAGTATGGATGGCCGAAAATATAGCCTTCAAAACAACCAATAGCATTTGCTATTTAGATGATGATAGTGAATGTTCAAATGGACGATACTATCCATTCTCAGTAGCACTCGCCGTATGTCCAGAAGGATGGCATTTGCCTTCAAAATCAGAGGCAGCAAAATTCATCAATAAGCTAATTAAAGAAAAACGGGATTTAAAATCAACTCATGGTTGGTATGATTCGAGAACTGAGAATTTTGAGAGTACAATGGGCGATGTATTATTGTTGACCAGCACATACGGCCATGTGATAGAGCAACTTCACGATGGTATCAAGCCAGAAATTTGGGAGGCCAGTCGCATCGGAAGGTTTAGCGATAAAAAAATCGCAGTTCGTTGTGTCACTGATGCGGAATACAATAAGGAGGAGTAACCTTATGACGAAAACATATTCATTGTTGTTGAATGTTAAGGTTGAATCTAAAGAAACTGCTGATGGAAAGAAAGTTCGCTCATATTCTTTTAAAGCATGGAAAGATGGGAAGATTACCAAGAATGCGAGGGCGTTTAATTGGACGGATTCTATAACGCAAAGTAAATCAGGAAAAATGAAAGAACTGGGAAAATTTATTTTTGAAGCTGCGCAACAAATTGCGAGAGAGGAGGAATGATTTATGTCTGTAAACTTCACTATTCATGGACCTTTTGTTGTTCCTACCGCACCGAAAAAAATTAAGGGTGGAACAATCTCAATTCCTCAGTTGAAAGATGTTAATGCTACATTATGGAAATCAGCACCTTTCTCTGAATACGCCAATAAGAAAGGCTGCTATGTTTTTGCGAATGCCGTGACACGAGGATCTAAGCCAATTTATGTAGGCAAAACGAATATCTCCTTCAAGGACGAATGCTTTTCAACGCACAAGAAAGCTATGCTCAATGACTTTCTTGCTTGTGCCACTAAAACGGGCTTGCAAATATACTTTGTTGTTCTTAATAATCGGAAAGATTGTCCAGAAGAAATAGATCTTTGTGAAACCTTGCTTATTCAAAAATGTAAGGATGCCAGCAAGTATTTATTGAATATCAGAAAGTTGTCCGAAAAATTCACCATTGATGGCGTTCATGGTCCCAAAAACCCAGGAAAGCCGACTTGCGATGTATTGAATTTCAAGAAATGTCTCAACATTAAATGAAGAACCAATGATGTTAAAGTTGATTGCTCCGCTATATTCGCGGGGTTGTCCTAAAAATCAAGGGTAATTCATATATCGTAGGCTATCCGATTCTTTGGTGGCTGAATGAAATTGTTGAGTCAGTTATCTTGATGAAATAAATTTGCGTTAGGGATTGCGATCCTTTGGGGCGGAGATTTGCAAGCAAGGCCACGTTCTAAAAGGTGAGTCTGGACGCGCAGCGCCTTGAATTACCCTTGGAATATAGCCCAACCCCGGCGAAGCCGGGGGAACGCCGAACGCACCAAGCTCGCAACGCAGCAGGACATCATCTCCAAGTGCAATAAGGCTTTGGAAGAATTGCGCTAAACACTACATCTGCCGCAAGGTTCTTTGCAAGCCACAAATACGGATTTAAAGAGGTGTTCCCAACAGAGCTCCTCTTTTTTCATATCATTATATACCTCGAAATAGTTCCGTGGAATGGCATTCCTTGCGTTACCTACGATTTATTTCCTGTTCTTGACTTTTCTTCAACACCTCGTCTAGCGTAAATTCTTCCTGTGTAAAGAAAAAGGTGTTCTTCCCCAAGTCCTGGAGCGAAGCCCCGAAATGGTAAGCCGTATCGTCGATAAATAAGAATCGGTCATGCATGCCATAACTGGGTTTAATTTCAATAGGGCAATTAGCGTATTGCGCATTATAGGTTGACATGTCCACCTCAAAGACCTTGCTTTTGTCGTAGGTGTAGATAGTCACGGAAACACCCCTATCCCGTTTGAGCATCATTGCCAAAACTTTTTCGTTTACATACCTATCAACCAAAACGATACGTTTCCTTGCCTGACGAATCAGACCGCAAACAAACACATATGCGTCAAACTCTTGATTGTTATAAAAAAGGCCTTTATTTTTCAACTCACCATGATCCATAGCCTCAAAAATCACATCAAATTTGTGTTCATGGTCAAGCAGACGTGCATCTTGCTCTACTTCTTTACATTCCACATGATTTAACCGACTGATCAAGCCTCCGTTCTGCATCATAAGATGGCGCATTGAAACAAAAGCATCCATAATCTGAAGAGATACACGAACCGCAATTTCACTCCGCAGGACCGACGCAAGCATCGCAACTCCCTGTTCTGTGAATGCATACGGCAGTTTTCTGACCCCGCCCCAACTTGAAGTCACAATTTGTGACTTCAAGTTTTGCCCCTCATTACCAATAGTAGGCAGTTCACTACGAATCAGTTGAAAACAATTCCTTTCCGGAAAACGTTCAATGTTACGTTTGACAGCCTGATTTAGAGCCTTCGTTTCAACGCCGTAAAGCACTGCCAGGTCACGATCCAGCAACACCTGCTTGCCACGAACAATCCGAATCATCTTCTCTATACCCGACTCCACAGGCATATTTACGCCGATTATTGCCTTTTTTCCGTCATCTTTCATTTTTACTCCATACAATGCAAAAAACCGACTCTTGTTATATAAAAAGCACCCATTATTCATTGGGGATATAACAAAAAGTCGGCTTTCAGTCGATCTAGGCTTGTGGCGAGACCCTCACCACCAGTGCCTGTTACGACAAATATACAAAAAAAGGAAATAGAAAGGCCTAATCAAAAATAAAGTGACTCGCAACCCGTTTAGCATCAACATTTCAAGAAATCCCAAAATTAGGAAGTCCCCGGGCTTCCTAATTTGTCTATATTCTGAAAGACCAAGGTTCCCCATGTCCAAAACCAGTGAAAAATACCGTGTCGAATGGCTTGCTGCCGACAAAGCCCGCGATGAGGGGCTTACGGAGCCAGCGGACGTCATCGCCGTCAAAGACATTCCCTATGGCGAATTCGGGGCCTGGAATCTGCTGGATTTGTACATGCCCAAGGCGTCGCAAAAACTTCCGGTAATCGTCAGCATTCACGGTGGCGCCTTCGTCTACGGGCAAAAAGAAACCTACAAGTTCTACCTCATGAGCCTTGCCGAACGTGGATTTGCCGTGGTGAATTTCAATTACAGGCTCGCTCCCGAATACAAGTTCCCGGCAGCCCTGGAAGACACCGATGCCGTTTTGCATTGGATTTTCGACAACGCCGCAAAATACAATCTGGATACCGCTAACATTTTCATGGTCGGAGATTCCGCAGGGGCGAATTACGCCGCCCTCTACACCATCTACTGCATCAATCCGGAATACGCCCGCAAAGTGCAGCGCGCATCCATAGCTTGGTTTGGAGCGCCCGCTAGAATCAATCCGCCGGCGGGTTTTGCACCGCGGGCCGTTGCCCTCAACTGCGGCGTTTACGACCTGACGGAATACCGCGACAATCAAGCCGACACCATGCAGGATCTTTTCGGCGAGCATCTGCAGGAATGCTGCGAATATCTGAACGTGATGAATTATCTGACTCAAGACTTTCCGCCAGCATTCGTGATGACTGGTGAATACGACTTTCTGAAATCGCAAAACCTGCAAATGAGCGTAGCTCTTTCAAAACGGAACATTCCTCACGTTTTCAAATGCTATGGCAACAAGGAAACCCGGGAAATCTCCCACGTATTCCACGTGAACATGAAACTCCCCCTCGCACACCTTTGCAACGATGAAGAATGTATATTCTTTAAGGGACACACCAACGCATAAGGAGCCCCCATGCGTCAGAAACTGATTATCACAATAGCTCGCGCCTTCTGCATTCTGGGATTTTTCGCCCTGAATGGCTGGGCGGAAGACAATTTCAAAATTCTGAAAGTGGACGATAACACCACCGCCTATTGGATTCAGGACAATGCACAAGAGATGCTGAACCCGCCCAAACTCTTCGGCGAAGCAAGCGAAGCCCTCTTCACCCAACTGAATTTGACACAGGGCGTCCCGGCCTCCATGGGGACATTCCTCCTCAAAGCCGATGGCGAATACATCCTTTTCGATACAGGCCTCGGCAGGGAACGGGGGCAGCTTTTCACCCAGCTCGCCAAACTAGGAGTCAGCCCCGATTCCATCAAGAAAATCTACATCACCCACATGCACCTGGACCACATTGGTGGCCTCATGAGTGGCGGCAAGAAGAATTTCAAAAATGCCACGCTATACATCAGTCAAGTGGAATTCGACGCTTGGACCAAGGAACTTCCCAACAACGACTTGCAAAAGGAAGTGGCAAAGGTCTACAAGGGAAACATTAATTTGTTCAAATTCGGTGACACGCTCCCCCACCAGATTCTCGCCATGGATGCCGCAGGCCATACTCCCGGCCACACCGTTTTCCAGAAGGGAAACCTCCTCATCGTCGGCGATTTGATGCACGGTTACGCTTTGCAAATAAACCACCCTGAAATCAATTCCAACTACGACAAGGATAAGGAAAATTCCATCAAGGCTCGGCGCTATTTTCTGGATTACGCACAAAAGAACAAACTGACCATGGGCGGGATGCACTTCCCCGCTCCTGGATTCCAAAAAAACTGGTAATTTTTCCAAAAGCGCATAAACCGCTTAAAATATTGTATATTTATAAGCGTCTCTATCAACCCTTCCGACAGCGTTGCAAGCTCATCAACGGGAATCTTTGGGCTAGCCGGGTGACGAATCCGGTGTCGCAGAACGGGAAGGAGATCCATTCTTGCGAAATGCGCAGGCCGAGGGGATGAAACCACCTGCTGCGTCGCAATACAAAATCCCATACCAGAACTCATTGAATCATATTGCCTTGTTTTCACAAGACAACCCTGCATCTCTTTCGAAAAAACGGGATTTTCGCCAATTTTGTTTTTTGGAGAGAATAAATAAAAATTATTGACAAGTAAATAAAAATTATTTATAATTATGTATGAAATTGTATTCAACTGCTGACTCAAGAATTAACCCAATTTGGCCCAATCCGTTCCAATTGGCCGAACTATGGGATGATCGTTGGAACCAGAACACACCATTGCCACTTGTCTCACAAATGGGTAGCATGCTGGGTTGAAACAGAACAAGGTATTCAAGTGGAGGTAACATATGTTGGCAGTCGTGAGAGCGCCCCGTATGCAAAAAACTGAGCCAGTCTGCTTCTCTATTCAAGGAGAGGTTCCCGAATATGTAATGAAATTTCTTCGACGCAAATTTGCCGACATAAGAATAATGGATACCACCCCTATTCCAAAAGATAGCGATGCAAATGACTATGATGAAGAACTTATTCGTTGGGAAGACTCAAAACTGCAAAAAGATATCCTTGCCACAATGACTCCGGGAGGCAACCTCAAGCTCCTCCGCACCACCTTCAAGATGACCCAACGGGAACTGTCCGAAAAGACAGGCGTCGCCGTCCAAGCGATTTCCGCCATGGAACGCGGGCGCGCCCCCATCGGTCGCAAGATGGCGCACAAACTGGCAGATGCGCTGGGGACTAGCTACAGAAACCTGTTCTGGTAAGGGAAACGAGCAAAAATTTTAACATACGAATTTGAATTTTTTATTCTTTCACCATGACTAAGAAACTACTCCTTCTCGCCATAGCAGCCCTATTCCTCTGCAGTTGCTTCACACCCAGTCGCGTTGAGCCTTCCGTCAAGGAGTATACCTTCAACAACATGGGGCGCACTTACGTGAGCAGCAGGACTGTTTTCATTCCCGTTCCTCTCCCGCTCAAGTACGAGTTCGGCGGATCTTGGGACATCCGCTTCAACGCCTTCTCCCTGGAGCAGGAATTTTTCTCATTCTTCGTTCTGAAAGACAACAAGAAAATCGGAATCCGAGGTGCGCGAAAAGACTATTTCGCCCAGGACTCAACCTTTACCGCCCCCTTTGACCTAAGCGACGAGGAATTCGTCATGTACTACCTGAACTGGGACATGAATTATTGGGAAGGGCTGGCAGCCAAAACCACCGATGCAATAACAGGACACAAGATAAACTACACCGCAGGCCAGGCTACATACAATTCCGAAAAGAAATACGGAACCATCAGACGTTCCCTGCCCGACAGCAAAACCTGCACTCTGGCCAGCATCCAGAAAAACGACTACATCTACATGATTACTGGCATGACGTCCCTCGACGATAGTGACGACATGTGCGAAGTCATTGCGGAAATCTGGGAAGATCGAGCCGAATTTTAGTACTTGCCCATTTGAGCACTTTTTGCTATATTTCGGCACCTATGGATTTTGGGCGATTTGGCAATACCTGGTGGGCAAAAAAATGGCTGGAGGCATTACTCTCCACAGCCAGCGAAGACGCCGTCACCCAAGGCATCCGCTTTGCGGAACGTGGCCAAGTCACCAGCATCGATATCGTAGATAACCGCGTCATCGCCGTAGTGAAAGGCCCCAACGGAGGCGCCCACAACAACTACATGGTCTTCCCGAAATTCCCGCTGGAAAAATCCAGCATCTTCGTGAACCTCCTGAAGCAGCAGCCCGCCGAACTTCTAGCCCTAAAAAACGGCGCCATCAACCCTTCGCTGGAACTGATTCTCTCGAAAAGCGGGCTCAAGCTGTTCGATGGTCCCGAGGCTGTGAAGATGGGTTGCGACTGCCGCGACCCGCTGCCCTGCAAATATCTGGTAGCCACCTTCCTGAAAATCGCGGAACAAGCCAGCCAAAATCCATACGTGCTGTTCAAGATTCACGGTCTGGATTTGGAAATCTACAAGGATTACAACCCAAGCGAATCCACAGCAACCGCCGAATTGGACGCCCCCTCCGAGGCTTCCATCGTGCGAACCTTGGGTGGCGCAAGCAAACTGCTGGAAGCCACAGCCCCCACTTTTGACGACGACCGCAGCGACAGCCTTTTCCAGACAGACAACGCAAACAATGGTGCGGGCAATTCCTTCGACAGCTTTGAAAACCGCACTCCTCCCCAGCGCCTGCCAGAATTCAAGTTCAGCGAATGGAAGGACTACTCCCGCATTCTCCCGACCATGCTGCAAAACTTTCCGAAGTTCTGCCCCGCAGGCAATTTCCGCAAGAGCTTCGTGGACGAACTGGAGGCCTGCCGCAAATTCTTCGCCGACTACGAATCCTTCGAAGTTTTCGCCGAGCACTTCCGCGCCTACAACGCCAAAACCTTCCTCATGGAAAACGAATGCCTCCGGGTTTTCCACAAAAGCGGCTGGCACTGGAATTTCGAGCAATCCAGCCAAGAAGCAGGCGCCCCAAACGGGCGAAAAATCATCAAGAGCGACCTCACTGTACCAAACATCATGGGCGCCCTCTGCTGCCTCTCCGCAGGGAATTTCTCCTGGCACCACTACACCGTCCGCTACCTCCATTTGCTATTGCAAGTGGCCTTCCACCTGGTGCGCACAGGCGCCATCTACCCGCAAGTTTTCTGGACCCGGAAAGACACCGCCCAAATGCGCTGGCTCCCGGCAGAAATGCTCCCCGACATCCTCTCCATCGTCGCGGACCTGGAAGTCGCCGCCCCCAAAATGTTCGCCTGGACCAGCAAAGAAGAGGAACACCTTGAACTGGCCGAGCCCGCGGAACACCTGCTGAGCCTCTTCATCGGCCAACTCCTGCGATTCGCCCGCACCTACAAAACCCCGCTGAAAACCAACCACGGGAACCTCCTGAGCTTCTTCTTCGACTGCATTTCCGGCAAACTCGCCAGCAGCGGACAATCCATTCCCGCAAAAATCCAACAGTGGTTCTCCGTCTACAGCAGCCTGGATTTCAGGACCCAAATCCTCTTCAGTTGTTATGAATGCGGTGATGAGGTGGGGTTGGAAGTGTACGTACTCGCCGACCCAGGAACGCAAAATGCAAGCAGCGATGTTCAAACCGCAAGCAGCGGCGATCAAACCGCCGGCCAAAACCGCACGCCTCTCGCGGAACTTTTTGAGAATAACGACTCGCGCCTCCTCTCCATTCTAAACGTCTTGAATGGTGTAGCGGATAGCTTCAAACCGATGGACGCCTACCTCAGCCGCCGCGCCAGTTCCCCCATTCTCATGAAGGGCAGCGTTCTTCTGGACTTTTTGCAGGATTGCCTCAAGAAGTTGGAAATCTTTGGCATCCAGACGGAAATCCCAAAAAATCTGCTGAACATCGGAAAGCCCAAGCCCAACATGCGCATTCAAGGTAGCATCAGTTTCGGGGCATTTTCCGCAAACGATCTTCTGGATTTTGATTGGGAAGTGGCTATCGGGAACGAGCATCTTTCCGCCGAAGAATTCCTCGCCCTCGCAGAACAAGCCGACGGACTTTTGAAATACAAGTCCGAATACGTGCAGGTGACGGAAGAGGATTTGCAGAATCTCCGCGACCGCATTGAAGGGAAAACCGCCCGTGACGAAGTTTCGAGCAAAGACGACGCCGACGCGGTCTCGACCCGCGATGGCGACGCAACCTCCCGCGATGGCGACGCGGCCAACGCCAGCGACAGCAACACATTCGAACCAGAATTCACCCAGGCAAAACTTCTGCAGGCCTGCTTCACCGGCGAATGCGACAACATTCCCATCGAGCTCACCTCGGAAACCAAAGCCCAAATCGATGCCTGGCGCGCGGAAACAGAAGTCGCACTGCCCGAAAATCTGACGGCCACTCTCCGCCCCTATCAAATCCGGGGCTATTCTTGGATGTACAAGAATCTGGAAATCGGCTTTGGCTGCATTCTCGCCGACGACATGGGCCTCGGCAAAACCCTCCAAGTCATCACCTTCCTCCAGAAAATGCGGGAAGAGGGAAAGTTCGTCCAAAAGAAGGCGCTAGTTGTCATGCCCGCAGGCCTTCTCTGCAACTGGCAGGTGGAAATTCAGAAATTTGCGCCAGGCCTCACCTTCTCCGCATACCATGGCGGCAGCCGGAATCTGGATAAATTCAACACCGACATTCTCCTCACCACCTACGCCACCTTCCGTCGGGATTACGACGAACTGAAGGAAAGAGAATGGCAGGTCATCGTCATCGACGAAGCGCAGAACATCAAGAATGCGGATAGCGAACAAAGTAAACTTTTGCGGGCCATGCAGGCGCCCATGAAAATCGCCATGAGCGGCACCCCTGTGGAAAATCGCCTCATGGAATTCTGGACCATCATGGATTTCTGCAACCGCGGTTTCCTCCCGAGTCCTACAGAATTTCGGGAAAAGTTCGAGACACCCATCCAGAAGAACAACGACGCAAGAGCCGCAGAGACCTTCCGGAAGATTACCGCACCCTTCATGCTGCGCCGTCTCAAAACGGACAAGAACATCATCAGCGATTTGCCGGATAAAATCATCCAGGATGAATATGCGGAACTCACCAAATCCCAGGCGGCTCTTTACAAGCGCACCCTGGACCGCTTCATCGCCCAGCTGGAAGAAGAGCAGCAGTTGAGCGAACTGGCCCACGATAGTCACGCCCTCTTCAAGCGGAAAGGCATCATCCTCCAGATGATTCTCGCCCTGAAGCAAATCTGCAACCATCCCAAAACATTCCTCAAAGGCGCGGGTGGCACCATGCCCGCAAGCGGCACTATACCCGCAAATAATGCCGCCTCTGTAGAGGATTCCGGCAAACTCCAGATGCTCCTTTCGCTGCTCACCTCCATTCAGGAGCAGGGCGAAAAGACTCTCATCTTCACGCAGTTCGCCGAGATGGGAGAACTGCTGAAAGAAACCATCGAAAAGGAACTGGGACTTTCCGCCCACTTCTATCATGGCGGCTGTACACAGACGCAGCGCAATTTCATGGTGAAGGATTTCCAGGAAAATCCCGATTCCAAGATTCTCATTCTCTCCCTGAAAGCAGGCGGCACTGGCCTCAACCTCACCGCCGCAAGCCAGGTGATTCATTACGATTTGTGGTGGAACCCCGCCATCGAAGCCCAGGCCACCGATCGCGCCTTCCGCATCGGGCAAACCCGCAACGTTCAAGTCCACCGCTTCATCACCAAGGGCACCTTCGAAGAGAAAATCAACGCCCTGCTGGAAAAGAAGCGGGCCATCTCCGAAATGACCGTCAGCGCCGGCGAAACCTGGCTCACCGATTTGGACGACAAGGCCCTCGGCGAAGTCTTCGGGCTAGACAACAGCCTGCTATAAAGACCCATCAGCAGTTTCAGCCCAACCAAACTGTATCCAAAACTTTACAAATTTTCTGTAAAACCCCGACTTTTCCCTCATTTCACTGCCCGGTCACCCTCCTCGAGACCTCAAAACCTGCTTTCATGTGCTAGATTTGCGGGCGAAAATGGCTTGGACCATTATCACATGGACGTCTATAGGGCTTCTTGCCCTATTCGGGCTCTTCTACTTGTGGCTAGAAGTGCGGTTTTACGTTGCGCTCGGGAAAGTCCGGGAGGGCACCGCCGATGTAGAACCGCGACCCAAGGTCAGCATTCTCATCGCCGCAAAGGATGAGGGCGCCGGGATTCGGGCTACTCTGGATTCCATTTTGGCCCAAGACTACTCCGGAGACTGGGAAATCTGGGTGGCGGACGACCGCAGTACCGATGAAACTCCCCAGATTCTGGCGGATTACGCCCAGAAACATCCCGAAAAGCTCCACGTTCTCACAATAAAAGAGATTCCCGAGGGAGTTAGCCCCAAAAAGAACGCCATCAGCAAGATGATTGAGGCCTGCAGTGGAGAGATTCTCTGCCTCACGGACGCAGACTGCATCGTCCAACCCAGTTGGGTAACAGGCATCGTCCGGGAGTTTGAGCCAGGCATAGAACTGGTGGCCGGACACTCCTACATCCCCACCTCCAAAAAATCACCTATTATAATATGTATGCAGGCGGTGGAAACCCTCATCTACCGCGTAGCAGGGACCGCGGGCCTGGCCATGCACCTCCCCCTCACCAGCACGGGGAACAACCTGGCCTACCGCAAAAGTTTCTTCAACAGCGTGAACGGCTTTGAAAACGTCATCAAAATCCAATCCGGTGACGACGATCTGCTCATGCAAAAGCTGGCCACAAACCGCCCCGAAGCCATGCGCTACTGCATCACCCCGAACACCTTCGTCACCACCAACGGGAAGGAGACCCTGAAGGAACTCTGGGAGCAACGCAAACGCTGGGCCTCCAAGACCATCTATTATTCCCCAAAAATCGTCTTTGTGCTCTCCATGGTGTTCCTTTTCCTCACCATGCAGTGCGTCACCTACATTCTCGCTCCATTCAGTTTCGAGGTGCTTTTGGCAGTAATCATCGCCTTTGCCCTCAAATGCGCGGGAGATATGATTTTAATTGTTCGCGGGCTCAAGATTTTCAGGCAGGAGCACCTCCTCAAATGGTGCATTCCCGTAGAAATCCTGCACGCCCCCTTTACCGTGCTGGCCGTGCTTTTCGGCCTGTTCGGTCGTTTCAAGTGGAAGTAAAATGAAAACTCTTATTATTGCAGAAAAACCCAGTGTTGCCGCCGATTTGGTGAAAGTCCTTGGAAGCAAGAACTTCAAGAAAGGTACCGGCGTGTATGAAAGTGAAGACACCATCGTAAGCCATGCCGTTGGACACCTGGTGACCATTGCCGACCCCAAAGATATTGACGAACGCTACAAGGCCTGGGACATGAAGACTCTCCCCATGATTCCGGAGAAGTTCCCCCTGGTGGCAAGCCCCACTACAAAATCCCAGCTTTCCATCCTCTCCAAACTCATCAAGCGGAAAGATGTGGACACCATCGTGAACGCCTGCGATGCGGGCCGCGAAGGTGAACTGATTTTCTTCTACATCCTGGACTACGTGCTCAAGGGCAAGTTCAAGGGCAAAACCTTCAAGCGCCTCTGGATGCAGAGCATGACCCCCACCGCCATCAAGGAAGCATTTGCGAACCTCCGCACCGACGAAGAGATGCAGAACCTGCGGGCCGCAGCCCTCTGCCGTTCCGAGGCGGATTGGTTGGTTGGCATGAATGGTAGCCGCGGTCTTACCGCCTACAACAGTTCCATGGGCGGCTTCCAGATTACTCCCTGCGGACGCGTGCAGACCCCGACACTCGCCATCATTGTGAAGCGGGAAGAAGAACGCCACCAGTTTGTGCCGCAGCAGTTCTGGACGGTCACTGCCGATTTCGAAAATAGCGGCAACACCTATCAGGGCAAGTGGTTCTCCGGCGAGGGCAAGGACCGCGTCAAACAGATTTTTGACGAGAAAAAGGCCAAGGAAATTCTGAAGAAGTGCAAGGGGAAAAACGGTTCCATTCAGGAAACTACCGCTCCCAGCCAGCAGAAGTGCGGACAGCTCTACGACTTGACCACACTCCAGCGCGAAGCCAACAACCGCTTCGGTTTCAGCGCAAAAACCACCCTCAGCATCGCCCAGAGCCTGTACGAACATTACAAGGCCACCACCTATCCTCGTACCGACAGTCGTTGCCTTCCGGAAGACTACATCGCGCCCGTGAAAGCAACCCTCGGGAAGATTACCGGCAGCCTTTCCAAGTTCGCGAAAGAGGTGCTGGACAACAACTGGGTGAAAAAGACACCCAAGGTTTTTGACAACTCGAAGATTTCCGACCACTTCGCCATCATCCCTACAGGTGTCACGCCCAAGGGACTGAGTGAAGCAGAAGAAAAAGTCTACACCATGATTTGCCAGCGGTTCATCGCCGTATTCTACCCGCCTGCAGAATACCTGAATACCACCCGAATCACCACGGTTGAAAAGGAGACTTTCCTCACCGAAGGCAAGATTTTGGTGAAGCCCGGGTTCAAGGCCGTCTATGGCAAGGATAGCGATGACGAATCCAACATCCCGCCAGTGAAGGGGACTGCCGCAAAGACGGCGGACATCGCCGCAGAAGAGGATTTCACCAAGCCTCCTGCCCACTACACCGAAAGCACGCTTCTTTCCATGATGGAAAGTGCCGGCAAGCTGGTGGAAGACGACGAACTTCGCGACGCCATGAAGGAACGAGGCCTTGGGACGCCTGCCACCCGCGCCGCCATTATTGAAAAGCTGGTCAGCGACAAATATGTGGTCCGCGATGGAAAGGAAATGATTCCGACGGCAAAAGCCTTCGACCTCATCAAAGTTCTCTCCGCCATGAACTGCGAAGCCCTCACCAGCCCGGAACTCACCGGCGAATGGGAATACAAGATGGACCTCATTTCTCGCGGCAAGGAATCTCGCGAGAACTTCATGAAGGGCATTGTGGACATGACCCGCGCCATGGTGAAAAACATCAAGGGCTTCAAGGAAGAAAACACCGAGGGCGAAGCCAGTTTCAGCCCGGTGAATGGCAAGAAGGTTTTTGAAACCGTCAGCCGCTACAAGACGGAAGACGGAATCATCATCCGCAAGATTCTCGGCGGAAAGCACCTCAGTGAAGATGAAATCGTGGAACTTCTCACCAAGCGGAAAATCGGCCCCCTCACAGGGTTCCGCAGCAAGAAGGGCGCAGAATTTTCTGCAGTGCTTACCATCAACGCCCAAAACAAGGTGGAGTTCGTCTTTGAAGAAAAGCCGGAGGAAATCGAGGTGGGCGCCAAGGTGGGCGAATCTCCTGTAGATGGCACCGCCGTATTTGAAACCCTTACCGGATACGTCTCCCAGAGCTACATTGACAAGCAACCCAGCGGAATCTCCCTCCCAAAAATCCTCTGCGGCAAGGAACTCCCTCTGGAAGCCATCCAGAAGATGCTTGCCGGACAGAAGACGGAACTCATCAAGGGCTTCCGCAGCAAGTCCCACCGGCTGTTTGACGCCTACATCTACCTAGAGAAGGGTAAGATAAAATTTGAATTCCCGCCCAGAGATTACACCAAGCGCCGTTTTGTGAAGAAAACTAAAAGCGAGGGTTAACAAAGGGACGTCATTACAAGTAAGAAATTATAGACGCATTGCGAGCAAAGCACCCAAGCAAGGGATAACGAACGTCATTGCGAGGAGTGCGAAGCACGACGTGGCAATCTAAAGAAGTAAGAACCGGCAAATGAAAAACAAACTCTTCACATTATGTTTTTTCATAGCGCTTCTTTGCGCGGTCTTTGCCGGTGCCGACGAAGTTTCCACGTCTGAGGTAACTGCAGCGGAAAACAGCGCCGCGCCCGAGGCATCTACCGCGGTGCCCGAGGCATCTGCCGCCAGTACAACCGTCGACACAGCTGCCACAACGGACACAGCAGCAATCGACAGCACGCCCTATGGCCTCCCCAAAGAACTGCTCCCGCTGTGGGATTCCCTCACCATCAAGCAAAAAGCCGCCCAAATGGTGATGGTCTACTTCTCTCCCGCAAAATTCCTCATCGAAAATGAATTCGGCGCCGTCCTCGTCATGAAAAATCACTTGAAGGATGTAGATTCCTTCAAAGAAAAGCTTCAGGCCGCCAACGACGGGCTCCGCATTCCACTTCTTGTTGCAACAGACCAAGAGGGCGGTCGCGTAAACCGTCTCGGGAATATCTCTGAACAATGGAAAGACGCCCCCAGCGCAAAAGAAATGCGTGAAATGCCAGGCGACTCCATCGCAGAGATTGCAAAAAGCATCGGCGCTGAACTGCACGCCCTCGGCATCAATCTGAATCTGGCCCCAGTCCTTGACCCCGCCAAAGATCACCGCGGCAAAAATTCATTCATCGAAGAAAGCAAGCGCTCCTGGGATAAAGACAGCACAAGCGTTGAAAAAGTCCGCGCCTTCGTGAAGGGCATGCGAGAAAGCGGAGTCTCCTGCGTTTCAAAGCACTTTCCGGGCTATGATTCCTGGACCAACAGCGACCATCAAATCGCCATCAGTTCCAGCCCGAAAAAGAAGATGACAGAAAACTACCACTTCTTCCTAAATCTCGCCGAAGACATTCCCGTCACCATGATGAGCAGCGTGCGTTTTGTCCGGGTTTCCAGCCGGCCCGCAGTATTCGAGCCTAAAATCGTGCGCATGGCCCGAAAAATGTCTCCCGACATGGTGATTCTCACCGACGACCTGTGGGGCGTTTCCCTGCGCGCCTGGATTAGCGGCACCGAGCGCGTCACCAGCAAAAACTATCCTCGTCGCGATTTCCGCAAACTCATTCTCACCGCACTCAACGCCGGGAACGACATGTTCATGATTACTTATCCTGCCAAAGCGGTAGAGATGGTGAAATACTTGGAACAACTAGCCAAGAACGAGAAATACAAGACCCGCATTGAAGAATCCGCCGCCCGCATTCTCAAACTGAAATATAAGGCGGGTCTGCTTCAGTAAGAGCACCACCAACAGCAATAGTCGCGACATTTTTTGCGTGATCATCAGCAATAGCCGCGACATCCATTACGCCCGCAGACCTATTTCTTCAGATTTTTCACTTCCTTCATCACTCCCTCCTCACCCACCTTGCCTAAGGCGAGTTTCAGGATTTCTGCCGCAGCCAAAGTATCATCCATGGCCCGGTGGTGATTGAAGTCCGGCAAATTCAAGGATTCCGTCAAGTTGTGGAGGCTATAACTCGGGAGCCCTGGGAATACACGGCGGGAAAGTTTCACCGTGCAAAGTCTCGGCGGATCAAAAGGAATACAGCACCGCTTCAATTCCGCCTTCATCATCTTGAAATCGAACTGCACATTGTGGGCTACAAAAATGCGGTCCTTCAGCAATTCCGCAATATGTTCCCCCACAGCACTGAACTGCGGCTTCCCCTGCACCATCGCTTCCGTAATGCCCGTCAACTGGACAACAAAGGGCGTGATATAAGTTCCCGGATCAATCAGCGTGTGGTAGGTGTCCACCACCTCGCAACCATCCACCAGTGCAACGCCCACCTCCATAATGCGGTTGGCATCCTTCGCCCCTCCAGTTGTTTCTACATCAACAACGGCAAAGCGCATAAACTACTGAATGGGAATATCAATTTCCAGCGTTTGATGGCCAGCCTTGTTCTCAATGCGGGCCTTCATGACTTTCACCTTTGGACGGCTGTAAACAGGCACCACCAGCAGGTTGGAAACTCCCGCATCTTCGCTAGGTTCCGCCTGGGTATCCGAAACGGTCTTCGTGAAAATCGGGTTCTTCCCCTTATCGTAAATGGAATAGGTCAAATCACGGGGTAAGCCCTTCTTGATTTGATTGGTAGGCACCTGGAAATAGATGATGCCACCCTTTGGCACCTTACGCACGCTATCCTTGATTTCTTCTTCGGTAGCAAGGTCCGCTTCCATGGCTATGCGCACATTCTTCTTCAGTTTTTCTGCACTCTCGTACAGCACACTCACATTGAACTTCATGTCTTCCGGCACCGCCGAGGAACGTACATCCCGAATATTCTTATTGTTCTGGTAATACTCCCAACGGCCATTATCGTGGAGAATCACCGTAGCCCCGTTGGAGGCGGTGGCAATAATATCTTCGGCAACAGAAAAAGTGGTCAAAATTCCTAGAGCAACCACGGCCACTTTCGCAAAAGAAGAAAACTTCATAAAAACTCCCAAATGAACCCCCTTAATATAATCTTTAAGGGGCGAATTGGTTCACTTAGAAACGGATAAACAGCTCTATCAGGTAGCCCGTTTCGCGGCCAAAGAGGTTTCCGCGGTTGGTTTCATATGCCAATCCTATACGAGTCGGCAGATTTTCCTCAAAAAACACCCGAGAAATGGCCCCACGAACTTTCACGCCGGAATAATCATCTTTTTGACCCTGGTAGCGCCGTTCCATATTCAGGTTCAGGGATTCCTGAAGCCGCTTGCGGTAGAGAATAGCGGACTCGTACTCCCACTTTCCCGGTTTATACACCAGGGAGGCAACTGCGCCCCATTCCGCTCCAGGTTCAAAATCATGCCGCGGAAATGATTTCAGCAAATCCAGGGAGCCCGAAAGCAGGAGTCTTTCAGAGAAAGGATAAAACAACAAGAAGTTGGTTTCCAGACCATGAAAGATTTCATCCCGATCTCCGCCAAAAGACCGCATGCGGTATGTCGCGCCAATCCCAAAATGCTTTGCGGGCACATACTTCATTCCAAAATAGCTGGCATTGAAACCGTAAGTCTGCAAATTCAGGTAGCCATGAATTTGTTCAAAATGCGAAGCCTCATAAAGGTAACTCACCGTCCTGAAAGAGGTGCTAGCCCACAAGCTCACACGCTTATTGAAGGCGAATTCACCGCGGGCATCCACATCGCCCGAATAAATATCATCCATGACGCTTGCCGCATATCCCAGCATCAAAGAGCGTTCCGGATAACGTATGGGCAACGCATGTTCCAGCGCATTTCCCAAGGAAACGCACCACAGCACGCCAATTGCGACATATTTCAAAAATCCAGTCCTCATTCCAGATTCTCGTCAATCCATTTCACTCTATTTCTAATCCATGTTTTCAATGTTTCCACAGCATCGTCGTAGGAATCGTAAGTCTCGTAATACATCCAATTCTGTGTAGTCGTAAGAATTGGCCATTTCTTGAAATCATTTTCCGCCACCTTTCTAAGCATTTTGGCATACACATCCACCGTATCCACCAAACTCGCAAAATCTTTCCGATGGTCCTTCCAATATTCTTTCACATGCTTCTCAAAAGTTTCATTAGCAAAGAACCTTGGGTTCCATGCCCGGCCCCGTTTCAGCCATCCCGTGTACATGAGCCCGTTATCTGGATGACCATAAGCTACATCCATATCCCATGTTGGTCCCATCCGAATCACGCCATCCCGTTCCCAAGTGAAAAAAGTGCTCAGGTAATAACTATCCGTATTCCTACCAAATTCCTGAATCCAGTAAAAACGCAAATAAGCCTCTTCATCTATCCATTTATCAAATGCTGTGTCCAAAAGAAAAGAGCTTTTCCGGAGATAGCGTTCAAAATCATTCATAAAATTCTGAAAGTCCGTCACAATGGAATCCGTGGTGTTATGGGGATAATGGATTTTAATAGGTCGGTCAGAATCCAATCGAACAACATTTTTCTCCCCATTCTTCGTGGATATTTCCGCCAAGACAGCTGTTCCATTTTTAGAAATATTCACTCGATTTTTCCCGGCCTTGATGTGCTCCGTCACTTGATAAATACCCATGTATTCCCGATTCAAGTAGAGCTCCACAAACTCCCCCTGAACTGCGTAGGGCTCCCCCAGCATTTTTGCAACTTTATATGAAATCTGATTTCGTAAAAAAGTCCGGTCTGCAAAATTGGAAATCAAATCCCAGTCATTATCCGCAGGCATTCCAAACAGCTCCATGTCCTCTTCCAGAATCAACTTCATGGAGTATTTGGCCATCGTATTGAAAGAGGTATTTCCACGCCCCTTTAAATGTGCATCATAAACCGGAGAAACGGGGCCATGCTCGCCATAAATTTGGAATTTGGCAGGGTGCTCCGTTTCGTGATCCTTGATATCCTTATAATCTTCCGTCTCCACAACCAAGCGTGGCAAGCCTGCATAAGGATACTCCCCGTCATTCATGGGCAAGTAATCTGGATTCGATTCCGTCTCCTGCCAGACACAACCAGCAAGAAAAACACTCACGACGAAGTAAACCAGATAACGCATACCTCTGGAAAATAGAAAAATCCTATCTTTCTTCAGGTAAGGATAACTACATGTCTGGGAAAATCCGCTTTGCTCCAAGCCCCACCGGCTACCTTCACGAAGGCCACCTGCTTTCGGCGCTTTACGTGTGGGCCGCAGCCGCAAAATGGGATTTAAAAATTCACCTCCGCATTGAAGATCACGATAGAAGTAGGGCCCGAGAGGAATACATCACAGGCATCAAAGAGGATTTAGATTGGTTTGGATTCCACTACGATTCGGAAAGCATCCAGCGGGACCACGAAGAAGCCTACCAAGCAGCTCTACAAAAACTAGAAGCCGCACATCTTGTGTATCCCTGCTATTGCAGCCGCAAGCAGTTGGAAGCGGAAAATCCGAAAAGTGAAACCGGAGAAATCATTTATCAGGGGAAGTGCCGAGGGCAATTCACAATTCAAAATTCACAATTTAAAATTGGGGCCGCGGGCTCTTCGCAATTCACAATTCAAAATTCACAATTTAAAATTGAAACCGCGGGCAATAACATTCCAGACATCATCGCTCCCCACAATCTCCGGTTTAAGGTTACAGACAAAGTAATTCACTGGAACGATTTGCGCTTAGGCTCCTTCAACGAAAATCCGAAACTGCAATGTGGGGACTTTCCCATCCGGGATCGGGACGGTCAATGGACCTACCAGTTCGCCGTTTGCGTAGACGACATCAACGAGAGCATCACCCACATCGTCCGCGGCGAAGACATCCGAAACTCCACCGCACGGCAAATCATGCTCATGCAAACCCTCGGGCGGGATGTCCCTCCCCTATACCTCCACCACCCCCTCATCAGTGATTCCAGTGGGAAAAAACTGTCAAAACGTGAGCTAGCTCACAGTCTCTGTCAAGACCGCGCCGCAGGCACCACGCCCGAGGAACTTCTCGGACGGGTATGCTACAAGGCAGGATTTGCAAGTGACGCTTCTCCGCTCCCTTTAAAACAGGCACTTTCCTTAATTCAAAAGAAATTGTAAGATACGGTAGCCCCAAAAAAAGGTATATTCAGAATATGCCTGAAATGAAGCCGTTCGCTACACTTTCCAAGATTTCGCAAGAAGCACTCGTTTTTGATTCCAAAGACCGCCTGTTGAATTTTTCACCAAAAGGGGAATTCCAGACACCTCTACTGCCAGAAGCAGGCGATCAGTTCCTTGAAAAGTGGCGCAAGGCAAACGGACCTCTCCCCTTAGACGCGTTCCTCCCAGAATCTGCCTCTTTCACTGCACAACAAAAGTGCAGTTTAGCGGAACAATTTTTAGCTGTCTTTAATGAAAAGGTGGAAGACTCCAACAGTTCCGACTTATTCCTCCTCCTTGGATTCTTAAAAAGCTCCGGAAACCTCGCCCCCAGCCTTCTCATCCCTGTAGATGTAAATCCCGGAAATAAAACGGTGGCACTAGCATCCCGCAAGCCCATAGAGAACATCGCCCTGCGAGAGACCTTGAAGGGAAAGGTGAACCTACCTAAGGTGGAAGACGCCACCACCGATGGGAATTTCAGTGCAAGTCTCTACTTCGACCTTTTTGAACAAGCTTTAGCAGAGCGTCCCGACTGGAAATTTACACGTCACGGCATCTGCCTCGCATTCTTTGATGCAACTGAACTCACACTGAAAAAACGATTTGCCGATGGATTTGACGAAACAAGAGTGAACAACTCGGTCTTCTTCAATTCCGTCCTCACAGACCAGGGCTTTGATGCGGCGGATTCCATTTTTGAGAATGCGGTCTTTGACCAGATTTACAAACCGGCAGACCACTACTTCCTCTATACCACGGATTCCCACACCACAAAAGTGGCTTTAGATGCTCTGAATGAAAAGAATTCCATCTATGCCATTCAGGCTCTACCTGGTACCGCAAAGATGAAACTTGCGGCAAATATCGCTGCAGAAAATATTGCCCTGGGGAAGCGCACGCTGGTAGTTTCTCGCCGTGCTGTTACCACGCAGGCTTTCAACAGCGCCATCAAACCTGCCCGCACCTTTACCGGCCCAGACCGCGAGGTCGCCCAAAAAGATTTGCAAACCGCCTGGGATTCCTTTGCCAGCTATTATCAGGCAGTCAATCGTGACATCCCCGGCGCAGAAACTTCTCTTGCAAACCTGCTAAAGGAATTCATCCAGGCGCCTCCTTCCAAGCAAAAATATCCAGACGCCATCTTCCGCAACGTGGCAAGCCTGAACTACGCCTCCTTCAAGGAAGTCCGCGCCGGTATGGCGAAGCTCACCAAGATTCAGGCCGAAGACAACGGCGATGCTTCTCAAAAGCATTTCCAGAAAATTAAAGTCCCCATCCTCACGCCCGAAAAGAAGGCCGAACTGGTGGAGGCCATCCGGAAGACCGCCGAAAGCACCATCGTGCTCAAGCCCTTTGTGCAGGCATTGTCTCAGACCAATATCTTCCCTGCCGGAGTTTCCCTCGGTGCTCTCTGCGACGCCTTGCGGCTATTGCCCGCAAACTTCAACAGCAAGACGCCCGTCTTTGAAGGCTGGCACCTGAAGGGCAAAGGCTGGACCGATTTCCAGGAACCTTTGCATGCGCTGCCAGAAGCCGGTGAAAAGTGGACAAAGTATCTCCGGGAATCAGCAGATATCTATAACGAGGAAGCCCTGGACGAAAACTTCCGAGAGGCCCGTGAAGAGTTCGCCTCCAGCATGAAGGGTTCCTTCAAGAGTTTGTCTGAGCATTACCGCAACTCCAAAAAAGCTCTTCTCAAGGCAATCTACAACCCCAACGAAGTCAAAAATGACGAGCAGTTGCTGGAATATATTGACGCCTTTATCGAGATCCAGGACTGCAGAAAGTCATACAACGCAGCCTCTGCCCTAGCCCGCAATATGCTTGGAAAAGACTGGCTTGCGGAAGAAACGAATTGGTCGGATTTGCAGACCAAGATGAATTTCATCTTCGACTTCCGGGATGCACACAAGAACTCTTCGGAGTTGGACTTGCTGCTACTCCTCCTGGAACAATGGCATACGTTGCAGGAATTCCAGCCTCAGTTCAAGGAACTGGCTAAAGCGGCAGAAGACATGAAGGGACCCGTAGAGGTGATTTCCCGCGGTCTCCGCATTACGCCACCCCTGGAAAACCAGCCTGTAGAAAACTGGATTGACGAGGTCCAGAGCTGGAACGAAAGTTGGGACAACTTGGGCAATGGAGCTCAACTGGACGCCACCTTCAGAATTCTCACAGACAAAGGTTGCACAGGCCTTGTCGCCTACATTCAAGGCGATGGACACATTAACAGCGATTTCATCCAAGCATTCTCTCGTTTCTGGGCTGGCGCATTTATCCAAAAGGCTACTCAGGCTGTACCGGATTTATTCAGCCTTCCACCCAAGGCACGCACCCAAAAGGGAAACGAGTTCCGCACGACGCTAGACACGTTCTGTGATTCCAATTTCAAACTCATCCATTCCATCATAGAGAAAAAACGCGGCAGTCTGATTCATGTTTCTCTGGAACAGAGCCTGACCCTCCCACAGAATCTCCGCTTCGACACAGCCATCGTTCTAGACGCAGATGCCATTTCTGTAGTGGAATCCCTGCCCATAGCAGCCATCGCCGAAAAACTGATTTTTATTGGCGATCCCCATGTCCCCGCATTGGAACCTCAGCCGCTTGATGGGTTTGCAGAAGAGGCCGAAACAAAGCATTCCGATTACTTTAAAAACAGCATTCTCCTATGGCTCCTCCGTCGTGGAGTCACCACGCGAGAAACCTGGCTCTGCGGAAATTATGCCGATGTGGATTTGGTGGAATTTGCAAACGAAAAGATTTACAACCACGGGATTCATCAGTTCCCCATGCCTACCCGCGAAAGAAGCAGAAGCCAGAGCATCAAGGTTGTTCCGGACAAGGTTCTCGCCGTAGCGGAAGTCGCAGTCCAGCATGCCGAAAAGCACCCCGGACAGTCGCTAGGCATTGTCGCCTTCCATCAGTCCACCTGCATTGAAATCGAGGCCGCCATCAAGGCGCTCCTGCCGCAAAATTCCAATGCCGCAAGATTTTTCACCAAGGGTAATCCCTTCGTCAGCTACTACGTCAAGACTCCGGACAGAGCCGTTGACAAGTACCGCGACGTGGTCATCGTCTGCGCAGAAGCCGAAGGTTGCGAAAAATCCATTTTCGAGAACAAGATTGCTGTTTGCACGACCCTTGCGAAGCAGGAACTACAAGTATTCATTTCTGAATCCGACATGAAGAAGCGCCCCATGGGCCGAACCAACCTATTCTGGGATTGGATTTCCTATCTGCAGAAGGATTTGGTTTTTGATATTCCCGACGCATCACAAATCGGTTCCGTTCTCAAGCCCATGATTATGGATGTGCTCCGCAAGGAACAACTCCACTACGAAGATTTCTATGCCCGCGGGGGCATTCCCATTGGCCCCGTAGTAGTAGACGCCAACAATCCCAAGCGGTTCCTGGCGCTCATCGAAGATGACTGCACCACAGAACGTTTCCGCGAATCCGTGGAAGACCGTCTTTATGTCCGTCACGACATGCTTCGCCAAATGGGTTGGAAGGTAATCAGTCTCTGGCTACCCGCCTGGTTTACCTCCAACGATGATGAAGTCAGCCACATCCTCGCTACCATTGCCGTGGAACAAAGCGTAGCACCTCCCGCCCTTGAAGGCGAAGAAGAAGCCGCAATCGAAGAGGAAGAGTCCGAACTCCGCATCGAGCCCTACATGATGAGCAACCCCAAAATCGAAGGGACTAGCCACGCAAGGCCCCTTATGGAGTTGGCTGCACAATCCATCATTGCGCAGATGAAGTTCTATGTGGATTACGAGGCTCCCATTCATGAGGAACTTTTGCAAAAGCGCCTCTTGGACCTTCACAAAGAAAGAGAGGTATCACCCGCACTGGCGCAACATCTGGCCGATTCTGTCAAGGAAGGCATCCAGAGAAAACGTTTCATCAAGACGGGCAAGTTCTTCTATTCCATGAAGAATCCGCCTGTGGTGCTCCGCGACCGCAGCGGCCTCCCCGACAGCGACCGCAAACTGGTTTACGTCTCTCCGGAAGAGCGTGCCCTGATTCCCAGTTCCATGGATGACCGCGAAATCAAGCAAATACTTGGGTTACTGGAATAAGCCCACACGCAACAAACCTCGCGAGACAAAAATTTAAAAGGCAGGTCATCGACCTGTCTTTTCTTAGTTTTACAACAACACTAAATTTAAAGGCAGGCCAACAGGGTCTGTCATTTCCTCTCACTAAAAACTAGCGCACCTTCACTACAAACGCAGGAATGTTATATGCAGAAAGTTCGCGGGCCTTGTCGTCAGCAGCCTTCTTGTTGTTCCAACCGCCAGCACGAAGTTTGTAGAAGGGAGCATTAAAGACCATCTGGATGGTATAGCCGGTGCTCGCCTCCAACTGAGCCTTACGGCGCTGGGCAGCGTCAAAGTCTGCCACAGCCTCAAACTGCAGCATAAAATAGCCTTCGGACTTTTCCTTAGTGGCCCCAGCCTTCGCGGCCGCCATCACCGGGTCCGTAGAAGACGTATCTCGCAGCGAAGCGCTCAATTCCGGCTTGTATTCATTCCCGCGGAAAAGAGTATCCATATCAGTGGGATCATTAGCAAAGGCAAGAGTCGCCAAGAACAATGTAGCCAAGATTTTTTTCATAGCCCAAATATAACTATTGGAAGTCAAAAGAGCGATTTTTGCGCAATAAACACCACAACAAAGAGAACTTTTTTCTCAAAAAAACGTACAAAAGAGTATATTTAAGAAAAAAGGAGAAATTTTATGAGCAGAAATTTTTCAAGACTCGCCCTACTGCCCCTGGCAATTGTCATTTTCCCCTTCTGTTTAGCCTCCTGCTCTAGTGGAGGAAACTCAACTGATTCTGGAATGAGCGACAAAGAATACAGGGATTACCTCGCCTCCACCGAAGTTCAGAGTGATTTGGAACTTTTCTACGAATTCGCATTGAAGGCAGACAATCTAAAAATGTCCATCATTTTGGCAATGACCGATGGCGACGAATTTTTCAATGACGAAGTCGATGAGGATGAAGCAGATTCCATCTTTTTGCTCATGGAAGAAATCATCCAAAAAGGTGACGAGTACGAAGAAGCACTGCTGCGCCTGGAGAACAGCAAGTTTTTCAACACCGCAACACCAACATCCCTAAAGAAGGGACTCGAAGGGATGGGTCTTGTCAAAGCCGGCAAGGATTTACTCAATGAATGCAGAGGGGCCGGGCAAACCGTTCGTGAATGGACGATGGAAGTTTTCCTTTCCGATGGGGTGAAGAGTGATGCCAACCGCAAAGCCTTATTTAACGAACTTTCCAGTGAATTAAAGCAGGGTGCCTCCGATTACAAGGAATGGTGGAGGAACTTCAACGCAGGAGAATATGACGCTTCTTCAGGACGCATTTTCAACGCCTTTTTAACAGGAACAAGTAGAGCTTCAGAAGCATTTGCTTCCGAAGCCGGCTTGAGACGGCTAGACAATTCAGCAGTCTTTACTTCCATCGGTCCTCGCCTTTTAGAAAGCGGATTCAATCTCATTGTAGAAGCTACAGGCAACATCATTCCCGGAGCAATGAGCATTGGCGTGAATATCGGGGCCAATGCCGTAAAAACTGTTGAGATTTTAGCAACAGCCGCCGGGAGAAAAATTTCTGACATTTCAGCAGATATTGCAGAAGGCATCCTGAACATGATTCCAGGATACGGCGACGTAAAGGCGACCATCGACATGATTCCCTCTGCCGAGGAAGTCAAAGCCACCATAAACACCTTTAAAAATTACATTGAAGATAAAATCAATAGCTACTCAGACCCATCAGAAGTTGACGTAGCACGAATTTCCTATGACGATGAAGATGAAACAGAAGCCAAGGTTCTAGTAGCCATCGACCAGGGGTCCGGCAAGGCTACCCTTTCCTTCGGAAGTGCGACGGACAATTCCGTCTCTGCCAATTTGCCAGAAGGCAATTACATCGTAACCGCAGTCGATGAAGAAGGCGACAAGTTCACAGAAGAAATTTCATTAGAAGCCGGCGATATCATTGAAAAAACAATAGAGACAAACGAAAGCGAGATTCTGGAAGAGTTGGTCAGCAGTTCATCAACAAGATTCAACGATGACGAGGAAAGCTCCAGTTCCAGAAGGCACGACTTTGACTTTGATGACGAAAGCTCCAGCTCCGAAAAATCAGAGTCTGAACTCTGTGACCCCTACGAACTGGGCCAAGAAGGTTATACAAATTGCCTATTTATTGGCGAGTGGACGCCTAAAAAACTATCTATCACCTGTGAAACGTACAACGAAAATTACGACTATAGCGATGGAACAGGCGCTAATTGCACGCTCACTTTCAAAAATAACGGAATTGGATTTTGGCACTGCACTTATGATGATGGTGATGAAGAAAGAACTGAATTTGAGTACAACGTAGATCTAACAAGCGCTTTGCCCGAATTGTCAATGGATGACGGAACAGGAACATCCGTTGTCACAATAACATTGTTGGGACAAGAAAGCAATGGTGAGTTTTATCTCAGTTACAACTCATCTTCCAAAGATGCAAACGGCGAAAAGTGCTACGAAAACTACTCCTTCACGCGGTAAACCTTCTACGCCTTAGAAAATAAATCGTCGTAATTACCGCAATTTCCGTAATTGAAAACACAAAAGTCCCCGAAGCGGTTAACTTCGGGGACATTTTAATACGTCAGATTCCGCTTTGATTGCCACGGACCATTTCAGGGCCTCGCAATGACGTTGCAGAATTACGCCTTCACAGTCGTGAATGCGAAAGCCTCGCCTTACGCATTTGTCGTCTTCGAGGAACTTCATTTCGCGAACGTAGAGTTCTTCTTTTTTAGGGCGTTCCCCTCCTTGGTGGCCATGCGCACTAAACAACAAGTTGTTAAGTGCTGTCCGCCCACTTCGTGGGTCGGGCTATATTTGACGCCTTCGGCGTCTGCGGCATCGCCTCAGCAATGAAAACAAGCAAGCTTGTTTTCGTTGCATTCGGCTCGCACGCTGTTTAGGGGTAGCCGTCTTCGCCACGCTCGCCGCCCACCTCATAAAACGGCGCCACAGCACCGCCCCAAGGGGTCACTTATAGAACACTTGGGAGTTTACTCCCTTAGTGTTCTTATCCCCTTTGGGGAATCCCTAACGCAAATGGGCGGGCTTACGCCCGTCCCCCAAAAAGTTGTTGAAAATTTATTTTATGCTAAATTTCTGAGTATAATTTTCTATTCGTATCAGATAGTTGCCTGCCCGCGGTATAACAATATTGAAATTAGCCAATTCAACGAGCCCCATTTTCAATACTTTTCCCTGCATGTCAAAAATTGCATAAGCAGAACCAACTTTTGCTCCCGCAATCTGAACTCCGCGATTAAGGGTTTTCACAGTAAACGGTGCATTCACAGATATGCTAATCGGCATACTACTAGAATTACACGGTTTATTCGGGTTTCTTATGGTTAGTTTGATTTTATACACATTGCCGTTAACCGTCAAAGAATCCGTTTCAACAGTCCCATTACATACAAGATCCCTGTAGGTTTCGGGAACCGTTCCGTAAATAGACAGATCAATTCCAGATTTTTCCACCTTTAGGAACGGAATGTCATAACTTTCGCGAACATAACTTTGGACATCTCTAAATATTATTGTTTCCATCCAATCGTTTATACCGAGCGTTTGTTCTAGATTTCCATATATGACAATTTTGTTAGAAGATGACGAAGTTGTTTTACTTGAACTACTCGACAAAGCTATAGAACTACTACTTTTTACAGAACTCGATGATTTTGGAGCACTGCTGGAACTTGATTTAGCAATACTGCTAGAACTACTTTCAGGATTCTTCGAATACTTCGCTGTAATAGTAATATCACTTACAACCGAGATTTCAGTTCCTGCAGTTCCGATTTTATTGTCACCATTATAATAAGCATCAAAAGTATAGCCATCCTTTTTAGGCGCAGTCGGCAAAACGTAGGTTTCATTTTCTTCAACCTTAACACTATCTATTTTCTCATCATTTGGTCCAACAACCTTAACGATATAGGTAATTAATTCTTCAAACAAAGCCTTAACCGTTAAGTTTTCTGTCACATTTGCAAAAGTAGCGTTCCAACCAACAAATTTATACCCCTCACGAGCTACATTTGTAGGAGCTACAGCAGCACCACCATAAGGGACCATCTGCTCGTCAACGATATCAATTCCATTCATGAAGGTAACTTTGTATTCCATTTTAGTAGAATCATAGCTGGCTGTATATGCGGTTGCTTCGGTTACATAATCAAGTGCGGGTTTCCATCCCTTATGTGTATACATCCACTCTGCCGTTGCAGTTCGCGAGGGAACCTTGCTACAACTTGGTATTACGCCATAATCAAAGGACGCCGATTCTATCAATGTCCCGTCAAAGTCTTTAAATGAAATTGAATAAGAACGCAGAGTAGAATCGTAAACTGCATAATAATCAAAATCTTCAACGGCATTCGAAGGTTCTGCATTCCAACCCTTGAAAGTATAAGTATATTGAGCGGTCGTTTCTTTTGTAGGAACATCACCTTCATAAGAGACTATACTGCCGTGCTGATACTGTTTTGTTTGCAGCAATGTCGTCTTTGAATCCGTGTTGAAGAAATTGATAGTCCAATAGACATCGCTTGCCTCAACATAAACCGCATTCACGGTTTGATCCGCAGTAAAGATTGTTGACGGTTTAACCTTGACATCTTCGGAGTTATACCAACCTTTAAAAATGAAGTTTTCGGCGGGCTCTGGGTTATCAGGGAATGTTGCTAGCCCTTTGTAATTCGTGTAGCGATTTGAAGTTACGCCGTCATCATTGAAGACAACTTTATAAATGGGAAGAGAATCTTCATTTGCAAATGTCGGGTATCCATCCGTCCCCCGAGTCCACACACCACTATTTTCTTCAGTTCCATTTGTGGTGTTAAGCATCCAAGCGAATTGGTCTTTCTGCATGTTAGCCGTCGTCATGCCAGAAACATTTGTGACTGTCCCCGATTTAGACCCTATTGCAGAACAAACTGTACCCAAAGCAGAACAAGCGGCAATTATATCTGAATCATAATGACTGTTAATGATTTGAGCAGAACTTGTATTTTTTCCAGCGACGCCGCCTCGTGTTCCTAAAGTTCCGATAGATAATGCTAGTGAATAGGAGTTTTTCACTTCTGCAGAAGAAGTTTCATTGTACCCCACAATGCCGCCTACATAGGCACTGATATTGGAGTAAGTAGAGTTGTAGATTGCAGATAGACTCCCTGTGTTAGCACAGTTGTTAATTGAACTAATATTGTATGCAGCTATACCGCCTACGTAAGAGGTTGTATTTGCAAATCCATGATTTGAAGATAAATTGCCACTATTCGAGCAGTTTCTAATGATACCTTTGTTAGATGCTGCGATTCCGCCGGCGAAGGAATGTACTTCAGCGTAAATTTTTGGAAGAGTTACGCTGCCACTATTTTTACTTTTATCCACCAAACCTGTATTATATCCGACTACACCACCAGAATATTGAATCATGTTGAGTCTAGTAGGTGTATCAGTATCTTTAACAGATGCTTTATTAAATGAGGTAGTGATTGTTCCATTGTTATGCCCCACAATCCCACCTATGTAGATGGATGTTGAATCTTCCTTCTTATATACGGCTTCCACCTTATTATTGTTTTCGACATCTTGAATTAAGCCTTCATTGTGAGCAACAAAACCGCCCGCACGAAAACTTCCTCTAATAGAGCCCGAATTTGTTCTTAAATTTTTTACAACACCACCTGATTCCAAAGCTCCAACAATTCCTGCAATGGATACACTATCCACATAAATTCCATAAATTGTGTATCCCGCTCCGTCTAAGATACCTGCAAACTGATGTTGCGTATCTTTGCCGATCGGAGTCCATTTTACGGTGCATTTTGCGCTGTTATTTTTTCCGAATACTATATCATTTCCAAGAACCGCATTTATGGTTGTTTTTCCGCCATTTACTTGTGCAGCAAACCAAGCGAGTTCATCCGCAGTTGTGATGACATAAAAAGGTTTCCCATCTATCTTCTTCATATTTTCTGGTTCCGAAGTGGACCCAGTCCATGCCGCGGCAACAGCATTACTTGCGAGCAAGGCTATCAAAGAGAATATCATCAAATGCATCTTCATCAAATTCATAATCATTTCTCCTTATTAGACAACATATAACCGATAACAAGATTGTCCAAAATTTTGGGAATGTTCTGATTCCAACCCCATTTTGGATATTCATTCAAATCACGCCTACAAGCAAAAACCGAATAAGCTCTTTCGATATTCATAAACACCGACAGTTGCCTTTCTCTATTATGAAATGTGTATTGTGAATTCTTTTCAAAAAAATCCAAAGTGAATTTACGATCAATAGGTACCACCAAACTCGGAAGAAAAAAATGAAGCGTCTTGGAAAATGTCACAAGTTTTGATTTTTTTTGCGTTAAACTTAAGTTATCAAAAAGGCCTTCGAAAAGCCTTTGATCTATTTCATCAAAATTCTGAATTTCCTTTGACTGCAACTTTTTTAAGGTCGTTTTGTTCTTTTGAATAGATTCAAAAAATTCCTCATATTTACATAGCTTCGCTCCCCTAGAGTCCATATTCCAAGCTTTAAGGGTAACATAAACAAGTTTTACATAATCATCACTGAATCTATCTTTAGAGGAAGTTTTCATCATCATTTCATACAATAATCTTCCTGGATCAAGAACCCTGTAATCAGTAGACGTTTTCTGGAGATACTTTTGAATATCTTTTTCCCTAGAAAAAGATTTTTCAAGTTTATTTAAAAACTCTGTGACCATTTTTTCAGCCATAACAGCCTCCATCGTTTACACCGCTGGAATTCGACTCTCGTCCCGCAAGGAACCACATCATTTTTCTGGAAACAAAAAAAGGCGCAGATCGTTGCGTTTACCTAGATGAGGCTGTGCATGCCTAATAGACGATAAACACAAACGACCCACGCCCCAAACGGGCTGTTGCCCTTGGTCTATACGACCAAAAACCGACCGAAAAGTCGGCACGACAAACTGAAGCATACCATAAAAACGGCATACCTGCGTGAGCGTTCGTCCTGTTCCCGTCTATTTGAAATTTGGGCCTATATGACATTTGGGTACCTAAATTCTTTCTAAGCCCTTGCCACTAAAGGC
>JAKSIJ010000018.1 GCA_024398875.1 Fibrobacter sp.
CGGGAGTGTACCTTTTGCGCGTTTGCCGCGTTCGTCCTTCAAAACGGTCTTGTTGTAGATTTCAATTTGTTCGTCCGGGATGCCGCGAATTTTCAGTTTGCCTTCGTCATCGGTCGGCTCGAAAAGTGAACTGTTCAAATAGGGGACGTTCGGATATTTCGCCTTGATGTCTTCGTCGCGTTCGTCAATCTTTTTGCCAAGAACCATGAAGAAGAAAATGTTCAGTTCATCAAAGCTCTTGATTTTATCAAGGCTCATGAACTTGTAATCGGCATTGCCCTTCTGGTACATGAGAATCTGGGATTCCACGAGTTTCAGGAACAGCAGGCGATTTATCCAGGTGATGCAAAGGCGAAGCGCTATTTCTTCACGTTTGTCGGCATTGGGTTCGTCAATTTGCAACTGGTAAATCGCACTTTCCAAGAGGCTCGCCTTGTCGCGGTTTTCGGGCTTTTTGCGGCGGATGACTTTTTTGCCGTCTTCCTTGACTTCCTCAAGGCCGATGATGTGCAAGAGTTCTGCGTAAAAATTCTTGTCCAGGCTGTTGCTGTCGTTTGCGAAGGGCTTCGAAAGTAGCGTTTCTGGCGAAAGGAACTTGTACAAGGCGAAAAGTTTTTTCTCGTCGTTTTTCTCGACTGCTTTCACGGCTTCGGCAAGCGAAAAATGGACAACGCTCAATTCGCAAGTTTCAATGAACTTGTCGATGGCGGGCTTTGCGATGTCGCTGTAAAAGAAACTCGTCTTGGAGTCGCTCATTTGGTCGGCATCAAACTTCAGGAACTTTGAATATACCGGATTTGATTTTGCCGCAAAGAACTTGACGAAATCCTTCGCGTCAAAGAAATACCAATCGTTGTAGTTTGTAATGGCAAGGTACTTTATTTCGTGATTTTCCAAACGGATGTATTCCTTCATAAAGTAATACACCAGTTCCTGCAAAGATTTCACATTCGAATGCGATTCCGAAAACATTTCCGCTGCATTTTCCGGAGCCTTCACTTCGATAAGCACCGCCGCCTTCGCGTTGTTATCCTTGCCGTTGAAAATGGCGAGATCGATGCGGTCCTTGGTGTTCACCGCATAATCCGGGTTGTACAGCGCATTGCTCAAAAACTTGTTGATTAGCCCTTTGTGGTATTCCTCGGTTTCGCCAGCCTTCCCTTGCGCAGCCATGCTCTTGATGCACTCCTTGAAAACGTCCATTTTTTCATAGGAAATAGGGAGCTTGAGGTAAGCGGAATTGACGGCTTTTTTCGGCGAAATAAATTGAATAGGCATGGATTAAATATAAGTTAAAAGAATGTCAAAAAAGCATTTTGTCAACGAACAAACGCGGGAAAAGGTATAAAAACACGTCTCTTTTCAAGTTTTTTTATTTTTCGCGTTTTTTCACAAATTGTCATTTTATGTCACTAAACAAATCTAAATTACAGGGAGGCACCAAAAAGGAGTTTTCCATGAAAAGAATCATTCTCACCATCATCACAATCGCAATCATGGCCTTCGCCACGGATTATTACGACCAGTACGGGCGCAATACAGGTCGCGCAACAACAAACGGGAACCAAACCAACTATTACGACCAATATGGGCACAACACCGGGCGATCCACACAAAATGGGAATCAAACTAACCACTACGACCAATACGGGCACAATACGGGTCGAACGACATACAACGGCAACCAAGCCAATTTCTATGACCAGTACGGGCATAGCACGGGAAGGTCAAGATAGTACACAGATGTCCATTTGAGCGGAGCTAAGACTGAGCACAAAAACTAAAGCTTACCATCCACACCGTTTTCCAGTGCGGAAATTTTAGATTCCATAACGGTCTTAAAGGATTCGAACAGAGTGATATAACTTGTGTAGACTCGATCCAAGACTGCATTGAAAGCTTCTTCATCGTAAATGTGGGTCGCAGAATTTCGATCTTTCAACATCTGAAGCCAGACGGATTCATCATTCAGAAATCCGTACTTGAAGCCTGCACGTAAAATTTCTCGCGGAGAACCGTTTTCAGAATCCTCGATTCCATGAGCACGCATCAATTCCTGAAGCGTTTTCCATGCAAGTTCAAAGGCCAAACCAAACTGACCGATAACCCCAGTCCTATAGATTTCATCTGCAAAAGCTTTTGCCTTTTCGGACTTTTTCAGAACTTCAAAACAATTTTTGAAATTATCAAACTTCTGCATAAAGGCACACTCCTTCACGCTCAATATTCTGTTTCAATTTCTGCGAAACAACGGCTTCCAAATCCACAACATCAAAAGACAATAGGGAATCCGCTTCATCTTCAAGCATAAACTGGAAATCGGCAACGTTCTTGCCCGACACAGCAAGATCTACATCACTACGCTCCCTATGGGTGCCACGAGCGCGCGACCCGAACAACACAACACGACTCAATTCGCACTTTTTTGCAAATTGAATTATCTGCTGCCGTAATGTTTCGGGAATATTCGCCATACCTTTAATATAACAAAAAGCGGGAATGGCGACAACACCTGCAAGGTCATTATCGGGCAATAAAGTGCCCCATTCTTTTTCTACATTTCAGGCCATGCACGATTCGTGGAATAAAAAATCAGGTGCCAAGACCCATGGTGTCGCGCGCGTGATAAGCAAGCGCGGTTATTGCAGCCGCAGCCAGGCGGAAGCATTGGTGCGCGAGGGGCGCGTTTCGCTCTGCGGAAAAATCGTCACCAACCCTGAAGCGCCCACTCTCGAAACCGACAAAATCACCGTTGACGGTAAGCCCGTTATTGCGAATAAATTCATCTATTTCATGATGAACAAGCCCCGCGGCTACGTGACTACCGCAAATGACGAAAAGGGTCGCGCAACGGTCACGGACCTCTTTCGCGAGCAGTTCGCAAAGATTTTCCCAGGGAAACCCGTGCCCCACATTTCACCGGTTGGGCGATTAGATGCCGCCAGCGAAGGCTTGCTGCTATTCACCAACGACACCGAATGGGCGAATCTTACACTTACCGCCCACACGAAGGTTTACCGCGTGCAGGTTGCAGGCCACCCGACTGCGGAACACCTGGCGCAAATGGAGAAAGGCTTCAACGTTCCGCCACGGGTTTTCGGAGAACCCGAGGAATTCATGCATGCGGTTTCTGCGAAAATCCACAGCGAAGGAGAAAAGAACTGCTGGCTTGAAATCGTCCTCGACGAAGGCAAGAACCGGGAGATCCGCCGGATGCTCGCCCACTTGGGTTATGAAGTGCTACGGCTCGTGCGCATCAAATTTGCGGGCTATGAACTTGGGGACTTGAAGAGCGGAGAAATCCGCGAACTTAAAATTGCGCCGCGAGTTTAAACAGCGACGCGAAAAACAACGCCACGAATTTAAAGTTGCGCCAAGAAGCTGAGAACTGCGACTAAGGGCGCATTCCAGTTGATTGCGGTTTCATTGCTGGCAAAGGAACAGCGTTCATCCGTATAGGCAAAGCCCGGCAATTCCCCTGGGTAATGAGGGAAGCGGCGCATGTCCTGGCGGTCGTTGTTGATGCCGCCCACAACCAAGCCCGGGATGGGTTCCTCGATGCCATCGGAATGAGACATGCGATGGTGCGGGAACTTGGGAGAACTCCAGGCGGCGCCAGTGACAAAGCACTTGTTCACCGGATTCTTCCCGTAGATAAAGTCCAGCATCTGTGCGGCACAATTCGTGAGAGATGCAGATGGCGCCCAAGTATTCACCAGAAGAAGCGTGAGGGCATGGTTTGCAATCTCCCCATTGGAGCCCCAGACAAACTTGCGGACTGCAATTCCGTAGGCATCTTCTGCGGAAAGTTCCAGAATCTGCTTGGCGATATTTTCGAGAGTTTGCCGAGCAACTTTCTGCAAGTCCATATCAAAATTCTGAAGCGCAAGAGCAATCCATCCAAAGTTCTGCGTGTCGCGCCAGGAAAGTCCCAGGAATGCGGGATTCGCTTCCATATCCTTCAGCAACTGCCTGTGCAATTCAGACGCATCCAGCGTCGCAGAGGCTTGCGTTTCGCGATAGAGCATGGCGCGGACCCAGAAGAACTCGTCATCGTAATGCTCATCGCCATAGCCGCCACTGCCCTCGGTATTGTGCGGATATGTCACGTCGGAATTGGCAACGGCCCACTGGTAGGCTCGCTCCGCAGCTTTGAGGCACTGGGCGGCAAAAGAGGGATAAACGCGGGCGAATACATGATGGGCCTGGGCAAGAGCGCCCGCAAAATTCAGCGTGGAGGTGGTGGACTTACCGAGAATCTGACGCTTCTGATTGGCATCGGACTGCGCCGGTGAAACAAAGCCGTCCCAGCGGATGGGAGACACCTTGAAGAAAACGCCGCCATCAGTATCTTGCATGCGGAGGAAGAATTCCAGTTCGAAGCGGAGTTCCTCCAGAAGATTCGCGCGGAAGGAGCCTGCATCAAAAAAGCTGTCGTTGCCAGAAGCCTTGAGGTTATCGGAGGCAAATTCCGCAGCCGTAAGAAGTGTGCCAACGGAAACACCACCATTCACGATGTACTTGCCGTAATCGCCAGCATCGTACCAGCCACCGTGAGCATTCCAGAAACCCTCCCGATTCATGGACGGATGAAATGCGATGTGGTCATCCAGATGGGAGGCGGGACGAGCCCACTTCCCTGCCCTATCCGGCGTGAGTTCTACGCCAGAACGCTGGTAGTAAAACGACTTCAGCGTGGAGGCCAGTTCCCGATGGAGCCAATTTTCCGCAATCTCAAAAGAATGGCTTTCAATTTTCAGAAGGCCATCAATCTCCACATAAATCTTATAAGTTCCGGGTTGCTGAAAATCGGAGAAATCGCCTTCGTAAATCGTCTCGGCGGTATATTCGCAGAAGCCTTTGGAAGTCAGTGTTCCGAAATAGCCTCCACTGCCAACCCCATCCCTTATCTCAAAATGAAGTTCTCGAAAACTTGAGACATCACCTGTCACCGCAAAAAGGAAATGCTTGGGCCCTTGGGGAGCGTAGCCCACGTGGTTATGGCGAATCTCAAAATTCATGACACCAAGGATAAAATTTTACGGGGTGGGCTGAAGGACGTTTTCCGCAAAATCCGTGCACAAATGAAACCACATTAGATATATTTCGGCTTGATGAAGACTCCCGAGCTGTTACTCCCCGTTGGAACCCGCGAAATGCTCTACGCCGCCATCCACAATGGCGCCGACGCGGTGTATTACGGAGTGCCCCACTGGAACGCCCGTGGCCGCACGGAGGATTTCAGTTTTGAGGATGTGCGGGAGATGATCGAGTACGCTCGCGTGAGAGGCGTAAAGACGTTTCTCGCCATGAACATCCTGGTTTTCGAGCGGGAGATTCAGGATTTGCCGGAATTTCTGGAGCAAATCATCGCCCTCAAGCCCGACGCCTTCATCATTCAGGACATTGGCCTCGCACGGCTCATCCGCGCCATCGCGCCGGAGCAAGAGATTCACGCCAGCACACAGATGACACTTGCCAGCGCAGAGGCCGTCAATCTGGCGGGTTCCCTCGGATTCAAACGGGCGGTACTTGCGCGGGAACTCTCCCTCAAGCAGATTGCCGCCATCAAGGAAGCCACTCCGCTGGAGTTGGAAGTCTTCATTCACGGGGCCCTCTGCGTCAGCTATTCCGGACAGTGCCTCACTAGCGAAAATTTTGGCGGAAGGAGCGCCAACCGCGGGCAATGCGCACAAAGTTGCAGGCTCCCCTACCGCATTTTTGTAGACGGAAAGGAATACACACAAACTAACGCTCAATATCTTTTTAGCCCACACGATTTATGTGCGCTCCCTGTTCTCGATGAATTAAAAGAAATCGGAGTAGATTCCCTGAAAGTGGAAGGGAGGTTGAAAAGCCCAGAGTATGTGGCAGCGGTCTCCAAAGCCTACCGGAAAGCCCTAGGCAATTCACAATTTACAGTTCAAAATTCAAAATTCGCTCAAAATAGTGCATCAAACTTCTCGCAGAAAACAGCAGCGAATTTTTCGCAGGAATTAACTGCCACGAGTTTTTCGCAGGAATTAACTGCCGCAAATTTTTCGCAGGAATTAACTGCCGCCGACAAGGAACCGCTGGAAGTTCTCTTCAGCCGAGGCCTTACCACAGGCTGGCTGGAAGGCGTTGACCACCAGAAACTGGTAGACGGCACCTTCAGCAATCATCACGGCGAATTCTTGGGCACAGTATCAAAAATTGACAATCACCGCATTTTTGTGAAATGGGAAGGAACTCCCTCTACGCCAAAGCTTGGCGACGGCATTCTTTTTGAAAGTCCCGAATTCGATGTAAGTATTGGTGGGCGCTTATACAATGTGGGGACCCAAGTCAACGGATTCTGGCTGGATATGGGCCGCGATTTCAACCTGCGAAAAATCTCCTACGGCATGAAAGCTTACCGCAACGACTCCCCCGCCCTAGAAAAAGAACTGCACCGCACCTTCACGGAACGAGAATTTTCCAAACACTTGCCCATTGACATGGTGCTGTTCGGGAAGATTGGCGAAAAACTGAAGTTATCAATTTTTGACAACTGCGAAAACAAAGTCCAGATAGAAAGCGAAAGCATTCTTGAGGCCGCACGGACCATCGCCAATAACGAGAGTAATTCCATCGAGAAAATTGCACAAAAAGAACTTTCCGCCCTCAGCGCTACTGCCTATCAATTGAATTCCCTAGACGTACAGGTTGACAAGACCGCTTTTGTTCCCGGTAAAATTCTCCGCATCTTGAAGCAAAGCGCCATCGCAAAATTGGACGAAATTCGCTGTTCATGGAAGCCTTTGAATCCAAACGCAGAAGCCGGCAGAGATTTGTTGAAATCCGTCCGCCCACACCCAGGCGCCGAGCAGACGAATTCCGCTACCGCTAAGCAAAACGGTGCGAGCCAAGCCTCCTCCATTTCCGTGCTGGTGCGCCGCCCAGAGCAGATCGAGGCCCTGCAAGGTTTGGACATCGATAACGTGATTATGGATTTTGACTGGGGCGTAAAATATGACGAAAGTCTGGAACAGATTCGCCAATACGGTTTCAGCACCGGCATGGCGACCCTCCGCATTCACAAACCTGGAGAAAACCACTATCTGAAAAACATTCTCCGCCTGGCACCTGACTTTGCGCTGGTCCGCAGCCTCGGTGCACTCGCGATTTTGAAAGACAACGGGATTCCTCTTGTGGGCGATTACAGCCTTAATGCCGCCAACAGTCTCAGCTATGACTGGCTTTTAAATCTAGGTCTAAAGACGCTTCACCCGTCCTGGGATTTGAACAGCACTCAACTTTTTGACTTGCTACAAGACATCGACGGAAGCCGTCTGGAGCTAAGCCTGCATCAATACATGCCAGCCTTTCATTCCGAATACTGCGCCTTTGCTAGAGCGCTCACTTCTGGCAGGCACTTCCCTGAATGCGGTAAAATTTGCACGCAGCATAAAGTGGAAATTTTGGACCACAAAGGGGAGCGTCACTTCTTGCAGAGCGATGCGGAATGCAGAAATACGCTCTTCGTTGGGAAACCTCAATCGGCCCTGAAACTGCTGCCGCAATTAAAAGCCGCAGGCGTTGCCCATTACCGCATAGAACTTCTGGATGAAGAGCCCGACGTAGTGCGCCGGAAAGTGCAAATCTACACCGCCGCCATCCGCGGAAAACTGGATATCGAAAGCGCCAGCCGTCAGGCTGGCGTCGAAGAGAAATATGGCCTGAGCGAAGGTCAACTTTTTAACGAAAGCACCTGGCAGGACCGCAAGAAGGCTTAATTGCCGCGGCGGCACTTGTATCCGACCCTCTGTGGCGACAGCCCATCAACGGCACCCCACTAGCAGCGACCCATCAACGGCGAACAATTAGCGGCATTCCATCAACGCCCCATTAGTGACGGCGGGTCGTGAGAATCTGGCCGTTATGCTCCACAGAGATAATAAATGGCGAATTCCAAAGGTTCCGCGGAATCTGGAACTGTGCATTTGTCTCCGTAAAGCTTTGGGCAAACAGCAGATTACCCGTCATGCTGAAGAACAGCACCCGCTTGCGACCTTGCAGCGGCACGTAAACGGAAACCTCGTTTCGTAGCACATCAATTTGCGCCAATCCGATAATATCCCCGGAACGCAACGCCATGTCATACTGACTACTGCTCGATTCTTCAACACTTGACGAACTCTCTTCATCATTCCATGGCCACCACTGGCTGGAACTAGACTCTAGATATTCATAGCTGGAACTAGATTCTTGCACTTCCGAACTAGAACTTTCAGCAAGTGCACCCGTAGAACTCTCAATGAATCCCTCTGAAGAACTTGTTTCTACTTCGCTAGAAGAACTTACACCTTCTTCGCTTGAAGAACTTATGTCTTCTGCGCTGAAGGAACTCACTTCCACCTCGTTGGAAGAACTTATGTCTTCTTCGCTAGAAGAATTCGCTTCTACTTCGCTGGAAGAACTGCTTTCCTCTTCCAAAGAACTGCTCGAAGATTCCTCTCCATAACTCCAGACATACCATTCACTAGAACTAGAATCTAGATATTCCTGACTTGAACTGGATTCTTGTTCTTCTGAAGAGGAGGAACCGATAACGCAGGGCACCTCCACCCACCAATATCCATCCGAAGCCACATCTGGAACTGACTGCAACACGAAATCAATTTCCGGATTCAATGCATAGCACTTTCCAGATTCCATGTCCTGCAACCCGGACTCATAGCAATGCCCTTCAAAATCACCATTTCCGTTCACAAACTCTACACATTCTTCGGTAATGACAAATTCCGAGGAACTTGAATTTTCCGTAACGGATGAATATGCAGCAGAACTAGAACTTGAAATAGAACCGTCCACGCTCATTTTTGCCGTGAAAGTGACATAAGAGGAGTCTTCTGATTCAGCAATATTGGTAATAAACACTTCACGACTGGACCCATCCCACATCACAAAATTGTTAAAGGAGGTGATTTTACTCGCTCCTGGGAACAAATCCTTAACATCAGCCTTTGTGGATGTCGGCGCAACAGCTTCAATAAGGTCTACATGCTGATGGGAGACAGTATCATTAATACCCTTTGCATCCCACACACTTTTACTGTAATCAATATGCCAAATCATCATGCCCGACTTTTTTTGCCCTACATCCCATTCCTTATGGGTTCTATACTCCAACACATAAAACTCGTCACTATTATTCTTATTTGTCACTCTATAAGCGACATTGTCACCAATTTTATCCAAACGCACCTTTCCGGTGTCGTTGAGTTCTGGGGGCATCATCCAACCCATGGACATGCGTTCAAAGGCGGAGTAGAACGGGGGCGCACAATTGGTTGTACCTTCCGCATTTGTCGGACAATTATAAACGCCTTGATCCATCACATCCCAACTGCTTAAGGTTCGATGCGCATAGGTGCTCACATACAAATCGGGTAAACCAAGGACATGGCTAAATTCATGCACAAAAGTTCCTACACCACCCAATGTCCCCTTTGAAGGATCTTTCTCGTATGCATGAGAGTCCAGTTCCTGGGCACAGGCAAACTTGCTGAATTTAATTCCAGAATTCGGGTCTTTTTTTGTAGGATAAAATGACCAGGAGAAAGGCCAGATGGATTTGGCTGCAGCGGGAATCGTCTTATAAGTGCTTGCGCTCAACCCTGCAAATATGAAAAATACGAAATCAACCGTTCCATCACCATCATTGTCATAAATGGAAAAATCAACATTTCCTTGTTTGAGCAAGGAGTCTAGCGCTATAGAAAAACCAAGACGTGCAGCATAATGCTTGGTAGACTGGCCCTTATTGTATTCTGAACTATCACCATAATTTTCGTGATTCTCAGGAAGGGTCACAGGACCATAAACGTCAAAAGCGGGCTCATATTGGCCCATCGAGTTTTGGATAAAGTAATCTCTGGCGCTTCCTTTGTTGTAATATTCGGAATACCCCTTCTTGTTCATGAAGTTGATGAACTGCATCCGAGGATTAGGGTTGGTAAATTTCACATCAGGGAACTGAACGAGAACCACCATTCCCCGTTTTTTACCGCGAACCATATTGGAATTTGGGGAGGGTAATTCAAAAAGACCTTCAGGAAGTGCTTTCCGTTTTGCAAAATCGGGGACACGGTAAGGATCATCATCCATCACCGGATTCTTCGCTTTCAAACTCTCAAAAACTTTATCCCTATCAAGGGCGTTGAGAAACTTCAGTTCCTTTCCGGTGCGTTCATTTGGTTCATGCACAGAAAATTTGGAGGGTTCTCCATTCTCGTCAAGGTAGACATAATTGCCGAACAGCCCCTGCTCAATAATGAAGCCATCTTCCGTCACCTCAAAATGGAGGTTTTCATCACCCATCAATCGGGCGGTAAAACGTGATCCATCCGGCTGAGTATTCGTATACAAGTCCGGAGGCGCCGGGATTGCAAATGCAGTCGTTCCTAAAAAGCACACGGCCAAAATTGAAAAAAGACTCTTAGTTGTCATACCCATACCCTATATATATATTTTTGCGGTTACCATTGTGCCATATCTAAGCAGAATAAAACATCCAAAAATCTATATTGTAGTTGGAAAACCATTGTTTTTTGCTTATGAAGAATGTAGATACTATTGCCGTTCTCGATTTTGGTGGACAGTACGCCCACCTTATCGCAAACCGTGTCCGCCGTCTCGGCGTTTTCACTGAAATCCACTCCCCCAACTGCGACGTTTCCGAACTGGAAGGCGTCAAGGGAATCATTTACAGCGGTGGCCCGAGCTCCGTTTACGCAGCCGACGCGCCCGAATACAATCCCGAAATCTTGAGCCTGCCGGTGCCGAAGCTCGGCATTTGCTACGGCCATCAGCTCATCGCCCAGCAGTTGGGCGGTCACGTGGAACCGGGTAAGGTGAAGGAATACGGCATCGCCGACCTCATCGTAGGTGACGAGAACTGCCCGATTTTGAAGGGCCTCCCGAAGGCCTCCCCCATGTGGATGAGCCACGGTGACCAAGTGACCAAGCTCCCGGAAGGCTACCGCATCGTCGCAAGCACCAAGGACTGCGAAGTCGCAGCCGTCGCCCTCGACGAAAAGAAGATTTACGGCATCCAGTTCCACCCGGAAGTCACGCACAGCAAGTTCGGCATGAAGATTCTCGAGAACTTCGTGGACATCACCGGCGCAAAGAAGACCTGGAACATGAAGAGCTACCTGCCCCTCATTACCGCCCGCATTCAGGAACAGGTGAAGGACCGCAAAGTGTTCCTGCTGGTTTCCGGCGGTGTGGATTCCACGGTGGCATTCGTTCTCTTGAACCGCGTGCTTGGCCCAGAAAAGGTATTGGGCCTGCATGTGGATAACGGCATGATGCGCCTCGGCGAATCCCAGAAAATCATGGACTACCTCACCAAGGAAGGCATGAACAACCTGAAGATTCGCGACGCAAGCGAGCACTTCCTTTCGAAGCTCGTGGGCATTACGGCCCCCGAAACCAAGCGCGGCATTATCGGCAAGGAATTCCTCGTGGTGAAAGACGAGGAAATGGCAAAACTCAACTTGGACCCGAACCAGTGGATGATGGCCCAGGGCACCATTTACCCCGACACCATCGAAAGTGGCGGCACCAAGAACGCCGACAAGATCAAGACGCACCACAACCGCGTCAAGGAAGTCCTGGACCTCATGGAAAAGGGCCTCGTGCTGGAACCGCTCGCCGACCTCTACAAGGACGAAGTCCGTGCACTCGGCGAAGAGCTCGGCATTCCGCACAACCTCGTGTGGCGCCATCCGTTCCCGGGCCCGGGTCTCGGCGTACGCCTGCTTTGCAGCGACGGCAAACTCGCCCAGGACATGGTCGCCTTCGATGACGTGAAGGACACCAACGGCGGAACCCTCGCCGACTACCTCAAGGCAAACAACATTTCTGGCCGCATGCTCCCCATCAAGAGCGTGGGCGTGCAAGGCGACGGCCGCACCTATGCGCAGCCGTTCCTCCTCACGACCGCGGGCCTCTCCTGGAAGCAGTGCGAAAAGTTCTCGACCGAACTTGCGAACCGCTTCAAGGCCATCAACCGCGTGATTTACCAGATTGGTAGCGTCGCCGATGAAGACCCGAAACTCGTGGAACAGTACGCCACCCGGGTCAACTTCGACACGCTCCGCAAGTTCGACGACATCTGCACCACGTTCCTGCAAGAAAACAACCTGTACGAACAAATTTGGCAGATGCCCGTGGTGAGCGTTCCGCTCCGTACCGCAGGCAAGCCCTGCATCGTGATGCGCCCGGTGAACTCCACCGAAGCCATGACCGCGAACTTCGCCGAAATCGACCAAGCGATGCTTGCAGGCCTCTGGCGCAAGTTCGAAATGGAAGGCGCCGGCTCCCTCTGGTACGACGTCACCCACAAGCCGCCCGGAACGATTGAGTGGGAGTAAAATAGAGCCGTTCAACGCGCGACATCTCGTGCGTTGATTTTTCACCTCATGAAAAAATTACTTCTTTACCTGATTACACTTTTCTGCATAGTATCGCTATGCAGCTGCAGCGAATCTCGTGAAGAAACCGCAATTCAATCAAAACAAGACCTTCCGGGCAAACAAGTTGGTGTCATCACAGGAACATTCCACGACCAGTTGGTTCTGGATAGCATTGGCCAGGTAGAACTCAGTTATTTTCAAAGCGTCACAGAAATCGTTCTGGCCCTTCAGAAAGAAAAAATTAATGCAGCCATCTTTGAACTCATCAACGCCACTCGCTTTACAAAAAAATACACAGACATAAAAATCCTTGAAAAGATTCTTCCCACAGTTCCGCAAGCCATCGGCTTAAAGAAAGGGAGCCCCCTAAAGGCTGAACTCGACCCAATCATCGAGCAAATGTTCAACCAAGGTTTCTATGCCAAACTGGTTGAGAAATGGATTTCAAATGAAGAATCTGAAATGCCAAAGCAGGACTGGGAAGGTAAAAACGGCACGCTTGTCGTGGGCACCACTGGCGCCATGCCGCCCACTAACTTCTATCTCAACAACGAGTTGGCTGGGGCTGATATTGAACTCGTTTTCGCCATCGGGAAGGCTCTGGATAAAAAAATTGAATTCGTCGCCATGGACTTCAACGCCCTCATGCCAGCACTTCAGACCGGAAAAATTGACATGTGCATTGCAGGCATCGTCATTACCGAGGAACGCAGCCAGATTATCGACTTTACACATCCCTATTTTGAAAGCGCCATCATCGCCATGGTCAAAAAAGAGCCTTCGAACGCAAAAGCAGCCAAATCCTCATTTTTTGGCGAGCTGAAAGCCAGCTTTCATCGAACCTTCATCATTGAAAGCCGCTGGAAAATGATTCTGGACGGCCTCGGCGTCACCCTCATCCTCTCCATTCTTTCGGGCATTTTCGGCATCCTCCTCGGCTTCATCATCTGTCTGTTCCGGCGGAGCAAACTTAAAATTTCCTCCATAACCAGCGCCGTTTTTATCCGCATCATTCAAGGGATGCCGATTCTCGTACTTCTCATGATTCTTTACTATGTCATTTTCGTCCACTCCAACATCAGCGGAATCGTCGTCGCCATCATCGGATTTTCCATCAACTTCGGCGTTTATGCCTCCGAAATCATGCGAAGTGGCATGGATGCTGTAGACAAAGGGCAATTAGAAGCCGCTGCAGCCCTTGGCTACAACCGCAGGCAATCATTCTTCAAGATACTTCTCCCTCAGGCCGCAAACCATTTCATTCCCGTCCTCAAGGGGGAATTCATCAGCATGGTGAAAATGACCTCCGTCGTGGGCTACATTGCTGTTGTGGACCTCACCAAAGTTTCTGACATCATTCGCTCCCGCACCATGGAAGCCTTTTTCCCACTCATTGCGACTGCAATTCTCTACTTCATTATCGCACTGTTACTCACCCGCATTCTTGTTTTGATAGAAAAAAAGACGGACCCCAAACAACGCCACAGAAAAATCAAGGGGGTCTGATGAAATATACACAAACACTTCTGGCTATTGGTGCCATCCTCTCATTTTTCTGCGGATGCAGTCAAAACAAAACAGACAACTATCAGACATTCGCTGATTTGGAAGGGAAGAGTATCGCAATTAGAACAGGGACCGTATATGACCAAACGGTTCTAGGTGTTGTAAAAAATCCAAAATTCAAATACATGAACACAAATGCAGATATGTTTCAAGCCCTTGATGCGGGAAACATAGATGCTATTGGGCTAGATTTATCCATTGCAAAGCCATATCTCAAAATATATCCGCAAACTCGTCCCCTGGACGAGCGCATCAATCAGGATGCCTACGGGATCGCCTTCCCAAAGAACAGCCCTTACAAGGCAGGCATTGACTCCGTTATTCAAACTTTGCGTGAATCAGGAGAACTTCAGCAGATTATTGAAAAATGGGAAAATGAAACGGAGGATACAAAAAGCGAGGATCCTGTTAATTCAGATTTAGATGAAGTCCTCCGTGTTGCAGTAGAAGGTTCTAACCCTCCCTTTGATTTTTTCAAAAACAATAAACTTGCAGGAATCAACATCGACATCATCAATGCCATTGGGACGGCTCTCCATAAAAACGTGGAAATTACCGTCATGGATTTTCCAGGGTTTATGCCATCGCTAGGTTCCAACAAGATGGACATGTGCATGTCTAGCATCAGCATTACGGAAGAACGGAAGAAAATCATTGACTTTTCCATTCCCTACTACTACAATGAAAATGTCATCATCGTTTTAGACAAATCAAACGGAAACAAATTTCAGCAATACACCACATTTAAGGATCTTGAAGGCAAAAAAATCGGGGTCTCCACGGGTTCTATTTACGACAAACTAGCTTCTGAACGCATCAAGGCCGCAGAAATAAAATATTTCACAACCTATACCGACATTTTTAACGCCCTCAAATCACGGAAAGTGGATGCCATCAGTATTGATAAATCCGTTGTTTATCACTGGATGCGAAATTTTCCTGATGTAAAGATTTTAGACGAAAAGCTCAGCAAAGATTATTTTGGCATAGCAATAAAAAAAGGAAATCCCATAAAAGCAACAATAGACTCCTTGATTCAAATTCTAAAGGATAATGGAGAACTAGCGCAAATTATTGACAAATGGAACCATGAGAAAGAAGACGATTATTGCATTCCTCAAGACTGGGAAGGAAAAAACGGAACATTGAATATTGCGACAGAAGGAATCAACCCTCCTTTTGACTTCTTCAAAGGAAACCAGTTAGCCGGAATCAACATAGACCTAATGCTTCGATTGGGAAAAATGCTGGACAAGAAAATCGTCTTTAAAACATACGAATTCACTACACTAATTCCTTCCATCGCTTCAGGGAAGGTCGATTTGGGAATATCTGGAATCAGCATTACCGAAGAGAGACAAAAACTCGTTGATTTTTCCATCCCGTACTATGAAAATGAAGGCATTGTCGTCGTTCGTGACGAATCGGCCATTTCAGAGACGAAAGCATCATTTTTCGCAGACCTTAAAGAAAGTTTCCACCGCACATTCCTGCAGGAAAGTCGCTGGAAAATGGTCTGCAACGGGCTCGGCATTACCATCATTATTTCCATCTTCTCCGGAATTTTCGGCACACTCCTCGGCTTCATCATCTGTTTCTTCCGCCGCAGTAAAAATAAGGTGTCTTCCATCTCTAGCGCAATTTTCATCAGAACCATCCAGGGAATGCCAGTCCTCGTACTCCTCATGATTCTCTACTACATCGTCTTTGGACATTCAAGTCTGAATGGGATTGTCGTTGCTGTCATCGGATTTGGCATAAACTTCGGCGTCTACGCCTCCGAAATCATGCGAAGCGGCATGGATGCCGTAGAAAAGGGGCAGCTGGAAGCCGCAGCAGCCCTCGGCTACAACCGCAGGCAAACCTTCTTCAAGATTCTCCTCCCCCAGGCCGCAAACCACTTCATTCCCGTCCTCAAGGGGGAATTCATCAGCATGGTGAAAATGACATCCATCGTGGGCTATATCGCCGTCATGGACCTCACCAAAGTCACCGACATCATCCGTTCCCGTACCATGGAAGCCTTTTTCCCACTCATTGCGACAGCCATTCTCTACTTCATCATCGCAAATATTTTAACTTACATTTTGACCCTCGTGGAAAAGAAAACCGATCCGAAGCATAGAGAGCGCAAAGTGAAAGGAGTCAACTGACATGATTACCGTCCGCCATTTGAGCAAGGTCTACCCCAACGCTACTCCGTTGAAAGACATCAATGCCGAAATAAAAAAAGGCGAAGTAATTTCTATTATCGGTCCCTCCGGCACCGGCAAGTCTACGTTCCTGCGGTGTTTGAACCGACTTGAAACGCCTACTTCCGGCGAAATCATCATCGATGGAGTCAACATTCTCGATAAGAAGACGGACATTTCGAAAATTCGTCAGAAAATGGGAATGGTGTTCCAGTCCTTCAATCTCTTTGCCCACAAGATGATTGTGGAAAACATCATGATGGGCCCGATGGATTTACTCCACATGTCTAAGCAGGAAGCCTACGACGAGGCCATCCGGCTTTTAGATATGGTGGGTTTGAAGGACAAGGCTCTGAACTATCCTGACGAACTCTCCGGTGGACAGAAGCAGCGCGTAGCCATTGCCCGCGCCCTCGCCATGAAGCCCGAAATTCTTCTGTTTGATGAGCCTACCTCCGCACTTGACCCCACCATGGTTTCCGAGGTGCTGAGCGTCATTTCTGGTCTTGCCAAACAAGGCATGACCATGATGATTGTCACTCACGAAATGCGTTTCGCCCGCGATGTGTCCACTCGGATTTTCTACATGGACCAGGGGCTCATCTATGAAGATGGTACGCCGGAACAAATTTTTGGAAATCCTCAAAAAGACTTGACCCGCACCTTCATCTACCGCATCCGCAATTGGAATTACGAAATTCACAGCAAGACTTTCGACTTCCTCGGCATGATGTCCGAAATCGAGAAATTTGCCACAAGACAATTCCTGAACAGAAAGCAACTCAACGCCATCCAGATGGTCATTGAAGAAATCGTCATGAACAAGATGTTCCCCGTTGTGGAGGATGGCAAGGATCCCGACATTCATCTGGAACTTTCCGCCAGCGAAGAAGGCTCGGAAATCAACCTTCACCTTCAATACAAGGGCGTTCCCAAAGGGAAAATTCACATTGGCGATGATATTTCCGATGCCCTACTCACAAAGTTCGTGGAAGTCCAAAAGCACGATAGCGAAGCACGCCTTATCGAGCTGAAAATTCTTGTCTAAAAAAAGCTCAAATCAATCCATCCCACTAATTTTTGTTTATTTTAAATCCTAGATGTTCAATCGTCTAGGATTTATTTTTTTATTGATTGCATTCGCAGTAAGCGCCAATGCACGTGTGGATTCTACGCCAAAGCCAAAACATTACAACTACAGGGGCGCGGGGCAGCAGATGAAGAACATCTACTACGGAGAGCTTCAGAAAACGCTCTATTGCGGGTGCTCTTACACGGATAAAAGTCATGTAGACATCGCCAACTGTGATTACAAGCCTCGGGAAAATCCAAACCGCAAAAGTTTAAAGCGCACGGAACGCATCGAGTGGGAACACATCGTCACCGCCCACAACATGGGGCATTTTCTCCCCTGCTGGCGTGATGGCGGGCGCAAAAACTGCTCCGCTAACGATGAAACCTTCGGCATCATGGAAGGAGACCTTCACAACCTCTATCCCGCCGTCGGCGAAGTCAACGGGGACCGCAGCAACTTCATGTATTCCCAATGGACAAGCAATCCTACGCCCATGTATGGGAATTGCAAAACCGTTGTAGACTTCGAGATGAAGAAAGTGCAACCGCGGGAGGAAATCCGCGGCCTCATCGCCAGAGTCCATTTCTATATGGAGAAAACCTACGGTATCAAGCTTTCCAATCAAGACCGCAAGCTCTTTGAAGCTTGGGACAAGTTATTCCCCGTCTCCCGCGAAGAATGCCTACGGGACGCCCGCATTTTCAAGGTCCAAGGGGATCACAATCCCTTTGTTTATGAAAAATGCGCCAACTTTGGCCCATTGGAATGAGTTTTTTCGTTTCAGGAATTGAAATTTTCTATTCTTGAAAATGGAAGTGTTTGCCGTTTGAGGTGGCTATGCCGTTATTGATTGTACTTATATGTCTGTTTTTTGCAGGAACGACCCTTGCCCAGGTGGATTTTCCCTTGGGTTCCGAGGTCGTCAATGTCACCAAGGACCCTTACAATGCCAAGGGCGATGGTAAAACGGACGATACCGAAGCAATCCAAAGGGCTCTAGACGACCATCCCAATGGGGACTACATCATTTACCTTCCTCATGGCATCTATAAGATTACCAATACCCTCAAATGGCCTGAAGGGAAAAAGCCCGAAGAAGCCTACACCCGCACCATTCTACAAGGCCAGAGCATGGGTGGTACCATCATCGATTTGGCAAATAGCACCCCCGGCTTTGAAAATCCCGATTTTCCGCAGCCCATGATTTTCACTGGCGACGGCCAGAAGATGAAAAAGCGCAACTCCATCCGCGATTTGACGCTCCGCACCGGCAAGGAAAACCCTGGCGCCATCGGCATTCGCTTCAATTCCTCCATGCAGGGAACCATCAACAACGTGAAGATTTATTCCGGCGACAGTACTGGCGTTTACGGCATCGACATGGGATTTACTGACCGAATCGGCCCTCTGCTTCTCAAGAATGTTGAAGTTCGTGGATTCGATGTTGGTGTCTACACAGGCGGGAATTCCAACGGGATGACACTTGAACATGTGACTTTGGGTGGGCAGAAAAAATACGGCCTTGAGAATGACGGGCAAGTTCTCGCCGTTCGTGGTCTCCGCTTTAAAGGCGGAGTTCCCGCCGTATACAACCACGGAAAAGACGCTTCTCTCGTCATCGTAGATGCAACATTAGAATACAACAAAGAAAAAAGTTCCAAGCCATCTCCAGCCATCATCAACGAATCCGAGATTTTCGTCCGCTCCGTAATGACCAGCAAATTCCAGACAAAAATCAAAAGCACCCTCAAGGGCTATAATGAAAGTTTTGTCGGTAACGAAATCATTGAATTTACGACACAGGAATCCAACCAGCTCTGTCACAGCCCTAAGCAATCTATGCGGGTTCCCGTAGCAGAAACGCCCAATTTCAATGAAGAAAAATCCGATTCCTGGACGACCATCGCTGGCGACTATGGTGGAAAGTTGAATACAGGTTCCGATGACGCAAAAGCGCTTCAAGATGCCATTGATGACGGTGCAGAAACCATCTACTTCCCGCCAGGAGGCCGCTGGACCATCAACCGCGACATCTATCTCCGCAATCGCGTCCGCCGCATTATTGGTACCGAAGGCCGTATTGACGGTAAGGGCAAGTTCATCATCGATGACGGCGTCTTCAATGAAATCACTATTGAAAGGTTCTCCGAGTTTGGAAGCGGCATCATCCACAAATCCAAGAGAACCGTACTTCTTAAAGACATGATGTTGAAGTCCTTTGAAACCCACGAACTGGGTTCCGGCGACATCTATATGGAAGACGTTTCCGTAGGCACCATTCAGATTAACGACCAGAAATTCTGGGGTCGTCAAATCACCATGTCTTCCGATACCAAGGGCCCCAAAATTCAGAACAATGGAGGGACCATCTGGATTCTCGGTCTCACTGCTCGAGACGGAAATACCATTCTCCAGAACTCCAACAAGGCTTCCGCTGAACTTCTCGGAGTCCACGTCATTTCAAGCGACAAGGCGAAAAATCGCCCCATGTTCATCAATGACAATTCAAGCCTCTCCATCTCTGGCCTTAAAGAAACTCTTACTCGAGGAAATCCCTTCCCGAAAATCGTAGAAGAATCCAGACAAGGTTCTGCCATCTACGCTCTTTCTTCCAACGACCTCCCGAAAAACGAAACCGGAGGCGTTATGATGGCGCTCTACACCGGCTACGCTCCAAAGCAAGGCGCCAACGAAGCTCCTAAGGCAAGTTTTGCAGAAGAAATGATTCTCGTGCAACCGGGCAAGTTAAAGGTCACCGGAAACGTGGAAGATGACGGCCGTGGGGATGGGCTCTGCCGTATTCCCGTTCTCTGGAAAAAGGGAACTGGTCCTGGTCGCGTCATTTTCTCTGATAGTGCAGAAACAACGACAGACATTTCCTTCACCGCCAGTGGCCGCTATAACGTCATCTTCAGCGCAAACGATGGCTACCAGTCCGGCGCAGATACAGGGAAAGTCTACGTGTTCGATAAGAAATACACAACATTAGACCACACCGGTGACAACATTCCCAGCGGTCGTGGTGCAGACACCTGGATTTCCGAATTTGACAACTACTCACCCCACAACAACGATACCGAACTTCACATCGCCAACGTGGAAAAGGAAGCCGGGAAAATCTATCTAAAGTTTGACCTATCTTCTCTTCCTGGTCCGCTATTTGACGCCGGTCTTCAACTCAATTTTAATGCAGACACCATCAAAAAGCCCGTTTCCTTCAACATCTTCGGTCTTAAGGAAACCAATGTCAAGGAAAATCCCTATGGCGAAGGAAAGTTGGGCGTAGACTGGAGAGGCGATGAGCTCACTTGGGAAAATGCTCCCGCCAACCTTCCTCAGGCAGGCGGCCAGTTCAACATCCGCAAGAATTCTGGTGGTGGCGTGGATACCAGGTATGCAGATTACCTCGGCATCATCACCATCAATCCGAAGGCCCCTCTAGCAGGGTTCCTCCGCACTCCCGCCCTAACGGACTTCTTCAAACGGAAGCACACCTCTGGCCTCTACACATTGATTCTAACGGCAATAGAACCGGGCGAGACCCTTATCCAATCCCGTAATTCCGGAAAGGGACTTGCTCCCGCACTATACATCGGCTACTTCGACAACACCAAATCGGTAGGCGGTGACGCCATGGATGGCGGTTATACGCTCTCCAAGGTCAAGATTGATATTTATTCCCTGGACTGCAATTTTGACTTAACGGTTGGCTATCCACAGTTTGTGCAGATTGAGATTCTCAACGAATCCGGAAAGCGTATGCTGGTGGTTGCAGCCCGCGATCTGGCCGGAGAAAAGAAGACGAATTTCAAGTTCAAGGCAAAAGCCTTCCCCACCGGAAAATACGTTCTGAAGATTGTAGGCGAGGCCTTTACCGCAGAACAAAAATTCAATATTTTGAACTAGGTAGGATTGTATGAAAAAACACATTTTTGCATTCCTTGCTTTATTCGCTTTGCTATTCGTTACCGCATGTAGCGATAGCGAACACACCACGTCAAAATCCTTTGATGACGATAGCGACATTGCTGAAGAATCTTTCAAATCCAGCGCTTCTATTAGCGACCGTCTTGACATTGTCTACAGCGACACCATTCCGCTAGGAGACACCGTCAACATCTACATCGCCTTTCCCACCGAAGACTCCACAAAGGTTTCCTCAAAAGAGGGTGAAGCCAGCGATTCCATACAGGTCACAACAGGATGTCAGGAAGGCGTTATCTGCCTGGATTCCGGAGCAACAGACCTCGCCCTATATCTTGGAGAACTCCCGGCAGGCACCCGTTTTCATGTAGCGGTTGCAACCAGCGACATCGGAAACGACACCCTTTATATCATGAACGAAAAGAACGAAGCCCTCCGAGCACTGTCCCCCGTATGGAATAACGAAAAAAACGATTCAATTTTCGTAAACTACCTAGTTCCCGGAAAGGGCGCAAATCTTGAAAAGAACGAGTTCGTCACATTAGACTCAAACTTCTTCTATGTCAATTTGAAGGGAGACTTCAAAAACAATTCCCATGTCCGCATTTACGTTCAGGTAGACTCCGCCTATTACCGCTATACAGGTAATGGAGACACTATTTCCATGGACAAAAATGAAACTCTGCACGGCATTGTTCTTATTGAAAAAGCACCTAAAGCCGTTGACATATCCTTCTCCACCACCACAGGCTATAACATCAGCATCTCCGCCAAAGGGCAGTGGATTAATAAATTCTCTCTGCTCGACGAGAAAGGCAAAATTCTGGATTCCACTGATTTACAGAAAGATACCATCGGTCAGCTTCTTTTCCCTGAAGACACCAGTTATTGGTCCCTTTCCGTTGAACCCCTGACCATCGAAAACTACTTGTCAGGGCCTTTCGCCACCTTTGAAGCAGTGACACTTTCTAGACTTCTAGACAAAGGCGAATACATTGAAAATGCAGATTCCATCGCTCTCATTGGTGACACGCTGACTGTAATTCGCGAATGTAAGGAAGAAGCAAAATGTTACCTTCGTCAAGAACAATTCGTATGGCTTGGCGACTTCAAGAAAGGCGATTCCGTCAACGTCACCCATAAGATGAGCGGATATTACTCCGATTGTAACGGCACGGCCAATCCATGCCCTGCTCAATATAGCCTTGTAGACAAATCCGGGAAAAACATCGGAGACATCAATCTCAACGACAATGGTTTCAAGGCAACTAGTGATGGCGCAATCTACTTGCGTTACTTGCGCTTGAACTCCCCTGCCAGGGTTGACCCTCCGCTTTTAACGCTTAAAACATTTGTTCAAAGGCCAGGAATCCTAAAATCAATGGCATTCTCCAGCGCAGAAAAAACAATCAGCGAAAGCGAAAGTATCGAGCTTGAAAAAATGTCTCTTAAATTTGATTCTGACAAGGTAAGCACCCAGGTCAAATGGCTTATTCCCTGCGATGATTTAAACTTCCTGGGAACAACGGAATATATCACCATGATTCCTAAATGCAAGGAAGAGGGAACGGAACAGGAAGTTTCCGGAACACTGACTGGCCTGGAAAGCACAAAAGGTGAGGCCGTTCTGCTCATCGCCGAAAGCGTTGCGGACCCGAAAATGAGGGACACATTGAAGGTTTTTGTAAAATAGCATGTCAAAAACCATCAAAAATCATCAAAAAGCGCCCAATTTCATCAATTTTAAGCAAAAATCCTTGAAAAAGCGCCCAATTTTACTATAATTGGGCTCTACTCTTGCAAGTCGCGCCAAGCTCTGCCAACCTGCAAGCATAACCAAAGAGCTTCCTTACGAGGTACAATATGTCGTCCTTCCGCGGACCAAAAGGCAAAGTCGCTCGTTCTCTGGGCGTTGCCGTTTCTCAAAAGACACAAAAGGCTCTCGACCGCCGCAACTTCGCTCCTGGCCAGCATGGTCAGAACCGCAAGAAGTCTTCTTCTGTGTATAAGCAGCAGCTCGTCGAAAAGCAGCGTCTTCGTTTCACCTACAACATTTCCGAAGCTCAGCTTGCCAAGGCATACAAGGAAGCTAACCGTCGTGAAGGTTCTGCCGGTGATAACTTGATGATTCTCTTGGAAACCCGTCTTGACGCTCTCGTCTACCGCATGGGTTTCGCCCGCACCATTTTTGCTGCTCGCCAGTATGTGGCCCACGGTCACTTCCAGGTGAACGGTGTTCGCAGCTTCTCTCCTTCCCGCCTCATCAAGGCCGGCGATGTGATTGCTGTTCGTGAACGCTCTAAGGAACACGTGCAGATCAAGGAAGCTATCGCTAACGCTCCTGAAGCTCCGGAATACTTGACTGTGGATACCGGCAAGATGGAAGGCACCCTGGTGAAGCTTCCTCTCCGCGATCAGATCCCCGTCAAGCTGGAAGAACAGCTCGTCGTGGAATACTATTCTCGGTAAGTCGAGTTTACTCGTTCAAGAAAGACCCGTGGCGCAAAGCCTCGGGCCTTTTTTATTATTGCACTTTTCTATATTTTCCACCGAATTTTAATCGGCAATTCTGCCTGGCGCAAAAGGCCGCACAGAATCTGCCCTAGAGGAAAAGATGAAAGTTTCTTTGAATTGGTTGAGACGTCATGTGGATCTTCCGGAATCTGCGGAAGAAGTGGCAAAGGCACTGACTTCCATTGGTTTGGAAGTGGAAGGCACGGAAGAACCGGGTAAAGTTTACGACAAGCTCTTGGTGGCCAAGGTGCTCACCTGCGAGTCTCATCCTGACAGCGACCACCTTCACATCACCACCGTCAATAACGGTACGGAAGTCATCCAGGTGGTTTGCGGCGCTCCCAATGTGGCTGCCGGCCAGACCGTTGTCCTCGCCCCCATTGGCGCAGAGCTCCCGCTCCCCGACGGCACCATGCTGAAGATGAAGAAGTCCAAGATTCGCGGTGTGGAAAGCTTCGGCATGATTTGCGCCGAAGACGAAATCGGTTTAAGCGACGACCACGGCGGCATCATGGTGCTGGACGACAGCATTCCTGCAGGAACTCCCTTTGTGAGCCTGGGTATGTATGACGTTTGTTATGAACTGAACGTGACCCCAAACCGTCCGGATGCGCTGTCTCATCGCGGTGTGGCCCGCGAACTTGCCGCAAAGTTCAACCGCCCGCTGAAGCCCCTCGCATACAACTTCGCAGAAGATGCAGAAGCCGCAAGCGGCGCCATCAGCCTGGAAGTGGTTCCCGGCTGCGGATGCTCCCGCTATGTGGGCCGCGTCATTAAAGATGTGAAGGTGGAAAAGTCACCCGCCTGGCTCGCCAAATTGCTCCACGCCGTAGGAATGAACTCCATCAACAACGTGGTGGACATCACCAACTTCATTCTCATGGATGTAGGTCAGCCCCTCCACAGCTTTGACATGGACCAGCTGAAAGGCAATAAGATTAAGGTTCGCAAGGCAGCCAAGGGCGAAAAGATTGAAACCATTGACCACACTGCGCACGAACTCACCGAGAATGATTTGGTGATTTGCGATGGCGACCGTCCTGCCTGCGTGGCTGGCGTCATGGGCGGCGTGGAATCCGAAATCGTGGATGCCACCAAGAACGTGTTCCTGGAAAGTGCCTGGTTCAACCCCACCGTCGTCCGCAAACAGGCCAAACGCCTCTGCATCTCTACGGATTCCAGCTACCGCTTTGAACGCGAAATCGATTTCCGCACTCAGGATGAATACAGCAAGTACGCCTGCGCCATGATTCAAGAAGTGGCCGGAGGCCGCATTCTCAAAGGCGCCGTGGAATATACCGGCGAAGAGCACAAGAAGGAATGCGACCAGGTGACCCTCCGTTTCGCCCGTGCAGAAAAAGTCATCGGTATGAAGTTGGAAGCGGAAAAGATTGAGAGCTACCTTACTGGTATCGCCCTCGAGGTTGTTGCAAAAGACGCGGAATCCATCACCTTCAAGATTCCCAGTTTCCGACCGGACCTGACCCGTGAAGTGGACCTCATCGAAGAAGTGGCCCGCCTTATCGGGTTCGACAACATCCCCTACACCCTCCCGAAATTTGAAATGCGGCCAAACGAACTCCCCGCTCACGAAATCATGAACCGGAAGATTCGCAAGGCCCTCTCTGCCATGGGCCTCCATGAATGCCTGAGCCTCCGCTTTACCAGCAAGGCCCGCACAGAGGCCATCTTTGGCGTTCCTAGCGAGGCAAACACGGACCGTCGTGCAAAGCCCGCAGTGCTTTTGAACCCCCTCAGCGAAGAACTTGGAGCAATTCCCACAAGCCTCCTCCCCAACCTCTTGAAGAGCGTTGCCGAGAACGAGAAGAACCGTCCCGGTTCCGTTCGTTTGTTCGAAGTGGCCAAGGGCCAGTACAAGCGTGAACGCAAAGACGTGCGCGATCCCGGTTTTGATGAATCCAACCTGGTGGCTCTTGCCATTGCAGGCAACTTTGACGCAGACCCCTTGAACGACAAGCCAAAGCAGATTGACTTCGCCGCCTTCAAGGGCTTTGTCATCTCCTTCTTCAAGCGCCTCGGTCTTGTGGTGGAAATCCGCGAAGCCGCAAAGCCCGAAGTCTTCCTCCACCCAGGCAAGCAGGCCGAAGTGGTCATGAACGGAACCGTTCTTGGCACCATGGGCGCAGTGCATCCCTCTGTTCTTTCTGCACTGGAAATCACCTACGATACCTTCGTGCTGGAAGCCGACATGGACAAGATGGAGAAGGAAAGCCACAAGAAGATTGTGTTCCAGGCCTTCAGCCGTCAGGTTCCCTCCAGCCGAGACATTTCCATCGAGGTGGAGAAGTCCATGACTCACGAGCAGGTTCTCGCCCGCATCAAGGGACTCAATCCCAAGAACCTGGCGAAGATTACCCTCAAGAGCATCTACGAAGGCGACAAGATTGAAGCCGGCAAGAAGAACATGGTCTACAGCCTCACCTACCAGGCCATGGACCGCACCCTCACCGACGACGAAGTCAACAAGGCCCACAACAAGCTTCGCGACAAGCTGGTGGCAAACGGCGACATCGTGCTGCGCTAACTCCAGCCAATCCGCGGCGGAAGCAAACAAAGAATACAACAAAAAATCCTCGCATCATTGCGGGGATTTTTCAATTCTGTCGGCCTTGCAGTACTAGACTTTAACTACCAGCAAGGGATTGATGGATTTGTAAGCGAAAGACTGTTGGGATTGAAAAGGAGTTGCCCTGCGGACAAAAAAAGGCCCATCGCTACCACTGTCGCCGAAGTACACCCGGCCTTTTCAGCAATTTCAGCAGCCCTTGTGTTTCTTTTTTGCCAATATTCAGCGTCGCTCACTTCAGCTTCAACCACTGTATTTTCCTGCTCCAAAGACGTTTTCTCTTCCTGTATAGCGGGTTCCGATTTTGATAAAGAATTATCGTAGACAAGGAAAGCCCTATTAACTATAGGGTCTTCATCCATTGTCAATTTTACATTTGCAGGTCCCTTCAAAACCATTTGTGCACAGCACAAAGAGGCTATTGCAAACACAGAAATAATCATTTGCTTTAGAGGAATCCGCATCATAACTGTTTTACAGTCCCAAAGCCTTCTTCATCTGATCGATGAACGTCTGTTCTTCAGCAGAAATGTTGCTGTCGTTGTCATCTTCTTCGGAGGCATTGGCAATGCGAGTCATGCATTCCACCACCAGCTGCTTGAATTCCGGCTTGGAATTTTCCAGCGCACTTACGCAGGCGCGAGCACGGCCAGCAGCAGTTTGGAAACTTCCATAGACATCATTGAACTCATCCCAAGAAACTTCGGGAACCTTTTCATCGTGAATCTTGTCCAGTTCATCACTTTCTGCCTGGGTTGCAGAAGTCGCACCCGGAAGAAGAGTATCATTTTCCTTGTCGTGATAAAGGCAGGCCACCTGCCAGCTGAGAACCAAAAGTGCCATTTCTTGAGTCATGATTTACCTCATTTTAAAGATACATAAAAATGCACCACCAAAGCAACCTCGCAACCCCACCCGAGCACAAATTTCCAATTGTGAATTTTGAATTAAGAAGTATAAAATACCTCAAGCGATGAACTCTCCTGAGGGAATTTTGAATTATGAATTATAAGCAGTCTTCGCCCTCTTCTCAATTTTGAATTTTAAATTTTGAATTTTGAATTTTATATATTTGTGTCATGGCTTACGTCGCAATGGCCCGAAAGTGGCGCCCGCAATCTTTTAGTGATATGGTCGGTCAGGAACATATCGCCAAAACCCTTCAGAATGCTATTGAAGGGGGGCGTCTCCATCATGCCTTCCTCTTTACAGGAACCCGTGGCGTAGGTAAGACCACCAGTGCCAGAATCCTCGCCCGCACCCTGAACTGCAAGGGCGGCGACCCGCTCCACCCCTGTGGAGTCTGCGATAGCTGCAAGGATATCGACGGTGGAAACCCGATGGACGTTCTGGAAATCGATGCCGCTTCCAACACCAGCGTAGAAAACATCCGCGATGTGATTGAGCGAGTCCAGTATTCCCCCGTCATCGGCAAGTACAAGATTTTTATCATCGACGAAGTCCACATGCTCTCTACGGGAGCCTTCAACGCTCTCCTCAAGACCCTTGAAGAACCTCCCCCACATGTGATTTTCATCTTCGCCACCACCGAAGTCAACAAGGTCCCGCAAACCATCCTCAGCCGCGTGCAGCGCTTCGATTTCAAGCGTCTCACCGTCGCCCAGATTACTTCTCGCCTCCGCTATATTTGCGAACAAGAGAACATCAACGCAAGCGATGAAGCCCTGGACATTTTCGCCGAAAAGGCAGACGGTTCCATGCGCGATGGCCTCACCTACTTCGATCAAGCCTACGCCTTCACCGGTAGCGAAATGAGCGCGGATTCCGTCCGCTCCATTCTCGGCATTCCTCCAGTAGAACTTTTCTTCACCCTCATCCAGGCCATAGAAAATCACGACCTTAAAGGCGTTTTCAAGATGGTGGACGATGCCGTGAAAATCGGTATCGAGTTCACTCCCCTTCTGGATGGCTTCGGCAAGTTCCTCCGGAATCTGCTCTACACCCGCATGGATGCCCTCCCTGCAGACGCCCTCAACATCACGGAAGAACTTTATTCGAAATTCAAGAGCACTGCCCTCGGTCTCGGCAACGGAGACCTCCTCCGCATTTCCAAGATGCTGACGGACTTGCAGGGCACGCTCCGCTACAGCACCAACCCGCGGCTTTTGGTAGAGACTACCTTTGCCCGCATGGCCTGGCTGGATAGGCTCACCGATTTACGGAAGGCTTTAGCCGCCATCAACGACCCGAACAGCGCCGACACAGCGGCGTTAAAAAAAAAAGTAACTGAAGTCCAAGTCATGATTGACGCTCAGGAGGAAGTCCAGAACGGACTCCCCGAGCCTACCTATGACGATCCCTTCGCCTCTTACCAGGGGGCTTCCGACGCGGGTACCTATTCTCGCTACGAAATTACTGCGGCCTGGCCCTCCATCATGTTGAGCCTATCCGACAGTGGCGATTTGATGTTCTCCGTAGCCCTCAACGGGAGCGTTCTGGAAGCGGGTGACTTGCAAGCAAACCCATTCCCGCTGTTCCTCACCTACCCCTGCGACGCAGAAAACGGCGCTCCCTACGAATACACCCAGTTCCGGGACCACCCCGAGTACCTCGAGCGACTCACCAACATCCTGGAAGACAAACTGCAGACCAAGATTGCCCTCTCTGTGCGGACCCGAGCCTACACTGCCGAAGAACGGCAAATCCAGATTAACGCGAAGATGAGCCCCTACGAACTGGACTGCCAAAACGAGCCCGGACTCGCCAAACTGAAGGAACTTTTTGCCGCAGAATTGGTATATTCTCAAAAAATTAAGAAAGCAACCCTAACTCAAGAGGAAAATGACGATGGACATGAGTAAAATGCTCAAAGACCTTCAGAAGATGCAAAACAAAATGCTGAGGGCTCAAAGTGAACTGAAAACCCAGAGTTACGAGGCTGAAGCAGGTGGTGGCATGGTCAAGGTGGCCATCAACGGTCAGGGTATTCTCACCATGATCAAAATCAACCCCGACGCTGTAGACAAGGACGACGTAGAAGCCTTGGAAGACCTCATCATGGCAGCCTTCAATTCCGCCATGAAGAAGAAGGAAGAAGCTGCTCAATCCAGCTTGAACGAGATTACCGGCGGCATGAAAATCCCCGGCCTCATGTAATCTACATCACACTTTGGCAAGGACTTCACCCCGCCCCTCAGGGCGGGGTTTTCCGTTTGTCCGCCCTTTTTTACACTTCGTCCATAAATCAATAAAACTCTTTCCATATATATGGGAATTTTTCTACATTTGGCGGGTCAAAAATTTATAGGAGAACGAATGTCAAGGCATCTTGCAATCATTCCAGCTCTCGCCATTGCAATGGCCGTCCCAACATGGGCTGGCCAGACCTATACCCGCGAAGAGGCTGTTCAGACAGCCATGGATAATTCCCCTGATATCAAAAATGCCGAGGAAGCTCTAAAAACCGCTAATTCCCAGGTGGACGCCGGTTATGGCAACGCCTACCCCTCTATCGACCTTAGCGCGACGACGACCCGTATTTTTGGTTTGGATGATGTAGAAAAGAGTTCTGCCATGAGCGACGCCGCCAGTGGCATGTATGGTCAAAAAGACGATGACGGCAATCCCCAGGCAAACGCTTTCGACAAAAATGTCGTAGGACCCGCTATCGACGGTCTCATTAACGGCATGGCCGCCCAGGGCTACCGCTGGCAGTCCAGCGTAGGACTCACCGCCACCCAGATTCTCTATGCTGCAGGCAAAGTGGGCACCGGCATCGAAATCGCCAAGGCCTACAAGCGCCTTCAAGAAGTTAACCTGGAAAACACAAAGTCCACCGTCCGCTTCAGTGTGGAAACCAGTTTCGACCAGCTCATTTACCTGGATTCTGTAGTCGCCATCGCCGAAGCAAGCCTCGCCCAACTCCAGGAACACATCGATTTCGTGAAGCAATCCTACGAAAGCGGGCTGGTGGGTGAACTGGATATGATTCGCGCACAGCTCCAGTTGGATGAAGTCCAATCCAGTTTGGAAAGCGCCAAGAAGAGCCAGGTTTTGGCTAGAAACGCCCTCCTCAACGTCATGGGTCTCCCTTACGATGCCGAAGTGCAGTTTAAGGGAGAACTTAGAGACCCCGAAGCCGGAGTTCCCTACCCCGATACATCTATGGCCAGCGTCAAGAAGCGCCGCAAGGAGCTGGTCATGCTGGAAGAAACGGAAAACATGAAGCAGAAGAACATCAGCATCGAGGAAGGCGGTTACAAGCCTACGGTGGTGCTGGGCGGTCAGCTGACTTACAACAACAAGCAGAACGAATTCTACAAGTGGGATGCCCCGGATTGGGACAAGAACATCACCAAGGCAGTATTCCTGAATGTCACCATGAACCTCTTCAATGGTATGAAGACCCGTGAAAGCGTGACTCAGGCCAAGTCCAGCCTCCGCACCACACAAATCCAGAAAGAAACTGCTGAACGTGGCTTCCGCCTGCAGATTGAAAACAACGCAAACGCCTTGTCGGATACGGAATCGCAACTGGTTTTGAAAAAACGCTCTGTGGAACTGGCCCAGAAGAACTACGAACTCACGGAGGCCGCCTACAAGGTTGGCCGCGAAACCCAGTTGAACTTCTTGGATGCCACAATGAGCCTTCGCCAGGCAAAACTCAACTACATGCAGGCTGTTTTGAACTGGAATATAGCCTATAATGCATTGTTACAGGCCACCGGAGAATATTAAGAGATTAGAGGACGATTATGAACAAGATCGCAAAAACAATCATCACACTGACCACCCTTTCGCTCCTCCTGGTTGGCTGCGAAAATAAAGAAGAAAAAGCGGCAAAGACAAATGCTCAGGCATCTACCATTGAGCAGATTCAGAAAGAAAAGGGCAAGCCCGCCCGCGTAGCCAAGGCCACCAAGGCCAAGCTCAATGACGTCCGCAAGTTTACGGGTACTGTTGAAGGTATGCAGCAGACCAGCGCCATCGCCAAGATGGGCGACCCTCTGGCAAAAATCAATGTCCAGATTGGCAGCACTGTCCAAAAAGACCAAGTTTTGGCTGAATTCGTCTTCACTGGCGACAACACCAGCTACCAGCAGGCCGAAGAACAGGTGAAGCTCCTAGAAGCCTCCACCCAGCGCATGCGTGAAGTGAAGGAGAAGGGCGGCATCAGCCAGCAGGACATGGACCAAATGGAAATGCAGCTGAAGATTGCCAAGATGAACCTGGAAACCGCTCGCCGCGCTACCAAGATTCTCGCCCCCGCCTCTGGCGTGGTGACCGAGCTCAACTATAAGGAAGGTCAAGTTCCTGGCGTAGGCAGCGTCCTCTGCACCATCGCCAAGTTGGACAAAGTAATCCTCAAGCTGAACGTCACCAGTCAGGAAATCGGATTCTTCAAGATGGGCGCCACTGCCACCGTGAACCTCAATGGCGAAACCTTCAAGGGTAAAGTGAGCCTCATTCCGCTGGCCGCCAACCCCACGACCCGTTTCTTCCCCGTGGAAGTCACCTTCGACAACAGCAAGAAGAAACTTCTCCCCGGCATGTTCATCACTGCCGAACTGAATACCCGCCAGGTTGATGGCATCGTGGTTCCTGCAGAAGCAATCGTTTACCGCAACGGCCTCAATACCGTATGGGTGGTCAATGAAGATGGCACCGCCAAGCGCAAGGTTGTGAAGGTGGGCGTCATGACTAAGGAAACTGTCCAGATTGCCGATGGCATCGAAGAAGGCGAAACCGTCATGATTGAAGGCATGTCCCGTATGAACGACGGCGACAAGGTCCTCGTTGTGGAATAGTTGTAGGCTGGAGATTTACTGAATGATTAAAGCCAGTATTTATAAACCAATCACCATGCTCATGGTCATCTTGACCGTGGTGGTGTTCGGTATCTACACCTACACCATGATGGTGGTGGACTTGATGCCGAAATTCGACGTGCCTGTGGTGACAGGTACCGTTATTTACGCCGGCGCAAACCCGGAAGAAATTGAAACCACCATCGTGAAGCCCATCGAAGAGCAGGTGGAACTGGTGGATGGTATCGACTACGTGCAGTCCATCTGTATGGAAAACTACGGCATCATCATCGCCATGTTCAACATGGGTATTGATGTGGATGTGGCTGCAAACGACGTTCGTGCAAAAATCGAACAGGTGGCCGCCGACTTCCCTGACGCTGTGGAAGCCCCGATTATTTCAAAAATCGATATCAACGCTTCTGCTATCATGAGTTTCTCCTTTACCGGTCCCGTGGGCCCTACGGAACTCCGCCAGAAGGCTGAAGACGAAATCGAACCGCTCCTCACCTCTGTTTCCGGCGTGGCTAGCGTAGATATCTTCGGTGGTACTACTCGCCAGATTTCCATTGAATTGGACAAGGAAATGCTCAAGTCCCGCGGTGTGGACATCACCACCATGATGGGCGTGTTCCAGGCCTCCAACCTGAACTACCCCGTTGGTGAAGTCATTGGCAAGCACAAAAACACCAGCGTTCGTACCAGCGGTAAGTTTGAAACCCTGGACCAAATTCGCAATTTGGATATTCCTACAGCTACAGGCGTCATCAAACTTGGCGATGTAGCCCTCGTAAAAGATACCGTGGCAACGGTGACCTCCGCCTCCCGCTATAACGGAACAAACTCCGTCTCTCTGGATATTAAGAAGCGTTCCGACGCAAACGTGGTGGAAGTGGCCAAGGGCGCTTTGAAGCGTGCCGAAGAAATCAACAAGACTCTCCCCGAAGGCTACGAGCTTCACCTGGTGTACGATAAGTCCGAAGCTGTGGAAGAATCCATCAACAACGTGATTTCGAACATCGTCATTGCTATTATCCTTACCTCTATTCTGCTCCTCCTCTTCCTCGGAAAGATGAGCACCATGCTTATTGCAGCCCTCACCATGCCTATCTCCGTGATTGGCGCCTTCACCTTCATGTACTTCGCCGGTTTCGGTATCAACATGATGTCCCTGATGGCACTTTCCTCTGCAGTGGGCCTCTTGGTGACCAACTCCATCGTGGTGTTGGAAAACATCAACGCAAAACTGATGGATGGTTTGGACCCGAAGGAAGCCGCCCTCAAGGGAACCACAGAAATCATGGTGGCCATCATGGCATCCACCTTGACAAACGTCTGCGTGTTCGTGCCCATCGCCTTCATGAAATCCATCGTGGGTATCTTCTTCCGTACCTACGGTATGACCATGGTGTTCGCCACCTTCGTGTCACTCCTCGTGACCTTCACGCTTACGCCGCTCATGGCTGCCTACCTGTTCAAGGGCAAGAAGCGTGACGAGAATGGAAACATCGTTGAAGAAAAGCCAGGCCTCATCGAACGAATCACCAGCTTCTTCCCCAAGATACTGAATGGTGTTCGCTTCCTCTACTTGAAGACGTTGAGTTTCTGCCTTTCCATCCCTGGTGTGATTTTCCAGGTGGTGGCATTAGTGGCCATGCTCTACTTCGTGGGATTCATGGCAAAGAACTTCCTCACCGTAGAACTTATGCCTAAGCAAGACCAGGGCATGATGAACATTACTCTCGAAATGCCCGTGGGTACCAACATCGAGACCACGGATAGTGTTGCAAAGATTATCGAATCCCGCATCAAGGACATTCCCGAAATTGAACGCTATAGCGTGACGGTGGGTGGCGAAAACGGCTTTACCGGCGTGAACCAGGCCACCGTGCGCGTGAAGATGATTAAGCGCGATCAGGGACGTACCCGCAGTACTGACCAGATTGTGGACTCCATCCGCCCCTACCTGGCAGATATTCCCGATGCTTACATCGCTGTGAAGAGCGCCTCTGCTTCTGAAATGAGCAACAACAGCGCCGGCGACGTGGTGCTGGAAGTTTACAGCCTCAAGGCTGATTCCGCCATCAAGGCTTCCGAAATCCTTCTGGACAAGGCCAGAGACATTCCGGGCGTTGTGGACGTGAAGACCAGTTACGAAGCCGGTAAGCCCGAAATCAAGTTGGTGCCCAACCGTCAGGCAATCGCTGATTACGGCGCAACGCTCCAGAGCCTTGCCACCGTGAACTACATCGCCGTCAGTGGTTTCGAAGCAGGAACCTTCACTGAAGACGGTGAAGAATACGATGTATACGTGCGTATGCAGGAGAAGGACCGCCAAAGCCATGCCGACATTGAAGACCTTCCCATGCTGACCCCCAAGGGCTATGTTTCTGCCAGCACCCTCTTCTATGTGGAAGATGGCGCAGGCCCCACCAAGATTAACCGTAAGCGCAAAATGACCCGCGTGGACGTTTCCATGAACCTTCTTCCAGGACACACCACCGGTGAAATCATGGGCAAGTTGGGAGCCCTCTCCGCAGAACTGCAGAAGAATGGCGAACTTCCGGAAGGCGTCTCTACGGGCTTCGGTGGTAACGCTGACATGCAGAACGACATGATTAAGGAATTCGTGGCAGCTATCATCATGGCCGTGCTCCTCACCTACATCTTGCTGGTGGCCTTGCTGGAAAGCTTTGCACAGCCCTTCATCATCATGACTACCATCCCGATGGGTGCAATCGGTGTGATTCTCTCCCTGGTGTTTACAGGGAAGTCCCTCTCCATGATTGCCTTCATGGCTATCGTGATGCTTATCGGTGTGGTGGTGAACAACGCTATTCTATTGCTGGATGAAGCCAACCGCCTGCTCCGTAGTGGAAGCATGGGCCGTCGCTCCGCAGTGCTTACCGCCGGTAAGGCAAAGTTCCAGGCAATCGCCCTTGCCACCTTCGCCTCCATTGTGGCTCAGCTCCCGCTGGCCTTCGGTATCGGTGGTGACGTGGCCGCCATGACGCAGCCCATGGGTATCGCTTCTGTGGGCGGCTTGCTGATTTCCGCAATCCTCACCATGTACTTGATTCCTACCTTCTTCTGGCTCCCCAACGCCCTCTTTAGCAAGGCGAAGAAGGGTGTTTCCAAGATGAAGAAGAAGTTTTCCAAGTAATCGAAAAGCTTAAAATTCAAGCATTGAAATCCGCGGGCTTTTGGCCTGCGGATTTTTTTTACTGCCGATGACATCCGCGAAATTTGATACTGCCGCGGAAACGTGATACAGCCGCGAAAAAAATTGATACTGCCGCGAAAATTTGATACTGCAAATTTTTTTTGAGAAGGGGTTGGAAAATGGACGTCGAAAAACGTCTATAAGAGTATGACTCTTTCTCTAAAATGGGCGAAGGCCCACAACATCGCTGTAATACCCTCTAATATCGAGCCCGGGGACAGTTCCAACCTCGGCCCCATGGACTGCAATTTCGAGCCAGTGGACTGCGCCACCCTTCGGGTGGCCATGCGGAACATTCACGACGAACTGCTGCTGGAAAAAATCAAAATAGCGGCTCCAGGTAAAACAATCTTGCCTGTGGAACATAGCCAGAGTGAAATTCAGCGACTCTGGAGGGCCGCAGCCACTGCAGAAACAAGCCCTCAGAATCTGATGGAAAACATGGAGAAGGCCTCCACCACTTGGGAGTCGGAACCCATCATCAACCTGGTGGATTTTTTGATGGAGCAGGCTCTGGAACGGCGGGCCACCGATATCCACCTGGAGCCCGGGAACGACGGTTTTCGCGTGCGATTCCGCATAGATGGCATGCTGGTAGACTACCGCACCCTCCCCGCCTGGCTTGCAGATCCCATCCTCATCCGGCTAAAGCTGCTGGCGAAAGCAGACATTACGGAGCGCCGCACCCCTCACGATGGCAGCTTCAACTTCCAGGGCATCAAGCACGAGGCCAACGTGCGACTCAGCACGCTGCCTATCTATACCGCAGGACAAGCGCAGGAGAAATGCGTTTTGCGGTTACTGCCTGTAGCCGAAAAGGAAATCACCCTGAAGGAGCTGGACATTTTCCCCAAAACGCTAGAATTTCTGGAGGGAATCTTCCGAAAGCCCCAAGGCCTCTTCCTCATTACGGGCCCCACAGGCAGCGGCAAGACGACGACGCTCTACGCCGGGCTCCGAGAGGTCATCGGACGAGAAATCAACGTGACAACCATCGAAGACCCGGTGGAGTATAGCCTGAAGGGGGCGAATCAGGTTCAGGTGAATGAGAAGTGCGGGCTCACCTTCGCCGCCGCCCTCCGCTCCATTTTGCGACAAGATCCGGATGTAATCCTCGTGGGGGAAATCCGCGACGCAGAAACCGCAAAAATCGCTCTGCAGGCCGCGCAAACGGGGCATCTTGTATTCGCGACACTCCATACCAACAGCGCGAAGAACGCGGAGGAGCGGCTCGCAGACTTAGGATTGGACCCGAAAATTGCGAAGGAAGCCATTATCGGGATCATGGCACAGCGACTGCTGCGACGACGGGACCGCGACAAAGGCCGCATCGCTGCCATGGAAATCCTAAATCCCGACGGCACCTACGTGGAAGGGACATTAAAGGAATACGCCCAAAAACTAGTGCAATTAGGCAAAACTGACGAAAACGAGGTTACGAGAGTAATTGGATAAAATCTTGTATAAATATACAAGATTTCATTCTTCTATTATGCTATTTACACATTTTGTAAAGAAAATATGTATATTTATACAGTGAATCGTCCTAAATATTTAAAAGCCCTTATAGAAAAAAACGGCAACGGCTTAATAAAAGTCATTACCGGATTGCGTCGGGTAGGCAAATCCTACCTGCTTTTTGAACTATTCCGCCACCACCTGTTGGAATCCGGGGTAAGTCCAGACCATATTATTGCGGTAGCTCTGGATGACGATTTAAACCTGAAGTTAAGAAACCCTCTAGAGTTGGGAAAGTATATTCGCGAAAAGATTCACGAATCACATAGCCAGTATTATGTCTTTCTGGATGAAATTCAAAAAGTCGAACCCGTAAGGAACCCTTACCTTCCCGATTCAAAAGAAAAAGTCACCTTCATTGACGTTCTGCTGGGCATCCAGAAAATCAAGAATGTGGATGTATATGTCACCGGAAGCAATTCCAGAATGCTTTCGTCCGAGGTGCTTACCGAATTCCGAGGGCGTGGCGACGAAATCCACGTCAGGCCGTTTTCGTATAGCGAATTTTGCGATGTCTATGAAGACAAGCGCAATGCCTGGCGAGACTACATCACCTATGGAGGAATGCCTTACGTGCTGTCGCTCCAAGGCCACGACGCCAAAAGCCAATACTTGAAGCATCTCGTTGAACATACCTACATAAGTGATGTTCTTGACAGAAACCACATCCGTGCAGAAAAATCGGTGTTGGACGATTTGCTGAATACGGTGTCATCCAGTGTTGGCTCCCTCACCAATCCAAACAAAATTGCGAACACCTTTGCAAGCGAACGAAAATTACAAATAAATTCAACAACCATCGATTCCTACATCGGGCATTTTGTCGACGCCTTTTTGCTGGAAACCGCCAAGCGCTACGACGTCAAGGGACGAAAATACATCGGCTCGCTTTACAAATACTACTTCGCCGATGTAGGGCTACGCAATGCCAGGCTAAACTTTAGGCAAAATGAAGAGAGCCATATTATGGAGAATGTCATTTTCAACGAACTTCTCTACAGAGGCTTTGATGTGGATATTGGTGTTGTAAACCACATGAGAAAAATAGACGGCAAACAAGTCCGATGCACGTTTGAAGTAGATTTTGTTGCAAACAAGGGCGGGAACAGGTTCTATATCCAATCAGCGCTAAACGTTGCTAGCGAAGAAAAACGAATTCAAGAGACAAACTCGCTGAACAGCATCAAGGAATCCTTTAAGAAAATCGTCATCGTCAAAGACAACATCGTCCCTTGGCACGATGAAAAAGGAATCCTTTACATGGGCGTAGAGGAATTTCTGCTGAACGAGCACTCTCTGGAAATGTAATCCACAAAGCTAGGGAACCGCAGGTGCTGCAGGAGCAGCAGGTGTTGCGGGCGCGGGGGGCATTGTTGCCGTGGAATTCCGCGCAGCTGTCGAATCAGGCGGGGCCATCAGTTGCCGGAGGGAATCCACCAGGAGGCTATCCTTCTTGGGGAACATGTTCTGGTAAATCACCGCCCGACGCTGCTGCATAAAGCGGCTTTCGCGCATGTTGGGGTGATGCTTGCCCGGACTCGCGAGCATTGCTGCGAGATTGATGGCCTGATCCACACTGAGCTTGGAGCAGCTCTTCTTGTAGTAGGCTTTGCAAGCCTCCTGACAGCCAAAGATATCCTTCCCCCACTGGGCATAATTGAGGTAGAGTTCCAGAATGCGGTCCTTCCCCAGTTCGTGCTCCATCAGAAGAGCGTAGGCCAGCTCCTTGAACTTCCGCTCCCAGGAGCGCTCCCCGCTAAGGAAGAGATTCTTGGCCAGTTGCTGAGTGATGGTAGAGCCGCCGAACTTGGTGCGGCCCGAGTTGCGGTTGGCATTCAGGGCCTCCGCGATGGCATTCACGTCAAACCCAGGATGGAAATAGAAGCCCGCATCCTCGCTGGCAATAACAGCCTTCTGCAGGTAAGGGCTGATGGAATCCAGAGGGACGAAGGTATGCTTGATTTCCACATCCGGATTGGAATCCCGGAGAGCCAGCATGTAATTGCTCATCTCGGGCTGGGTATCCTTCAGATTCTCCACCCCATCGTAGATGTTATAGCCGTAAACGAAAGCCTTGTAGAGGGCGATGGACGCCACGATGGTGAAAGCGGCGGAATAGAGGATGAGGCTCAGCAGCACCACCCGGAGCAAAAAATTGATGAACCGGTAGACGCACCGGAAAATCTTCGCCCCCAAGCTATTGTGAATCCGCTTGCAGAAGGCCACCAATTTTTGCCATTTCGCTTTCATGGTAGGGTAAATATATAATGTAAAATCGTGTTGGGAAAAATTTTACAAACAAATCCTTTCCATTAACCTCAAAAAATGCAATATTATGCACGTATGATGGTGGAAAAATGCTTTCAACGCTATATCTGGTACAAGACGGAAATCTTGGAACTGGAATCCTATATCCAAACCCTGGATTTGGACTCTGAAACCAGAGCCCACGTAACCCGCATTCTCACTTCCCTGAAGCAGGACCGGGACACCCTCCGAAACGCCATCGCCGGCGAGCATGCCGAATTTGCGCTCCGCATTGCGCGCAAATACCACCACGAAAATATGGACCTGGAAGATTTTTTTCAGGAAGCCCACCAGGCACTGCTAAAATCCATCGAGACATACGACCCGACATACGGCGTCCCCTTTGAAGCCTACGCCTACATCTGGATCCGGAAGACTCTTAGCCATCTGGTGGAAAGCGAATGCGGTCTCATCCGCGTGCCCGATAGCCTTGTGAGACAACGCCGGAAGGACAAGCAAAGCCCCACAGTATTCACCTACGAATGCTATGAAGACCGCGTTTCCGATGGAGAACCAACTCCTGAAGAAATCCAGATTTGCCGGAGGACTCGGGATTATCTGAACGCCTGCATCACCAACCTGGACGACACCCGCCGGAAGATTCTGCAGAAGCGCTACATGAGCAACAAGCTGATTCCAAACTCCCTAGAAGAAGTGGCCAGAGAATGCGGTCTCACCCGAGAAAAGACGCGATTGCTAGAGAAAAGTGCCCTGCAACGACTCACCCGTTATTTAGAACAAAGTAAAACTGTTTAGCGCTTACCGCAATTAGGTTCGCTTACCACCGAACCAATCATTGATATCCTCGCCTTCCTTCATTGCCGAAGGGAGGTTTTCTGTTCCCGCCGCCATGCGAGTGGTACGGATTCCCGCATTGGCAAAAATTGGTTCCAAATAATCCATACCGCTGCGACCGGCCTCGTCGTTATCCAGGCAGAGCACCACGTTCTTGTTTTTGAACAAGGGAAGCCATTCCGGTTTGAAGGAGCGCACTCCAGGAATTCCCACGGCATTCATGCTGCGTCCAATGAAGGTGAGGGTATCCACCGCCCCCTCGCAAAAGTATATCCAGCCCACTTTTCCATCCAGGGCGCTCATGTTGTAAGGGTACGGCACCGTTCCCCGAAGGTTCAGTTCCTTCGGAACTACGGTTTTGTCGATGGCCCGGGCCTGAAAATAGAAGGAGCGGTTCGCCTTGTCCAGATAAGGAAAAATCAGCGGATGCTTGTAGTAGCGCAGATTCCCTTTGTCATTGAAAAGCCCCACGTATTTCAGGACGTCGATGCTGTAAGCGGCCTTCAGTTTCTCATTGATGGCTTTGTAATCCACAATGGTCCTGAGGAGCATCTTGTCCCAGACGGGTTTGAAGATGCGGCGTTTGACGAGCCACGCTGCCGCAGGCGTATTCTCCACCGGAGAAAGCATTTTCAGGAAAGCGAGAATGATTTTCTTCCGCTCGTCTTCTGAAACAAGTTGTTGCGGTGGCTCTGAAGGGATTTCTTCTGCCGGCGGCGCAATGCGTGCGCTTTGGGCCTGCTTTATTGCGGAAGAATTCTTTGTTGCACCAACGCTCGGCCCAGAACTTTTCGCAGACGTTTGAAACTTCGCGAGGAACGGGAAGGTTTCCTTCAACCACTCCAGAGCCTCCAAAAAAGAGCAACCCTGACTCAACTGCACCAAATTGATGGCATCGCCGCGAACATCTTCGCAAACCCAGCAGCGGAATGTTCCTCTTTCCTCAGAAATAGATACCGAAGGAGTTCTATCCCCGTGGGAATGCCTCTCCGGAAACAGGCAGCGGCAGCGGCCATGATCCACAGAAATTCCCAGAGCCTTTGCCACCGTGGTGATGGAAAGGGAGGATTTGAATTCTTTGAGTTCGTCCGAGGTCATTACATTAATAATTATAGATTATTTTGCCTCCTCCCCGCAAGACGCTTTATTTAGACATAAATTTTCACATATATGAAATATATAAACCTATATTTTATGTATGGAAATTTTGGAAAATGAGTCGATGGCAGCACATACGTCCCTGAAAACTGGGGGATGTGCCCGATATTTCATCAAGATTCATTCCATAGCGGAACTTGCGGAAGCCGAGAATTTCGCAAAAACACAAAATTTCCCCATTTTTCTCTTAGGCAAAGGCACGAATCTTCTGGTCTCCGACAAAGGTTTTGCAGGAGTCATCGTCCAGCTGGGTTCAGAATTCTCTGAAATCCGGAACATTGGTGATGGGCGATTCCAGGTGGGAGCGGCAACGCCCCTCGCCCGCCTCGCCCGCTATACAATTCAAGAAGGATTTGCCGGCATTCATAAGCTGGCGGGAATTCCCGGAAGCCTCGGCGGTGCGATTTATATGAACGCAGGCGCCTACGGCCAAGAAATCGGGAACGCCATCGTTGAAGTAAAAAGTCTGAACGCTGCTGGTGAAATCGTCACCCGCAGTGGTGCAGATTGTGGCTTCAGTTACCGCCACAGCATCTTTCAGGATTTGGCGAGGAACGAAGACCGCGGCAGTAGCATCGACAATGACTACAACAGTGACCGCCGCGAAATCATTCTGGAAGCAACACTGCAACTCGCGCCAGGCGATACTGCCGCCATGACGCAGGAAATGGAAACTGCCATGGAAAAACGTCGCAGTTCCCAGCCCCTCAATTTCCCCAATGCTGGCTCCACTTTCAAGCGGTTAGCCGCAGGCGCAGCAGAAACGCCAACGCAAGTCGCACCAGGCTACTACATCGAACAAGCGGGTCTGAAGGGCTTCCGGATTGGCGGTGCCGAGGTAAGCACCATTCACGCCAATTTCATTGTCAATACCGGGAACGCCACCGCCAAAGACATTGCCGACCTCTGCCAACTCATGACACAAAAAGTGCAGGAAAAATTCGGGATTTCTCTACAGCGAGAGATTATCTTTCTTGGCGATTTTAGCTAAGGCGACGCAATACGCCGACACGCCAACCAAGGCGCCAATGGTATCGGCCACCCAATCAAAAACATCCATGCAACGGCAAGGCACAAAGCTCTGGTGAAATTCATCGCTTACTCCATAGAGCGATGCAATCGCAAGTGTCACCACAAACCACAGCCACTTCTTTTTTAGCCATTTGGCTTGATTCCACCACAGTGAAAGGCAAAACGCCAAAACTGCATAAGCCGTTCCGTGGGCAATTTTATCAAAAGGCGGCACAAGCCAGCCTGCACCCGTTGAGGGAGAAGCGGACAAGCGAAAAAGAATGGCCATCATCAAAACGCCGGGAATAACGCGGAAGAATGGGTACTTTTCAAAAATCTTTTCAAACATAGATTAGAGACTGTCGCGAAATTGGCAACGTAAATGATTTAGTGCTGAGCAAAGCGGCTCAGGAAGGATGACAGGCGCTCGTTCCCAGACTGGTTAAATACGAAATCCGGAGTTCCCTGTTCCACAATCACGCCCTTGTCCATAAATATTACTTTGTCCGCAACGTCACGGGCAAAAGCCATCTCGTGGGTCACGATGACCATGGTCATCTTGTCGGCAGCCAAATCCTTGATGACTTTCAGGATTTCTCCTGTCAGTTCTGGGTCCAGAGCGCTGGTGGGTTCGTCAAAGAACAAAATGCGAGGATTCATGGCAAGCGCACGAGCAATAGAAACACGCTGCTGCTGGCCACCGCTGAGTTCGCAAGGATAAGCCTTCTCCTTCCCTTCCAGGCCCATGCGCTTCAAGAGGAATCGCCCCATGGCGCGAGCCTCTTCCCGAGAATCCCCCAGCACACGGACCGGCGCAAGGGTGATGTTCTGAAGCACCGTCAAATGCGGGAAGAGATTGAAGTTCTGGAATACAAGTCCTGTGGAAAGACGGATGCTACGCAGCACTTTTGCAGGGGCGTATTTCACCGGGCGAGTACCGTTCATGTCGCTCCCTGGAATCACCAGATCTTTGCCATCCACATTGACTTCACCTGCATCAAGCGTTTCTAGCTGAGTGATGCACCGGAGGAGCGTAGACTTTCCACTGCCCGAGGGCCCGATGATGGAGAGAACCTCGCCCTCGTTCAAATCGAAGGAGATGTCCTTCAGCACATGGTTATCGCCAAAGGATTTCTTCAGATGGGAAACCTTGAGAATCGGAAGAGAATCCTTATTAGTATCTACCATATTTTTATCCACACTCATCAACTATCGACACCAATTATAAATAACTTCATCCTTCGTAATTCCTGCTTCTTAGATTGCCACGGGGCTGAGCCCCTCGCAATGACGTTTCGCAGAAACGTATCAGATAAATCTCATACTTCATAATTCATAATTAACATTCCCGCCGCCCTCACTTATAATAGTCCAGCTTCCGCTCAATATAACTGAACAGACAGCTGAGAACAAGGTTTGCCACATAGTAGAAGATTCCCGCCACAAACAAGGGATAGATGCTGGCGTAAACCGCCTGTTGCTTTTTCGCGAGGGCGAAGAGTTCAGTCACTGCAATAACCTGCGCAAGGGACGTATCCTTCACGAGGGTGATGACTTCGTTTGCGCTGGCGGGCACCACACGCTTCACCACCTGCGGTAAAATAATGCGGAAGAAGGTCTGGGTCTTGGTGAGCCCCAGCATGGTGGCGGCTTCGTACTGCCCCTTCCCTATGGACTGGATTCCACCGCGAAAAATCTCAGCGAAATAGGCGGCATAGTTGATGGAGAAAGCGATAATCACTGCCGGGAATCGATCCACTATAATATCGGTTCCGAGGCTTTCATTCAGGTAATAAGATCCAAAATAGATGGCCACGATTTGGAGGAGAAGCGGTGTTCCGCGCATCACAGAGATGTAGAAGGACACCGGGTAGCGCACAATGCGATACTTGCTCATCTTCAAGACGGCAATAATCAACCCCAATGGGATGGAGAAGAGGAGCGTCAGGCCAAAGATGGCGAGCGTCGTCTGGAACCCACCCCACAAAATCGGGATCAAATTGGACAAATCACTCATTTATTTTCCAAACCACTTGGCATGAATTTCATCAAACTTGCCATCTGCCTTCATAGCGGCAAGAGCGCTATCCACGGCATCGTGGAGTTTCTGGTCGCCCTTGCGGAAGCCAATAGCGTATTCTTCGTCGCTCAGGCCTTCTTCGAGCACAACATAGTCCTTGGCATTCTGGACAATCCAGTACTTGGCCACGATTTCATCCAGGAACACGGCGTCCACGCCACCCTTTTCAAGGTCCATGAGAGCGGTCTGATTGTCGTCAAAGGGAACGATTTCCTTCGCGGCCTGGCCTGCAGCAGATGCATCCAAAAGCTTCTGGGCTGTGGAGCCATTCTGCACGGCAATCTTCTTGCCGGCAAGAGAAGCGAGACTAGCGAGAGCCTTGTCCTTCACCGTGAAAATCATGCGGTTCTTGAGGTAGGGCGTGCTCAAATTCATGGCAGCAGCACGTTCCGGGTCCACAGAAAGGCCATTCCAGATGCAGTCAATCTTACCGGTATTGAGTTCCTGTTCCTTGGCATCCCAGGAGATGGGCTGGGTCTTGAGGGTCACACCTAGACGGGCACAAACTTCGGTAGCCAAATCAATATCGAAACCCACAATGTTGTTGTCCTTGTCACGGAAGCCCATGGGCGGGAAAGAGTCATCCAAGCCCAGCACAAAGACGCCAGCGCTCTTCACCTTGTCTAAAGAGGCGTCACCTTGAGCCTTCTGTTCCTGTTTTTCATTGCAACCAGCCAAAAGGGCCACCATTGCAAGACATGCCAATAACTTCTTCATAGCTACTCCTTAGTTTTTTACAAAATCTAGAAAAAGAAATTTTCCTTAAAGAAAGCGACCACGAAAGGTTCATCTTTTTCTAATTTTATCCTTGAAAAGGTAGCGAAATTTCGCTTATTCAAAGGAATAAAAATGAAACTGTCCAAATACTTCTATGTGACGCTCCGTGAGACCCCTAGCGATGCCACTATGCCAAGCCACATCTTTTTGATGCGCGGCGGTTATATTAAGCCCGTTTCCACAGGTATCTATTCCATGATGCCGATCGGTTACCGCGTCATCCAGAAGATTACGAAAATCATCCGCGAAGAAATGAACAAGATTGGCGGTATCGAAGTGGACCTCCCAGTGGTGCAGACGGCAGACCTCTGGAGCGAATCCGGACGTTACCAGGCCATCGGCGAAGAACTCCTCCGCTTCAAGGACCGTAACAACCACAACATGGTCTTGGCCATGACGCACGAAGAAGCCATGACCGACCTCGTCCGCTACGTTCTGAACAGCTACAAGCAACTCCCGGTGATGCTCTACCAGTTCAAGACAAAGTACCGCGACGAAGCCCGTGCCCGCGGCGGCCTCATCCGCGTCCGCGAATTCTTGATGAAGGACGCCTACAGTTTCCACACGAGCCAGGAAGATTTGGACCGCCATTACCAGGAAGAATACGACGCCTACCTCCGCATCTACCGTCGCGTGGGCATCGAACCGGTCGTGGTGCAGAGCGATACCGGCATCATGGGCGGTAAGGTCGCTCACGAATTCATGCTCGACACTCCGAACGGCGAAGACTACCTGATTCTTTGCAAGAAGTGCGGCTACCAGGCCAACCGCGAAATCGCTAAATTCCAGCGTGTACCGTTCAAGGGCGACGAAAATGCAACTCTCGAAAAGGTCGCCACCCCGAACAGCGAAAGCATCGAAGAAATCACGAAGCTCTTGGGCGTCGTGCCAGAATCCACCGCCAAGTGTGTGTTCTTCGACTTCGAAGGAAAACTCATCACGGTCGTCGTACCAGGCAATCTCGAAGTTTCCGAAATCAAGCTCCACAACCTTTTGAAGGCAAAGGAACTCTACCCGGCCGAAGACTCCTTAATCCAGGCCTGCGGCATGGTGCCCGGCTTTGCAAGCCCCATCAACAGCCACGACACCCGCGTGATCGTGGACGAAGCCATCGCCGAATCCTTCGACCTCGTTTGCGGCGCGAACGAAGCGGGCTTCCACTTCAAGCACTGCAACCCGAAGCGCGACTTCCCGAAATTCGAAGTCGCAGACATCGCCGAAGCAAGCGAAGTCTGCAAGTGCCCCTGCTGCGGCGAACTCCTCACCGAAACCCGCGGCATCGAAATGGGCAACATCTTCAAGCTCGGCACCAAGTTCAGCGAATCCATGGGCGCGAAGTTCCTCACCGCCGAAAAGACGACAGCCCCTGCCATCATGGGCTGCTACGGCATCGGTGTGGGCCGCCTCATGGCCTCGGTCGTTGAAAACAGCCACGACGACTTCGGACCGATTTGGCCCAAGTCCATCGCACCGTTCCAGGTGGAAATCGTCCCAATTGGCAAGGAAGCCGAACTCGTGGAACTCGCCGAAAAGTTCGAGAAGGAACTGGAAGCCGCCGGTATCGACGTGCTGGTGGACGACCGCGACGAACGCCCGGGCGTAAAGTTCAAGGACGCCGACCTCTGGGGTTCCCCGGTCCGCATCGCCATTGGCAAGAAGGGCCTCGCCAACGGCGAAGTCGAATGGAAGTTCCGTAACGAAAAGGAATTCACCATGGTGAAGCTGGAAGATGTGGTCGCCAAGGCCAAAGCTTATTTCGCCGAATAACAACAGGTAACTCATGAAGATTATCGACATTCTCAAAAAAGACCAGATGTCCCTTTCTTTCGAGGTGTTCCCTCCCAAGAAGGAGACCAACTTCGAGAGCGTAAAGGCTGCAACCGAAAAGATTGCAGAACTGAAGCCTGCCTTCATGAGCGTTACCTATGGCGCTGGTGGCGGCGTAAGCCAGTACACGCTCCAGATTGCGAAGAATCTGAAGGAAAAGTTCAACGTGCCCATGCTCGCCCACCTCACCTGCGTCAGTAGCAGCAAGGAAACGGTGAAGGCGCGCATCGCCGACATGAAGGCCGCAGGCATCATGAACGTCATGGCCCTCCGCGGCGACCTTACGCCAGAACTGATGGAAGGCGACCGCAGCAAGTGGGATTACCAGCACGCTGTGGAACTTATCCGCGACATCAAGGAAAGCGGTGCAGACTTCTGCATCGGTGCAGCCTGCTACCCTGAAAAGCATCCGGAAAGCCCCAGCCAGAAAGAAGACATCCAGCATTTGAAAGAGAAGGTGGATGCAGGCGCTGATTTCCTCACCACCCAGATGGTTTTTGACAACAACCTGTTCTTCAACTTCCTCTACAAGCTGCGTGAAGCAGGCGTCACCTGCCCCGTGCTCCCCGGCATCATGCCCATCACCAACGCAAACCAGGTGGAACGGGCCATCAAGCTCTCCGGCTCCTTCATGCCCCAGCGCTTCAAATCCCTGGTGGACAAGTTCGGCAGCGATCCAGAAGCCATGAAGCAGGCGGGCATCATCTACGCCAGCGACCAGATTATCGACCTCTACGCCAACGGCATCACCAACGTGCATGTTTACTCCATGAACAAACCGGACGTTGCCGAGGGCATTCTGCGCAACGTTTCCGCCATTCTCGGGAAGTCTTTCTAAATGAAGAACGTGAAAATTGCCACCCTGCAGGGGAAGTGGACCGGCGATTTCAAAAGCAACAACGCCTGGTATAAGGAACAGGCACTCACTCTTGCGGGCAAAAGCGTCGACCTGGTTATCCTTCCGGAACTTTTCCACACGCCCTACTTCCCCTTTGAGGAGAACGCCGATTTTTTTGATTTGGCGATTACCAAGGATGACGCTTTGGTGAAGGAATGGCAGGACATTGCAAAAGAATTGAATGCGGTGGTGGTCTTCCCCTTCTTTGAAAAACGGGCCACAGGAATTTATCACAATTCTGCCTTCGTTTTTGAGCGGGATGGAAGCATCGCCGGACTATACCGCAAGAGCCACATTCCCGACGACCCCGCCTTCTACGAGAAGTATTACTTTGTTCCTGGCGATACAGGCTTCGAGCCCATCAAGACAAGCGCCGGAACCTTGGGCGTATTGATTTGCTGGGACCAGTGGTTTCCGGAAGCCGCCCGCATCATGTGCCTGAAGGGCGCAGACATTCTCATCTACCCCACGGCCATTGGCTGGATGGATAGCGAGCCTGCAGAAATCTACCCCCGGCAGCAAGACAGCTGGATGACAGTGATGCGCGGCCACGCCATCGCGAACCGCACCTTCCTCATTGCCGCAAACCGCGGTGGCGTTGAAGGGCACTTGACATTCTGGGGCACAAGCTTCATCGCCGCCCCCGACGGATTCATCGAGGCAAAATGCGACGCCGGATTCATCGGCACAAACATTACAGAAATCGACCTCTCCGAAGCGGAAGAAAATCGCCGCTGGTGGCCACACTTCCGCGACCGCCGCGTTGACCTCTATGGCGATATCTTGAAAATTTGGGCAGAGTAAGGCGAAGCCAATTATTAATTACGAATTATGAATTATGAGATTCGTCAGAAACGTCATTGCGAGCGTAGCGCGGCAATCCAAGCATGATTAATTATAAAATATGAATTATGAATTATGAATTATGAGAGGATGCTTGATGGCAAACTCGAGTGTAGTCGCGAGCAAGCGAAGCGTGGCGAAGGACCTAGCAGTAATCTATGAAAAACACAATTGAATTTCCTGCAGAATGGGAGAATCAAGCCGCCACATGGCTCGCCTTCCCCCACAACAAAAAAAATTGGCCCGGCGAACGGGGCGTTAAAATCCGCAAATTCTACATCCAGCTCATCCGCACCATCAGCGAATTCCAGCCGGTGAACGTCCTCGTTCCAAATGCAAAATTCCTGACCCTGGACGAAAAATTCGCCCTCGCCGATAGACCCTTCCCCGTCAGCATTTTCTTCGTCCCCACCAACGACATCTGGATTCGGGATTACGGTCCCTTCTTTGTTAGGGTTGGCAAGGAAGTGCAAATCGCAGAGACAAAATTCAACGCCTGGGGCGCCAAGTTCCCGCCTTGGAACAAAGACGACGCCATTCCCTCGGCCATCGCCAAAATTTTCGGGTATAAAAAAATGCACGCTGTCCCCTACATCTTCGAGGGCGGTGCCATCGAAGTCAACGGCGATGGCCTCGGCATCACAACTCTTGACTGCCTCGTGGGCAAGAACCGCAACAAAATCGCGGACCTGAGCAAAGTCATCAAGTCCCTCTGCAAGATTTTCGGGCTGAAATCCCTCCTGATTCTCCCCCGGGGTCTCCATGGAGACCATACCGACGGCCACATCGACAACGTGGCCCGCTTTGTGGCAAAAGACCGCGTTGTTGTCGCAAGCGAAAAGAACAGCAAGAGCGAGAACGCAGCAACCCTTCGCGAAGCGAAACTTCTCATTGAATCCTGGCTGAAGAACTTCTACGGCAAAAAGGCAGTTGTAGACACCCTGCAGCTACCTCCACAGCGAAAACTCGCCGACGGGCAGATTCTCCCTGCCAGCTATATGAACTTCATTTTCGCAAATGGGGCGCTCATTTATCCGAAATACAAGTGCGCCGCCGACAAGGCCGCACAGCAGTACTTCGAGAAAGTCTTCCCAGGCCGCATGGTCATCGGGCTAGACGCGCGCACCGTCATCGAAGAAGGCGGAAGCCTCCACTGCATCAGCAAGCAGGAATGCCGGTAAAAATTCCCCATTCCCGTCAACCTTGTCCATGGGCAGGTAGCGGCGATTCTCCCACTCCACAAAACCAGGAGGACAGCGAGTCGCGAATTCCCGCCGCAAATCTCGTTTCATCATTTCGCTATGAATGATATAGCCGCTGACAAACCCGACAATAAAGCATGCGCTTATTATAAGGATGCTCTTTTTCATACCTCCCTCCGACGCTTCTTCAAAACAAGCTCCATGCGTTCCTTGAAAAAAGCGAAGTCGAGGCTAGAAAGGTCATCCGTTTCCATCATGTGGCAGAAACCATCCAAGCCAAGGATAGCACCAATTTTTTCTCCCGGGCGATAGAAACCAGCGCAGGGATGTGCAATTTTATCGATACCAGCAGCCTCCCGCTCCGCAGCACTACTCACATAGAATTTAATCAGGAGCCTGCCATCTGTCACGGTTCCAAAGCAATAACGCGGATTGTCATTATCCTTGCGTACAATACATTCCTTGAACGCAGCAAACCTCTTTTCATCCATATCCCACTGAATCTCAGGAAAACTGAGATCCTTGAATGCCGTAAACTGGCATCCATCCTTGTCCCAGTGAATAGTTTGCGTTGTGGTATAACTACGGACCATACCGTCCCCTCCTATTTTAACCTGAAAGTGCTCCAAGCCAAAACTGACGGCCCTTCCCCAAGCCTTCATTCCCTTATCGGGGCACGGAGGGATTTTGTCAATAAAGCAATTGAAAAAAATTGGGAACGCCCAAAACGGTGGCAATAAGATCCGCAGAAACGGGATTTTCATTCCGTAATTTGAAGAAATAATGCGAATTGCAAATTTGTAAAAATTATTTTGCATTTTAAGCGTGAGTGAATTGGGCGGCAACAACGTTTAAAGTAGTAGGCAATGATTTCAATTGCCTGCGAATCGGTCGCATTGCCGGAGATATAAGGAAAAAATACATGAGCGAGGAAACGTCCACAGATAAAACAAACTCCATCAACGAGGTAAAAACCATCGACTTCTCAAAACTGTCCATCACCGACAGGTTTATTTTCCCGCTGGTCATGAGTCACAAGGAAATTGCGAAACCCTTCATCGAGGCCGCCCTCGGCATCAAGATTTACGACCTGAAGGACCCCGAGCAGGAGAAAACGGAGCAGGTCAGCGTCTTTGGAAAGAGTGTGCGCTACGACGTGTTCACCCAGCAGATTGACAAGAATGGCGAGGTTATCCGATCTTTCGATATCGAGATGCAGGTGGTGGACACCAAGGAACTCCCGAAGCGGGCGCGATACTATCAATCCATTCGCGATACAAACGAACTGCGCAAAGGAAGTCTCTATGGTGGACTCAAGGATCAGTATGTTCTTTTCATCTGTCCTGACGATATTTTTGGAGCTGGGCTCCCTATTTACAGTTTCCAAAATTTTGCTGTTGAAAATAAAAACATTGCTTTGAACGACCGCACCTTCAAGAATTATTATATTTTCAAAGAGTACAAGAAACTTCCGGATACTCACCCTCTCAAGAAGTACCTGAAGTATTTTGCGACCAACGCCGCCGACTCTGTGGAGACGAAGGAAATCGATTCCAAGGTCGAGTGGTACAAGACGGACGGCTTAACACAGGAGCGCTATATGACATGGGAACAGGAAATCCAGCTTGCTGTTGAAAATGAACGTCAGCGCAACGAAAAAGTCATCGCCGAGAAGGACCAGGCTCTTGCTGAACAGTCTAAGGCTCTTGCTGAACAAGCCCGTGAAATTGCTAAACTCAAGGAGCAACTTGCAGCTACGAGCGATACAAGACGGATGGCTTAACACAGGAGCGCTATATGACATGGGAACAGAAAATCCAGCTTGCTGTTGAAAATGAACGTCAGCGCAACGAAAAGGCCCTTGAGCAGAAAGATAAGACCATCGCCGAGAAGGACCACGAGATAGCGGAGCTCAAGGCGAAACTCGCCGCAAAATAGGTTCTTTCCCTATTCGTTAAAACCGTATCCGCATCAAGCAGCCGGGCTGTGCGAAGGTCGGGTAAACAGATCAAAGCACGCGCTTATTATATGGAAACTCTTTTTCACACGTCCTTCCCCAAGCCTTCATTCCCTTATCGGGGCATGGAGGGATTTTGTCAATAATACATCTCAAAAAAAAGTGGAAATCGGAGAAATACGACTGCAAATTGAGAAAGGGCAGACACGAAGCCCGCCCCTTAAACTACATCTACTTTACAGAAATTTGTTGCATGTAACTTCCAACTCGCACTAAATATCTACCGGGCCGTCGCACAGGAACATTGAAATTTGATGAAGCGACAATTCCCCTATTCAATGCACGTCCCTGCATATCAAGTACTACATAAGCGGAGCCCTGAGTCGCTGCAGAAATCTGTACCGAGCGAGTCTTTCCTACCACTGAAATTTTAAGATTAGTATATCGACTATCATCAATCCTTGTTATTTTGGTACTATCAAATACTGCAACAAAATCGGTCTTTTCCGTAATAGCCCCTATTTCAGGCAACCATCCAACAAAATTATAAGTATATGAACTATTAGAATTCTTCACCGGAATCTCCCCAGCATAATTTGGGACATCGCCATAATCAACAACCTGGCTCTTTAGTAATTCATTTTCATTCATAAATCGAACAATAAATTTCTTTTTAATTTCTTCAAACTTCGCCGTATAAATAGTATTTCCAACAACCAGCTGTATTTCAGAATTCCAACCGACAAACTTGAATACGCTTGAATCAGTAGGCATTTTTTCAGGAATTTTTCCATTATAAGACGGAATTTCACCATAGCCAACAATCGCACGCATTAACTCTTCTGATTCATTCATAAATACCACCGTATAAATTTGGCTTGTACTGTCGTACACAGCGGAATACACTGCATCTCCCGTCACATCCGTAAGAGCAG
>JAKSIJ010000019.1 GCA_024398875.1 Fibrobacter sp.
AATGCAAACCCTTCTCCTCTCCAAAATGGGGGCGTAATTATGAAAAACAAAAAAGAAAAAGGAAAATTTGAAAAGGTTCTTGATTGGGTGTGCACGCCTAAATTTCTTATAATATTATCGCTGCTTATTATTGTTTTTTCGCTATTTTCGCCATTGATTTTTACTAGACCTCATTTTTTTGAAAAAGTCATTTTTAATAATGATACTGGAGTTATTGGTGATACGTTTGGGATAATGAATCCGATTATTGCGATTGCGGCAGCAATTATAACATTTGCCGCGTTTTGGACGCAGTATCAAGCAAATACAGAAATGTTAGAAGAAAATAGAACGGAAAGGAAGAAATCTATTAAACTAAATAGGAAACAACAACTTGTAAATCAATTTTATGAGATGTTAAAAATTCATCAAGACAATGTTAAAGAGTTGGAGTATTATAAATTTGTTGCAACTCCTGAAGATGAGTCTTTGCCTAAAAAACATAGTACTTTTTCCGATGAAAAAATAGAAAATGAACCTCAATTGGTTGTTGAAAGAGGAAGGTCTATTTTTGAACGATATTTGCTTGAGTTTAATATTGCTTATTATTTGACAGGAATTCTTTTCCCTAAAAAAAGTGAAAAAGAAAAAACAAAAATAGCATACGATGCCTTTTATAAAGGCTCTTATGAAAAAAAAATTAGTGATTTAGTTGGCAAAATTGAAAAAGAATTAAAAAATTGTGATACTTTTGATAAGTTTAAAAATGAAATAGAAAAATATATAATACTGGAAAAAAAATGTGATTGTAAAAATGAAATAAGAGGTATTTTAAAAGGAATATTTAACTTAAAATCGTTCTTTCGCAATCATTCTTTTTTAAAAGGGCATTTCGGGAATTTAAATCATTACTATCGACATTTGTTTTTAATGGTGAAAATGATAGCTAAAGAGGATGAAGAAGTTCTTCCATATTCGGAGAAACGTGATTTGTTGAGGATTTTGCGTGCTCAACTATCCAACAAAGAACAGATTATGCTCTTTTACAATTGGTTTTCCGGTCACGGAAAACAATGGGAGGAATTTGGTGATGAAGGGAATCATTTCTTTACTAGATTCAGAATGATTCATAACATGACTCCATATGATGTTGTTCCTTTTCAAAATAAGGATTGGAATGCAGATGTGGCTATAATTAATTTTATACAGTATTTTAGTAATCAAGCAAATTCAGCAGAAGAGTTTGCAAATCATCCTGTTTTTAATTTAAAATATGTGGAAAAGGAATATCCTGAAAAAACAAATGATCCTCTTTTTGAATTTGAGGATTGGTATGACGATGAAAGGATGAAATTTAAATACGAGACATAGTAGTTTCTGTAGAGGGTTGAGTAATAAATGAAAGAAGAAGAAAGAAAAAGTATTTCTCAATTGGTAAAAAGCGAAAAATGGCTGGAATTTGCAACAATGTGTTATGGGCGCACAGACGAATGTCTTGATTACGCCAAAGAGAAAGGCTGGTTAAAGACATCAAATGGTGATTATTCATCGGGAAAAAGCGTAAAAATTTTATCTTGTATTATTGGCTTGAGTGGAATCACAAATCTTGAGTGTTTAAAAAAAAATATTGTGAGAGGAGTAAATAAGAGAAATAAAAAATTTATTCATTCTTTGTTGATTCTGTTGCAATTATCGGAAAAGATAAAAGTCAAAGACCAACTATTAATCAATAGTTGTGATATTTGTAACTATTCGAACATTGTATCGGCGAACAAACGTTTTGTAGAGAATGCTCCTCATAAAGAAGTTTTCACCGAACAGGTTTCCTATATTTTTAATTCTCAACAAAAATCGCTTCAACCATACGATATAAATGCGTCTATTCAAGAAGATTTTTTTTCAGCAGTAAAAGAAATATTATTGTTTAGAGATATTGAGGAATTGGTTCATAATTTTTCAGTAAACTTAGAAAAAATAGATGACAAAATTGTTCTAAAAGATGATGAAAAATGGTTAGCTTCTTTATCTTATGGATTTTTAAGATTACCTCTTCAACGGCAGGCGAAAGTAAAAAAATATGACGATCCATCGAAACACTTTATTACAGATTGCTTAAACGATTTAATAGGGCTATATGGTTTAAACAATTGCATAGAGAAACGAGAAAATGTTTTAACATTGAACATGCCTTTACTTTTAGGGAATAAACATTTTATTAGGGATTTGAAACGCTTTATCAATAGTCAAGAATATTATAGAGATGAATTGATAATTATCCATGAATTATATGGAGACTTGCAAATTACTGTAAAAAAATTGGGAGAAAAATTCATTAATGAATCCATTTCTATTATGGATTTGTTGCGATTCCATAGGTTGTCTTGCTTTTTCGACTGCTTGATAGGCAAAAATAATGAATCTCAATTATGTATGAAAATAAAATGTGATGTAATGAAAAAATTTTTGGATGAAAATTTTGGAAGCGTATACGTTGCAATTTTAGATTTGCTTACTATGAAGGGTGGGTATACAGATCTTCAATATACACCTTTTTTAAAGGATAATTTAGATTATATTATCCCGTTTTCCATATTATGTAATTCCAATATAGTTCAAAATACGATGCGTGTTTTAGCAAATAAAGCGAGATTTGACGATCATTCGAATGAGGATTTAATTGCTGATAAATATAAAGAGGCTTTTGATGAACAAGGAATCCCTTATTATACAGGATTGACTTATGATACTTCTGATGGGCATCATGGAGAATTGGATCTCGTTTATCAAATAAATGATGAAATATACATTTCGGAAAATAAAAACATGCTTCCCCCAACATGTTACCATGATGCAATAAATTGTGTTAAGTATTATGAAAAAGCCTATACACAGAAAAGCATTTTTATGCATTATTTTAACACAAAAGATCCGCTTTTGATGAGTTGCTTAGAAAGCTTAAAGGATAAAGGAATAGCTTTTGATGAGGCAAAAAAAGTTAATTTCTATTTAACTTTTGGTAATAGATTTGTTCTTTGTAAAAATACAGTTCAGTTTCCGGTTGTGTATATTAGTGAAATTGTAACAATGATAAAAAATTCTCCTAAGACGATATATAGATTTGGTTATACAGAAACGCAATATTGGCGAGATCATAAGGAACTTTATCCAAATGATATGAATCAATATTTATATTCAGACCGGAGTCTTGATGATTGCAAATTAGATTTTCGAATGCAATCATTATGTAATTATAAAATTACTAGTTATCAATACCAAGGATATTGTCTTACAACATCTTCTTTGGGTTTATAAACATAAAATTAAATAAAAGTATTTAATTGTGATTTTTTTTGTGGTATGATTATCTATGTCAGATTTCTCTCAATACAATACAAAATTCGACGGATTCTCTTGGGAATCGATGATGCAGCTTTTGCTGCTTTTCGAGGATTCTCAATCTATTGCATATTCTCGTCCCGGTAAGGATAACGGTATTGATGCTGTTAGCGGAAATGGGGAAACTGTATATCAAGCCAAGTTTCATACTCAATGCTCAATTGAGAATTGTATTGCCGATTTAAAGAGTGAAATGTCCAAAATAAAGGGCTATAGGGAAAAACTTAACTATTGGAAACCTGTAAAAAAGTGGATTCTCTTTACAAATGTTGTAGAAAATCCAAATGATCGTGAAAAATGGAATGATGCTGTTGAAAAATGTGATTGTTGTGGCCTTGAAATAGAATTATGGAATTGGTCTAAAATTTGGAAGCTCCTAAAAAAGCATCCTGAGGTTAAACAAGATTTTTTAGAAAGTGAATCTAGATGTATTCTTTTGAAAAAAGAATTTCAAGAAAAATGTCAGAAAGAGTATTTGCCAGAATCCTTTGATGTTGAATGTGTTGGCCGTGAAAAAGAACTGCAATTGTTCAAAGATTTTTTGGAATCTGATAAGAAAATTTGGAGTGTTTCTGGTCCAGGTGGAATGGGAAAATCAAGGTTCTTGATAGAATGTGCCAATTTTGTTGATTATGAAAAATGGAATGTTTATTTTGGAGTATCTGAAACATTAAAGATTACTCAATCATGGAATAAAAGAGTTGTTTTAGAAAGACCTTCTATATTATTTATAGATGAGCTAAATGATGTAGACTTGTTAAACCGAATTCTTGCTGATTTGGTTTCTGGTGCAATGCAAAAATGGAAAATTATTTTTTCAGAAAGAAACTCAAATGCAAAAACTATTCTTGAAATTAAACAACCAAAATATGATTTTATAAGAACGGATCATACGGTTTTATCACGATTAAACTTTGAAAATCGTAGCAAACTGACGCAGAATCTTCTTAACGCTGTTGAAACAAGCCGAAATATTCGCTTTCTAGACAAAGATCGTGCAGTTCGCAACATATGTGAGGTTTCAGATGGAAGCCCGTTGTGGATTTCTCTTGCTGTTAAATTGATTCTTTTACAAAATGGAGCTTTAGGGAAGTTGTTTGAAGATAAAGCGACTAATATTCGTCATCTTTACAGTTGCTCGATTGGTCCTTCCTTATCGCAAATTCCTTTATCAAATGAGCAATATGATAATATCTTGAAATGGAGTTCGTTATACAAGCAAATATCTTTGAACCAAGAAAAAATCATTGGTCTTATTTGCAAAAAAGCCAATGTAGAGCGAAATATTCTGTTTAAAACGTATCAATTAATGGTTGATGTCGGTTTAATGCGAAATTTTGGATATGAGAATAAAGTTTATTCTATTTGTCCAGATGTGATTAGAGAAGATATTTTAAAGGAAAAAATACTTTTTAATAAAAAAATATCTGATTGGGGAAATCTCGTTATTGATGGCTTAATTGCAAATGAAATCCCGTGTGTTGAGGATGTTGTAGAATCGTTATCAAGAATAGAAAATAACGAAGATGAAATTGATGTGCTGGGAAAATTTGTTGAATCTATTGAAACGAGATTTAAATCGGAGCCTTTAGAAAACCATTCAAAATTATGGTCTGTTGTAGAAAGGATGGCTGTTAATCGCCCAGAAGAAATTCTTGACTTTGTTGAAGATATATTGAAGACTTATCGTTTGGCGAAAGATGTTGATGAATATGTTTTACAACTATGTTGCAATGGTGTAAAAGACGTTCTTTCTGTTTGTCTGTATAGTTGCAATGATTTCGCATCAAAATATAAGTGTTTAAATCTTATTTTTGAGTTGTATAAGCGCAACGATTTTTATGACCACCGTCAAAATGCTTTGGAGGATTTTTTATCTCCAATATTTGAGGGCGATTTACGAGATGCTTATGCAGAAATAGTTGAAGACTTTTTGTCACAATTCTTTTCGCAAATAAAAAAGCATGCTTTGCAGCAAGATGATTATCCGTTGTTAAATGTGTTGTTAACGGGATGTTTTAAGACGGAATATCATTCAGGTGCCTATTATGCTGGAAAAATGTTGCTTACAAGCGGTAGCCTTGATGTATCGCAAATATCAAAATTCTTTATATGGGCTGATGAAATTCAAAATGTTTTAGCATCTATTGATTTAGAAGAAGCATTATCTAAAATTCTGATTGAATGTTATGGGCATTTATTTGGAAATTTGCTTCGTTATCCCAAAATAAATGATAGAGATGAAGCCATAGTATATGATTTTTTGACAAAAAGATTGCAATGGTGTGCGGCTTTTATTTCGTCAGGTTTTGGTTTACAATCCGAAAAAAGGAACCTTTTAAGAGACCATGTTTGGGAATGGATAATTAAATATGGAAAAGACTCTCCTCTTGTTGTTTTTGCAGAAGAATGCGAGAAATCTTATTGTGTGGAAAGTTCTGACAAAGAAATTATTGAGTTTTTAAGTGCAGATTATCGAGACGATGATGATCAAATGGCGAAAAATCTAGTTCAAAATCGTCTTGTTAATAAAGAAATAGATGAAATTTATTCTTTTGTTGAAAAGTTGGCATATTATAGTTATCAAGGTAATTATAAAATTCGAATGATTGCTGCTGATTATGGCGACTTGATGACGCAAGAAAATTATGTGCTAGAGTTAGCTGGAACAGTCGCAATACAATATCAAAAGGACGCTTTCAAAGAATTCTATTACGGCTTTTTGACGGGATTTCTTGCGCATTGGAAAACTTCGCATAATTCAGTTGACTTTGTGAAAAAATTATTAAATCATAACCTTGATAAAGAAGAGCTGCTATATCGTTGTCTATCAGAAAATCGAATTTATACAATACAAAGTTTTTCCTTATTAACTGAATACGTCGCTGATAAAAATACCGAACGTTTTGCAAGAATGGTTGCTTCTTTCACGTTGTTTTTAGGGGAATCTTTCTTTACTAGAGTAGAATCTTTGTGGGTTGATTGGACGGAAAATGAAAGAGTGACATATTTAAATATATTAATTCAAAATATTCAATCTTCAGCTCGCAAATGGAGTAACACACCATTTATTTGGAACGAAAATAGTGCAAGTTGGCTGGTAGATAAAATAGCTTTGATTCATAATTTAAATGTTTTTGAACATTCTTGTAGCGATTTTGATGAAATGAAATCGTTGTTTAGTTCTTTAAAAAACATTCAATGGATGAAAAAGGTTGCTGAATTGCGAAGAGAATATCATCTTTCTTTTTGTGAAGATTTTTCTTTATCGTATTTTGTAAAATCAAATTTTGATTTGGACGAACGCAACGCATATACAGAACTCATTAGAATGATGCTTCTTGAGAATGTCCCCTATAGGTTAGAGAATGAAATTGTAAAATTAGATTCAGAAAATGTTTGCTTGGGGAAAATTGTTGTTGATGAATTCAATTCAACACAAAGTGATGATGAAAAGAAGTGTTTTGCGAAAATCGCAGGTTATTTGAAGGATGATTCTGCTGCATGGATGGAAATTTCCACTGAAGTTTGCAAGTATGCAAAAAGATTACCCAAAAAGGAAAAACACCAACTGTGGTCAACGCTTTCTTGGAAGGGTACACAAGTATATTCTGGTGCGTATGGTCATGTGCCAAAAATGTATTATGATAATGTTGAGCATTTTAGAGATATGCTAAAAAAGGAAACTTTGCCAGAACGGCGTGATTATTGGCAATGGAAATTGGATTTTGCTGAAAGAGTGCTTAAAGACGAGGAAGAACGTGCAAAAGAATTACGAGGTGAATGATTGTATAATTATCGATAAAAGGATTTCAATAAATGACTCCCCAAACCTTCTCTAAAATTTTCTGGAAGCAGTATCTTCTGCTTGAAAAGGACTTCCTCGAAACGGATGAGTTCGTGACGATTGACAAGAGCAACTTCAAGACGTTCTCCAGTCGTTACACTTATCTGTTCTTGAACATCTGTAGTGAAATTGATTCCATTGCAGAAGAATATTGCAAGGTTGTGAAGGCCCCTTCGAAGGTCAAGAACATCTTGCAGAAAATGACTGTCATTGTGAATGACGACCCGAAGATTAAAGATCAAAGGGTTTCTACGAAGTATCCATACGAGATTATCAATTTTGTCCCGTTTGCCGGTTTTGACAGTGAGTCGGCTGCTGGCTGGTGGCAAGATTACAACCTGGTCAAGCATTTCCGTGCGGATGTTCCAGAAAAGGGAATACCAAACTATCAGCGAGCGCACTTGAAAAATGTGATGAACGCCCTCGCCGCCCTCTACATCCTCTGCCAGAATCTCTACAAACTCCTTGGCGAATCCGACCTGCAACTCGAACCGTCAAGGCTGTTTGAATAGCAGAAAAAAGTCTTGACAAATCTGCTCTAGGAATATATATTTAGTGCACAAGTGAGTAGAAAATGGTGAAGGTATGTCGAACGAACTAGCCAAGCAGATATCGTATATTCTTTACAGCAGTCCTGAAGAAGATGTCAAGGTCATGGCCTTAGTCAAAGACGAGACCATCTGGCTGACGCAGAAGGCTATGGCCGAGTTGTTTGATGTTAATGTTCCGGGCATTTCGAAGCATTTGAAAAACATATACGATGAAGGAGAGCTTAGTGAATCCGCAACTGTTTCCATTTTGGAAACAGTTCAAAATGAAAATGGCCGTTCCGTAAAGCGCAATGTCTCTTTCTACAATCTCGATGCAATTATTTCCGTCGGTTATCGTGTAAATTCTGCGAAGGCCACAAAGTTCCGCATTTGGGCTACGGGAATCCTGAAGGAATACATCAAGAAGGGTTTTGTGCTCGACGACGAGCGCTTAAAGCAGGGTAACGCTGTTTTCGGTAAGGACTACTTCAAGGAACTTTTGGAAAGAGTCCGATCTATCCGTGCGAGCGAACGCCGCATTTGGCAGCAGATAACGGATATTTTTGCCGAGTGTTCCATAGACTACGACAAGGATTCCGAAATAACGAAAAAGTTTTTCGCCACGGTTCAGAACAAGTTCCACTATGCGATAACAGGGCAGACGGCTGCAGAAATCGTGTACGAGAGGGCCGACCATAAAAAAGACCACATGGGTCTTACGACCTGGAAAAATTCTCCGAACGGTCGTGTGCTGAAAAGCGACGTGAACATCGCCAAGAATTATTTGTCAGAAAAGCAGATCCGTCAGCTGGAACGCGCTGTGAGCGGTTATTTTGACTACATCGAAGACTTGATAGAGCGGGAGATTGCTTTTAACATGGAGCAGTTTGCCGCAAGCGTGAACGAGTTCCTGGAATTCAGGCGCTACGACATTCTCGATGGCAATGGAAAAGTCAGCCGTGACCAGGCGGACGAGAAAGCTTTCGGGGAATACGAGATTTTCAATCGCACGCAAAAGATTGACTCTGATTTCGACAAGGTAATCCGGAAAATAAAGAAGAATTAGGGGCTTTTACCCCAAAATCGCCATTTTGCCTATTGCGCAGAAGAATAATGAATTTATTTTTACGGCATGGCGTTCAAGGAAGCCGACTTAGAGATTGCGATTAAGGACCTCCTGGTTCAGGAGGGCTGCAAGTACGTGCCCGGCGAGGCGATTGTCCGCGGCGAAGGCGAAGTTCTGATAGAGCAGGACCTCCGCGATTACTTGCATCGTCGTTACGCTTCCGAGGGCATCACCGAGAACGAAATCCGTTCGGTTGTTCTGCAGTTGCGTTCTCTTTCGGCAAGCGACCTTTACGAAAGCAACAAGAAGTTTTGCGATTGGTTGTCCAATGGTTTTAACCTGAAGCGCGAAGACCCGGCCAAAAAGGATATCCATATTGACTTGGTGGATTACCGTGCGTTTGGGGATGGCGCGAAGGCGGAATTTGGCTTTGATTCCGAAGGCGTGGAGTTCTCCGCTGTGGCCGATGTTCAGGCAAAGTACAGCGCCGACTGCAATATCATCAAGTTTGTAAACCAATTTGAAATTGTTGGTACGGAAAAACGAATCCCGGATGGAGTCCTTTTTGTAAATGGCCTCCCTCTTGTCGTTTTTGAATTCAAGAGTGCCGTTCGCGAAGAGGCGACTGTATTCAACGCCTTTGAACAGTTGACTGTACGCTATCGTCGCGATATTCCGCAACTTTTTGTCTATAACGCCTTCTGCGTCATTAGCGATGGCGTGAACAACAGGGCGGGCAGCTTTTTTGCCGAGTACGACTATTTTTATTCCTGGCGTCGCGTTGGCTTTGGCGACAAGCGCCAAGATGCCGATGGAATCGAAAGTCTTTATACGATGATCCAGGGAATGTTCAATCGTAATCGTCTGTTGGATATTTTCAGGAATTTTCAGTATTTCCCGGATAGCAGCAAAAAGGAACTGAAGGTCCTTTGCCGTTACCCGCAATATTACGCCGCCCGCTCCTTGTACGAGAATATTTGCAAGGCTCGGAAGCCGTTTGGCGATGGCAAGGGCGGCACTTACTTTGGTGCGACTGGCTGCGGCAAGAGCTATACAATGCTCTTTTTGACTCGCTTGCTCATGAAGTCCCTGGAATTCAAGACTCCGACAATCGTCCTGATTACGGACCGTACGGATTTGGACGATCAGCTTTCGGGTTTGTTTACGGGTTCCAAGAAGTTCATTGGTGATGAACGTGTTGAAAGCGTGACGAGTCGCGCGGACCTTCGCGAAAAACTGCTTGGTCGCAAGAGTGGCGGTGTATTCCTTACTACAATCCAGAAGTTCAGCGAAGATATTGAGCTTTTGACGGACCGCGACAATGTTGTCTGCATTTCTGATGAAGCTCACCGCACTCAGACCAATTTGGACCAGAAGATTACAGTTACGGAAAAGGGCGTAAAGACTTCTTTCGGTTTTGCCAGGTATCTGCACGATTCCCTGCCCAATGCTACTTATGTGGGCTTTACGGGAACTCCTATCGATGCGACTTTGGACGTTTTCGGCAAGGAAGTGGATATCTATACCATGACGGAATCCGTGAAGGACGGCATTACCGTGCCGATTGTTTACGAAGGCCGTGCCGCCAAGGTGGTGCTGAACAATTCCGTTCTTGAAGATATCGAAAAGTATTACGACGAAGCTGCGGAACAAGGTGCCAACGAATACCAGGTGGACCAAAGCAAGCGCGAAATGGCGCAGATGGGCGTAATCCTGGGTGACCCAGACCGTTTGAAAGCTGTTGCCGCTGATTTCGTGGCCCATTACGAGGCTCGCATCGAGGAAAAGTCTTCGGTCCGTGGCAAGGCCATGTTCGTTTGTTACAATCGCAAGATTGCTTATCAGCTTTACAAGAACATCTTGGAACTTCGCCCGGAATGGGGTGTAGCTAAAGTTTGCGATGACTCTTTGCTGGTTCCGGGAGAGGAATTGAGTGACAAGGAAAAGCGAGAGCTGAAGCCTGTTGAACGCATCAAGATGGTCATGACCCGCAGCAAGGACGACGAAGAGGACCTGTGGAATTTGCTCGGTGACAAGGATGACCGTAAGGATTTGGACCGATTGTTCAAACAGGAACGCTCCAACTTCAAGATTGCCATCGTAGTGGACATGTGGCTCACTGGCTTTGATGTTCCCTGCCTTGACACCATTTACATTGACAAGCCCATTCAGCAGCATTCCTTGATTCAGACAATTTCTCGCGTGAACCGCACCTTTGCCGGTAAGGACAAGGGCCTTGTTGTTGATTACATCGGTATCAAGCGCAAGATGAACCTTGCATTGAAACAGTACGGCGCTGGCTCCGAGCAGAACGTAGAAGATATTACTGCCGCGATAACTGAATTCCGCAACCATTTGGATTTGCTGGATAAGTTGATGTATGGCTTTGATGCCAGTGAATACTTCACGGCAACAGGGAAGGGGGCGGAACTTCGTAAACTTGACTGCTTGAAACGTGCTCAGGATTACGCCCAACGTACCAAGGAAATCGAAGCCCGCTTTATGGGACTTTCACTGCGTTTGAAAACCGCTTACGACATTTGCGTGGGGAACGAAACCCTTAAGCAGAAAGAACGTGACCGCGCTCATTTCTATTTTGCCATTCGTTCCATTATCTATAAATTGACTCGGGGTAATGCTCCTGACACGGCTCAAATGAATGCCCATGTTCGCGAGATGATTGCCGCAGCTCTCCAGAGTGACGACGTAGAGGAAGTTTTGAAACTGAATGATGAAAATGCTGAAAATTCGATTCAGAACATCTTTGATAAGGAATACCTGGAACACATCAACCGCATCAAACTTCCGAATACAAAAATCAAGCTTCTTCAGATGCTTTTGAAAAAGGCTATTGGCCAAATTCGCAAGGTCAATAAGATCAAGGGTGTCGATTTCACCAAGAAAATGCAGGCCCTTGTGGAGCAGTACAATGACCGTACTGAGCAAGACATTCTGAAAAGCGAAGTCTACGAAGAAATGGCCGAAACGTTGACCAACATGATTATGGAAGTCCGCGCAGCCTTCAAAGATGGCGAAGACAAAGGCCTAAGCTTCGAAGAAAACGCCTTCTATGACATTCTGAAATCTCTTTGCGAAAAATATCATTTCACCTATCCCGAAAATAAATTAATTTCCTTGTCCAAGAAGGTCAAGGAACTTGTAGATGAACAATCCAGTTACCCGGACTGGGACAAGCGAGAAGACATCAAGTCCGCTCTGAAAGTAGACCTCATCATCCTTCTGGATGAATTCGGCTACCCGCCCGTTGAACGCGACGAAGTCTACGGCGAAATCTTCGAGCAGGCTGAAAATTTTAAGAAGAACCAATTGTAAAATCACACACAAATGCTCATGAACTGAACAGGTGAAAGAAATGAACGAATTAGAAGATGAAGAAGAGGAAACCGGTAAAGGAATTGCATATACCGAAAATTCCGAGTTAGACCGTTTATATGACGAGTTTAATGATCGTTTTCCCATCGATTCGTTAAAATCAATGACTTTGCAGGAATACACCAATTTGAAAGAGGTCAATAACGATTACTTCTGCACTTGGGTCGAACGCAAAGTACAACAACTTGGGAGCATCCAAGGAGCAACTTCACTAAAATTTGGAATATACCGATACAATCAAGACCCTAAACAGGATTGTAAAAAGGACGACCTATACGCTTGGCGATCTGACTTAGGTGATTCCCATGAAGAAGCTTTTGAAAATGTTCGAAACAAAATCGTTCAAGTTGCAGAAGCAGCAAGCGCAGATGTAATTGACTATAAAACTATAGACGATTGCAACCTATCCACAATGTTTAAATGGAAGATTGCGTTTCTGTATTCTAAAAAAAGATTGTTGTCTGTTTATTCAAAAGAATCTTTACGTTTTATTGCTCAAGAAAAAGGAATGGAGCTCTCTAATGGTGATCCCATATCCAAAATACAACAGTATTTGTTGAATTGTCAAGATTGTGAAAATCGTTGGGATTACGCAAAGCGTCTTTGGGAACAGTGGGACAATAGATGTACCGAAGCTTATAACGATTTTCCTGTAGACCGCTGGCAATCTCTGTTTAAAGAAAAAAACGTATTCAAACCAGATAACATAGGCATTCTTAAGAAGTTCCTTGATTTTGGAGGAGAAGCAACTTGTTCGCAACTAGCTCAGAAATATGGCGAATCTGCAGACTACTATAGAGAAAAATGTATAAAACTTGCTGATAGAATTGCCAATAGACTGGCTTTGACATTGGAACAAACCTCCAAGAGTAAGGGAACTCTCTGGAAAATACTTTTTGACGGCCGTGAAGTTGATTCTTCAAGTGACATTCCCGGTGGCTTCATATGGGCATTGAAACCTAATTTGAAGACCGCTTTAGCTCAGTATTTGGCCAATGGCGGTAATAGGCGATATTTTGTTGCGAAAATAACAGATGCTCCAAATATTTTTAATGAATCTGTTAAGCATAACCATTGGCGAATGCAACAGCGATATGATCATGAAGAACATAAAAACGCAGTTACAGCTAACCTAAGCAATGCGATGCAGGTGCGAAAAGGGGATGTTCTTCTTTTGGATAATGGCGGAGCATACTACGCTTATGGTGTAGTCAAAGAACATCCTCAAAATTTTGTAACTGAATGTTCTTTAGGTGATGCTATAAAAAAACACAAACACAGCTATTCTGATAATGACGGCTTTATTTGTTTTAGTGATTGCGAAGCGTATTATGAACAGAATTATCCAGGATGTAATTTCGATTGGAGTCAGTATATTGATGTTGAAAAATGGGAATCCTTTTGTCCGAATAATCCTGTAAGTAACCAAGGTGTAATGAATGCCGCAGGACTTGCTGTACATTCTATTTTTGAAGTTAGTGCAGATTGGGCAAATGGCAAAATTAAGGAACTGGACGAACATTTTGAAATGAGCAAAACGGAGGCTGATAAAATGATGGAAGAAAATATAAAGTTGCTTGAAAATAAAAAGAACATCATCCTTCAAGGTGCTCCTGGTACTGGTAAAACTTATACGACTGCATCTCTTGCATTGTCGATGATTGGAAAGTTGCCGCCTTGTGGAGCGGAAACCGATAAAGCATATCATAAGAAAGTGATGGAAGAATACGAGAAGCAACTAATTCAGTTTGATGATGACGGTAACGTTACGAATGGCGGTCAAATTGGTTTCGTCACCTTCCATCAATCTATGGATTACGAGGACTTTGTTGAAGGGATTAAGCCGAAAACGAAAAATGGTTCTGTATCGTATTCTGTTGAAGATGGAATCTTTAAAGCGATTCGTGAACTGGCAAATTCGAACTATGAAGATTGCCAAAAGTCTAAAGAAGAATTGAAATCAGAAGCGGATACAAAAACTGTTTTTGAACGTTATTGTGCTCAGATTGAAGCTGATTTGCTTGAAAATGATGGCCTTGAATTGATGCCCAAAAGCATCATGAAAATTCGTGGAGTTTACCGTAAAAGCGACGGCTCTGCAAAGTCAATATCAATAGCAAAAGCGGCTGACAGTCCCGTTCAGACGCTTTCGATAGACATGATTTTACGAGATTATCAGAATTTCAAAAAGGGTGTGATAAAATCTTATGAAGATATCAAACCCAAGTACGAAAGCAAATCAACATATCACGGAAATGCAATTTATTACTTTGAACTTTTCAAGAAAATGTTAGCTTTTGAAAAGGCAAATAAAATCTCGTCACAAACAGAAAAAGTTGAGCTCAAAAACTACGTCCTTATCATCGACGAAATCAATCGTGGCAATGTCTCCAAGATTTTTGGCGAATTGATTTCTTTGCTGGAGGCCGACAAGCGTGCTGGAGGCGACCATCCTCTTACGGTTACGCTTCCGTATTCCAAGGAACAATTCTCTGTTCCGTCCAATCTCTACATCATCGGCACGATGAATACGACCGACCGCAGCGTGGGTTCCATTGACTATGCCGTGCGTCGCAGATTTGCTTTTGTGACTTTGAAGGCGGAAAAGTCGGCCATTGAATCTTACTACATGGATAATGCCGAACTTGAAGAAATTGCGGTGGCCAAGTTTGATGATGTGGAAAAATTCCTGAAAGATCCCAATGTCGTTGCTCCGGATGTTGACTTTGACGACTTGATGGTTGGTCATAGTTACTTCATGGCAAAAACACTCGAAGAACTCAAATTGAAATGGGAATACGAAGTCATCCCTCTCTTAAAGGAATACAAGAAGGATGGCCTTTTAAGGCGTTCCGCTCCTATCGCTGAAATTGAAAATTTTGATTCGCATTTTCCAAAGGAAACCGTTAGCACTTCTTCTGCAAAAGATGACGAATAATGGGCATTCCTCTTCTCAAAGCTAAGGAACACGGAACACTTGACGTTCCGAATGAACTTGAGGATTATAAAGATAAAATCCGCAAGGTATTTTCTGACGCTTCAAAAGTGGAGAGGGATTTTAGGGCAAAATCTCATTTAGGCGTAAACGGAAGCCTTCAGGCGAGTTACTACATCGGTGCTGGCTGGCTAAACATTGAAGGTATTGAAGATTCAATCCCTTTTCTAGTGTCGCCAAAGGACTTGAATAGTTCTGATAAAAATGCGAAATGCTCTACTGATTTCATCAGTATGTTCGTTACTGCATTGAACGTTTCGTCGCTACACGAAGCGAAATATTTCTCGGATTATTATTCTATAGATGTCGATGCTCCGCCGATAACTTTGCCTGAAGATCAGGAAAACTTAATCACGCCTTTATTGCTGTTGCATTACCTGTCTTTGCTAACTCAGTTGACGAAAGGTGGCTTGCGCAAAGGGTACGTGATTAGGGAAGAGAACCTTCAGTCCAAAGTCCGCGGGCGCATACTTTTTCAGAATCACCTCAAGCAGAACGTTTTCAACAAGCGCGAAGACCGTGTCTATTGCCGTTATCAGGAATACACCACGGACATCCCTGAAAATCGCCTGTTGAAAAAAGCGTTAGAACTTGCGAAGAGTTCCTTGCTTGACATTCCGAGTTTGAAAAAAGATGTATCAGACGAAATTTTCCAGAATGTTAATAATTTGGAAGCCGCGTTTGACCAAGTTTCCTGCGAAGTGAACATCTCCCAAGTGAAGTCAATGTCGGAGAGCAAACTCTTCAAATACTACGCAGAGGCGATAAAAGTTGCGAAGATGATTCTGCGGTATTTTGATTACGACGTTGAAACAAATTCCTCTAATGCGCGTTCCCAAAGTATTCAGCCATACTGCATTGACATGTCGCGTCTGTATGAGATGTATGTTTTCCATAAATTGAACGAAGCATATCTTGGGAAAATCAAGTTCCAGGTTCCAGGTCGCCACAAGACGCAAGTGGACTACATCAAGACGGACGAGAAAATCATTCTTGATGCGAAATACAAGCCCCGCTATGAAAAAGGCAATAACGGTATCGTTGATGATGTCCGCGAAATCAGCGGATATGCACGTGATAAGAAAATTCTGGATTCCTTGGGATGGAACGAGCGTTCCGTTGAAAATAAAAAAGGCAAATTGCTGCCCGACTGCGTCATCATCTATCCTGTCGCACAAGTGGAAAGAGACGATGACGAAAAGGTCGATTTAATTCCAGAGCAAACCTGCAAGACATGGGACAATGTCAATTTTGCAGCACCCCTAGCATCAAAGGAAAACTGCGACGAAATCAAAGCCTTCGAAGGCTTCTACAAAATTGCCGTGCCACTGCCGGTGAAATGACATATCCCATATTGCGTTTTTATTTGATCGGATATATATTCTTATCATGGATAATTTGAATCGTTATAGAATTTGCACGGAAAAGGCCGATTGGCGTGGTATCTGCGATATAAACGGAGTCGGCTTTGATTCCCTGGGCACTGATAAGGAATTTGAGGCTTTACCAAGCTATTTGGAGCCTGATGAAGTTGTTTTTGCGGTAGCTTCGGGAATTATGAAGCAGACGATAACGTCAAATTATTTTGATGCAGGGCCGAATACATGGCTTGTTGTGTTGACTTCTGAACGTTTTCTGTTTCTGGATGCAGCTCTTCTTACCTCTTCTATTGATTCGCAAAGTGTTCGTCTTGATAAGGTGCAGGCAATATCTGCATCTCAGGGCCTTCTGCTTGGAAAAATTGCAATTGATTTAGGCAGTCGGTTGATTACGGTTGATAACTGTAATAAGGACGCGGTGAAGGTGATGGCGGATCTTGCCAACAAATGGCTTAAAGACCTTGAAAACGGAGCAAAGGTTCCGAAAGATTCTCCAGAAATGAAGGAATTTAAGAAAAAAATGTCAAAGACAGATGAAATGGCTTCTTCTGTGTCTGAACTTCCTTCTGTAAATAGAACCGCGGCAGCGATTATTGCAACATTGCTTGGTGGCTTTGGCGTTCATGACTACATATGGGGGGCGTGGTGGCTTGGTGTTCCCAAGGCGCTGTTAACATCTATTACTTTTTTTCTTGATTCAAGCGAATCTTTTGTACTTTCTGCGTTTCTCTCTTTGATAGTCGCCGTATGGGTTTTTGTTGATTTAGTTCGGATATTTAATGGAAAATATTTTGTAGATAAAAAGCCTTCTACGGTTGCGAATGGATTGCGAGGATTTTTATTGTTGATATGTTTGATTGGTGTTGCGTATTCAGGTTATACTCTATTCTCCGAAATCGGCGATTCCTTGAAAAAGGATAATGGAAAGTTGGCGAGCATTAGAGAAATTGTTGAATCCTATAACCAAAATGAGGCTGCTGCGGAAAAGAGTTTTGATGGTACTATGTTTAGTATTGGTGGTGTTGTTCGCTCCGTCGAAAAGAATCCTTTTTGGGGGGATTATACGGTCAAATTTGAGGGGCTGGGGTCCTTAAATTTCTTTAATTTAATTGGAAAGGTTACTGAAATAGAATTGAAATTTTCAGAAAAACGGGGATCTGAATTGACGAAGGCTCGTAAAGGTGATGTCATTGTGTCGACGTGCATAGGACGAGGACTGTTTTTGGGAGTGTATACTGCAGAAAAGTGTAAATTGAAAACGATAAGGCAAAAAAAATAAGTTTCGCCGATATTCCCATAATTTCTTATATTCCTACTATGTCCATTGCTAGATCCCCCAAGTGTTGATTTATCGAGGGAGTGTAATTAATGAAAAACATCATCCTTATAGATTATGAAAATCTCCAGGTCAAGAATCTTGATTTGCTTTATGACTTGGATTCTGAAATTTGCGTATTTACAGGACCGACGCAGAAGAATTATTCTGCTGAATTGGTGCAGAGCGCACAAAAATTCGGTTCTCGTTTAAAGTGGGTTCCTACAAGTCGTCCGGGCCCAAATGCTCTAGACTTTCACATCGCCTATTATTTAGGCCAAGTATCCCAATGCGAACCAAAGCCATATTTTCACATAATTTCAAAAGATAAGGGCTTTGATGCTTTGGTTGATTTCATGAAAAGTCAAAAACTTTTTGTGGATCGAGTCGTTTCAATTGATGAAATTCCTCTCGTTAAGAAAATGGAGGAAATTAAGAAGGATCCTATCGCTTTTATCAAAGATAAGATATTGAATGTTTCCAAACCAGGAAAACTGAAAACATTGCAGACCGCAATAAAAAAGTGGCTTGAAGCAGATGACGATGATGTTGTCAACGAAATTATTGAGACATTGAAGAAAAAAGAGTTCTTGTCTATTAACGAAGCAGGTAAAGTGATTTATGCGAAAGAATAATCATTGATGAGATTCAGGTATTTACTATAGGCATTGCTGAAGTAGCTGTTGACAGTCCATTGATTTAATTTAATTTTTTCGCAAGTTTTAGAAGTATTTTTCTAATAAATCCTTTTAAACCACGGGAGGAGATTTCCTCTGTAGATAAATCAATGTCCTCAGAAAAACTATTTCTTATTCGGTTGCTAATGGCGAAATTGAGCAGTGATTCAACGCTGTGATCAATGTTAGACAAGGTGAAATATTTATTGAAATTATCAAATCCGTATTTTTCCACAAGTTTTCCTATGACTTCATCTGCATAGGAAGAGGATATAATTAGGATGTTGCTGAAATCAAGAATTATTCTTTTACTTTGTATTTCTTTCCTCAAATTTTCAATTTTGATTCGAACTTTTCTTCCTTCTTGTCTAGTTGCAAAGCCGTGAGATTCTGTATTTAAGGGAAAAACATAGTCGCCGTCATCTGTTTCGTATTTTTCGGTTCTCATTCTGGACAAGGGCGGCTCGTAACCATCAAGTGCTTTGGCGATGTCTATATTTTCGTCTAAAGGAAGTTGAAAGTCCACTGTTGTTATACTATGATTACCACCTGTTTTTAAAGGTCGAATTGAATTGCTTGGGGACAACATGATTCCCTGTTCAATTGTAATCATGCCTTTGTCAGAACAAATTCTAAGATGACCGTTTGTTGTTGACATGACAAGTTTGTGAAGCCCATACAAACCATTACCGCGGCCTTTATCGTCAGATGAGGTAATACCTTTTCTCATGGCTAGGGTAATTGCGTCAGCATCAGTATTTGGGTGGTAAAGATGAGATCGAGCAAAAGAAGCCTTGAATCCTATTCCTGTGTCCGCAACAGAAATGACAATTCTTTTATTGGTTTTGTGAAATTGAGCCATAACCAATCCTGAATCAACACCAGAGTGCTCAGGGACATTGTCCATAACTTCATTTATGGACCATTCGATTGTTCCAAGAACTCCTGGCGAGCATTCCTCTAGGCCGGAGATACAATCCATAAGTCTATTGACAAAAATATGTATGTTGTCAACATTAAATCGCCAGATTTTTGATAACGGGGAATCTGCTTGATAGATTGTTTCTAGTTCGCGAACGGAAAATATAGATGAGACGTTAGGGTCTCTAGGAGGGATAATGGTGAATAATTTTCCCTCCTTTTTAAGAGCTTCTATGTATGCAAAAATGGGAACAATCGCGTTAGGGTAAACTCTTTGAACATCGCTAAAGTCAATAGTAAAGTTTTCTCGGTTTTTCCGATGCAAATAGCTAGCGATGAACCCATTGACGGCGTCAGGTTTTGACAAGTCTTGAATTGTGATGATGTCAGTAATTTTTTCACCGATAGACATTTTTGCCTCCTTTTGTTAACATTAATATAATTTTTTTTTATAAAAGTGCAAAAAACTTGCCCCTGTTTCCAAGGACAAGCTTTAATAGTCGTATTCCATATGGAACTCTGGTTTAACGTTTTCCCCACTTTAGCGTCGGGGATTTGGCGCATTACTTGTTGTTGAATAGTTTTATGATTTCTGCAACGATTATGATAGCAGGAACTACTGGAACCATGATGTTATTCTCCTTAAAGAAGTGTTGATAGGCTCCACTTAACCAGCCGGAGCCGATGGCTGTATTGGTTTATCATTAACGTCTAATCGAACAGTTTAGAAATGAATTCTACAATAGTGTCGATTGCGTCAATAATGGCTTTGTCGTCAATATTTTGCATATTTACCCTTTTTTGAGGTTGTTGTTTTCCCCACTTTAGCGTCGGGGATTTGGCGCATTACTTGTTGTTGAACAGTTTTATGATTTCTGCAACGATTATGATAGCAGGAACTACTGGAACCATGATGTTATTCTCCTTAAAGAAGTGTTGATAAGCTCCACTTAATCAGCCGGAGCCGATGGCTGTATTGGTTTTGATGATGTGGCTATAGAGTATCGGCAAAAACATCATCTGGATTGATGATTATCATACAATCGTCCTTTTTGAAAAGTGCGATAGTCAGTGATGTTTTCTGAATACAGAAAACGGACGTCATACTCCGACGCCCGTTCAATTAAGTTAGAGTTGACAACTCTTAACCTTTGGGGGCGCAGAAGTACAGCAGAAGATTTCTATAGTAGTAAGAATCCATGTTGATTACCTCTGTGATGTTGTGCCAGCCTGGACCATTCCTGCTGAACTGTGAACAAATATAATCAATTGAATGATAAAATGCAAGTTTTTTTTTAATATTTAGTTTGGGACTGAGATTATCTAGCTTAAAATCTAAATCATATGATTCCTTTTGCATAGAGGATTTTTGTATGACTCAACGTATTTTGATTGAGCTGATTCCAAGGTGTTAATTCTCGCGCTGGCTTAGTCTTTATATTGGCCCAGCGCTGTCCCTAATTCGCAAATTGCGTGAAACCCCTTGATTTATCCTATTTCGCATTATATATTTAATCCCGTATTACGACAATCCTTGCGACAGTCGACATAGACTTGCAAAAGTCCGTACGTGCATTCGCGGCAGGGCTCATTAACCTTCTGGTTGATACTGTTGGATAGCTGGCAGGAGGCGCAGCCTGCTCATTACGTAAGCCGGAGAATACCTCCGCCAACAGCAAAAGCTAGAACATCTCAAAAACACGAAAAAAAACAATACATAGCACAATTCTATTTGTGTATTGTAATATGTATTGACAAAAGTCAATACATTTGCTATAATAATGAGGGTAATAGATGAATATTACAAAACACGCTTTTGAAAGAATGCGTGAAAGGGGCTTTACCGTAGAAATGCTCGGAAGGGTCCTGCACAGAAAAGAGATTAGAAGAGGACCATCAAAAAGAGATGGATTGTCAAGGATTGTTGCGGAAGTAGATGGCGTGTACTGGACATTAATTGTCACGGACGATTTATCAACCCTGGTTACCGTAAGGAGAGCTCATGAAGACGAGGTGCAAGATGCGAAAGAAGACTAGACTACCCAAGGGCTTTAAACTGGTTGATGATTTCCTTTCTAGGGAGGAAATCGAGGAACTCGAAAATGACACCTCCGTGAGAGAGCCGATGACTGTAATCGCTGGTGGCAATGAATCGGAGACTCTTGAAGAATCGTTGGCCCGTATCAGGAAGGCCGTTGCCGAATCTAAAGAAGAGAAGAAGATGTATTCGATTCGTCTCAAGGTCAAAACGGTAGATGCTATCAGGAAAAAAGCATCCGCAGCAGGTATTCCCTACCAGACTTATGTGAATGTTTTGCTGGATAATGCTGCGTTTGCAACTTGAATCAGTAAATTCTTGGAAAGTCTTGCATTTCTCCTTTCAAAAATCTATACTTCCTTTGTTGCTAATTCAACCCGCCTAACAGTGGTGAGGAACTCGAATCGTCAAGGTTCAGATTCCATAGGTCCCGGGGCGGAAACGACATCGCTTGCCGTTAGCGGATAAGAAATAGAGGCGCTTCAGGCGTCCAGCAGGGTGAGGGTCAGTGAGTAACGCGGCTGACCAGAGGAGAATGCCTCCGCCTGCGAGATGGCAAGCACAGCGGCCGCACGTGTTGTGCCTGGCCGATTATCAATCAAAAAACAACTAAGGCGCACTGCGCCGTTGAAGAACGTTTGGAAAATCGTGTCTTTGTTCACGTTTTTTCCGTATGGAGATTTTTATGGTAAAAAAGGTTGTTGGCGTGGGCAGCGCTATTTGTTCTTTTGCCGATGTCGTAACTAAAAAAGATTACAAGGACCTTGTTTCGTGCATTGGCGAACTGCTTGCAGAAAATCGTAGAAGGGCGTTGCAGACTGTAAACGATGCCCTGGTACGGACGTATTGGAACATTGGTCGGCATATTGTAGAATTCGAACAGAAAGGAAATGTCCGAGCTTCTTATGGCGATAAACTCCTTGTTCGATTGTCCAAGGATTTAACGATTGCCTATGGCAAGGGTTTTAGCAGAAGCAATTTGACATACATGAGGAAACTTTATGCTGTTTTTCCAAAATGTGAGACGCTGTCTAACAAATTGACTTGGAGTCATTATTTTGAAATCCTGAAGTCCGATTCTGAACTTGAAATCGGCTTTTACGCCAAACAGTGCGAACTGGAAAACTGGAGTGTACGGGAACTGAAGCGACAGATGAAAAGCATGCTGTTTCATCGTATCGCGTTGAGCAAGGACAAAAAGCAGATTTTGGACTTGAGCAAGAACGGTATTCAGCTTCAAAAACCAGAAGATCTTGTCAAGGAACCTTATATCTTTGATTTTCTTGGAATTAAGGACCAGTCAACGTGCTTGGAAGGTGAACTTGAAGATAGGATTGTCACGAATATTCAGAACTTCCTGTTGGAACTTGGCCGTGGATTCGCTTTTATCGGTCGTCAGTATGTGATGCAGATTGGCGCACGCCAGTTCAAGGTGGACCTAGTCTTTTACAACTACATTCTAAAGTGCTTTGTCTTGATTGATTTGAAGAGTGGCGAGATTGAGCATTATGATGTAGGACAGATGAATATGTACCTGAATTTCTTCAAGGTGGAAAAGTCTGCTGATGGCGACAATCCGCCTATTGGCATTGTTCTTGGGGCTCATAAGGATCAACTTTTGATGGAATATGCGACTCAGGGAATTGAAAACAACCTGTTTGTAAGTCGCTATCAGCTCTACCTGCCAAATAGAGATGAATTGCAGCGAGAACTGGAGAGTCTTCTTTAAGATGCCCGTCGCCCTGTTTCCAAGAAGATGGCGAAGTGGTTGTCTCAAAATTTGCGACAACCACTCAACATGGGGCAATTTCTGGAAAAACTCAGGTTCACGAGATTGATTAGTTTTTAAAACGGCTAGTCTTTCGCGAGAATTTTTTCCACTTCGGCGATGATCTTGTCGCGCTCGCCGCTCCAGTTGGGGGCGAGGAGCATGTCGCTTGGGCTTTCGCCGCTGAAGCGCTCGATGGCGGTCTCTGGCCCGATGATTTTGATCATCTCTGCCACGGCGGCGCAGTATTCCTCGAACTCCAGGAGTTTGATTTCGCCATCGGCGAAGTCGGCGGCCATCTGCGTGCCCACCACGATGTGGAGGGGGTGGATTTTCACGGCGGCGAGGTTCAGGTCGCGGACCACTTTCGCGGTGCGCTTGAAGTCTTCCAGGGTTTCGCCCGGGAGGCCCACGATGACGTGTGTGGTGACGGTGAGGCCCGAGCTCTGGCAGCGTTTGACGGCATCTTCGAATTCTGCCAGAGTGTGCCTGCGATTGATGGCGGCCAGCGTCAAATCGTTTGCGGTCTGGAGGCCGATCTCCACGATGATGGGCTTGATGCGGTTCATCTCGGCGAGGAAGGCGATTTTATCGTCTTCGAGGCAGTCCGGACGCGTCCCGATGGCGAGCCCCGCCACCTCCGGGTGCTCCACGATGGGCTTGATGATTTCCATCAGGTGCTTGAGGGGGGCGTGGGTGTTGGTGTAGGGCTGGAGGTAGGCGAGGATGCCCGCGGTGGGGTACTTCTCCCGGAGTTTCGGGATGAATTTGTCCAGCTGTTCCTGGATGCCCACGCCGGCCTGGTCGAAAACGGGGCTGAAACTGCGGTTGTTGCAGTAGCTACACCCGGCAAAACTCTTGGTCCCGTCCAGATTGGGGCAGCTCATGCCGCCGTTGAGGGGGAGTTTCCGGACTTTTTGGTAGTCGGGGAACAACTTTTGGAGTAAATCGCGATATGGAGTGTAGTGCATGGGCTAAAATTAAGTTTTTTTCTATTTTGTGGGTGTATGCGTAAGATTTCGCTGTTGTCTTTTTTTGTTTTGGCGATTTGTGCCCAGGGTGCTTTTGCCCAGGTTCGCGATTTGTTTGCGGAATTCGAGTCCGAGGCTGCCCAGGATACGGCTGCGGCGGTTAGTTCTGAAACAGTGGCAAGTTCTGCTGCGGTTGTGCCGGAAAGTTCTGCTGCAGAGGTGAGTTCGTCGTCTGCCGCTGTTGAAAGTTCTTCTGCCGTCGTTGAAAGTTCATCTGCGGCAGCGCCTGTTGACACGGCAAAAGTTGATACAACTGCAGTTACGGCACCTATTGACACCAGCGCAGTCCCTGCCGATACGACGTCATCGGCTAACCCAGTCCAATCGGATTCCGTTGCCGCCCCAGTTGATTCTTCTGCCGCCCCTGTGGATTCTGCCGCTGTTGATTCCGCAAAGGTTGACTCAGCTACTGTTGCACCAGTTGATTCCGCCGTGGTTTCAAGTTCCTCGGAGCCTGTTTCCTCCAGTTCTTCTGAACCCGCATCCTCCAGTTCGTCCGTCCAGGTGGCGGAACCGGTGGTGATTCCGTCCAGCAGCTCCATGAGCCGTCGTGATTTGCTTGGCCCGGTGAAGGTTTCCAAGGTGAACGGCATCGACGAGATGAAGGGTCGCTACAAGAGCCCCAAGAAGGCCATGTTCATGTCCCTCGTGGTTCCTGGCAGCGGTCAGCTCTATACGGGCGGTTCCAGTTTCACTTACGTGCGCGGTGCGGTGTATCTGGCGTTGGAAGCCGCTCTGTGGGGTGGTTGGTACTACTTCTCAGTCTACAAGTACGATAATCAGGTGAAGAACTACAAGAAGTTCGCGAAAAAGCATTACTCCATCGGGCGCTACGAGAAGGAGATGCTGGACCTTGTGAATCAATTGGCCAGCGAATCGGAGGAGTCCTATTTCGAGACCCGCTACATGAGTTCTCGGGAGTCCTTCTGCGAGGCGATTTACGGCAAGGCTTCTGCCTCGGGCTGCTACACGGCCGGCAAGATGTTTGACAACGACGCGGCCCATGCGGCTCGCTTCCGGAACAATCCCGTCTCTCTCGGCGAAGAGGTGAAGGCGGTGGGCTCCTTCTACGATGGCTCCGCCCTCTACAGCGAGATTTCGGACAAATCCTACGTTCTCGGTTGGGACGATGTGGAAGATGCGGAACTGGCCATGAACCTCCATCTGGATGACGATTACGACGGGGAGTACATTCCTCTCGCCAAGTCCAAGAACATGAAGGAATACCGCGATATGCGCTCCAAGGCCACGGACTACGCCAATATGCAGGCCTGGTTCTTTGGCGGTCTCATTGTGAACCACTTGGTTTCTGCGGTGGATGCGGCCTTCACGGCCAACGCCCACAACAAGGAACTTTATTCCGAAGATCTTTCTTGGTACGACCATCTCCACTTTGACAGCTACTTGAATGTGGTGGATGGGTTTGACGTAGGAGTCCAGGCTAGCTGGGGCTTTTAATGCGGCTTTTGGCGATTCTCCTCTTGGCTTCGTGTTGCGCCTTTTCACAGGTGGTTATCTCTGTTGACGAGAACGTGAGCAAGAACCACAGCAAGAGTCTGTTTTTGGCTATGGGCTATTCCGCTTTGCTGCCGGGCATGGGCGAACTCTACTTGGATGAGAATAGCCTGGTACGTCCTTTTGTGTGGACGGATGCGGCCCTGTGGCTCACGGCGTTTTCCTCTTACTTTATTGGTGAACGCTACCTCACCTCCGCTCACGAGTACGCGGTTCGCCACGCGGGCCTCAATACTAAGAGCAAGAAGGTTTCGCTTTTGAATACGGTGGGGGATTACCGCAGCCGTGGCGGTGTGGCGGGCCAGAATTCTTCGCCGGACATGGACGAGGATTACAACCAGTCCATGATTCGCGCCGGCAAGCCTACGGATGACGAGTTCAGCAACAGCATCCAGTGGGACTGGGGCAGCAGCGACAATCCGGAAACTACGGACCACATGGACGAGTTTGCAAGCCGTATGCGGCACTACCGCATCAGCCGAATCGTGTTCCAGGTGTCTGTGGGGGCGCTTGTCCTCAATCGTGTGGTTTCCATTCTGGATGCAATGCGGGTTTATCGCGCCACATCCTCCAAATCTTTCGCAAAAAATGTGGATTTTTCGCCTGAATTCTATGAAGATGGCAGCGGAATCCTCATGAATGTGAAATTTTAAGAAAAATCTTCCTTTCTATAAATTTTTGGTATAAATTTATTTGTAAGGCCCGTTAGGGAAGGCCAAGTTTTAGAAGGCGAGGTTCTTCATGTACTCGATTCCGTCTTATTGGTTCTTGGTCCCGGTGGCAGCTCTCTGTGCGCTGGGAATGGCTCTTTTCTTCTACCGTTTCATGAAGCGGCAGCCCGATGGCAACGAAACCATGCGTTCCATTGCGGGCTATGTGCGTGAGGGCGCTTTCGCCTACCTCAAACGACAGTATAAAACGGTGAGCATCGTGTTTGCTGTGCTGTTCGTGGTGTTCGTGGTTCTGGCAATTCTCGGAATCCAGAATCCCTTTGTGCCTGTGGCTTTTTTGACGGGTGGCTTCTTCAGCGGGCTTTGCGGTTTTCTCGGGATGAAGACGGCGACCTATGCCAGTTCCCGCACGGCTAACGGCGCCATATCCAGCCTCAATCGGGGCCTGGTCATCGCCTTCCGCAGTGGCGCCGTCATGGGCCTCGTGGTGGTGGGCTTTGGCCTTCTGGATATTTCCGCCTGGTTCTTCCTGCTGAACTACATCTACGACAACAACGTCTGGAATTTCGGTGCCGACATTGCGAACAAATTATCCCTCGGCGCATGGTCTGCGGATATGGTGAACAATGGCACCTGGGCCCACAGCAAGATGGTGGAGATAACTACCACGATGCTGACCTTTGGTATGGGAGCTTCTTTGCAGGCCTTGTTCGCCCGCGTGGGCGGTGGCATCTATACCAAGGCTGCAGACGTGGGTGCAGATTTGGTGGGCAAGGTGGAGGCTGGGATTCCGGAGGATGATCCTCGCAATCCGGCGACCATTGCAGATAACGTGGGCGATAACGTGGGGGATGTGGCCGGCATGGGCGCTGACCTCTACGAATCCTACTGCGGGTCCATTCTTTCTACGGCGGCTTTGGGCGCGGCGCTCCCCATGGGTGGCGTGAAGATGGTGATTGCGCCAATGATTGTGGCGGCCATCGGCATCGTGCTTTCTGTGGTGGGTATCTTCATGGTCCGCACAAGGGAAGATGCCAATACGAAGGGCCTGCTTCGCTCTTTGCTGACGGGAACCTTGGGCTCCTCGGTGCTTATTCTTGTTGCCCTTCTGGTTCTTGTCAAGCTGGATTTCATTTCCATGGGCATTTTTGGCGCGGTGCTTTCGGGACTTGCCGCTGGGATTCTCATCGGGCAGTTTACGGAATACTATACCTCTGACGCCTACAAGCCAACCCAGGGCATTGCGGGTCAGGCTCGCTTGGGTGCGGCAACCACCATCATTGATGGCATTTCCGTGGGCATGTTCTCTACGGGGCTTCCGGTGGTGACGATTGTTATCGGACTTGTGGCGGCCTACGGCTGTTCTGGAGGATTCACGGATATGGCCATGGGGCTTTATGGCGTTGGTTTTGCGGCTGTGGGCATGCTGAGTACGCTTGGCATCACGCTTGCGACAGATGCTTTTGGCCCCATTGCGGATAACGCCGGCGGTAATGCGGAGATGGCGGGCTTGGATGCCAAGGTTCGCGCCCGTACTGACGAACTTGACATGCTGGGAAATACCACTGCTGCCACGGGCAAGGGCTTTGCCATCGGTTCTGCGGCACTGACTGCCATGGCACTCTTGGCGAGTTATGTGGAAGAAATCAAGATTTGGCTTGGCCATCTGGCAAACTCCGCGGAAGGGATTTGGCATGTGGGTTCCGTGGCCTTCGTGAACAAGGCTAGCGATTTGGCGAATGCGGTTTCGAATATTCAGGGTGCAAAGATTTTGGATGGTGGCGCTCGCGCCATTTCTGAAAATGGGGATTTGGTGGGCATGGTGGCAAGCCAGGCCAATTACGCCGACTTCATGCAGATTTACAACCTGAATTTGATGAACCCCATGCTGTTGGGCGGCCTCTTCATTGGCGCCATGATGGCATTTGTGTTCTGTGCGCTCACCATCAAGGCGGTGGGACGTGCGGCTAGCGCCATGGTGGAGGAGGTTCGCCGCCAGTTCCGTGAAATTCCTGGGATCATGGATGGAACGGGGAAGCCCGAGTATGCGAAGTGCGTGGAGATTTCTACGAAGGGTGCCCAGCATGAGATGATTATTCCCTCGCTTTTGGCGGTGATTGTACCTGTTATCGTGGGCATTTTCATGGGTGTTGCGGGTGTGTTCGGTCTACTGGCTGGTGGCCTTGCCTGCGGTTTTGCGCTGGCTACTATGCTGAACAACGCCGGTGGCGCTTGGGACAACGCGAAGAAGTTTATCGAGAAGGGAAACTACGGTGGCAAGGGCTCCGATACGCACAAGGCTGGCGTCGTGGGCGATACGGTGGGCGACCCCTTCAAGGATACTGCGGGTCCGTCCCTCAACATCCTCATCAAGCTCATGACCATGGTGAGTGTGGTGTTTGCGGGCGTCATTGTGAAGTTCGGCGGTCTCTTCTAAAGGGCTTTAAAGCTGTATTTACGGCTTGTTTCTAAAAAATCGGATAAGTTTTCTATCTTTCATTCTATGGAAGAACAGAAGAAGACTTATCGTGAAGTGATGCCTGGGGAACTCCCGTGCGAAGTGCCGGAGTGCGATGGCGTCATGGCGGTGGACCCCGACAACAGCTATAAACTCACTTGTGACAAGTGCGGGCACATCAAGGAATAATTCAAAGGCCAGTGTCTTTGAATTATTAAGTATGATTTATGAATTATGGGAAAATAATCATGGGTGAGCCAAGAGGTATAATTTTTATACAAACGTCTCTCGTAATTCATACTTCATACTTCATAATTTTTTGATGGGTTTTACAGCGTTAAAAATCGAGTACCCTGAACTTCCCGTTGTTGAGCATCGGGAGGAATTCCTCGAGCTTTTGAAAAATCACCAGGTGGTGATTGTGAAGGCGGATACGGGTTCCGGAAAATCCACCCAGTTGCCAAAATTTCTGCTGGAATATTTTTGTGGGTTGGCTGAGGTCGTTACTGAGGGTGCGCAAAAATTCAAAATCGGGGTCACGGAGCCGCGGCGCCTTGCGGCCCTCTCCATTGCGGACCGCCTTCGCGAAGAACTGAAGGACGAATCCCTCGTCAGCACAAAAATCCGCTTCTGGGAAGAGGGCCCAGGCGAAGCCCCCATCAAAGTCATGACGGACGGCATTCTCTTGCAGGAGTTCCGCAAGGATCGCCTGTTCAAGCAGTACGACGCCATCATGATTGACGAGGCCCATGAACGCTCCCTCAACATCGATATTCTTCTCGGCATTTTCAAGACTGTTCTGACCGAGCGACGCGATTTCAAACTGATTGTGGCCTCCGCAACTCTGGATGCAAAACTCTTCGAGGAATTCTATGACAACAGTTGCGTCATGGAGGCGGAAGGTCGTACGTTCCCTGTAGATGTGGAGTATTATTTTAGCGATGCTTCAAATGGGAAGCGCGCGAGTTTTACAGGCGGCTTGAGCAATATTTCATATCCCGACGACGAGGAAGATTCGCGGAATGGTCGGGATATGAGCGGCAAGGGTGATTCGGGCCTGATTGAAGAGGCCTGCGACGCCATTATCGATTTGGAAAATCGCAAGCGTGATCACCTGCTCTGTTTTTTGCCCACGGAACGCGACATTCAGGATTTGGCGGGAGATTTGCGAAAAAAGTTAGACGAGGCTAACTTTGACGTTTTGCCGCTTTTTGGCCGCATGAGTCCCGATGAACAGCGGCGGGTTTTCCGCCCCGGGTCAAGGACCCGGGTGGTGCTGGCCACCAACATTGCAGAAACGTCCCTCACCATTCCGGGCATTGCCTATGTGGTGGACACGGGCATGGCCCGTATTTCCCGCTACAATGCCCAGTCCCGCATTCAGGGCCTCCCGGTGGAAGACATTTCCAAGGCCAGCGCCCGCCAGCGCACAGGTCGCGCTGGCCGCGTAAAACCCGGCGTCTGCATTAGGCTTTATTCCGAAGGCGATTTCAAGAAACGGGATGAGTTTACGGAGCCCGAAATCCGCCGGAGCAATCTCGCCAACGTGGTGTTGCAACTCCGCAGTCTCGGGCTGGAGATGGAGACGTTCCCCTTCTTGCAGGCACCGCCACATTCCGCTTTCCGCGGGGCCTACAAAACGCTTTTTGAATTGGGCGCCCTCACTGCCGACAACGCTACCGCCCGCGTGACAAAGCTAGGGCGTGAAATGACCCGCCTCCCCATGGATGTATCCCTCTCGGCAGTGCTGCTTCGGGCCCGTGACGCAGGCGTTTTACAGCCGGCCCTAATCGTCTGTTCCGCCCTCAGCATTCAGGACCCGCGGGTGGTTCCCAATGAGGAGCCGGAGCGCACACGCATCCGCGGGCTCCATCGCAAATTCGCGGGTCATAAAAGTGATTTTCTCACCTACATCTGCCTCTGGAATGGCTTCTGCAGCGAGTGGGATGGAAAATCCTGGAACAAACTGCGCAAATTCTGCGACAAGAACTCCCTCCATTTTTTGCGTTGTCGGGAATGGGTGGATTTGTACGAGCAGTTCAGCCGCATTCTGGATGTAAAATTTGAAAATCGGGTTTGCCCCTTCGACAGTTTCCACAGGGACAATCTCCACATCGCGCTACTCTCCGGATTCCTCGGCGGAATCGCCCGTCGTGATTTGGAAAATGGCTGCTACCGCCTGGTGAATGGTCGCGAAACTCACGTATTCCCAGGCAGCGACCTCTACGGCAAAAGTGTGGAGTGGCTCTTTAGCGCCGAAGTCCGTGAAACCAGCCGCACATTTCTCACCAAGGCCGCCGAAATTCAGCCGGAATGGATTCTCCAGGTGGCGGAACCCTTCTGCACCCGCCGCTGGTTCGAACCCGTTTGGAATAAGGAACGGGGCTTCGTGGAGGCTGTGGAGGAAATCAGCTTCCGCGGACTTGTCATCAGCCGCGGCCATCGGGTGGATTACGCCCGCGTGAATCCCGACGATTGCGCCCAGATTTTCTGGCGCGAAGCCGTGGTCATGGGCGAGATGGCCCGTCCCTTCCACTTCATGGAACACAACGAACGCGTCCTGGAAAACCTCCGCGCCCTGGAAGCCCGCAAGCGCCAATTTGGCCTCGCCCCCAGCGAAGATGCCCTGGTGGACTACTACACCCGCATTGCACACAACGTAAATTCCATCAAGTCGCTAAAAGATTACCTGAACGCCCACACGGACCAGTTCCTCAAATTTGATGCCAATTATTGGTTGGAGATGAATGGGAACGGCGTTGCCGATGGGTTGGCAGATGACGTCGGAAATAGTGCAAACTATAGTTTGCACGACGCGTTTGGTCGCCTTGGCAATAAAAAGCAGCCGCAGAAGGCTCCAGAACCCAAATTGGGTGGTTCCATCGAGCAGTTCCGCATTGGAAACCGCATGCTGGTGGGGGAGATGGTCTTTGATGCCACTCGGGAATGCGATGGCATTACCATGGATTTGCCATACGATTTGCTGCCTGAACTTTCTCCTGCAAAATTCGCCATGTCCATGCATCAATGGCGGGAATGGATGGCGGAATCCGTCATTCGCGAACTCCCGAAGGCGGTGAAGAAAAATCTGGAGGCGAAGCGCTCCGCTATTGACGATGCCTTCTACGCCGCACTTGAGGCTGCACCACATAAGGCTCCGCTGCTTTCGCTCTACGAAGTTCTTGAGAAATTCCTCAAGAAGGAAAAGAATGGGGAAGGCGTTCTTGTTCCGACGGTAAATCCGGATAAGGAAAATCACTTGCGGCTTCACTTGAATGTGGTGAAGTCGGGTTTTGCGGAAAAATTCCCGCTGGAACTTTCGCCGGAGTGGGGCTCCTTCCGCATGTTTCAGGCGGTGCGGCCCGCGGTGGTTTCCTTCGGTATCGACTTCCCGCTGGAGGGTTGCAGCTTTGGTTGGCGGCTGGGCGAATCCGCCCTCATGTCGGTGGAGGAATCCGCCTTCTGGCAAAGTTTCCGCAAGCGCCTGGAGCGCGGACCCGCGACATCTGAGCCTGCGACAAAAGCCTCTGAGCCCGCGACGGATTCACCTCTTATTGCAGACCGCTTGAACATGCTGGAAACTGGCGGCGTCTTTGCCGATGGCTATGAAACCGTCCTGAAAATCTGGGTCCTCAAATCTCTCGCCGCCGACCATCTGGATGCCTCGAAATGTGTCCGCTTTACGGGTCTGGAATTCTCCCGCGGCAAAAAACTTCGGGATTTCCGGAACCTTGCCGCAACAACCCGCAGTGAAGACGAAGAAATCCGCCTTTCTCTGGTTCGGGCCTGCTATGAGTCGGGCCTCCTGGGCGCCGCCGCCTTCACGCACTGCTGGAACATCCTGCGAGATTTCTCCGTCGCCATGCGTGACCAGGGCGGCGCGGTTTCCTCTTGCGGCGCAATTCTTACCCGCGATGCGGCTTCTTCCTGCAGCGCAGCACTTGCTCGCGGCGCTGTTTCCTCCCTTCATTCCCTCTATCAAAAGAACGTTACTTTATTCGAAAGACTTGCGGCCATCGCGGAACTTGTTGGCACGAATTTTGCGCCCACCAAAGCAAATTCTGCGCCAGCCCCAGTAGCGCCCACTAAAGCAAATTCCGCCCCTCAGTCGACGTCCTCTGTCAATCTCAAATCCCTTCGGGAATCCTTCCGCCCGTACCTCAAGGCGCGTTACCTCAAAGATCACGAACTCCGCTCCGCCCGGGACCTTCTTTCTCGCCTGGAGCGTGCAGCTTCGGATTCCTCAGAAATGGTAGACCTCTACCTCTCTGCGCGGGCCACGCTGGAGGATTTTGCCATTCTCTACTTCAAACGGGGCGGTGATGCCACGGAAGAAGTGGTGGAGGATGAAGCTTTGGCCAAATTGAAGGGCCGCTTTGGCAAGCTGAAGTGAAATTTTCTATCTTATGGCCGATGAAGTTTGTCGATCGACTATTTCTAGTTTTTGCGTTTGTAGCTCTGGCCACGCTTTCGGCCTGTAATTTCCCGTGGAGCGAGGATGACCCGGTGGTGGTTTCCGTGGGCTCCAAAAAATTGACTCTTTCTCAAATTCACACCATTGTTCCGGAATGGGATTCCTGGGACGATTCCATGCGCCTTTCTTTTTTGGAACACTGGATTGACGAGGAGACGATTTATCAGGAGGCCATTGCCAGCGGCATGGGCAAGGATGAAAATCTTGTACGTCAGATTGAACAGACTACCCGGAAGTTGGTGGTGGATTATTTCCTGCAGACTTTTGCCGACACTATGATGCTTTCGGATGCAGAAAAGTTGGATTATTACCACAGCCATGCCGAAGACTATGTCCGTGGGAAGAACCTCATTACTGGCGGAATCCTCTATTTCAAGGATTGGAAGGATGCCGACACTTACTACAAGAGCCGCAAGGGGAAGGAATACGAGAATCTTCCCGATTCCAACTACTTGGTGAAGAAGATTGAACGCTTTGAGTTGGCGGAGGAATCTCCGGACAGTTGTCTCATTCCCAACCTGGGAACCGTTCCTCTCCGCACTCTTTCTGTGATGAAGGCTTGTGGCGGGGCTCTCAAGATGTTTGTGGTGACCAGCCGCCTAGATAGCGCCGATGTGCTTCCATACGAGGAAGTGCAGAATGATGTGGAAAACGAAGTCTGGGTTATCCACAAGGCGAAGGTCATGGAAGAATTAAAGAACCAGTGGAAGAACAATCGCCCCATTTTTTCCCAGGCGAAAGTTTTTTCAAAGAAGGGTAATAAATGATTAGACGCAGCTTCATGATGCTCCTTTGGGGAGCCTTGATTTCTACAGTGTTTGCAGCGCCTGTGCTTATGGATGGCATTGCCGCCGTGGTGGATGGCAAGCCTATCATGCGTTCTGAATTTCTGAACAACCTCTACAAGTTCCAGGAAACCCCGGAAGCGGCTTCCATGTCGGAACAGCAGCAGAAGGAATATGTGCTGGACCAGCTCATCGAAGAGAAGGTTCTCCTCAGCCGTATCGACAGGGATTCCATCGTGGTGAGCGATGCGGAAGTGGACCAGCGTGTGAACGCCCATTTGTCCCAGCTTGCCGCCAGCCAGAATATCGATTTGGCCACCTTGGAAAAGGCGGTCCGCGCGCAGCTTGGTGTGAGCATGGCGCAGTTCCGCGACCAGCTTTCCAAGCAGATTCGTAGCCACATTGAACTCACTCGTGTTCGTCAGCGCCATGTGGGCTCCATCAGCCCTACCAAGAAAGAGGTTGACGCCTTCTACGACGAGTACCAGGATTCTCTTCCGCGGCAGTACAACTGCGTGCTTCTTTCCCACATTCAGATTCCCATTACTCCCGATTCCATGATTGTGGATTCCGTGAAGAAGGTGGCGGAAGTTTTGATTGATAGCCTGAACTTGGGAATCAAATTTGAACTTTTGGCCAAGAACCATTCCCAGGATTCCTCTGCCGAGAAGGGCGGTGACTTGGGATATTTCCGTCGTGGCCTTCTGGACCCTGCCTTCGAGCGTGCACTGGATCAGTTGAAGAACGGCCAGTATTCTGCGACTCCGGTAAAGACCAACCAGGGCTGGCATATTCCTCGCGTGCTGGGTCGTAAGGAAGACGGCGTCCGTTCCGCCCATATCCTCCTCCGCACCATTCCCACGGCTAAGGATTCCGCTCAGGTGCTGGCCCTTGCCGATTCCCTCCACAAGGTCATCAAGACTAAGGAAGATTTCTCCGCCGCCGCAAAAAAATACAGTGAAGACAAGTCCTCTAATTTCCAGGGCGGTCTCCTGGGCTGGTATCAGAAGAATGAAATGGAGCCCGCATACGTGGACCCTGTGGCGAACCTTTCCATCGGGGAGGTCTCCGACCCTGTAGAAATCGATGGAGCCTACCATCTCTTCCGTCTGGACGATGCCCGCCAGATTCGTGAACTCACTCTGGAAGAAGACTACGGAAAGATTGAATCCATGGCCGCCTCTCATCTGGAAAACGAGAAACTGAAAGATCTCGTCAAGAAGTGGCGTCAGGAAGTCCATGTGGATATCCGCATCACGGAGTAATCAGGCCCACTATGATTCACTTCACCCACGTCACAAAATCCTACGAGGAAAACTGGAAGGCGCTGAACAACGTCTCCTTCCGGATTAACAAGGGTGAGTTTGTCTTCCTGACGGGCCATTCCGGCGCCGGTAAGTCTACAGTCTTGAAGTTAATTTATATGGATGAACGGCCCGATGCTGTTCGTGGCGGGCAGGTCATGGTGAAGTTCACCGGCGATTGCCTCTACGATAGCAAGAATACGCCCGATGGTAACATCCAGGCCCTTCGCCGCAAGATGGGCATCATCTTCCAGGATTTCAAGCTTCTGCCAGATAGGAACGTCTTTGAGAATGTGGCCCTGGCCCTCCGCATTGTGGGCACGCCCTCCAAAAAGATTAATGCTGCCGTCTTTGATGCGCTGGCTCTTGTCGGCATTAGCCAAAAGCGCTTCGCTATGCCTTACACCCTTTCGGGCGGTGAGCAGCAGCGTGTGGCCATCGCCCGCGCCATGGTTCACAATCCCTACCTCTTGCTGGCTGACGAACCTACGGGCAACCTGGACCCCGCTAACGCCGAGGACGTTTTCCGCATTTTCAAGGAAATCAATGCACGCGGCACAACGGTGGTCATGGCCACCCATAATCCGGACTTTTATTTGAACAGTCCCTTCCGCCGCTTGTCTCTAGACCACGGCGAACTGTTGAACCGCGATATTCTCTAAATCCCGGTTTTCTACCGATTCTCTATTTTCCGAAAATATCAAGAGGAGTATAGCCGAAGCGGATGATGGCTCCGGTTTCTTTTTCTTTCAGCATTTTGGAGTGGGCGAGTCCTTCCATGATTGCGTTATCTAGCGCGGTCTGGATGGCGTCGGCATCCCCGGCAAAGGAGATTACTGGGGTGTCCGCCGGAACTTCAAAGCCCTCAAAAATTGCGACGGCAAACTGGTATTCGTCATCCATTTCAAATACTGCCTGGATTGCCTTCGGAAGATTCGCCATATTCTCAACGCGCGTATAAACTTTGCCTTTCCAGCCTTTCGCTTCCATTTGCTGCTTTAATTCATCAATCATAATAAACTCCTTTTTTGGGCCTCGAACCCAATTTCCAATCCGCTCTACCTGAAGATATTCTTAAATTTCCGATATGGCACACAAGACCCTCATTTTGACAACAGTTGTTTGCACGTTTCTGCTATTTTCTTGCTCTGACCCCGAGGCCGAGGCCGAAATTACCCAGTTGAAGGACGCCAACACCCAGATGATTGGCAAAATCGACAACGTGAAGCAGAAGTTGGATTCCCTGGGAAAAGCAACGGATTCCATCTACAAAAACCTGTCCGATTTGGACATGGAAAAGTAAAGCCCTGGGTTATTCCTTCCAGGGACAGTATAGGGTGGGGTAGCAGCCGCCCTTCTGATTTCCGGATTCGTCCCGATAGTCATAGCACCAAGATGGTGCCTGTTGGCAGTTCTTTCCGATATGTTTGTCGTTGAGGGGGAAACGCCTTTCGACGTTTTCGGGAATGCTTCCTCTAAAAAGGACATCCTCTATGTTGTAGAGATACATGTCGCCATTTTCGCATTCCGCAATCTCAAGTTTGTCGTCTGGTTCAATCTCTAGGTATGTTCTGTAACAGTTGACATCGGGAGTCGTGTCGGGGGGCAATCTGCAGGGTTGGCTTGCAACCTTATATTCGCAACTGGAAACAAGGCCCTCAAATAAGTTTGGAATTCCCAGAATGTCTTCTGCAGATGATGCCTGAGCCTTCATTTCTATACCCGTATCTCCAGGTACAATTACATAGAGCCACGACAATTGATAGTAGTCTCCCTGGCCCCACTTGTTCTTTTCCACGTAATGGATTTTGCTGGTGTATTCAATTTCGTGACCAAGAGAATCCTTGACCACAAACTTCCATGTGCTTATGTCGTTTTCTTTGAACAGGTGGCATTGTGAATCGTCAGGGCAATCTGTAATCTCTTTTGGGGTAGAACTGCTCCCTATCGAAGAATTGGAAGAATTTATGGAATTAGAAGATAGAACTGAACTTGAAGATAAAAAGGGGGGTAAATTTACGTCACTTGAGGATGAAAGCATCTGGGTTTCGTCAGTGTGTTCGTCTACATTGCTTGGGGAATCTCCGCCACAGGCAAGGAATGTAAATCCGAGGAGAGCTGGAGCCCAGAACCACTTTATGTATGGGAATAACTTCAAAATGTTTCTCCAATATAAAATTCTAGCTCAGTTTGTTGATGATGCTTTCTACGTCTGTCCAGGCGCAGATGGGCAGGCTCACCACTTTTTTCACCACGTCTTCCGTGATAGGGCACTTTGTTAGTTTGTCTGCAAAACAGGGTTGCTGGTGCAAGGGCATGGGGTAGTGGATGCAGTAGGGAATCTCCGCCTTTTCAAGAAGGCCTAGGAAATGTTCCCGGTTCTCCACTAACAAAGTATATTGGGCGTAGGTGCTGGTATTCCCTGCAGCGATTTTGATGGGTTGGATGGCGTATCCGACCTTGCGGGCAAAATTCTTGAAGAACTGGTCGTAGGCGGTTGCGTTTTTCTCTCGCACACGGAGTTCATCCTTGAAATGCTTCAACTTCACCAGGAGGATTGCGGCCTGTAGTGCATCCAGGCGGCTGTTGTAGCCGAGCCTCTTGTGCAGGTACCGTTCCGTGCTGCCGTGGTTTGCAAGCTCCCGAATGGTTGTTGCGAACTTTTCATTGTGGGTGAACAGCGCGCCGCCGTCGCCATAGCAGCCCAAGGGTTTCGTGGGGTAGAAGCTGGTGATGGCGATGTCGCCGAAGGTACAGGCGGCGCGGCCGTCTTGTGTAGCGCCAAATGCCTGGGCGCTGTCTTCCAATAGCCAGAGGCCGTTCTTCTGGCAGATTTCCCGCAGTTCTCTGTAGGGGGCGCACTGTCCGAATAGGTCTACGGCGATGATGCCCTTCGTTTTCGGACCCACCAGGTTCCGGACGCTTTCGGCAGAAATCTGCAAGGTCTCGGGATTGATGTCTGCAAACCGGACCGTCGCACCCAGTCTTCTCGCGCATTCCGCCGGAGCGATGAAGGTGAAGTTCGGCACGATGACCTCGTCTCCGGGTTTTACTTCCAGAGCCTCCAGCGCGAGGCTGAGGGCATCGGTACCGCTGGCGCAGCTAATGCATTTCGGTGCCTCGGACGCTTTCTCGGGCCCAATTCCCTCGGATTCCAAAAATCGGGAAAGTTCCCCCTCCAACTGCCTAACTACGGGTCCACCGATATAGCAACCGCTATCCAGAACCTGTTTTTCGGCATTTTCCAGCTCCAACTGGTACGCTTTTCGTTGGGCGGGGAGGTTTACAAAGGGAATCATGGTCAAAAATGTAGTAATTCGGGGCTCCCCTTGACAAAATCCTCGGTTTTACTATCTTTGACCCAACAAATTTTAAGTAGGTTTTACCCGGAGATATAAGGTGCCTCAACACAAATCTTGCAAAAAGCGTCTGCGTCAGGCCGAAAAGGCCAATGCAATGAACCACTCTGTTCGTTCTGCTATTCGTTCCAGCCTCAAGGTGATCCGCTCTGCTTCTTCTAAGGACGAAGCTCTGAAGGAAATGCCCAACCTGTTCAGCATGCTGGACAAGGCTGCCGCCAAGAGCCGTGCTGGTTTCAACGCAAATCGCGCTGCCAACTACAAGGCCAAGGCTGCTAAGGTCGTTAACGGCCTGGCTTAATAGGGTCTTTCTAGTATTTTGGAGAACCGATGCATTCTGTGCGTCGGTCTTTCCTATTTTTATGTAAAATTTTGTTTTCACGGTAGGGCTCCGGCTTCATATTGACGTAAGCGCAATAATCATCTCATTTCCCTATTTTGCGGTGTTTTTCCAGTGTCCGCCATAATCTTTTTTTACTAGATTAAGTCAAAGAATATTAAGGAATTAAAATGTCTTCGATTAATTTTGCTACAAGAGAAATTAGTTGTAAAGTGGTCTACTACGGACCCGGTCTTAGTGGTAAGACCACCAACTTGCAGGTGATTCACCAGAAGATGCCTCAGGACAAGCGCACGGACATGGTGTCCCTAGCTACCGAAGGCGACCGTACGCTGTTCTTCGACTTTTTGCCATTGAACCTTGGTGATATTAAGGGCTTCAAGACTCGTTTCCAACTTTACACGGTTCCTGGTCAGGTTTATTACAACAGTACCCGTAAACTCGTTCTTCGCGGTGTGGATGGTATTGTATTTGTGGCGGACTCCCAGCGTTCCCGTCAGGCGGAAAACTTGGAGAGCCTTCAGAATTTGCGCCAGAACCTGCAGGATTACGGTATGGATCTGGATGACATGCCCTTCGTGCTTCAGTACAACAAGCGCGATATGGACAACGTGTTCACCCTGGATGAACTGAATGCGGAATTGAACCCTCGCAAGGTGCCGTTCTTCCCGTCTACCGCTCATAACGGTAAGGGCGTGGTGACCACCCTTAAGGCGATTGCCATGTTGGTCATCGAGAAGTTCAATGTGAAGCAGGGCTTCCTCCGCAAGGCTGCCGAAAGCGTGAACAACACTGGCGTTCATGAAGTTTCTATGACCAAGGAAGGGCTCTCTGTGGGTCAGGCTCAGCCGCCTGCCAATGCAAAGCCTCAACTTGCTCAGCCAACCACACCGTCTTCTCCCTTTAAGATGCCTTCCTTTGCTGCAAAGCCGGGTGTTGCTGGAGCCCCGTCCACGGGTACCGGTTCGGCCTTGTTCCAGAAGGGATTTGGAGCCTCTCCATTTGGTCGCCCCCGTACGCCGACCACCATCGCCAGAATGCCGACCTTTGGCCGTACTGTTGAAAAGCCGGAAGACAATTCTGATGATGAAATCGAGTTGCGTCCATACGTGCCCAAGAAAAAGTAGGGTATGGGAGAAAGGTTTGTATGAGTGATTTTGCAATTTATGCTGAAGTTGTTGAAAAAGTGCGTCGTCTCATGTTGGCTTACCAGGCCAGCGTGAAGGCGGAATACATCGCCCTTTGCCATCGTGACGGTTCCCTTATTGCCGAAGTGGGCAATCTGCCCTCTTGCCCTGAGCCTTCGCTGCTAGCAGTGCTTGGTAATGGTGCTTACGATTCTGCAAAGCAGATGGGTGGCATGCTTGGTGGCGAAAACTTCCAATCTGTGTCCTTCTCCGGCGAAAACCGCTCTGTCTACATTTCGTCTGCGGACAATGCGCTGCTTTTGCTTCAGGTTTTCCCGGGTCCGAAACTCCCGAATCGTGTAGAGGACTTCAACCGTTTGCTGGTGGAAAAGCTTTTGGAAGCGGTTCCTACCTTTACCCAGAACACCAGTAAGCTTATCTAATCGAGGTTGTTGTGGCTGGACTTCCGCCACTGCGTAGTATGAGAAAGACGACAGTCGTTTTGATTGTTGTTTTTCTTGCGTTCATCACGCACCGCATTGTGGACTTTGTTCTGGATGATTCTAGTATCAAGGATGTGGGGAATACGGAATTGTCTCTGGCGCAAGGCGTTGTCTGTCGCCACATCGTGAAGGAAACCCCTTTTGGCGCGGACTCCGTGTTTGAGGAAGGTTCTCGCCTTTATTTCTATACCATCATTTCCAATGCCCTTCAGTACGATTCTGATTCCCTGCTGCATGTGTGGTACAAGGGAATGGATACGGTGCAGGTGCTGCCCTGCAAAGTGCGGAAGGATTATGAGGCCTGCTATACGGAAATCTCTCCGAGTATGCTCACCACAGGGGAGTGGAGCGTAGATTTGGTGCTTGGCCGCCGCTTGCTATATAGCGAACAGTTCCTGATTGAATCGACAGACAGGTAGTGTCATGGGCAGAGGGTCCTGGTTTGCCTTTGTTGCCCTTATCTGGTTAGGCGCTGCAGCCAGCGCATTTGCTTTGAATCTGGATTCCCTGCCCGTATGGAACCCTGATTATCTTGTTCAAAATGTGGATGTGGCAGATGCCGCAAATGGTGTGCCGCAAGGTTCTTCGTCTGTGTCGGGCGCGGATGATGCCGCCTCTGGGAAGGTGGAAGCTCACGGCTACAAGACCATGCAAGTCACTGTGGGCGATGGGGGGACGGAAGTGGATCAGGAACTCCGACTTTCCATTCAGGGCATGGTGGGCGATAGCGTTTATATCGATGCGTTGTTGAGCGATGTGGACCGCAAGGCGGGCGACCAGACCACGGCAACATTGCAGGAGGTGGACCAGATTTATTTTCGGGCGGAGGCCAGGCATTGGTTTGTTCATTTGGGCGATTTGACATGGAGGGATGAATCCCTCGGGCTATCTGGAATTGAGCGCAGTACCTTGGGCGCCATGGCGGGTATTCGTGGCGGATATACGGAAGTTCGCGGAGCCGCAGGCACTGATGAAGTGAATCGCATTAGTCGCACCTTCAATGGCGTGAGCGGTCAGCGCGAAGGCTATGCCATCAGTGGCGATGGAGAATATTTGGCGGTGGTTCCCGGCTCGGAAAAGGTCTGGGTCAACGGCGTGGAACTTCGGCGGGATAAGGATTACGATGTGAACTATGCAGGCGGCCTCCTGAATTTCAAGGGGAGATGGGCCCCGGGCGCAGATGACGAAATCCGCATTGAATATGACGCCTACGAAGACGACAATATCTTTAATTTGTATGCTGCGGCGGGGAAGTACCGCCACCCCAATCTCTATTTGGATGTCGCTGGATTCCGGCTGGAGAATGACAAGCATCGCCTAAAAAAGAGCGTGTGGACTGATGAAGACTACCAGACGTTGAAGGCGGATAGAGGCGGAATGCTGTACCACATGCCGGACAGTCTCGAAGATGAACTGGATTCTGTAGCGCTGAATCGTCCAGAGCGGATTGATCGTGTGGGCACGCGGTTGCGGACACAGTTTGATAACCGCTTCTATGCGGATTTGGAGATGGCGGTGAGCCGTCGGGATTCTAACACGGTTTCTCACCATGTAGGTGGGCCGGAAGGGAATGCTTTCCGCTGGTATGCAACGACGGATTCTAGCGCTAGAATGTTGAAGTTTCCGGTGGCCTTTTCGGTGTATGGCAATTATGTGGAAGAGGAATTTGGCATTGGAGATTATCAGGGCACGGATAGAGACTGGAATTCCTACAAGTTGCAGGATGAATGGGATTTGGACAGTTCCGCTATTACCTCTGGAGATTTAAGGCATGATGAATTCGGAATGCGGATTCGTCTGGGCAGTGACTGGTTTGCAAAAACGCTGTGGGGGTATCGCCAGGGAGAGAATCAGGAGTGGAATTCTTCTCGGGTTAAGGTTTCTTTGGAGCATTTGTCGCAGAATGTGGCGAGCGATGTTGGGATTGTTCGCGTTGCTAGCGTGCAGAATGGAGAGCGGGAACGCTATCAGGCTTTAGGAAATGTACAGTATTTGCAGGGCTTTTGGCGGCCATTCGGGAATTTTGATGCGCGCTATACGAAGATTGATAGTGATGCATCGGGCTTGGTCGCAGGTGATGTGGGCAAGAATAGTCCCGATGCAGTTTCGGGCGGGGCCTTCGCGGGAAATAACGGTGTTGCAGAGGATGAAGTTTTCTACGGGAAATCTGGCGCCGGCTTTTCGCTAAATGCAAACAACTGGAATGCAAGCGAAGGCGTAGAGACGAAACTCGCAAGGCGTCGTGGCGACACCTATGGAGATGACTGGAATGATTCCCTCAAATCGGTGGCGTGGACGCAGACGGCTGAATATCACCATCGCTATCTGGACATTTCACACTTTTTGCAGTACGAACATCGGGAAGTAGATTCTACGGATGGTGAGAACAGTTGGGTGGGGGATTTGCAGGGTATATTTGGCGATGAGGACTTGGGATTCTCCGGCAATGTGAGCTACAAGTTGGGTCTGACGGAGGAGCAAACTTATACGGCCATTTATAAGGCGGTTGCGCCAGGTACAGGCGATGTGCGTTACGACAGTTTGACGGGTGCCTTCATTGAGGGTGTAGATAACGGCGATTTTGTGTATGAGGGAATGGGCCGCAATGATTCCATCGGGGCGGTGCGGGCTTCCAATGCGGCATTCAGTTTGGAAGTGGACTGGAATCCAGGGCTCCTGCTGGGGATTCACGAGGGAATCCTGAGGGATATTACCGTAGGCGGAAGCTATAGCGCCGAGGGGGAGGACACTACAGGCAAAAAATTGTATTTCCCGCCGTCCTCCAGACATCAGTTGCGGAAAATTTCCTCCGGCAATGTGACTTGGAAGGGCCGCATTTCTCTGGACCATCCCTCGGGCTTTTCCGCCACATACAAGCCCGGCGCCCTCTACGATAAAAAACTCAGTTCCATTTCTTACTTCGAGGAAATGCTTTCGCACCAGCTGGATTTGGGCTACCAGATTACGGACGCACATTTTGTGGGAGGCATGGCCCGCTTGGAAGATGCAGAATTGGAAGCGCTCCAGAATCTGGATTGGAACGCGGAAGAATTCTCGGCCCGCTATCGCTTTAGTTTTGCCAGCGGATTCCATGTGGAGCCCGGAGGCCGCTACCGCACAGGTGATGGGAGTGATGGAGGAACCTACGATTTTGACGCACACCTCTGGGAAGGTTATTTGCGGTTCGGGTACGAGAAGGAAAATGTGGCGGATGGATTCGTGCAGTTCTCTGCCATCGAGATGGACAAGGGCGAGAACGCCATTCCCTACCAGCTGATGTCGGGCTATGGCGAGGGGCGCACCTATCGCTTGGAGTCCGTGATTTCGGTAGATATGAACGAGTACATTTCTTTTGGTTTGCGGTATGTGTTGCGCTTTGGAAATGCAGAAGAGAATATTTTCCAGAAGTTGAGCACAGAAGCGAGAGCGGTGTTTTAATGCAGAATGCAGAATGCAGAATGATGAATGCAGAATGCAGAATGATGAATGATGAATGATGAATTGTAAGAGTGTTTTGATTTTTGTTTTGTTTGCGGTGATGGCCCTGTTTGCAGAGCCCGTGAATTGCCGTATCCAGAGCATTGTCTGGACAGGCGAACACTCTGAATTTGATGAAGCGGAAATGTCAAAAGTGCTGGGCGAACCCTGCGATGTGTGGCAGGCTGTTGCGGCAAAACTTGTGCGATATTATGAGGATCAAGGGTTTGTGGCGGCGCAGATTTCGGGTACATTATCTCGGATGGACTCGGGTGCTGTAACCGAAAATCTGGGTTATGAGTCCGCGGCTCTAACCGTTAGAGCTCACCGCGGTGCGGGCTATGTCTGGGCGCCTGCGGAGAACCTTGTGCCCACGGGAACAAAGCCCGAGGTATTCCGCCGGCTGAGCGGTATTGAGGAAGGTGCGCCTGTTTCCTTGACGGACTTGGAGCGTGCGGAACGGAAACTTGCCCGAGTGGGCTATTTTGAGAAAAAAGCTCCCGTGAAGTTGTTCCGAGATCCGGTCCGCAATCGTCTTGTTCCCGCCTTCAGTATGGAATCCGCCACTGTCTCAGAAGCGGAAGCGCTTCTCACTTATGAAAGTGAAGACAATGTCTGGGAAGGCATGCTGAATGTGAATCTCTACAACATTCTTGGTACAGCGCGGGATTTGCAGATGGAAGGCTTTACGGGCGAGGAATCTAGACATCTTCATGGTCGCTATAAGGAGCCTTGGATTTTTGGTTCTGCCTGGAATGTGGTGCTGCGGGGGAGTTTTGATGAGGAAACCATTGCGGATGAGAGTGCTGTAGATGATGAGGAACATGTGGAGCGGGAGATTCTCGGAGAGATTGGCATCACTCGCGACATCGGCTTCGATTTTGCGATTGGAGTCTATTTTGGCATAACGGAGGACGACAAACGCTCTACGTTTGAAGTGTCCTACATCTCACTGGACCGCTTTGCTTTGCCGCGGGATGGCTGGAAGGTGGAGGCCTCCGCCACATGGAAGATGGATAGACCCGATTCATTGGACAACATTCTTGCTACAAGTGCACGCGTTGCCCGCTACATGCCGCTGTATGGAAATTTTATCACCCGTTTTTCCGGTGCTGCTGGCGGTATTTTCCACACGGATGCGGCTTACCGCCGTACGGATATGTTTACCCTTGGTGGCATGGATAGCTTTAAGGGAATGGCATACCAGCAGCTGCGTTCTCGTGCTTATGGCTTCAGCGAGTTTGCGTTGCTCTGGCAGGACGGCTATGACTTGAGCATTGAAGCTTTTTACCAGCCGGGGCTTTATCGCCGTGCGTTGCCTGAACAGGGTTGGGCACGAGAGCAGGATTACGGCATCGGCTTTACCCAATATCGCAAGAACTGGAGCATCAATCTCTATTACGCTCTTCGCAATGGCTGCAACTACTTGGATGGTATTCTCGGATTTGGAGTCAAGACTCTATTTTGACAATTATCAAAAGCGCTGCGAGGGAATCCAGGAATGAAGAATGCAGAATGATGAATGCGGAATGCAAAATGCATAATTATATCAGACGACGTATTTCGCCAGAAATACAATTTTGAATTGTGAATTTTGCATTTTGAATTATCTACACCGGAGTCTTGCTTTTTTCGCCGGCGATTTCGCGCACTAGTTTCGGCACCTCATAGCCGGGCAGTTTCGTCCGGATTTCTTCAATGAGTTCCTGGGCACGAAGGTCTTCCACTTCAAAATGGGCCACCCCTTTGGCATGATCCAGTTGATGCAGGTAGTAGGGAAGTACGCCTTGCTCAAAGAGCTTGCGGCTTAATTTGGTCAAAGTCTCGGCATTGTCGTTCACGCCCTTCAAGAGAACGCTCTGGTTGAGTAGTGTCCATCCGGCTTGCTTGAGGGAGCCAAACACAATCGCGGAGTTTCCATCCAGTTCGTCGGGATGGTCCACGTGGCTCACCAGCACGCAGTTGAATCGGGCGGGGAGTTCCTGCAAAAGTTCAAAGTGCTGCATCACCTGGTCTGGCCGCATAATGGGGAGCCGGCTGTGGATGCGGAGGGTTGTAACCGCCGGATGTGCGGCGATGGCCTCCACCAAATCGCGGAACGGGCCAACGCCCATGGAAAGGGGGTCGCCGCCAGAGAGGATGATTTCCCAGACATCGGTGTGCACGTCCAGCCAGTTGCTCACTTCCCGCGCCACATCGGGACTGCTCTGGAAGGGGTAGTTCCGGCGGAAGCAGAAGCGGCAGCGCACACCGCAGGCGGCGGTGGTGATAATGAGGGCTCGTCCGTCGTATTTCTGGATGATGTTTTCTGACTTGCCGGCGTTCAAATCGCCTACAGGGTCGTCCACGAACCCCGGTGCGTCCTTCAGTTCCTCAACGTTCGGGAGAACTTCTCGGAGTAATGCTTCGGGCTGTTCCGCATTACGAATCAGGTCTGCGTAATGCTTGGAACAAAGGAAGGGGAATGTCGGGTTCTGGTCTATTGTGGCGTTAAAATCTTTGCCTAAATACTCTAAAAATGCGGGAATTTGCGTGAAACTTTTTACTAAATCTTCCATTATATGCTAAATTTAGCTCAAAAACCAAAAAGAGGATAATATGGGTACTGTAAGCACCAACGAATTCCGTAAGAAGTTGAAGATTATGGTTGATGGTCAACCGTATGAAATCATTGAAAACCAGTTTGTGAAGCCGGGTAAGGGTCAGGCCTTTAACCGCGTTCGCATCAAGAACCTTGTGACTGGCCGTACGCTGGAACGCACTTGGAAGAGCGGCGATACCGTTGAAGAAGCCGATGTGACCTATAGCGAAATGACCTACCTCTACAACGACGGTTCTACCTGGTACTTCCTGGATAACGAATCTCAGGAAACCATGGAAATCGCTAAGGAAAACCTCAATGGCTGCGAAGTGTGGCTGTTGGACGGCGCCACTGTGGAAGTGACCTGGTGGAATGGAACCGCTATCGAAGTGATTCCGCCGACCTTCGTGGATTTGATGATTGTGGACGCTCCTCCGGCCGTTCAGGGTAACACCAGCGGTAACGTGATGCGTGAAGCCATCCTGGAAACGGGTGCCAAGGTGATGATTCCCCTCTTCATCGACAACAACACCAAGATCCGCGTGGATACCCGCGACGGTTCCTACCTGGAACGCGCTAAGTAATCCTTGGTGAAGGCTTAATTTGAGAATACCCTTGGAATCCCGAGGGTATTTTCATTAAAAGGCTTAAATTCATGGCTCATAAACCGGTAAAAGCTGTAGTTTTTGATTTGGATGGCACCCTCTACTTGAGCGGGCGCCCTTATCAAGGTGCAGTGGAGACTGTGAAGCGCGTGGCTTCCCAGGTGCCGGTTTACTATTTGAGCAACAATACCAGCAAGTCGCCGGTTTTCTATGAGAACCGTCTGAAGGTCATGGGGCTCCCTCTGGCGAAGGACTCCATCATCTCGGCGCTGTATCTTTCTCTGGATGCCATCCACGAGAAGGGCTACAAGAATGTGTTCTTCTTCGGGAATCCGGAGGTGACGGAATGGTTTGCGGCACAGGACCCGAGTCTCAATCTGCGGCCGTCTGTCGCGGAAACTGAGCTGGTTCTTGTGGCCTATCACAACAGTTTTGACTATCGGGAATTGTGCGAACTCAGTTTCCGCGTCCAGCGGGGCACACCCTTCTGGGTGACCCATACGGACTTTGTGTGCCCCGATGCAAGAGGGCCTGTTCCCGACATTGGCAGCTTTATGGCCCTCTTGAAGACGGCCTACGGCGTGGAGCCGGAGAAGAGCTTCGGCAAACCCAATCCTGCTATGCTGGCGGGACTTCTGAAGAATTTTGTGCCCGAGGAGATTCTCTTTGTGGGCGACCGCCTGTATACGGATTTTGAACTGGCCAAGCGCTCCGGATGCCGCTTTGTGCTACCGCTTTGCGGAGAGACCAAACGCGCCGATGTGGAAAAACTTTCTGTGAGGCCGGAATTCATTGTGGAAAACGTCTCGGAAATTGATTTTGACGGTTTCTTCCAGGGTAAGATTTGATGGGCAGTAAATCCCGTGCGTCTTTTATCGCGGTATTGTGTCTGGCTTTTGCCAGCGTGGTTTATGCCGCTTCTGCTGCGAAGTTGACGGTGGCGGTTTCTCTGCAACCCTACGCCAACATTGTGAAGAACATTGCCGGCGATCGCGTGGATGTGGTGACGCTTTTGCCTCCCGGTGCCGACCCTCATACTTTTGAGCCTAAGCCTCAATCTCTGAAGGAATTTGCCAAGGCCAGCATTTATTTCAGCGACGGCTCTGGCATGGACAAAGCCTGGATGCCTCGCTTTAAGGGCGTGAACAAGAATGTCCAGATGGTAGAAATTTCCAAGGGCATTGGCTGGATGGCGGCTGATGAAGTGGAACATCAACATGAGGGAGAGGTTGCTCACCATGAAGAACATCACGAGGGCTTTGATCCTCATGTATGGACGTCTCCAAAGAGGGTGGCTATTATTGCACAAAATGTGCTGGATGCGTTAGCGCAATTGGACCCGGCAGGGAAGGAAACTTATACGCAGAACTTTACGGCGTTTAAGGCTGAATTGGAAACCCTGAATGCTGATTTGAAAAATGCGGTGAACGCCCTTCCCATTGGCAAACGTTCCTTTATCGTGTTTCATCCTTCATACGGCTATCTGGCCTTCGATTACGGGATGCAGCAGCTTTCTATCGAGGTGGAAGGGAAGGAACCCAAGCCTAAGGATTTGGCATTCCTGATTGAAGAAGGTAAGAAACATTTTGTCCATATCGTGTTTGTGCAGCCCCAGTTCAGCAAGCGCGCCGCAGAGACCATTGCGAAAGAGCTGAACGCGGTGGTGGTAACGACGGATCCATTGGCTTATGATTTTATGGGAAATGTCCGCTCCTTGGTGAAGGCCATTTCTGAAGCAGCGGGGAAGTATGAGCGCCATTGAAATCAATAACCTCACTTTCGGTTACGGCAAGTCGCCGGTACTTTCTCATGTGAATCTCTCCATTGATGAGAATGATTTTGTGGCGATTATCGGGCCCAATGGAGGCGGTAAATCCACCCTCATGAAGCTTATGGTGGGGCTCTTGGTGCCAGAGGAAGGCGATGTGCGCCTCTTTGGGGAGAAGGTCCCATCCAAGAAGATTGCTGTAGGTTACGTACCGCAGAATACGCAGAAAAACTTTGAGTTCCCTATTACTGTAGGGGAATGTGTTGCAACGGGCAAACTGGGAATTTCTCCGTCGGGTGAGGAAGTCAAGGCGGCTCTCGCTCGCGTAAAAATGGAAGGTTACTTGAATCGTCGTCTGGGGGAACTCAGCGGTGGCGAACGCCAGCGTGTTCTAATCGCTCGTTCACTTGTCTGTAATCCGAAGATTCTCTTTTTGGACGAGCCCTCCAACAACATCGATGTGGCGGGAATCGAATCCCTCTACAACATGCTTGCCGATTTCAGCGAGACCATGACCATCGTCATCGTCACTCACGACTTGATGGCTTTAAGTCACAAGGTCAAGAGTGTTGTCTGCGTGAATCGGGATGTGCATTATCACGAGGGCGGAAACCTTACGGAAGAAATGCTTCACAGCACTTACGGCTGCGAAGTGGATTTGATTGCCCATGGAGTCCCGCACCGCGTGTTGGGAAGCCACGACCACAGCCATGGCGGCTGCTGCGAACATCATCATGAAAAACATTGAATTTTGTGTGTAGCGATTGTGGTTGTGATAAAGAATATTAGTTATTTGTTTTTCGCCTGCGTCTTTTTTCTTTTTGTTGCTTGCGGCGATACAAGTTCTTCCGGACCGGAAGAGGAATCTAATCCTCTCGATGATATCTCAAGCAGCTCTTATGTGAAGCAATCAAGTTTCAGCGAAATTACATCTTCCTCCATCAAGTTGAGTTCCTCAAGTGCGAAGCAATCAAGTTCCAGCGAACCTTCATCTTCCTCCATCAAGGTGAGTTCCTCAAGTGCGAAGCAATCAAGTTCTAGCAAAACTTCATCTTCCTCCATCAAGGTGAGCTCTTCAAGTGCGAAACAATCAAGTTCTAGCAAAACTTCATCTTCCTCCATCAAGGTGAGCTCTTCAAGTGCGAAGCAATCAAGTTCTAGCAAAACTTCATCTTCCTCCATCAAGTTGAGTTCTTCAAGTGCGAAACAATCAAGTTCCAG
>JAKSIJ010000002.1 GCA_024398875.1 Fibrobacter sp.
TGGAACTCAAATGTTTTGCTCAGCTCGTGAACAGTGGTGCTACTAGTATCAAAGGTAGGTTGACTGCGGACATCTGTCTGAACGCCTGCGGCGAAGGCGAAAGCGTGCTCAAGGCAGACGGGACCTTGAATGGAAACGGTTCCAACTTTACGCAGTGGATTCCCATTGGAACGGCAGAAAAACCATATAAAGGGATTTTTGATGGCATGGGTGCCGAAGGGAATGCTCATGTCATCAGTGGATTGTACTTCAACGATGGAAATGTGGAATACGTGGGCCTGTTCAAGTATAATGAAGGGATGGTCCAGAACGTGGGTGTGGTAGATTCCTATATCAAGGGTGGGACATCTGTCGGCGGCGTGGTCGGATATAATCGTCGCACCGTCAGCAACGTTTACAACACTGGCGCGGTGAGTGGAAATGTGCTCGTCGGTGGCGTGGTCGGATCAAATGTGGGTGGCATCATCAGCAACGTTTACAACACTGGCGCGGTGAGTGGTGGAGATAATGTTGGCGGCGTGGTCGGGAGAAATGAGGATGGCACCGTCAGCAACGTTTACAACACTGGCGCGGTGAGTGGAAATGTGTTCGTCGGTGGCGTGGTCGGACATAATACGTATGGCACCATCAGCGACGTTTACAACACTGGCGCGGTGAGTGGTGGAGATAATGTTGGCGGCGTGGTCGGGTGTAATGAGGGAAAAGGTGACTTTTCCCTCGTTTACATTTCCTCCGTTTATTACAACACGGATTTTTATACAGGGAATGCTATTGGAAAAAATGGTGGAAGTATTGAAAATGTTGATGGTATAACGACTGCCGAACTTATCGCAATTGATTTAGGTCCAGAGTGGGTGGCCGGCAATTTAGCTTACGACAAGACAACAGGAAAATTGACCGCCAGTTTCCCCTATCTAGAAAATCCCGCAGATTTCCAATACAAGATAACGGCTTTGGAGTTCAAGGTTGTTGGCAACGTCATTCAGATTGCGAATGCAGACGACCTCAAGGATTTTGCAAGGCTGGTAAATGAATTTGGCGTGACGGATGTTGATGCGGAACTGACGGCGGACATCTGCCTGAACGCCTGCGGCGAAGGCGAAAGAGTGCTCAATGATGACGGCACCTTGAATGTGGCCGATACCAGCAAGTTTATCAAGTGGACCCCCATTGGAACAGACGCTAATCCATATATCGGAACGTTCGATGGCCAAGGACACACCGTTAGCGGGCTGTATTTTAATAATGACGAGATGAGCAACGTCGGTTTCTTCGGTGCTGTCGGTAGTGATGGCGAGACAAAGGGCGTCGTGAAGAATGTCGGTGTTGTGGACTCGTACTTCGAGGGGAATTTCTTCGTAGGTGGCGTAGTCGGACTTGTCATGGAAAATGCAAGCGTCAATGCTGTATTCAATACAGGTGCTGTATCGGGGCAAGTCAATGTTGGTGGTGTGGTTGGTGTTAACGGAGGCGGTTTTGTCACTAATGTGTACAACACGGGTTCCGTGAGTGGTGAAATTGAAGATGTCGGTGGTGTTATTGGGCTTAATGTCGGCGAAGCTCGCAATGTGTATAGTGTCTGCCCTGTTAGTGGAAAATTTGCTGTTGGCGGCGTGGTTGGCTTGAATGAAGGTGGCAATGTCGCTAATGCCTACTACAATAGTGAAGTCTTTGAAGGTGATTCTATTGGCGGAGGGAACGGCACATCTGAAAATGTCGAAGGCAAAAACAGTGCAGACCTTGTTGCTGGTGCAACCCTGAAATTGGATACCACCGTTTGGGTTGTCGGCGCGGTAAGTGAAAATGCCAAGCAGGATACCCTCTACTACCCATACCTCAAGGTCTTTGGCCCACACGAGTATGTATTGGGCGATGTGAAGAAATACGCCATCACGGTTGCCGTAAACGATAAAACCATGGGAACTGTGACAGGTGCTGGCGAGTATGAATATGGCGCGGATGTTGAAATCAAAGCTGTAGCGAATGAGGGCTACAAGTTTACCGACTGGGAAGACGACGTGAAGGCTTCTGCCGAGCGCACCATTGTTGTGACTGGCAATATTACCTACACGGCCAATTTCGAGGCCATTCCGAGCAGCTCCAGTGAAGTGGAGAGTAGTTCAAGCGCAGTAGAAAGTAGTTCGTCTGTGGATGAATCCAGTTCCTCTGAAGCTGTTTCCAGTTCCAGCGAAGCGAAGAGCAGTTCTAGTGAGGCAAAGTCCAGCAGCAGCGACGCAGAAAGTAGCTCTTCTGAGGCCGCCTCCAGTTCTAGTGAGGCAAAATCCAGCAGCAGCGAAGCCAAGAGCAGTTCTAGTTCTGCAAAGAGTTCCTCAAGTTCCGCGAAGTCTAGTTCTTCTGAAGCGAAGTCTAGCTCCTCCGAGGCGAAGTCTAGTTCTTCTGAAGCGAAGTCTAGCTCCAGCGATGCAAAATCTAGCTCCAGTGAAGCCAAAAGCAGCTCTAGTTCTGCGAAGAGCTCTTCGAGTTCCGCGAAGTCCAGTTCCTCCGAGGCGAAATCTAGTTCTAGCGAGGCAAAATCCAGCAGCAGCCAGAAGGAATCCATCATCGCCCAGGCTCAACTGCCGCAGTTCAGCGTCACCGCCTCCGGAAAGATGGTCTCCATCGCTGGCGCCCGCCCGAACTCCATCGTGAACGTCTTTGACATGCAGGGCAACATGGTGAAGACGGTTGTGGCTACCTCCGCCAACTTCACCTTCGCGCTCCCCAGCGCCGGCGTGTACATCGTCAAGAACGGCTACACCGCCAAGCGCGTGAACGTCCGCTAGGCTGCGAACATCGGCGTGAACGCCGTCCTCGTTCCCTTCAGAACCGGCGCCATGGCGATAGAATCCGGTTTTATAAAAGGGCAAACTATCGAAAAGTCATGGCAATCCAAATGAGTTGGTTTGCCTCGGAAGACCCCTTATCAAGGTTTCCTGTCCCCAGAAATTTTATGAGGTGGATAGAACTTCCGACGTGCTGTTTTCATGAAATGGTGACGTGCTAAATGCGTGCTGACATGACGTGCTATGACGGATTCGTCTAGGGCTTATGGAATCTGGGCGCCGCTCAAATTGGATGATGGATATTTCCCCCTTTGAAATCGTTGGAAAAATGCTATTTTAGTGCTGCCTTACCGACGATAACGTGCTCTAAAAAAGCACGTCGAATCGGCTAGGAACCGCATAAAAGCTATAAACCGGCTTGACGGAGACTGTAAAAACAGCACGTTTTTCTGTAGAGTCGTTCTGTAGATGGTTCTGTAGATTTAGTTTGAAAATTAACCCTGTTTTTGACGAAATTCGTTCAAAAAGGGCGATTTTTGAGTGAAGTCTAGGGTAATGCTTAATTGGCCTGGTTAGTTCAGATGGATAGAACGAGTCCCTCCTAAGGATTAAACTCGCGTTCGACTCGCGAACCGGGTATATAAAGGGCTTCCCTTCGGGGAAGCCTTTTATGCATTTTCGAGCGAGGCCTGCGCGACCCTTAGAACGTAAATCCGCTGAAGATGTTGTTGCTGAGGAAGGGCAGGAATCCGAGAACCACAACAGCGATGCTGAGGAGAATTACCACACTGCGCTGGCGGCGCGTGAGGCGGATGGGCGTCAGGTGTCCATCCGGTTCATCCACCCAGGCACTCTTGATGAGCTGGATGTAGTAGTAGAGGGCAATCACGTTGTTGAGGACTGCGAATGCCACGATGGCGTAGTGCCCGGTGGAAGCCCCGCTGAAGAACAGATGGAACTTTCCGAAGAATCCGGCCAGGGGCGGAATGCCTGCCAAGCTGAACATGGAAATTGCAAGAGCGATGGCGATGGAGGGATTCTGTTTGGAAAGACCTTTCAGGGAGGCGAAAATCTCTTCCCGATGGTGCCCGATGATGGCGAATACGAAGAACGCCAGATAGTTGGAAACTGCATACACGAACAGGTAATAGATGATGGCAGTTTCTGCGATGGTGGCAGGGCCGAGGAGGGCAATCATGATGTAGCCCGCTTGAGCGATGGAGCTGTATGCCATGAACCGGCGAAGTCTACTCTGCTTTAAGGCTCCCAGGTTCCCCACAAAGAGGGTGGTGCCAGCGAGGAGCGCAATGAGCGGGGCAATCTGTTCCTGGATGGGAGCGAGAGGGCCAAAGACCAGCACTACCAGGAATGCAATTGCGGTCGCCTTGGAAGACACAGAAAGCACTGCAGTCACGGGAGTGGGGGCGCCTTCATAAACATCCGGAGCCCAGGTGTAGAAGGGGAACAGGGTGAGCTTGAAACCGATTCCGCAGAAAAGGAACAGCACTGCAATCCAAAGCAGCGGTGAGGGCCCTGCCGCTACTGCAGACTGGATGTCCGTGAAGTGGAGGGAGCCTGCAAAACCGTAGAGGTAGCTGAAGCCGAAGAGTTCGAAGGCGGTTGCCACAGAACCCATCAAGATGTATTTGGTGGCGGCTTCGGAACCAATCAAATCTTTCTTGTTCCAGGCGGTCAAGGCGTACATGGGGATGGTTGCAATTTCAAGCCCGAGGAAGAAGGTCACGAGATCGCAGGCGGAAACCACCACCACGCCGCCAAAGGTGGCGAAGGCGATGGCGCCGATGAATTCTGCAATCTGGTGGAGCTGAGGCCTACCATCGGCGCTATGCTCGAAGTAATCCTTGGAAAGCCAAATCCCGAGAATGGCGCTCACCATGAGGACTTCGCGCATGAGAATGCCAAAGTCATCTACACGCCAGTTGCTGAGGAAGAACACTCCGTTCCCGTTGGCGAGAGGAATGAAATTCAGGAGAATGAAAATGGCGATGCAGCCCACGTTGGCGATGCGCCAGGGAATGTTGGATTTGGTGCTGCAGAAGAGACGGCTCCCGATGACGATGAAGGGGAAGATGAGAAGTAGAATGTCTGGAACGATATAGTTCATGATTTACCTCCCAACTCTTGAAATGTTATCGAAAATGGGAGCGATGCTCTGGTCCAAAAATTCAGAAATCCATGTGGGGCATAGACCGATAAACAAAAGGCATGCGGCAAGGACAACAATCACGAGTTTTTCGCGGAAGCAACCGTCGGTGAGGCTCTCATATTTTTGCGGGAGCGGCCCGTGAAGCATCCGGTTTGCGGTTTGTAGAATGTAGACTGCGGTCGTCGTGACGGAAAGTATAGCGAGAATCGTCACGATGCGGGTGAGGGTGGATTCCTGCTGGAAAGCCCCGATGAAGATGTTGCTTTCGGCGATGAATCCGGAGAAGCCTGGAAGGCCAAGGCCCGCGAAGCCGGCGAGAACAAAGCCAACGCCGAGGAAGGGTATCTTCCGCATGATGCCGCCCATCTCGGTGATGTCGCGGGTATGGGTCCGCTCGTAAATCATCCCGATGGTCGCGAAGAAGAGGCCCGTGAGGAAGCCGTGGGAAATCATCTGGAGGGAAGCGCCGCGGAGGCCAACTGGCGTGAGGGCGGCGAGTCCGAGGAAGATGAGGCCCAGGTGGCTGATGGAACTGTAGGCGGTGATGTACTTGAGGTCTTTGTGCCGGAGGGCGATGAAGGGACCAAGCACCACGTTGAAAATCAGGAGCGCAACGACGTAGGGGAGCCAGATTTTTGCGGCTTCTGGCATGAGGAACATGGCCACACGGAGGCAACCGTAGGCGCCCATCTTCATCATCACGCCTGCAGCCAGCATGGAAACTGCGGTAGGTGCCGCAGAGTGACCGTCAGGACTCCAGAAGTGGAAGGGGAAGAGGCTGCTTGAAACTGCAAATCCCATGAACATGAGCGGGAAAGCCCACATCTGGAAATCCATGGGGAGGACAACCTTGGAAAGCTCCACAATGCTCCAGCTGTTGATGCCACTTTCGAAATAAAGTCCGAAGAGGGTGGCGAGAATCATAGAGGAGCCAAATGCGAGGGTCAAGGTAAGTTTTTTACCGCCGTAATCTCTGCGTCCGGAGCCGTAGCAGGCAATCATCAGGTACATGCACAGGGCTTCCATTTCGTAGAACACGAAGAAAAGCACCAGGTCCATGCTCATGTAGACGCCGTAAACGCTTGTAGCGAGGAGCTGAATCAGTGCGAAAAAGACCTTCTGATTACCCTTGATATTCCAACTCACCAATACGCCAGCCCATACTATAAAAGAGGTCAGGGCCAAGAGCAAAATGTTCAGGGCGTCGGCGCCGACAATATAGTGGGCGTTGAAAAGGGAAATCCAGGGGATGTTGGTAAAGAAGCGGAGGAAGAGGGGGGCTGCGTTTTCATCAACGGGAGTGCCGCTGAGGGCGTAGACGCGGTAAACCAGGAAGCACACCAGGAGCAAAACGAATGTGGCAGATGTGGCGTGGATGGTTTTGAGAAGCTTTCCGTGATTTGCAGAAATAGGAACACAAACCAGCACCGTGAGGAGCGGGATAATCCAAATCAAATTAAAGAGAATTGTATCCATATGCACCTACAGGGGAAGATTTCCGAGGAATCTCCAGAGGAGAACGCCTACAATTAAAGTACCGAGATAGAAGGGCAGGTAGCCGCCTTGGGCCACGCGCACCAAATCACCCAACTTGTGGATGAACCAGACGGAGAAATTCACCAGGGTTCCCACGATGTAATCTTCGATGAAGCGGGCTACGCGGGCGATGCCGCCAATGACGAACTGGCGGACTACGGCGTAATACATCTCGTCGAAGTAGAATTTGTGATATACGGTTTTGTAGATGCCGCTGCGGTTGGATTCGTCCAGAGCCTTTGCGATGCGTGCCTTGGGGCTTGCGTAGAAGAACCAGGCGAGAGCAAGGGCGATGATGGCGATGACGACGGCTGCAAACGGAATCCAGGAGGCTTCCGTCAGCTTTACCAACTGCGGTGCGTGAATCTTGCCGGGCACAAAGAATGCGGCAAAGAGGCTCTTGCCAGCGATACCGCTGAGGAGGGCGGGAACGGCGAGAATCACGATGGGAAGCGTCATGGCGAAATCTTCATGCACATGGCCCGCTTTAACTCCCTCATGCCGAGGCTCTCCATGGAAGGCCAGGAAGAACAGGCGGAACATGTAGAAGGTGGTGAGGCCGCTGGTGAGAAGTGCGAGCCCGAAAACCACATAATGATGGCCCTGGAATGCCGCCAGGATGATTTCGTCCTTGGAGAAAAATCCGGAGAAGGGTGGAATGCCAGAAATGGCGAGGATGGAAATGAGGGTGCACCAGTAGGTCCAAGGCATCTTTTTCCGGAGACCACCCATGGCATCCAAATCGTTGGTATGCACCTGATGGATGAGGGAACCTGCAATGAGGAAGAGACTGCACTTGAAGAAGGCGTGAGTAAATATATGGAATGTAGAAGCCGTCCATCCTGTGGTGACAATTGTTTGGCCCACTTGGCAAACGCCCAGGGCAAACATCATGTAGCCCAGCTGCGAAAGAGTGGAGTAGGCGAGAATCCGCTTGATGTCTTTTTGCGTGCAGGCGATGACCGCTGCAAACACCATGGTAAATGCACCCACAATCATAATCAGGGTGAGAGTGCTTCCGCAGATGGCAAAGAAGGGGAACAGACGGGCCACCAGGTATACACCGGCCACCACCATAGTGGCACTGTGAATGATGGAAGAAACTGGCGTAGGGCCTTCCATAGCGTTGGGGAGCCAAATATGCATGGGGAACATGGCGCTCTTGCCCCAGCCGCCGGTGAAAATCAGCACGGAGCCGAGAATGAGGGCGTCAGCCTTACTTACCACCAAAAGTCCCAAATCAATAGTTTCCGCCTTGAAACTGGAAAGCGTCAAATCATTGAGAGTGGAGAAATCAAAACTCTGGACCACATAACTCACCAGCACAATGCCCAGCAAGAAGAAACTGTCAGCAAAGCGGGTGAGGATGAAGGCCTGCTTGCTCGCACTGACGGCACTGGGCTTGTGGTACCAGAATCCAATCAGGAGGTAGCTGGAAACGCCCACTAGTTCCCAGAAGATGAACATCTGGAAAAGGTTGGTGGCGGCAACGAGCCCGAGCATGGAGAAACTGAACAGCGAAAGGAGGGCGAAGAACCTGCCGGTGGCGCGGTCCCCGCGCATGTAGCCCACGCTATAGATGTTTACCATGAAACTGATGAACGTGACCACCACGAGCATCATGATGGACAGGGGATCAATCAGGCAACCGATATTGGCAAGGAAGTTCCCGAAGGGGATGAATTCATGCTCGAAGAGGATGGCTTTTTGAGGCGCAAGTCCGGAGGTGAAATAATGCACCGCGAGAATGATGGCAGAAATTGCTGCGATGCCGTTAGCGGAAATGCCCATGGCGGCTGCAGCCTTGTCGCTCTTGCGGCACAGGAAAAGACCGTTCACTACAAAAGAGAGCAGTGGCAGAATGAAAATCAGATAGCTGAGAGTGACGTCGTTAATCATGGAGTTCCCTCAACTGATCCACATCCAGGCTGTGGTGGCGGCGGTACATGTTCACGATGATGGCAAGAGCGATTGCCATTTCGCAAGCAGTGACTGCAAATACAAAGATACTGAAGATAGCGCCTGCGGTAGAATCGTGGGCGGTAAAGTAGGCAAAGCTGATAAAGTTGATGTTGGCTGCATTCAGCATGAGCTCAATGGAAATGAGCATGCCCACCAAATGCCGGCGGCGAATCAGGCCCCAGACACCAATGCCAAAGAGAATGAAGGCGAGAATGAGACAATTCATTAAATTCATTTCTCTTCCTCCTCTTTCTTGTAATCATCTGGAATCCAGCGGCGGGCCACGGTGATGGAAACAATCAGCGTCATCAAAAGAAGAATGCTCACCACTTCAAAGGGAATGATGAATCCGCTCTGGTCGTAACCCAGCAGGCGGAAAGCCATCTGCTGCAATCCCGCATAATTTTCTGGGGATGCAACTGCACCTTCCTTCAAACTTTCAATAGGCAGTAGGCATTTAATCATCACGACGACGAACGCCACCGCCAAGGCAAATGCCGCAAACAGTCTCGGAATTTTCGCACTGAAGGAATCCTCTCCCAAGTGGCTCGTGAGAAGGATGGTGAAGACCACAAAAATAACCACGCCGCCGATGTAGACCATCACTTGGGCGAGTGCAGCAAATTCGGCGTTCAAAAGCAGGTAGAGAATAGCGGTTCCTACAAAGGAGAAGATGAGGAACACGGCACTCTGGAGAATGTTTTTTACCGCAACGGTACAGACGGCGGTCACAATCATCACAAGTGCCACCGCATAGAATGCAATGTCCATTCCTCCCAAGGGGAATGCAAGCGGCATTTCGGGAATTGATAATCCGGGGAACATCAGCCTTGTCCCTCCTTTTTATTCAAAATCATTTCAAGCGTTGAAGGGTCGGTAGTTGAAACTTCAAATTCCTGACCCATACGGATGGCGCCGAAGGGGCAAGCCTCCACGCAGAGGCCGCACTGGGTGCAGCTTGCAAAATGGTACACGTAGCGGCCGAGCACTTTCTTGCCGGCAATATTTTTGGTGGGGAGCACGTTGATGCTGGCGTTGGGGCAAGCGCGCTCGCACATGCCGCAAGCGGTGCAGTGGTTGTTGCCCTCGGCATCTTCAATCATCTCCAAACGCCCGCGGTAGCGCTCGTGCATCTTGAGGGTCTTGCGATTCTCCGGATACTGCTCCGTCACAATTCGCTTTGGATTGAAGAAGTATTTTAGAGTCACGGAAAGACCGCACAACAGGCTCCAAGGCCCTGTAATGCAGCGCTTTAAGTAGCGATTCCAGTATTGAAAGAAACTTATTTTTTCTGCCATAGCGCTACCCAACCAATGCGATATATGCCGCACCTGCCACCAAAAGCAGCAGGTTTACAGGCAGTAGGAATTTCCATTCAAAGTCCATGAGCTGGTCTACACGGGGGCGCACGAAAGTCCAGCGGACCATCATGTAGCACCAAATCATGAAGTACACTTTTGCAAAGAACCAGATAACGCCCGGAACCATGTTCAAGTAGTTGTCGATAAAGGCGACACCGATGCAAGGCGGAAGGAACCCGCCCAAGAAGCAAGTGGTGGCGAGTGCGGAATTGGTCACGAGGGCGATGTATTCTGCCAGGTAGAACATGGCGAATGGGGTGCCGTTGTATTCCGTATGGTAACCGCCTGTGAGTTCCTGCTCTGCTTCTGCGATGTCAAAAGGAGCACGGTTCATTTCGGCGGTGGAAGAGATGAAGAAAAGAACGAATGCGATGAGACCGAGGACGGGAATTTTGAAAACCCACCAGTCAAAGATGGTACCTTCTTGCCCCATGGTGATGCTCATGAGGTTGGTGGAACCGGAAATCATCACCACGAAGAGGAGAATCATGGCGAAGGAGATTTCATAGCTAATCATCTGGGCGCCACTGCGGAGGGCTCCCAGGAGAGAATACTTGTTGTTGCTGCTCCAGCCACCGAGCAGAATGCCCAACACGCCAAATCCATTGACGGCGATAATCAGCGGAATGCCCATGGAGACGTCTGCGACGACCAAATTGCGACCGAACGGAATGAGTGCGCAAACAATGAATGGTCCGATAAGCACGATGAGGGGGGCGAGATAGAACATTAATTTGTCTGCACCACTGGGAGCGTAGACTTCTTTAAAGAGCATTTTCAGAACGTCGGCAACGGTTTGGATGGTTCCATGCCAACCCAGGCGCATGGGGCCAAGACGGCACTGCACGTGAGCGCAAACCTTGCGTTCCATGTAGATGAGAATGGGAGCGGAACCGATGTTTACGAGGCAAACTGCCACGACGCAAATCAAGGCGTTGATGAGAAATGCTACAACACTGTTCAGCGTGTCCGATTGCAGACTTGCAGGCAGGAATGCCGCCACCTGGGGCACCAATTCGCGAACGAAATCGCCAATGGGGTTTGTTACAGAGGGTACGAACATAAGCTACCTATCAATTTCCGGAATCACAGGGTCAAGGGTCGCAAGAATGGTCACCAGGTCCGAAATCTTGTAGCCCTGCACCATCTTGTTGAGGGCGGCAATATGCGGGAAGCTGGGGCCGCGGGTATGGATGCGGTAAGGCTTGTCGCCGGTAGTTGCTGCAACCACATAAGTGGCGTACAGGCCCTTGGCGGTTTCAATCTCACTGTAGTAACGCCCCACGGGCAGGCGCACGGGCTTTTCCTTAGCGCGCCAAGGTCCATCCTTCGGGAACTCCTCCACGCACTGCCGCAGGATTTTCATGGATTCATGAATCTCTGCGATGCGTACGGTATAGCGGTCATAGCAATCGCCGTTATAAGTCACAGGCACTTCGAAATCAAACTGGTCGTAAATGCTGTAGGGGTTGTTGCGGCGGACGTCGAAGTTCACTCCGCTCGCACGGAGCACCGGGCCAGAGCAGCCGTAGGCGATTGCGTCTTCCTTACTCAACACGCCAATGCCACGGCTTCTTTCTAGCACCACAATGTTTTTGGAGAGGAACCGCTCGTAGTCCTTCATGGTGTCTTCCATGTGGTCCAGGAACGCTTTCACCCGCGGGATAAATGTATCGGGCACGTCGTAGCGGCTTCCACCCGGGCGGAAGAAGTTTGTCGTCAGGCGAGAGCCCGTCACTTCTTCCAGAATGTCGTGAACCATTTCACGTTCTTTGAAACCATAGAGGAGGCAGGTCTGCCCGCCCAAATCGCCGCCAAAGCAGGCGAAGAAAACCATGTGGCTTGCAATACGGCCCAGTTCCGAAAGCATCACGCGGATGTATTCCGCCTTCTCTGGAACACCAATGCCCATCCCCTTTTCAAGAGCGATAACCACACCCAGGTTGTTCTGGATGGCGGTCAGGTAATCCTGACGGTCGGAGAGGGCGATGTATTGCAGGTAGCTCATGGACTCGGCCTGTTTTTCCATGCCGCGGTGGATGTATCCAAAGTGGGGAACGAGCTCCACAATGGTTTCACCGTCCATGCGGAGGGCTAGGCGGAGGGCACCATGAGTACTGGGGTGTTGTGGCCCCATGTTGATGAAAAATTCTTCCGTGTTGGTATCGCGCTCGATACGGAATCCTGGAGGTAATGAACTCATACGGGCCTCCGGATCATTTCAGGGTGAGTAAAATCTTTGCGCAGGGGGAAGCCGACAAAATCCTTGTCTAAGAAGATGCGGCGGAGGTCCGGGTGGCCGATGAAATCGATGCCGAACATGTCGTAGACTTCTCTTTCCTTAAATTCTGCAGCCGGATAGAGGTGACTGATGCTTTCGATTTTTCCGAGAAGGCTGGTGGGCCGTTCCGATTCATCGATGCTGAAATCCTTTTTGATTTGCACGCAGAGGAAAATCTTGTGCCCCAGTTCAATGCTCCGGAGTTGGGTCACCAAGTCGAAGTGGTCGTCGTAATCGATGGCGGTGACATCGATGAGGTAGTCCATCTTGAAGTCGGGATCGTTCTTCAAAAATTCCACAACGGGCAGGTACTGCTCGCGCCCCACCATGACTTCCAGCGGCATATCCGCAGGCAGGTTCGCCACCACTTCTTCCAGCGGGTCTTCGCTGTGGGTGTGGTACGTCACGGTATCAAACTTGCTCTGCAACTTCTTGAAAATTTCCACCTGCTTCATGCCCACAGGCGCTTTCGCTGCGCGAGGAATTTCGGGAAATTCTTCCTTCTTCACGCGGACAGGTTTGAAACTGCTCTTGTAGTCGGGATTTTCTTCCTTGAACTTGGCGCGGGCTTCCGCCATCTCCTCGTCCTTCATGCGTTCGAGGGCGGCCCAAGTGTTGGCCGCTTCGCGGTAGCGGTCCATGGTGCTCACGTCCTTAGGCTCGCCTTCATGCCAAGGGTCTCGGCATGTCTCGTGCAAAATCTTATCCCGCAACGTCAGGAGGCCGTGGAAAAGTGCCTCGGGCCGCGGCGGACACCCTGGAACAAACACATCAATGGGAATGATGTTCTGGGCACCGCGGACAACGGCATAGTTGTCATAGATAAATGGTCCGCCGCTAATGGTGCAGGCACCCATTGCAATGGCATACTTGGGTCCGGGAATCTGTTCCCACAGCATCTGAATTGCAGGCGCCATCCGTCGGGTGATGGTTCCCGCCAGAATGAACAAGTCCGCCTGTCGCGGAGAGGCGCGGAACACTTCGGAACCAAAACGGGCGATGTCGTAACGAGCCATTGACGAAGACATCATCTCGATGGCGCAGCAGCTGGTGCCGTAGGTAAGGGGCCAGATGGAATTGGCGCGGGCCCAGTTCACCACGTAATCGATGGCGTTGACCACATACTTTCCGCCAGGAATGGGGTCCAGAATCTTCGGTGCAAAATTGACTATTCCCATTTGAGGACCCCCTTCTTCCAAGCGTAGGCCAGGCCAGAAACAAGAATCGCCATAAATACTACAAGATCAATAATGACAATAGCAGGGGAGAGGGGCGTATTCCCAGACATGATTTCCTTGAAATTCATGAGAACCGGGAACAGGAACAAAGCTTCGATATCAAAAACCAGGAACAGAAGAGCGAACAGGTAGTAACCCACCTTGAATTGGATGCGTGCGTTTCCGATGGTCTCCATGCCGCATTCGTAAGGGGCCATCTTGTTCTTGGTATTCTTGGTGCGGTAGCCGAGCAGCAGGCCAACAACGGTGGCTGCCGCGGCGATGAACGCCCCCAGGAATAAGAATATGGATAGAATGATATACTCAGACATATAAAACCTTAGTAGAAGTTCTGCAACTCCTGGACGGTACCGAAGAGGGTGTTTCCAATTTCAAAACGATCTACAATGTGCTTGAACAAATCCTTGAATTCCTTGGCGGTGGTGGCGGACATTTCGTTCAGCTTGTCCTGAATGGAGCTGACGTAACCTTCGTCGGCGTGTTCCGCTTTCAAATCCTGCATAGTGGTGTTCCACTGCTGGAGCATTTTGTCTGTTTCCAGGCGGGCGATGATGTAGCGTGTGGTGGAAAGAAGTTCCAGCAAGAAGTGGACGAGGAAAATCTCCTCTTGCAGAATACCCCAGCGCTTGTCTTTGGAGTACAAGGTGGCGGAATCCGCCTTACCATAAAATACAGCCGCCTGCGCATATTCCAGGCAAGTCATCAAAAGCCGCTCGTGCTGCTTGATTTCCTTGTTCAGACGTTCGAACCAGGCGTCGTCCATGGCGGCATCGTCGCTATTGCCGCTGGCGTCCCGCGGAATGATGGCGCGGAAGGCGTAATACACTTCCTCATAGTAGCGGTTCCGCATGCGGCAGTTGAAGGCGCGGTTCTTCAGCGTGTAGTCGCTGTGATGGAGGGGCGTAATCATGCTTTCTTCACCTCCCGCACGCCTTGAATCTGCTCAATCTTTGTCATGATGGAATCCACATGCTCTGTCCTGAAGGCCTTGAACTCCATGCGAATCCGTCCGGAATATTCTGCGCTCGCCACACTCATGCGGTCGAGAATCATGTTCGAATTTTTCAGTTCCTGCAAAATGTCGAGGGTGATGTTCTTCCGGTTGTCGGTAAGGATGGTCAGGTGAGTGGTGAAGGGCTTTGTGGTATCTGCGCTCCAGTCCACGGGAATCTGCTGCTCCACCGGGAAGTTCTTGAGGCAGGAACATCCCACGTTGTGCACCTCGATGCCCTTCTTCGGGAGGAGTACGCCCACAATGGGGTCTCCGGGAATAGGCGCGCAACATTCGGCAAAGTGAATCAGGAGACTTGTCTCCTGCCCAATTTCCAGCGGCATGTCGTCTTGCACCACGCTCTTCTTGTCTCTACTGAAGGTGGGGAAGAACCGGAGGGCCGCTCCAATTTTGGAGGGGTCCGTATCGCCACTGAGGAATTTGCGGATGTCTTGCAGCGGAAGTTCTCCCTGGCCCAGTCTCTCGTAGAATTCCTCCATGGAGGTGGCGCCAAAGTACCGGAGAACCGCATCGTCCTTCGGCCGCTTCTCCTTCTCAATTTTGGAAAGCCGCAGTTCTCGGGTCCAGATTTCGCGCCCCAAATCCAACGCCTGCTGGATAATGCTGGTCTTCATCCACTTCCGGAGTTCCTGCTTCGCTTTTGCAGTTGATACCAGTTCCAGCCATTCGGGGCTGGGCTCCTGGCTCGGGCTCTTCAAAACCTGGATGGTGGCGCCATTGGGTATGGGTTTGTCCAGGCTCACCACCTCACCATTGATTTTCGCGCCAATGCAGTGGAGGCCCAAATCGGTGTGAACCGCAAAGGCAAAGTCTAGCACAATGGCCCCTTCGGGCAGTTCCACGGAAGCACCCTTGGGTGTAAATACCGTCATTCCCTCCGGCTTCAAGTCCACCTTCAAAAAGTCCAGGTATTCCTTAGAGTCGCTGATTTCGGACTGCAGCTTTACCATGTGGTCAAGCCATGCCAGTTCCTCGCCCTCGTGCTGGGTTTCCATCTTGTAGGCCCAGTGGGCGGCGAAGCCCTTCTCCGCCGTCAAATCCATGTCCTTGGTGCGAATCTGCACTTCCACCATCTTGTTTTCCGGCCCGATGACCGTGGTATGGATGCTCTGGTACAGGTTTGGTTTTGGGGTGGCGATGTAATCCTTGAAGCGGCTCTGAAGCGGCGTCCACAAGTTGTGTACGTAGCCTAGGGCCAAATAGCATTCGGGAATGGTCTCCACGATAATGCGGATGGCGAAAATATCGAAGATATCTTCAAAGCCGCAGTCGCGGGCCAGCATCTTGTTGTAGATGCTGTAGATGTTCTTGGTGCGCCCCTGGATGGTGCAGTCAAAATCTTCCAGAGCCATCTTGATTTGGAGAGGCCCGATGACGGACTGCACGTATTTCTCGCGTTTTTCCTTGTTCTCAATCAAGGCGTCCACAATCTTCTGGTACTCATCAGGGTTCACGTACTTGAAGCTCAAATCCTCAAGTTCTGTTTTCAGCTTGTAGAGACCAAAGCGGTGGGTGAGGGGCACGTAGATGTCCAAAGTCTCTTGTGCGATGGCGCGGCGTTTTTCGGGCTTCATGTATCGCATGGTGCGCATGTTGTGGATGCGGTCTGCGATTTTAATCATGATGACCCGGGGGTCTTTCGCCATGGCGATAATCAGCTTGCGGTAGGTTTCCGCCTTCTGGGCGGTCTTGCTTTCCTTTTGGGCCGCGGTAATCTTTGTGACGGCATCCACCATGAAGGCTGTGTCTTCGCCAAATTTTTCTGCAATCTCGCTCAGAGTGTGGGGAGTGTCTTCCACCACGTCGTGGAGGAGCCCTGCCAAAACGGTAGGCTGGTCCTGTTTCAAATCGGCGAGAATTTTTGCAACTTCCAGAGGGTGTTCCGTATAGGGCATGCCGCTCTTGCGGTATTGGCCTTCGTGGGCATCTGCAATAAAGGCAATAGCGTTATGGAGAACCCCTTCGTCCAGGTCAGGGTTCTTCTTCAAAAGCACCTGTACAATGTGCTCTTGGTTGGTTGTCAATTCACCAGTTTCCATCATTCTCAATTTATGTAAATATCACGGAGAGAGGGGGGCGATTTTGCGAAAATAAGCGAAAAATAGGGATTTTTGGGGAAAATGATGTTCCAACTTGGAATGAATCTTTTATTAAACTTTTCTTTACAAAACCCCTTAACGGAAGCGCTCTCTTTTCCTAAATTTGGGTCGCTTTTTTTAAGATGGAGAAATAAATGCCACCCATTCACCCTCGTGAATCCGTTCAGCACTATTTTCACGATGCGATTTCTATTGTGACTCCCGAGTTTTTCCGCTCCATGAAGCGGGGATATGGCCGCAGGGATTTTACCAAGGATTTGATGAGTGGGCTCATTGTGGGCATTTTGGCGCTCCCTCTCGCCATCGCCTTCGCTATCGCTAGCGGTGTTGGGCCGGAACAGGGGCTTTATACCGCCATCATCGCGGGCTTTGTCATCTCCCTCCTGGGCGGAAGCCGCTTCCAGATTGGTGGCCCCACGGGCGCCTTCATCGTCATCGTCTACGGAATTGTGAGCCAGTACGGCTATGACGGGCTTGCATCTGCAACGCTCCTCGCGGGCATTTTCCTCGTAATTTTCGGGCTCGCCAAGTTCGGGGCCATCATCAAGTTCATTCCGTATCCCGTTACTGTGGGCTTTACCGCGGGCATTGCCATCATCATCGCCCTCGGGCAGGTGCCCAACTTCCTCGGGCTCACTTTCGCGGGCGCAGATCCTGCCGACGCCATCGGGAAAATCAAGCTCTATGCCTCATCTCTTGGCACCGTGAACTTTTTCTCGGTCTTCGTGGGTATTGTGGCTCTGGCTGTTTGCATTTTGTGGCCAAAGGTCACCACGAAAATTCCGGGCTCCCTGGTGGCCATCATCGTGGCGACGGTCCTCGTGAAGGTTTCGGGCTGGGATGCAGATTACGGCGTGGTGACCATCGGCATGAAGAACCACATCCCCTCTGGCTTTCCCATGCCTCATTTGCCAAACATCAGTATCGAGATGATGCAGAAGGTTTTCCAGCCGGCCCTTACCATTGCCATGTTGGGCGCCATCGAATCCCTCCTCAGCGCCGTGGTGGCCGATGGCATGACCAGCACCAAGCACCGTTCCAACACGGAACTTTTTGGCCAGGGTGTGGCGAACATCCTCTCTCCGATTTTTGGCGGAATTCCTGCCACGGGAGCTATTGCCCGCACGGCGACGAACATCCGGAATGGCGCTGTGAGCCCCATTAGTGGCCTCGTTCATGCGGTGGTGCTTCTCCTCATCATGCTGGTGCTTGGGAAGTATGCCGAAATGATTCCCATGGCGGCCCTGGCGGCGGTGCTATTCCAGGTGGCCTTCAATATGTGCGGCTACCGAAGCGTCATCAAGATGTTCAAGGCCCCCAAAAGCGATGTGACGGTGATGCTTGTGGCATTTTTTCTCACGGTGGTGATTGATTTGACGGTGGCTATCGAAGTGGGCGTACTTCTTGCAGCGGTGCTCTTCATCAAGCGCATGAGCGATGTTTCCGAAATGGAGACGGTGACGAACGCTTTGAAGGAAGACGATGAGGAGGCGGCAAAGAACGAGCTCGGTCGCGTAGTGCCCAAGGGAGTGGTGGTTTATGAGTTGGCAGGTTCCCTCTTCTTTGGGGCGGTGGACAAGTTCAAGGATACCATGAACCGCATTTCCGAAACGCCCAAAATTCTCATTTTGCGCATGCGGAGCGTTTCGAGCATTGATGCTGCCGGCATTCAGATGGTGGAGGATTTGCTGAATCGCTGCAAGAGCGAAGGCACGCAACTTCTGCTTTCTGGCGTGCATGCCCAGCCTGTGGTGGCCCTCACTCGGGCCGGCGTTTTGAAGCAGTTGGGTGAAGAAAACGCCCTCGGAAATATCGATGCGGCTCTGAATCGCGCCCGCGAAATCCTCGGCCTTCCCATCGTTGATGCCTCTGTAGAAAAAGTGCCTGCGCCTAAGGTTTCTTGGGAGAAGAGCCTGAATAAGCCCTGGATTCCTGAGGAGTCCAACGCCGCAGTGGCCGAGGGCACGCCGGAGGTCATCACTGAGCGGATGATGGACGAACCCATCAAGAAAATAGAAGAAGAAAAATAAGGACTCCTATTTAAATCGTTTGCAAAATCCGCACTTCTGGCAGAAGGGGTGCCGGAGTTCGTGATTTGCAAAGCCTTCCCGCAGATTCGTGGCGAGGGGGCTTTCTAGTATCTGCTGTAAGGATTGTTCCTGGATGTTCCCCAGGGTGATTTGCCCGCTGTAATCCAGGCAGCAGGCTACCACGCGGCCATCGTAGAGAATTCCTACGTGTGTGTCTAGGGCGCGACATGTCCCTTTGATAATGGGTTGGCGAGACGTGGCGCAGTTTGGGGAAATGTGCGTCGTCGTTTCGGGCCACTCGAATCGGGAATCCTGATGGATGTACAGCCTTCCGCGGACAATGAAACTTTTGTGCCGGCTGCAGAAGTTCCCCAGTTCCAGCCGGGTGCCAAAACGTTTTTCAAGGGCTTCCAGCATGTAGGCGTTCCAAGTGCTTGAAGAAGCGTCGCCCACATTCCATAGCCGGAGATTGATGTACAATTCCGGGCGTTTTTCCAGTGCACTTTCCGCAAAATTTAGTACGGTTTCCAGATGCTTTGCTGCAGTTTCAAAAGGGAGCTCGGCGTAGGCATGCGTGGAGACGTTTATTTGTCGCAGTGCACCGCAATTCAATAACACATCATCAAATTTTTGGAGAAGAATCCCGTTTGTTGTCAGGTTGAGTTGCAAATTACGGCTTTTTAATTTGTTTGTAAAATCAATGAAATGGGGGTGGAGGAGGGGTTCCCCTAGCACATGAAAATAGACGGAATCTGCGATGCCCTGAATATCGTTCAGACACTTCTCGAAAACGGATTCGTTCATGAAGTGTCGTGTTTCGCCCAGGGTGGAACTGGGACAGAAACTGCAATGAAGGTTGCAGGCATCGGTGATTTCGATGTAGACGCTGTTCACCTTACTCCAAATCCCGCTGGAGAATTTCGCACTTGGCCTTCGCCCATTCCTCGAATGTGTCGTCGGCAATGTGGGCGCGAGCTTCTTCCATCAGGTGGAGGTAGAAATGCAGATTGTGGATGGTGGCAAGCGTCATGGCGAGCATTTCTCCGGCATGGTGCAGATGGCGGAGGTAGGCGCGGCTGAAGTTCCGGCAGCAATAGCAATCGCAGTTGGGGTCCACGGGCTTGTCCAATTCCTCGGCGTGTCGAGCGGCCTTGTAGCGGAGAACGCCTTCGCTGGTAAAGAGCATCCCGTTTCGGGCATTGCGGCTCGGCATCACGCAGTCGCACATGTCAACGCCGCGGCCAATGAGTTCCAAGAGATTCCAGGGAGTCCCTACACCCATTACGTAGCGGGCGTGGTCTGCAGGCATGTAATCGGTGCAGTAGTCCGCAATCTCATACATGGTTTCCGTAGGTTCTCCTACGGAGAGGCCACCCAGCGCATAACCGTCGGGGTCCAATTCCTGGATGCGCTCGATGGCCTGCTTTCGCAGGTTCTTGTGCATCCCGCCCTGGATAATCCCGAAAAAGTGCTGGTCGTAGCCGTGAATCGGCGGATGTTCCTTTAGCCAGTCCATGGCTTCCTTGGTCCATCGCAGCGTGTAATTCAGGCTGTGTTCCGCTTCTTTCGCGGTGCTGGGGAAGGGCGTGCATTCGTCAAAAGCCATGATGATGTCCGCACCGATTTCCCGCTGGGCGTTCATGACACTTGCCGGGCTAAAAAAGTGCTTGGAACCGTCCAGGTGACTCCGAAATTCAACGCCTTCGGGCTTGATTTTCCGCAAATCCTTCAAACTCCACACCTGGAATCCACCGCTGTCGGTGAGCACCGGACCATCCCAGCCCATAAATTTGTGGATGCCGCCGGCCTTTGCAATCAAGGGCGTTCCCGGTCGCAGGTACAAATGGTAGGTGTTGGCGAGAATAATCTGGGCCTTCACCTCGTGAATTTGCGTCGGGGTGAGCCCTTTCACGGAGGCTTCTGTACCCACGGGCATAAAAATCGGCGTCTGGATATCTCCGTGATCCGTGTGGAGAATCCCGAGCCTTGCCTTGGATTTGCTAGAAGTCTTGAGGAGCTTGAAACTGTTCATCTATCGTAAATTTAGAAATTAATCTTTGAAGTTTTTTGTTTTGTGGTTTGGCTCATATTGTATTTGTTTGTGTGGGTGTTTGTTTTTTTATAAAAAATAAGGTATCTTTTGTTAAAAGAGGTGAATATGAAAAAAGTTTTTTTGTGGACAGGTTGTTTGGTTGCATCCCTAGCGCTGGTTGCTTGTGGTGATAGCAGTGACAATTCGGAATCCAACATCGATTTTGACGAAGACCTTTCATCGTCGGAAGAATCGTCGTCTGCTGAAGCGGAGTCTTCAAGTTCTATCGATTTAGGTTTGCCGGATGGTATTCGCGCAGCCACTTTGGAGGACTTGGAAAAGAATTATGTCATTGAGGTGAATAAGGCTCCCCTTCACATGGCCACGGGTGTTAAGCAAGGCCTCTTCTCCTTCTGGGTTGTAGGGAATGCTGGCGCTCAGGATACGGGTAAGGCTTTGGTGGTCTCTGATTTCGAGAATGGCTTTATCAATGTAGGCCCGGACAATATGGCTGTTTCAACAATTAAGGTGGAAAACGATAAGTTTATCTTAAATCAGCTGCAAGCGGGTAAATTAAAATTCCAGTTGCAGTTTGGCGTGAATGAAGACGACAGCCTTGTCTATGCTGTAGATGGTGGAAAGTTCAAGGTGGCTGAGGTGGAAAAACTGGCTGTGGACAAGTCTGTGGTCACCAACGCTGAGAATTTGGAAGGCAAGCGAATTGCATGTAAAGAAGGCGATACCACAGTGGTATACAGCTTCTTGAAGGGTCGCTATTTTATGGAACGCGTTGTGGGCTCTGACACCATTTCTTGGAATGCGGGCTATGCCGATGCTCATCGTGGGACGGTGTTGATGAAAATGCAGTTCCGTTCGGGCGCGGATTATCCGATGTGGTCTAAAATCATCTCCTCTAAACTTGACTCGGTTACTATTGGACCTGTCGCTAATGAGATAACTCCAAAGGTATATTGCGAATCCTCTGATTTTACAGTTCCAAAGGCAGTAGAAACCAGTTCCATTGCGGGTGAGTGGACTGCCTTGGATTCCGAGTCTAACATTAATTGGACCTGGAATCTGAAAAATTCCATGGAATATGAACTTCTTGGCAATAAGGGGGCTAATGAGCAGAAACTTGGTTCTTGGGATGTTTATGGTGATGTTCTGCTAATGTCTGTGAATACGATGTTGGATGCGGATACCCGTTGTAAGAACGGATGCCCTGCTGCTATCAAGGGTAATGTGAAAGACCTGAAAAAGGGTTCTAGTTTTACTTACAATCATTCCGATGTAAGCGATCCCATGATTCCTACAAAGTGGGAAGTTCCAGAATACGAGTAGTATTTGGAGACCGGCGAAATCCGCGCAGATTAGCCGAATAAATCCATTTGACCACTGCTGGAATTCGTTCCAGCAGTTTTTTTGTTTGTGGTGGCGACGAGGCTTATCTCGGGCGTTGTGCTGCTGACTTCGGGCGCGGTACTGCTTGCCTCGGGCGCGGAGTCTGCATCCGCCTCGGCGATTTGTGCTAAGAGCCAGGCCTCGTCATGAACGGGAATGCCAAGCTCGTTTGCTTTGGCAAGCTTACTGCCGGCGGCATCACCTGCCAAGACCCAGCTGGTCTTCTTGCTGACGGAGCCGCTGACTTTTCCGCCGTTTTCTTCGATGAGTTTGCGGGCATCATCGCGGTCTAATGTGGGGAGGGTTCCCGTGAGGACTGCGGTCTGCCCCTGGAATAACGTTTTTACAACGCCCTTGAATTCGGTGCACAGCCCAAGGGCGATGAGTTCGTCCACTTCGCGGGTGTAGCGGTCCGTATGGAAGAAGTCGTAGACGCTTTTCCCGATGCGTTCGCCTACATCGGTGACGTTTTGCAGTTCCTCTACAGTTGCGGTGCGGATGGCTTCTAGATTCCGGAAGTGTTTTGCCAAATTGCGGGCGCTGGTGCGGCCCACAAAGCGGATGCCGAGACCATGCAGCAGATGTTCCAGGCTTTGCTCCTTGGATTTTTGGATGGCGTCATAGACGTTCTTCGCGCTCTTTTTTGCCATTCGCTCCTGAGATTCGATATCTTCCTCAGTGAGGCGGTAGATGTCCGAAATTTTTGAGATTTTGCCGGATTCCAGAAGGCTTGCGATGAGGCTTGGGCCCAGGTTTTCGATGTTCATGGCCTCACGGCTCACGAAGTGCTCGAAGAGACATTGCACCATGGCTTTGCAGTGGAGGTTTTCACACCGGAGAATGACTTCGTCGTCGATATGGGTGAGAGGTTCGCCGCAAACAGGGCAGTTTTCGGGTGCGGTAACCGGGAGCGCGCCTGCGGGCCGGAGTTCCGCTTTTACGTCGGTAATCTTCGGGATGATTTCGCCACCCTTCTCAACGCCGACGGTATCGCCAAAGTGGAGGCCTAGTCGCGCAACTTCGTCAAAGTTGTGGAGGGTGGCGCGCTTCACCGTGGTTCCCGCCAACCGCACGGGTGCGAGGTTCGCTACAGGCGTCACCGCACCGGTGCGGCCCACCTGAAATTCCACGGAGAGGAGAGGCGTGTAGGCTCTCTCTGCCTTGAATTTGTATGCAATCGCCCAACGGGGGCTTTTGGATGTGGTGCCCAAAGCCTTTTGATGCTGAAGGTTGTTCAGCTTTACCACCATGCCGTCAATATCGAAGGGGAGGCTGTCGCGGCTCTCGCCGATTTTTTCAGAAATTCGCATGATTTCGGCGGAGTCCTCTGCGGTCCAGAAATCATTTGTCTGAAATCCTAGCTTTTTTAGCTGCAGTAGATTTTCTTCATGGGTGGCGTTGCTGCTCTGGGGAATGTGATATGCCAAGAAACGCATGGGGCGTGTTTTGCATTCGCTCACATTCTTCAACTTCAAGGAACCCGCCACCGTATTCCGCGGATTCTGGAAAATCTTTTTTCCTTCCAAGACAAATCGCTCGTTCAGGCGTTCGAAGGCTTCCCGCTCCATGTAGACTTCGCCGCGAACCTCGAAAGTTCCCTGGGGAATGTCCTTCGGGTCGCACTTCAATTTTCTCGGGTCCAATACCTCGGGAATGTCTGCAATGGTAAGCGCATTCAGCGTTACGTCATCGCCTTGCGCGCCATCGCCGCGGGTTGCAGCCTGCTTCAAACGTCCGTTCTCATAGACGATGCTAAGGCTCACGCCGTCAATCTTTCGTTCGCAAATCCATTTGGCGGCGCGGTTCTTGCCGGCGTCAGAGCCCAGTTCGGCCAACCCATTTTCGGCAGCCTGGATGAATTCCTCCATCTCCTCGGCGCTGTAGACGTTAGCGATGCTCAGCATGGGGACCAGGTGGCTCACCTTGGCAAAGTCGTTGACGAGATCGCTTCCCACTTTTTTGGTGAGGCTGTTTGCGCCGCTCAGTTCCGGGTAGAGGCGCTCCAAGGTTTCAAGCTCTTTCAGACCGAAGTCGAAATCCTGATCGCTCATGGGCGAAACGCCGTCCTGGTAATACAGGCGGCTGGCTTCTTCCAACTGTTTTTTCAGTTCACTATAGCGTAGAAAATCGTCTTCTTTGGACATGCCCATAATATAGCAAGATGAGGTGCAGTTTTTAACGATGAATTGCTTATGGGGTGCCCCTATTATTTTTATCTTTGGAATATGGCGTTTTTGAGAAAAATGTTTGTTTTGGGGTTGACCTTTTTGACGGTTGGCATGGCTTCCGCTGCGGATGCGATTTCTCAAGACACCCTTCAAAGCGTGCCACGGGGCTATTTCCAGTTGGGAATGGACGTCAATTTTGGTTTCAATGGTGGCCCTACGGACCCTGAATTTGCGGTGGATACGGTGGACCGCTATAACAACAGCAAGAATTGGCGGGGCCTTCAGATTCCCTTGGAAACGGGCCGAACTTTTGAAGAGCGTGTGGAGCCTTTCTTCATGGTTTCCCTCCGTTCGGGCTATAAAAATTTTCATGTGCTGGTGGAACTCCCTCTCCGCAAGGATTTGGAAGCCTGGTATCAGGACGATTTGAAGACAAACGTCACCTACAAGCCCAGTGAATTGGACATCAACGTTCCCATCAATGCCTACGGCCTCTGGAATAACGATGTGGGCTACGTGAAGTTCGGTCGTTTTGATGTAAAGGATTTGATGGTTTCGGAAAACGACATCTTGATTGGCGGTGCGCCCTACCATGATGGTGTTCGCTGGCATTTTGCTCCGTCTATTTTCCGCTATGACTTTATGCTCAGTTCCCTGAACCCGTGGCTGCATGGCGATGTGATGAACCACGAGACGGGTTGCCCTCCTTACGGCACGGAGGCTTACGCGCAAAAGTGTACGGAGTTTGACAAGCAGGTCCCTAATCAGCGAAATCGCGTTTACACAGAGAATGTGAAGAATTTGGTGTTCCATCGTTTTGGTGTGGAGACCAAGCATTTCTGGGCCTACGTGATTGAGGAAAGTATGGTGGGTGGAAAGGAATTGGAATTCCGCTCCATAAGCCCCTTCATTTATTGGCACGATAATTACGCAACGGGATATACGTCCGCAATGACCTCTTTGGAGTTGGGACTCACTCCTATCAAGGGTGCCCGTTTTTACGGCCAGGTCAACATGGAAGATATCAATAGCCCTGTAGGTGAGGACGATGATAAGGAAACCAGTCGCTCCATCATCAATTATATGGTGGGCTATTCTCAAGAAATTCCGACGAACCGCTATGGAACTTTCTCCTGGCGTTTTGATGTGGTGCGTACAGACCCGGTGGCCAACAATTCCCGCCTGCCACTGTTGAAATACACCAGTCGCCGCCTCTATCGCAGCAACTATCGCGAGCAGGATGATAAGGATTACGCTGACGCCTACTTTGTGGATTACCCTATCGGGTATCGCCGCGGTGCTGACGCTTTGGACTTATGGCTGGATTTGGGATGGAAGTACAAGAACCAGCAGCTGGATGTGACTTTGGCCTGGCTTCGTCAGGGCGATAAGGAAATGTATACGGATTATGATGTGGCTCTGGATGCTGATAAGAATTCCACTTCTGGTGTGGAGGAGGCGCAGTACGTTCTGGATGTGCTGTACCAGATGCAGGTGAATTCCTGGTTCGCCTTCTACCTGGGTGGTGGGGCTCGCATCTATGACAACTTTGCCCATGTAGCAGGCGATGAAGGTTGCGATGGCTGGCTCCGTTCCGGCATCAAGATGAGTTTCAATCCTGTGGATGTTAGGTTTTAAGGGATAGTGGTTATGTATCTCATCGTTGGACTTGGAAATCCTGGAACGCAGTATTCAAACACGCATCACAATGCAGGCTTTATGGCTGTGGAAAAACTGGCGGATTCCAGCAAGGAATGGAAGTCGGAGCATAAGGCCCTCACGATGAAGGTGAATATTGCGGGCGAGGAATGCCTGCTTGTGAAGCCCCAGACCTTCATGAACCTTTCGGGCGAGGCCGTGCAGGCGCTCATGACTTGGTACAAGGTGAAGGTGGACCACCTGCTGGTTTTCAGCGATGACATCAATTTGGATGTGGGCCGCATCCGCTGTCGCGCGAATGGCAGCCACGGCGGTCAGAATGGCCTCCGGAACATCATCGAGAAGGTGGGGGACCAGTTCCCGCGGATTCGTTTTGGCGTAGGGAAGTGCCCGCCCAAGTTTGAACTCAGCAACTGGGTGCTGGCGAAGTTCTCGCCGGAGGACCGCCCGCTGTTTGAAGATGCCATTGCAAAAGTCCCTGCCCTAGTGGAATGCTATTTCAAACGTGGCATGGAAGAATGCATGCAGCGCTACAACGGGAAGTAGTTTTCCTTTTTGTTTTTGACATGGCGCCCACCTTTTTCTATACTTTCCACGCAAAAAGAGGTAACTCATGAAAATTTTGCCCGAAGCTTTGACGTTTGATGACGTACTGCTTGTCCCGGCTGAATCCTCCGTCTTGCCGTCCCAGACCGACGTGAGCACTCAGCTCGCCCCGAATATTAAGTTGAACATCCCTATCATTAGTGCTGCCATGGATACCGTGACAACTGCACCTTTGGCTATTTCCCTCGCTCTCCAGGGTGGTCTTGGCATCATCCACAAGAACATGAGCATCGAGGAACAGGCGGAAGAAGTCCGCAAGGTCAAGCGTTGGCAGTCTGGCATTGTGGTGGACCCGGTGACGCTGGATGCGGATCAGCCTGTTTCTGCTGCTTTTGAACTCCGTGCCCGTAACAAGGTGAGTGGTTTCCCCATTCTTTCCAAGGGGAAGTTGGTGGGCATGCTTACCAGCCGCGACCTTCGTACCATTACGGACATGAGTGTGAAGATTAGCACGGTGATGACCAAGAAGCCCATTACTGCTAGCCCCAAGGTGAGTCTTGCCAAGGCTAAGGAAATCCTTGCCACGAATCGCATCGAGAAGTTGCCGTTGGTGGATGCCTCTGGTGCTCTCAAGGGCCTTGTCACCATGACGGACATTTTGAAGCGTGAAAGCAACCCGAATGCTAGCCTCGATAAGAATGGCCAGCTTTTGGTGGGTGCCGCTGTTAGCACTTCTGCAAATACTTTGGACCGTGTTGCCGCCCTGGTGGACGCCGGCGTGGATCTGTTGATTATCGATACGGCTCACGGCCATCACATTGGCGTGCGCAACATGGTGAAGACGGTTCGCAAAAAGTATCCGAAGCTCACGATTTGCGCGGGCAACGTCTGCACGGCCGAGGCTGTGACGGAACTTGCCAAGTGCGGTGCAAACATCGTGAAGGTGGGTATCGGCCCTGGTTCCATTTGCACCACGCGCATCATTGCTGGCGTTGGCTACCCGCAATTCTCTGCTGTGGTGGAGTGCGGTAAGGCTGCACGCAAGGCTGGCGTGAAGATTATCGCTGACGGTGGCCTCAAGTACTCTGGCGACATCGTGAAGGCGTTGGCCGCCGGTGGCAACGCTGTGATGGTGGGTTCCCTCTTTGCTGGTACGGAAGAAGCTCCGGGCGAAGTGATTCTCGCCGATGGCCGTAGCTACAAGAGCTACCGCGGCATGGGCTCCCTCGGTGCCATGAAGGCTGGCTCTGCTGACCGCTACTTCCAAGGTGGCGTGCAGGAACCCCGCAAGTTTGTTCCGGAAGGCATTGAAGGCCGTGTGCCGTACAAGGGCCCTCTCCGCGATACGGTTTACCAGCTCATTGGCGGCATCCATTCTGCAATGGGTTATGCCGGCGCTGCTAATTTGGATGAACTCTACAAGAAGTCTACCTTCGTCCGCATTACGGGCGCAGGCCTCCGTGAATCTCACCCGCACGATGTGACCATCACGAAGGAAGCTCCGAACTACCGTAGAGACTAGGATGCACTTGGGGCGCAGAAATTGACTGCGTTCAGAACATCAAAAATTTGAAAGGCCTGCGAGAAATCGCAGACCTTTTTACTTTGGGCGATGACTGCGCGGCGATGTTTTTTGCGGGCGATAACCGCGCGGCGATTAGAACGGGAACAGGAGTCCTGCGCCGTAGGGTATCTTGAAGTCGTCGCTGTCCAGGTAGCCGGAGTTCTTGTTCATGTGGAGGTAGTAACCTCCTTCGCCGGCGTAGAATTCAAAGCCCGCCTCGATGTAGAGGCCCATGTGAGCCATGAAGAGGACTTCGCCACCGATGCCGACCACCGTTCGCCAGTAGTTGACGGACTCGTCGTAATCCTCGTAGTTTCCGCGGCTGTTGCGGCGCTCGCGCTCGTATTCCCCATGCATCCAGTCGGCGGTGAGGAAGAAGTAGAAGTAGCGCATTGCCATGGGATAGTATTGGACTGAGGCTCCGATTTGCAGAAGTTCATCGGTGTAGTCCGTGAAGTGGACGCCTACGTTCAACTCCTCCTGAAATACGATGTATTCCAGAGAGACGATGCCGCGGCTTGGGGAATGAAGGCCGGCGGTAACCTGATAGCGGTAGATGGGATTGTCCCGAGAATACTTGCGACGAGGCTGACTGTCGGAGGACATGTCCTTCTGGCCGTCGTAGAGGACGAGGCCTTCGCCTCTTGACGAGGATGAGGCGAGGGAGTCTGCGGCTAAGGAATCTGCCAGCGCAGAGTCTGCGAGGGCAGTGTCGCTGGGCGCTTCGTCAAGGGGATTGCGTGCGAAGAAGTCATATTCTGAGGAAGAGGATTCCTCGGAGGATGAAGATGAAACTTCATCCTGAGCAAAAGCGGCTACGGCACAAAACAGGGCCGCGGCTATAACCTTCGAAAAGCCTTTCAAGCCAACCCCTTATTTGTTCAGGGCTTCCATTGCAGCGGCAACGGAGAGAAGGTCTGCTTCCTGGAAGGGCTTGCCAATCCACTGAAGTCCAACGGGGAGACCGCCCGCCTTTCCACAGGGGACGCTCACGCCGGGGAGGCCGGAGAGGTTTAGGCTCACGGTGTAGATGTCGGAGAGGTAAACGGCCATGGGGTCGCTCTCGTTCATGCCGCATTTGAGCGGAAGGCCTGGCATGGTGGGGCTTGCGATGACGTCGCAGCTTTCGAAGGCCTTGGTGAAGTCGTCGGTGATGAGGCGGCGGACCTTTTGCGCCTGCACGTAGTAGGCGTCGTAGAAGCCTGCGCTAAGGACGTAACTGCCCAGAAGAATGCGGCGCTGCACTTCCTTGCCGAAGCCTTCGCTGCGGGACTTTGCGTAGAGGTCGAAGAGTTTGCGGGCGTCCTTGCTGCGGTAGCCGTAGCGCACGCCGTCGTAGCGGCTCAGGTTGGAGCTTGCTTCGGCGGTGGCGATGATGTAATAGCTGGAGACGGCGAATCTGATGTGGGGGAGGCTCACTTCCTTGAGTGTGGCGCCTTCCGCTTCCATCTTCTTGAGCATGCCGTCGATGGCGGCCTTGCATTCCGGGTCCAGGCCTTCACCGAAGTATTCCTTGGGAACGCCGATGACCTTGCCCTTCACGCCTGCATCCAGCTTGGCGCCAAAGTCTTCCGTGGGACGGGTGCTGGTGGTGTTGTCGTGGGGGTCGATTCCGCAGATGGCGCTGAGGAGCGTGGCGCAGTCGGCGGCGTTAGTGCCGAAGGGACCAATCTGATCCAGAGAGCTGGCGTAGGCCAGGAGCCCGTAGCGGGACACACGGCCGTAGGTGGGCTTGAGGCCCACAACCCCTGTGCACGCGGCAGGCTGACGGATGGATCCACCGGTATCGGAGCCCAGTGCGCAGGGCACCGTGCCACTGGCAACGGCTACGGCCGAACCGCCGGAGGAACCGCCCGGCACGCGGGATTCGTCCAGAGGATTCTTCACCGGGCCAAAGAAAGAGCTTTCGCTGGAAGAACCCATGGCGAATTCGTCCATGTTGGTTTTTCCGACGATGATGGCACCTGCGGCTTCCAACTTTTCAACAGCGGTAGCGGTGTAGGGTGCCACAAAATTTTCAAGAATCTTGGAAGCCGCCGTAGTGCGGGAACCTTCCAGGCACATGTTGTCCTTGATGGCTACGGGAATGCCGTCCAGAGCGCCAAGAGACTTTCCTTCGGCGCGACGTTTGTCGCTTTCCTTCGCCTTGTCCAGAGCCCGTTCGTTCAGAACAGAAATGTAGGCGTTCAAATTCTTGGTGGCATCAATTTTTTTGAGAGATTCACTAACCAATGCTTCTGCAGAAACCGCGCCACTGGCGAGCTTTGCCTGTAAATCTTGAATCGAGTCCATTACCGATTTCCTCCGGACCACTTCATAATGTAGATGGAAATAATCATGCCGATGACGCTCACCACGTTAATCTTGAGACCGAATCCCAGGGCGAGTTTAATCAGGTACAAATCGAGAATCACAGGTTGCGCCTTGTCGCCGGGGAAGCCGAGATTCAGGTCGAAGGATGCCACGAAGAAGTTGCGGACGATGTTGTCGTAGCCGCCAGCGTTCATGAGTTCACCCAGTTCTCCGAAGAGAAGGCCCAGAGCTTCGCCAAGCACTCCGCCGATGATGAGACCGAGCACGATGAAAAGGACGAGACGTCCAAAAGTATTCCGATTTGCCATGCCAAAAATATAGCAAAAGTCCGTCGTCGCCATTTGGAGGTAAGTGAAGTTATGCTGGGGTATGGCATCCACGCAATTCCCCTCCCGCGAGTCATGTTGGGGTATGGCAACGGCATCCAGTGAAAATAAGTCTGCCGCCGACCGGGCGATTCCCGGCAAAAGGAAGTTTTAATGCAAAACAACGAAAAACAGGACGAAACATGCGTTTCAAGTAATCTCGAACCATACCTGGCGAAAGATGGAGATGCGCACCCATACGCAAGCCTCCTAACGGATTTGACCTTCAAGAAGGCCTTCAACCCGGACGTGGAAACCAGCCGCAAGACCCTTGTGGCCATGCTGAACGACATTCTAGGCCCACAACTCGTTTCCCCTATAAAATCTGTCCGCACACGGAATGTGGAGCAGAACGCAAGTGGCAGTGGCGTCAGCCGCACCGCAATTTTTGATTTGCATTGTGAAGACGACAAGGGTGAACTCATCGAAATCGAGGTTCAGATTCGCAAGATGACGAACTTTATGAAGCGGCTGGGTTACTACGCAAGCCAGATGGTGTCGGACCAGGGCAATCCCGGAGACTGGAATTTTGAGGTGAAGCCCGCGTTTCTCATTGCGTTCAGCCGATACAAAATTTTTGATGACGGAAAGGCCATTCATCGCCTGACGACAACGGATATCGAGACCCACAAGCGTCTCTTGGATAGCTACAACTACACCGTTATCGAGCTCTCCAAGGTTCCGCCACGGTTGCCTGCCACGGAGGAAGAAAAATGGCTGTTCTTGTTCCGTTATCTGGACCAGCTGAAAACAGTGCCTCCGGAAATTGACAGCGAGAAATTCGGGGCCTTGCTTTTGAGTTGCAAAATATCTAGATTGAACCGAGAGGAATTTCAGGAGTATCGGAAAGTGTACCACGCTGTTTTTGACCATAACGCCATGAGGGAAGGATTCTTCGAGGAGTTCGCCGAGGAAATCAACCAGAAGGTGGAAGAGGCTGCTTCGGCAAAGGCCAGGGAAATGGCCAAGGGAATGCTTACTAAAAAGATTCCTGTTGCTGACATTTGCCAAATTTCAGGTCTTTCCGAAGCAGAAATTCTCGCACTGTAATCGTTTCCCCGCGATTTTTTCTCCCACGTGTCATGCTGAGGCAGAACCCCTGCATTTAGTGCAGTGTTCTGCGCGGGGTTTGCGCGGAACATTGCCCTAGGATGAAGGGGGTGGCTATGGATTCCAGTTGATGGGCACGAGGCCTTTGCTTTCGAGGTAGGCGTTTGCCTTGCTGAAATGCTTGCAGCCGAAGAATCCGCGGTAGGCGGAAAGCGGGCTCGGGTGTGGCGCCGTGAGAATCAGGTGCCCGCGATTGGGTGCCACAAGGACCTGTTTTTTGATGGCGAAACTTCCCCACAGGAGGAACACCAGGTTTTCCCGCGTTTGGGAGAGCCGCTCGATGATGGTGTCTGTGAACTGCTGCCAGCCGATGCCAGCGTGGCTTGCGGCCATGTGGGCCCGCACCGTGAGGGAAGCGTTCAGCAGCAGTACGCCCTGCTTCGCCCAGTTTTCCAGGTTCCCGTGAGGGGGCGGAGTGATGCCCAAGTCGTCGTGGAGTTCCTGGAAGATGTTGATGAGGGAGGGGGGCGGTTCGATGCCCATGGGGACGGAAAAGCAGAGGCCGTGAGCCTGGCCCGGATTGTGGTACGGGTCTTGTCCGATGATGACCGCTTTTACCTCGTTTACGGGGCAAAAATCCAGAGCCGCAAAAATCTTGGAGCCGGGGGGATACACCGCGTGGCCAGCGGCTTTCTCTTGCAAAAGCTTTTCTTTAATTTGTTTGAAATAAGGCTGCTCGAACTGATCGCCTAATAGGGAGAGCCAGGATTCTTCAAGTTTTACGGACATGGTGATAATCTACATAGAAAAATGCGAAGATAGCAGTGAAAAAATGTAACGTTATACTTTTTTCGCTAGAATTGCAATCTTTTCGCCAGCAGCACGGGTGTAGAAAAGGATTGCTTCATTTTTCCCGCGGGCTTTTAACCGCTTGATTTCTGCATCGGGGTCCAATTTTACGCCCCGAAGTTTCAGGGTGAGTTTCCCGATGTCGTGTTTTTTCAGCATGGCGCGGACGGCACTGCTGGAAATTTCGCTGTGGTCTATCACCTCGTAGCTGGTAAATGCGGGGCTGGGGAGGGGCGAGTCGCTTGTGACGTAGGCAATTCCTTCTGAAATCAGGTGGGCGTTGGGGCTTGCGACCTGGGCCACGCTTCCAAATAGGTGGCTCCGAATCAAAAGGGCTGTGGGTTCGGAAAGAAACTTCGCCAAATCGCCCACAGGGAGGTCGGAATCGCTGGTGGCATTCCGGAAACTGCGTTCGCAGCCGGGCAAATCCTTCTCCGCATTCTTGTTGGAACGGGCTTGGATTTCTGTCAGTGTGCCGCACCATTCCGCGGCAGTGTCGCTAGCCATTTTGACCAGATTGCCGTTTTTATCCACCATGACGGCGCGAACTTTTCCTGGATTTTTTGCCAGTTCCCCAAACAGCACTAGGCATTCGCGGCAATCGGAATGGGAACCGATGTAGATGACTTCGCAATCTGCGGGAATTTCTTCCGTGGGGTAGCCTGGAGGGAGTTTCGCCATTCCGCCTTTGTAATGCGTTGCAATTTCCAGAACTTCGGCGAAAGTTGGCGTGAGGTTCCGCAAATCCCTCTGGTTTTCGCCATCAACTGCGCGTCGTGCTGGATCGATGGTGAAGTAGTCGGCACGATTTTCGCTTCCCGAGGCGGATTTCGCGCTGCAATTGTCGGCAGTTGCTGTGCCTGAGTTGACGGTGCGGGCGTCGGCCTGCAAAACTTTTCCTGCGTCTGTGTCGCGCATGATTCCGCAGTTGTAGCGGTACATGGCCAAGCGGTTTTCGTCCAAATCCACACCGACGACATTTAGTTCTGATGGCAAAAAGAAGCTGTCGCCACCCATGCCGCAGCAGAGGTCGTGAACGGTTTTACCCGCTGCCTCGGCGCCACTGGGCCACAAATTGGATTTCCAACGCCCGATGTCCTGGGCGGTGCTTTGTTCCAGAGCCAGTTTGTCACACAGGAGGAATTTGGCGCAGTCTTTACCCGCGCAATTTTTGCCACTCTCAATTTTTCCACCGCGCGGATTTTCGCCATCCGTAGCGGCAAAAAACTTCTCCCGAAATTTCGGTATCAGCTCCATGTAATCCATGATGGCGGCCCGCTCCTCGTTGCTGTAACCCGCCTTGTTCAGCGCCGTAGACACCTGTAGCGCGTCCATCTTTTTCTGGATAGCCTGCTGTATGAATTCCTGAACGGAAGCGGATGTCAACAATTCTGCGGAGAACATAAGTTATGAGTTGCGGTGCAGTTCCAGCACATAATCTGCGGCATTGACAAAATCTTGAGCGTGCTCAATGGCGATAACGGTGTGGCCAGCGGTCGTCAAATCGCGGATGAGGTCCAGCAGATGCTGGATGTCTTTTTCGTGAAGTCCGCGGGCGGGTTCATCAAAGAGGAACAACGTATTGGGCGCTTTTGCCCGAGCGAGGGCGATGGAAAGCCGCAGCCGAGCGCGCTCACCGCCAGAAAGGTGGGCTGTGGTTTGACCCAAGCGCAAATAATCCAGCCCGGTATCTACCAGGGGCTTTAATTTATCTGTAAAAGGCTTCAAGTTTGTGAAAAGTTTGTAGGCTTTCCCTACTTCCATATCCAAAATATCGGCGATGGAGAGGGATTTGAACCGCACTTCCAGAACCTCTTCTCGGAATCTGCGGCCTTGGCACACGGGACATTCCGATTCCTCGTATCCGGAGGGGTCGAAGAGGGTACCTTCGCCTTTGCAGTTTTCGCAGCGGCCGCCCGGCGTATGGGTGCTGAACTTGGTGGCGTTCCAGCCGCGGACTTTGCTTTCGGGCAGTTTGGCGAACAGGTCCCGCAAAAGGTTGCTAAGCCCGATGGCGCTGCACACGGTGCTGCGCTTGGAGCCGTGAAAATCGCCTGTGGTAAGGATTGAGAGGGCGTCGATGCCCAAGGAGGCAAATTCTCCTTGCTCCGCCCGCTTTGCGATGTTCTCAAACAGCAAGGTGGATTTGCCGCTGCCACTTTGCCCGGTAATGACGCTGAATTTTTGCAGCGGGAAATTGGCGGAAACTTTTGCCATATCGTAGAGGCAAAAGTCTTGGACCGCGATGAAGTGGGTGTCGTGGCTTTTATTGGCGGCGCGGTTATTGCCTGCGGTACGATTATTGCTTGCCGTGAGGTTATTGCTCGCGACGCTTTTTTTGCCCGTGGAGCCTTGTTTCCTCAAATCCGTCAGCTTCTTAATCCAACATCCCGTTGGCGACTCTGCATTTTCCAAAACTTTTTCCCGAGGCCCTTGGAACAGTATTTCGCCACCTTTTTCTCCGGCTCCAGGCCCCATTTCGATGATGTAGTCTGCGCGACGGATGATTTCCGGATGATGCTCAATGAGGACTAGCGTGTTTCCACGGCTCTGAATTTTCTTCAGCACTTTCCAGAGTTTTTCCACATCGGAACTGTGGAGCCCGCTGGCAGGCTCGTCCAGGCACACCAAAAGTCCGTTCAAGTAGCCCGTGGAGAGACTGGAAAGTTTGAGGCGTTGCAATTCGCCACCGCTGAGACTTTGCCCGGAACGTCCCGGCGTCAGGTACCCGATTCCCAGTTCGCAGATGGCGTCGATGCGGTCTAGAAGCGCATTGAAGGTGGGTGCAAAACGAGTCCCCACTTTATCGTCAAAAATGGAGTGGAGAATTTTTGGCAGTTCCTGGAACGGCGTGCTGAGAATCGTCTTCCAAGAGACCCCGGCGCGGTTATTGCCCGAGACCACGGCATTCAAGATTTCCGGTTTGAGCCTTAGCCCGCCGCACTTTTCGCAATTGCCTCCCGTTTCGTCCAACCCCGTTCCATTGCAACTTGTGCAAGCGCAAATTTTGTTGTAGGGCGAAAAGGACCTTGCCTCCAAATTGGGCACAACTGCGCGGCTTTTTTTCGCGTGTTTCTTGTCGCCTTCGTTTTTGCAGCGGGGTGCCGTGCTGTAAATCTCGGTAATACCAGCCACATCCAGCGTGACAAGGGAGTGGGTGAGTTTCAGGGTTCCGTCAACGGCTTCCGCAATGCGGGTCCGGGTGTTTTCCCGCACAATGATGCGGTCCACCACGATGTAGAATTCCTGGGGCTGAATTGCCTTTTCCGTAGGGGTCAAATCTGCCAAAGAATAGCTCACGCCGTCTGCCATGGCGCGGGTGAAGCCTTGGGCGAGAAACACTGCAGACAGCTTGTCCAAATCATTTTTCCCAGGCTCCATTTTTGCCAAGAATTGCAGTTTTGTCCCCTCGGGCTTCCCTGCAATGCGGCGGATAATCTCCTCGCGGGCGGTGCTCTCCATGGCTTCTCCGCAAACAGGGCACGCGGGCGTTCCGTAAGCTGCAAACAAAGTCTGCAAGCCGTGATCGCATTCCGCGATGCTGAGGGCGTATGCCTTGGAATTAGCTTCCCCGTGGGTAGGGCCGATGGCAATGCTCGCCGGCAGCCCTTCCGTGCTATTGAGGGGAATGTTCCGCTTGCCGCCCAGCAAGTCTGCGGCAAAGGGCGAAAGCGTCTCCAGATAGCGCCGCTTGGATTCTCCGTGAAGCGTGTCCAGCACCAGGGTGGATTTTCCACAGCCGGAGGGCCCGCAGACTACGGTAATCTTCCCTAGGGGGAAATCCGCATCCAGATTTTTCAGGTTATGGAGGCATGCTCCGCGAAGCTTGATGTAATCGGCCATGGAATTACAAATCGTCGGAAGTTGTGTTCCAGTTCCACACGCGCTTGCCGGCCTCTGGCCAGTGGCATATTGTCCACACCAGGCTGTTTCCGCAGAGGATGATGGACCAGACGCCAAACACCAGGAACATGACCAGCGGAATGAAGGCGAGAGAGCCGTAGAAAATGGACATGCGGGTCACCATGGCGGTCTGGATGAGCATGAGAATCTTCACGTAGATGATGATGGCAAACCAGGCGATGAACGTGACGAGAATGGAGGAACCCAGCAAGCGCTTCCTGGAATAGGGCCGGTGTCCCTTGGGCCTAGCAGGCAGGGCGTAAAGCATGAGGAAGATGAGGAGAAGTACGGCCACCTGGAACACAACGTACCAGAAGGCGGTGATGAGCACTTTCAATAATTCCGGAGAAAAATGCAGGCCATCTACGATAATCATGGAGAGCGCGTCTTGCACGTGGTTCACAAAGCCAGCGAACATCCCGATGAAACCGGCGCAGATGAGGAGAAAGGGCGTGTAGACCTTGATTTGCCGAATAAGCGTGCGGGAGGTCTTGTTTTCCCAAACCACGTTGAAGTTGGTCTCCAGACTGCCAAAGGAGAGGATGAAGGTGACGAACAAGCCGAGAGCACCGATGATTCCAAGCTTTCCGATGGGGATGTGTTCCGCGTTCTGCACGATGGAAATGATGGGGTCCACGGGCCAGTCCAGATTCAGCATGTCCAAAAGAATGGGCAGGTAGTCGGACATGAAACTTCCGAAGCCCACGGCAATGGTGATGGAGGTGAGCAGAATGAGAAGCGGCACCACGGCGAGGAATGTGGTGTAGGTGAGGGACGCCGCGCGGGTGAGCCCGTGATAGTACAGGAAGGACTTCCCGGCGATGATGCTGATTTTGATGAAGTCAGGAGAACGGGCTGCGATATTATCGAACAGCCACTCCCATGAGAAGTTTTTCCACCAATTCGGCATTTTGCCCAAATTTAGAAAAAAAAGTCCCTAGTTTTTTGTTTGGCTTTGCCACACCCTAAAAAACAGTCGCAAAACGCAACTTATTGAGGTTCAATGGGTTAACAGCGGCCGTCAATTTTTTGCCAGGAATGTACGTAATCGTTCCAATCCATTTCCCATAAAAAACGTTCAAAAATCGGGTTTATAATGCTATCTTTGGGGTGTAAAATTTCAAGGAGCGATAATGCTTAAATCAACATTGCAACAGACAGACCCAGAAATCTACAACATCATCCAGAAGGAAGCCGAACGCCAGGAATATGGCATCGAACTGATTGCTTCCGAAAACTACACCAGCAAGGCTGTGATGGAAGCTATGGGTTCCGTCCTCACCAACAAGTACAGTGAGGGTTACGTGGGCAAGCGTTACTACGGTGGTAACGAAGTCATCGACGAGATGGAAGCCCTCGCCATCGAACGTTGCAAGAAGCTCTTTGGTTGCGACCATGCCAACGTGCAGCCGCTTTCCGGCTCTCCAGCAAACGCCGCTGTCTATTTCGCCGTCCTCAAGCCGGGTGACAAGGTCCTCGGTCTCAAGCTCGACCACGGTGGACACCTTTCTCACGGCCATCCGGTGAACTTCTCCGGTATGCTCTACAACTTCGTCCAGTACGAAGTGGATAAGGAAACTGGCCGCATCGACATGGACAAGGTCCGTGAAATCGCTCTTAAGGAAAAGCCCCGCATGATCCTCGCTGGCTTCTCTGCATACAGCCGCAACCTTGACTGGAAGAAGTTCAAGGAAATCGCCGACGAAGTTGGCGCTCTCACCATGGCTGACATTTCCCACGTTGCAGGCCTCATTGCAGGTAAGGCAATCGAATCTCCGGTGCCGTACTTCGACATCGTGACGACCACCACCCACAAGACACTCCGTGGCCCGCGTTCCGCTATCATCATGTGCAAGGACAAGATGATTCAGAAGATGGTGAAGGGCGAAATGAAGGAAGTTTCCCTCGCCAAGGAAATCGACAAGGGCCTCTTCCCGGGTATGCAGGGTGGTCCGCACGACCATATCAACGCCGGTAAGGCTGTTGCATTCCTCGAAGCTTTGCAGCCGGAATTCCAGGAATACGCCAAGAACATCATCAAGAATGCTCAGGCTATGGCCGACGAACTCATGAAGCTTGGCTACAAGATCATCAGCGATGGTACCGACAACCACCTCATGGTGGTGGACATGACCTCCAAGGGTGTTTCCGGCAAGGAAGCCGAAGTGGCCATGGAAAAGGTGGGCATCAGCTGCAGCCGTTCCACCATTCCTTTCGATACCCGCAAGCCTATGGATCCGTCTGGCGTTCGTCTTGGAACCGCTGCTATCACGACCCGTGGCTTCAACGAAGACGAATCTCGCCTCGTGGCCCAGATCATTGACCGCGCCGTGCAGAACAAGGACAACGAAGAAGCTCTCAAGGCCATCCGTCAGGAAATCGTTGACCTCTGCAAGAAGCACCCGCTGTATAAGTAATCGTCATTTTTATCATTAAAAACTGCCTCGTGAGAACGAGGCTCTTTTTGTAATTTATAACTCGTAATTTATAATTCATAATTTATAATTAGGCTATGTTCCATCCGTTCAAACATTTCTGCACCATCACGCGGCACAGGCACGAGGTGATTCGCCTCTGCTTTAAGGCGGGTATTGGTTTTCAGGGATTGTTTCACGACTTGTCCAAATACAGCCCTACGGAATTCATTCCGGGTGCCCGCTATTATTCGGGTACGCAATCGCCCAACAACGGGGAACGAAATGCCATTGGCTACAGTCTTGCTTGGATGCATCACAAGGGACGGAACAAGCATCACTTTGAGTTCTGGTATGATTACGACATGGTGACGAAGCAAATCGTCCCTATGCCTATGCCCGACCGCTACATCAAGGAGATGTTCTGCGACCGCGTGGCGGCATCGAAGACGTATAATCGTGGCGCATACACCCAGGAGCATCCGCTGCAGTACTTGCTGAAAGGTTCCGCCCGCGAAAAGATGACGGAAGAAACCTATGGCAAACTGCTCTATCTCTTGAAAATGCTTGCAGAGAAAGGGGAGGCGGAAACTCTCCGGTTTATGCGGGGCTGTAAAAAGCTCCCGCTGTGAGACTGTCCTCGACCCGCTATTACCTCACGACAGATTGCCTTGTGACGGATTATTTCGCGGCAGGCTACTTCGCGCTGGACTGCGCCTGCTATAGCGCTTCCACGACTTTCACATCGGCTGGGCACCACTGCAAAGCACTAAGTTCTTCGTAGGTGAGCCACCTAGCCGCCTCGTGTTCCAGCAGGGTTGGCGTGCCTGTCTTAATTGTGCAGCAAAAGCAGTGCATGGTGAGGTGAAATTTCGGGTAGTCGTGCTCCACCGTGCAGATGAAATCTCCCACATCCACATCAACCGCCAACTCCTCTTTCAACTCTCGGGCGAGGGCTTCCTCGCGGGTTTCTCCGGCTTCCATTTTCCCGCCAGGGAATTCCCAGAAGCCTTTGAAATCGCCGTAGCCTCTTTGTGTGGCGAAGTATCGGAGACCAACTCCGCATTCGCAGGGGAGTTCCGCGCCGGCGGTGATTACGCCAGCCACGACTTCAATTTTCTTGAGGGCTGCCATTTTACGACGAGTGACGTCCCGCGAAGTTTCTTTCGCGAGGTTTAATTGCGACGCTGTTGTTAACGGCGGCGAGCCACCATCTCTTTCTTCAAGATGTCCATAACGGCGCCGATTTCAGCAGGAGCCTTGAACACCGGGTTCGCGAATTGAGAGCAGATGTTCTCCAACTTCTTTTCGTGGTATCCCACCTTGAATTCTGTGAACTTGAGGCCGTGAGCGGTGCTGATGACCACGACATTTTCGTCTTTAGCAATTTTCCCTGCGGCGACGAGTTTTTCCAGAGCGCCAAGAGCCACGCCTGTATGCGGGCAGCAGTAGAGACCGATGCGGTCGCCGCGATGGGCAGCATTTGCAAGTTCCTCTTCCGTGACGCTCACCACCATGCCGTTCGTCTTCTGAATAGCGCGAACAGCCTTCGGGTAACTCACCGGGTTTCCAATCTGGATGGCGCTGGCGAGAGTCTTCTTTGCCTGCATGGGAACCAGTTTATCAAAACCGCGTTCGTAGGCCTGGAAGAACGGGTTGGCGTTTTCGGCCTGAGCCACGATGATGCGCGGAATGCGGTCGATGAGGCCCATGGCCTTGCAGTCTTCGAAACCCTTGGCGAGAGCACTCACGTTGCCCAAATTACCGCCAGGAATAATCACAGTGTCGGGAACGGTCCAGCCCAACTCCTGGCAGATTTCTGGAGAGATGGTCTTCTGGCCTTCCACGCGGAGGCTGTTCATAGAGTTGGCGAGATAAATGCGGTTGTCCTTCGTGACTTCCTGCACAATCTTCATGCAGCCGTCGAAGTCTGTGTCGAGGGCGAGAACGATGCTTCCGTTACTAATGGGTTGGATGAGTTGTGCAACGCTGGTCTTGCCCGCGGGCAGGAATACGATGGACGGAATGCCGGCCTTGGCGCAGTAGGCGGAGAGGGCAGCGGAAGTGTCGCCTGTAGAGGCGCAGGCCACAGCGTCGATTTCGTGAATTTTCTTCTTGATGATGTGGTTCACCTGGCTCACGAGAACCGTCATGCCCAAATCCTTGAAACTTCCGGTATGGGAGTTTCCGCAGAGTTTCACCTTGAGGCTCTTGATGCCAAGTTCTTTTGCGAGGGGAGCGGCGTCAAACAGCGGGCTCCAACCTTCACGCATGGTCACGATGTCTTCTTCCGGCATGTCTGGGAGTACCATTTCGCGCTTGCTCCAGATGCCGCTCATGTCGGCGGGCTTGAAGCTCATGCGGCGTTCGGCGAACAGCTTCTTCCATTCCTCGGGGCTCTTTTCGGCCAGGGCCTTGCGGTCGTGTTCCACTTCCAGAAGGCTTCCGTCCACCTTGCTTCTGTAGATGACTTCGTCCAGAGAATAGGTGTCGTCGCCGTTGATGTTTCTAAAATGAGCGTTAAACTGAGTCATGGTTATCCCTTGTACGTTTTACGGCGTCAAATGTAGAAAAGAAACGCCGTATTGTAGGCTTTTGTCTTCATTTGGACTATTCAATCTTTCTATATTGGGCTTTGTATGAGCAAGAAAAGTATTGCGGTTTTATTTGTATTGTCGATGCTTCTGGCATCCTGTATTTTTGATTCGGATGAAAGCACGCTTGGGTCCTGGCTTGGGGATCAGGGGCTGCCTAATAGCTATAAAGTCCAAACTTTGACGGTTGGCGATTTAACGCCCGTTTCCGCGGAAGTATTCCAGGATTCCACTCCTCGGGATGCGAACAGCCGTGCGGTTTTAGGTGCTGTTTCTGGTTTGAGTCATGATTTGGTCTTTGATTTCATAGTGACGGATACGGTGCTGAACACCTTCTTGCAGACAGCGGACTCCGCCAAGACCTCCATCATTTTGAACTTGCTGACCCCGTTCTACACCTCAAAATCCTTCCCCCAGGATTCATTCCCCTTTGAAGAAGATTTATCCATCAAGGCTAGTTGGAAAATCACCAAGGGCGCTAAGAAGTCCAAGGTAGAAGATATGCTGGACCAGGAGGATTCTGTTTGGTATAGCCAGATTGCCTCCTGGAAGTCTCAGAACGAGGCCGATACCACTTATTCTCTCAAGATAACGAAAAAGGATACGGTACTTGAAATTCCTCTGCCCTCCGCTTTGACTGCGGATATGAAGAATAGTGGCAAGTATTACCGCATACAGTTGCGCCTCTCTGCTCCAGAGGCTTCCCGCATTTACCGCTTCTACGGCACGGCGTCCTACTATCCGCCAGCACTGTATGTCCGTAATATCGGTGAAAAGGCAAAGCAAACCATGATGATTTGGGTGCAACGTATGGCAAGTGTCTTCTCTAATCGGGAATCCTGCAGCGATTGTCTGGTTCTTCATGGGGGAGTCTTTGATTCTCTTGTTGTAGAATATCCGTCAAAGCCCATCATGAAGGCGCTCTCGGACTTCTATGGCGACGAATTCCCCTATACCGAGGGCGATGGTGGCGATGTACGTCAGGCGGTAATCCTTGCGGAACTCACCTTCCCGCGTGACGACTCTCAGGGCTCTCAGGAGTTAGGTCACCCCATTCAGGTAGTGGTGGGCTCTTATATCGATAGCGCAAAAACTCAGGATATGCGCGAGATGGAAACGTACAAGCTCAATAAAAAACGGATTGCCTCCAAGGGACATCCCAATATGGTGTTCTACGACGGAGATTCCCTCACGCTGCAGGTCACGTTCGGCATGCGCGACTTTATCAATAGGGCTAGCGATGGACGTACGTTTAAAACCATGATGCGTCTGGGCTATCCAGTGCTTCAGGATAAGGATTCCACCTATGCCAATTATGTGACTGCAAAGGGTGATTCCAGCTACACTTTCTTTGGTCATTTTGATTACGCGCGGTATGATTTCAACACCATCAAGAGTTCTCCTTCCACGTTGAAACTCTGGCTTGCCACAAAGCGGGGGGATGAATAATGAAAAAGCTATTTGGAATAATTCTCTGTTTGTGTGTGTTTGCTTCTGCTTCTATGATTGGCCTGGATGCACTTGGCGAGGAACAGGTTCTGGGTGGTATGGCTGGAGCCGCAGGTCGTGGCTATGCGGGTTCCGCAAAGACGGGTGAGGCTGAGGGCTTCACTTTGATGAACCCTGCTCGAATCGCTTTTGACACGAAGGTTGTGTTCAATGTGAACTTTGAAATGGAGTGGTTTACTGCTGAAAAAAGTAGTGAGTATTTCACGACCAATAAGATTGCGGTTCCATCCTTCAATTTGACATTCCCCATGGGAAACTTTGGCGCCTTGGGTGTGAGCCTCTGGCAACGCTATACTTCCACGCTTCGTGAAAGTGTGAAGGATTCAGTCACAAAGACTACGACGGATATCGAGTACCAGGGAAGCGTTTATGAAATTGTTCCCACATATGCGGTTCGTATTCCCTACCTCCGCAACTTCTCCCTCGGTGCTTCGGCACATTTGGTGATGGGCAATATTTCCCGTAGTTTGACCATGGGGCCCGATAATAGTGCGGTATCGAAGGAAGATTCCTGGGCAACCAATAATTTGGAACTCTCCGATTACGTGGAAGGTACCTGGGAGGTGAATCACCATCCGGCATACTACAGCTTTGCTATGCAGTACCGCGGGAAGCAGGTTTCCTACTTCTTCTCTTACACCATGGCTCACACACTGCTGAACGAGCTGGAATACAATTTCCGCTTCAGCCAACTGGATACTTTGGCCCCGACGGAGTATTCTCGTGAAATCGAGGTGCCTGCCATGCTTGCCACGGGTATCAATTACCGCTTGTTCAAACGGCACAACATCATGATGGATTTGTCCTGGCGTGCTTGGGATGAGGATGTGGAGAATATTGGCCGCAGCTATGATATGAGAGCCGTGACCAAAACGCAGAATGACTTTATGGCGTCTCTTGGTTACCAGTGGGATGGAACAGGATTGTTCTATGATCCATATTGGAAGCGCATCACCTATCGCGCTGGCGGGTGGTACAAGAACTGGTACATTGAGGACGTGTACGAATTTGGTGGCTCTGTAGGTGTTGGACTTCCCTTGGGTAGAAAGGGAACTACGATTGACCTCGCTTTCCAGGGTGGAAAGCGCATGTCGGAATCCAAGGGTAACTGGGAAGAGTCTTTTGTGGGCGTCCGTCTGGGCTTGATGGGCGTGAGCAGCTGGGGTCAAACCCACAGATAAGTTTTGACGAAGGAGGCTGAAATGGCAGCTAAGAAAGTGAATGCAGTGAAGACCGCAAAAAAAGTGGAAAAGGCTGTAAAGAGCGCAACAAGTAAGGTTAAGGCCGCCGTGAAAAAGGTGGCTGTAAAGGCCGAGAAGGTTGTGGCTAAGGTGGCCTCGAAGGCCGTTGCCAAACCAGCTTCTGCAAAGAAGTCTGAAAAGGCAGTTGCAAAGGCAAAACCTGCGGCTCCTAAAAAGTCTGTGAAGGTTGCTCCTAAGGCAAACACAAAGTCTGCTGCACCTACGGTGAAGATGACGGCCATTGCAAAGCCTACCGCCAAGGCTGTGGTGAAGCCCGCTGCGAAGACGGATGCTAAGCCCGCTGTAAAGCCAACTGCAAAAGTTGCGAAGACAAAACCTGCCGCTAAACCCGCTGCTAAGCCAGTAGCCAAATCCGCTGCAAAGCCTGTTGCCAAGTCCGCCGTAAATCCGGCCTCCATGGAACAGTCCTTCAACGCAGAGTATCTGGTTCTCATGCAGAAGGACCCCAACTGGATGCAAGCCTTCTGGGAAGTCTCCGAGAAGCGTATCAAGGAAGCCAAGAAGGGGAAAGGCAAGTTGGTGATTCGCCTGTTTGATATTTCCGGCGACCTCACTATCAAGCGCTCCAAGAAACTTAAGTTCCGCGATGTGGAAGTTCCTGCCGATGCTCGCAGTTGGTATGTAGAGAATAAGGCTACGGAAAATTGCGTGGCTGTTCTCGGCGTGGCAAATGGAAGCCAGTTCATGCCCATTGTAGAGGGCGCTCCCGTCCAGACCTTCTCCATGAATGGCGCCACCATCAAGGGCGACGACATCTTCGTCAAAGCTTCTCTCGGCAATGCCGCTATGGGTGGCTTTGGCAGTTCCGGACTTTCCAGCATGTCTGCCCAGACTTGGCTGGAGTCTCTCTCCAGTTCTTCCGGCTCCATGTTCTCTGGCGCCCTTTCCAGCGCAGCTCTCAAGAGTAACGCTCTGGAACTTCCGAAGGATTCCGTCAGCTATGGCAAGGATTTCTTCCTGTGGGTAAAGACTCGCCTCATCGTCTATGGCGGCACACGTCCCGATGCTCATCTGCAGGTCCGTGGCGAACCGTTCCCGCTGAATCCCGATGGCACTTTCAGCTTTGAGGAAGATCTTCCGGACTCCAATAAGATTATTCCTGTTTTCGCTACCGATAAGGACGGCGATTTCCCCACGACTATTGTTCCCATTGTTGTGAAGCGCACGGAATAAGCCTTCGGCTTAATTATTAATTATGAATTATGAGATTGGAGATTACGAATATGTCGCCTTGTCGTCTCGTAATTCATAACTTATAACTCATACTTATCTATGTCTGTTCCTGGTAAGATTTTATTGCTGCTCCACGCTCATTTGCCTTTTGTGCGTGAGCCTGAGTACGACCGATTCTTGGAAGAGAACTGGTTTTTTGAGGCCATGTCGGAAACCTATCTTCCGCTGATTCAGATGCTTCGCCGTTTGGAAGAACGGGGCGTTCCCGGCACTTTGAACCTGAGCGTTTCATCGGCACTCCTCGCCATGTTTGGGGATGAACTGCTCCTGAAACGTTTTACGGAACATCTCCATCGGCAATTGGAACTTTTGGAAAAAGAGAGAACCACTCTCCAGAATAATGCCGATTTTTTAGAGGTGGTCTACTTTTATGTTCGTCGCCAAAGGGCTCTTATTGAAACTTGGGAGAATGTTTGCCACTATCAGGTGATTCCCGTATTATCGGAGCTTGAAAAATCAGGAAAATTGACGCTTCTCACTTGTGTGGGGACTCATCCATTTTTGCCGGCTTATCAGAGCGATGTGGAATCCATTCGCCTGCAATTGGCGGTGACGGTGAAGGCTTTTGAAAAGGCCTTCGGCCGTAAGCCTAAGGGTCTCTGGCTTCCGGAATGTGGCTATTTTGAAGGCCTGGATGCATTACTTGCAGAATATGGCTTCCAGTACTTCTTCCTAGAGACCCATGGCGTGCTTCTCGCGAAGCCCGCGCCCAAATACGGCGTATTTGCGCCAATAAAGACCCCTGCGGGGCTTTATTGCATGGGCCGCGAGCAGAACAGCTCTATGGAAGTCTGGAGCCGTAAAACCGGCTATCCGGGCCACCCCGAATATCGGGAGTTCTTCAAGGACATCTGCCAGGAGCGCTCTCCAGAATACCTGGGCCCGTACTTCATGGCAGGCACGACTCCTATCGAGACAGGCCTCAAGTATTATCGCATCACGGGCCGTGAAGAAAAGCAGGTGTATCGCCCGTGGAATGCGCTCCGTTTGGCGGAAGACCACGCCCGCCTTTTCATCGCCAATCGCGAAAAGACCATTAACGAACTTCTTCCGCACATGGAGGGGAACAAAGTTTCTGTTCTCTGCCCGTACGATGCTGAACTTTTTGGACATTGGTGGTTTGAAGGCCCTCTGTTCATCGAAAAACTTTTTGAGCGGGCGGCTAGTTCTAACGTTATTGAAATGGCTTCTTTGGAAGATACTATGCATTCCTCGCCAGATGCGAGTGTCCATGAGCCTATCTTCTCCTCTTGGGGTGAAGGCGGCTTTAGCGGTGTGTGGGTGAATGACGAAGTGAATTTCGCCTATCCGCTGTTCTTCCGTATGCGGAAGATGATGGAGGAGATGAAGAAGCATATCGCTGTGATGAACTCGTCAGCGAAGAAGGCTGTTGCTCTCCAAAAACGCTTCCTTGCACAAATTGCCCGTGAAGTTTTGCTGTTCCAGGCCTCGGACTGGGCTTTCATGGAACACAATAAATCTGCTGCCGATTACGCCAAAGCCCGCCAGAACGAACATTATCGCAACGTATGTGCTTTGTATGGGGCGGCCACCTCAGCACTGGCCTTTGGCAAAAAACATCCCGATACCATTCTTTTGGAAAGATTGGAGAAGAAAAACAATTTGTTCCCCTGGATTGGGGAGATTATTTGATGAGTGTTGTACATGGGTAGTTTAGAGACAGATAGCAAGTTCCTAAAAAAAGCTGTGATTGTGAACGTGGTTGGCACAATCCTCAAGATTTGTGGCCCTCTGCTTACATTTGTGATGGCTCGCATTTTTGGGGCGGCGGAATTTGGCATGTTTGTCTCTGCTCAAACATTGCTTTTGACTATTGCTCGCTCTTCTACCTTAGGCCTTGACAAGGGCCTCTATTGGTACCTTCCGCAGAATAAGCTGAATAATCGTGCTCCCCATGATGGCATTATGGAATCCTTCTGGATTTCCATTGCTATTGCACTCTTCTGCACGGCTGTGATATTTGTGGGCTCCTTTACGCCCTACATTTCGAAGGAATTGCCCTGGTATGGAATTTCCCTCATCTTCTTTGCCGGAACCTATGTCTTCAGCAATTCCTCGGAAGGAAATCGTCGTCCTCAAAATGCTGTATTCATCAATTCCTTCCTGGTGGTGACGCTTGCTCCAGCTACATCCATAGCGCTTTATTTCCTTCATGTTCCGCATGCGCTTCCGCTAGGCCTTCTTGTAGGGCAAGTGGTGGGCTTCTTTACCCATTTTGTCTTGGTCCGTCGGCAATTCCCAGAAATGCCGCTTATTCCTGGGAAGCTCGTCTCTAAGAAACTGCTGGTTTATTCGCTTCCCCTAGGGTTGGATGAATTTGTTTCCTCATTCTTGATTCGTTCTAGCCTTTGGCTGGTCATGCTTTTCCTCGGTCCCGAGAAAGCGGGTGCCTATGGTATCATGGTCACTATCTCGAATGCGCTTCAGACCATCCGGGTGGGCTTCAACCCCATTCTTACGCCTGTTGTTGCTGGCATGGAAAGAGGGCGCCTGAAGGCGGACCTCCGACCCGTTTATAGCTATTGCGTTTTCATGGTGACATTGATTCAACTACTCATCGGGTTCTTTATCGTTCTCTTCCCAGAACAGATTCTGAACATTGCGGGGAAGGACTTCATTGTTCAGCCAGAAACCTTGGGAATACTTCTTTTGGTTCATTTGGTGGCGGGCTTTGGCGGAATGTCTTATGTTGTTCTGAATGGCCTCGGGAAAAGCCTTTTCTCTATGATTGTGGATATTCTGTCTTTGATGGTGGCTCTTGCAACGGGTTATTTCCTCATTCCTGCCTATGGTCTTGTGGGAGCAGCTCTTTCCATGCTGTGCTATAACATCTTTGCCATCGTTCTCAACAATGGCTACCTGATTAAGATGGGGTTGTGGCCTTATTCCTCAAAATTGATTTCCCAAGTGGTTTGGATTTTGATACTCATCGCCTTCTATATCATGCTCAACATGCAAGTGTTTACCTTGACGCTGTTGGAGAAGGTTTTTGTCTATGTAGGGGTTCTTGCAGTTTTAGGAATTTACTGGAAGATTATGAAAAAACGCATTGAGGCGGATAGAAACGCTCATGCAAAAAATTAATGTGGATTTAGAGATGAAAAAGATTGAACAGGATGAATGCCGTGAAATTCAGATGTCTGTTTTGGATGAGATTTCGCGTATTTGCAAAGAAAACAATCTGAAGTATAGTCTGGCTTACGGAACTATGCTTGGGGCAGTGCGCCACAAAGGCTATATTCCTTGGGATGATGATATCGATATCTGGCTTTTCCGCGAGGATTACGATAAACTCCTGAAACTTTTGAAAGATCCGAACGTTCCTAAGAAGGAATGGCTTGGCCTTATTGACGATACCAGCAAGGATTTCCATTGTCCTTTTGTAAAGGTACACGACAATCGTACAACTGTGAAAATGGAACGCCATGTAGGTGAAATGGGTTTGTGGGTGGATATTTTCCCAATGGATGGTATTCCGGAATCTAAAATTCTCGCAAAGGCATACGTGTATTTCATGGGCTTCCTGCGTATTTTCAGCTTGGCCATGAGTACGGATTTTAAATCCAAAGGTTATGACCGCTGGACTCTTTTCTACAAGCGCTTCTTCTATGCGTTTACTCTTCTTGTAGGCAAAAAACGCTTTTGCCGTTTTGTGGACTGGATGGCTTGTCGCTTTCCTGCTGCACAGTCGAAGTTTGTGGCGAATCCCTTTTTTGATACCAAAACAGACCGCATATTGGAACGTGAAAAAATCAGCGAGATGGTCCCGTATCCTTTTGAAAATCGGGAATATCTAGGGGTCAAGAATTACGATTACTATCTGTCGCAATTCTACCGCGATTATATGCAGCTCCCGCCAGAGGAAAAACGCTATAATCACGGCTTGGATGTCTGGTGGAAGCAGGAAACCAAGTAATTTCGGTACAGAAAAGTCATTTGTTCGCTCCATGAGATATAATGGGGGGATGAATGGTCATATTGGGTGGATAGAGAGCCTATGCCTTCATTCTGGGCGGGGCTATAAAATCCTATATTTATAAAGAGAATTTTATGTGGGGTTACCCCTGCAAAAGGAATCGTCATGAATTTTTTGGATAGAAACGAATTTAATTTCAAACCCTCCGCAAAGGTTCTTGATGCTATCAAGAATTTTGACCCGGAACAGCTTTGCTTTTATACCCGCATTTATGATGAAGGCAAAAAGAGTATTTTTTCTGTAAAACTCAGTGAAATCTATAACGTGCCTGAAGAGCAGGTGCTGTTGGGATATGGTGGCGAAGATATCCTGAAAAATGCGGTGCACTACTATTTGATGAAGGGCGACAACAAGACCATCATGATTCCGGAATTCTCTTGGTGGTACTACAATCGCATTGCCGGAGAATGCGGAGGCTCCTTTAAGATGTATCCGCTCTATGAAAAAGAGGATACCTTTGCCTACGATGTGGACGAAGTCATTAAACTGACTAACGAAAATCATCCGCGGATGCTTCTTCTTGCATCTCCTAATAATCCGACGGGTAATAGCCTTACGCCGGAAGAAATCGGCCGCATCATGGAGAATATCCCGAACGATACAATGGTGCTGATTGATGAAGCCTACGCCTCCTTCATTACCACAGATACGGCTTATATCGCTCCACTGGTGAACAAGTATTCAAACCTCATTATCTCCCGTACCCTTTCCAAGTTCTTTGGACTTCCGGGTCTTCGTATGGGCTTTGGCTTTATGGGCAAGGGTCATGAGGCTTTCCTCAGCTATGCCAACAAATATCTGGGCTATAACCGTTTTAGTGAGGCGGTGGCCATGGCTGCTATTGATAGTGAAGACCACTACCGCAAGGTTGCCGATGATATGGAATGGGACCGCCAGCTCTTCAAGAAGGAGCTGGGCTCTCTTCCTGGATTCAAAGTTTACAAGAGTGTGGCGAACTTCATTCTCATCAAGTATCCCACTCGCATTAAGGAAGCTTTGCAGAAGGCTATGGCGGAACAGGATTACAAGATCAAGTTCATGAGCGATAAGGGCCTGGAAGACTGCCTCCGCATTACGCTTGGGCGTAAGGAGCAAATTCAGGTTGTTGTTGACACCATCAAGCGTTGCGCTTTATGATAGCTGTAATTCTCGCCGCAGGAATGGCTTCCCGCCTTCGTCCTCTGACCAACAATACGCCGAAGTGCTTGCTGGATGTGAAGGGACGTTCGCTTTTGGAACGTTCGATGGATGCCCTCATTGGAAATGGCATTCATGATTTCGTTATTGTGACGGGATACCTGCACCAGATGATTGAGGATTTTGTGGCGAAACGCTATGGAACAACAGTCCAGGTCAAGTTCATCCACAATGCCGTTTACGATAGCACTAATAACATCTATTCTTTGTGGTTGGCGAGGGAAGCTGTTGATGGTAAGTCCTTCCTGCTTTTGGACAGCGATTTGTTGTACGACCCCCAGATTGCAAAGAATGTCCTCGCGGTACCTTCGAAGAACGTGCTCACGTTGATTCGCCATCCCCTTGGTGAAGAGGAGATGAAGGTGGTTGTCGATGCCGCCGGCGCCATTGTGGAAATCAGTAAAACCTGTTCTCCTACCGCCGCTGCTGGCGAAAGTCTGGGTATTGAAAAAATCGGTGAAGCCTACTCTACGGCCTTGTATAAGGAATTGGACAAGATGATGAATCAGGAACACTTGGAAAACAAGTTCTATGAGCTTGCCTTTGAGCGCCTGATTTCTCAAGGACATACTTATACGGTCTTGGACGCTACAGATTACTTCTCTTGCGAGCTGGATACCGTTGAAGATTTTGAGAATGCAAAGTCTACGATTCCGCTAGACTAGGATTGTCGTTCATGGTGAAGTATCTCTTTGTCCTGACTAGTTCTCCAAAGGATTTCTTTTGCGAACAGACCATTGTGGCTATCGCGTCTCTTCGAGTGCATAATCCACACGCCTTTGTGACACTTTTGACGGATGATAAGACTGCTGCTACTCTGACGGGGAATCGTGCCGCGTTGAAGGATGCCGTGGACGAGTTGAAGGTTCTGGATTTGCCGGAGACACTTTCTCCCATGCTTCGTTCCCGCTACCTCAAGACGGTGATGCGTAACGTCATCGATGGCGATTTTCTCTATATGGATTCTGATATTGCTATCGTAGGCGATTTGAGCATCCCGGCAGAATGGACGGAAGATATTTACGCGGTCTTGGACTTCCATACCAAGCTCCACAAAGCCATCAATCGCAAAAAGATTTTGAATAACGCCAAGATGCTCGGCTTCTCACCTATATTGAACGATGAAATCTTCAATGGGGGAGTGATGTATGCCAAGGATTCTCCTAAGGCTAGGGAATTCTTTAAGACCTGGCATGAACTTTGGCAGTATTGCGTCACCAAGAACTTCCCTTATGACATGGCAAGCCTTGCAGAAGCCAACTTCAAGTTTGGTTACATGACGCAAAAGGCCGGCGGCGAATGGAACTGCCAGATGGCTTATGCCAAGAAGTTCATTCCCAATGGTAAGGTGTTCCATTTCTTTGGCTCTCGCATCATCGATACCTGCGGGCGCAAGGTGCCCGAGAGCATGAACATCTTCCTCCCGAAGATTCTGCGGAGGGATTTCTACACGAATCTGAAGAACATCCCTGTAATTGTGAATGCGGACAAGAGCATCACGATTAACGCATACTATGATGATGTGATTGCCCATGCCAAAGATGCATTCTTGTATCAGACAAAACATGCGGGAACCTTTGGTGCGGACATCATCCGCTCCTATGCTTTTGCAAAGTCCCTTGGCTTTGTCTATAAGAAATTGCCGTTCGTACTTCCGCTGTTATCGCTAATCGGAAAAATCCTGTAGAGGTTGCGCGATGAGTTTGCTTTTCAATCTTACAGCAGTGCAGCCTATTCATAGCGCCAAATTCCATGGGGGAGGCTCCTATGGAGAGGTGATTTTCTGGGCGATGGTAAAGCGCGGTGAAAAGTTCAGTTGTGTTTACGATAGCCGAAAGTATTTGGACCCGAAAATCATAGATGTCTGCAAGGGAAAAAATATTCCTCTGTTTGACATAGCCGTGCAGACTCCGCAAGAAATTATCGATGCCAATAAGATTGACACTTTCTATACGCCGCTTTATTCGCTAGAGAAGAAGTGGAATATCAAGGTAAAGCGGTTTGTACTCACTTGGCACGGCGCCCGTGCTCTTGAAATGCAATACAGTCCTTTGGGAATCTCTTTTGCGAAAAAGTTCTCCCAGAAGGCGGAGGCTTTGGTCCGTTATCGGGAATCTTGGAAGCGACTTTACTACAAGCCCAAATATCAGGAATTGGCTAGCCGCATTGCTGATGGTCGGGCGGAAACCATTACTGTAAGTGAACACAGCCGCGCTAGTATTAAAAGCTTTTTCCCGGAACTGATGGATAAGGAAATTCCCGTATTCTACAGCCCTATGATTGAATACGAACCGGAGGGATTCCTTCCTCCGGAAGTTCAAACAAAGAAGTATTTTCTGCTTACAAGTGGCGCTCGCTGGGAAAAGAACAACTTGCGTGCCGCCAAGGCTTTCGATGAACTGGTGACTCAGTATGAGACCTGCGGAAAGCCTTTTGATTTCAAGATGATCATTACAGGTGCCGCCAATCCCAAGGTGTACTTGAAGAACGTTCGCCATAGGGACCGCTTTGTGCTTCTGGGCTATGTGGAAAACAAGGAACTGGAATTCCTGCACAAGAATGCATACGCCTTTGTTTTCCCGTCGCTAAATGAAGGCTTTGGTTACCCACCGATGCAGAGCATGCGCTATGGCGTTCCTGTTGCCGCTAGCGGAACAACATCTGTTCCTGAAATTTGCGAAAATGCAGCATTGCTTTTTGACCCGTATTCCGTAAGCGAAATCAAGAATCGCATGATTCAGCTTTTGGATTCAGCAATTTATGAATTGTACGCAGGCCGTGCAAAGGTTCGCTATGCAGAGGTCAGCAAGCGTCAAAAAGAAGACTTGGGAAAGGCTGTGGAGTTTATCCTGGACTGATTCGTGATTTTTAAAAATCTATTAAGGGTCCCACGGTCTACATGGCAATGTTTTGCAATGTTCTTTTTGGGAATTCCGTTCTGAAGCATTTCCGTGATGACCTTAATCTTTGAATAGAGTTTGCATTTTTCTAAGGGTGTTTTTTTTCCTTTGGGTCTGCCTAGCACGGATCCAAGAGCTTTTTTTCGTGCTAAAGCTTCCTTTGTACGCTGGCTGATGAGGTTTCTTTCTATTTCTGCAGAAAGCCCGAAAGCAAATGCAAGAACTTTGCTCTGTATGTCGTTTCCCAATCTGTAATTGTCCTTGATTGACCACACATGACATTCTTTTTGCATACAGATGTTTAGAATGTCCATTATCATAAAAAGATTTCTTCCTAGTCTGGAAATCTCGCTGCAAATAATGACGTCGTTACTCTGAACCTTTTTTAAAAGATTTCCAAGTTTTCTTTTGTCGTAATCTTTTGTTCCGCTTATTGTTTCCTCTATCCAATGATCGATATGGATATGTTCTCTAATGCAAAATTGTGTTATTTCGAAGTGTTGGTTTTCTATTGTCTGCTTGTCACAACTGACACGTATATAACCGTAATACATAATGAACCTCTTGTTCATTACAGAATAAAAATATATAGTAAACTAATTAGTTTATTTGTTTTTTAACCAGCTTCCGCAAAGGAACATTGAGAATACTACACTAGTGACCAGGAAAATTCCAATGCTAGTGCAGGCTAGGTCTCCAATTCCTTTTAAACCTCGGTGGGTTGTGAATAAAAATCCGACGAACCCCGCAATTGTTGTACATGAACTTGCAATGACGTTTCGACCAGTTGTATCCATGAGTTGTCGTAAACTCATATCCTGATTTTCTACGTGAGAGGTGATGAAGTGTATTGTGGAGTCTATTCCAATTCCCAGTGTCATTGGAATCACGATGACGTTGTAGATGCTGATTTTCCCGAATTCGAAAATATGAGTCAAAATACCGAGTAAACCTAAGGTGATAAGGACTCCCATTCCAAAGGAAATGCAACCGGCAATAAACAACTTTGGCTTTCGGAAAGAAAGAATCAAGGTTCCGAAGATGACTAGGATTATCAAAAATGCAAGTTTGAAACTGTCCTGTTTAACGGATTCTATGACGTCACTGAGAATGAATTGGGATGAAAAGGTTCTTAGGTCTTCTCCATCGAAGTTCCAATGGCCGTATCGGTTCTGGAAGTTGTGCAATGCATGAGCATCCCAGCTCGGAAAATTTCCATAAATAAATCCGATTTTTCCGTAGCTACCGTCTTTTTCTCGAAGTAAATCAAGAGCCCATTCAGGAATATCTTCGGCAGTGAAAATATTCTCAATAGAAGATAGCTTTCGAATTTCGACGACATTGATAGAATCGTCTCCTGAGGCTCTGTCAAAGACCCTTGCTGAAGCCAGTTCATTGATTTCTTCTATAATCTCGAGTCGTTCTTTTTGGTCTGATTCTGCAGGAACAAATGTTTTCAAAGTTAAGAAACTACGTAATGTCGTGTCCTTTTCCGTATGCATTCGGACCATCAGTGTATCGTAAAGTTTATCCAACTGTTCTGCTTTGCTGCCCATGACGGCTGCCGGAGTAGAGGAAGCTCGGTTGTTTGTTCGTGTTACATAGGTTTCAATGTTGTTTTTCTTTTGAGTTTTTTCTGTGGAGACTCGTCTTAGGTTGCGAAGATTATGTTCAAAATCCACATATTGGGAGAACCAAAGAGATGCTCCTCCTGCAATGAAACCCGCTAAAGCAGCGTATTTGAAGAATTTGAAAATTTGTTTTTCATTCCAGGATTTTGGTAGCAAACTGAATTTAGGCGCAGCTGGAATGCCTCCAAGACAGAGTACGAAAACCGGGAGTACAAGAAGAGCTGTGAACATGCTGAATAAAACACCAGCAGATGCAACGATGCCAAATTCATAGAATCCCTTGAAATGAGCCGCTAAAAGAGTGAGGAAAGCTGCAATCGTGGTGAAACTTGCCAGTAAAAATGGCTTTGCCATTTTACGTTGCGCTTCTTTTAATACATCTTCAAGGGATGATTGAGTGTTTAGTAATTTTTGCGCTGTGCCAAGGATGTGTATGGAGTAGTCTATGCCTATACCTAAAATAATGGATGCGACAAATACGGTAAATGGATTGAATTTGCCGTAAACCAAAGCTGTGCAGGCAAGGGTTGGGATGCATGCGTATAAAACAGAACTTGTCAGGAGAATAGGACCTTTCACGCTTCGGAAGAAAAATGATGTCAATGCGAAAATAAGTACTAGGCTTATACCGAAGGAAAAAATACTGTCGTTAGCTACATCATCGACTTCCTTTAAACCTTCGTAGGTACCTTGAATGGCGAAACGGGTGGGGACAGGATATTCTTTTGCGTTAAAATACTGGAGTAAAGAATCGGCTTTTACAAGAATATGGGTTACAAATTCATAATCGGTGGAGGGCTTGATTAGTTTTGCATGAACCACGCCATTGAATTTTATTTTTCCTGTACTGTCAGGATGAGGGCTGCCGATAAGTCGGCTACGAAGATGCTTTGGAACGTGGGCCTTTTTATCTTCTTCATCCATGTCTCGATCAGTATCGCTGGTGTCTTTTTTGAAAAAAGAATCAAAAGCGCTAATGGCTTCATCGGGAAGTCCTAGCTCCTGAGGGATGCTTGCATCAAACCATATACGTTCTTTTTTTTCCACATTGGTATCGTTGATTAGATCAACAACCAGGGGCCCATTTTGACGGCCAATTTCAAGCTGTATATCTTCTAGATTATCTCGGATACGCTCCAGATGCTTGGTTGGGAGGTAAAGAAGGGCATGATCCTTAAAAAATTGGTTGCTGTTATCAAACTGTGTAGAAACAAAGTCTCCTTGCCAATTTTTATGGATGTAGTTGTTGATGGAATCCTGTAAGTCGGCGACAAGTTGCACATCGTCGCTTTGTATGGCGACCATGAACCGATCTGTGCTGCCAAATCGATCATAGGATTCTTCAAGGGCTTTTACGCTGGGCGTCCCTTCTGGAAGAAGATGGGATAAGTCTGCATCCAGCTTTAGGCCTGGTTTGTATAGGATTGGGATGGTACAGAGCAATCCTAAAATTAGATAGAAAGCTAATGCTTTAAATCTATGTTTGCTTATAAGAGAAATATACCAATTCGAAAAATTATGTAGGTTTTTTTTCTTCATTTTTTGTTTTTTGTTTATGGCATTACTTTGTTTGTGTAGACGACGTATGACCAAGCGTTAGCTACGGCTCGCATTTGCTTTGTGATTTCAAGAATCTTCTCGTCGCTTTCTGTTGTTGCATTTCCTGTTACAAAGCCATCTGATGGGTCTGATGTATCCCATGTTGGTTGTAAGACAATTTGTCGCGCTATGGCGGAGGTATTTCCTTGAACAGGGACTAGATAGTAGGCGGTGGAATCCTTGCGCATGGCAAGGCTTCCGTACTTTGAAGAATATATTGCCGGTAAAATCTGGTTGACCAGTGAATCTTGCAACAGATTTATTCCCATAAAATGGTTTGAAACATCTAGTCCTATGTAGTCAATGATTGTTTTGGATATGTTCATTTGCGACACAATTCTGCTATCTAGACGAGGCTCAATGCCGGGACCACTAAACATGAGTGATATCCAGGAGTAGCCTTCAATACCCAAGCCTAACTTCTCTGAAATTTGTTGCTGGGCTCCGTTTGGAGCTGCGTGGTCTCCAGTTAAAATGATTAATGTATTTTGAAAATCGGGATCGGATTCTAGTCCGTCCAGAATGATGCCTAAGGCGCTATCCATATACACGGCTGCCCTTGTGTATGCCTTGCCGATGTCATGGGGCGTTTCTCCCATGCTCTCCGGAAGGATAAAGGGGGTGTGCATACTTAAGCTCATCCAATGGAAAAACGTAGGCTTATCTTTGGGCCTAGCTTTATATCGTTCTATAAAACGTTTTGCTGACGATACATCGTCAGCGTATTCTGGTTTAAATTCGTAATAATCAAACCATTTGCTGTACCAACCTTCTTCATTGTCGAAACGAGGGTCAGCTCCGAGGATAACTTCATTATAGTAACCCGCATTAGAGAGGATTTCTGAAAAAGATTTCAGTTTTGTATTTGGAAAATCTCTGAGGAGAGTCTTGTTTGGTAGGCTCATAATCCCGGTCATGATTCCTAGGAGTCCTTCCACGGAAGGGTTGCCAACACTGTATGTATTTGGAAAGTAAAGACTTTTGTGGGAAAGCTTACAAAAATTCGGGAATAGTTGGCAGTTGGTTGGTACCCTCATGTCAAAAGTCCAACCTCTTAGGGATTCAATGGTGAGAAGGATGATGTTTTTCTTTTCTTTTAGGTCCTTATGCTTAAATTCGTTAATGGATTTTTCTTCGTTGGTGCTTTCGTGCCAGAAGGGATATTCTGAATCTGGATTTCCTCCTAGGAGAAGAATTCCTTCTCTATAGTCTGCGGGCTTCTTGTCAAATTCAGAAGACTCAAGTAAGTCGCTGACAAGGGTGTAAACGACGGGTCTGATTCTATCCCAGCGCCTTGGCGAATAGTGATACCACAGGTGTGATGTGCATCCAAGAGCTGTAATAGAAAATATCAGTATTGCAGAAATGATTTTTTTCGATTTTGGCAGTTTCTTGGAAAAATCAAAATTTGATTTGGTTGCTAGTATGATGAGTAGTAAAACAAAAATGAAAATTGTACTGAGAGTGAGAAGGAAATGACCCAAACCTCCCAATGCGATTTTGGAAACCAGTTCGGTATCTGAAAAGGCGTATAGATAGGTTTTAATAAAGGATAGCGATAGTTTTTGACTCATCCAGCGTTGAAGTTCGTCATCTATTCCGCTTAACATTAAGTAACCAAAAGCTACGATTATGGAACATATTTTTATGGATGACTTAAATTTTTTTTGACTTAGCACTGATATGGAAAAAAAGAGCGAGGCTATTGCCATTGAAAATCCGATTTCTGCATATAGGGTATGCCAGATAAATCGATTATAATCAGCGACAAGAGATGTTCCTGTCGGAGTATCAAACATATAAAGATTGCAAAGGAGTGCAAATCTACCTAGAGTTAGTACTATTCCAAAAAGAAACCAATAGTACGGTGTGGTGAATATAAACGACCGTTTATTTCACACATCATATCATGCTTTTTATCGCTTAATTAAAACAGTTACCATGGAATAGATGCTAGCCGAAATACGCATTATTCTATATTTTAGGTTATGGACACTGATGTAAAAAAACGGTCGAATAAATACGTCTTAAAAAATTCGAACTTTTTTGTTTGTTTTGCCGTAATCGCACTGGCTTTGCAAGGTGCGATGCTTGTACTTTTTTACTCTTTGCCCGATCCCTTGGGCTTGTCTCTTACAGAAATGTTTCAGGGAAAGATTATCTGGCAGGTCTTTATGGCGGTTGGCGCCATTCTGGTGCTGACATCTATTTTTGCCTTCCTGAAGAAGCCGAGAATCTGCATTCTTTTCTTTGCCTTCTACTTCTTTATCGCTATTGCGGATTATGAAGTTTTCCGCTTTTCTCACCAGCGCCTTTCCTATTCTTTTTTGCGGACCTATTTCCACTGGTCCAACATTTTTGACAGCACGACGCTTTCTACCCTTGGTGGCGATTTTCTGGGGAGCGTACTGTGGATTTCTTTACTGTTCCTGATTGTGGTGGGGGCGGTTGTTTTTGTTGTTGCTTCTGTTATCCGCGAAAAAAGAACCAAGAAGCCAATCGCTATTCCTGCAGGCAAGCGGGTGCCGGTGACATTTCTTTCGGTGGGCCTTGGACTTTCCCTGGTTCCGTTGATTTTGTTCCTTGGCGGTGTCCGCGGTGTAACTGAATTTCCCTTCAAGATAGATTGGCGCTTCACCTTGGGCAAGCATACCCTTACGGCACCGATTCTGCATATTGCCGCGGTGGAAACTTTTGAATTCGTCCGAGATAACTATTCCATCACCGATGAATTGATGTCGGATTTGGATTCCTTCCTCCCGTCTGATTTTGCAAGCCTGCGTCGTGACGCCAAGGAATATCCCACCTATAGGAATGGGGCAACTGCAGAATACAAGGCGAAGCATCCCTACAATATTGTTTTCATTTTTGGAGAATCCTTCAAGGGTCGCATTTTCAACCAGATGCTTACTGGAGATACGACTTTGGCTCCAAACATCTGGGGACTGGCTCACGGCAAGTATTCCGAAAATGGAGGCACCCTGTGGTTCAAGAACGCTTATAGTGGCGGCTACCCGACGGTGCGCGGAACCACTTCCACCTATATGGGCTTCCCGTCCCATCCCAATCGAGATGTTCCTAGCTTCTACGCTTCAAACCACTTTAAGGGCTTCCCTGAGTACTTGACGGATTATAAGCGCGCCTATGTGACGATTTCTAATCCGATCTTTGACCATACGCTTCCCTTCGTGGAACGATTCTTTGGCGACAACTGGAAGGTTCCCGAAAATATCGCGATTCCTCATTCCGACGATAGCCTGGGTGTGGACTTAGCCATTGAGACTCTGGGGGAAATGCCCAAGGATAGTCCGTGGCTGCTGACCTTCAACACCATTGCTACCCACATTCCGTTTTTCAGCTATCCTGACGATTATGCTCCTAAGCCCGATGATGCCATGGTCCGCTACCGTACAGCACTTCGCTATACCGACGACCAGCTGGGTCGTTTCCTGGATGTGCTTTCGAAGCGCGAGGATTTTGAAAGGACAGTCATTGTAATTCTGGGAGACCACGATACTCCCGTGGATTCCATTGATTACAAGGTGCCGCAACCTCTGGGTGTTGCTACCACCCGAATCTTCATGGGCATATTTGCTGCAGACTCCAACTTGATCAGCGGCTTTAATGTTCGCGAGGATGCTGCATCCCAGCTTGATGTGGGTCCTACGATTTTTGATTTGGCTAATATTCGTGAACCCAACCATTTCTGGGGATATGACTTGCTGATGCAGGAACGCCCTGCAGATCAACCTACGGTTTTCTTTTCCCAGAATGCATATTATCTGGGATTCCGTGATTCCGTTCTGACGGGCGGTCTGGAAAATGAAGAAATCTACAAGGGGAAGAATGATTTTTACGAATTGGTAAACGATTCTCTTTCTCTAGACTGGAAGAAAAAGGCTATCGGCGCAAGTAAGGTCTTACGTTCAATTCTTCGTAACGATAACATGCAGCCAAAGGAATAAATTTTAGGGGTACAATGATGAAAGAAAAGAAACCATTCCAGGAAAAATTTTCCCAGTGGTACATTCCATTGGTCTGCAGGCATAAGTTCCTGGCTTTAGCCTTCTACTTAATTCTTGCAGCCTTGATGGCATTCCCCATTTTGGTGAAGCCGGGCCTCAAGCTGGATGCGGATCTTTCCCATCTTTTGCCGGAAAACACTCCTAGTGTCAAGGCTCTTGAGGAATCTTACCAGCGGTTCGGAAGCACCGACCGCTTCATGATTGCCATTCAGAGCGAAAGTGCCGAGGTGGTGGCTGCACTCCAGGATTCTATTGCAGATTACATTCATAAAAATTGGGAAGGGGATTTTGTCTCTACCCAGGTGGATAATGACAACCAGTTCTTTAAGGATAATGCCCTCCTTTACCTACCGGTAAAACATCTGGAGAACATTCGGGATAACCTTGAGGACCTGCAGCTTGAAATTGGCCGTAAAAATGGCCCTCTGGTTGTGGACCTTCTGGGAGAAGTTTCTGGCGATAGCGCCTCCGCTGAAGGCGAGACTGCGTCTGCTGTGTCCCCCGCAAAAAAAGAACGTGTCTGGTTTGACCCCAATCTCCCGCGGGAATTGGGCCTCCCTGAAGAAGCGGAAAGCGCCTTCGATTCCTTCATTCGCAAGAACGACAAGGATGTCAAACAGGATGCCAATTCTGAGGAGTGGAACCCGAAGGCTTATCTCCCGTCTCATTTAAAAAACCGCCTGATGGGAACGCCCCGCCCCGATAGCACAGGAAAGATTCTCTTCAATGGCGTGGTGAATGCAAAACTCATTAAGCCTTCTACGGACTATGAATTCGTGACACATATTCTGGCCCGTACGGATTCGCTGCTGGCTTATTTCAGCTCCAAGACTTATGAAGTCCCCACCCGCTTTACGGTGGAGGGCACTTATGAAGGCTTGAAGGAAGTGGATGAAGTCACCAACGACAGTGTATTCTCCTTCGGCATAAGCCTCGTGCTTATCTTCCTCCTTACCATGTTCTTCTTCCGTAGCGTCAAGGGCCCCATTTTGGTTACCGGATCCGTACTTTATGCCTGTATCCCTACGCTAGCCTTTACTGCACTGTTTTATGGCAAGTTGAATCCGTTCACCGTATTTGTAGCGTCCATCATCCTAGGTATTGGTATTGATTACTCCATCCATATCTTAGGAAATGCTCAGAAACTCCTCCGCAAGTTCGCCACTTTGGAAGAGGTTTTGGAAGAGACGCAGCGGAAGATGCTGAAACCCTTTATCTTGGCCAGTTTCACGACGATTGCGGCCTTCTTGACGCTCTTGGTTGCCCATTTCCGCGGCTTCTATGAATTTGGCATCGTGGCTTCTATGGGTGTGCTGTTCAGTATGCTTACGGCGGTGTTCGTGTTGCCTGTTTTTGTGGCTTGTATGGGCGGTATTCCTGCCGCGCCCGAGGGTAGTTTGCTGCCCAAATCCTGGAGTGAGGAACGTATTTTCAAAAACTTCAAGCGCATCGCCATCGTGGGCTTTATTCTGGGTGCCTTTGCATTGTTCTTTACCCAGTATGTTGATTTTGAACACGATTTGAAGAACCTCCGCCGCGCTTCTACGGCAAAGGTGGTGGCCACCAATAAAATTTCTACCAAGGTGACCCGCGCTACAAACCGCGCCGTGACATCTACGCCTGCGGCTGTTATGGGTTCCAAGGCCGAACAACTGGACAAGCTTTATGACACCTTGATGGTGCGCCTCAGCCAGGAAAAGGATCCCATGCTGGGAAGTTTCCTCACTTTGCGGAGTTTTGTTCCTCATCCGGATTCTCAGGCAAAACGTCTGGAAGTCATCGAGGAAATTCGCGATTTGGCAGAAGCCCGCGTGTTTGACAGAGCTGAGGGGGAGGATTCCTCCAATGTGGCGCTTCTGCGTAAACTTGCTTCTGTGGAAGAACCCTTTACTGCAGAAGATGTTCCTAGCTGGACTCTGGATTTGCTCCGCGAAAAAGATGGCTCCTATGGAAAGATTGGCTTCATCTACGGTGATTTCCCTAGCTGGGATGCGCATGCCCTTCATGATTTCCAGGAACGGTATGGACATTGGAATTTTGATGGTGAAGAACTTCGCACCTTCTCTTCACAGTTCATCTTGAGCGATGTGATTGAGTCGGTGAAGGCGGATAGCTTCAATCTGGCTCTCGTCATCATGATTGTCATCATTCTCACGTTGGTGATTTCCTTCCGCAAGCCTTCTATGTTTGTTGCGGGAACCATTTCTTTCGGTATGGGTGCGCTACTTACGCTTGGATTGCTTGGCTTCCTCACGGACTTCTTCGAATTTGGGAAGATTAGCATCTATAACGTGATTGTGATTCCCATGACCCTTGGCATTGGCATTGATGCCACCATCCACTTCATTACTTCCTGGACTTCAGATAAGGGTTTGTCCTTGCGTCAGCTGTTTGATACTACGGGTCGTAATGTGATGGCAAGTTCCACTACAACGATTGCAGGCTTCGTAGGATTTCTCTTTACGACTCATCGCGGCTTGCAGGGCATCGGTCATTTAGCTTGCATCGGTATTGGAATGTTCCTCATCACCAGCGTCGTCTTCTCCATGTATTTGTGTGGCGCTTGGCTGAAGAGAAAATAGAATCGACGGCAGCTGATTGCTTCGCGTTCTAGAATCCCCGCTCCAGCGAATAGTCCGCTAGGCGAATGAGGGAATCCATCAGGTCTTTTAGCCGCTTGCCATCTTGGGGGCGGCTTTCTTGTAAATCTTCATTCTGGTGGGTGTCGCCCTCGGCGAAGAGTCCTTGAATATCGCCCCCTTCGTCGGGATGTCTGGTAATGAGCCGCAGACATTCATAACCGATGGCTGTATAGCCGTTATAGGCTCCCAAAGAAAGTCCTTCACCATGACCTCTCAGCAGGTTATGGCCCATGAACATGTTGGGAACGGCAAGTCCTGCCAATTCCAGAATAGTGGGTGCCACGTCGATTTGGGCTGCTGTTGCGGTGTCCAATTGTGCCTCGATTCCTTCTCCGTGAATCAGGAAGGGAATCCAGGTGGCGTTGGAGAAGGCGCCGCCGTTCATGGTAGAAACGCCGTTTTCACCCAGAGGGAATCCGTGGTCTGCCATGATGATGACGTAGGTATTCTGGAACCAGTCTTTGCTTTCCACAGAGCGCATGAAATGGGCCAATTGGCGGTCGGCGTAATTCATGGTGACTTTGACGCGTTCTGTAAGCGGGAGATTTTTCTCCTCATCGGTCATCCCTGCCGCAAAATTGAAGGGATAGTGGTTGGAACGGGTCATCAAGGTGACTAGGAAGGGCTTGTCTTGGGTGGCTAGGGTGTCATTCACATAGGTGATGGCGTGGTCGAAGAAGGTAGAGTCGTCTTCGCGATTGCGGTCGTAGTGCTGTGCGGTGTACCACTTGGACATCCAGACACCCAGATTATCCCAGGCCGGGTCTGCGGCAGAGAAGTAGTGTGTGGTATAGCCAGAATCGGTAAGAACGGAGGCAAAGCTAGGAATGAACACGTGGGCGAGATCTGTAGCTTGCGCGAGCTTGGAGTGATGGGGAATGCCTACATGGCTGGAGAGAACGCCGCCAGTGGTAGGGAGCCCGCTGGTATGCATTCGCGCCCAAACGCGGGAACTTGCCGCCAGGGAATCAAAGTAAGGTGTTGGTGATGGCTTCATGCCCGGGTTCAAAAATCCGGTGTTCAAACCACGATGGGATTCCATAAAGACGACGATGAAGTTTGGGTGTTTTGTCCGCTTAACAAGTAATGCAGAATCTTGAGTGAGAGCTTCTGTCGGAACGCGGAACAGCGGCGATTTAGAGGATGCTTCGTCTTTTGGGAAAATCCACAGGGAATCGCCTTCAATGTGGTTCCATAAGGCTTCAAAAGTAGTTTTATGTTGGGCAAGTTCCTCGCTGGAAAGCCCACCAGCTTTGCCTGAGGAGAAAATCTCGTTCCACACGAGGGTAGTCACGGGCCGGAGTTTTGTGGCCCGAGCGTTGCCCGTCCAAATTACATTCACAAATAGGGAAGAGGCGATGTAGAAAGCCACGAGGAAAATCGCAGTTCCCTTGAAGGACCAGTTCGCCTTCTTCAGCAGGCGGTAGACGCCATAGGTAAAGGGGAACATTAAAATCAGCACCACAAATTGCAAGTAGGGAACAGAGAGGTCGTTAGCCACGTAGTCCCAAAACATCACGATGGAAGAGGTGTCCTTGTAGGTGTTTGCGAGACCGAAGGAAAGGTGGCTCCCCAGGAAGCGCAACAGTTCGTGGTCCAGGAATGTGACGGGAAGCAGAATGCCGTGGAAAATGGCATATAGAATGATGCAAACGGAAAATACGGGATGCTTAGAGGCCTTCGCGGGTTCTGATTTTTTTGCAGAGTTCTTGCGACTTACGATGAATTGAATTAATCCTGCAACAATGGTGAAAACCAAAAGTGTGTTGCAAATCCAGATGAAGTCGTAACAAACGGCATGGAAGATGTACCAGTCGGGTTTACTGACAAAGGGAAATCCGTATGGATTGTTGCGGAACAAAAGCAGCACCCGCAAAATAATGTGCATCACCCAGGCCGCGAGTGAAATGTAGATTAGCGGTTTCAAGGGCGATAGAAATCCAAACAGCTTTTTCAAAAATATCATACGGCTAAATCTCGATAAAGCTGGAGTTGACGCTTGAAGCAATCATTCCAGCTGAATTTTTCGGCGTAGGTCCGGGCGTTTTCCTTCATGCGCTTCATGTCGGACTGGTAGAGTTCGATAATAGCATCCGCAAGAGCCTGTGGCGTGCGTTCCTTGAGAACTGTTCCTGCCTTAGATTCCGTCACGTGCTCGAAGGCGGCGCCTGTGGCGGCCCCGACTTGGGCGTTTCCGCTAGCCATGCTTTCCAGAATGGAAAGCCCGAAGGTTTCCCAGCCGGAGAGGGCGAGGCCCAAGTCTACGCTGGCGTAATGACGGGCCATTTCGTCGGCGCTCTTGATAAAGCCCGCATAATGCATGTGAGGGTGCTCTTTGACTGCCGCTTCCACTTTCGGGAGGTAGGGCCCGGTGCCCGCAAAAACGATGGCGGGTTCCGTACCCAATTTCTGCGTCAGAATGTTATAAGCACCGAGCAAAAGCTCAATGCCTTTCTCCTCACAAAAGCGGTGAGGGAAGAAAATGGTAAGGCGGTTCGGGTCTCCGTCCTTCAATTTCGCCACAAGTGCTTCGTCTCGTTTTGTGGTATTGAACTGCTGAATGTCGCAGCCCAGAGGAATCCAGTGGGATTTTGGGAGATGGTGCTTTTCTAGCCGCTCCAAAACTTCGTGACAGGAAACCTGGATGCCATCATAACGATGAAATTCGCGCCGGGCATAAAAGAATGCCGCACTTTCGCAGAATTTTCCGATGGCCTTTCCAAGTTTGTTGGCGACAGGTCTGCCCACATAGGTGACCGGGAAATCTGCATGCCAAAAGCTAAGCAGTTTGGCGTTTGGAACAACTTTCTTTGCGACTCTTCGCACAACGGTAGGGAGCAGGTAGGGCGATCCCACTTCAATCACCTGTGGCCGGTATTTTTCCAGAATGGGGCGAATCTGCGACTTTTTCCAGATGAAGCGGTATTCCCAGTTGCCCGGGAAGCGGTAAGCATTCACATGCTCGATAATGAGGGTGTTGCTTTTCTTTTCCGTCCAGGTCTTTGCGTCGGGCATGACGAATACAGAGAGAACATTTTCCGTAATGTTCTCGTAAAAGCCCATTTTCTGCAAATGGTAGCGACGAACGCCACCTCCAGACGGGCTCCAGAAGTTGTTGAAGTCAACAATGGTAAATGGCGAATTCTGTTCAGCCATTAGGCTTCTTGCATCCGGTTGGATTCCGGATGAGTGCTCAGTTTTCCAGAGAAGTGCTTGCTGTTGCCAAGAATTCGGGAATCCACCTTGAGGGAGATGTCCTTGTCCTTCATTTCTAGCCAGTAAATGGCATCAGAATCGCGCAGGTATGCTCTTGGACCCACCAAGGCTCCATCCTTGGTCACCAATTCGCCGCCCAGAAACATGGGAATGTCTAGGGTCTTGTACAGGTTCAACATGGCCGCCGAACGGCGCTCATGAATGTCGGAAAGCTCTTGGTTGTCTGCAATTTTCAAATGGTCGATGCCATCGATGATCAGCACTAGATTGGGGTGCTTACGCTGCTCCTCTTTCAAAACGCTTGTCAATTCCGCACTATCAAAGGTGGGGTGGTCTTCCCAGATTTCTAGCCGGTTCTCTTTAACGAGATTCATCAATTCACGAGTTGCTTCCAGAATCTTTTGATTCACAGATTCATCTTCGTTTTGTTTTCGCACCTCCAGAACGGTTTTCCCAATCATCATGGAGACGAGTCTGTCAAAAATTTGCCGACGAGGAGTTTCCAAGGCTACATAAATCAGCTTGAGGTTTGGATTGCTCTCTAGCATATCTAGAGAAATGCTGGAGAGGAAGGATGTCTTCAAACCAAAGGGGTCTGAAGCTACATAGAAACAACCGGACTGGATGCCGTCAATTTCCTGTGTAAGCTTCGGGAATGTGTTGAGGGTATAGCCCACATTCGCGGTCGAGGGGCATCCCATCGCTGTATCGAAGTTTTCCTTGATATCCTGAAGCAGCATGGAGCGGCGGTGAGTGTGGACGGTATCTGTTTCTGCTTGCTCTACTAGAGATAGAACCTTGTCTGCGCCGTCGGCACGGATCAGCGTATCGACAGTCTCACCCTTGGAAAGCACGATGGGCTTGAACTTCAAATCCAATTCTTCCGCTAACTTCAAATAGCGCTGGATGCGGTATTCCTGTTCGCGGCGGTTGTCCTCTTTTCGTAAAATGAGGGTCACGTCGGTTGCACCACAGGCTTTCAGCTTGTATAGATGGCTAAGGGTCAGTTCCTGGTACATGGTAGAAACCACGCCTGGAATGCCGGCCAAATCTGCAGTCAGCGCGTCAAAAATGCCTTCTACGATAATGGGACTTTCGTTGTCAGGTTGGATGTTGAAAGGAATATCGCTGGGACCAGAGGCGTAAGAAATGTAGGGGTGCAAATTATCATCGTCGTCCATGGAACGTCCGTAGACGGAATGAATCAGCCCTTTAGAATTTCTAGCCGGAATGGTAATGCGAGGCTCGCGGTAGGCTTCCAGGTTATCTAGATAGAAACTGATTTGATGGCGTTCAATTCCAGAGAGCATGCAATAGCTGTAGAAGGGTTCCGGATCGCCGCTGTAATAGCCAAGACCATAAAGCTGAGCCTGGCCGATGCTCCATCCACGGCTGGCGAGAAATTCTGCAGATGAGGGACTCTTACAGGCTGCCCAGTGGCAGTAGCGGACGAAACTCTCCAACACTTTGGATTTTTCACCGCCGATTTCGCGAATCCAGGGATGCTCATCTTGGAAAGCGTCTTGCTCTGGTTCCAAACCGCCCAAAAATTCCATAGCCTCGGCACGGGCTTGTGATTCTTCCATGCCGTTGAAGCGGTTTCGCATCACAAATTCAATAAGGTCGCCTTCGCTACCGCATTGGAGGCAACGGTAACGCCAGTATCCCAGTGCATCATAGAAGAATAGGGAAGACTCTTCAGGAGAATGGAATGGACAGCAAGCAATTAGATTTCGCCCCCAACGGCTCAGAGGAATTCCCAACTGTCTGGGGTGGGTCTTGATTCTCATTTGGCTGGCGTGTTCAGAATCGATATGCATATAAACCTCTCTATAACGAAATCTAATAAAAGATGAGGATAATACGCTATGCGTTCCCGCACAATTAGGAGTTTTTTTTCTTTATTTCGGTTATATTTTTGATGTAGAAGAAAATTGAAAGAATCCTATGATTGTTCTTGGTATTGACCCTGGCTCTATTACGACTGGTTTTGCTTTTTTGGACCATTCGGGTAATGAGTTTCGTGTGCTGGAATATGGCACGGTTCATGCTCCAGCGCAGAAGCCTTTGGAAGATCGTCTGCTTCACATTGTGAGTGAATTGGAAAAACTTTTGGATAAATATCGCCCAGAGGCTTTGGCCATGGAAGGGGTGTTCTTTGCAAAGAATCCAAAAAGTGCCTTGGTATTAGGACATATCCGTGGTGCCGTTTTGGTGGCTTGCCGCAAGCGGGGAATGACCTTTAACGAGTATCCTCCACGCCTTGTCAAACAGGCGATTACAGGGGATGGGGGAGCTTCCAAGGAACAGGTGGCCAATATGGTCTTTGCCCGCCTGGGTATTGAATCTGCGGGGCTCCCTTTGGATGCTTCCGATGCTTTGGCGATTGCGCTTACCCATTGCACGCCAGCGCCACTGACGGTTGCGTTGAAGGGTAAAACAAAGATTAGTCGTAAAAAAGCTACGGTGCAGCAGTGGAAGGATTTGATTGAAAGAATGGGAGGGACGGTGCAATGAATATTGCTGGCGACTTACTGCCCTATGGCCTTGGAAATCCCCATCTTGTAGAATTTCAGAAAGGTTTCTTTGTTGATTCGGAGATTGTAGAGAGCTTGAACAAATTAACAAAAGATGCGGAAACTCATGGATTCAAACTCCGTCTGGAGTCTGCCTATCGCCCTTTTGAAAAGCAACTCTCCATTTGGAACCGCAAGGCTGCGGGAGAACTCCCGTTATTAGATGCAAATGGGAATCCGATGGAGCGGCCTCAGGATGAAGAAGAACTTATGTATGCTATTCTCACGTGGTCTGCATTACCAGGCGCTAGTCGTCATCATTTGGGAACGGATTTGGATGTGGTGGATGCTGCTGCATGCCCAGTGGGTTATGAGGTGCAATTGACGCCTGCGGAGTGTGAAGGCATGTTCCGTAGATTTCACGAATACCTTTCAGAGCGTTTCTCCTCCAATGCAGCTTTTGGTTTCAACCGTGTATTTGTTCCAGGTCGTGGAAAAATTCGCCCTGAAGGTTGGCATATCGCTCACCTCCCTACATCCCGTAAGCGTTTGGAATCATTCTCTCTAGAAACACTTCGTCAGATATATGAAGCTTCTGATATGGCTTGCAAAAAGGTGGTGTTGGCAAGACTTCCTCAACTAGCGGAAGAATTCATCTATCCCTATTTCATTTAAGGCTGTTAAACTGCTATGGAATTCGTTCCGGAATATCGAGGTGTACTTCGTTTAAAGGCTAGGGAATATGGCCGTTCCGTTATGGGAATGCCGCTTCAGTATTTCCCATGCGAAGGAAAGTGCAAACTTTTGGTGCTGGCCGCTATTCATGGTGAGGAGCCGGAGACAATCTTCCTTCTCAGCCGCGTCCTCCGGTCCTTTGAGAAAAACTTTCAGTCCATCGCTTTCATTTTGTGCGCTAATCCCGATGGCGTGACTTTGGGAACTCGCGGAAATGCCCACGGTGTTGACCTGAATCGCAATTTTCCGACGTCAAACTGGACGTCCTCTCCGGTAGGTTCCCGCTCGATTTTGGAGGCTGCTCGCGATACACTTCTGTCTCCGGGAAGTGCTTCTGCCAGCGAACCGGAAACCGCGGCTTTGGTCAGCCTCATCGAAGACTTGAAACCTCAGGAGATTCTCTCCATCCATGCGCCCATCGGCTGCGTTGATGCTCCAGAGGAAACGCCTCTGGTCCAGAATCTGGAGGAAACCTTCGGCCTTCCTTGGGTTCCGGACATCGGGTATGCGACTCCTGGCAGCCTCGGAACCTGGTGTAAGGAACATAGCCTCAATTGCGTGACCTTGGAACTCCCGCGCCTCGCGCCGGAACTTCTGTTTGAGCGCTTCGGCGCGGGCTTTGCTGCCCTTCTTGAAAATCTGGACTCACGATAATTAGTTGTTGCCGCAGGCAGACTATTCATGAAAAACGCACCCAACAGGGTGCGTTTCAAATTTCGCCGCGGTATATGCCCGCAAAAAAACTGTGAATTATTTCGCCTCTTTGCAGGCGTTCGCTTCTTCAATAATCTTGCTGCGCTGAATCAGGCCCACACCAAAACCGATAATCAGGTAGCAGGCTACCAGCACCAAGAGGTATTCTAGAATAATCATCTTCTCGGAGATGAACATGAAGCCAGATACGTAGGTCACTACGATGAGAACGGCTTGGAAAATATTGAACGCCTTGTTCTTTCGGGGTTGCAACTTGGGGAGGAACAATGGGCTCACCATCAGAAGTCCTGTAACCAGAAGGACTAGGACTGGCAGGTAGATGATGGAGGAGTCGGCATTAGCAAAAATATCCTTGTTCTTCAGGAACACAATGAGGATTGCGTTGATGGCACCTGCAAAGGTGGAGGGAAGTCCAGAAAAATGATGGTGGTATGCGTCGGAATCGCAAGCGTTGTATTTGGCGAGGCGCATGGCGGCGCAAAGCACATAGACAGAGAATGCAACAGCCATCAAGGGAATGTTGTTTTCAAAGAAACCAGGGGCAAGATACTTGTAGGTGAAAATGATGCAGAATGCGGGAGCAAGACCAAATGCAATTAGGTCTGCAAGGCTGTCAAACTGGGCTCCGAACTCGGAACTTGCGTTTACCAGTCTAGCAGCAAAACCATCTAGTTTATCGAGAAGTACGCAAAGAATGATGAAATAAGCGCCCATGAGAATGGGATCTTTTGCCGTAAACGCTCCTGTTACCCAACAAATGGAAAATACACCTAGCAAAAAGTTCATGCTCGTAAAAGCGTTCGGCAAAATAAATCGAGTCTTTCCCACAATAGCTCCTTTAAATAATCCAATCAAAGATAAATACTTATTGGACAGGTTTGATTTTCCACAATGCTTTTACACCTGCAGCAACAATCAAGTTCTGCGGTGGTGCGTAAGGATTTTCTTCGGTGGGGAAGTTGGTCCAATGCTTTGTGGAGAACTGGTAGTATTGAGTTGGACGGTACATGATAGGGATTGCAGGAATGTAATCCATAAAGATGCGGTTCAACTCGTAGTAAGCTTGACGTAAATCCTCTCTACTAGAGAGCGTTGGAATTTTTGCCAGCAACCGATCGGCGGCGGGTACTTTTACGCGGCCCTGGTTTGCAAATGCGTCCTCGCCAACAGGTTTAAGTTCACCGGAGCCCATAATCTGGTTAAAGCGGTTCCATGGGGAGGCTGCGGAGAGTTCTGCGGTCTGGGTCTTCATAGAGAGATCGAAGGTCCCTAGACGGAGGTTTTTGTCCCAGACGCTGTAATCCACAAACTTTTCTTCCGCTTGAATTCCGATTTCCTTGAAGGATTCCACCACCACTTTGATTGCGTCTTCCCAGTCTGTCCAGCCGGAAGGGCACTCGATGGAAATAGGACGAACGACTTCCTTCTTCTTGTTGATGAGCAAGCCTTCCGCATTCCAGGAATAGCCGGCTTTGCTGAGAATCTTCTTGGCCTTTTCGGGCTCAAAGGCGTAGTTGTAGCGAACGGCATCCTCACGATTGAAGTAACGGCTTTCTGTGCCGAAGGGGAGAATGAATCCATTCTGAATTGTCGGGGTATAGTTGGAAACTGCTCGAGTCTTGATTTTGCTGAAGTTTATGGCGTGAGTCAAGGCTTGACGGAAGGCTACGTCATTTAGAGGCTCGTTTTGTACAGCCACGATAAGGGTGGTGATGGACCCTGGCTGGTGGTATGGTTCTTCTCGACTCCAGGCCCGGATGCTGTCTTTTGCCTTATCCCAGATGCGAGGAAGGAAAATGGAGGAAATATCCAGATTTCCCTTGGTCATGGCAGTGTTGAAATGATTGTTTCCGTTATAGAGAGTGTGTATAATGAACCTGGGTGCCGGCAACTTGCCGTCATATTTGTAAAGGCCCCAGTAGGCGGAATCACGCTCCAGTACGATTTTATCGGGAGAGAAACTTTTCAGATTGTAAGGCCCTGAAACAACAGGGATAAAATCGTTTTTAAATGCGGTAATGACAGAGAAATCATAACCGTCTGCAGTTTTGGCGGATTCCAGTAGAGGTTCAAAGACTGATTTGGGCAGAATGGATGTTTCTGCGATAGCATTGAGAATAATGAGAGGATTTTTATTCTTCTTCGTAAATAAGAACTCGATATTGCCAGCTGTATCTGCCGTAATACCGGCGATGTAGGACCAATTTCCGTGTCGGGGGGTGGGCAGAATGGAATCCATTTGGAAGGTGAATAAAACATCTTCCGCTGTAACGGAGGTCCCGTTATTCCATTTAGCCTTAGAATCCAGATGAACGGAGATAGAAGAATCGGTGGTTGTGTAGGAATCGGCCAGCATGGGTTCCAACTCGCCAGACAACTGGTTGTAAGTGACCAAAGTCTCGTACATCAGCCGCACATTGCCATCGATAGGGAAGTTGGGGTCGTAATCCAAGGGGTTGAACGTAGTGGGTGGCGCCCAGTCGAAGCCTCCTATATAGAGGGTTTCCTGTCTAGGAAATTCTGCCTTCGCTACAACGGGCTTCTCTTCCTTTTTGGGCGCTTCTTTGCAGGCAGCCAGGAAAACTGCACTTCCAAGAAGGGCAATCATTCCCATTTTGCTGATGTTTCTTACAAACACACCCATAAAATTTCTACTACGGACTTATAAGATAAATGTAGTGAGTTTTATGGAAAAAGACCATAGCAATTTCTGATTTTATGGTCTAAAACAGAATAAAAGGGGCGATTAAAGGGAAAATCCGTAAAGAAGCCGCTTGGAAGAGGCGCTATAGAGGGTATTGTTCAGCACAAAAGGAGTCCCTGCGCCACCGGGGGTGCTGAATCTTTTGGCGATTTTTCCATCTTTAAGGGAAATTCCCACAACCTCGCTACCTTGGTCCAGCCAAGCAAAATCGCCATGGATGTAGGGGGATGAAAAGATGGAATTTTTACCTTGGAATTTCCACAGGGGGGCCCCTTGAATTGAATACAGAAGGATTTCCTGATTGGCGAGTCCCAACATTAGGTAAGCATTGTCCTGGTAGTGGAAAGTCTGAAGGGAGGCTATGGGAGATTCCATTAGGATTTGGACAGGCTCTCGTTCTTCGTCCGTGGTGCTGTAAAGATAGAGACGATTGTTGTTAGTCGCGATAGCCAAAATGGAATCGGACTCCACCATTTGGGATATGCCGTTTTGAAGTCTAGGGCCTTGGTTCTTAATTTGTCCGGATCCTTCCCAGATATGGTATAGATCGCCCTCTAAACTGGCAACATGGATTTGATTTCCATCTTTGGCGAAAAGGAAGGGAACAGAAAAGATTTTACGAGACCAGGCCATGCGTCCGTGGTCGCGGATGATTTTTAGAAGGAATCCGTTCCATGTAGAAACATAGAGGGAGTTCCCACTAATGGAAATGTTGAATGCTTTTCCGGGAAGTTGAATTGTGTTAGCGCTATTTTCTTTACTCAAATCGTAATAGGTGAGGTCAAAGCCAGATGCTATTGCTAGAGTATTTTCGTCATTGGCAATAACAGGACTATTGTCCATTTTGGCAACAATTCTGGAACTTCTGCTTTCTCCGGTTTCTGCGTTGATGCTAATCAGTCTTTCCGCCGCGGGGTCTACCGTATATAGGGTTTTCTTGTTCCCGAAAAATTGAGGATATTTCGTTTTGGGAGAAATGTTGAGTAGACTAACGAATTTTGCACCAATAGTTCTGCTGTAATGGTTGAGAATGTGGCTTGTGATTTGGGGGTTACTTACGGACAGGCGAACGGCTTCAGACCAGGCTTTTTGCTTGTCGATACTATTGCCGTTAGTTTGTTCTAACATCAGTGCTTTGAATAACCAAGCCTCTGCGTTTCCTGGTTCTAATTTTAAGAGGGAATCTAAAACAACGGGCAAATCTTTCCAATTGCCGGCTTCTGCAAGAATGGCCGCCTGCTGTGTCAATCGTTCAGATAGCAGAGGGGTCTTCCCGTAATATAAGGAATTGATTCCTTGGAGATTTTGGGGGTCAAAGGATAGGTAAATATCTCCATCGGTATAGATGGGGCTTGATAAAAGAGGTTTTGCAAAATTAAAATTCCAGAGAGGTTGAAGCAAAGTGTCTACAACTGTTAATGCTCCCTCTCCTGTAAAAAGCCCCAAGGTCCCTTGAGACATCTTATAGATGACATCAGCATCACTCTTTGGAATTAGACTCACAAGCGAACCATTGCTGCGATTCAAAAGGAGTATTTTCCCGGAGGCATCTAATACCACAATTCGATTTTCCAGAGTGAGAATTTGCTCTGCATTTTTCAAAGAGATTTTCCACAGGGGTTGTTTGCCAGTTTTTGGCTTGTAACAGTATAGATTTCCACCGGAAGTAAAGAAAACATCTTTTTTGTCTATGAAAACTTTTTGAATGGCGTCAAACTCTGTGATGGAAAATGATTCAGCGCCATCTTCGGCATTGATAAAGTGAAGCCCATTGTCAGGGCAATTTAGCACGAATTGGTTTGTAGAGTGGTAAAAGCCTTCAATGTGGCAATTGCTATGCTTCTCTCGAACCTGTGCAAGAATTTCTTTCTTATTCAAAATGGTCAATGTGGTTTCGCCTAAAACCAGAACCGTATTTGGCGACACTTGTAATTCAGAAACATCTGCGATGGGGAATGCCTTTCCGTAGGATTTGCTTCCCATAGTTTTATAAAAAAGGCTGTCTTTAGTATTGTTTTGGTACCATATTTCTTGATGCTCAATGCTGAAAATCTCGGATTCTTGTGGAATGCCAGTGTTGACTCGCTGCAATTCGTTTCCACTGATTTTTTTTACCATTCCATTTTGTAACTGTATATAGGTTTGTGAACCTGGAAACACCTTTCGTATGGGGCTGCCAAGTTTTAGCGTGTTTTTTAATAAAATTTCGTCGGAAGTCCCGGTAATCCCTTTATGTTCTGCTAGCCAATAAGCTTTATGAGTGTCATGCGTTAACTTTAAACTGTTAGTATAGTGGATGTTTGCCGAATCAAGTTTGCCAGAAAGTTCATAAATCTTTCCCAAGTAAAAATGAGCCTCTTCTTGATCTTCCACATCGCCATTTTTTAGAACATTCTGCAAAACGGACGTGGCCTTGGAAAAATCGCCTTTTAGTTCAAAACAGTAAATGGCCTCTTGAATGGAGGACTGCATTTTTTCTGCATGGCATATTCCACAAAATAGGAACGCAAGCAAAAGAGAGACCCAAAAACAATAAGGTCTTGTCATTTTTACGAACCTATGCTGCTGAATGTTAGGCATCAAATTTATAGCCGGCTCCGCGAATGGAAAGTATAATTTTGGGGTTGGTTTGATCGTCTTCCAACTTTTTACGCAGATTTACGATATGGTTGTCGATGGTGCGTGTAGATGGCATGTTTTCAGGGGTATATCCCCAAATCTCTTGAAGAAGGTCTTCACGAAGAACCACTTCAGTGCGATGCTGCCAGAAATACTTAAGGATTTGAAATTCTCTGGCGGAAAGGTCCAATGGCTCACCTTTCTTCGTGGCTTCGTATTTTTTGAAGTCTAGATGAATGTCTGCAAAATCGATGGCATCGTCACCTTGGGCGGGTTGCGGAGCCGTAGGGGCGGTGTCGAGGCGCCTAAGGAATGCCTTTACGCGTGCCAAAAGTTCCAAGATGGAGAAGGGCTTTGTAACATAATCGTCTGCGCCCATTTCGAGCCCGGCGACTTTGCTGGATTCCTCCGTTTTTGCGGTCAGCATGATGATAAAACACCCAGGATGTTTTTTTCGAATGACGCGGCAGACTTCAAAACCGCTTTTCTTAGGAATCATCAAATCCAGAATAACCAGGTGAGGCTCAAAAGCGTCAGCCTTTGCAATGGCCTCTTCGCCATCTGCGGCGGTTTCCACATTGTAGTTCTCCAACTCCAGATTGTCTTGCAAGCCGAGGCGGATGATTTCTTCGTCTTCAACGATTAGAACTTTGTATTGCATACTAGTCTACCTTCCTAAACCGAACAATAAAGGTGGAACCTTTCCCGGGTTTACTACTTAACGAAATTGTTGCTTTGTGAGTTTCTACGACGCGCTTCACGATGGCAAGGCCTAAGCCAGACCCTTTTGTGCTGCGAGTCATTTCATCTCCAACTCTATAAAAATCATTAAATATATTTTTTTGTTCCGAAGAGGCTATGCCAATTCCTGTGTCAGCAACAGAAAATACAGTGTGGTCTTCTTCATTATGGACGTTTATGGTGATATTCCCAGGAGCGTTGGTGTATTTAATGGCATTTTCTATAAGGTTTTGGGCGAGGCTGTAAAGCGCGGTATAGTCACCCATGACAAAAGCATTAGGTTCAAATCGCGTGCTGAATTCCAAGCCTTTTTCAACGCCGATATCTTCAACGGCTTCAAAAACTTTTTTGGCGCATACGGAGAAATCAAGTTTTTCCCATTTGAATGCGCCTGTCCCGTGCTCCATTCGGGTGTAATTGAGAATGGCACCAATCAGGTTTTCTAAACGGTTGGCCTCTTTCCCAATGAGTCCCGAGTATTCCTGTACTTTCTCTACTTTGGCAACGCGGCCTCGCGCCATCATTTCGGCAAACATTTTTATGGAAGTTAGGGGTGTTTTTAATTCGTGAGATACGCTGGAAAGGAAGTTTGCCTTCATCGCTAGAAGTTTGTGTTCCTGCATTACAAAACGCAACATGAAAATAGAACCTAGCACAACTGTAATGAGGGAGAAGAACAACAGTCCGTACATCAAGTACATTTTTTGTCGAGATTCCTGACGGATTTCCTTCATATCTTTTTCATAGAAGGAAATTTCCCAAGAATATGCACTGGTAATATGGGATTGGGCTAGAATTTCGGAACTGTCTGGAATGGAACCCAAGAGAACGGAATCATTTTCGTCGGTAATGGAGAATGGAATGCTTTTCCAGCCTTGAGCGACACTCTTTAGTCGCTCTAAAATACGGGCACGAAAGGCATCTGGGGCAATTTCTGCTATGACAACTTGTTTGCCGGAAAGTTGAGGAGAACTCATTCTTAAAAGGGATATGCCTTCATTTGTTCTAAATAGGATTCCATTTTTGGCGAGATGCTCGTCTTCGAGTAAATCTTGGAAAAGTTCTTTATGCTTTGATAAGGTCTCCATGTGATACAACTGGCGATTGAAGTTGTTCCGGAGATTCCAGAAGGCTTCGCGCTTGTCTCTGGCGAGATCGTCAAAGGATAGTATTTGCGTGAATGCACTTTCAAAGAAAAACTTTGTGGAAGGTATGTCTTCAATGCTTTCGCTTTGCAGAAATTGAGAAAGAATGGATAAACAATATTCCTCTGCCTCTTGATGTCTTTTTTGCTTCACTAAAATTTCAAAGTGAAGAAGATTTACTGAACGCGTAAGGTCTGTTTGGAGGAACCCGCTAAGGCGAGGTGCTTGTTCCAGTACCTTTAGATACTTCAAAGCCTCGTTGTAATCCTTGTTTTGATATGCAAGACGGACAAGCCCTAGCATATTTTGCACATTTGCGTTTTTGCTGGGAAAATTTGCAGTTCCGTCAGTGTTATAAAAACGTCGAGATGCAATGTCGGGGTAGACTAAATTTCCTTCGTTGTAAAGAAATATGGATTTGATTCCTCGGACATCCTTGTAGGCAGCGGCGTTCCCGAATTCTAGAAGACTTTTAGGAAGTTCATAAAGAAATAGAGAAGCAGCTCTTGTTTCTTGGAAGATTTTTTCTTGTTCCTTGGTAAATGCATCTTCAAGTTCTTTTTGAAAATTCTCCCGATTTTCTGTGAAAGTTTTTTGTGCTAGGAACGTTTCACTTTGAATGTTCCGAAAACTGAGAACAGAAAGAATTGCTGTCGGAAGCACAATGGCTCCGGCAAAGAGAGCGAAGAAGATGATGTTGTTCTTGGAGAAACTCGTATGGCCCTCCAGGACGCGCTACAAGGGAAGACTCGCCGAAAGGCTGGGAAACAGCAGTATAAGAACGCTGCTCCCCATAAGGAGCGTTACAAGGGTAAGGGCAAAAACTGCAACGATAATTAAAGCTTTTGTCACTTTGCAACTTGTGCGCGATGGGTTACAGAAACCCTGTGGCCCATTTCAATGCGGCGGTTGTTGGAATATACTTCGCGGACAAGCACTGTTGCTTCGGTCTTACCTGCACGAGCGATGAGACCGCGACCCAAAAGGCGAGGCGGAATGCTTTCGTCGGATTTGTCTTCTTCCCAAATGGCAACTGCGTCACCGGTCTTGAACTTGTCGTCAGAGCCCTTGTCGATGAGAACATAGGAGTAGGCTCCGATGACCAGCATGGGATCCATGGAGAAGCGGATCACGGCCATGTCCTCCACCTTGGCTTCCTTTACATCCTTATATCCAGTAACATTGATAGACTTGAGTTTCTTCTTCAATCGAGCCTTGGCTTGGTTGATTCTAATTTCGCGGAAACTCTGGACGATTTCTGCACGAGAAAGAGTATCGCCAATAGCGGTAATCTTTGCATAGCCGGCGAGTCTGAGCAGCGCGTATTTTTCAAAGCTCTGACCATGGGCGCCGGGAACATCAATTGCCTTTGCATCAATAATTTCAACGATGTCACCTTTTTTCAGCTTGGAATGGGTCTTTTTCCCGATACCGACGACGACTTCCATTTCCGGAATATGAATGATGGGCTCCTTCTTTTCGCCAGAGCGGATGGAGAAGAAGGAATCGTCATCTTTAAGGTCTTCAATGGTGTAGACCTCGGGTGCCAGAGCCTGGTAATAACCATTGAACATTTTTGGTGCGGGACGCTGCTTGTAGAAGTATTCGTTAGAAGAAACTTGGGGTTTCTGCTTCTTGTCGCGTTTGCGAAGATCGCCCAGCATGGATTCAAAGTCTTCATTACGGCCAGTACCGTCATCACAACCTACGGCGGAAACACCCTTGGGAAGGTTGGAATCGGCTACAGCGGCATCACAAGGCTGTTTTTTGGTTTCTTCCTGAACTTGCTCAATGACCTGCTCTTCACGGGTCGAATCGCCGAAGTAGATGGAATCGCCTGGATAAATCCAGTGAGGGTCCTCGATGTGGCGGTTGTTTTCCCATAAGTCGGGCCATGCAAACGGGTCGTGCAGGAATTCGTCACTCAAATCCCAGAGAGTGTCGCCTTCTTTAACAACGTATGCGGAGGCGATGAGGGCCGAGAGACCTAAACAGACTGATGCGCACTTTAGAAATCCCATAATAATCCTTGTAACTCGTTATAGGTTAACAGGTTATGTAATAATTTAACCTTTTCTTTGCCTAAAAGTTGGTGCTTTTTGAACAAAATGGGGTGTATTCCCCTGTTTTGTCGGTAAAACTCGTTCCTGAGGACGTTGAATTTTGCTCGATCGAGCCTTTTGGGCGGGGGTTAGTCCAAGAAGTCCAGCGCGATCTGGCACGAAAATGAAGAGAACCTCAAATTTCCCAGTTCCGGGTTCCAGGTAGAGAGGAACGCTCTTACGGAGGATGTAGCCGTCGTTACGGAAGCGCCTGATTTCCTTGCTGGCTATTTCCAGATTCCCGATTTGCAGAAGAATGCGCTCGGGGCGAGAGGCTGCAATGACAGGTTCGATGCCGGCGGGGAGTGTCTCTTCCGCAGGGAGATTGAAGTAGAAAGTCCAGCGTCCATCATTTTCCGCTTTGTTGAAAAATTTTGTGAGGGTGGATTCTTCTAGATGCCCTCGGTGGAATCGGAGGTTGCCTTCGGGAAGGTTGCGGCTATTGAACTTGCTGGATAGTATGGCGCTTTCCCTGCAGTCTAACGATTCCACCTGCTTGAAACAGTTGGCAAGGCTTGCGCCCACGTAACTGGAACTAGAATAGAAGTCGAAGAATTTGTCCCCTGGTGCTGGATGGATGGCTTCTTTGATTCTGGCCGGAAGATCTAACCAGGCGTCCTTGATGCGAGGAGTCCAGTCCAGCACATGGGCATACAGCCCTGTATTTGCCAGAGGGTAGAAGTCACTTCCGAAATTGCACCGTGTATCCACCCGCATGGAAATCTTGGCGGAGGGGTCAAAGAGGTGGTTCGGTGTGCATTCAATGTGATGACAGCTGATGATTTCAGGACAGCTCTTTTCTAGGAAATCAATAAATGTCTTGTATGCGTGAGCGGAATTTTTCCCTCTCAGATTGACTTGCATGAGGAGAGCAAAGCGTCCGTCTCCGGTGGCTCTGAACCAGATGGAGCGGACGGCTTTACGGAATAGCCTTAGGTGTTCCTTGTGAAGTTGCTCATTGACTCGGCTTACGACCTCTGGCGGTTCCATTTCTGCAGCGGGCGCTTCAATGCGGAGAGTTTCCGTTCCATTGACGAGTTTATGGACTATGCTCCAGTCCGCATTTTCGGGAGAGGCGTCCTTCGTGAACCAGGCTTGTATTTTGCCTGGAATTCGGTCGTTCTCTGCCCATGCAGAAAGCTGTTGCTTAATGTCTTCGAAAGTTTTTAGCCGCCGAGGAGCGGTTTCCTTCTGCTCGGGTCGTTTTTGTTCAGGCTTACTGTTGCGGGGGTTAAACCGCGATGGGCTCTTCATATGTCCGTTCAAAATGTGTGTCAACCTTTAGACGATGAAACGTGGATAGACCCAAGAGCATTCACGGGCCATCATTTGCGGGAATTCTCTGAAGGAACCCTTAATCTGGTAAAGATTCACGCTTCCTTCCACCGGGCTTAGGCTCATGAGACTGTCAGCCTTGGATTCCAGGTATTCCGATTCGTCGCTATTGCAGGCGGTGATGACGGCACAACCAGTAAGAGCGATAATGGTATCTATCATCTGCATCAGGATTTGGTGCGGTGAGCCTGCCAGTCTTGGAGCCTTCGGGTTGTGGAGAATTGCCGAAATAGGATCAATGACGATGACACGATAATCGTGGTCTTCCATCTTCTTAGCCCCTTCCACACGCTTGGCAATGAGTTGTGCCGTTTCAAGGGGGGAGAGGGCTACGCCACGCAGGTTCAAAAAGCCAAAGCGTGGAGTAAATGGGTCCATGTCGCGCTGAGCAGCAATGGCATGAAGTCTATTCAAGAAAGAAGCGCGGGTCAAGTCGTAGTTGATAAACAGCACATCATTCGGTGTGGTTGCATTTCCCAACCAGTCCGCACCATGGCAGATGGATAGAGCTAGGTCCAGAAGGGCATGAGATTTGCCACTCTTTGGAGGTGCTGTAAACAGGAAGAACTCTCCCAACTGGAGCATGTTGGCGATGACACCTGCATCTTTTTTTGGAGCAGATTCGCTATCGCTGGCAAGTTCGATGAGAGGATTTCCATCAAGGGAGTATTCCACCCATTCCTGCCATTCGTCATAGGTTTTGGCACCTTGATCAAGTCCGATGAGGTATTGCTGCTTGCCGTTACGGAGAACACCCGGCATACGGACCATCATGGCTGGATTGCGGTTGCCTGGGTCTACCCTGAAGCCTTGGTTGGCTAGGGTGCGGAAGAGGAAGTCTACGCGCTCGTTATAGTCCTCTACATCGCGGCCATCAATCTTTATCCATGCCTGCACAGAGTTTGTGCCAGTATTCACGAGAGCTGCACAGGGCAGGTTCAAAGCCTTGTAATACGCCAACTGTTTTGCTAGGGACATTTTGGGGTTGTCCACCATCACATAGCGGTAGCGCCATCTTTCATCAATGGCATTGGCTCCGCCTTTAATGGCGTTGACGCAAATGAGGGCTCCATCAGGGGCATCGAAGGTTTTCATGGCCTTCTTGATGGCGTCGTCTTGGCGGACAATGTTGGATACCAATTCGGTGGTTGCGGCAGGAGTGTCTGCCACCTTGAACTCTACGGTTTCGTCGGGGGCAAAGAGTGCTTCCAAGAGTTTTGCCAAGTCTTTACGCCAATCGGATGCAGGCCAGGGAATGGACAGCGCTTCTGGGTCAATTCGATGGTTCTGCAATAGTTGCAAGGACTGTGTATCCAGACCCAGAGACATCATCTGTTCCATGGACATCATGTTGGTTGCGATGCTCCCCATCATTGCAGCCGTTGGTGCTGCAACCATCGTTTCGGGGACTTGAACATTGACAGATGTTGTCGGAGTTTCGGAGCGGTCGGAGTTTCTTTTTTCCGAAGAGAAGGCGCGACGTAGGATTTGCTCTACTTCATCGGGATCCATGCCGTCATCGCGAGCCTTGCCACCCAGTTGGAAACTCGCATCCATGAAGGTCCAGCCTTCATCCTTGGCTGCTTCACCTGCTCTAAAGAGCTCAGACTTGAGTTCAGTCTCGCTGAATTTTCCTTTGAGGAATACGTTTATGATTCTCTTGGCGTTTTCCATACAAAACCCCTTTGTTTTTCTATTACAAGAATAACTTATTCAATCCCGATACGCAAACGGGCAAATTCGTAAAGACCCAGCGAAAGTGCTACAGATGCATTATAGGAGTGTGCCTCAGGCTTCATGGGTATGCGAAGGACCGCATCACACTGTTTTTTGATGAAGGGGGGAAGGCCTACGTCTTCGCCACCTACGGCAATAACAACCTGGTCCGCAAACTTGAAATCGGCCAAATTGGTCTGGGTGTCGGCGTCAAGTCCCAAAATCTGGTAGCCCGCCATCTTGAGTTCACCAACGGCAGCTTCAAGATTGTCTGGCCTGCAGATGCGCATTTTCTCCAGAGCGCCAGCAGAGGTCCGCGCTACACTTGGAGTGATACCGCACATCCCCTTTGCTGGGATGAGGAAAATGTCTACGCCTAGGGCTAGGCAACTACGAATGCAGGCCCCGAGATTGCGGGGATCTTCAATGTTGGTGGCCACTGCCACCAGTTTCTTTTCACTTCGCTCCTTTGCGGAGAAGAATTCTTCACGGACATCCATCCAGGAGAGCAGTTCTTTTTCGTTCATAAGAGCCACAACCCCATGATTGGGTCTGGCGTAGGAATCCAGAATTTTGGAATCTACCTGCTGCACATGGACATGACTCCTTTTAGCCAGCTTTTGTAGCTCGTAGAGTTTTGGATTCCCGGATTGATGCATAAAGAGTATGCGGTGAATCTTCAGAGGGTCTTTCTGTAGAAGTTCTTCTACTTCTTTAATGCCGCCAACGGCTACCTGTGGAGCGGCGTCTGCATCTCCCTTGGCAACGACTACATTCTCCGGTCTTGGCCTGCGATCAAAACCTCTGTCGCCTTGGCGGAATCGTGGCTCACCAAAATTCGGGCGTGGCCCGCGGCCAAAGCGTCTCTCGTTATTCTCTCTATCAAACATAATTTACCTGATTAATATCTTTCGCGGCATGCGATGATGGAGTTCATCTTGATGTCGGTTGCTTTTTGTTCTAAAGGTTCGTCTGTGATTTGCTTGGGTGTGGCAAGCCCAGCCTTGTAGGCTCCCGGATATTTGGCGAGGTAGCGGTCATAGTAACCCTTGCCGTGCCCTTTGCGGCTGCCATCCCAATTGAACTTTGTTCCCGGAACGAGGAATATGGGAATGTCTCCAGTCCAGGGCTCGAGATTTGTTCTGGGTTCCATGATTCCGAACTTTCCCTTTTCCAAATCCTTTTTCAAACTTGAAACGGGGAAAAATTCCATGGTGGATTCTCCAGTGCAACGGGGAAGGAGCAGCCTTCCTTCACGTGCCAATTCCTCTACGATGGGGAGAATGTTTGCTTCTCCTTTCATAGGGTAGAATGCCGCGACCTTTCGGGCGTCATGGTATCCGGGTATATCATGGATCTCCACCCAGGGCTCTTTGATAATGGATTCTCCGGCCTTTTCACGGGATTTCTTCTGGATGAGTTCAATGACGACATTGGACCCGAATACAAGAAAACACAGTATCAGAGCAAAGACGGCTAAAGTCATTGTTCTTCACCTCCGATGCGAGGGGCTTTGGGAAGTTCCTTCTGGAGAATTTCCGTCCAGATTTTCTTTTGCCAGTTCATCAAGTGGGCTTCTTCAAAGCGAGTTTCCCACGGAACGTCGCCTGGAACGGCAAGCCAAATCATTTGAGCCTTGTTCCCTAACAGTGCAGGGTCCAACTGAAGGGTTGCAGCTTTTTCGTCACGCCAGGCTTTGAGAATTGCCAAAAGTTCAGAATGGGGGATGACGGTTGGAGGTGGCGCCTTGGGGAGTTTTTCGGGCCATTCGTTTTCAGGAGTCTCCACGGCCGCTTTCAGCATCTCCATAAAGGAGTTCAGACGTTCTTCCTTGAAATTCCGCGGAAGTCTCGGCAGTCTGGCTTCGTCCACAGTGGGGAAGGTGTGATGAAGTACTCTTACGATGGCTAGCATGAGTTCTGCGGGCATTACCTTGTAGGGCGGGCGGTCTAGAGCCTCAGCCTCTTTTTCTCGCCAATCCCAAATATGCTTCAGAATATTGAGAGAACAATGGTCGAACTGGCTGGAACCTGTGATGCGCCAAGGGTCTCTGAGTTTTTCGGGTTTCTTCTTCGCGTGTTCAATCAAAGTATCGCACTGCTCCATGAGCCAATCCATGCGTCCTTTGGCATTGAGTTCCTCGGCGAGAATGGCGCAAAGTTCGTGCAGGTAGAAGGTGTCGTGGATGGCATATTCGCACATGTCTAGTGGTAGCGGGCGAATGGTCCAGTCTGCCTTCTGGTTTTCTTTCTTCAGTTCGTCGCCAAAATACTTTCGGACAAGGTCCGCGAGGCCCAGGTGCTCTTCGCCTAAAAGCCGTGCAGCCAGCATGGTGTCGAAGATGTGCTTGGGCGAAAATCCGTAGGTCTGCCACAGAAGCCGCAGGTCGTAATCAGCCCCATGGAAGATGAGGGTCTGCATGGCCTTGGCCTGGAACAGCGGTGCAATATCCAAACCGCAAAGAGGGTCCACGATGTAGTGGTGCTCGCCGATGGTGATTTGAATGAGGCAGAGCCGTGTGGCATAATGGTGCATGGAATCCGCTTCCGTGTCTACGGCGGCCATATCGTACAGTTCCAAATCTTCAAGCAGGGACTTGAAGGATTCTGGCGTATCTACGAGGATGTAGCGTTCCGTTTGCATCATAATTCGCTTGTAATCTAGAAAAAAGTGGAGCTTTGTCTTGTTGCGGCACCGTAATGAGCGTGAAATCGCGTTGTTTGTCTAAAAACTTCAAAATTGTCAAATTATGACATGTTAAGGATTTATCTTTTACGTGGAGGTGCCTATGTTGACGACAATCTTTCTCATTGCGGTGATACTGTTCCTCTTCACCGGGAAAATGGACCTTATGGATGCTGGCTGCTTGTACTTCTTCTTCAAAATAGGAGTTCCCATCATTTTATTTGGTGTGTTGTGCCTTCTTTTATGATGGAAATATGATGAGAAAGGGGATGAAATGAGGCTTTTTTCAATAAATTGCTTGTTTTTATTTATCTTTTGGCTGACAAGCGAGGTTTTATGCAATCCTGGACGGAAATCAAAAAAATCGAGAATCCTTCTGAAGAAGAACAACTTGAAGCGGTTGGTCTTAACTGGTTCGCCATCAGTTTGATTCAAAATCCTACAGAAAAGGTGCAGCAGGTTGCGTTTGAAAAGAATGTACAGGCCATTCTCTATATAAAAGGGCCTTCTGAGGCGTTGAAGACGTCTTTAAACGCCATTAGCGAGGAAAAACTGCAAACTGCCATCCAGGCGGATCCGAACATTCTCAAATACATTCAGAATCCGGAACTATTGAAGGCCGCTGTTCGGGCAGATTGGACCATAGTCAAGAAAATTGAAGGCGCAGGCGATGATTTGTGGGCGGAAGCCGTTCGCCAGAGTGCCGAAGCCATGAAATTCGTTAGAAATCCGGGCCCGAAGGTGCAGATTGCCGCTGTGGAGCGGAATCCGGAGTATATTCAAGAAGTGATGCGCCCTACACCGGAACTTGTAGCTGCTGCAGTGCGGACGGATTACCGCGTTTTTGAACTTGTAAGTGTCCGTAACCGCATGATGGAAAACATTCAAATGGCTGCCGTGGAGGCGGATTTTCGCGCTATTCAGTTTGTTTCCCGTCCCGGCGAGAAGGTGCAGATGGCCGCAGTTCGTCAAAATAAGGCCGCACTTCAGTACATTGCGAACCCCACCCAGTCCGTAAAAGATTTTTGCACATAAAAAACGTTCGCAGGCGCGCGACTGTAACTCGTTGATGCTTAATGAGTTACGAATCGGCAGGCGCCGTGACTCGAAAACCCCGTTAATCTCCAACCTTTCCATAAAATATGTGATATGCATCATATCGCGGGTTCTTTTTATATATTTCAAAACAATGAAGGTAGACCGCCGTGGGTGGTCTGCGAGTTTATATAAAAAGTAAAGGATGAATATGAAACATTTTTCCATTATCGCATTGGCTATCCTGGTTGGTAGCCTTGTTGCCTGTAATCAAGCTTCTGCCGGAGGTTCCTTTGGTGGACAGGCTAAGCTGGATTCACTTGAAAAGAATTTCAATGTTTTGAAGGAAGAGTTTGAAGTCCTCAAATATGCTTTGGACAAGCGCGGTATTTCTTTGGAACAGGCCCGTGCTGAGATGGAAGCCGACAATAAGGTGTGGGACATCCCTGATGAAGATAGCCCGGTTTTTGGCAACACCAAGAACCCGAAGCTCACCATTGTGGAATTTACCGAATTCCAGTGCCCCTATTGCAGCCGTATTGCTCCGGTGATGCAGGAACTGAACAAGAAGTACCCCAACGAAATCAAGTTCGTGTACAAGCACTTCCCTCTGAGTTTCCATGCTAATGCTCAAGCTGCTGCTGCGTCTTCCATTGCAGCCCACAAGCAGGGCAAGTTCTGGGAATATCGCTATGCCTTGGCTCCGCATTCCAAGGAACTTAGTGATTCCGTATATATTGCAGTTGCAAAACAGATTGGTCTGAACGTCGAACAGTTCAAGAAGGACATGGTTCTTGATTCTGCCATGTCTGCTCGCATCGACAAGGACTTCCAGTTGGGTGTGAAGGTTGGGGTTCAGGGAACGCCTAACTTCTACATTAATGGCAAGCGCCAAGACCGCTTCAGCCCGGATCTCGTGGAGAAGATGCTGAAGGAAGCCAAGTAATGTTTTCTTCCGTGCACGCAAAAATGCCTGCGCGGAGTACTTTACACATCTAAGAGTTTAAATTTCAAAGAAACAAAAACCTAAACATAAGGATGAGACATATGATGAAGCAAACGTTGAAAGTTGCGTCCGTATTCCTTCTGGGAATGGCGGTCACAGCTGCGATGGCTCAGCAGAAACCGCCTCGTTTGGTAGTCTACAAGTTCTTTGACGAACAATATCGTCAAGGTGGCTTTGACTATGCATACGGTGGCACAAGTAAGGGTGTGACCATCACCAAGGAAGGTGGTTACAAGTCCAAGGCTGCTTTGAATATTAAGTTGGATCCTAAGGAATATTCCGGCGCATCCATCTGTCTTTACAATGAATTCTTTGATTTGACCAAGTACATGCTTGATTCCAAGATTGAATTCATGATCAAGGGCAAGAAGGGCGGCGAAACCGTTAAGGTTGGCCTGTTGGATGACGAAGTGGGCGATGGCAAGAAGACTCAGGTCGTCCTTCCCATGAACAAGTACATTGAAGGTGGCGCCATTACTACGGATTGGAAAAAGGTTTCCATTCCTCTGGTGGATTTCCCCGATCGTGGTTTGTATTGGGATAATACCCGCAAGTCTGAATTCCCGGCCCGTATTGATTGGGACAAGATTGCGGAAATCCGTTTCTCCATTGATAAGAGTGCTGCCACAGATTTCGAAATCTGGGTAGATAATATCGAGATTGTGAAGGGCAACAAGAAGGCTAAGGCCAAGGCTAAGATTATCTACTGGGACGAAAACAACGATGTCATCGATGGTCCCAAGGATCCTGCCAAGCTGGATGGCAAGGCAAAGACTCTTGCTACTTTCTATGACAATAACCTGAAGGGCTTCAGCTATAGCTACGGAGGTCTTTCCGCTCAGCGCGAAGCTCAGTCCAAGACCTCTGGCAACCCGAACGTCCTCGCCATGTACATTGATAACAATGACTGGTCTGGCGTGACCTACTCTCTTGGTGAAGGCAAGTTCATTGACCTTTCCAAGGTTCGTGATAAGGGTGGCCTCTATTTCTGGATTAAGGGTAAACTTGGTGGTGAAAAGGTGTATGTTGGTATTCTGGACAACCAGGGCAACGACATCAAGAGCCAGACTAAGATTAGCCTCAATGACTGGATCGAAGGTGCCAAGGTTGGTACCGATTGGAAACTTGCCAAGATTCCTCTGAAGAAGTTCAATGGAAAGGGTAAGGCCTGGGATGCTAACAAGCAGGCCGAAGTTGCCAAGGATGTCCAGTGGGATAAGATTCAGGAAATCCGCTTCTCTGTGGGTAAGGGTGAAAACGCCGGTGAACCGGGCAAGCCCGCTCCTGTGACCATCTTTGTGGACCAGATTACCTTCACTGAGAATATTGACTGGGTTGACCCGGATATCAAGTGGGATAGCTGGAACTCCAAGGCTCCGGATGTGGTTATTTCTGACTTTGAAAGCAAGTTTGCTAAGGATGTGTGGGAACCGTCCAATGGTCCTAAGTCCAAGGTTGAAGTTGAAGTCGGTGCCGCAACTACCAAACTCGATGGTCATTCTCTCAACATCAAGCACTTTGAAATGTCTGACTGGGTAGATATCGTGTTTGATATGGCCAAGACCGGTCGTCCGGATGCTGACCGCGATTGGACCAAGCATTGGGGCATCATGTTCGATGTCTACTCCGAACGCGCATGGCAGTCCATCACGGTTCAGATTGGCGATGCTGGCAACGAGCTCTTTGTTGCTAACACTGGTGTACCTCGCGGTCGCAACACTGTGATTGTACCGTTCCGTGCATTCTCCAAGTTCCCCTATTACCAACCGCCTAACGCAAAGGAAAATGGCGTGTTTGATTTGAACAAGGTCACTAGCCTCGACTTCAAACCGGGTGGAGAAGGCTCCAATGGTAGCTTCGAAGTGGATAACATCAAGCTCACCAACATGAAGGAAGTGAAGGCTGCTGACCGTCCGGCAGTGGTGAAGGTTGAAGTGAAGGGCTCCTCTGACGTCCTCAATCCTGAAATTTCTGGCGGCCTCTTCGGTATCAACGCTGCCCTCTGGGATGGCGACATGCTGAAGAACCCCAAGTTCAAGGTTCAGACGGCTGAATTTGCTAAGCGCATTAACCACGGCATCATCCGCTATCCGGGTGGCCTCCGTGCTGATGACGACCACTGGAAGGAAATCCTCGACAACCACGACTGGATGGTCGATACCGACGAATTCCTCGCATGGTTGAAGAAGACTGGTTCTAACGCTATGTTCACTGTGAACTTCGGTTCCGGTACCGAACAGGAAGCTGCCGCTTGGGTCAAGCACACCAACATTGACAAGAAGGCCGGCATCATGTACTGGGAAATCGGTAACGAAGTCTACGGTAACTGGCATCCGTACTACGAAAAGTATGGTAAGGACGGCGGTACCATTTATGGTAAGCGCGCTCGTAAGTTCATCGAAGCCATGAAGAAGGTTGACCCGACCATTAAGGTTGCTGTGCTCGGCGTTCTCGATGGTGCTTGGAACGACAACGTTCTTAAGGAAACTGCTGATATTGCTGACGGTCTTATCGTTCACCACTATCCGCAGCACTTCGGTGAAGAAAACGACTTCGCAATGCTCTCTGCTCCGCAGGACCTGACCCCGATCTACAGCCGTCTGCACAAGACTGTTGACAAGTGGTCTAAGGGTAAGGACAAGAAGATCGAACTCTGGCTCACCGAATGGAACTCTGTTGACTTCAACCCGGGTCCGCAGACCATCGCTCTCGAAAACGGCCTGTTCGTCGCTGACTACCTCGGTATGCTTGCAACTGAAAATGTTGACAACGCTCAGTACTGGGATATCCACAACGACATCACTCCGGAAGGCGGTGACTACGGTTACCTGACTCGTTCTGCAGAAGAATGCATGAACTGCCCCCGTCCGAGCTACTGGGCATTCCAGATGGCTTCTGACGGCCTCCGCGGTAAGCTCCTCAAGACCACGATTGAAGGCGATAATGAATCTCTCCTTTCCACCTACTACACAGAAAATGGAAAGAAGAAGAGCCTCCTTGTGATCAACAAGAGCCCCTACAGCGATTATGAACTGAAGCTCTCCATCCCGGGCTTCACGGGTAAGGCCAAGATTCAGACTTTGGATAAGACCTCCGAAAAGCTGAAGGAAGGCTGGGAAAACGATCCTTCCAAGAAGGCAAAGCCGGTTGATCTGTCTAAGCCTGTGAAGGTTGGCAAGCGTACCGTGAACCTGATTGTCTTGGAATAATCCGTAGATTCATAAATCAGTGATTTGGAAATCCCTCGAGTTCTCTCGGGGGATTTCTTTTGTTTGCAATAAACGAAAGAAAAGCCCGCGGAGTGCGTCCGCGGGTTTCCCTGATTAATAAATTGATGTGTTATGCTTGTTGGCTTTGTTGCTAGGCCTTGATTACGGTATCCTTGGCAAGAACCACGATGCCAGATTCTGTCACGTGGAACAGCTTTTTGTCTCGTTCCAGGTCGTAGCCGATTTCAAAGCCTGCAGGAATATGGAGCCCCTTCTCAATGATGGCCCGGCGAACCTTGGCGCCTGGGCCAATGGTCACATTGGGGAAGAGAATTGCTTCTTCAACCAGAGCATCTTTTTGGATAGTGACGCCGGGGGAGAGAATGCTCTTTACCACAGTTCCGCCACCGATAATGCAACCGGCAGAAACGATGGAATCAATGGCGGCGCCCTGGTGAGCGTTGCCGTCGCCGGCATAGAATCTGGCAGGCGGCTGGTTCCAGTTGTAAGTGCGGATGGGCCAGTAGTTGTTGTAAAGGTCAAAAGGCGGATTCTCGGAGCAGAGGTCCATGTTTGCTTCGAAGAAAGCGTCCAGTGTTCCCACATCGCGCCAGTAGCCCTTGGTGCTAGCCTGCTCGCCACGTACGATGTTGGTGTTGAAGTCATAGACGTAGACGGGATTTTCTTTATAGAGGCTTGGAATGATGTGCTTGCCGAAGTCGGTAGCGCCACTTTCTGCGCCCTTCAAAAGTTCACGAACCAGGAACTTGCTGGTAAAGATGTAGTTGCCCATACTGGCGAGGCACCAGCCCGGGTTCCCAGGCATTTCCTTCGGGTTCTTGGGTTTTTCTTCAAAACCAATCATTCGGTTGTCTGCGTCCACCTCGATAATGCCAAATTCACGAGCTTCTTCTACCGGCACGGGAATGGCTGCGATGGTAAGGAGAGCCGCACGGGAAAGATGGAAGTCAATCATCTGGTTGATGTCCATCTTGTAAATGTGGTCACCGCCAAAAATGGCGACGAGATCCGGACGTTCGTCAGTAATCAAGTTGATGTTCTGGAAAATTGCGTCTGCTGTACCTTTATACCAGTCGTCGCCAGTACGCATCTGAGCCGGTACCAAGTCCACATACTGGTCAAGGCTTGCATTCAAGTTCCAGGCCGCAGAAATGTGCTTGTTCAAGGAGTCGCTCTTGAATTGGGTTAGCACCTTGATTTTGAAAATGCCGGAGTTGATGAAGTTGTTGAGAACAAAGTCGATAATGCGGTAGGTGCCGCCGAAATGAACGGCGGGTTTAGCCCGGTCGCGGGTAAGGGGTTGAAGGCGGCTTCCCTGGCCGCCTGCCATAATCATGCAAAGCACATTTTTCTGGTGCTCTCTCGAATAAGACCAGCTCATTTAAACCTCAAAACGTTTTGAAAACAAAATACACGCTTAATTTACCATATTTTTGGCGAAAAAGGAAGAATATACGCAAATTTCGTTAAAAAGTGGATTTTTTGCAGTTGCACTAGGTCTATCCCCCCAAATTATGCTAATTTTTCTCTCGTTCGAGAAATTTTATCGAAAACAAACAACTAAACAATAGGAGCTCTATAATGAGTCTTACTCTTAACGACATCAAGCACCCGAAGATCAGTACTTGGGTGAATGAAATGATCGCCATGTGCGAACCGGACAACGTGGTTGTTGTCGATGGTTCTCAGGAAGAATATGATGCTCTCATGCAGAAGTGCGTGAAGGCCGGTCTTGCTACTCCGCTCAAGAAGAAAGAAAACTGCTTCTTGTTCCGCTCCCTCCCGTCTGACGTGGCTCGTGTTGAATCTCGTACCTTTATCTCTTCTGTGAAGGAAGAAGATGCAGGTCCGACCAACCACTGGATTGACCCGGTTGAACTGAAGCAGACCATGCGCGAACTCTACAAGGGTTGTATGCACGGCCGTACCATGTACGTGATTCCGTTCTGCATGGGCCCCCTCGGTTCTGCAATCTCCAAGAACGGTATCGAAATCACTGACTCCGAATACGTCGTTCTCAACATGGACATCATGACCCGCGCTGGCAAGAAGGTTCTCGATATCTTCAATGCTGACCCGAACGCTGACTTCGTTCCGTGCCTCCACTCCGTTGGTAAGCCGCTCAACAACGGCGAAAAGGACAACGGTGTCTGGCCCTGCGCTGACGTTGAATTCAAGTACATCTCCCAGTTCCCGGAAGAACACCTCGTGTGGTCCTACGGTTCTGGCTACGGTGGAAACGCTCTCCTCGGCAAGAAGTGCTTCGCTCTCCGTATCGCTACCGTTCTCGCTCGCGACGAAGGCTGGCTCGCTGAACACATGCTCATCCTCAAGCTCACCAACCCGAAGGGCGAAGTTAAGTACGTAACTGGCGCATTCCCGTCTGCTTGCGGTAAGACCAACCTCGCTATGCTCATCCCGACTATCCCGGGCTGGAAGGTCGAAACCATCGGTGACGATATTGCATGGATGAAGTTTGGTGCTGATGGCCGTCTCTACGCTATCAACCCTGAAGCTGGCTTCTTCGGCGTTGCTCCGGGCACCTCCGCAGAATCCAACAAGAACGCTCTTATCTCTGCTGAAAAGAACACCATCTACACCAACTGCGCTCTCACTGAAGATGGCGACGTATGGTGGGAAGGCATTGGCTATCCTGCAACTGGCAAGCTGGTTGACTGGAAGGGCAATACCCGTGACGCTCTCCCCAAGGACAAGGCTCCTAAGGGCGAAGAAATGGCTCACCCCAATGCTCGCTTCACTGCTCCGGCATATCAGTGCCCCTGCATTGCTGCTGAATGGGAAGATCCTGCAGGCGTTCCTATCTCCGCAATCCTCTTCGGTGGCCGTCGTCCGTCCACCATTCCTCTGGTTCACCAGTCCCTGAGCTGGAACCACGGCGTGTTCCTCGGCTCCATCGTTGGTTCCGAAATCACCGCTGCTTCCACCATTAACGCTGCTGAAGTCGGTAAGATCCGTCGCGACCCGTTCGCAATCCTCCCGTTCTGCGGCTACAACATGGGTGACTACTTCAAGCACTGGATCGAAATCGGTAAGAAGTCTACCGAAGACAAGCTCCCGAAGATCTTCTACGTCAACTGGTTCCGTAAGGACGCTGACAACGCTGAACTCCCGGGTGGCTTCATGTGGCCGGGTTACGGCGACAACAGCCGCGTCCTCGCTTGGATCTTCGACCGCTGCAATGGCGACGACTCCAACGTTGTTGAAACTGCTATCGGTTACATGCCGAAGACCCTCAACACTGAAGGTCTGGAAGAATGCTACAAGAAGACTCTTCCGGAAATCCTCAAGGTTGATGTGGAAGGCTGGAAGAAGGAACTCGCCGACGTTAAGGAAAATCACTATCCGAAGTTCGGCGCTCACCTCCCGAAGGAACTTTCTGAAATCATCGACATGATTCAGGATCGTCTGAATAAGGCATAACAAGGCTTTAGAAACCGCGTGAGCGGTTTCTGACCTTTGTTTTCGCTTTAAAAACGCCCTGTGGTTATTGCCACGGGGCGTTTTTTGTTGTCTTCGCCCTCTTTTTTTTGCTATCTTTGTGCCCGTGATTTTTGCAAAGACAACCATCCACTTCCAGAACTCGTCGGAATCGATAACGATTCACTACCCGGCGTTCTTGTTGAAGGTACTGCCTGTGATGAAGGTGGTTCTTTGCGTTGGTGTTTTGCTCTTCTTAGTTCAGTTCTCTACTACAACGGTTTATGATGGCCTTTTGAGCCATGTGCTTTCTGACCGTGCCGATTTGAACCAGGAACTTTCCCAGGTGGAAGGCACGCTAAATTATCTCAATGGTATTTCCTCGGATTTTTTCAAGGATGAACAGCGCCTCCACTCCAAGTACGGTCTGCCGGTGCCGGACGAAGAAGAACGCGAACTCGGAACAGGTGGTTATGTTCCTGCCGATACGCTCCTCCTCCGCGGGTCTTCACCAGTTTTTGAAAAAATGTCCACCTTGCGCGAAACCGCAAACCGTTTGCAGGGTAAGTTGGAAAACAATAACGCATCCTTCTCTTCCATGACGGAATACATGAAGCAGATGAAGTCCACCTGGCGTTTTATTCCCTCCATTGCGCCTACAAAGGGGCGTTATGCTTCTTCCTTTGGCGCTCGCGTCCATCCGGTTACAGGCGAAGTGGGGAAGATGCATTACGGTGTGGACCTCTCCAACGAACGCTGGACTCCGATTTACGCCTCTGCCGATGGTGTGGTGGAAGTGGCTCAGCCCAGCACCACTTTTGGAAATTACGTGACGCTTAATCACGGTAACGGAATCAAGACGCGCTATGGCCACATGCAGATGTCTATCGTCAATCCGGGCCAGTTCGTTCATCGCTACCAGGTGATTGGTTATATGGGAAATACTGGTCGTTCTGTGGGTCCCCATCTTCACTACGAGGTCTGGGTCAACAATACGCCAGTGAATCCTCTTGCCTATATGCTTCCAGGCGACAAGTCTGTCGACTAGGCTTTCTTCTCCTGTTCCCGTTTAGGGCGGCGCTTTTGTAGCGGCAGGGAAGGTACCCCTCGGGGGTAATCTTGAAATACATTCTTGGGCTTGCAGCAACTGCTGTGGCGTGCCCCATGTTTGTGGAATTTTTCCCAGACCCGACTTTGGTCAGCGACCAGGAAGGGGAGTATGTGGAAATTCGGTTGGATGAAAATTTTGAAGGGGATTCTTTATTTGTTGGGTTGGACGAGAAGGCTCCTCTGAGATTTGCCTATCCGAAAGGAAGGCGGTTGCTACTTTCCCACGACAGTACCCTCTGTGAACGTCGTGAAGGGCTTGCTTGCGAATCCCTCGGGTCCATTACCCTTCCGAACTCCCGGGAATCCCTCTGGCGCCTTACCTCTGGCAGTTGCCGCGACAGCATTCTCCTTCCGCAACCGAAGGCGGGGAAGGCTTTCCAGCGGGTAGGGGAGAGCGATGAATGGCTGTTTACCTCGGGCACTCCCGGAACCGCCGATCCGCAGTATGAATTGGACATCGCCGATTGCGGGCTCTCTTACGTCAAGTTGGAGGGTGGTTCTCCGGTATGGAAAATCTCGGGCTGGCTTACGGGCTGCGATTCCATCACCGCAACGATGCATTATCAAGAGATTTTCAAGGGCCGCAACCTGATTCAGAATGTTATTACTTTGTCTGGATTCTTTTCGTTGGAAATTCCCGCGGGTGCGTACCTTTTTCATCTGGAACTGCCTGAAGATGAAGCCCCCAGTAATAACGTTGTGGATACCCTGATTTTTGCAAAGAACAATCCGCCGGTACGCATTTCAGAGGTGCATCACTGTCCGGAGGAACCCGTTCCAGAGTGGGTGGAAATTTACAACGCCTCTGCTCGACCAATGTCATTAGGCGACCTTCGTTTTTGTAACCGGGGCGGTCCTTTTGGCGAAACCAGAGATTCTCTTGCGCCTTATGAAAGTGTTGTAATTTCTAAAGATACGGCGGCACTTCGTGAACAAATCCTCTATGGAGATGTCCGCTTGTTACAGGTGTCGCTAGGCTATTTGAACAATACTGCGGGTAGTCTTTCTCTATGTTATAGAAATACGGTTCTGGATAGTGTTTCCTGGGATAAGTCTACCGTTACTTGCCCCATGGGATTTAATCCTATTACAAGGAAGGCGGAAAACACGCCCGGATTTGTGAATCACCGCGTTTCTGCTAGTAGTGCAGAACCGTTTACATACAAAGTGCTTTCCCGCGTCATCAGTAAGCGGGGAGATCCCTTGCGAGTTCGGATAGAAAATGAAAGCAATGTGTCTTTGAAACTTCTGGATTCCGCTCGTCGAGAGGTATGGAAGATGAATATTCCGCCTTCATCGGGAGCCTGGTGGAATGTGCCTGTGCAAAAGCATATTTCCATAGGTGTGGGCTACATATCCCTTTCTGTGGGGAATTATGAAAAGGTGGTGGGCTTTGTTCTGCGTCCGTAATGCGTTTGCCTGCATTTTGCTTGTTATGCTTTTATTTGCTTCGCCAAAGTCTTTTGCCTTGGAATTATTTCCCTATGCCTTGGATTATGGGACGAATCCGGCAAAATTTATTGAACCCTCTTTTGGAGGTGTCTTTTGGATGTCTGCGGGTGGTTCCGACCTTTGGTGGGCGGAAACTCATGGGGAGTGGAAAATCAAAAAGTTGGGCATTCATTTTGCGGAAAAATATCTGTCAATGGATTCTCTTTACCGCGAAAATTTTTCAAATGTGAATGTCTCACTACAAGCAAAATACTTTGCGGTTGGGGTTGGTTACGGATTTTCTGCAGACTGGATTCCGGGAAGAGAAGCCTGGCTTCGGCATCAAATTAGTCCAGGAACTTCATTTTTCTGGAATGATTTCCAGTTGGGCGTATGGGGGTGTGGTTACACCGATGAATCCTGGACGCTTCTGAATTCCTTGGAATGGCGACCTTCACCTCATTTCTTCGCTACATTTATCACGGATTACACTTCCTTCGATTTGGGCAACAGCCTGTGCTTTGAATATGGCTGCCTCACTTCCATTTATCGTTTTCCTAGTTTCTCGTTTTCTGTAGCGCTGACACTATTTTGGGGAAAGTGGGAACTTGGGGGAGCCCATGGATTTGGCGGGGAAAATCAAAGTTGGCATTCATTTTCTGTGGAGAAAAAGTTATTTTGATTTTGTATGGAATCCATTGCAGGTACAAATTGGGCGGTTATTCTCGGCTTTGTCAGCGGCTTTTTGGCTGTGGCCTGCGTTATCCTGATTATGCTTCTTCGGGATGGACGTCGCCGCCAACTGTTTTACCGGCGATTTGATAAGAACCTCAATGAATTTATGGTGGTCTTTTCTCAGGGGTTGGACTTTCTTTATGGGCTTCCCGTTTATTTGACGGACCCTCTTTTTGATAAACTGAAAAAGGGAAAGTTGCTACAAGATGTATTGAACGACAAAAATTGGGGAAGGTTGAAGCTCTTTTTAGATGAAACGGAAAAACACTTTGACATGCCCTTTGTCTTCTCTATTGTGGATGATGTTTTGGGTGATGTCTGGTACGAACTTCGCTGCTTTGTTGAGCGGCATTCCTCTGGAGAAATCCACTATGTATGTCTCTTTAAAAACATCACAAAGGAACTGGAACTTCGCAGGGAAAAAGAACGGGTTCGGGATAGTCTGGATTCTCTTCTGCAGAATACGGGGGACTTTCTTTGGAGTCTTGATGCGGAGACCCGTGAGTTCAGCCTTCTTACGCCGTTGATTGATGAAGAACATCGGCTGGTGCCTCAATCTGTTGGCAATGTGGATTTAGAGAAGATGATGCCAGAATCGGATTACGAGATGTTCAACAAGGTTTTGAACGACCGCATTGTGAAGTATCGTGAATATGGTACGCGAAGTGATGGCTACGAAACCATGAAACTCCGGTTATTTGGTTCCGATAAATTTTTGGTGTGGTACGGTTTCCGTGGAAAGTTGGTTCATGATGAGAATGGAAAACTCCAATTCCGCGGAACAGCGCGAAAGATGGACATGGTTCTGGAAAACCCCAATTTAGGGGATACCACTGATTCCATGCTTTCGGCTGTACTTTCCTTCCCGGATGTGCGAATTTTCTGGTTGGATAGGGAGTATAAAATCCAAGGCTGCAACCAGGCTTTTGCTACGGATGCAAAAATCGTGAATCTCACGGATGTTTACGGGAAATCTCTGGATTCTGTAGTGAGTATCAAGTTCCTGCCCTATTTCAACAAAGCGATTTCTGAGGTATTCGCCAATGGTAAGAGCGTAACTTGGAAGGGAAGCTTTGATAGGGATGGACGAATTCTGATGATGAATGTAACTTTGGTGAGAGATGGTTCCGGTAAAGGCCTCTTTGCCATGGGAACCTACTTGATTATAGGCGAAAGCGAATTTAAGGATGAATTAAATTAAAACAACGGGCTCTTCATGGGCCAAAACGAGGACAAAATGAAAAAGCTGATTATCCTTTCTATGGCGGTTCTTTTTATGACGGCAGGTTGTGAAGAATCTGAAAAACAGGTGGCAAAAGAAGCCCCGGCGGCAACACCTGTGCAACAGGCTCAGACGGTTGCTCCGGCAGAACCCGCAGCACCTGCGGCACCGCAGGCAACCATTGTGAATGTGGATTGGAATAAGGCGCTGGAAATGCAGAAGGCGGGCGCCTTCCTGGTGGATGTTCGCACCCCTGCCGAAGTTGCCGAAGGTATGGCTCCCGGTGCCGCTAACATTCCGCTCCAAGAAATCACTCAGCGTTTGGCGGAATTCCCTAAGGATAAGGATGTGGTGGTTTACTGCCGTAGCGGTAAGCGCAGTATGGCCGCTTCCCAGTTCCTCATTGATAACGGTTATGAACACGTGTTCAATGTGGTGGGTGGATTCCTCGCTTTCCCTGCAAAATAGTTGCTTAGAAATTGCATGATATGATGGAATTCATGCAACAGGCTTTTGACGAGGCGATTCTCGCTGTGGGAATCAGCCGGCCGAACCCTCCCGTGGGTGCGGTGGTTGTGGTGCCTTCTATTGATGGTGGCTTCGCCGTTGTAGGGCGGGGGCATACCCAGAAACCAGGTGGAGCACATGCAGAAGTCATGGCCCTTCGTGATGCGGGTGATGCTGCAAAGGGTGCGGATTTATTCGTGACCTTGGAACCCTGCTGCCATTACGGTCGCACGCCACCTTGCACAAAAGCCATTATCGAGGCTGGAATCAAGCGGGTGTTCTTTGCCCATGCGGACCCGAACCCTCAAGTTCGCGGGAAGAGCCGTAAAATTCTGGAAGAGGCAGGCGTAGAAGTCTTTGAAGAATTGGAAGCCTGCGATGACCGCGGCTTGTTTGCGGAGATTTCTCGCTTTTATGAAGCTTACGATTACTTTGTCTGTAACAAGGCTACGTTTGTAGAAATAAAGTCGGCGATTACTCGAAATGGATTCATGGCGTACGCTGATAAAAGCCCCTTGAAGATAACGGGGGAGGGTGCGGATACCTGGAATCATGAACTCCGGAGTTTCTCCGACGGAATATTGATTGGAATGGGAACGCTCCTCCACGATAATCCCAGCTTGACGGTGCGTTTAGCAGAAGGAAACAATCCTGTAAGGATGATTCTTGCGGGGCACCATGTGTTCACTGCGGAAGAATTCGCATCGCTTAAGGTATTTGCGGAATGCGCCCCAGATGCTTGTGCCGCTGGCACGGATTGCCCGATGGTGATACTTTATAGTTGCGTGGAGCAGCCTGCGTTTGAATCTGTCGCATGCAAAAATACCATGGTGCAAGTGGTTCATCTACCGGACAAAACCTTTGAAGAAAATTGGAAAACCGTTCTGCGTGATGCGTACAGTCGCGGTATGCATCGCTTGATGGTGGAGCCGGGCGCGGCCCTTGCTGCGAGCCTCTTTGAATCGGGCCTTTGGAACCGCCTTGACCTTTGGCGCTCCGATGATGAAGTTGATGATGGCCTTCCATACCCAGAACTGCCGGCTGCAATCGTGGCTTCGACTTCTGGCATGATAGGGAAGGATGTGCTGACGGTTTACTATCCAGACTAGCTCGTTCGGGTAGTCGCGGCAGTCCAGAAATAAAAAAACAGCCCGAGGGCTGTTTCTACCCTGTGCAGTTAAAAAATCCTAGGCGACCTGAGCACATAAAGATTCGCAAGTCCGTTGCTGCTTTCGCCCTGGCGATTTGCCCACAAATAATCATTGCGCAGGGCCTAGGAACCCGTAAGATAGATAAAATTTGGCGTTTTCCAAGGTGCTTTAGAACGTTTCTTGCAATTTTTAAGGATAAAGGGTAAAAATGGGGTGTAAAATACCCCTAAAATGTATACGAACGTAAACATTCCGTGAAACACCACCCTTTGCATTGATTATATTTAGTGTGTGTAAACTGTAAACTTTCCCTATTCCAGGATGAAATAGTGGAAAGTGGATGGACCTTTTTTTTGAGGTGTGTGTATGTGGTCATTGAAGAAAAACCTGACCGTTCTGGCAGTGCTGGTTGGCACCGCTATTTCTGCATGGGGTGCTGACATTTGGCCGTTGTATTTTGACGACGTTGGAACTCGAAATGCTAATGGTTCCTATTCTCATGAAGACTCCCTTTTGCAGCAGACCTATTGGGAGTATTTGCTTAAGTTCAAAATGTGGGGGACTACTGGCATCAAAATTTCTGGAACGGACGATGTGTTTGGCGATGTAGTTGGGTGGACGGGTACTGCTAACGGTGATCTTGATGCTTCTCAAGCGCGATTCAAATTAGGGGGCCCAGTCATTGTTGGCGGAAATTTGAAATTGGCAAATGATGATATAGAACTTTATTCTGGTCCAGTTCGGGCGACAAATTTTTATGGAGGAGCAAGAGGAAAATATGCTGGTCAATATTGTATTTCTGGCACCGCAGATGCTAATGCACGGAATGGTATTTTAGGTGGTAGTGAATATCTTCGTACGGGTGCCGATGCACAAACGGGAGCTTGTGATGAGAGCGAAGTACCTGCGGTGTATTCCTTCCTTAAAGTTCCGACTGTTGGAGGTACGCATAGTTATACGGATAGAACTTCAATATCAACAGGAACTTCTGGTGTTGCGTATATTGACGTTCCTCCAGGAGATGGTATGTATGACATATACATGCAATCCATATCGCTTGGAGATGTTAGCCATTTGTACATTCGCATGCCGGCATCGGGACGATTAACACGAATTTTCTTACAAAACATGTATATAGGGCAGCATGTCTCTATTTCAGTGCAATATGTGGGGGAAGGGTCTGTATATAATTATGAAACAAAACAATATTCCTCTGGAACGAGTGCTCGTGACATCAGTAATGCTGAATATGCGGGGAATTTGATGTTTTATGTTCCCAAAGATTTGACTATGGGAGGTGGTGGAAGCAGTAACATTCAAGGAACATTTATATGTAAGGGAACTTTGTCATTGGATGGACACATAACGATGGCAGGTCAATTGATTGCAGATTATTTGAAGATTCCTCAGGGATTTAGAGCGACGGATTTTCACTTCGTTCCCTTTGACCCTCCTCTGGTTTCCTTGAACATGGCTGTGGACCAGCAGTTGGTAGAACGGAAATATCCCGCTGGGTCCAAGGGTGATACTTTGGCCATTAAACTTACCAAGGCCCCCACAACAGATGTTACCTTCAAGTATTGTTTTGTATTGGATGGAACTGAGGAAACTGGTTCTGCTAAAGCTACTATCAATGACTTCAGTGTCGACACAGTCTCGATGAAATTGTGCAAAAATGATGGAAGTTCATATGGTGAGGCTCTGATTAAGGCGGGAGATCTTTCTCCTCAAACACCAATATTGATTTGGATTTTTAATGATGAGCTTGTAGAAAACATAGAGTCGTTCAAATTGAAAGTCTGGGACTTAGAAGGCGGAACGTTTAGTGACAATTCGCGCGAATGGGATGTCCGCTTCTATATCAACGATAACGATAGTGGTGATCCGGTGGAACCGGTTTGCCCGACGGGACTTGTGTTTACAGGGAACGAAGATGAGTTGTGGTCTATAGGCGATTTTGAAGTCCCGCTGCAGAGAAACAGTGCTGGTGCGGGCACTACCGACTTGTTTGATATAACTATCACCAGTGTCCCTAAGGGTTCTTTCAATTATAGCGTCGGAAGTACGGTTAGTTCTACAACAATCTTTAATGGTGATCTTAAGTACCAGGGAAAAACTGATGAGTTTGGAGTTCCAGGATCGGACTATGAATATACAACGGTAAAATTCACCGTGACTGCGGTGGGTGCCACTACATCTGAATGCTCTATGAAGATAAAATTGAAACCGGTCAATGATGCGCCCACTGTTCCGGGGTTGGATATTTCTATTAGAGAAAATGCTCCGATGGATTCCCTCATTGGTCAGGTTATAGGCAAAGACAAGGAAAATGACCCCTTGTATTACGCGTTTACCTATGGCAATGTGGGAAACGCTTTCAGAATAGACAATGCCGGGAAGATTTATGTCAATAGTGTCATTGATTACGATGCCTTTGCTGCGGGCCAGGCTCGGTATCCTCTAGTTGTTTCTGTTTGCGAGAAGGCTTTCTCTACGGATGCAAGTGGCAATCCTGTTTGTAAAGATGCTCTTTCCGGCTTCAACTATGTCAACATCACCATCCTCAATGAGAATGAGGCTCCGGTGCTTGTGGCCAATAATGGCACGGTTTATGAAAATGCTGCAAAGGGAACCACGGTGGGCAGTGAGGGCGGAAAGGCTCATGTGGAAGCTTCTGATCCGGAAGAAGATTACACTAAACTGAAATATGAGATTATTGATGGTAACGTCAATAATGTATTTACCATTGATAACGAGGGCTACCTTATTGTCAACGGAACCATCGATTATGAAACCAAAAAGCAGTATACGCTTAAGGTTCGTGTGACGGACAATGGTGATGAACAGGGCAAGAATGTCAAGTCTGCAGAAACGACTGTCATTGTGGATGTCTTGAATGCAGAAGAACCCCCTGCTATGCGGGATACAACGCTCTCTGTTGCTGAAAATTCCAAGGCGGGAACTTTGGTTGGAGTCCTTAAGGCTACGGATGTGGATACGGATTCCAAGAATTTGGTGTACACCATCACGTCTGGTAATACGGCTAGCGCCTTCGAAATTGTGGGCGACACCCTTAAGGTGAAGGGCTCCCTGGATTACGAAAACATTTCTACCTACACGCTGAATGTTACGGTTTCTGACGGTACCAATACCATAGGGGCGAAGGTTACAGTTAATGTCACTGATGTGAATGAAAAGCCGACCATCAACGATGTGACGGGGAAGGTTCCGGAGAATGCACCAGCGGGTAAACTTGCTTCTCAGATATTCGCGACGGATCCTGAAAATACAGAATTGGAAATGTCCTATACCATTTTGGGTGATACTGCTGCTGTCAAGTATTTCAAGGTGCAGAAGGATTCCGTGGTGACTCTCCGTACCCTTACTGCCATTGATTATGAAACACACAAATCTTTCGAATTCAAGATTGTGGTGACGGACAAGGGTGGCAAGAAAGATACGGCTGATGTCAAGATCACCGTGGAACCTCAGAACGAAGCTCCCTCGGCGACGGGCTTTACTGCAACTCTGCTAGAAAACGATGTTCCCAAGGATGCTCTTGGTACCATTAAGGTTAAGGACCCGGATGAAGGCGATTCCCATACCTTCTTAATTGCTGCCGGTAACGAGGAAGGCTTCTTCAAGTTGGATGCATCCGGCAATTTGTTTGCAGTCAAGGCTGTGGATTACGAGTATGCGGATTCCTATACGCTGTATGTTGTGGTGAAGGATAAGGGTGGCCTTGAAGCTCGCACAGAAGTTACCGTCAAGGTTGTTGACGTGAATGAGGCTCCTTCTACTGCTGATAAGAACTTCACCGTGAAGGAAAATCAGGATGCTGGCACTGTTGTGGGTGTGGTTCCTGTTTCTGACCCGGATGAAAAGGCGGACTTCAAGCAGAACAAGTTTGAACTGGTTGAAGGAGATGTGGAAGACTTCAAGATTAATTCTAAGACTGGTGAGATTACCACAGCAAAGTCTTTCGATTACGAAGCGAAAACGACTTACACGCTGAAGGTTCGCGTCTATGATCAGGATGGCAATGAAGCCTTCTCTAATGTGACGGTGAATGTTCAGGATGTGAAGGAATATTCCAAACTCGTCATCACGCGTGCTGAAACGGAAAGCGGCGAGAAGGGTTGGGACAATCCCACAGACGCTCTGTATATCAACGAGACTTCCATGATTCTTCAGTGGACTGCCGATGGAGTCCGTATGCCGGATACCTTGGTAGAAAACCTCCATGAAGGCTACAACACCATTACCATTTCCTATAAAGATCCGAAGAAAAATGAAGGCGCTTCTGTTCAGCAGGTGGTATTTGTAAGCACCAAGACACCTGTTGTTACCGTGAATACGAAGGTGGAAGAACAGGAAGAGGGAGACGTCTTTACCATTGTAGAAGACAAGGTCCCCGGCGATTCCAGTGTTTATTCGTCTTCAAAGAAAAATGACATTGTGATTACGGTGAAGGAACCTGTTTTGGATGAGACCTATACGGAGACCAGTTGCAATTGGAACACGAAATCCGTGACGGTTGAAACAACGCTGGAACCTGTAAAAGTCCCTTCTACGGCTGTTTCTGCTTTGAATTCTGTTGTGGAAGCAGGTGTGTATCTGAACGAAAATCCAAGCACTCCTGTAACGCATACTCCTTATAATGGAGATCAGGTCAAGGTCTCTTACACCGATAAGGTGGGTAATACGGAAGTCCAGGTTTCCTATGTTACCGATGAAAAGGGTAATCCGGTCAAGGAAACGGTGGTGGATATGAATGGCAACATCCAGACCATCGAAGTGATTACGGTTTCCACTGAGGTTATGGTGGGTGACCAGAAGGTGACTATCTCTTATATGGCCGATGCCGCAACGGGTCAGCCGGTGATTACACCTGCTGCAGCAGGCATTAGGGGTGATATTTCTAATTACACGAATCAAGGTACGGGCTCCAGCGTGGATCCCAGTAGTTCTGCATCTGGCTCTGGTACGGGAACGGGTTCTGGTACAGGTACGAAACCGGGTTCCAGTGGCTCTATTGCAGGTTCCAGTGATTCCGGAAGTGGCTCTGGCACGGGAACAGGTTCTAGCTCTAGTACAGGCAAAAAGCCTGGCTCCAGCAGTTCTATTGCGGGCTCCAGCAATTCTGGAAGCGGCTCTGGTAACGGCTCCAGCGATTCTGGTTCTGGTAACACCATAACCTTGCCGCCTATTTCTTTGGATGGCATCTTCACGGTGACTTACGACTATACCACAAAGGTCAAAGGTGTAGAGACAACGTTGCAAGTTTCTTATCCGATTGATGAAAAGGGAAATGTGGTGAAGGATGCCGATGGAAACGTTGGCTATACTGTGAGTTATACCTATCAGAACGAACTGGGCAACAGTTCTTCTGAATCTGTATTCATCGTGGTTGACATCATCCCGCCTAAGGTTGAAATTCTCTATCCGGCCCCGGATACAGTCCTCTACTCCAATTCTGTGGATGTGAAGTGGACGGTGGATTACGGCGATGGTCGCGGTCCCATTGTTCAGGATACTCTAATAACCCAGGGCCTTGAAAAGGGTGTGAACGCCATTGTCCGCTTCTATGTGGATAAGGCGGGTAACATGGCTTCTGATACGGTCTTTGTGGTGATGAAGAATGCGAAGGATGTGGACATTCAGATTGAATCTCCCATCACGACGATTACCACTAAGGATGTGGAAGAACGCTATGCCTCTAAGGTTCCTGAAAAGGGCCAAACGTTCTCTGTTTCTGTGTATAGTCCCAAACTTGGTAAGGAAGTGGAAACCCAGGTGGGTGGTAGTTTCAAGACGAAGGAAGGCTCTGGTGATGAACCGTATCCTGGTGTCGAGAAACACTTAGGCCCCACGCTTTCTATCGAAACCAAGATGCCGGTGATTAGCAGTATTACAGGTCTTGCTACATTGGATGATTTGATAGGTAAGGATGGACTTGTAAACTTGGATGGTGTCGATGCTGCCAATAGCCAAAAGGTGTCCATTGATGACTTTGTGTTGGGATATAAGAACTCCAAGGGTGAACAGGTGGACTTCTGTACGGAAGAGTTCCGTGAAGACTATCGTGCTGCAAAGGGAGATATCAGTCGTTTGAATATGTACACCTCTACAATGAGCATGAAACTCTGGGTGTATACATCTCTGGGTCAGTTTGTGGACTACTTTGAGTTTACCCAAGAAGTTGATGATCCTGACTTGGTCAGTGATGCTGGTATGTTAAAGTTGTTCTTCGAACAGAAACCGGATAAGAACGGAGATCTGCGTACGAAGGATGGCCGTGTCTATGCAACAGGTGCGTACATTTATAAGACGGAAGTTTCTTTGAAGACGGTTCTCCGTTGTTCGTTGCCTCCAGTGGGTGATTCTGTCAATATTGCTAGCAAGAAGAACGCTAAGCGTAAGGTGACGGAAAACATGCTGAAGACCTTCGGTTACAAGCGTCCGTCTGAAGACAAGTAAGTTCCAAGATACTTTGTAGAAAATGCCTCTGGGTTTATCTCAGGGGCATTTTGCTATATTTGGACTACTATGATGTACAAACGTGTTCTTACCATTCAGGATGTTTCCTGTGTAGGTCAGTGCTCCCTAACCGTGGCTCTCCCTATCGTTTCTGCTTGCGGATGCGAGTGTGCCGTTCTCCCTTCCGCAGTGCTTTCTACCCATACCGGCGGCTTCCAGGGATGGACCTTCCGAGATTTAACGGAAGATATGCCTGCCATTCGAGATCACTGGATAAAGGAAAACATAAAGTTTGATGCATTCTATACAGGCTATCTCGGTTCTACAAAGCAGGTGGACTATGTCCGCAGCATTCTTTCTACCACAGGCGTAGAAGGCGCCCTGAAGGTTGTGGACCCAGCCATGGCTGACAATGGGAAATTGTATCCCGGTTTTGATATGGCTTTTGTGGAATCCATGAAGAATCTTTGTGGCGAAGCCGATTATCTGCTCCCTAACATTACAGAGGCTTGCTTCTTGACGGGAATGGAATATCGCGAGACTTATGACGAAGCCTATGTAGTTTCCCTGTGCGAAAAATTGACGGCTCAAGGAGCCAAGAGCGTTGTTCTTACGGGTGTAGGTTATCGGCCCGGAATGACTGGCGTGGTGGTTTATAAGGCTGGTAAGATTGAATATTACGAGCACAAGAAAATCTCCACGGGCTGCCACGGAACAGGTGACGTTTACGCCTCTGCGTTTGTGGGTGCTTTGATGAAGGGTAAAACGGCTTTTGAATCTGCAAAGATTGCTGCCGATTATACCGTCAAGTGCATTGAAAATACCATTGACGACAAGAATCACTGGTATGGCGTAAAGTTCGAAACCGCCCTTCCGGATTTGATGAAAATGCTGGAGTAGGGTAGAACCCTTTGTGCAGATTCGCCTCTTTGCCATATTGATAATTCTAGCCTCTTTAGCTTTTGCTGGGGAGGTGGATTCTTCTGCTGTTTTTAGAGTGGATGAAATCCGTTATGATATTGGCGATGCCTTTGATGATTCCAAAGCTCATACCAAGTATGACAAGTGGGCTTATGACGTTTTGAATGTGGTTCACATTGAAACTCGGGAGGCTACTGTTCGCAAACTTTTGCTCTTTAATGAGGGCGAATTTGTAGACTTGAATTATTTGTTGGAATCGGAACGTTTTTTGCGGGACCAGAACTTTCTCAGTGATGCAAGCATTTCAGTTGCGCAAGATAGTGGAAAAAATATCGTCAATGTTCATACCAGCGATAACTGGACGCTAACGCTCCCTTTTAGCCTTGGTTTTTCAGGTAGTGAGTGGAGTTACGATAACCTCAATTATGGCATTGGCGTTCAAGAAAGCAATTTTTTAGGTTTTGGCCAAAAATTGGGCTTCTATTACGGACATAATGAGTTCCGTGATATGTGGCAGCTGGAGTATGGAGACCCTCATTTTTTGTTCCGCTATAACCATTTGGACTTCTTATACAGCTATAACACCGATGGCTATTTGGCCAGTTGGAAGATGTACGTTCCGTTCCTCAGTCGTAGCGTGAACCAGTGGGCATACACTATCGCAGGGCTCAAAAATCAGCGCAATACGTACTTCTATGGAAGTGGAGATATGCCTGTTGGTGCGCTGAAGACCCCGTTCATAGGCGACGTGGATACGTTGGCTGAGTATAACGGTGATGAGACGGTGGAACTCATGAAGGTCAAGGATTTTATCGATGATTCTTTGAGTTTCCACTTTAGCCGCTCTTTTGGCGGAACCCAGCGCAAATTTTATTTGGCGGCTACATACGATTACCAACGCCAGACTGCTGAAGAAGGAAAACTGCTCCGCTATCTATTCACTGATGGAGATAGCGCTTATGCCATAGATAGTGCAAGCGCATGGAATGATTGGCTTCCTGAAAGGAAGGATTCTCGTGTGGGTGCATACGTGATGTATTCTAATATCCGTTATGAGAAAATCAAGAATTTCCATAATGTGAAGTGGACGGAGGACGTGGACAAGGGTTGGTCTGTAAAGGTGCAGGTTTCCAAAAATTATGAGCAGATTGGAGCCGCGGATAATGACGTTCGCCTAGATTTTTGGACGGATTTGTATTTGGGGCGAAATCTCCATCATCTGACATTGCAATCACAGATGTATTTCTATTTGGATCACGGAAATCGTCGGGACATGTATGGACGTATTAACGGCGAATACATTTTCCATCCGAGTAATCGCTTCTCTACAGTATTTTCCGGTTTGGTGGATTTGTATGATGATGCAAAGTACGGCTATCAGTTGAGCCTTGGTGGTTCCGATGGTTTTGTTGGGTTCCCCACAGGCTTTTATACAGGTCAGGCCCGCGTGTATGGCAGTATAGAACAGCGCTGGTTCCCAAATTTTGAGTTTGCCACATTGGTTCCCGTGTTTGTTGCTTTTGGCAGTGTAGGAGAAACGGCTTGGGAGTTGATGGATATCAACCGCAAGGATTTGATTTATGTGCTAGGTTTTGGGGCTCGATTCGCTCAGACGAAATCCATTAGCAAACTCATCAATAAATTTGATGTGAGTTTCCCGGTAAATGGGGCACGCAAGGGTGAACCGCATTTCTCTGTCACTACAAGCTATACTTTATAATATGAACGACGAAGAATTGGAACAGAAGGCGATATCGAAGGGCAGGCAGGTGAAAGCCATCTGCATGCGGGTAGAAATCATCATCGGGATAATTGCCATTATCTGCGGTGCAGTCCTTTCGATTATGGTGATGGGCGAGGGCTATTTTGCTGGAGCCTTGATGCTTGTGATGACGGGTATCATCAACATCTTTCTTGCGATTAAGGAGCTTGTGGACCCGAGCGATGGAGAATTCCATTGGCTGCCACTGTTTTTCATGATTGTGCGTCGGGCCATGTTTTTCTTGAATGTGGTGCTTATCGCTCTCGTCATCGGCACCATGACAGAACTTATATAATTATAAAGTATGAAGTATGAATTACTAGATATAACTTATACTTCATAATTAATAAATCATAATTAATTAGTGTACGCCGTCTTCGTTGACGAAATTCTTTTCCCCATACCAAAGCTGAATTTTATCTCGGGCTTCGTCGGAGAATGACGCTCCATCTTTCAGGATGTGTTCTGCGGTTTCCAATGTTTGCGATATGAGTTCCTGGTCCTGAATCCAGTCAAACCAGCGGAATACCCAGGCACCACTCTGCTCGTTGCCTTCTAGGTTTCCAGCCCCGCGATTCATCAGGTCCATTTCTGCGATTTCAAAGCCGTCTTCCGTAGAGGAAAACTGCGTTAGCCGTTCCATGCTGGTGTCAGCCGTTTCTCCATCGGGCAGCATCAGGAAACACCAAGCTTCTTGATTACCGCGGCCTACGCGGCCTCGTAATTGATGGAGCTGCGCGAGCCCGAATCGGTCGGGCTGATCGATGACCATGATGTTTGCTGCAGGAACATTTACGCCCACTTCAATGACGGTAGTGGCTACGAGAACGTGAATTTCCCCTTTTGCGAATTTTCCAATGATTTCGTCGCGGGTGGATTCGTCCATTTGCCCATGGACTCCAGCAACTTTGAGAAGAGGAGTCTTGGCTTTTTGTGTGGCACTGAATTTTGCGATGTAGGCTTCCAATTCTGCGACAATTTCGTCTACGCTGCGGGCGCCGCCCTCATCGCCTGTTTCCACACGGCTAGAAATCCAGTAGCATAGATTTCCTTTGAGTGCTTCACTGCAGATGAATTGCTTCATACCCTCCCGTTTGGTGGAATTGACCAGACGAGTTTTGATGGGCTTGCGGCCTGCGGGCTTTTCCTTGATGCTGATGACCTTCAAATCGCCATAGAGGGTCATGGCGAGGCTTCTGGGAATGGGCGTTGCGCTCATGACCAACATGTCGGGATAGTTTCCCTTGGCAAGAAGCGCCTCTCGCTGGCTTACGCCGAAGCGGTGCTGTTCATCAATAATGACGAACCCTAGATTTGCGAAAGTGACATCCTTGCTAAAAAGGGCATGAGTCCCGATGACCACATTGCAGAGGCCCATTTGCAGTTCGCCAATGATGGTGTGCTTTTCTGCAGCAGAAGCCGCTCCTACCAAAAGCTGCACATGGATGCCAGCTGCATCGAAAAATGGCTTCAAATTCTTGTAATGTTGCCTTGCGAGAATATCCGTGGGAACCATGAGGGCGCATTGTTCTCCGGCACCGCAAACCGCCATAATGGCAAGCATTGCTACCACCGTTTTCCCACAACCTACGTCACCCTGCAATAGAGCGTGAAACTGTTTTTTCCCGTTGAGTCCATCAATGATAGTGTTGAGGGCGGATTCCTGGCCCGCCGTGAGCTGGAAGGGAAGCTGTGCGCGGGCCTTCATGACGGTTCCCAAATCGATTTGCCGCTCTCGTCCCCGGAGTTTTTGATTTTCTCTTCGCTTTACCATGCGGAGGCAGAAGGGGAGAAGTTCCAGGATCTTCATTTCCCGCTTTGCTTTGTAGATGGAAGGAAAATCTTTAGGCTGATGCAGCGTCTTCAGATTTTCCATAACGGAAGCGAAGTGGAGATATTCTGTCAATTCTTTCGGGCAAAGTCCTGGAAGGGTAAGTCCTGGAAATTTGAAAATGGTCTTGTAAAGCCCGCGGAAGAACTTCTGTTCCATTCTCGCGTCGCGACAGGCTTCGCTAATGGAATAGACGGGCTGAATGCATCCGTTGAATTCCTCGTCATCTTCAAAGGGCTGCATGTCGGGATGTGTTAATTGTAGCCCTCGAAATTCTCCTACTTGCCCTGTAACGAGCCAGCGGGAATCATTCTTGATGCGTTTTGCCCAATAGTTTGTTCCCTGGAAAAAAGAAAGCTGAATTTCGCCAGTTCCATCGGTAAGGGTTGCTACAAAGCGGGAACGGCGTGTTCTGATGACGCCTGCGCGCTTGATGGTGCCGATAAGGACGACTCTTTCTCCAACCTTACAATTCCCGATAGGCGTGATTTTGGTTTGGTCCAAGTAATTCCGAGGAATGTTGTAAAGCAAGTCGGTAATGGTGTTCAGTCCCGATTTGCGGAGCGCTTCTGCCCGCTTTGGCCCAAGCCCAGGAAGTTGTGAAATTTCCATAAATCTTTAGGGGAGGGAGTCGCCTGAGGTTGCCCGTTCAGCGGCTTTTTCTCTCGCGGTGGAACCCACAAGATTGATGTTCTTCCAGGTGATAAGTTTCACTGGATTTCCGTCTTTGTCAAGAACCTTGATACCCTTGGTGTCAATGGCTGCAATCAGTGCGTTGACTTTTTCTATCAATGCGTTGACCTTGTCCACGGATTCACGAGAACGGATGAGCTTGTCCATAGCGGGGGAGGCTTCCAAATCTGCAAGCATCTTGTTGATTTTGTCGGAACTTTCAGAGATAGTTTGAATGAGATTCTCGGCTTGCGCCACTTTTTCGTTGATGGCTTTTGTTGCGGTGTGAACAGCGGTATCTGCTTTGTTGGCCACATCTACAAGTGTGTTGCTGGCGGTTTCAATCTGGTCAAAGACTTCCTCCAGCTTCGGCGAAATTGCGTTGATGGATTTGTCTGCGTTTTCCAAAATGCCTTCTACAGAAGACATGATGTTTTCAAAAATCTCGGGCGCAGAGGCGTGGGCGGAATCGCCTTCGGCTACGATGTGGACCATTTCGCGTACCCGTTCCAATTGGGCATTTACATCTTCCATGAGGCGTAGTGCTTCAGCGATGCCGGGCTCGAAATGTCCCTGATGGATATAATCCTCGGGCAACACCTGGCCTTTCTTGGAGGGAATGATTTCAAGACGACGCTGACCCATGAGGGCGTAGTTCACATTGTTGAATTGCGTCCCTTCACGAATGATGACGGGCTCGGAGAACTTGATTTCTACACGGGAGCGGTCTTTGAGCCAAGTAACGCTTTTGACGGTGCCTACCGTATAGCCGCGAATGGTGACTAAATCTTCTGGCTGGAGGGAACCTAGTTCGTCAAAATCCACATAGGCCCTTTGGATGACGTTGTGATGGGCACGATACATTCCAACCGCTACTGCAATAATGATGCAGACGATGGCGAGAAGAGAAAAATACCCGATGGCCCTATCAGAAATCTTCATGGTTTTGAATATAGTAAAATATCTCTTTTTCTGCCAAAATGGTGGTTTTATGTCTAAAATTGTGGGTCTTCTCCGGTCCATTTTATTAGGTGGTGCTTTCGCAACTTTCGCCTTTTTCTAAATTTGCTCCGTATGTTTACGGGTATCATTCAAGCTACCGGTGAAATTGTGTCCCTAGAAAATAGGGGCGATGCGCTTTCTATGCGCCTAAAAGCACCGGGATTCTTCAAAAACTGCAAGCTGGGTGACAGCGTTGCAAATGACGGGGTGTGCCTTTCCATTGAAAAATGTACAGAAGACGAGGCCACTTTCTGCTTGATGCACCAGACTGTGGAAAATACTGGATTTAAGCAGGCTGCTCCCGGAAAACTGGTGAATTTGGAATTGGCGTGCCGTGCCGATAGCTTTATGGGCGGCCATTTTGTGATGGGGCATGTAGATTCGACGACTGAGGTTATTGCGGTGACGCCTCGTGAAACGGGTGTGGAAGTGGATTTGAAACTCCCGGCAGACCTTCGCCGCTATGTGATTCGCCGCGGTTCCATCAGTCTGAACGGCATTAGCCTTACGGTGGCCGAAAAGTTTGAGGATTTCATCCGGGTGTGCATTATCCCGGAAACACTTTCCCGTACGAACCTGCGCTGCTGGGTTCCCGGAACTATTGTGAATGTTGAAGTCGATATGCTGGGTAAGTATATCGAGAACTATTTGAAGGAACGTGACCTTGCTTAATACGATTGAAGAGGCCATAGAGGATTTTAAGAACGGAAAGTTCTTGATTGTGGTGGATGATGAAGACCGCGAGAATGAAGGCGATTTCATTATCGCCGCAGAGAAAATTACGCCGGAAAAGGTGAACTTCATGCTGCATGAGGGTCGTGGTGTGCTTTGCTGCCCGCTCCCTATCAAGCGCTGCCATGAGTTGAACCTTACGCGCCAAACTGCTGAAAATACCTCCATTTTGGGGACGCCGTTCACCATCATGGTGGATAAGATTGAAGGCTGCACTACAGGCGTTTCTGCCCACGACCGTGCCGCTACGATTCTCGCTTTGGCGGACCCGAATTCAAAGCCGTCTGATTTTGGACGCCCTGGCCATATTTCACCGCTATACGCTCAGGAAGAGGGCGTGCTTCGTCGTGCCGGCCATACGGAAGCAGCCATTGACCTCGCAAAACTCTCTGGCCTTCGCCCCGCGGCTGCCCTCATTGAAATCATGAATGAGGACGGCACCATGGCCCGCATGCCTCAACTAGAGGTTGTGGCAAAGAAGTTTGGGCTCAAGATTATCTCCATTCAGGATTTGATTGCCTACCGTTTGCGTACCGAGAAACTGGTTCAGCGTGTGGCCGCTCCCAACGTGCCGACCAAGTACGGAAACTTTAAAGCATACGCTTATCGCAGCAACACTGACGGCGTGGAACATGTGGCTTGGGTGGCCGGAAATCCCGATTTTAGCAAGCCTGTGTACGTTCGCGTGCATAGCGAATGCCTCACAGGGGACATTTTTGGCAGCATGCGCTGCGATTGTGGCGAGCAACTGCAGGCCTCCATGAAGTTTATTGGCGAACATGGGGGCGTGCTCCTCTATATGCGCGGGCAGGAAGGTCGTGGCATCGGGCTTTGCAATAAACTCCGGGCCTATGAGCTTCAAGAGAAGGGCCTCGATACGGTGGAAGCCAACCATCACCTGGGGTTCAAGTCGGATTTGCGCCAGTATGGCACGGGTGCTCAGATTCTGGCAGATCTCGGTGTAAAGCAAATGCGCCTTCTCACCAATAACCCCAGCAAGATTACTGGCATCTCTGGCTATGGCCTTGAGATTGTGGAACGGGTGCCTATCGAAGTGAAACCCAATAAGATTAATCGCTATTACCTTGAAACTAAAAAAGCCAAAATGGGTCATGAACTTCAGTTGGATGAAGCAGACCATGGCGTAGCAGAAGTTTTAAATGAAGGAAAGTAACATGAAAGAACTGAAAAATTCTCTCAATGGAACAGGAATGAAAATCGCCATCGCCGTGGCGCGCTTCAACGAAGTGGTGACGGACAAACTTTTGGAAGGTGCTGTTCGTCAGCTGGAAACCTTGGGCGTTGATGCAAAGGATATCACTGTGGCCCACGTTCCAGGAGCCTTTGAATTGCCGGGTATTTGCCGCAAGTTTGTGGATTCCAAGAAGTTTGATGCTGTTATTGCCTTGGGAGCCATTATCCGTGGTGAAACCAGCCACTATGATGTTGTGGTAAATGCTTCTACTGGTGGAATTGCAAATCTTGCTGCAGAAGGGAAGGTTCCTGTTATCCTTGGAATCCTCACGACCGATACGGTGGACCAGGCCATGAACCGCGCTGGTCTCAAGGCCGGAAATCTTGGCTGCAACTGGGCTAGCACTGCAGTGGAAATGGTGAATCTTTACAAACAGTTCAATAAGTAATTTCAAAACGCGTAATTAGAGTTTTTATGCCGAAGATTAGTTTTAGACCTGCCCGTGTGTTTGCCATGCAACTTTTGTACGCCATGGAAATTACCGGAGCTACGGTGGGCGAGGCGCTCCCAGGTGTATTGGAAGCACAACCTCTAGCCGACGATCAGAAGAAGTATGGAATGAATTTGGTGGATTGGGTTCAGGCTCATCGCAGTGAACTGGACGAAGATATCAAATCTTGCTCTGTACATTGGGATATTGAACGCATTGCCCGCATTGATCGCATTGTGGCTTACATTGCCATGGTGGAACTCTTGTTCAATCCAGAAATTCCTACCAAGGTGGCGGTGTCTGAAGCGGTGCAGGTTTCAACCAAGTTCAGTACTGATAACTCTGGAACATTTGTGAATGGTCTTTTAGCGGGCTTTATGCAGAAGCGCGGTATTGTCGTTAACTCTTCGAAGAAAGGGAGCTGATTGTGATTAAGGAAAAATTGATGAAGCATGTTTTTGCGGGAATCTCCTGCTTGGTGGCTTTGGTGGTCTATTGTCTGACTATGGCTCCCACGGTTTCTTTCTGGGACTGCGGTGAGTTCATAGCCTGCGCCAACACTCTTGGCATTCCTCATCCTCCTGGAACGCCCTTCTTTGTGTTCCTCGCCCGAACTGTGATTGTGCTTCTTCCCTTTGTAGAAGAAATCGCTAAGCGCGTGAACTATATCTCTGTGGTAAGTTCTGCCGCTACGGTCTATGTCACGGCACTCTTTGCTTGGGATTTGTTGTCCAAAGTTTTGAGTGCGGATAAACTTGCAGAAAAGATTTCTGCCAAGGTTCGCATATTTGTGCTTGGCACTGCCGCTCTAGTTGCCGGTTTCCTTCTGACTTTCTCTGATACCTTCTGGTTCAATGCGGTAGAAGCTGAAGTTTATGGTATTGCCATGTTCATCCTGATGCTCATTTCCTATTTGGGACTGGTTTGGTACAACAAGAAGGATGAGGACGAAGATGGTGCTAATCGTATTTTGATTTTTATCTGCTACATTGCATTTCTTGGTGTTGGCGCTCATCTTTACACCATGCTTACAGTGCCGGCTGTATTTGCCTTGCTTCTTATTGCAGAACCCAAACGCATTAAGGAAAGATGGCCTATTTGGGTCACGGGCACGCTTCTTTGTTCTGTGATTTACATGGTGTCCGCTTTCATTGAAATTTCCTTGATTTGCCTGGTAGTGTTAGCAATTTTGAGTGTTGCGAAACCTTTTGACGCCAATGTCAATAAGGCAGTTCGTCTTTCTCTCGCTTTTGCTTTCTTTGCGCTGATTGGCTATAGCACGCACCTCTACATTCCTATCCGTTCGGAACTTAATCCCAATATTGATGAGAATAATCCTGAAATCAACATTCGTGATGATCAGGGAAATTTGCAGTTGGGTAATCTTTTTAACGGGGATAATTGGCGTGCTTTTAATGACTTCATTGAACGCAAGCAGTATGGTTCTGAAAGCATGATTGAGCGAGCCTTCTATCGTCGTTCTCAAATTGCTCACCAGTTCCTCGCCTTCCCGAATATGAGCTATGGTGGATATCAGATGGCTCAGTACTTGCCGTACAAGGTGGGTGGTGTTTACAGTAACGGCGGATTGTATCACTTTGATCCGGCGGATAATGAACCTCTGGAAAGAGGAAGTTTGAAGTTCCCCACACAGATGAGTTTCATGGGAGATGCAATTCTTCCGCAACTTCTCATTTTCCTCATTTTCAACGGTCTCTTAGTGATGGTTTGCATGTTTGTGTGGAAACGCAATCGCTCTTTGGGATTGTACCTTTCCATTCTTTATGCGCTCTGTTCTCTTGGTCTTTTGTTCTACATCAATTTTGCAGATGGAACCCGCATGGAAAAAAGAGATCGGGATTATTGGGTGAGCATCATGACCCGGAATGTAAATGACCTAAATCGCAGTGGTGCGAGTATTGCTGCTCTTCCGGACCCCAATGAATTGATTGATATGCGCCAGAATATCGAGATTACTAAATCTCGTATAGAAGCGCTTCGCCGTCGTGGTGGAGATGCTGCATCTATTGTCTCTTTGGAAAAAGAATTGCAAAGTTATGAAAGCTCCGCTGTTTGGCAAAACTGGAAGAAGATTGAAAATGGGTTTGCTCAGGTGGGGAGCAATGCTCCCTTCCCGGAACCGGTCCATATGGAAGTTCGCGAACGTGATTATTTCTATACACCGGCATTTATTTTCATGAGCATGATGTTTGGTATCGGCGCGGGAATTTTGGTTCTCACGGCAGCTACCTCTAGTATGGCATTTTTTGCGACTCCGATTGCAGCTTTGCTGGTACTGGTGTCCTTTGCTGTGCCTTGCTTCTCCAACTATCAGGAGCATAACCGTTCTGGTTTGTGGGTGCCTTGGGACTATGCCTCAAACCTGCTGAACAGTTGCCGCCCCAATGCAATTCTCTTTACGAATGGCGATAACGATACCTTCCCGCTGTGGTTTGCACAAGAAGTTGCTGGTGTCCGTCGGGATGTTCGCGTGGTGAACCTCTCTTTGGGCAATACGGATTGGTATATCAAGCAGATGTTGGATAATGAACCGAAGCTGAAGCTCAGCTATACTAAGGAAACCATTGATAGCGATATGGTTCTCGATAATAGTGCCGCCGGTAATCCTAACCATCAGACCTCAACATGGACGGCCCAGGCTGAAAAACTTCTGCCGCGGTTGAAGGCCCGTATTGAGCAGATGGAAGGTCAGGAACTTTCCAGTGCAGATTCTACGAAACTCTTGCAGTTTAAAGTCCATTATCAGGTCTGGGATGCCTTTATGGACTGGGCAAGGCGTACTCGCAGCAATATCATGCTGACGCAGCATAAATTGGTAATTGATCTCGCGCTCCAGAACATGGATAGACCCATCGAGATTTCTACAACTGTAGGAACTTCCAACTTTATGGGCTTGGAAAAATACATGGTTCAGGAAGGCATGGTGTACAACTTTGTCAAGGGCGATTTGACTCCGCGGAATAATTCCTTTGATGCTGCTTACACGGCCAAAGTCATTGATGAATCCTTCAAGTTCCGCGGTTTGGGCGATGGAACGGCCTTTATCAATGGGGAAACGGAACGACTGCTGACTGGTTATACATCTCTCTACCTTCAAATTGCTTTTGATGTTCGCGACCAGATTGCAAAACTTCGTAGTGAGCATCCTTTCACTGCTGAGAAAAAGGCTCAGGTGGACAGTCTCGCTGCATTTGCGGGTAAGTACATCGACCTTGGTATCAAGCAGTTCCCGCGGGAATGGCGCTGCTACTGGGCTGCGGGCTATGTCTACGAGGTGGCCGGAAAGAAGAAGGATGCAGAAGTCATTCTAGCGCTTGGCCTCAAGAACATCCCTGAGTTTGACGAGGGTGGCCGTAATCGCTTGTCCATGAGCTTAAAACAAATCTCTCAGATGAGTGATGAGCCCCTGGCTGTGGAAGAAGTTCCTGCTGCAGAGCCTGAGGTTTCGGCTAAGGAATCTGTGCCAGCAGAATCATCTGTGGTTGAAGACGCTCCTGCGGTTGCCCCGGCTGTTGAAAACTAATTAGAGGTCCTTATGGATTTAAGCTTAGTTATTCCTGTTAAAGAAGAAAGCGAAAATCTCCCGCAGTTAATGAAGGAGATTGTAGCGGCTCTCGCTCCCACGGGTTATGAGTACGAAGTCGTCGCCATCGATGACGGAAGTCGTGATTCTACGTGGGAAGTTCTGGAGCAACTATCCAAGGAATACAACTTCTTGCAGGGATATCGCTTCCAGTTCAATTGCGGTAAGGCTGCTGCTCTTGCTCTGGGTTTTTCAAAGGCGAGGGGAAAGTTTGTTGCTACGCTGGATGGTGATTTGCAGGATGATCCTCTAGAAATTCCCAAGATGATAAAGCTTTTGGATGAAGGTTATGACCTTGTTTCCGGATGGAAAATTCGTCGCCTGGATCCATGGCATAAAACCTGGCCTTCTAAACTTTTCAATCTGACGGTTTCTGCAGTTTGTGGAAAGCGCCTTCACGATTTCAATTGTGGCATTAAAGTATATCGCAGCAGTGTAGTTCGTTTTATTCAACTTTATGGGGATTATCACCGCTTTATTCCCGTGATGGCGAAGTGGCAGGGCTTTCGCATTACAGAAATGCCTGTGGCACACAGGGCTCGCGTTCATGGGGTTTCCAAGTATGGTGTTTCCCGACTGGTTTCGGGATTCCTGGATTTGGTCTCTCTCATGTTTATGAAGAGTTTCTCCGCTAAACCGCTCCATTTCTTTGGTTTAGTTGGCTTGATTTTTATGCTGTTTGGCCTTGGAATTTGCGGATTCTTTGGCTATGAATGGTTGCAATCAGGCGCGCTTCATGTGCGTCCCCTGCTGTTGGCTGGCGGATTTTCTTTAGTGATGAGCGTCCAGTTCTTCTCTTTAGGTTTGCTGGGAGAGATGATGAATGGAAGTAAAAAGCAGACATATCCTGTGGCGGAAACCCTTCGCCCAGAATAGAGTGTAATTGTAGATTTTGATGGAGTAGATATGGCATATCCCAAGAGCTTGGTCATCGTTCCCACTTATAATGAGAAGGAAAATATTCTCCTCATCATGTCTGCGATTCTAGAACAAAATGAATGCCTTGAAATATTGGTGGTGGACGATGGTTCTCCTGATGGAACGGGGGATATGGTTCAGGTGGAATCTGAGAAGAATCCACGCGTTCACCTGCTTCGTCGCAAAGGAAAAATGGGGCTGGGTTCTGCTTATGTCACAGGATTCAAGTGGGCTTTGGAACGAGATTACGAGCGTATTTTTGAAATGGATGCGGATTTTAGCCATTCTCCAGCGGATTTGAATCGCTTCTTGGAAGCCGCCGAGGATTCTGATTTGGTGCTGGGTAGTCGTTATATGGAACATCGCATCAGTGTGGTGAATTGGGATTTGCGTCGATTGATTTTGAGCTATGGGGCAAATGTCTATACCCGTATTGTGACAAAACTTCCCATTAGTGATGCTACCGGAGGTTTCAAGTGCTTCCGTCGCGAAGCTTTGTTGGCTCTGAATTTGGATAAAATGAAAAGTGATGGCTATTGTTTCCAGATTGAGACAACCTTTAAAATTTGGAAGAAGGGTCTTCGCGTTAAGGAAGTTCCCATTGTGTTTACAGATCGTACCCGTGGAACATCTAAAATGAGCGGTGGCATTATTTCCGAAGCCTTTTTCCTTGTTATAAAGCTGCGCCTAGGTCTGGCATAATGAACTTGCCACAAAAATCTTGCTCCATCATCATAATCGCATATAATTCTTGCGATTTCATTCCAGCATGTTTGAAATCCATTCGAGATGCTAGTGATGGATTGGATGTGGAAATCATTGTATTAGATAATGGTTCTCCTGACCCCATAGCTCCAGAAATCAAGGGATTCTTTAAAGAAGTTATCTGGATTGATTCTAAAGAAAATATGGGCTTTGGCAGGGGGTGTAATCTAGCTGAGAAAAGTGCTACGAAACCCTATCTCTTTTTTATCAATCCAGACACAATTGTATCAAGGGATTCCTTGAGAGCAATGCTTGCTTTTATGGAAACTCATCCTGAGGCAGGTACGGTTGGTTGTCGAATTTTAAATGAGGATGGGTCACTTCAGTGGGCATGTCGCCGTAGTTTCCCGACAGTGATTGGAGCTGTTTCAAAAACCATTGGACTTGCAACCCTTTTTCCTAAAAACAAGGTGTTGGCCTCTTACAATATGACTTACGCGAATCCCGATGAGGAGATTGAAGTTGATGCCATTAGCGGCTCCTTCTTCTGTATTCGTCGGGATGTGTATGAAAAATTGAATGGTTTTGATGATGATTTTTTCATGTATGGAGAGGATTTGGACCTATGCTTCCGTACAAAGAAGATGGGACTAAAGAATTATTACACGCCGGTAACGAATATCTTGCATTTTAAGGGCCAAAGTTGCCGTACACGGCGATGGAAGTCCTATGTGGATTTTTATCAGGCTATGCTGATTTTTGCAAGCAAACACCGCAATCTTTATTTTGTCCCGAATGTGCTAGTTTCCCTCGGCATTTTATTTGCGGCCTTTATTGGCGTGTTTTCGAGACTCATTCCTAAATTCTGGAAAATTTTTTTGGATGTGGGAATGTTTTTGCCAGTTTTGTTGCTTTGTGTTTTTGTGGAAGCATTGTTTGGTAGTTTTGAGGCAAAAACTTCATCAGAACTTTATTTGCCAGATTCTATGCTAGTGGCTGTCGCTTTGGTCAATGTGGTGTTTCTTGCATTACGTGGCGAATATGCTTCGTCGAGTTTAAATGGCTATAAATTTATTTCAAGATTGATTCCATTGAATGTCGTGACGATACTCTTGTTTTTAGGCTACCAGGTTTTATTTGGTGATGCTGCTTGTATTCATGAATTTATGAACAAATTGGCATGGAAAAGCTATTTAGTGATGGCTGTGACATGGCCTTTTACATTGCTGGCCTGGCGTCGGATTGCATTTTGGATAAATTATTTCTATCGCATTTTTGCTAAAAAACGGCATCGTTCCATTTTGTTGGGTGGGGGAGAAGATTCTCTCGATGGTTGGTTTGATAGTTATAATGTCATTCCTGGTATTGAAATTTTAGGATGTGTTAGTGATAATCCTGAGAATGTTACGGAAAAGAACCGTCAACATCTCTTAGGTCCTCTATCGGATATGGAGGCAATTTGTCATCGGACGGGTTGCCGGGAGCTACTGGTTGTGTCTAATTTCTCTGGTTACAGGGAATCCTTTGACTTGGAATGGCTAAAAAAACTCCAGATGAAGGTCTACTTGCTTATTGGAAACGGCAAAAATGGCAATTATGCCCTTGTGGACCTTAAAAACTTGCATTAAACGTTGTGTTTGAAGAACTTCGGAATACTTTTTTCTTAAAATAGAGTTATTTTTATCGTTAGTCTAAGTGATTGACGATAAAGGTTTTATGTTCGATACAAGACTTTTAAAAATTTTGTGCTGCCCGGACACGCGAAAGGCTTTGAAAATGGCTGATGACGCCATGCTTTCTCGTGTGAATCAGGCTATTGAAAAGGGGTGCGTGAAAAACGCTTCCGGCGAAAAAATCAATGAAGTTTTAGAGGAAGCTTTGGTGGTAGAGGACGAAACTCGTCTTTACATTATTCGCGAAGGCATCCCGGTTCTTTTATCAGATGAGGCTATTCTGCTTCCATTGGAGGAAAAATGACGGTCACGTTGGATTCTTTGAAGAAGACTATTGGCAAGAAAAAGCTGAAGTCTTTGGCCTTTGCTTGGCTCGCGGATTTGGAACGCGAGGCCGGTGATTTGGAAACCGCTCTAGAACGTGTAGATGGAAGCATTACCCTTTATCCGAAGGAAGTTCCTGCCCGCCTGGTTCGTACGAAGATCCTCTTCCAGAAGGGAGATTTTGAGGCCTGCATTCAGGAGTGCGAAGATGTGCTCCGCATAGACCCGTTCTGCCTGTCTGCCCAGAAACGCATGGGTGATGCTTATGACCAGCTGGGTAATGAAAGCGAACGCAACAAGTGCTACCGTAAGGTGCACGACATGGATCCTTTGGATACCTTCTGGAAGGAAGAGTACGACGTGGCTGCTGCAGCCGCAGGTGCTGCAGCTTTGAGCGAGATGGATCTTTCTATGCCAGACATGACCATGTCGGCTGACTCTGCTGAGGATAGTTTTGACTTGGGCTCCATCGGCGGTGAAGGCTCCTTCATTGAAAAGACTCCGGAAGATTGGAAGGCTCCGGAAGAAAAGACCCCTGCGTTTGGTAGTGGCTTTGATACGGACTTCAATACTCCAGATGCTGCGGCTCTCGAAGCTGCAGGATTGGCCAGCCCTAGCACCAATGCGGAAGACGATCCGTTTGCCTCTCTCTCCTCCTTGCTCCCCAGCGAAAATGCGGAAGATTCCGCTGCTATGGATAATTTGCAGGCGTCTTTGGAATCCGCATTGTCTGAAGCCTCTAGTGAACTTGCTGCTCCTCAGGAAAATTTCCCTGCCGATGATGAACTTTCTGGAAGCGATGTGGGCTCTGCGCTCTCGGATTTCTTCGGATCTGATGATGATGAATTGGAACCGGAAGCTCCGCAGTCTCCGTTCGCCCGCCTGAATGTCCCTGAGACTTTGGATGAGGAGCCGGCTGCAGTAAGTAATGCGGACAAGGTCTTTGGGTCTGCAGAACCGGATAAACCCCAGAGTGTGGACAGCGCCTTTGATGATATCTTTGGTGCTGACGAATTGCCTGAGGAAAAATCGGCTGAACCTGCAGTTGAGGATAAACCTCAGAGCGTAGACAATGCTTTTGATGATATATTTGGCGAGGATGAACTTCCAGAGGAGAAACCTGCTGAACCGGCTCCTGCGGCTGAAGATAAGCCTCAGAGTGTAGACAACGCTTTTGACGATATCTTTGGTGAGGATGAACTCCCAGAAGAAAAACCTGCTGAACCAGCACAGACGGAATCGTTGGAAGAACCTTTGGAATCGTTGGAAGAACCGGCTGTAGAGGATGTTGCTTTTGAAGCCCCTGCTGTGGAAGAACCAGTTGCAGAAGAGCCTGTTGCAGAAGAGTCTTTGACGCTGGAGGAGGAAACGCCCAAGGCTGAAGAATCTACCAGCGAACTGGACGGAGCTTTTGGTAGTCTCTTTGGAAGTGAATCTGATGACGAACTCAAGTCTGAGGAAGATACGGGTGCCGCTGTTGAAGAAACTGTAGTGCCAGAAGTTGAAGAAAAATCCGATTTGGATAAGTCCTTTGACTCTCTCTTTGGGGATGACGATGCTCCCGTAGAAATTCCTGCGGCAAAGCCTGTTGCAGACGTTGAATCTGTTGAAGACGAAGTGTCTGGCGCTTTCAAGGGATTGTTTGCTGATGACGACGATCTTCCTGAAGAATCTGCACCGTCCAACAAGGGTGTTGATTTCCTCATGTCTGGCGACAGTGATGATCAGGTTTCTGAAGGACTCCTCAAAGATCCTACCGCTTCCCTTGGTGGTGATGATTCTTTGGATGATAGCCTGAATACTAGAACCCTGGCAGAAATCTATTTCGAACAGGGGCTGTACGGCAAGGCTTTGGAAATCTATCAGGACCTGGCTCGTAAGGAACCGGAGAATGAGGATATTACGAATCGTTTGGCCGAAGTGAAGCGCATTGCGGAAGAAAAGTTCGGAGGCAATTTAGATGGCTGATATTCGCATTGAACAGCTCCTTCGTGAAATGGTGAACCGCAAGGCCTCCGACTTGCATCTTCGTGTGGGCGTGCCTCCTGTATATCGTATTAATGGTCAATTGACAAAGCCTTTTGATATTCGTCTTGATCCGGTGATGATGGATTCCTTTCTGGATGATATCATGAATCGTGATCAGCGTCAGCGTTTCGAACAAAATAAGGAATGCGACTTTGCTATTTCTGGCCGTGACATGGGCCGATTCCGTGTGAACGTGTTCCGCCAGCGCGGCACTGTGGCTATCGTTATTCGTCACATTAAGGCGAAGATTCCTGCTTTTGAAGAACTCCATTTGCCGGAAGTGATTCGTAAGCTTGCTCTTACCCGTCGTGGTCTTATTCTTGTAACGGGTACTACGGGTTCCGGTAAATCTACGACGCTAGCTTCCATGTTGGACTACATCAACCAGCAGGAATCGGTGAACATTATTACGGTAGAAGACCCTATTGAATATTTGTATAAAGACAACAAGTCCATTATTTCTCAGCGTGAGTTGGGAACGGATACCATGTCTTATGCAAATGCACTCCGTGCAGCTCTCCGTCAGGATCCGGATGTGCTCCTGGTGGGTGAAGTCCGTGATTTGGAAACCATGCAGATTGCTATGACTGCGGCTGATACGGGTCATATGGTGTTTGCCACAATCCATACGACGAATGCTACCGAAACTATTCAGCGTGTGCTTTCCATGTATCCGCCGCACCAGCATGATGAAATTCGTTTGCTGTTGGGTGAAGTCTTGGCAGGTATTATTTCCCTCCGTCTTTTGCCTACAAAGGATGGAAAGGGCCGTGTTCCTGCGGCAGAAGTGCTGGTGAATACTGGTGCTGTGAAGGAATACATCCAGGATAAGAACAAGATGGAAATGATTGAGACAGCAATTGCAGAAGGCCACATGCAGTATGGCACGCAGACCTTTGACCAGGCATTGCTGGAGCTCTATCAGACTGATCAGATTACTTTGGATGTTGCAATGGATGCTGCTACCAATAAGGATGACTTCGATCTTAAGATTCGCGGTATTAGCGGTACTTCTGAACGTGGCTGGATGTAATCAGACTGAAATAAATTTCATAAAACGCTTGCTTTTGCAGCAGGCGTTTTTTATTTTGCGGTGGCAATTATTGCTGGCAAGTGCATCATGTACTTTTGATAGATCCCACTCGGGTGAAAATATCGCCTAAGCATGGGCCCCAAGGGGAAATGCTTTCTGCGGTAGGTAATTTTGCCTTTAATCCATATCTGGAAAACACTCCAAAGACTACTTTGGATTTCGCTATTATTAATCCTTCAAAACTGCTCGAAACCTGCTTACGCTGATGTTCGGGACACTACATTAATATCGCTGGATTTTGTGGATTCCCCCATTCAGGACGTAGCCCGTAGTGTATCTCTCGCTTACGACATCCCTATTTTAGTGGATGGAAATGCAGAGAATCGCATAACATTCCATTTAGATGGCGTAGGCTTGTTTGAAGGCCTTGCTGCCATGTGCTCTGCCTCCAACCTGGACATTGTTCAGGAGGGAAAAATCTTTCATATCCGGGAACGAAAAAAACGAGGAACCAGTTCCATATCCATTCAGGACTCCTTGGTGAGTTTCTCGTTGCAAGATAAAGATGTGGGAGAATTTATTCAGGAATATGGACTGAATACGGGTTTGAATGTCTCTGCGGCTCCTGCTGTGAAGGGCGTATTGACGGGAAGCATTCAAGGCTTACCGCCAGAGAAGGCTTTCCGCTTGTTTATGGAATCCAAGGGTTTTCGCGTGGGTCGACGCGATGATTTACTGGTGGTGGAAGTGACGGAAACAAAAGAAAATCCTCAGAGGGCAATGGAGGTTTTTGTAGATGATTCTTTGCTAACGGTAAATTTGGAGGGAGTTTCCCTTTCTGAATTTTTGCGAAATCTGTCAAGCCAAATGAACCTTAATTTAGCCCTGTACGGAGAACTTCAAGAGAAATTGTGGTTAAAGTTTGAAAAGGTGAAATTGCGCCCGCTTTTGGAGGCTGTTTTCAAGGGAAGTCGTTATGCCTATACACTGGATTCTACGGGGCTTTATGTGGCGGAGCGGGGTGCTAAAAATGCTCTTTCTTCATCAAAACTGTACCCTCTAAAGCATGTCCATTCTGAAAAAGTGCTGCCTCAGTTGGGGAAACTTTTGCCGGGAGGGAATTTTGTGGCTTCGGAAGTGAAGGAGCAGAATGCCATATTGTTGGGTGGCTCTGTTGCAGAGATTGTGGCGGCGGAATCATTGCTCGCTCAAATTGATGTGCCCGCTTTGCAGGTGACGCTTTCATGCATAATTGTGGAAATCAAACGGGGTAAGGGTTTTGAAATAGGTCTCCATACGGGTTCTGCACGAAAAACGGGAGAATATGATTTGGGCGTTAGGGGCTTTTATGACTTTTTAGGAAAGGATGTTTCTCGTTCGGGAGCTTTTGGGAAAATCGGCATTTTGCCTGACCGGTTTGAAATGGAACTTGCCAGTTTGGAGGAGAACAATCGGGCCGAGGTTCTTGCCCGCCCAAAACTCACCACATTGAACGGAAACAAGGCGGAACTGAATGTGACCAATACGGTTTACTATTTGGTGAGTCAGGTTTCTGCAGATGGCTACCCGATTACGGATTACCGGAGCTTTAATGACGGCATTTCTCTGGAACTTACGCCATCGGTGACGCAGGAGGGGCGCATTACGCTGGAAGTCTCGCCGGAGATAAAGACGGCTGGCCGTAGCAGTGGCGATGGTCCCCGGGATATTAGCACGCGGAACTTGAAAACGACTGTGGTTTTGAAAAACGGGGAGACGCTTTGCCTAGGGGGCCTTATCCGGAAGAATACTTCGGAGGTGCGGTCGGCAATCCCGTTTTTAGGAAGTATTCCTCTGCTAGGGAGAATTTTTAGTTATACCAGTGAAGAAGAGGAGGAGAGCGAACTTGCCATCTTCATTACGCCGGAGGTAACTCCATGAAGGTGAAGGGCGTTTATGGATGTAAAGCCCGCATGTACACGTGGGAGTGTGTATCTCCTTTTGAGGGTGAACTCCCTCCAGAAAAGCGGGAGGCGTTATTTCGGGCAGAGTTTCCTGATGTGGAGGAAAAAGTTTATTTCCAAGAGATGGTTGCCTTTAATGATGCAGAGGGTCGTAGACATCGCTATCTGATAATTTTTCCAGAAGAATCCTTGCCGGAAAGATGCTCTCGAATACTCCCTGTTGCAGCTTCATTGTATGGGTGGGCCGACAAGTTCATGCGGGAAAGAGAGAACTATGGTAATTTTCGGGCGGCTTTTTTGTGCGGTTCCACGCTCTACATTCTCGTTTTCTGGGAAGGTCGGCTCTGCCATTGGGCGGAGGAAGTCCTGGATGCAGATGTTCAGTGCCGATTAGACCTCTTTGACGAATTCTTAAAGCAGGATGGTTTGTTTTCTAGAACAAAGGAATTTAAAAAGGAATTGGTTCGAATAAATTCGTTTGATGGGGTGAAGGAATGGGAAACTTATTTTTGGCGTGCAGCAAAAGACCCGTTTTGGAAGAAACTGCGTCTCGGCGGTGAGGGGATTTTATCGGATTACCGAAAAAGCCTCTGTTATGGGGCTCTTATTATGGTCCTCGGATTGGCCGCATTGTTGAATTTTGTTGCGTGGAGAGAAAACGAACTGGAAATTGAGGGTGCTGTTCCCCCAGAATTATCGCCGGTTCCGGCGGCTATGGCGAATGTCGAGGCACTTGGGGCTCCTGAAATAGAACCCATCATTCCAACCCATTTTAATAAGCAGGTTTTGCAGCCAGATTGTGGCGAATTTCATTTTAAGGTACGGGGAATTGTGGCCGGGAAAATTTTCCAGGCGTGTGGGGAAGGTGGCGAAAATCGGTGGTTTCGTTTGGGGGATTCTCTGGAGAATTATCGGGTGATGGAGATTGGTCGGGATCGGGTAATCCTCGGGTGTGGAGGCGACCGCTATGAAATTCGCGCAGAAAGAATTTAGGGCGGGCTATATTCTTCCGCTGGTTCTTGGAATCATTCTTGCCATTTCGGTGTTGTTCGGAAGTTTGCTGCTTTTGCCGGGGGCTTTGGGGCGTTATGGGCGGGCCGTGTACGAGGAGGCTCGTGCCATTTATGAGGCGGAATCTGCTATACTGGCGGATTTGAATCAGTTCCCGTCGGGCTACTTTGGAGGTTTGCCTTTGGTGAAGCGTCTTGTTGCAGGACCGTGGGAAAGACGATGTGCGCAGTTGCCGCAAGAGGAAAATAGAGTGGCACCTCTTGTGTGCGTTGTGATAGGCTCTTCTTATGGAGAAAAGTCTTTTCGGGATTGGCAGCAGCCGGCGGAGCGTTATAAAGCGGAATTGCGGCAGAGACTGCTTGAAGAAACAGCGGATTTTCAAGTCTCGGGAAACAAACGGATTTTCGGGGCTTTGGAGCAGAGGGTGCTGCATGTTCGAGATGGAGATTTGCGACTGGATTCCGGGGATTCCATTCCTGTGGCGAATTTTTATGTGGAAGGGAATGTGCTTTTGCGGGGGAATGCCGTATTTGACACATTGCGGGTGTACGCCTCCGGGCAAATCCAAGTGGAAGAAAATGTCCATATCGGTTTTGGGGAATTGGCTAGCGAAGACCAGGTGGAGTTTTCGGGAGAGTCGCTTTTTCGGGGTGTTGTAGTGGCGGCGAAGCATTTTAGGATGGCGGATAAGGCGAAGTCGCAGTTCCCAAGTTTTGCGATTTCTTTCGGGCTAGGATTGCAGGGCGTAGAGCTCTTGGACAAGGCTTCTTTTGAGGGCGTTGTGGGCGCCCCGGCAGGGAAGGTGAATGTGGAAGAGCCTCAGGTGCGGGGCGCCTATTGCGCGGGTGCGATAACAGATTCTGCGATGGCGGTTCTGCCGCGATTTTATGAGGGAATGCCTGTAGTCTTGGCGCGGGAGGTGTTGCGTGAAAAGTGATGCTAAAGACCGTCGAGGCTTTACCTTGATGGAAGTCTGCGTAGCACTTGTGGTTTTGATGATTGGAGGAACGGTGTGCCGCTATTATGTGAATACGTTCCTGCGGCTTTGGGAGCGGGAGAGGCTTAGTGTTTTTATGGTAGAGACTGCTGTGGAGGCGATGGAAGCCCGCTTGGATTCGGTTGGCGTTTGCCGTGATACTCTTTGGGAGGAAATGTTCGCTCGCAATGCCGTGAAATTACGGGTGACGGAGAAATCCATAGGCGAGGTCTACCTGTTGGAATGGGTTAACGTTTGCGTGGGTTCATTGAGGGAGTCGAAGATGGTGTCGCCTAAGGAGGATTTATGCTTGAGAAGGATTGTAAAATGCAAACGAAAAGAGGATTTACTTTAATGGAATTGATGGTGGCCATTTGCGCGGCGGCTATCTTATCTATGACGGCCTGGAATGTCTATGGTGGGTGTCATCGGACTTTTCTCCATTTGCAAAAGACGTATAATGAAGAAACTGCTAAATACTTTAGCCGTTTGGTGCAAATAAAAAAGGATGTCCGTGATCATCACAAACATCCTCTGAAAATTCTGTTCTAAAGCTATTGCTTATTAAGCGGCCTTGCTGGCGGCAGCCTTGGCGGCAAGCTTTGCCTCTCTGTGGGCACGGTGCATTTCAGCCAGGTTGCCGAAGTAGTGCATGAAGCTCAGCACGCTTACGGAGAGGAAGCCGATGGCATAGAGGGCGAGGAACGGCCCGATGATGAACTTCTGGGCGCCAATGTATTCCAGAAGACCGAAGATGCAGTACACGCCAACGATGAGTTCCATCAAGGCCATCCAGGGGAACTTCTGAGCGTAGTGACTGATGCCTTTGTGACCACCCATCTTGGGGGTGCGGACAAAGCTTCCCTTGCGGCCAGTGACCGCAGCAAAAACTGCTTTGGAATTGCTGACTGCAATACCCACACCGAGGGCCATGAGCACCGGAAGGGAGAGCATGCGAACCTTCCAGCCGGTATAGCCGGAGCAGCGTTGGGCTACGAAGTAGAGGAAGGAGGGTGCAACCGCAGCCAATAGAATAAAGGAGAATCCTACCGTGTAAATCCAAGTGGGAAGGTGGGCCACAGGTTCAAAGAAGGCGAGGAGCGGCCAAGCACAGAGGGCTGTAAACAACATGCAGGGATGGATGGAATAGTGCGTCGTGTGGAGAATGGCGCCAATCTTCACGCGGAGAGGCACCTTGGCACGAAGCACCTTCGGGAGTACCTTGATGGCAGTCTGGATGGAGCCTTTGGCCCAGCGGAATTGCTGTGCCTTGAATGCATTGATGTCGTTGGGAAGTTCCGCAGGAACGATGACATCGAAGACGAACTTCATGCGCCAGCCGGCCAGCTGACTGCGGTAGGAGAGGTCCATGTCTTCGGTCAGGGTGTCGCCTTCCCAGCCGCCAGCATCGAGAATAGCCTGCTTGCGCCAGATGCCTGCGGTACCATTGAAGTTCATGAAGAGCTTGCCCCAGCTACGGGCGGACTGCTCGATGACGAAGTGACCGTCGATACCGATGGACTGAGCAAGAGTAAGACCGGATTCCGTACGGTTCAAGTGGCCCCAACGGCCTTGGACGAGACCTACGTTCTTGTCCATAACCATATAGGGAACGGTCTTCAGGAGGAAGTCCTTCTCCGGTACGAAGTCCGCGTCAAAGATGGCGATGAATTCGCCCTTGCAAACTTCCATGCCTTCCTTGAGGGCGCCTGCCTTGAAATCCTTACGGTTGGTGCGGTGGATGAGCTTGATGTCAAAACCGCGGGCAGCCATTTCTGCCACCTTCTTCTTGGTGACTTCATAACATTCGTCGGTGGAATCGTCCAAAACCTGAATTTCGTGCTTGTCGCGAGGGTAGTCAATAGCGCAGACCGCCTCCAGTAGTCGTTCCACGCAGTTGGCTTCATTAAATACGGGAAGTTGGGTGGTTACAATAGGGAGCTCATTGACGGAGTGTTCACGATAGAAGTTCAGGATGTTCTTGCGGTCTGCGAGACGAGTCTTGCGGCTGGTCTTGAGGAAGAGGTAGACGCTGTAATAACAGGAAAATCCGTAAATCACCAAACCGACACCGGCGATGACATAGACCACGAACATTGCGTTCAGAAGTATGTTGCTTATCACGATAAAACCTTTTGCATAATAGAATGCTTGGTTAAAATATAGAAACGTGCTGTTTAGTTTGCTATAAATGGGACTTTTTTTTGAAGAAAATTTAAGGAATGTTGTGAATTAACCGAAAAAAAGCGAAATTTCTGTCTATTTTTACCCTTGACAAAGTAGAGAAAGTTTATGATGAAAACGCCAATATCGTGCTGGATTGAAGCCAATTATGGTGCCGTGGACTTTGAGCAATCGCTTGTGCGATTGTTGTCCTTTGCCTGCGCGGAATGGATTCGGCGTGCAAATGGGGTGAAGATGAGGTCGGATGAGGCTCTCGCCCTCTTTCTTGGGTCGGCGGTGGAGGCTGGATTCCCCATGGGACTGTGGCTTCAGGACCCGATAAAATTTGCGGATGACATTGGCGTGTTTTGTGAGAAATCCAGAGCGGCTCCCTTGCCCGCGTCGTTGAAACGGGAGTTCCCTACGGTTCTCGATTTACGGGGTGTGAAGTGCCCGAACAATTCCGCCCAGTCCAGGCTCTTCCTTGCAGGGGCCCCTGCCGGGCAGGAATACCGGATTTTTTTGGATGATGGTGCTCCCATTGAAAATGTGCCGGGAAGCCTTGTGGCGGATGGTCATGAAATTACGGGACGAGAGAAAAAAGAAAATTTTTGGATTTTAAAGGTGGTCAAGAAGTCCAACAAGTAGTAGATTAAGGGTATGGAAAACAGGATTCTTGTCATAGGCGATGAAATGCTAGGCGGTGCGGGTGAGGCTGCATCCCGTTTTGCGGAGTCGCTCCTTTGCCGCTTGCCCAACCGGCCCATGCAGTTTTCCATCAATGCTCCCACAATGCTTTCGCTTTCGCAACTTTTGGCCCGGTCTTCGGCGGACATCATTGGGAAGCGGGCGGGGCGCATCATCTTTGCCTTGGGGCTTCATGAGTTGCGGAGGGAGCGGGGCAATGGGGAAAAAGTTTTTGAGGGCTTGCAGTCTCTGGTTTTTGAAATGCTTCGCAAAACTCAGGCGGAGTTGTTCGTTCTCACGCTCCCGCCTGAAATGTTCCCAGACGATTCTATGGTGGTTGGGGAGATGAATGAAGCGATTCGGGGAATGGCTGCGAAGGATTCGGAACGGCTGAAAATTCTGGATTTTGCGGCTCAAGTGGAAATTTTTAAGGAAAAACAGGCAGAAAGGGGCAAATTTGCAAGAAGTCTCTTTGCGGAGGACGGAAATCCCACTTCTCTTTGCATAACGTTTTTGTCAATGTTCCTGGAAGATTGTATATTGAAAGAGTTAAAAATATAAGGAGATGATATGAGCTTGTTTGATGATCATTTTGCTGCGAAAATTGCGGCTCAAAGCCGTGCCTGGTCCATGGATAAGGAAGAGGCCAAAGGGAAGAAGAATCGTGAACCTGCCGCCCCCAAGGAAGGCGTTTGCGACAAGTGCCACAAGGAAACTTTGGTGAAGTCCTATCGCGTGCGCCAGACGGATGTGAGCGATGGAGCTGCCAGCTATGGCACTGTGACGAAGTACTTCTGTGAGGATTGCGCTCCCAAGTCTCGCCGCATGCAGGATGCTGAAGTTCCGCCCATGAGCAATAAGCAGGTGAAGAACCTGATGCGTTTTGCAAAGAAGGGACTACTGAAGTAGCCGTTTTAGATGACTTCGTGAAGCACCTGCAAAAGCCTCTTTTTGGCAGGTGAATCGGGAAGGGCCTGGAAGAGCTCACTGGCGAAAGCGCTGGTGAGCATTTTCTTTGCCAGGTTTTCTGGAATGCCACGGCTTACTAGATAGAACATCTGGTCTGCGTCAAGTTCCCCGCAAGTGTTCCCGTGGGTGCATTCCACGTCGTCGTGGTAGATTTTCAGGATGGGCTTTACAGAGACGGAGCTATCCTCGGAGAGGAGGATGGTGTTCACCAACTGGCTGGAATTCACTTTGGAGCAGTTTTCGCCGACGATGACGCTGCCGTCATAGCTGGCGTAAGAATGCCCGCTGAGGAGGTTCCTGGCAAACTGGGTGCTGGTAGTTTCTGGCGCCTCGTGATGGATGGTGAGCCTGTGGTGGCTGCTGGAGGTCCCGTCCAGAAGGTTCAGGGTCCGGATTTCGAAGGTGGCTCCGGGGGCTTTAAGAAAGTCGTCGATGCTCACGCGGGTGATGCCGTTCCCGCGTTCAATGTTTGAAAAGCGGAGGGAAGAGCCTGCAGCCTGCTGGATGTTGAAGTGCCGGAAACGAAGGGGGAGGTCGTTTGCCGGATTGGCGAAGAAGACTTCCACCTGGGCGCCCTCGGCGAGGTTTAGGTCGAAGCGCTCCGCGGCTATTTCGTGAAGGACCTTGTTGTCAAGAATTTCGAGGGAGACTTTTGCGTTTTTCCCGATGTTGAAAATGGTGTGGCCGAAATCGTCGTTACACTTGATGAGGGCCATTTCGCTTTCGCCATCGTCGATGTTGCGGACCATGGTGTGGGCGTTTTTGGCGAGAGGGAGGAGGGCTGCGAAGTCCGTTTCGGTTGCAACGTCAATAGCGGTGTAGGGAGCGTCGCCGCGGTCGTCTGAAAATTCTTGTTGGGGTATTTTGGCCACAGGGAAGAACGTCCAGAGCTCGTTATTCCGCTTGGGCATTCCCAGTTGTTGAATGCGAGAAAGTGCGTCCATTACTTTTCCTCGATCCAGTCGTAGCCTTGTTCTTCCAGCTTCAGAGCCAGTTCCGGCCCACCACTCAAAATAATCTTTCCGTGCCGGAGCACATGGACATAGGTGGGCTTGATGTAATCTAGAAGCCTCTGGTAGTGGGTCACGAGAATGACTGCCTTTTCGGGGCTCATGATGTGGTTGATGCCGTTAGCCACAATGCGGAGGGCGTCAATATCCAGGCCGGAGTCCGTTTCGTCAAGGAAACTCACCTTTGGGTCGAGAATGGCCATTTGGAGGATTTCGTTACGCTTCTTTTCGCCGCCGGAGTAGCCTTCGTTCACGCCTCTTTCGCGGTAGCGGGCGTCCATTTCCAAAAGTTCCATCTTCTCTTCGCAGAGTTTGTGGAAGTCTGCGTCGTTTATTTCGGGGAGGCCGAGGTAGGCGCGTTTGCTGTTCAAGGCCATCTTCAAAAATTCCACATTGTTTACGCCGGGAATTTCTGTGGGATACTGGGTGCTGATGAAAAGCCCAGAGTTGGCCCGTTCGCTGATTTCCATTTCGAGCAAGTTCTTGCCATCGAGTTCCACGGAACCTCCATCCACCTTGTAGGCGGGGTGACCAGCGATGACTTTGGAAAGGGTGCTTTTGCCGCTGCCGTTGGGGCCCATGATGGCGTGGACTTCCCCTGGACGCACTTCCAGGTTGATGCCCTTCAAAATTTGGGTTCCGTCTTCAATGCTTGCTTTTAGATTCTGAATGGATAACATAATTCCTCGTGCGATTTCGTGTTACCGTACCTTTCTGTGTTTTAGGCTCCGGCTAAAATTCCTAAAAAAACTTTCTTGCTTTTGATGATTTGATCTGCCAGGTAATCGATGGAGAGCGTCCCTTTTTTGTACAACGCATCCAACTTCTGCATGTCTTGGGTGAACTTATTGAGGGCCATGCGCTGCCTAGTGCCTTCTTCTGTTTCGAGAGAGATGGATTTCTTGTAGCGGTCGCACAGTTTGAAAGTGAGCACCATCAGGGTCTCGTAGAATTCCAGAATTTCCTTGGGCGGGGTCCAGCTTTCTTCGGGGAGGCCTTCCATAAAGAGTTGGAGGGTTGGAGAAAGTGAGCCGTATAGTGCCTGGGGAGAGAAACAGCCCGTTTCCGCATAGCTCGCGATAATGGTGTTGACGAATTCATCAATGAGGCTGGAGGCGAAAAACTGGATTCCGCTGGCGGCGAAGTCCATGTCGAAATATTCGCAAGCCCGGTCCAAAAGGGTGGGGTTGTGGAGCAGTAGGGTTGCAAACCGGATTTCGATGGGGGAGAGAATTTCCCAAGGGACATGAGGTGCTTCTTCGGGGAGAGTTGGCTCGCCCATGAAACCATCGGCATCAAAATTCGGGACACCGGAATCTCCATCCACGGGAATACCGTCGGCGGAAACCGGGGTTACGTTTGCCGCGATTGCGGCGGAACCTGCGGGTGTCGGCCGCGGTGGCAGCTTCTTCTGGGGCTTCAAGCTCTTGATGCCGTTCAGAGAGCGGCTGGTGTCAAATCTTTCCGCAATGAGTTTCAGGTATTGATTCCGCAACTCCGGATTTTCGATGCTTTTGATGAGGGACTTGGCGAAGGTGACGAACTCCGCCTTCGCTTCGATGCTCTGGAGGTTCTTCTTGTTGGCGAGGTAGTTCAGCCAGTCGTCGGCCTGAGACAGTTCCGCCCGGAAGGTGTCTCCACCACGTTCGTTGACGAAATTGTCCGGGTCAATTTTTGTGCCGTCCGGGCGGGACAGCGCAAAAATCCGCGGGTTAATGCCCTTGGGAAGAACGATTTCCAGAGACCGCTGGGTAGCTTTTTGGCCCGCGGCATCGCCATCAAAAACCAGATAAGCAGTTTTTGCGTAGCGGGAGAGGATGCTGGCGTGAGTCTCGGTGAGGGCAGTGCCGGAGGCGGCCACCACATTCTGAACTCCTGCTTGATAAAGGCTGATGAGGTCGAAGTAGCCTTCCACAATGATGACGGCATTCTCTTTAGTGATGGCACCGCGGCTGTGGTTCAGCCCGAAAAGGATGTCGCTCTTGTTATAGAGGGCGGTATCGGGGCTGTTCATGTACTTGGGTCGTTCAAAACCCTCTTTCTTGGGAGCCAAATCGCGACCGCCAAACCCAACCACTACACCAGACAGGTTCTGAATGGCAATCATGAGCCTGTCGCGGAACTTGTCCGCAATTCCGCCGTTAGTCTTTTCGGTGGCAAGGCCCGCCTTTACGCAATCTTTTGGAGAAAATCCGTTTTTGGCGGCGTAGCTGATGAAACCTTCCCTGGTATCGGGAGCATAACCGAAGTGGAACTGTTTTCGGGTGGCTTCGGAAATGTTTCTTTTGCGGAGGTAATCTAGGGCCTTTGGGCTCAGGGTCAGCTGTTGCTCGAACCATTCACAGGCCAGTTCGTTCAGCTTCCGGACCATGGTCCGTTCCTCGGTAATTTCCGCATTTTCTTTGGTCGTGTACTTCGGGAGGTCAAAGCCTACAAAGTTCGCCACCCATTCCACAGCACCATTAAAATCAATCTTCTCGTGTTCCTGAACGAACTTGAAAACATCTCCGCCGGCACCACAGGCAAAGCATTTGTAAATCCCGAGCATCGGGTTTACGCTCATAGAGGGGGAGTGGTCGTCATGGAAAGGGCATACCCCAGCATAGCGATTGTTGCCAGTCCTTTTCAGGGGCAAGAACTGCTGAATCACAAGGGAAATGTCCGCTTGCGCTTTCAGCTGCTGAATCACGTCGTTGGGGTAAAAAGGCATGCCAACAATGTAGCAATTTACACTACAGCTTTGGTCTGCCAGCGGCCGCTACGCCACCGCCAAAGGTTCGCGATGGAGCGGTAGAATTCGTCGCTTGCCATGCCGAGCCAAAGCCCCACAAGTCCCAGGTCCAGGACGAAGGCGAGAATGAGGGCGGTGGCGAGGCCGAGGGTCCACATCATGCCGCTTCCCACAAAGGCTGGAAATTTGGAATCGCCCGCGGCACGGAGGGAAGTGGTGATGATGAAGTTCACCGCTTTAAAGGGCTGTACTGCCACATCGCACCAGAGGCAGAGACACCCGAGGTGGATGACTTCCGGATTGTTGGTGAAGAAGCGGATGAGAAATTCTCCATTGAGGGCTACGAGGATGGAGAGAATGAGGCCGCTGGTGCAGCCGATGGCAATGGTTTGATACGCCCGCTTGCTCGCTTTTTTGAAATCGTGGGCGCCTACCAGGTGACCGATGAGAATCTGGTTCCCACTTCCAAATCCAACACCTAGAATGACGGAGAGGGCTGCAAAATTTCCGGCAAAAACGCGGGCGGTCATGGCCGTTGTGCCTACGTAAACCACCATGGCGGTAATGAACACCTGGAAAAGTTGGAAACTAATGGGCTCGGCTGCGGCAGGGAGCCCGATGCGGAGCCAGTCGGGAAGGATGATGCGGGAGCGCTTCAAATCGCGACGGTGAGACTTATGCTGGGCTTTAAAACGGAGCGCAAGCCAAAGAATGATGGAGGAAATCAGCCAAGAAAGCGCGGTGGCGAGACCGACGCCGTAAACACCCATCTTCGGGAGACCGAAAAGCCCTTCCAGAAAGATGTAGTTCATTACGGCGTTGCTAGCGATGGTGAGCACGTTCCCGATAAGGTTCCAGATGGTGATGCCATGGGTGGCGATAAGTGCGGTCAGGGTGGATTGAAGCGCCCTGAAGGCAAATCCGAAGGCTACCACGCAGAGAAATTGCCGGGCGTATTCCGCGGGAGTTCCTTCCAGCCCCATCCAGCGGGGAATGTAGCCCGCAATGGGGAAGATGATGAGGGTCAAAGCCACACCCAGCAGGAAACTTCCAAAAATCACTAAAGTCTGTGTGGAGCGAGCATGGGCCTTCTGGTTTGCCCCGATGTATTGGGAGGTGATGCTTGCTCCCGACTGGCTGAAGGCGTGGATTGCTGTAAAAAGTGCCGCCAGGATGGGCATCATGGCTCCCACGCCAGCCGCCGCAGTTTCGGACGTGCGGGAGAGAAACCAGCTGTCCATCATGGGCTGAATCATTCCCACGGCAAAGGTGAGAATCAGTGGCCAGGAAAGCCCTAGAAGGGAACGATCCTTGACTTCTTTTTGCACATGTTTCATGCGGCTTTTTCTCTCGGTGCCAATTTTAGCAAATCTTTGAGGTGGTGGATAGGGTGTTTTTACAAGTGTTGTTTGCAAGCGTATACAAATGAGGGTTGATTTTGCGCTTTTGAAATAAAGTGCTATTTTTCCTTTCATGACATCCCCTCTGGAGCAAAATCTGCTGAACATTATTCAGGATGAATTCCCGCTGGAAACCCGCCCGTATCAGGTGCTGGCGGAACAGCTCCAGCAGGCAAATCCCGTAGATTTTTGTGCCATAGGGGAGACTGAGGTTTTTCAGGCAGTGGAACGCCTTCGGGAGTCTGGAGTTGTTCGTCGCATTGGGGCGGTGTACGACTCTCGAAAGTTGGGCTTCACCTCCAGACTTTGCTGCGGAAAAGTTTCGGAAACGGCATTGGATGCCTTTGCTGCCGCGGTTTTAGACGAGCCTTCTATCACTCACAATTACGTGCGGAATCATGCCTTCAATGTGTGGTTTACGGTAATCGGAAAATCTGCCGAGGATATTGCCGCCGTAGCCCAGAAGTTGCAACAGCGGACGGCGCTTACGGATGTCCATATTCTGGATTCCAAGCGGATGTTTAAAATCAATACGGTGATGGGAAAAATTGCTGCTCGTGAACAAAAATTGGATTTCACGATGTCCGAAGCGATCCCTGCCTCGCTGCTCTCGCAACCGGCATTGCGAAAATGTCGGGCGCTGTTCGCTGGTGACTTTCCCCATTCGTTGACTCCCTTTGCAACAATCGCTTCCCAGATTTCGTCCGAAACTTCTGTGGAAGTCTCGGAATCCCAAGTGATTGCTCAAATCCGTTGCGACTTGAATTCTAAAATCGCCCGCCGTTTTGGAGCCGTACTCCGCCATCAAAAAGCGGGCTTTGCAGAAAATGCCATGGTCGTTTTTAAAGTAGACGAAAATGCGGTGGAACAGGCGGGACAACTCCTTTCGGCGGAAACGCAGGTGTCCCATTGCTATGAGCGGACTAGTTTTGATGGCTTTCCATACAATCTCTACGCCATGATTCATGAAACTGATGCAGAACAACTCCATTCTACTATTATGAAAATTGTAGATAAATTAAATAATCCTGCGTATTGCGTTCTTCGTTCCGTAAAGGAATTGAAGAAAACCAGTTTTAACTATTTTGTATAGGGGAGTTGAGATGGATTTTGCCTCTTTACAGAATTTTATTTTTTCAGAACGGCCTTATGAATCGGAAATTCATGGGCTGGAACACTGGCGTCAGGTGGAGTTTAATGGTCTACTTCTCGCTCCGGAAACGGGGGCGGATATTACTGTCGTTCGGCTGTTTTCGCTGTTTCATGATTCCAAGCGTTTTGAAGATGGTCATGATGCAGAACATGGTCCCCGCGGTGCAGAATTTGCAAAATGGTGCCTAGAAAATAAATTGCTTGAATTGGATAATGAACAGTTTGAAAAACTATATCACGCCTGTGCAAATCACACTCGGGAAAGTTCCAGTGGGGATGCAACCATTGATACTTGCTATGACGCTGACCGATTGGATTTAGGCCGAGTAGCAATTCCTCCGGACCCTCGTAAAATGGCTACAGAGGCGGGTAAGAAAATTGCCCGCAGGCTAAGTGCTGCGGGCATTTCCGTCTTCCACCATCGGGAGTGGATTCGCAATTTCCGATTTTAAATCGTTTCAATCCAGCTATAGCGCCCCGTGAAACTTGCCGGTTCAGGAATGACTCTGAATGTGCAGCTTATTTCTACGGCGGCGTTTTTGGGCAAAGCAGAAACGCCAACGGCAGTGCGGGCGTGCTTTCCGTTCTCGCCAAGAATCTGCACGGCAAGCTCGCTGGCTCCGTTCAGCACAGATGGCTGTTCGTGAAAATCGGGAGCGGATTGCACAAATCCCTGCATCTGAATCATCATCAGAGTCTCGCCAGATTCTACAAGGGAAAGCGCTGCGGCTAGGTTATTCATGAAGCAGATGCGAGCCGCTTCTGCAGCCTTTTCCGCGGAGATTTGAGTGGGAACTGCACCGCAGAATTGAGAAAAATCTCCCTTGACGGAGGGCAACTGGCCAGAAACCGTAATGGTGTTGCCGGAGCGCACAGCAGGAATATATGCCGCAAGTGGTGCGGGGCATTCAGGAAGGGTGATTCCCAATTCTTCAAGACGATTCTTAATGCTCATGTTTGTCCTCTCTTGGGCAAAAAATAGAAAAATTAGGATGCTTTGGGGGCATTGTAGCGGACGAGCATCATGGTAATATCGTCTGCCTGAGGGCATTTGTCGGCAAATTTGTCGATGTTGGCTTTCAAACCATGCAAAAATCCATGGAGATCATTTTGGGAATTTGCGTCTGCAAACTGTTGCAGACGATTTTCGCCATAGAATTCGTAAGCGGTATTGGTTGCTTCTGTAACGCCATCAGTGTAGAGGAACAACTGGTCCCCTGTATTTAACGAAATGCTTTCTTGAGTGTATTTCAGGGAACTCATGGCGGCTAGCGGAAGGCGCTTTTTTGTGGACACGAGGTATTCGAATTTCCCACCCTTTCTGCATAGAAGTGGCGGATTGTGACCTGCGTTAACATAGTCGAGTTGACCGGTTGTGGTATCCAGAATTCCAAACCAGGCGGTAACGAACATGTCATCTTCTTCGCTTTCACAGAGTTTCTGGTTTACATTGTTGAATACATCTACCGGAGAAAGTCCCAATTGAGCGTGGTCCTTAATGAGTGTCTTTGCAATGACCATAAAGAGTGCGGCCGGAACGCCCTTTCCAGAAACGTCCGCCATGACTACGCCCAAATGGGTTTCATCGATGAAGAAAAAGTCGTAGAAGTCTCCACCTACCTCTTTAGCGGGGGTCATCGTGGCAAACAACGAAACATTTTCGTTAGCGGGGAAATTGTGAGGGAGCATGTTGATTTGAATGGATGTCCCCATCTTGAGTTCGGATTCCACGGCAGCTTTCTTACTGGAAATGTCAGCTTGCGTATGCACCATCTCTTGCATGCGTTTTGTCATGATGAAACTTGCAAGAATGATTACCAGCAAGAAGAAAATGTTTGTGTCAAGGCAGTAGAAGAAATTGTCCCGGTTATACAGATACAAGAACTGAGAGAAGTCTTGTTCGCTGAGGGCGCTAATGGCGGAGTCGATTGCGGTATAGGGGGTTGCATCTACACTGGGGTCAATGTTCAGCACTGTGGGCGACGTGAAGTTAATCATGTTCAAATCCCAAATTCCGTAGATAGATGAGAGCAGTTTCGCAATAACATAGATGGCAAGAGTAATGACGGAAATATTCCGAGTCACTCGCTTGGAATAGTAACGGCAACTTAAAACAATGGGAATGGCGAACATCAACTCCACGCCGTAGGAATAGAGCGAGGTGTAGGCTCCGATAGCAATCAATAAAGAAATAATGGCGATGTATTTTGTGTAGGATTTGTCGGCCTTGTTTTTTATAAAGAAGGAAAGCAGAACAAATATCAGGGTCTGGCCACCGAAGAAATAGAGGCCTTCATCAAAAGTCATAGCGAAGACTTCTGTGATGGTGCAGATGGCGATAATCAGATAGATGGCGGCAAGAATTAGAAAGGATTTGGAGATGAGTCTGTTTGCTCGGTTCTCGTTTTCCTTAAATAGCAGTTTTGTTGATTCGCTAAAGTAATGATCAGCCATTTTTCCCCTTTATTGATTCTGAATATTCAGTATGCCGTCAAATCCAACAATACGGATTGTTTCCATAATCATGTTGGATACATTCAGAATGGTGAATTGGATGTTCTTTTCACTAAGCATTTTCTGGGTGTGGAGCAGCGCTCGCAAACCCGCCGAAGAAATGTGCTTCAATTCTTTCAGGTCTAGTTCTAGAACTTTTATGGAATCAAGATGTTTTTCCACTTCTTCTGTAAAACGAGGAGCGGAATTGGCATCTAGAATATCATCTATTGCCAGATTGAGGTTTGAACCCGATTTGTTTATTTCAATTTTCATGAAGCCTACTTTACAGTGGTAATATAAAAAAATTCCGATTGTAGCTTGTGGTTGTGAGATTCATTTTGTCTTCTTGGTGCTGCATCATGTTCTTGACAAAGTAGCCTCGGAAGGAATCCATGGCGCTGTTTTCGCTGGTAATGTCGAAAATGACGCCGTTGTCCCGAATGATTAGCTTTACATCTTTGTCTATAAAAACGGAAATTTCGGAGAGAATTTCCTGGTTTCCATTTTTTTCCATGATGAGCATGCAGAGTTCTTCAATGAGCAGTGAAAGTTGGATACGGGTTTTTAGAGATGCGTTACTCTGTTCCAAAATTTCTTCAATCTTTCTCTGGACGGTGATGATGTTCTCTGGATTTAGGATAATGTCGAAGGAGTGGATGATTGCTTCGTTATTTTCTAAAAGAAGAGGGAATTGTTTTTTGGGGAAAACCAGTTTTGTTGATATGAATCCTACGATGATGGTGAAAACGGGAGCTATGGCAAGGCCGATCCATAAGCCATTAAAACCCCAGATGTCGCGGCATACCATCGCACAGGTGATGGGGGCGGCTAGGTCTTTGATGAAGCAGAGGAACATGGTGTGCTTGAACAACTGTTTTACAAGATAGTACGAGGAGAAGAGGAAAAGGAGCGATGTGCAGAAGAGGGTGGGACATATAATGCGGAGTGCCGTGGTGGAACATTGTTGCAGTTCGCTAGATGTGATGTCAAAGGCGTGAGGAATGAGACCTGCAAAAGCAAACAGAATCATGGTTGCGATAAGGCCTTCTGCAATGGCCGTCTTGGTGGAGATTCCCATCGCCTTTTTTATGCCAGGGTTATTCTTTTCGCCGAGGTAGACATTGACAAGCGGCGTCATGGCTTGCCCGATGCCATCGAAGATGATGGTAATCTGAATGACATTGATGACGAGGGTGAGAACGGGAAGGTAGAAATCTCCGAACTCCTGAATGACGAACTTATCTAGAATGAATGTCTGGATGCCGATGTAGAGATAGAGGCCTGCGTCAATGATGCTGAACTTGACGAGCTCTGCGACACTTTTTAGAGAAAAGAAAAGTTCTGGCCGGAGAGAGTTTGATTTCTTGAAGAAGTGAATCCCCAGGGCAAGGGTGGCTCCTGCTGTTCCGATAAAAGCCCCAAGGCCAACGCCTGCGATTCCCATTTTGCAACATGCAATAATGGATATACCGATGTTTCCGATGAGAAGAATGATGTTGGAAAGGTAGGTGCAGAATTCATCGCCATCGGTGAGGACCAGGTCAGAAAGAAGGAAATAGACGGGATAAAGAGCGATGACATACTGGTAGTAGCGGAAGCATTCTAATGTGTACTGCGTGATTTCTGGGCTGGTTCCCAAAAAGCTTAAGTAGGTATTGATGGATAAGTTGGAAAGAATGTAGGCAAAGACGCTTAGGAAGAGGGAAATAATTAAGCCCTCCCCAAAAATCTGGTTGGCTTCCTGCTTTTTTGCTTGACCTATTTTGAAGGAGTAGATGTAGCAGGCACCAATGCTTACGATGTCGCTTAGCCCTATGAAAAAAGTGAGGAGGGGCGTGAAGACATTCATTGCAGAAAGAGCTTTTTCGCCAAGAATGTTTCCCACAATGACGGCATTGGCTATCATTGTGAGGATAGGAATGACCATTCCCACGGTGGAGGCTCCCAGCATGGTCTTGAATTTTTCTTCGCAGAATATCTTGTTTACGGCCATTGCAAAATACTTTTCTTAGCGGTATGCCCAAAATTATTATTTTTAGAGGGTAATGTTTTCGGTTCTTGAAAATATATTGCGAAAAGCGTCTGTAAATCCTGATCAGGTGGCGATTTATGGCGATCCAGACAGTTTGACCTATGGTCAGCTGGAAGCGTTGTCTGGACGTGTTTACGGTTTTTTGAAAGCTCATCGCGTGGGACGTGAAGATGTGGTCTTTGTTAGGTTGCATCGACGTATTGAGTTCTATGCCTGCATGGTGGGCATTTGGCGGGCAGGGGCCGTCCTTGCCGGTTTGGAAGACGAGGAACCTCAAGAAAGAGAATCATTTATCCGCAGGAATTGTTCTCCAAAGATTGTGATTCATGAGGGAAATCTAAAGGAAGTTTTTGATAGTGATTATCGCGAAGGTTACGAACCGCGAGACTTGCATGACGGGGCTTTCGTCGTCTACACATCTGGATCTACGGGCAACCCTAAGGGGGCCCTTCACGAGTACGGAACTTTGGAATACATGGCCCAGAGTAATGTGAAGAACGAAAAGGGTGAGGCTATCATCAAAACTTTGGATAATGTGGCTATTACCTGCCCCATGAACTATCTGCCTTCCTATTTTCTTTTTGTTTGGAGTATGAGCGTTGGCGCGACTTGCTCGCTTGTTCCGTATGAGAAGACAAAGAATTTGAAGGAAATGCAGCTTTATGTGGATGCAAAAAAGATTTCCGTTCTTTTCATTACACCTACCTATGCTGCCCTGTTTGAAAAATTCCCCCCATCCATCCGCTGCGTCATTTTAGCCGCGGAAATTGTGAAGAATATTTGGTTCAATGGCGTGGAACTTTTGAATATGTATGGCTCCACCGAATTTGGAACCATGGTGACGACCTTTGCCATGAAAGACTCGATGGAAAATACTCCCATCGGGAAGGACTTTGGACCCGTAAAGGTGGAAACGCTGGAAGATGGAGAGGTACGAGTTTATAATCCATACGCTCGCGGATATATCAATAATGAAGCAGAAAATGCCATCGTTTTTAAGGAAGGTTGGATTTATCCAGGGGATATAGCCCAAAGAACATTGGATGGTGATTTAACCATTGTTGGTCGAAAAAATGAGATGGTGAAAATTGACGGAAACCGCGTTGAACCTGGAGAAATTGAGTCGGCTGTCAAAAAAGTTTTAGGGGTTTCTTGGGCGTGTGTTCGGGTGGTCAAGAATGAGCGAAATGCCGTTTCCATCTGTGTTTATTATGTGGATGACATCAGCTTTTCTCAAGAGTCTGTGCAAAAAAAGATAAGCCTTCTCTTGCCTTACTACATGGTTCCAACCCATTACATCCACATTGATTCCATTCCCAAAAATGCTAATGGCAAGTTGAATAAATTGGCGTTGCCATTGCCCTCGCTGGAGGAGGAAAATGCGTCCTTCGTTCCTCCGAAAACAGAAGAAGAAAGGACTCTGTGCAAGACGATGGGCGAAGTCTTGAATGTAGAGAATGTGGGACTTACCACGGATTTCTTCCAATTGGGAGGAACCTCTGTTTCCGCCATGAGAGTGGTTGCTCAGTGTGATTTAGAGGGCCTTGGCATCCATCACATATATCAAGGGCATACTCCGGAAAAAATCTTAAAGCTGCTACATCATGCTCTGTTGGAGGAAACTCCACGCCATCATCAAACGAGTTATCCGTTACTTCCGACGCAGCGCTATATTTGGAATTTTCAGATGCGTAAACCGCAATCAACGATGTACAACATCTACAGTTTTTTTGAGTTGCGGAAAGAAGTTGATTTGAAACGTCTTGCTGTGGCCATCAAAAGCGCAGTTCGGAAACATCGGGCGTTGCTCACGACTTTTGAAGAAAATGCAAAGGGCCAAATAGTGCAGCGAATTTCTGAGGATGAAGTCTCGGTAGCGATAGAATCCTGCGATTTGAACGCATTTAGTGAAATTAGGAACCAACTCGTCCAACCCTTTGATTTACTGAACGATCCCTTGTATAGGATTCGCATTTTTAAGGTTGACGAGCAGGCTTTCCTGTTTATGGATGTCCATCACATTGTGTTTGACGGGTCGTCGCTCCAGATTCTCTATAGGGATATTGAGGCCCTGTATCGGGGTGAGGAATGTTTTGATGAAGATTACGAGTCTGTGCTTTTGAAAAAGTTGGAACAGGTAAATGATGGCTCGTTTAGGGATTCTCTTGCGTATTTTGAGCGTGTAATTGGTAATAAAACTTGGAATATGTGCCCCAGGGTGGATTCGGATTCTGCAGAACTGGACGAAGGCGAATTGATGTCTCCGGCTGAGCTAGACGATGCTGCGCTAGATCGATGGTTAAAGACTAATGGTGTTAGCCGGAATGAATTTTTTACAGCGGTGACGCTGAAGGCCATTGCTCTATATAATGGAACGGAGAATGTACTTATCAATTGGGTGTATAAAAATCGTGATACCGTGCAAGAGGATTGCACTGTTGGGCCGTTTTATGCTTGCTTGCCTGTTGTTCTAGAAGGAAAAATCGAACCGCATTCTTTGGTAAAAAGTGTGGCAGCGCAGATTGAAAAGGGCATCGCTCATGCAAATTGCCAGTATGTTTTGTACAAGAATGATTATCAGCCTTGCGATTGCGTTTGTTTGCTGTATCAGGGGACGATTCGCAGCAGTCACGCGCTAGAGAGTTTGGTTTGTGGACGAGTGGATGCTCGAAAAAATGCTGCAAAAAACCAGAATATTTTGGATGTAGAAGTTCTTGAAACTGCGAATGGATGTATAGTATATTTGGATTATGACAGCAGCAAGTATGAGAAATCCAGTATGGAACGATTCCTTGCGATATGGAAGAAAACCGCTAAGGAATTCCTAGCGGCTTAGAAAAACGTTGGTGTCGTCGGACAAGCACCTCGTCGGTATCGGGGTCAGAGAGCCGAGTTTCGCAATTTAACGATCTTTTACGCAACGGATGGGGAGAGCATTCCCTTTGAAGTTTTCGAAAACCTCAATACGCATGCCGGTGTAGGTGATGCCCCAGCGGTCAGCATAGACTGCGTCTTTTTCGGTGGAAGTCCAAAAATGACCGCCCTTATTGAGGTAGAGAAACTGATCGCCTTGCCTGCGGCCTGCAGGAAGAATGCAAAAGCCAAATTTGTCAGTGCCGGCAGGGCAACCCTCGGGGTCTTCCTTCCAACCTTCCTTGGATTTTAATGCTGTTCCGGAATCCATATCGGAATGCTGGTGGACGAACTTGATCATTTCCTTCCATTCTTCATCGCTCGGGATGTGCCAGCCTTCGGGTGCGATACCGCGGTGAACCGCATCTTTTTCCTGCCGAGTTTCGAAGGCTACTTTGTTCGAAAATGCATAGGGAAGATCCATGGCTGCCGCCCAAGTGTAGAGCCGTCCGAATTTGGCCTCGTTTTCGGGCTTGTTCTCGTAGACATAGCTTCCCTTGCCGTCGTCAGCATTTCCGCCTACGGTTTTATAGCAGAGATTCTCGGCAAACCATTCCTGTTTGCCGATTTTTACGGTGCGATATTGGTGTCCATCGCGAGGGTCTGTAAAGGTACCGAACTTGATGTCTTCCATAGGTATTTCGCTCCGTTCTCGATTAAGCTTGGGCGGTCTTAATCAAGTTGAGGGCAGAACCTGCCTTGAACCATGCCCATTGCTGTTCGTTGTAGGTGTGGTTCAGCTGGATCTTTTCTTCAGAGCCGTCCTTGTGGTGGGCGACGAGCGTGAACGGCTTGCCGGTCGCAAATTCCGTGAGACCGAGAATGTCGAACACATCCTGTTCCTGAATCTTGTCGTAGTCGGCAGGATTTGCGAAGGTGAGGGCCAGCATGCCCTGCTTCTTCAGGTTGGTTTCGTGAATGCGGGCGAAGCTCTTCACGATCACGGCCTTGACGCCCAGGAAGCGGGGTTCCATAGCGGCGTGTTCGCGGCTGGAACCTTCACCGTAGTTTTCGTCACCGATGACGATGGAGCCCGTGCCCTTTTCCTTGTAAATCTTGGCGAGGGCGGGGACTTCCTGCATGCTTCCGCACTGGCACATGACCTTGTTCGTTTCGCCGTTGAATGCGTTCACGGCGCCGATGAGCATGTTGTTCGAAATGTTTTCCAGATGACCGCGGTAGTTGAGCCACGGACCAGCCATGGAGATGTGGTCGGTGGTGCACTTGCCCTTGGCCTTGATGAGGATCGGGGCACCCATGATGTCCTTGCCGTCCCATGCGGCGAAGGGAGCCAGAACCTGGAGGCGCTTGCTTTCGGGGTTGATGAAAACGGTGATGGAGGAACCGTCAGCGGCAGGAGCCTGGTAGCCGGCGTCCTTCACTTCGAAGCCCTTAGGCGGCAGTTCGCACTGTTCAGGAGGATCCAGCTTTACGGCCTTGCCTTCCATGTTCACGAGGGAGTCGGTCATGGGGTTGAAGCGGATGTCGCCGGAGAGGGCGGCAATCACAGCCATCAGAGGAGAAGCGACGAAGGCGTGGGTGTTGGGGTTGCCATCGGCGCGCTTTGCAAAGTTACGGTTGAAGGAGTGAACGATGGTGTTCAGTTCCTTCTTGTCGGCGCCGGCACGGTCCCAACGGCCAATGCAAGGACCGCAGGCGTTGGTCATGATGGTTGCGCCAAACTGCTTGAACAAGTCAATGAGGCCGTCGCGTTCAGCGGTGTAGCGGACCTGTTCGGAACCCGGGTTGATGATGAGCGGGCACTTGGGGGTAAGACCCTTGGCCAGAGCCTGCTTGATCATGCTTGCTGCCATGAACAAATCTTCGTAGCTGGAGTTGGTGCAGGAACCGATGAGGGCTGCGGAAACCACCGGAGTTGATTCCGGCTTGGCTTCAGTTGCCTTGATGGATTCGGCCATGTCGGTAATAGCGAATGCGCGGTCCGGGCTGAAGGGGCCGTTGTAGTGGGGAACCAGTTCGGAGAGGTTGATTTCCACGACGCGGTCGAAGTACTTTTCCGGTTCGGCTTCTACTTCCGGGTCGGCCTTGAGGCTGTTGGCAATCTTGTCGGCGGCGGCGGCGACATCTGCGCGGCCGGTAATCTTCAGGTAGCGGCTCATGGAGTCGTCGTAGCTGAAGGTAGAGCAGGTTGCGCCCACTTCTGCACCCATGTTGGCGATGGTTGCCTTGCCAGTAGCAGAAAGGCTGCGAGCGCCTTCGCCGAAGTATTCAATAATAGCGTTGGTGCCACCCTTAACAGTGAGGATGCCTGCGAGCTTAAGAATGATATCCTTGGCAGTTGCGAAGCCCTGGAGCTTGCCGGTGAGCTTCACGCCGATCATCTTCGGGTACTTCAATTCCCAGGGGAGGCCAACCATGGCGTCCACAGCGTCAGCACCGCCAACGCCGATAGCCAGCATGCCGAGACCGCCTGCGTTCACAGTGTGGGAGTCGGTACCAATCATCATTCCGCCCGGGAAGGCGTAGTTTTCGAGCACCACCTGGTGGATGATGCCTGCACCCGGGAGCCAGCAGTCAATGCCGTACTTCGCGGAAACGGACTGCAAAAAGTCGTACACTTCCTTGCTTTCTTCCTTTGCTCGCGGAAGATCCTTTTCGACACCTTCGCGGGCGATAATCAAGTGGTCGCAATGCACGGAACTCGGCACTGCCACGCGGGACTTGCCTGCCGTGGTGAACTGGAGGAGTGCCATCTGGGCGGTAGCGTCCTGCATGGCGACTCTGTCCGGGTGGAATTCCGCGAAATCCTTTCCGCGGGTGTATGTTTTTCCTTCGGCGCCATCGATAAGGTGGCTGTAGATAATCTTTTCGGCCAAGGTGAGCGGGCGGCCAAGCTGTTTACGTGCGGCTTCGATGCGACTAGGCATGCGCGCATAGACCTTTTGAATCATGTCGAAATTAAAAAGCATAAATACCTCTTTGAGTAGGCTGCCAGAAGTAGGCAATCCACAGACTGAATTCTAATGAGCACAATTTAGAAAATCACAATTAAATGTTTTGTAAAATGGCACCGAGTTTCTGCTAAAGCTGAATTTCTATCTTTTGAGCTCCATGAAAATCCTCCGGATTAACAAGTTTTTCAATAAGCTCGGTCGTGTGCAAACTGCACACCGTTCTGGGATTCTCATCGTAGTTATTCTCTTTACGTTGTTGGCTGCCGCCGGAATATTGCGGTTTGAATTTACGTACACCAACGAAGGCTGGTTTTTGGAAGGGGATGCGGCCAAAGTCAATGCCGAAAAATTTCGCCAGAATTTTGGCAATGATGCAAGCGTTGTGGTTCTTGTGACTGCGAATGGTGCTGCTGCTTCAGAGAATGGTGCGAATGCTACTCCGAGTGTTCGCGATTCTGTCATCATGAATATGCGGGATGCTCTTTCTCGCTATATGTTGGCAAACATTCCCCTAGCCAAGGAAATTCATACCATTGAAAATTCCAAAGGCACCGAAGCTTTGATTCATTTGAGCCTGGATTCGTATGAGAATCCAGCGGAGGATGCCGAGAAAGTTGGTCGCGCAGTTGCGGACATGCTTGAACGTCCGGAGTTTATTTCGGAGCGGTGGAATTTGAACGCTGCTGGCGAACCATATCTTGATGTTTCGAAGAATGATTCTACCATGCCTCAAGCAGCAAAATCAGTAGCTATTGGCGTTCTCATCATGATTCTCTGCCTCGCATTTTTTACCCGAAGCATATTTGGCGTGTCAGTTCCTTTTATGGCAACGGCCTTTGCAATGGCTTCCGTGTTTGGAATCTGTGGCTGGCTAGGTGTAAAGCCGGATTTCACTCTGTTTACGCTGCCTATGATGCTTGGTATGGCGCTCAGCGTGGGTTATTCCATCCACTACATCAATAGCTTTAAGGCGGCTTTTGCTCGATTGAACAACCGCAAAGATGCCCTTGTGGAAGCGGTGACGGAAACGGGCTGGCCCATCTTTTTCACGGTGGTGACTACGGTCGCTTCCATGCTGTCCTTCCTCTTTGTGGAAATGCCAGTATTAAGAGTTATCGGCACTATTTGTGGTGCTATGGTTTTCGGCGTATACCTCTATGTGATTATTTTGGTGCCCATTCTTTTTAGTTATGGCAGCGATGATGTCGCAACCATCATTGGCGAAAAGACATTTGGTCGTGTAGAAAATCATTTTGTGAGGCTAGGCGAAAAAGTCCTTAATTTCAAACTTCCCGTTGTGCTGGTGACTGTTGTGATTGCGATTGCAAGTGCTTTGGGATGCCTGGGACTCAAGGTCAACGTGGATTACATCGAAATGTTTGGTACAAAACTTCCTTTTGTGGAAAATCTGGTCAAGTTAATGGATTCGGAACTAGCCAATATCTACTCCTACAACGTGATTGTTGATTCCGATTCTGTGGGCACTTTCAAGAATCCGATGATGCTTGCGACTCTGGATAGCGCGGTGAAGAATCTTTCCCAATTGCCTTTGACAAAGGTTACGGAAGGTAAAGCCCGAGTAATGGTTGGCGGTGTCAATGATGATTTCAGCATGGCATTCATCCATGTAGAATTGAGGGAGTGGAATTCTAAACAGGTTAATGAGGACATGGATAGTGCCATGGCTATGGTGCGGAAGTATTTCCCTAATGCGGATGTCGGTGTGGAAGGCTATGCGGCAGAACAGGCTTCCATGAACGATAAGTTGGTGAAGGGAGAAATAGAGTCCATTGGAATTTCTTTTGCGGTAATTGCCTTTCTCCTCATCATTTCTTTCATGAGCATCAAAACTGGGCTTATCGGCATGATTCCAAATATCGCCCCTATCCTTGTGATTGGCGGAGTTATGGGTGCTTGTGGCTTCAGCATGGATATGATGACCATGATGGTGATGCCCATGGCCCTTGGCATAGCAGTTGACGATACCATCCATTTTGTAAATCATGCAAAGTTGAATTTTGAGAGGTGCGGTAATTATCGGGATTCTGTTCTTGCATCTTTTGGTGAAGTGGGGAAGAGCATGGTTTCCACCACCATCATTCTCTGCATGATGTTTGTTGCCTACATGGTGAGTCCTGTTACCATATTCTTTAGGGTTGGCTTTATGGCAAGTGTTGGCCTCTCTGCTGCTCTGCTTGCTGATTTTACCATTACGCCTGTGCTGATTATGCTGACAAAACCTTTTGGAAAAGAAGCTGCGAAGTAGCCTGAATTTACCGGGTATGAAAAACGCCCCGCGTTCAGCGAGGCGTTTTGAATTTTGTCTACAGGCGTGAAGCGTTAATCGTCCAGGCAGTCATTCATCACTGCGATGATTTTCTTCTTCTCCATGTGCTGGCCGATGAATACGAGGCGTACAATGCGGTCGCCATACTTTTCGTCCCACACTTTCTGGAGTTGTGGATTTTCGGCGAGAATCTGCCGCTGTGTGCGTTCATCTTCTGCTGCAAACCAGCGGCCGAAATTCTGGGCGCTGGCCTGTTTTCCGGCCTGTTCAAACAGATAACTTTCGCTGCGTTCATCGCTGAACCACAGGAGTCCTTTAGTGCGGATGATGCTGTTGGGATAGTCGTCCAAAAAGCGTTCGAACTTCATGCGGTTCAGCGGGCGATGGGTCTCATACACAAAAGTGCTGATCCCGTATTCGTCACCATGAGGATGATCCTTGTCGTGGTGATGACCGCAGTGGCAAATGCCATGCTCATGGTCGCAGTGGCTGTGATCTTCATGATCATCGTCGTCATCATCATCGTGATGGTGGTGATGCTCGTGTTCCTCATGCTCGTCTTCGTCATGATGGTGATGATGCTCGTGTTCCTCATGCTCGTCTTCGTCATGATGGTGATGATGCTCGTGTTCGTCCTCGTCATCATCGTCATCATCGTGGTTGTCATGACCCTCTTCATTCAATTTTACAGCCCAGGTGGCCGATTCGGCTACGCTATCAAAATCGAACTGTTTGGTATCGAGAATGTCCTTCATCTCCACCTTGCCAAAATTGGTCTCAATCATCTTGGCCTTGGGCTGCAAAGCGCGAACCACCGCCTTCACGTGCTCCAAATCGCCCGGTTTCAGGCAATCTACCTTGTTCATGATGATGGTGTTGCAGAATTCAATCTGCTGAATGAGAAGGTTTGCAATATCCTCTTCCTTCAAATCCTTCTTCAAAAGGTGCTCGCCACCGGCAAATTCGTCTGCCAGGCGAAGCACGTCCACCACAGCCACGATGTTATCCAAATGACAGGCTAGGCGTTGCCCCTTCTTGCCCTGCAATTGACTTCCGGCCATGCAGATGGTTTGCGCGATAGGCACAGGCTCGCAAATGCCGCTGGCTTCAATCAAGATGTAATCAAACTTTCCGAGTTCCAGAATTTCGGCGATCTGCTCTAGCAAATCGGCCTTCAGGGAGCAGCAGATGCAACCGTTGGAGAGGGGAACCACCTTTCCGGAATCTTCCTTCGTGATGTTTCCGCCTTTTTCAATCAAGGTCTGGTCGATGTTCACTTCGCCGATGTCATTGACGATGACTGCCACATGGTAGCCTTGCTGGTTGTTCAATACATAATTCAGAAGGGTGGTCTTTCCGGCTCCAAGGTAACCGGTGAGCAGCGTAATAGGTACAGATTTCATAGTGATACTTCTTTATTTGACTTGTTGAAAGACTTTTTCCCCTTTGCGGCTCATGCCGTAGCGGGTGCGGAGAATTTGCTCCTTGTACAGGGAGTCGTGCTTCAAACGTTCGATTTCCAATTTGTGGTTGTCGATGACCTGCTCCAAGGAATCAATCTGTTTTTGGTAGATGACAATCTGATTTGCAATTTGTTTTTGACGGGGGAGGCTGTTATCCCCAAAAAGCAATTGGGAACCCATCACAATCATCAAGAATAACACGACGGCTAAGGCGATGTAGATTCTTTTGTGCAATTCAGATGGCTCCGTTGAAATAGAATTGGAAGTTGTCCTGGGTCTCGACAAAACCTGCAAGTTCCAGCTCTGTTAATATAGCTAAAATGACTTGTGGGCTCAACTTGGTTTCGGATTCCAGTTCGGAAAAAGTTTTCTTGAAACCGTTGTTTTTGCGGAGCATTTTTTCGGCGGCCTCGGAAAGTCCGATTCCTATTTGGAGCATGTTCTTGAAACGGGGTGCCGAGTCCTTGGTCAACCCTAAAATCTGATGAAGATTTTCAGGAATGAAAACAGGTTTGGCGAGGCCTCCGTCCAGTAAAATGTTGGGCCCCTGAGCCACCTCGTTGTCGAAATCTCCAGGAACAGCCACCAGCATTCGACCCTCTTTTCTGCAGAAATCGGCAGTGAGCAAAGCGCCACCTTTTTCCTTGCTTTGCACTACAATGGTGGCTTGAGACAAACCAGCGATAATGCGGTTTCGGGCCGGAAAATGGCTTTTGTAGGCAGGTTCGTCTGGTTCAAATTCCGACACCACCGCACCGCCCGCTTTTAGAATCCGTGCTGCCAGCTCGCCGCGGCTTCCCTCTATATGCGTGTCTAGCCCTTGGGCGAGTACTGCGATGGTGGGGATGCCTGCTTCCAGCGCCGCCTCATGGCATAAGCTGTCGATGCCTTGGGCCAGTCCCGACACGACAACAGCCTTAGTCCCACGCAAAGAATTCACTAGCCTCCGGCAAAGTTCGCGGGCGGAATTAGAAGGCCTCCGGGTTCCCACCATTGCAATGCCGATTGCGTCTATTGGTGGAAGCCGCCCTGCCACATAGAGTTGCGGCGGCATAAATTTGGACTCCTTCAGTAAAAGGGGAAAATCGGGTGGCAAAAGTCGGGTGTATTTTCTATCGTTCATTTTATGAAATATTCCTTTGATGATTTGGTAAAGATATTGGAAAGGCTTCGCGCCCCAAACGGCTGCCCTTGGGACAGAGCCCAGGACACCCGTTCTCTTCTCCCATATTTGGTGGAGGAAAGCAGCGAATTCATCGATGCCGCCCAGGATGGGGACAAGGACCACATGTGCGAAGAACTTGGGGACGTTCTTCTTCAGGTGGTGTTCCACGCCCAGGTTTGCAAGGAACAGGGCGATTTCAACATCGACGATGTGGTGCAGGGCATCTGCGAGAAGATGATTCGCCGCCACCCTCATGTATTCGGGGATGCAAAAGCGGACACCGCAGCAGATGTAAGCCGTCGTTGGGAGCGGATAAAAGCCTCAGAGAAGAATAATCAAAAAACTGCGGGCTGCTCTGTTATGGACAAAGTAAGCAAGAGCATGCCGACGCTCGCCCGGGCCCAAGACATCATCCGTCGTGCCGAAAAGGTAGGCTTCAACTGGAGTGACTCGGAACCTGTATTTGAAAAGGCTCAGGAAGAATTTACAGAATTTCGCACCGAAATGCAAGCAATCACGAAAGAAAATCCAAACTATGACCGCCTGGAAGATGAACTCGGTGACATTCTGTTCTCCCTCGTGAATGTGGCGCGGCATGTGGGCATCAACGCCAATACCGCCTTGCAGCGGGCCAACTCTAAGTTCGAAAAACGCTTCCGGATTGTGGAGGCCAAGGTGAAAGAGCAGGGCAAAACCATGCCCGAGGTGGGTTTGGAAGGTCTGCAAAAGCTTTGGAAAGAGGCTAAAAAAGAGGGGTAGCGGCACGGCCTCGGCGCAGTTTATTGCCAGCATCAAGGTTTGTTGTCGAATTTGACATCATCCCTTTTGGCATATTTTCGTTTGGAATATGAAATTTCTGATGCCGTTGTACATTTGTCTGCAAAGAGCGTTATATTATAGATGTGCTTCCAGTAAGTTCTTGTTCTAGAGAAGGGATGCCGGATCGAACCGCAGGGTAGGACATACTTGGAGTACATACCGCAGGTCTTCGGGCCTGCGGTTTTTCTTTTGAAAAGAGGCTCGATGCTCGATGATGTCGCAACTTGATGTTGCGATTCCATCAAAAAAGGGACTCGCTTTCGCGAGTCCCTTTGTAATTTTCAAGAGAAAATCTTAGGCGCGGGCCTTGGCCTTGTCGCCGTACTTCTTGATGAGTTCTTCCTGGATGTTGCGCGGTACCGGAGAGTACTTGCAGAATTCCATGGTGAACTCAGCCTTACCCTGGGTCATGGAGCGGAGGTCCGTAGCATAACCGAACATTTCGGAAAGCGGAACTTCAGCGAGAATGGTGGTCATGCCCTGTTCTTCGTTAGTACCAGTGATGGCACCACGACGCTGAGACACGTTACCCACAACGTTACCCTGGAATTCGGTCGGAGTCTGGATTTCAACCTTCATGATAGGTTCGAGAATCTGGGCGCCAGCCTTTTCGAAGGCTTCACGGAAGGCCATGCGAGCGCAAATCTGGAAGGCCATGTCAGAGGAGTCCACCGGGTGGAAAGCACCATCCTGAACTTCCATTTCGATACCCACCACCGGGAAGCCGATGAGGGAACCGGATTCCATGCAGCTCTGGAAGCCCTTGTCGCAAGACGGGATGTATTCCTTAGGAATACGGCCGCCGACCACAGAGTTCACAAAGTTGTAAACCTTTTCGGAATCGCCTTCCACAGCCATGGGGCGCATAATGCCAGACATCTTAGCGAACTGGCCAGAACCACCGGTCTGCTTCTTGTGGGTGTATTCGAACTTGGCTTCGCGAGTAATGGTTTCGCGGTATGCCACCTGAGGAGCACCCGTCTGGACGTCCACGTGGTATTCACGACGCATACGTTCAATGTACACGTCAAGGTGAAGTTCACCCATACCCTTGATGATGGTTTCGCCGGATTCCTTGTCCACTTCCACCTGGAATGTGGGGTCTTCCTTCGTAAAGCGGTTCAGAGCCTTGGAGAGGTTGGCCAGGTCATCGCGGTTCTTGGCTTCGATCACGAGCTCGATCACCGGGTTAGGAACGTGCATGGAGGTCATGTTGTAGTGGTTCGTACCGTCGGTGAAGGTCGTACCAGAGGCGCAGTCGATACCGAACAGAGCCACAATGTCGCCAGCGCCGGCTTCGGTAATATCCACCATTTCATCGGCGTGCATACGGACGAGACGGCCAACGGAAACCTTCTTACCGGTTGCCATGTTGGTGATCATGTCGCCCTTCTTGAGTTTACCCTGATAAACGCGGACGTAGGTGAGCTGGCCATAGCGGTCGTTCACCAGCTTAAATGCGTAGCAAACGAGAGGAGCATTGTCTTCGGACTTGAGAACCACTTCGGCTTCGTTGTCGTCGAGGTCAAGGCACTTGTTTTCCACGTCGGTTGGGCAGGGGAGGTAGTCAATGACACCGTCCAAGAGCTTCTGCACACCCACGTTCTTGTGAGCGGAACCCATGAACACCGGAGTGATATCCAGGCGGATGGTAGCTTCGCGGATGGTCTTCTTGATGAGAGCCTTGTCGATTTCGTCGACGCCATACTGGCCTTCCATGGCCTTTTCCATGATTTCGTCAGAGTAGTCGGCGCAGCAGTCAATGAGCTTTTCGCGGTATTCCTGGGCCTGGTCAGCGAGTTCAGCCGGGATTTCCTTCTCGATCATGTCGTCGCCGTTAGCGCCTTCAAAGTAGTAGGCCTTCATTTCGACGAGGTCGACCACACCCTTCAGTTGGTCTTCCAAACCTATAGGAATCTGCATCACGCAGGGCTTATGGTTCAGCTTTTCCTTGAGCATGACAGCCACGCGGAGCGGGTTTGCACCAGAACGGTCGCACTTGTTCACGAACACGACGCGCGGTACATGATAGCGCTTCATCTGGCGGTCAACGGTAATAGACTGAGACTGAACGCCTTCCACGCCGGTGAGCACCAGGATGGCACCGTCCAGCACACGGAGAGAACGTTCCACTTCGATAGTGAAGTCCACGTGCCCCGGGGTATCGATGATGTTGATGGAGTCGGCTTCGCCGCTCTTGGTGTGGGTCCAGTTTGCGAAGGTGGCAGCGGACTGAATCGTGATGCCGCGTTCGCGTTCAAGTTCCATGGAGTCCATCGTGGCACCGACGCCGTCCTTGCCACGGACTTCGTGAATGGCGTGAATACGCTTTGTGAAGTAAAGGATACGTTCGGTAAGGGTTGTCTTACCGGAGTCGATGTGGGCAGAAATACCAATATTTCTGTGCTTTTCAATGTTATTCATATGTTTATTCCACGATTGGAGTTGATGTTAATTGTTTTGTTGGGCGCAAATGTAGAAAAATTTTATGCCCATTCAAGTATGTAGGAATGGAGTTTCGCCGTTTTTATGGCTTGTCTTCAACAATTTCCGCGTCTGTAACAGTCGTGTCTTTGGTGTCTGCCAGAGCCTTGAAATAGTTCGTGGCGGTTTTCCCCACCTCGTTTGTGTCGTAGTAGGTGTAAGCGCCGTTGCCGAGGGCTCCCAAAGCGGGAATTGCCTTCAGGATGGTTTTCCCTAAAAATTTGGAGGAAACCTTCATCCCGATTTTCTGGAGAATCTTGCTGAGGGTAGCGAAGGAGACCTTTTGAATGACAATTCTACTTCCGGTTCGTACCGCAATGTCACGCAGAAGCTGCCCTGCGCTATGGCGGAACAAGCACCAAATCATGGCCTCTCGGCTGAGAAGCGCCAGTTTTCCGTAGGTGGCTGCAATGTCTGCCACAAGCTGAGCCTGCACTTTCCAGATGGCTGCAATGTCGGGCACGGCTGTGAGAATCCCGGTAAGTCCTGCGGGAATGGAGAGCGTAGCGCTGATGGTGGCAGCCTTTAACGCGGCCCGTTGCGTCAACAGCTGGGCCTTAGCCTCGGGCGTCTGGTCTTTGGCATGGATGGATTCCGGAATGTCGGTAATCAAGTCAAAGAGAATGCTGGCTGCTTTTTCCCTTAAAAATTTGGAAGCCTTTTCTTTTTTGGTTTCCTTCTTGCTCTCTTCCATGTTTCTACCATTGAAATGAAATTTTTCGGCTCATTCTTTGAATAGTCTTATTTCTTGCTCAAATATACTTAAAAGTGGGTGGGAGAAAGCTATTATTGTGCCAGTGCTTAAAAATGCGGCGAATAAAATCTGGCTTTTTGATTACGACCTCACGCTTTACGGCGAAGAGGAACGCTATGTTCTGAATTCTTTGGACAAGCGCATCGCCCTCTATGTCCAGAAAACGGTGGGCGGAACTTTTGAACAGGCCAGCGAAATTCGTCGTGACTATCTTCTTCGCTTCGGAACCACTCTCGCGGGTTTGCAGGCCATGCATGGGGTCAATCCCGAGGACTTCTTCGATTTCATCCATGAACCGGAGTTCTTGATATACCCGAAGGAATCGCCTCAAAAGCGTGAGCTTCTTCTCTCCTTAAATGGCCGCCGAATTGTTTTTACCAACGGCCGCCACGACTGGAGCGAGGCGGGTATGAGGTCTATGGGTTTTCTGGATGTGATGGACGCGGTATTTGATTTGAAGCAGATGGACTGGGTAGGGAAGCCTCACGAAAGTGCCTATGAGAAAATGGAAACTTTTTTGGGGAGAACCGTCTCGCAAAATAGTGACATCGTTCTCTTGGAAGATTCCCTCCGAAATCTGGAACCGGCGCACAAGCGGGGCTGGACAACAATTTTTGTGAATCCCCTAGCGAAAGCACCGGAATGGGTGAACTATCAAATACCCCATCTGATGAATTTGTCTGAAATTCTGGAAGGCTAGTAGAGGGTGTAGTCCTGGACGCTGTTCAGGTCGGCAGGGCGTTCCTGCTTCACTTCAAAAGAAAGCCTTTGGGTCAGCTTTCGGTGAATTTCTTCCATAGCCTGGTTCGCCAAATCGCTCCGCAACCTACCATAAATCGTTGCGTGTACCCGCTCCTCTTCTTCAAACTGAACGTGGCTTACCAGAGTATTCTCGCAAAAAACACTCGCCTCGAAAGAAACCTGCCAGGCCTCGTCAACCGGCATGATTGGCCAGAAGGGGATGAAGGCGAGGGGCAGTGTCCATGCGCTTTTGGCGGAATTCTCCACAACATTTATGCGGATTTTGGCTTCCCCGCGGCATTGGCCGCCGTTTGCAAAAGCGTCTCCCAATGCGTTCCCGTATGCATTTTGCAGTTTCTTGTCTAAATATAAGGTGTCCCCACCATAAAATACAGGGATTGCGTCAAAGGCAGTGATGGGTGTGGCTTGGCTGTCCTGGTCTGAAATTTGGGCTGTTGTCAACCGAGTACTGCACCCTGTAAAGCACAGTGCGATACTAAAAGTCGCGAATAAAAGCCCTTTTCGGAAATCCATGGTCTAAATGTAGAAGAAATTCGGGCTCTTTTACGCCCTTTTTTCTATTTTCCGGGGTGAGATGCAACAAGTCGCCTATTTTATATCAGATGCCCACCTTGGCATTGATCCTGCCGGTTCGATTCCCGATAGGGAAGCGAAGCTGGTGGAATTGTTGAACCAGTGGTGCGGTAAGGCTTCCCATGTAGTCATCGTGGGCGATCTTTTTGAATTCTGGTATGAATATCGCTATTATGTTGCAAAAAGTCATTTTCCTCTGCTGAAAGCCTTGTGGAATCTTCGCCAAAGTGGTACGGAAGTCCACCTCCTGTGTGGAAATCATGATTTTGCCTATGGGAATTTTTTCCCGGAGATGTTGGGAATTCAGGTCCACAAGTCGCTGGTGTTGGAAATCCAGGGCAAGAGGGTTTACTTCAAGCATGGGGACGGAGTCGCCCACTCGGATTCGGGGTACCGCTTCCTTCGTAAAATTCTGGATTTCCCGTTAAACCGCTTCCTGTTTCGCCAATTACATCCGGATTGGGGCATGGCTCTGGCTCGGTTCGTCGGCCGTAATAGCAGAAAAATAGGCGAATCTCGAGAGATTCGCCTTGAAGAGTATCTTGAATGGGGAAATCAAGCTCTGGCCCAAGAAAAATGCCAATACTGCATTCATGGCCATCACCATCTCCCTGGTATCTGGAAGGTAGATAACGGAGTGGTGGCTTCTCCTGGGGAATGGATCTGGAAGCCCTCCTATCTCCAAATGGAGAACGGAGAACTTTCGCTGAAATCCCTGGAGGATTAGAAGGATCCGTGGCCTTCAGAGGCCTTGATCATCTTCTTGCTGCTGTTTTCACCCCAGATCTTTGCCACCAAGTCCATGCTGGCAAATTCCGCCCACTTCTGGTCCATCCAGCACCAGTGATGGATGGTGTCCCCTCCCATGATGATGCCCTTGTCGTTTACCCAGTTGGTGTCGGCAGAGAAGGTCATGGATTCGGGAGTGTGGATGATGCCATATTCATCCTTGGTTTCTTCTTGGGTAAGCGTCCAGGACTTGCCATCGGTACGCTTGAAGAGGGCGACGTTGAACACCACCAAGATGGCGAGCACAACGATGCCAAATTTGACATTCTTCTTGGAGAGAAGAACGATAAGCAACAACAAGAGCAGAATGCTGACTGCTGCAAAGTTGTAATGGATGGTGTAGAAAGCTTTTAAAACATCAATCATTGTTTAGCCTTTCTTGCTTTTTTTTGTGGTTTTTGCACCGGCCTTCTGAGCGGAGAGGAGCGATGCGACGTTGAAGGTCAAGGATTTTCCGTCTACCTTGCAATCGGTGCGGAAGCTTTGTTTGGGAAGGGCGATTCCGTTAGAGGAAAGCGTCCCCATGAAAGAAGCGTTGGCGTGGCTAGCGATGGTGCGCACGTTAATGAAACCCTTCTTGCCAAAGGTCAACTTAAAGGTTTTCTTGGCGGCATCGAATTCTGCGGTCATGGTGTTGTTCTTCACGGTTTCCATGGCAGTGCAGGTGCGCTTGTCAAAAATAATGGTTCCACGAGAGTCAATGGAAAGCATGGTGAGGCCAGCGGAATTACGGCAGGGGAGAATTTCCCAAGCGCCCTTCTTCTTGGCGGGAGTCTTTCCTGTAAACACGAACTTTGTGCCTTCCTTTGTCATTGTGTAAGCGCCGGTCTCAATCTTAGAGCCGACAGCATTCAGGGCACCCTTGAAATAAAGAATATAACCAGCACCATTGGCCATAAAGCGATAGGAAGTGGTTTTCAAAACCTTAGATGGAGTCACTGCAATGCGCTTACCTGCCTTGTCCACCTCGATATCGGCATAAGGCATCTTTTCAAGTTTGAGTTCCTTAGAAGTTTCTTCATTAAAACGAATGAAACCACGAATGTCCATCTTTACAACAAATTTATCCATTTGAATTACACCTCTTTTTTAGTTTGGATAGAATCCCAGTGCCGACAAATTAGAAAATTTATGGATTTGTGGCAACGCAAAAAGAATTGTAGCTCTGTTTTGTATACAGGCTAATCGTTTGTATGGGATTTTTGGATGACCTTTGTCAATGTTTGCTGCAGGCTGTTCCCGTTTCGGGCTTCTACTTGGGCGGTCGAAAGTTTTTGAACAACTTGCTGAGCCCGTTCCTCAACAAATTTACGATCTAGAATGATGTGTACATTGCTGCGATACTTGTTCAGTGTTTCTAAAGGGAGCTGTTCGGGAGCTCGAATTAAAAATTTGGGATAGAGAATCCTGTATTTGGCAGATATGGCTTGGGCGATACTTAGAACGGGGTCAATGAGGATGAATTTTGTTTTTGCATCACCCTGCTCTGCAGCAAGAATTGCTCCCGTTCCACGTCCGACGGCGAATGCCGGTTGGGCCCCACTAATCTGTGTCGCGCATTCCCAAATCTCCTTAGCGTCGGGTTCGAAAGTCTTGTGCTCGGGAGTCCCTTTGTTATCTGCACTTCCGCGGTAATTGAAGGTGACTAGAGCAACATCTGGAATGTTTTGCACCTCGGCGATAAACTGTGCTCCATCTTCGTCGGCATCAGGATAATAGAGTAGTAATGGGGCTGTTTTATCGCCGGCGATAAAACCATTGAGGATGGTTCCGTCTCCAAGAGTACAAGAAATACTTTTGGCGAAATCCTGGATGGCCGCTCTGGCTTCGTTGTGGCTGATGGCTCTCGGGTAGGCGTTTCTCCGTTCTGTGAGGGCGAGGTAGAACACCATGCTCACATAGAGTAATGCGATGATTCCCAAAAAGCGTAAAATCCGGGAAAAGAAGCCTAGGATGGTTTTCTTGAATTCCATACCCAGAATTTAGAAAGTTGCGGGCAAAATGGGGACAAAAAAGAACCTCCGCTGATTTACAACGGAGGTTCGAGGGATGGGATTGGGTGTTCCCTAAAATTAGACAAAATTTTTGCGGAATGGCAGGGGTGAAAGAACTAAAAGTGTTCTCAATGTGTTCTTTTTTTGTAAAAATAGGAAAATATTGAAATTTTAGGCTCGTTTTTACTGAATGAAGTGTTCTCGTAATCAAATAAAATTATCTTTTATATCGATGAACGTATACGCCTATTATAACTATCGAAAGTATCTGCAGGACTACTACGAGTACCGCAAGTCTGTACAGCGGTATTTCTCCTACAGGTCTTTTGCCCGCAAGGCCGGATACTCCTCTTCGGGCTTCTACCTGGATTTGATTCGGGGCCGAAAGTCTTTGACGCCCCAAATGCTTCCCAAGTTCATTGCAGCCTTGGGCTTGAACGAGAAGGAAGCCCGCTATTTCACCTTGATGGTGGATTTCACGCACGCTACAACGCCTGTGTCCAAGCAGCAGATTTTTGACCAGATGTCTGCGCTCCTTCCTCGGGCAGTGAAGACTCTTACAAAAAATCAGCAGGAATACTACAGCAAGTGGTATTACGTGGCGGCTCGCGAGGCGCTGTCTGTCCTGAATGTAAACGAGGGAAACATTCAGGAGTTGGCGCTGTTCCTCAGTCCAAAAATCTCTCTGCCTCAGGCAAAACAGGCCATACAGCTGCTTTTGGACCTAGGCCTTATAGAAAAAACGGATGGCTTCTACAAGTCTGTGAATAAGACCGTTACCAGCGGTCGCGAAGTTGCGCCTCTTTTTGTGCACCAGTTTCAGAAGCAGATGATTGATTTGGCAAAGGATGCCTTGGACCATTACACAACGGCAAGGCGAAACATCTCAACTACCACCATGAGCGTTTCTGCCGATGGGCTGGAGCGGATTATCCGAAAAATCGATATGTTCCAGAAGGAAATTTTGGATATTGTTCATTCCGATAATGGCGAGACGATGTTGTGTGAGTTGAATGTGCAGTTTTTCCCCTTGAGCAAGGAAAAGTGTGCAGAAGATAAGGGGGAGGATGGGAAATGAGAAAATTTGGCGTAACACCAATATATTTGAGGGTGGTTATTGCCTCTTTGCTTGCTGTACTTTTTGCGTGCAGTGAAAGTGAAGATGTAGCAGGGACTGCCACCCAGACGGAAAACACGGTTGCCGGCCTTGTGACTCATGCCGATGGATCTGTGGCGATGATGGCTCGCGTGCGCATGGCAAAGGTTTTGGATGAGACGGATTCTCTTCGCATGCCTGAATATGTTGAGACGAATACTGACGAGGAGGGTAGGTTCTCCTTTGGTTCTGCAATTGCAGATACCTTCCAGTTGGCTGTCATCGATGAGGAAACGCGGGAATTGTCCTATCTACCTAGGGTTACAGCGGAGTCTAGCGAATATGAACTCATCCAGTTGGAGCCTGCAGCTGTATTTGAGGGTGTTCTTTACTACGACAAGAATGCTGAACTTGAGGTGGCGGTTGGTTCCCATTTCAAAGTCTTTGTTCCTGGGACGCCGTTCTTCCAGAATGTCTTTGCCGGGGATAGTTTCGCGGTTCTCATTCCTTCTGGAACCTGGTGGTTTACCTTCTGCCCTGGAGATCCCCATATCGTCGCAAAATTGGAGGAATCCGGTTTAGAAAAAGGCCACATCTATCGTTCTTGGGAAATGACGGAACCTGTTGAAAAAGGTGATACTGTAACTGCTGGTCCGTTCCTCTGGAGCCCAGAAAAGGAAATCGACACCCTGATGAAAAAAATAGAGGAAATCTCTTGGATTACGGGTGTCGCCATGTGTGATTCGGGCCCATGCAATGGGGCGGAGGTCATGGTGATAACGGATCTTTACGGCTTCGACTTTGTGGAGGGAGATTCTACAACATTTACGCCTTACACCCGGACGGACAGTCTTGGTCGCTGGTGGTTGCCTGCTCCTACCAACCTCCCGAACGATACATTTAGGGTGGAAATCCGCATGGAAACCGATGGCGGGGTGACGGCAATGGGCCTTTCCAAGTATTGGGAGGCGGCTGCGTTGAGGGATCGGGACACCCTTCAATTGGATTCCGTGGTATTGACTGCTCCATCCGGTTTGCTGAGTGTGGTAAGCCTGGTTGTTCCTGAAGAGAACGAGGGCTCAAACTGCATGGTTAATAGTGTGGTGATTGGAGTTAAGGGAACAGCTCATTTCGTTAGGGAAGTGACTTGCAACCCTCTGGCGCTCCAAAACATCCCCGCCGGAGGTGCGGAACTGGTGCTTTACACAGGTGATTCAAAGGTGGTTTCTACCCTAAAACAGCAGAAAACGCCAATGGATTGGTACGTTACCCTTATTAACGTGGATTTACCCAAGGGTGGGGCTTTGGAATATCAGGGGATCACCTATACCCCTCCAACCCTAAAATAATGGCAAAAACCCCTTGCCGAATTAAGGAGTTTTGCTACATTTGGCAACGCTTATTTGAGTTTTGGCTCAAATTTGTGGATTATTGAGCTATGGTGTAATGGTAGCACAACAGATTCTGACTCTGTTTGTCTAGGTTCGAATCCTGGTAGCTCAACGAAGCCTCTCTAAGAGAGGCTTTTCTTTTTTTGAAGATTCCAAAGCGCTTTTTCTTTTTATTTTCGATGTAGTTATGGAGTTTTTTGATTATTTCGAAGGAATTTATGGCGACCGCTGGCCGGCTTTACTGGAGGCGTTGAAGGGTGAAGGCTGTGCAGCAGAACTTCGCTTTGGAGAAAATCTGGAACCCTATTTTTTAGATGAAGCTTCTATTTTCGCGGCGGAATGCTTGCAGGTTGAGCCGGGAATGGAAGTCCTAGACATGTGTGCTGCTCCTGGAGGTAAAACCCTGGTGCTCGCCTCGAAATTACAGAGGGAGGGTTCCTTACAAAGTAACGACCGCTCTCCCGATCGCAGACTGCGACTCCAGCATGTTATCGAGAATTCCTTGCCGGAATCTTGGCGCAACATCATCCGTGTGACGGGTTATGATGGAATGAAGTTTGGCCTCCACAAGAAGGAATCTTATGACCGGATTCTTTTGGATGCCCCCTGTTCTTCTGACCGCCATGTGTTGAATGCTCCGCAGTATTTGAAGGAATGGTCTAGCAAACGAGTGAAGCGACTTTCTGTAGAGCAGGGCGCATTACTTGCTTCTGCGGTGGATGCACTGCGCCCAGGGGGAGTTCTTGTGTATGGCACCTGTGCTCTTTCTCCGTTGGAAAATGATGCTGTTGTTTCGAAGATTTTAAAGAAGCGTCCTTCGATGGAACTTGACTTTATCAAGGATATTCCTGAGGGTGCGGATAGAACAGAGTGTGGCGTTCACATATTGCCTGATAAGGCTAAAGGCTCTGGTCCTATTTATTGTGCTCGATTGCGGAAGAAATCGGCTTAATTTTTGAATTTTTGCGGTTTTCCTCGTAAATTTATTTATCTTTGAAGTATGTTCAAACGCGTGTTTGCATTGATGCTAGCTCTTTCTGCGGGGACCACTTTATGGGCTCAGGAGGATGATTGGGATGTGGAGGAACCCACACCCGCAGTTGTCCAGGAACCGGCACCTGTTGTAGAGCAAAATTCGGCACCTGCACCGTCTGAAATTCCAGCGGCTTCAACGAGTTCGGCGGCTCCTACTGCGTCCGCAACTCCTGTTGCTTCCGCGGAGCCTGCTTCCACGGAACCTGCTCCTGCAGAAAGTCGTGAGGTCCCTGTTCGCTATTGGGTTGCTGGGGAACCGGAGGAACAAGAGGCTATTTTCGTAAAGATTGAAAAAGACACGGTGTATCTAAAACGTCCGAATGAGGCGGAACAAAAGAAACTTGAAAAGATTGCAGACGAACAAAATGCAACGCTGCAAGAAACCAATGGCCAGCAGGTCGAGGAAGATGCCGAGGATACCGAAGAAACTCCCGCACCAGTAGCGGAAGTCATCATGACGGACGAAGTGAAAAAAGCCGCCGAAGCTTCACAAGAGTCTCCCGCAGAGCCTGCCGTTGAAACGCCTCCAGAGGATGATGGTGCAGATGACGATTTTGAAACGGCTTTGGCAAAAGAAGATACTCGCCTGAAGTTGGAAGAGATTGCCAAGGTGGAAGAGGAAATCCGCCAACGCGAAATTCAGGATAGTATTGCCGCTGATTCCGCTAATCCCTTCATGAAGTATTTCCGACTGGATTTGAAGCGCCTGTACAATTTGGAAGATGAGGAGATGATAGATCTGTCTCTTTCCAACTATGTAGTCCCTGTGGAAGTCGAGGAAGAAGAGGAAGAACTTTATCCTCCAGGAAATGCGAATCTTCTTGTGCGTTCGTCTCCGGCGGCATGCTCGCTTTATGTGAATGGCATCCCCATACATCAGTTGGCTCCCGATACCATCAAGAATATCAAGCCTGGAAAGTACACGATTTCTGTAATGCAGGTTTTGAAGGATGTGGAATGGTGGGGCTCTGCCGTGGTGAAAATTAATGCAGATAGCTTGAATAAGGTGGAAATACCGGTATTGCGGCCCGCAACGCGATTGACTTTGAACACCGATCCTGAAGCTGTAGAAGTGTACATTGATGAAGAACCGAATGTGGATGAAATGCCCCATTACATGACCGATATTATTGTGGATGATATTCGTCCACAACCCCAGGTGAGCATCTATTTACGCAAAATCGGCTACAGAGATACCACGATTGTGACAGAAATTAAATCCTTTATGCCGAATTTGATTAATGTGGAAATGGAACCTGTTCTGGATGATTTGGATTTCATTGAAGAGCAAAACGCATTCAATGAAGAACGTTCAAAGCGCCGTGTGGGGCGCGGACTTTTATGGAGTTCTATAGCGCCCTTTGTAGCCGCTGGTGTTATGTGGTACTTGGCCGAACGGGATTGGAGCGATGCCGCCGATAAGAAGAAGGCATACGGATTGTCCGCCTTTGAAAGCAAGGATACGCAAAAGATGGTTCGGGACAATCATGATTTGAACCACAGCGGTGATATCAAGTGTGGCGTTGCCATTGGGCTTGGTGCTTTGGGTGCAGGCCTTTTAGTGACGGGCTTTGTATTGGCTTTTTAGCATTCATTATGAAACCGAGAATTTGGAGAGGGATAAGTAAAGCCGTATTCGCTTTATTTCTGTTTTTTCCCTCATTTGCTATGGCTCATGCTGAAGTTTTTGCCGATGTAAAGGTAAATGCTTCTTTTGACAAATACGGCTTTATCGGTGTTCAGAACATCTGGTCTTTTGATGAGGTGTACTCTCGTGAAGTTGTTTCTGAAATTGATAGAGATGGAAATGGTATTTTTTCGAAGAAAGAACTAGCAGATCTTGAAAAAATGGTTCTCGGAACTTTTGAATCCGAGGCATGCTTTAACCTTGTTTTATGGGGATCAAAATTTTTAGGGGCAGAGGGAATCAAAAATTTTTCGGCAAGGGTTGAGAATCATCGTCTGGTTTTAGATTTTTTGGTGGCGTATCCTGTAATTCCGGCCACCACTGAATATTCCATGCTTGTGATTACCGTTTGGGATCCCTTGAACAACATCCTTATGACGGTCAATATGGATGATTCCGGTGTGAAAAATGACTCGTTGGATGTGGAATTCTTTTCGGATAAATTGGAGGGGTTGACTCTTTTTAGAGGCTTCTCTGCAGGTGCGGAAGGCCTATATGTCCGATTTAAGAAAAAATAGGCCGGATTAAGCGGTAATATAGCGTGATATAGCGCAATTATGGACGATAAAGGGCTTCCTTATTGGGCGGTTCATTTTCTATCTTTGGCGGTATGAAGAAGGTAGTTTTCTCTTTATTTTTTTGTTTTATTTCTGTTTTTGCACAAGAACCTATTGTTGAGTCTTCCTCTTCGTTCGTAGAAGAAAATTTCGTTGCCGAAGAAACAATGTCTTCTAGTTCTGAGGAGCCCGTTTCGTCTAGTCAAGAGGAAATATCCTCTTCGAGTTCAAAAGAAGAGTATTCCTCTTCGTCACAAAGCGAAACTGCATTAGAGATGCCTTCTGAAAGCAAGGGTGGCCTTCTGGATGCTTTGTATCCCGTTGCCCCCGATGAAGCCATTGCCAAGGGACGTTTTTTGGGTGGCACGACCCTTTCTCTTATTCAGGGAAATACCGACGACGATGCACTAAACATTCTTTTTGGCGACATCTATGAAGGCTACGGCTATATGTTTACCGTAGAGGCTTTTGGGGGCTATTTTATTAAAGACGCCATGGCCTTGGGCTTGCGGGGAGGCTACTCGCGTACATGGCTTGATATCGATTTCGCCCTGATGGAGGATTTACTGGATGTGGCAGAACACCGTAAATATGTGAGCAACGGCTTCTTTGTCCAACCCTTCCTCAAAAATTATCTGAAGGTCTTTGATAGCCGTAATTTCTACTTCTTTAATGAGACCTCCATTTCTGTTGAGTATTCATACGGAATTTCTCAGGCGGATGATGGAGAAGACATGAATAAATCAAGGACGAAAGGCTGGTCTATAGATGTGGGTATCAATCCGGGTATCTGCATCATGGTGTTGAACAGCTTTGCCTTTGAAACTTCCGTGGGCCTTTTGGGGCTTAGTTCCAGCGTGATGGAAGTGGAAGAAAATGGCGAGACTCACAGTGAATTCTTGTATAATATTGTGAACTTTACCATTAATTTGTTGGCTTTGGACTTCTCTTTGGTGTACTTCTTCTAGGGAGGCGTTGCGATGAAGTTCCTAAAAAAATGGAGTTTGCTTTTCGCTTTTGCGGCTGTGATGTCGCTTGCGTTCGTTGCCTGTGGTGATGATAGTAGTTCTGCAACGATGCCTGTATTGCCAAAATTGACGGCAAGTGATGTTGTTTTTGAAGGTTTTATTGTTGATTCCATTGACTCCGATAATCATAAAATCGTGACTTCTGTTCAGCAGACTTACCCGGATTCGATAAAGTTGGATTGTATTGAGGCAATCTTAGAATCTTCTGGCGGAAAAACTGCGTACTTGGCAACCTCTATGGACGGAAATGACCCTGATGTGGTTGATTGGGATTTCCCTTTGCAAAATGGAAGCGTTGTGTCGTTGAAGGACACTAATATAGTTTCCATTGTTGTCTTGGATGAAAAAAATCGAGTCGCGGCGATTTGGCAGATTGTGACTCCCAAGAAGGAAGTGAAATCGTCTTTGAGTACGGAATCTTCGTCTGCGACATCCTCATCTGATGAAATTTTGTCTAGTGAAACAGAAACGTCTTCTAGCGCGGATTCCTTATCTTCTGCTGGAGAATCGGATGAAGAGTCTTCTTCTAGCGATTCACTGTTACTTTCTAGTGAGGCTGCGGTTTCTAGTTCTTCTAATTTGACTTCGTCTTCAGGTGAAGAAATCTCCAGCGCCGCCATGCTGACGTCTTCTTCTAACAAGGCAACATCCGGTTCTTCTGAGTCCACTTCTTCTTCTAGCATGGCAATATCCAACTCTTCAGAGTCCGCATCATCCTCTAGCAAGGATGCATCAAGTTCCTCTGTTGCATTGTCTTCATCCAGTAAGACGGCTTCCAGTTCCTCTATTTTGACACAATCTTCCTCAAGTGAGAAACCTTCTAGCAGTTCGGCAAGGGTTTCTTCTAGTAGCTACAGCTCATCCTCCGAAGTAGTAGTGTCGAGTAGTTCACAAAATGTTTCTTCCAGTAGCGAGGAAGTCCTTCCTTCTAGCAGTTCTGAGGAATTGTATTCCAGCAGTGAGGAATCCTCGTCTTCGGAAGAAGTGCCTTTGGGTGTGCTGCTAAGTGATTTTGGTGTGGCGACAAGGGATAGTTCCATTACTATTACGGGAACAAAGATATATGTGGAAGTTCCCTATGGAACGGATCTTACCGCTATAAAGGTTTTACCTATGAATACTGTAGCCGATTTGACCCGACCTGTCGAGATGGAGTTTGTGGATGCTTCTGGAACCCTGCAAACTTATTCCGTTGTTGCCGGAATGCAGTTGCCTGGCTCAGATTTCAATGCGAGAGTGGATAGTATCTGGGCGACCACTAGCGATGCTATGGAGACTGTATCCGATGATATTTATAAAATTGGAATGGTTGTGGATAAAGTTGAATCGAAAAAAAATATGTTCCTATCCAATGGGGAAATGACTGTTTCATCAGAGTTGGTTAAGGCAAGCTTTATTGGAATTGCGGGCGGCAAAAAACTGGCTGGAGGCTTCTATTATACGGGGACATATCCGAAGGATAATAGTGCTGTACATATTTATGAGCGGGGTTACACTAGTGGAACTCCGGGAACTGATGATTCCGACATTTCTTTAGATATGACATTCGGCAAAAAATTTGCCGCTCGCCCGTCATCATTCCATGTGAAATATGATTACGTTCATAAGAAGAATAAAAATGATACACAAATGGGGCTAATTTATGTAGTGCTTTTGGCAGAAGACAATAAGACAATTGTTGCATCTGGTGCCGTAAAAATGACCGCGGATGAATCTGAAGAGATAGATGTGGACCTTACCTACGGGAGTGACTCTGGCTTAATGTCTTCGGGATATGTGGGGACTAGCGACTTATTGACTGTTGATGAGACTAAAGAGGTCGCTTATATTTGTGTGATGTTTGCTTCATCTGCGCTTGCCCATGAGGTGGCTAGTGGTGAGTCGAATTATCGTGGTGGGGAAGGTTCTTCCTTGACCATCTCTCAATTCCGGTTGAACTATTAATGGGGAATAATATGATAAAGCGTTTGATTTCGTTAATAGTCTTTGCCCTATGTCTTTATGGTTGTACCGCCGACTACGAAACTTTTGGCACGTCGGATTACAATGATTTCAACGAGATTGCATTTGATAATCAGGATGGTGATGTGGCTGTCTATGCTGAAGAGCATAAAATCGTCATCACCATGGAAGAACCTCCTGAATCGCTGTCAACTTGGAAATCAGTAACTATTACGTCTATTTCAACGAGCCATTTCGCTGAAATCCATTTGGTGGAAAGCAAGTTCAGGGAGTTTCCCTCCGATTCTGCGGCCTTGGATTCTTTAGCACGTGTGCTGGCATATAGTGAAAAGGCAATTGGAGTAGGGGATAAAATTGAAATTCCCGCAAGTCTTGCCGTTTATGTGATGGTGGTTTCCGAAAGTGGAGAACCCTCACTTTGGAAATTGGAGTTCAATATTCCTGGGGTAGAACCTGTTTCTAGCGTTTCTGAGTCGGAGACTACTTCTAGCTCTTCTTTAGCTGTAGGCAGTTCTGCGGATGGTGTGAGCTCTTCGGGTGTGATTGAATCCAGCGGTGCGGAAAGTTCCTCTTCCATTGATATTTTTGATATTTCGTCAAGTAGTGTAGAGGTTGTTCTAGATTCTAATGTGTCCTTCAACATTTATTTTGAAAATGCTCTTGAAACAGAAACAAGCAATGATACTGTTTATGTCACTTTTGCAAAAGGTACGGATTTAAAGAATATCGCACTGGACACCACGAAAGAATTTGTATACCGTAAATCGAGCGTCAGCCCGAATCCTAGGGAACGAAAGGATTGGACCCAACCGGTTTCATTTGACGTTACTGCAGAATGCGGGATTACTAAGACATGGGTTGTTGTTGTGAATCGTCTATTGGATGATGAAAAACATTTGCAGGTCCGTTTTGAAAACCAATTCAGTGTAGGATATTCTGATTCTCAAGATACAATATATGTTAAATTGAATGCGGACCAGTCTTATGAAACGGCAAAGTTGAATGCCTATTCTGGTGGAGTAACGGTGAATCCGCTTCCGGATACGGTAAAGAAATGGCAGGAATATCAAACATTTACGGTTACAGCAGAAGATGGAACCATGCAGAAATGGGTGGTGGCTATAAGTTTTGCTGATCCGGACGAAAAACCAGCCTCTACAGAACATTCTCTTGTGGAAATTGGTGCCAAGGATGAGGTTTTGCCAGCTTCTGTTGATTCTGTTGAGAGAGAGGTTGTTCTTCATATGGCTTCTGATTCTGCTCGTGGAAGTATTGAATTGTCGAAGTTCATCATATCGGGCAATGCCTCAAGTACTCTGAAATCCAGTTTGGATTTGCGAACGCCTCAAAAGTTTACAATAACTGCGGAGGATGGCGTGTCTTTTGCTGAATGGACAATTTCTGCGGATTATGTGAAATCTAGTGCCGCTGAAGTGTTGTCCTATGAGCTGGATGCCAATGCAAATGGTTTTAGTGCCGAGGTAAAAATCGATGCCTCCGCTCACAAAATTTCTTTTGATGTCCCTTATAAGAATCGGACATCTTTATCGGCATTAGCTTTTGATGCTGAGTATTCTGCGAAGGCTACGGCCTCAGTAAAGGTGTCTATGGCATTGAGCGGAACAGAATCCGTAAACGGATATGTTGCTGCAGGCGTTATTACTGTGACTGCTGAGGACGGGACCGATATTGAATGGACTGTCCAGGCGAATGTCTTGGCGGCTTCTAGCGAGGCGAATATCATATTTGGTCTTGACAATTCCAAGAATTCTTTTACTGGTTCTGTGGTTATGGATACGGTAAACCATAAAATCACTATAAGCGTGTCGGAAGGGACTGATTTAAGCAATGTTGCCTTTAGATACATCTGTTCTGATGGTGCTGCCGTGACGAGTCCTGAGGGATCTGTTTTGAATTTGAGTAGTAAGAGTGGAAGCATTGTTGTGACTGCAGAAAATGGGACCGCTGTGACATGGAATGTTGTTGTGGAGGAGAAGCCAGACCCGAAGTTGAATTCTATCAAACTAGCTGGTTTAGACGCCATTATTGACAATGAGAAGATGACCGTTACCGTTAACAATTTGCCTTTTAATAAGACCAGCACGTATTCCCAAAATTCATCGGATTTGACGGATTTAACGCAGGTGGAAATCACTGAACTTGATGTTGTGGGGATTGCAAATAAAAAGGTTACGGACAAGATAGACGTGAGTTTCGGTACAGAACTGACGATTACTAGCAATGGAAAAACTTTGAGTTACAGGGTAAAGGGTGGTTATCAGTATCCGAATAGTGATTTTAATGAGTGGACTGTAGATGATTGGAATAAAGATGGTTATGCCACTGTTAAGGGATGGGACAATGGGAATAATTCTGCTGCCAAGAGTCTTGCATCTAAAATGACTGATGGGTCCGCGACTGTTTTGAAGATGCAATCAGATAATGTTGTTATTAAGTTTGCTAGCGGGAATATGTTTACTGGGACGTTCAACCCTAATGGATACGATGCAGTATCGCTTAGTAAAACATCTCTTGCTTCTTTTACTGATGATGGCAATGAGCTGATAGACTTTGGGAAGCCTTTTGCTGGACGCCCTGAATATATTGAATTTGATGCGAAATATAATGGTTCTGGTGATAGTTGCGACATGTACATATTGTTAGAAAATCGGAGTGGTGGTCCTGATGTGACGAATAAGAATCGTGGCTCGAGTGTCAATACCTTGGTGGCCAGCGCATGGTATCGCGCAACAACGATTACGGAGGGCGCTACATCAACTTCCCTGAATAGGAGTGTCCCGGACTTGGTTTCTATAACAGAGGCTGCAGTGTCAGGATATTTCACGGTTCGCCTTAAATTGAATTACGGGGTACCATTATCAGGATCTCCAATAGAAAAATCGGAAGCTTATAGTACTAGTGTCCAGATTTCTGGCAAAAGCATAGACAATCATGTGGTAACGACGACAGCGACTGAAGCTGCGACTATGCCGGTTACCCATATTCGTATAGTGATGGCGTCGAGCGCAAATGGAAATCATTATAAGGGTACGGATGGAGCCAGCCTTTATGTAGATGAAATTCGCTTGATTTACTAACTCCAGAACTTTGATTTGGATTACCGCTGGCTTTAGGCTGGCGGTATTTTTTTATATTTGATAGCGATAGGAGAGTTTATGATTAAAAAGATTGCTGTTGTTCTTGCGGTTGCGGTGAGTGCTCTGTTTGCTCAGGATGTGGCTGCACCAGCCCCTACGGAAACTCAATACGAGGATGTGTCTGCCTACACTTCTGGTGCCCCTGCTCCAGAAACGCCCGTTGTGAATATTAATGAGGTGAGGAGTTCGGACCCTATATTCTACCTGTCTCTCCATCCTATTACTTTGTTTGTGTTCTCCCTGATTGATGCCCCGATGGTTTACTTGACTTTTGAAGGGTGCATTTCCAACCATTTTTCTGTGATTACTCGACCCATGTTCTTCTATTTTGATGAAGATGCGGATAATTCATCTGATGGGGCTTCCACCGCGGTCGACCTTTACGTTTTTGGATTGACGGAGGGACTCCGCTTCTACTTCAACGACCACCCCTGGGGCCTCTATGTAGAGCCGGAGTTTGATTACAGGCACTACGGCCTTGATTATGAGCATCATTACGCCAGCGACTGGCCGTCAGATGATCGCGAAGACGATTATTCCGCCAGTGCAGAAGCCTTTGGATTCACTCTGGTGGTGGGGCATAAGTACGTGAAGAACCACTTTACCACTTCCTTTGATGTGGGCTATGGTTATTTGTACACTACAGCAACGGATGATGAGGAGGATGATGTGGATACAGGCTTTTCGTCCGTCGGTTTTGGCTGGGATATGAATTTTACTATGGGCTATGCCTTCTAGTTGTTGCTATATTTGGGATGGATTGGAGGAATTATGGCTGCAAGACATTTGACTGCTGCGGAATTTGATAAGGTAATCAGCTGTGGACAGCTGGTATTTGTTGATTTTTGGGCTACATGGTGCCGCCCGTGCCAGATGATGGGCCCCATTGTGGACGAACTGGCCGATGAATACGAAGGCCGTGCCATCATTGCCAAGATGGATGTGGACGAGGAGGGCGTGAAGGATATTTGCCGCCGCTTCGGCATCACCAACATCCCCAACATGAAGTTCTTCAAGAACGGTGTGGAAGTGCGCAATGTGGTGGGTGCCGTGCCAAAGACGACCCTGAAGGGTGTTCTGGACAACAACCTGTAAGTGCGTTGTTTTATCGCAATCTTTAATGAAACTGCCCGCCGTTGGTGGGCTTTTTCTATCTTTTGAATATGCTCACGAAACGTTTGATTGTATGCTTGGATGTTCGTAACCGGAAGGTGACGAAGGGTGTGAAGTTTAAAGGCAATATCGATATTGGCGACCCGGTGGAAATGGGCGCCCAGTATAGTGCCGATGGCGTGGATGAGCTTGTTTTTTATGACATTACCGCCAGTGCGGAGAATCGCCCCTGCGATATGGAGATGATCCGCCAGATTGCAAAGCGGGTGTTTATTCCGTTTGCTGTTGGTGGCGGAATTCGGAACCTGGACGACATGCATCAGGCTTTGCTGGCCGGTGCAGAAAAGGTTAGCGTGAACAGCCTTGCGGTACTCCATCCAGAAATCATTGCGGAAGGGGCCAAGGCTTTTGGCCGCCAGTGCATTGTGCTTGGCATGGATGCGAAGTTCGTGGGGGTTTCTGAAAAGATTCCCAGCGGTTATGAAGTCTTTATTCGCGGTGGTCGCACGCCGATGGGCATTGATGCGGTGCAGTGGGCGAAAAAGGCGGAAGAGCTCGGTGTTGGTGAAATCTGCCTGAATTCCATTGATGCGGATGGCGTGAAGGGCGGCTACGAACTGAATATTACGGACATGATTGCAAAAGCGGTGCAGGTGCCCGTGATTGCAAGCGGTGGCGCAGGAACTCCTGACCACATTATTGATTTGTTCCATAAGACAAGCGCCGATGCTGCTTTGGTGGCTTCCATGGTCCACTTTGGGGATTACACTGTTCCCGGCATTAAGAAGGCCATGCTGGATGCGGGAATCCCTGTGCGCAAGAAGCTTGGCGGGGATGTGTAGATGAATCCGGAAGTTGCGTTCAAGGTGTTTGAGGCGGGGTACCGCGCCGGAGCCGACTTTGTAGAAATTTTTGAAGAAGAAACCCGCAGTTCTTGCCTGGGGCTTCGCAGTGGCCAGATTGATACGGCTACCGCAGGGACGGAATACGGCATTGGTGTGCGGTTGCTGTACGGGACTGAGGTTTTGTACGGCTTTACTAGCGACGATAGGGAGGAATCCCTCATCAAGTTGGTGAAGACCCTAGCTTTTGGAAGAATCGCCGGAATGAATGACGCTAGTGGCGTCGCGGCTGCTGGCGCTGCAACAGCTGGCTCCGCTGTGGCTGCTGTGGCTGGCGCAAAAGTCGTGCCAGTGGAATTTGCGCCAGAAAAACGGGTTTGCGATTTCAATGCCTCGGCCTATAAGGACCCCAGAGTTTTGGGCCAGGCGGTAAAGCAGGACTTTCTGTTCCGTGCGGACAAGGCGGCTCGTGCGCTTTCGTCAAAGATTGTCCAGGTGGGCGCCAGCGTGACGGACAGCTGTTCTGCAATTACCCTCATGAACAGCGAGGGTCTGCATTTGGAAATGACCCGCGGTCGCCTGCGTGTGAATGTCGCCGTCACGGCTACTGACGGAACCGAGCGCTTATCTACTCATGAGGCTCCTGGCGCCTTGGGCGGTTATGAACTGTTGGAAAATTATTCTCCAGAAAAGCTTGCGACTATTGGTGGCGAACGTGTGCTGCGGATGCTTGATGCGGGCTACATTGCCGGCGGGCAGATGCCTGTGGTGATGGGCAACGGCTTTGGCGGAGTGATTTTCCATGAGGCCTGCGGACATCCGCTGGAAACGGAATCCATTCGCCGTAATGCGAGTCCCTTCTGCGGAAAAATCGGCGAAGCGATTGGCCAGCCATGTTTGACTGCGATTGATGATGGAACTTTGGATGGTGTGTGGGGGAGTCTCAAGTACGATGACGAGGGAACTCCGACGGAGCGCACCACTTTGATTGAAAATGGGATTCTGAAGACCTATATGAGCGACCGTGTTGGTGCCGCTGAGGTTGGGATTGCCCGCACGGGAAGTGCCCGCCGTGAAAGCTACAAGTACGCTCCTGTAAGCCGCATGCGGAACACCTTTATTGCCCCTGGCAAGGATACGCTCGATTCCATGATTGCAAGTGTGGATAACGGGCTTTATGCAGCCCGGATGGCAGGCGGTTCTGTAAACCCCGCAACGGGTGAGTTCAACTTTGCGGTGGATGAGGGTTACGTTATTCGTAATGGTAAGATTTGCGAGCCTGTGCGTGGAGCAACTTTGATTGGCAAAGGTCACGAAATCATGCCGCGCATCAGTATGGTGGGGAATGATTTTGAAATGGCTGCAGGCATGTGTGGTGCAGGCTCTGGTTCTGTACCTGTGACTGTTGGGCAGCCCTCCATCAAGGTGGATCAGATTCTCGTAGGTGGACGGTAGCGCTCCTGCGTCATCCCCGACTTTCCCCTCCTGCGTCATCTCCGACTTTCCCCTCCTGCGTCATCCCCGATTCCTGTCCTCCTGCGTCATCCCCGACCTGATCGGGGATCTAGCATTTTTGCTACATTCTCTTACAGAAATCATACAAAGGAATTGCCTCATGAAAAAGTTCCTCCTTTCTACAACTTTTGTTGCGACTTTTGCACTTCTCGCCGCCTGCGGTGACGACGTTACCGAGGTGACTGAAGTCAACGAAATCCACCAGGACGGTATCGCAATGCTTGATGCTGGTCTGGAACTCTCGAAGCAGAAATGCGATTCAGCGAATGTGGGCGAGATGCTTTATGTGATGGATTCTGCGATGGTCTTCATGTGTGATGGCGGAATCTGGGTCTCGCTGAAGGGTACCGACGGTGAGAACGGCAGCGATGGTGAAAATGGAGAGAGCTGCACGGCGAAGCCAGTGAAGAATGAGGCTGGCGTTGATGGCCTTGAAGTGACCTGCGGCAAAACAGTCGTCGGTACGATTTGGAACGGTGAAAAGGGTGAACCGGGTGCGGATGGCGAAGATGGTGACGACGGCAACGATGGTGAAAGTTGTACGGCAGAGCCTGTGAAGAACTCCGCAGGCCTCGAAGGTCTTGAAGTGACTTGCGGCAAAACAGTCGTCGGTACGATTTGGAACGGTGAAAAGGGTGAACCGGGTGCGGATGGCGAAGATGGTGACGACGGCAACGATGGTGAAAGTTGTACGGCAGAGCCTGTGAAGAACTCCGCAGGCCTCGAAGGTCTTGAAGTGACTTGCGGCAAAACAGTCGTCGGTACGATTTGGAACGGTGAAAAGGGTGAACCGGGTGCGGATGGCGAAGATGGTGACAACGGCAACGATGGTGAAAGTTGTACGGCAGAGCCGGTGAACAACGAAGCTGGCCTCGAAGGTCTTGAAGTGACTTGTGGCAAAACTGTTGTTGGTACGATTTGGAATGGTGAAAAGGGCGAGCCTGGTAAGGATGGCGAAGATGGTGACGACGGCGTTGGCTGCTCTGTTAAGGACGAGGGCGACGGCACGGTGACCGTCACCTGTGGCGACGCCGACCCTGTGATTTTGATCAAGGCCGTGTGTGACATGGAACCTTACGACCCTGCAAAGTCGTTCTGCTCTGGTGGCGAAGTCTATGAATTGTGTGATGGAAAAACTTACGACCCCACAAAATCATTCTGTTCAGAAGGCGAAGTCTATGAATTGTGTGATGGAAAAACTTACGACCCTGCAAAGTCGTTCTGCTCTGGTGGCGAAGTCTATGAATTGTGCGATGAAAAAACTTACGACCCCAAAGAACAGTATTGCTTAAAGGTAACCAGGGGCGAAACTGACATATACAGCGTGGAAGCGCTTTTGACGGACGCCCGCGACGAACAGCACATACAGGTTTACAAAACCGTAAAAATTTGCAACGACGACAAGTCCTCTTGCCAGACCTGGATGGCTCAGAACTTGAACTACAACTATAATGAGGGTACCGCGAAGAGTTATTGCTACGGTGATGTCCCGGGCAACTGCGATACGTATGGTCGCATGTACGTCTGGGAAGCGGCCGTGAATGCTTGTCCCAAAGATTGGCACCTGCCCAGCACGGCGGAATGGAACACCTTGTTCACGTACGTTGGAAAGAGAGAAGTTGCTGGTAGTAAGTTGAAGTCGAAGTATGGATGGAATGGTAGTGGTAACGGTGAAGACTCCTATGGCTTTGCAGTGCTCCCTGCAGGCTTCCGGAACCGCAGTGGCAAATACGAAAATGCCGGCAACGACGCCAGCTTCTGGTCGTCTACTGAGGACAATAGCGACTACGCCTACTACGAGTACTTCCGCCTCGACTCCTCGAGCGTGTTCGAGGTCAACTATTACAACACTAAGTACAGCGCGTTCTCTGTTCGGTGTCTCCGCGACTGAAGTTAGGCGAGTGTAGCAAGAACATGCTTGCATGTTATTATTACCGAGCCACAGCGCAGTGCACTATAGTGCCACTCCAACTAGCCCTCTATTTTAAACAAATTATTCCCTCTCTACAGCAACCCGGCCATATAAATCGGAATGTAGGTAAATCCGTCTTTTACTTCGAGGTTCTTGTTGTAAATGACGTACTTGTCCCTAATTTTAATATGGGGGTGTTTTTGCTTTAGGTAGTCTATGGACTTGTGCTGCCTATAGTCGGAGGATTTCACTTCCACAGGGATTATCCGCTTGTCTTTGGCCATCAAGAAATCGATTTCGTATTTCTTTTCCTGTTCCTGATTTTCGGGATGAAACTTGAACTCGTGAAAATACAGTTCGTGTCCGTTGCATGCAAGCATTTGTGCGACCATATTCTCGTAGAGAATGCCGAGATTTGTAGAGGTCTTGTCAAAAATGATGCTCTTGTAAAGATTATCCTTGTTTTCCAGTTTCATCATCTGCGTTACAAAAAGTCCCGTATCCCCTTGGTATAGTTTAAAGTTGCTGCGGTCTGCATAAAGTTCCAAGGCTATGTCGGGTTCTGTCACGTTCACGCAAATGTTGCCAATCATGGATTCGGCGACAAAATCTACGGCATCTACAAAATTGCGGTAACGGGCGTTTTTATCAATCAGTGAAAATTTGAAAATAGCGTTGCGCTTAGCGAGTTGTTCCGGAATAACCTTAAACACAACGGACGATTTTTCACGATTTTCATTATCGTATTTTCGCAAATCGTTTTCATAGAGGTCCAGAATATCCTGCTTAATGGAATCTATTTCCGAATAGGATTTTCCTTCAATGTAAGCAACAACTGCTTGGGGCATGCCACCGACGGCCATGTATGTTCTGAAGAGTTCCATCATGCGCCGGTGAATGATTTCTTGAAGGGGCTGCTTCTTTGTGAACGCCTCTCGGATGGTTTTGTAGGCAAAAGAATTTCCCGTCGCATTCAAAAATTCTTCAAAGTCAAGAGGGTACATTTTTATGCGGCGCTCTTCCGAGGGAATCAAAATGTCCTTGACATTTTTTTTGATGGAAATGAGCGACCCCGTCTCGATATAGTCGTACCGTCCGTCTTTTACGAGTTTTTTTATGGCTTGCCGCGCCCTGGGGTAAAGCTGCACTTCGTCAAAAATGATGACGGACTTTCGGGGAGTCAGAGTTTTTCCCTTGAGCAGGAATAGATTCTGGAAGAAACGATCCAGATTTCCGATGTGCTTGAAGTTTTCCAGAACGGAATCGTCCTCTTCAGAGAAATCCAGTAGAATGTAATCGTCGTATTCATTTTGAGCAAATGTTTCGGCTAAGGTGCTTTTACCTATGCGGCGAGCGCCTTCTATAAGGAGGGCTGTTTTCCCTCCCGTTTTTTTCCAGTTCAACATTTTCTCATAAAATTTTCTTTGTATCGTCATATACCGAAATATAAAAATCTTTTCATTTGTTTTTACACGAAAAATGAAAATCTTTTGAAAATATACCGAAAAATGAAAATCTTTTTAGATGCTTTTGCACGAAAAATAAAAATCTTTGAATGTTTTTGCTCAAAATCGGCGGGGCGGTGTTGCCTAGGATTGTTTTGCGTTCATTCCGTAAAGTTTCAAAATGACCGTTTGTTTTGATTCTTTTTGGAATTTGGGTATTGCAAAATAACGCGTGATTCCGATATAATTAGGGGGTAAAAAGGCCGAATCAGGGGTGTTTGGCTGAATTGCTGCGAAATTTGTGCCAATTTTGGTGTTTTGGCATGGTTTTCGCAATAGTTGAGCAGAAAAAACGCGTTCTCGACGCAAATGAGGTAAATATGTCTGATTATTCTTTTGATGCAGAAAAAGTGCTTGCTAAGGCCCAGAGCTTGATGGACCGGAATTCCAACATTTACCTGGGGGCGGCGCATTTGGCGGTTGGCCTCGTGGAAGCCCCTGATGCGACTCTCAAGAAGCTTTTCAAGAGCAAGAATGCGAAGGCTACCGATATTCGCGGGCGCCTGGAGCCGTTCGTGCAGAAGGTGCCGCGCAGTACGGGCGTGAATCCGGATGCGCAGCCGGACAGCGATTTGAGCCGTATTTTGCGTGCGGCGTTGCAGGCGGCAAGGCAGGTGAACCGCATGGCTTCACCGGGCGACATGCTGGTTGCGCTCATGAAGTTTACGGGCGACCGTGCGCTTGCGAAGATTTTCGAGGATGCGCTTGGTTCTGCCGAGGTGGTGGAAACGTGGCTTTCGGACCCGTTTGCGGGTGCCGCGAATGCCGAGGAGCAGTCGCCATTGAAGCAGTTCGGTCGCGAACTCGTGGAAATGGCCGCCGACGGAAAACTTTCACCGGTGATTGGCCGCGAGGAAGAAATCCGCCGCGTGATTCTGATTTTAAGCCGCAAGACGAAGAACAATCCGTGCCTGGTGGGCGAGCCGGGCGTGGGGAAGACCGCCATTGTGGAGGGCCTTGCTGAACGTATTTACCGCGGCGATGTGCCCGATGCCCTGAAGGGGAAAAAACTGTTCGCCTTGGATTTGTCCGCCCTGATGGCGGGCGCGAAGTATCGTGGCGATTTCGAGGAACGCCTCAAGTCCGTGATTGACGCGATTGAAGAAGACGGCAACACGATCATGTTCATCGACGAATTGCACAATATTGTGGGGGCTGGCAAAACGGAAGGCTCCATGGACTTGGGCAATATGCTCAAGCCGAAGCTTGCGCGTGGTGAACTGCATTGCATTGGTGCGACGACGACCCAGGAATACCGCAAGTACATCGAGAAGGATTCCGCGCTTGAACGTAGGTTTCAGCCGGTGCTGGTGACGGAACCTTCGGAAGACGAGGCAATTTCCATTTTGCGCGGCATCAAGGATGGTTTTGACGCCCACCACGGTGTGCGCTTGCATGACAATGCGCTTGTGGCTGCGGTGAAGCTTTCGAACCGCTATATCAGCGACCGTTTTTTGCCGGACAAGGCGATTGACCTGATTGACGAGGCGGCGAGCCTTGTGAAAACGCAGATGGACACTGTGCCGGAAGCTTTGGATACTTTGCAACGTAAGGAACTCCAGATGAAAATCGAGGAGCAGGCGCTTTCGAAGGAAACGGACGAAGTTTCTGTACGCCGCCTGAAGGAACTGCGCGAGGACCTTGCGCTGACGAGTGCCGCCGTGAAGGCGATGCAGGCCCGCTGGCAGGATCGCCGTGCCGCATTTGCCGAAGTCCAGGACTTGAAAAAATCCTTGAAGGCGGCGAAGGACGAGATGGAACAGGCCGAAGCCCGCTACGACTTGAATCGCGCCGCCGAACTCAAGTACAACAAGATTGTGAAAATCGAAAAGGAAATTGCCGAAAAGACGGCGGCGCTTTCGAAGTCCGCCGACGCAAACGACTTGAGCGAAGAGGTGACCGAAGAGACGATTGCCCTTGTGGTAAGCCGTTGGACGGGAGTCCCTGTGACTAAGCTTTGCGAAGGCGAAAAGGCGAAACTTTTGAAACTCGACGAACGCCTGCATGCCCGCGTGATTGGCCAGGACGAAGCCGTGGAAGCCGTCGCCGAAGCGATTCTACGGAACCGCAGCGGCTTAAGCCGCGAAAACGCTCCGATTGGAAGTTTCCTGTTCCTTGGGCCGACGGGGGTGGGGAAGACTGAACTCGCGAAGGCCTTGGCCGTTGAACTTTTTGATAGCGAAAATGCGCTTGTGCGAATCGACATGAGCGAATACATGGAAAAGCATAGCGTGAGCCGCCTGATAGGTGCTCCTCCGGGATACGTGGGCTACGAGGAAGGCGGGCAACTCACCGAAGCCGTGCGTACGCATCCGTACTGCGTGATTCTTTTGGACGAAATCGAGAAGGCGCATCCGGACGTGTTCAATACTTTGTTGCAAGTACTCGATGACGGGCGCCTGACCGATGGCAAGGGCCGCACGGTGAACTTCAAGAACACCCTCGTTTTGATGACGTCGAATTTGGGTGCCGAAAAGTTCCGCGAACGCGCTGCTCGCGCCGCATCCGATTCTACTGCGGATGGCGCAGCAGGTAATGTCGCGGGCTCTTCTGGCGGGAACGTCGCGCCAGTGACGCTTGCGGATGTGGAGGCTGATTTGCGGCACTTCTTCCGTCCGGAATTCTTGAACCGCCTGGACGAAACGCTTGTGTTCCAGAGCCTCACGAAGCCGCAGATTAAGGATATCGTGAAACTCAAGTTTGCGGGCCTTGCAAAGCGTGCCGCCCGCCAGAATTTGCAACTGACCCTGTCCGACGCTGCTTTGAATGCGATTGCCGATGGAGCCTACCAGCCGGAATTCGGCGCGCGCCCCATCCAGCGCTACCTGGAACGCAATGTGGAACGCGTGCTTGCCCATGCCATATTGGCGGGCGAAGTCAGCAGCGCGAAACCCGCGGTCATCGATTACGACGGAAGCGGATTTGTGATAAAGTAATTGGGGCGCGCGAGGCTTACAGCGCAGTCATGAGGTAAAGAGCGACGGTCTTCTGATCGTTGTTCTTTTCCTGCATGGTGCCGATATCAAAGTCAAGCCTGATGCGGGCGGGCCCAACATCCAGTTCCATTTTCGGAATGATGTCAATCATAAAGTCGTCTGTCAAGTGGCCGGCACTAGCAGACGTGATGATTTCAATGCGCAATTGAAATACTTTTCCGAAGTGGAGCGTGGGTGTCATGCCTGCGGCAAACTTGGCGTATCCATCTTCACCGGTGGCACCGTCCAAGAAACCGGCTCGAAGTTCATACAAGTTGGAAAAACATTTTGCGATGAACTGCTCATGCCCATAGGTAAAAATCACAGCGCTGGCATTGTTTCGGTTGAGTCCAAAATAACCATCCAATTCAATATACATGGTCGGATTGAACCTATAACGCCCACCCAAATCCGCCGATGCTCGGATGTGGTCCATTTCGTCATAGGAATTCAAGTCTAATTTTGCGCCAATATCAAAATCCCGGGTTATGGAACTGACGATATTTACGGGAAAGAGCATATCATCGCCAAAATCGGACCGGGCTCCAATGCCAAAACCAAGTTTCGGGGAAGGTCTGCTGTCGGGACCGAAGGTGTAGCGCATGTCCCACATGGGGTCCAAAGCGAAAACGTTAATCGCTAATAGCAACAGGAGGAGGGAGAGGCGCTTCATACGAATCAAATTTAAATTATTGCTATTGAATATGCTAAATTTGGATGTGAAAAGAGGTAATTATGGTCGAACCCCGTCCAGAACTTTCAAAACTTAGCGATTATGTTCCCGGAAAATCCATCGAGGAAATCCGCGAACGCTTTGGGCTTGACAAGGTCGTGAAATTGGCAAGTAATGAGAACCCGCTGGGGGCTTCCCCGAAGGCGGTGGCTGCATTCCACGAGATTGCAGACAGTTTGCACTTGTACCCGCGCGGCGATGCCCCGAAGCTCATTGATGCGATTGCTAAAAAGTTTGGCGTGAAGACTTCGCAGATTATCATCGGAAATGGTTCCGACGAAATCATCGATATGGTGGGTAAGGCCTTCATTCGCCAGGGTGACAACTGTGTAGGCATTACGCCTACATTCTCGGTCTACAAGTTCACGACGCTCTCAAATGGTGCGGACTTTGTGGGCGTTGGTGCAGGAGACGCCAAGACGAGTTTGGATGACCTTGTCAGTGCCATCAACGACAAGACTCGCGTGGCTTTTGTTTGCAACCCGAACAACCCGACGGGCCTTTACTACAGCGAGGCGGAACTCCGCGCATTTTTGAAGAAGGTTCCGTCAAATGTGCTCGTGTTCCTGGACGAGGCGTATGCGGAATTTGCGACGGCGCCCGATTATCCTGATTCCACGAAGCTCCTTGCTGAATTTCCGAACTTGTTTGTGAATCGTACCTTCAGTAAGGTTTATGGGTTGGCCGGATTACGTGTGGGTTATGCCATGGCGAGCGAAGATGTCGTGAAAGCCATGTGGAAAATCAAGCCACCCTTTGACGTGAATCAGGCGGCTCAAGTGGCGGCCATTGCTGCTCTCGGCGATGCGGAACACGTTGAGTCGACTCGCGCGATGAACGCTGCAGGTATCAAGGTCTTGACGGCTGCATTTGAAGGCTTTGGCTTTAAGGTGCTCTCGACACAGGGCAACTTTATTTGCGTGCATGTTGGCTCGCGTGTTAAGGAACTGGTGAACTTCCTTGAATCCAAGGGCATGATTGTGCGCGGTCTTGCAAGTTTTGGTCTTCCGGAGCACATCCGCGTGACGATTGGCAAGCCCGAAGAAAATGAACTGCTGGTGGCTTTGGCAAAACAGTGGGTTAAAGGCTAGTTCAAACGAAAAGTGAAAGGCGATATACGATGATGGAAAATCAGGAACTTTTGAAGATTGCCTTAAAGACGGCGGAACTTGCCCAGGAGAATATCCTCAAGTACTTCCAGACCGATGTGGGCGTGGAATGGAAGGCCGATAAAACGCCGGTAACCATCGCCGACAAGAGCTCCGAAGAAATCGCCCGTAACTTTTGGGCCAAGGAAACGCCTGGCTTTGGCGTGATTGGCGAAGAGTTCGGGATTGAAAGTCCGGATGCCGAGTACCAGTGGGTCATTGACCCTATTGATGGTACCAAGTCCTTTGTACATGGAGTTCCTCTGTTCGGGACGCTTATCGCGCTTTACAAGCGTAACATTCCAATCTGTTCCGTGATTCGCATTCCCGCAATGAATACTGCTGTGTGGGCGGTGAACGGCGGTGGCGCCTTCTTGGATGGCCGCCCGACGCACTGCTCCAAGGTTGGCCAGATGAAGGATGCCCTTGTGCTTTCCGGCACGGTTAACACGATGGAAACTGCGGGCTATGGCGAAGGTTTTAACCGCCTGCGCCGCAGCGCAAAACTCTACCGCGGCTGGGGCGACTGCTATGGTTATTTCTTGATTGCTGCCGGTCGGGCTGAAGTGATGCTTGACCCGGTGGTGAGTCTCTGGGATATTGCGGCATACCCGCTCTTGATGCGCGAGGCTGGGGGAGCGTTCTCTACCCTCGACGGAAAGACTGAATTGTTTGATGCTGATGGCAAACCGGTCGCTCCGATTTATGAAGGCTTTTCCAGCATCGCTACCAATGGACTTTTGCATGACGAGGCAATGTCTCTCTTGAAATAGGTGTTGGCATTTCCGCTGATGTTGCGTGCAGTGGATTAATCCCGGAAAAATCATTGAAAAAAAGAAGGCTCCTCAATGAGGAGCCTTGCTTATATCCGTTAGAAGGGAAGACTATTCGTCGTCATCGTCATAGGCGGCTTTCTTTTTTTTCTTTTTCTTCTTCTTCTTAGGCATAGCATCGTCTGCTACCTTAGAATCCTTCTTCTTCTTTTCTACGATCACTTCAGCAGCCTTTTCACCACGCTTGGTAAATCCGTATGCACGAGGTTCGAAACCGCCGGGGAACTTGGTCTTGTTGTCATAGATGACATGCTTTGCCGTGAACTTATCAATCTTCGCCTTGGAAAGGTCTGCACCAGAGAAGTCCACATCTTCCATCTTGGTATCGGCGTCAATCTTCACGCCCTGCATGTTGGCGTTGAGGAAGCTCACCTTGATGAGTTTTGCACCAGCGAGGCTCACACCAGACATCTGGGCCAGGTTGAAGTCGGAACGTTCAATGGTGGAGTTGGCAAAGTTGGCCTTGGTCAAGTCAGCCTTATCGAAGATGCTCTTGAAGATGTAGGCACCATCAAAGACGGACTTCATCATGATGGCTTCCTTGAAGATGTTCTTTTCAACGGAAGCATCGTAGAAGGAGGCTTTGTCCAACTTGGTCTTTTCGAAGTTGTTCTTGGAAACTTCACTCTTATCGAATACCACGCCAGTCAGGTCCTGGCCGCCAAACTGCATGTTCTTGACGGTGGCCTGGGCGAACTTGGCCCTCTGGAGCTGGGTCTTGGAAAGGTCCACATCGTTGAATTCAGTGAGGGAGAGGTCTGCATCCTGAAGGTTCACGTTGTTGAACTTCACACCACTGAAGTTGGCTTGAGAAAGACCGGCCTTGGAGAAGTTCACATTGTCAAAGTCAGCGCCCTTGAAGTTTGCGGCAATGAGGTTGCAAGCCGTAAAGTCGGTCTTCACGAGGATGGCCTTGCGGAAGTCGGAATTAGCAATCAAGGAACGGGAGAAGTTTGCACCACTCAGGTTGGTCTTGCTGAAATCGGCGCTGGTCAGGTCCACGTCCATCACGGAGGCCTGGGTCAAGTCTGCCTTGGCGAAATTCACCTGGTCGGAAACCTTCATTGCGTCCAGGCGGGCGTTCTTCAAGTTTGCTTCAGGAAATTCGCTATCCAGAAGGGTGGCACGATAGAGGTTTGCCTCTTCCATGTCGGCACCCTTGAAGGAGGAACTACGAATATCGGCACCACTGATGGTGGCTTTTCTCAGGTCGGCATCCTTAAACTTTGCGTTACTGATAACGGCATTCTGGAAAGAGACTCCAGAGAGCTCGGCACCCGTGAAATTCGGGGCATCACCGGCAGCACGCTGGAAGTCGGTCACATTCTTAACGGCTTTTGCGTTAGTGAAGTTAAAACCATCGATACGTTTGTCGCGGAAAGAAGTGTTGAGCTCCTGGCCGGAATAGTCACCCTGTGCAAAGCCACTAATGGCAAGTGCACCGATGAGGCAAAGCCCAAACTTTGAAATCTTCATCATATTCATAGTATTCCCTTTTATGGATTTGACCAAATAACGGATATACCTAAAATAACTAAAAAAAGTCCATAAAATGCCAGAAAAACAAAAAAACATGGGTAAATTTCGGTTAACCACGGAAAAAAGACGAAAAAACGAAGGAAATGCGGTTTTTGGCTAAAAAAAGAAGATAATCTACTGTTTTAATGCTAACTTTTAAGGGAAAATGTCCAATTTCAAGTCCAAAACTTATGACGCCATTGTCTGTGGGGCCGGCCCTGCAGGCTTGATGGCGGCATGTACCCTTGCCCGATTGACGGGTGGGGCAAAGAATGTGTTGCTTTTGGACAAGAAGGATCCCTGGAAAGAGCCTATTTTTTGCGCAGAGGCTGTATCGACGGATCGCTTGAGCGCCTTGTGGCCTATAGATGGGTCCTGGGTTCGAGGATCAATCTCTGGAATATACTTTACCTCTCCAAAGGGGCATCGGGCTGAGTTTTACAGCAAGGACTGCGGTTCTCTGCTGGACCGTTCCAAGTTCCATCGGGCACTGGCGGATGGATGTGCCGCTGCTGGCGTGGAGTGCCAGTTCCGCGGGCTAGTGAAATCCCTGGATCGTTTAGAATCGGGAGATTGGACCCTAAAAGTTTCTGTGGAAGGCGAGGAAGAGGAACTGCAGGCCAGAGTGGTGATTGACGCTACGGGCCCCGGTTCCAGACTCACCCACGGAATTCCCGAACTGGAAGGTATTGAATCCGGAGATACGGATTTGGAGCCTGCTATTTTTGCGGTGGCGGAAGGCATCAAGCACAGCCGGGAGCATATTGAACTGTTCTTTGGAAGTGAGTTCCCCTCGGGCTATGGCTGGATTTTCCCTCGGGATGGAGTGGAAGTCAATATCGGGTTTGTGCTAGGGAAGGATGTGAAGCTTGGAAAATCCCTGCGTGAAAAACTGCAGGAGTTTATCGGGACGCACTATCCGGAGGCGAAGGTCAAAGCTGTGTATGGCGGCATGATTGCCTGTGGGCAATCCACAAAGCCCATGGCTTTGCACGGCCTTTTCAAGGCCGGGGATGCCGCCAGTTGCGTGAACCCCATCAGCCGCTCCGGCATTGTGGAAGCACTCCTTTGCGGTAAGGTTGTGGCGGAGTCCGCCAAGGAATGGCTGGAGGCGACCTCTGCAGAAGGCCGCAAGGCAGCTGAGGAATCGGCCCTGAGGCGCTGGATGGACGCTCTCGGAAAATCCCATTTGCAGATTGCCCGCGCGAAGCCCGGTTTCAATTCCATTACCGACAAGCAGTTTGACCGCGCCGCCGAGAAGTTGTCCAAACTCCCTCGGGAAAAACAGACCTTGATTCGCATCTTCTGGACTGTCCTGTGGAGCTGTCCGTCCCTCATTTGGAAGATGCGCTCTTTTTTGCATTAGAGTTACTGGCATGGCGAGTGAGATTGAAAATCGTTTGAATGAGATTCGGGAGAAGTTTGCTTCTTTCGGGGATCCGGACGACAAGTGGAAATACTTGCTGGATTTGGCCCGCGCCCATCAGGGAATGGATGCCGCGTTGAAGGCGGAGAAGTTCATCATCCAGGGCTGTGCCTCTACCATGTACCTCGTGCCTAAGTACTTGGACGGGAAAATCCATTTTGAGATGGATGTGGAAGGGGGAACCACGAATCCTCTGATTAGCCGCGGGCTGGGCGCCCTGGCGCTGCGAGTCTATAACGACACCGCCCCTGCAGAAATTCTTGCTGTGGATCCGGCCTTCTTTCAGCAGATTGGCTTGAATGTGGGTCTCTCGCCAACCCGTTCCAATGGATTTGCGAGTCTTTTGAAACAGATTTATTTGTATGCACGCGTCTTTGACGCCATTAGCAAAAAGTAGGTAAGCTATGTTCAGTTTCTTGAATGGAAAAAGCCCTTTTGATGAGGCGGAAGAAAAACTGGAAGCAGGCGAGGTGGTGAATGGCCGCCCCAAGCTTCCTAAGGCTCCGGCCATGGGTTGGCAGGATGGACTCTTCCTCCTGGTGATTATCGCCCTCATTGTGGGCGGTTACGAATACTACCAGTATTCCAAGGCGAAAAGCGCAGAGACTTTTGCTCGCTGCGACGCCCAGTATGTGGCTGCGGCTGAAAAACCGGAAATGCTCTTGGAAGCGGAAGCCTGCTACGACAGCACTTGGACTTTAGGGTTTGTCAGCGATTCCATGGAAGTGCTGCGTCAGAACCGCATGGGCGAAATTGCAGACAAACGAACCTTGATGAAGGATTTGCTTGCGGATGCAAAACTCGATTTGAAGGATGGTGATACCGCTAAGGCTGTGAAGGCTATTCAGGAATACAACGGCCCCATGCTTTTGGTGGGTGACGATGTTGAAGCGTGGAAGCAGATTGCCACTATGAAGGTTGGTGAAACTGCGCAGGATTCTGCCGCTGTTGCTGCTGATTCGTCTGTTGCTACGGAACAGAAATAAGGTGACGGCCGCTGTTATGTTGGTAAATGTGCGGCGGCTGTTCCTTTTTACAATGTTTTTTTGCGGGCTTGCTTTTGCGGGCCCCATTTCTGCATTGAACGGTTTTTTGGATTGGATGGATTCTTGCGAACTTGCAAGCCTTGATACCAACTATGTGATGCCCCACAAGCAGTGGTGGCGCATTGCCTATATCAATTCCTTTAGCAACACGAACATGAACGTGCGTTCCTTTGAACCCATGTATGGCGTGGAAGGGAATCTCAATGCAGAGACAAGGCTCCATTTGGCGGGATCGGTGGCTTTCCGCGGATTGGGCTACACTTACACCTACGACATGGACCATCAGGACATGAGCATGATGTTCAACTATTACGGGAATGTTTTTGGTGGGGAAATCCTGTTCAACCGGACAAAATCCATGCACGGCCCCCTTTCTATTTACAACTGGCTTGAACTTGAAGAGGAATTGTATGGACTGGTGAATACGGATGTGGACGTGGAAGGCAGCGACATGAGCTACTATAACGTATTGACGGATTTCTACGTGGTGCTGAATGACGAAAAATTTTCCTTCCCGGCGGCTTTGGGCTATTCCCATTTGCAGAAGAAAAGCGCGGGGAGTATTATTCTGGGCGGTGGCTATGTTTATAGCGGAACATCGGTGCGGAATCCGGCCTTGCAGTACATCTGGGGAGGCTTGAAGCACTTCTCCATTCGGGAGGCGGCATTGGGTGCGGGCTATGGATACAACTTTGCGTACAGATTAGGTGCAGAACATTATCTTCTGTTTCACTTCTCCCTGGTGCCTCTTGTGACGGTGTGGAACTACTACGACGACCATTACGAGGAGTATCAGGAGGACGCCACTTTTAAGGAGAGGGATTCTGATGAGACGACCTGGCTTTGGGACGATATCACTAATGATGAAATCCAGATTATCTGGATGTTCCGCAATTCTCTCAACTACAACTACAAGAACTTTTTTGCAGGCATGAACAGCTTCTTTGCTCGGCAGACATTGAGCAAGGGCGACGATTTGGACTACGAAGTGGATCTGTGGATTTTGCGGGCCTTCGTGGGCGTGAGATTCTAATAGAGAGTTGGATGAAAAAAGGCTTTCCCTGAGGGAAAGCCAAAAGTTTTCGCGGACATGCCGCCAGACTGAGATCTCTATTAAAGTTCAGGCTGCTTGCCGGTGAGGCGCACGTGTCATCCCGTACTTGATACGGGATCTGCCTGTTGAATTTCAACAGGCAAAATTTTTGTTAGAGCTCTGGCTGTTTTCCTGTCAGTCTAACAAAAATTTCCACGTACTTGTCGAGGGTGTTCTTCACCACGTCGGCAGGAATTTCCGGACCCGGGTAGCACTTTCCCCAGTCCAAGGTTTCGAGCCAGTCGCGGATGTACTGCTTGTCGAAGCTTTCCTGGTTCTTGCCCACCTGGTACTTGTCGGCAGGCCAGTAGCGGCTGGAGTCCGGAGTGAGGACTTCGTCGATGAGGATGGTTTCGCCATCGATTTCACCAAATTCGAACTTGGTGTCGGCGAGGATGATGCCCTTGGAGGCGGCGTAGTCGCGGGCCTTGGTGTAGATTTCAAGAGACATGTCGCGGAGGGTTGTTGCCACCTTTTCGCCAACGATGTCGAAGGTCTGCTCGAAACTGATGTTTTCGTCGTGACCCACATCCGGCTTGGTGCTGGGCGTGTAGAGCGGCTTCTCCAACTTCTGGCAGAGCTGCATGTTGCTGGGGAGCACGTGACCGCAGATGCGGCCCGTCTTCTGGTAGTCCTTCCAGCCGGAACCCACGATGTAGCCGCGGACGATGCATTCCACGGAGTGGCGGTTGGCCTTCTTCACAATCATGGAGCGGCCGCGGAGGTAGTCGGCGTGCTTCTTCAAGACTTCGGGATATTCGTTCACGTCGGCGGTGATGAGGTGGTTCTTCATGCCGAGGTGCTGGAACCAGAAGAGGGACAGCTGGTTCAGGATCTTGCCCTTGCCCGGAATGGGGGTGGGGAGGACCACGTCAAAGGCGGAGAGACGGTCGCTGGCGACCATCAGGAAGCTGTCGCCCAGGTCGTACATGTCGCGTACTTTACCCTGGTGGAACAGCGGAACTTCAGTAATCGGGGTATCAAATTTTAAACTCATAGTACTTGATAATTTAGAAAAAAGGGTAGATATTTGCTAGTGGAGCGAATGGGAAGGTTTTTGTGTGATATGCCGTTCATGTCAACCCATTATTTTGTATTTTAGTGCTAACTTGTTGATGGAGAATAAGTTATGAATTGCTTGAAAAGTATGGCCGCCCTTGTGTCGTTGGCCGCGGTTTGTGCAAGTGCTGCAGGTGGTGCGGCGTCCATTGTGGCAAAAGCTAGTGGAAAGGGTTATAGCGAGCCGACCCGCACGGAATTTTTGAAGAGTTGCATGGAAGGTGTGGAAAAGCCCACTTGCGAATGCGTGCTGAAAAAGTTGGAAGGGAAGTATGACGAGGCGACCTTCAAGCGTTTGGAAGGGGAACTGAATCAGGGAAAGGAAGACCCGAGCTACGTGAATTTTATTGTGGAGTCTACGACCAGTTGCATGGGAGCTTCGTTCAGTACCGCGGCGGTTGTATCGGGCACTGTTGCGTCGGGTGCTGCTTCGGGTTCTGGGACTGCTGCGGGCAGTGGCGTCACGGGCAGTGGCATCGCGGGCTTCTCCATCTCTCCGGAAGAAATGGAGATTCTGAAGGCTATGCTGCAGAGTAAGATGTTCAAGAACAGTTTTGCGGATGAGTGTGCCGACGAGGTGGACGATTGGTTTGGAAAAAAGCAGGCGAAAAAGTCCTGCGAGTGCGCCTACGATAATCTGATGAAGAATGATTCCCTGGTGCATTTGCTGACGGGAGCCACAAACGCCAAGGGCGAGGCTGATGACTTTGAAAGATGGGGTTATGAGATTATTGCCCCCTGCCTGCCAAAACAGTTTACGCCGGAAATGGAAAAGGCTTTTATTCGGGAATGCACCGATGAGGCGAAGGCCAACAAGGCCACCTGCCAGTGCGTGCTGCAAGAAATCAAGAAGGATTACACCGTGGAATCCATGATGAAGGCTGTCTTCACTTCGGAAGACAAGTTTGAGTTGGACATAGCGGTGAAAGCCGCCAAGTGCTTGCAGTAGCATTTGATATCAAGCCCGGGAAACGGGTGGTATAAGTGGGGAAAAGAAATTTTCTAGCGAAGGGACGTAAGTCACTAAGCAAAACAATCCACAGACCACGAAGTGGTCGAGGACCCGTTTTGCGTGTGAGCTTACGCCCGGAGCTTAGATGAAAGCTTCGATTACTTATACAACAGAGCGAAACCTGAAAATACGGGTGGTATAAGTGGTTGTAAAGGGGAACGAGGTGAGTCGCTAAGCGGACAATAAAGGAGCGAAGCGACGTCGTGCGCAAAGCGCTTTCCCCTTCGCCTCGGTTATGCCTGTAAATAAATTTACAGGCGCAACGCTCGGCTTGCAGGGCAATGTCCGCGTGCGAGCTTACCTCGTGAACCGGAACTTACTTATACAACAAGGCGAAAACCATGCCAGGGCGGAAGTACTTGCCCGCGGTATACTTTAGCGCAGTGCTGTGCATCAGCGTGAACAGAGCTTCCACATCCACCTTGTTTGCCTTGGCAATCGACCCGAAAGCCTTTGCAAAAGCAGGAACGGTGCGGGGGAGCTTGGGGCTGATGCGGCTATCCACCTGGAGAGCGCCCTTTGCGAGAAGTTCCTTGTGCATCTTGGCGGCTGCAGCAGGAGTGAGTCCGAAGGCCTTCGAAAGCGCTTCCGGATGGAGGCGGCAGGAACCGTTGAATCCCTCTGGTGCGGCGAACGGAATGCGGGCCTCGTCGTAGAGGTTCGTAATCATGGAATCGCCGAGAGCGGCGGCTTCCGCCACCATGCCGTGCATCATGCAGGCGGTCATAATGCTGTACTGGATGCCAATCCAAACGTCGTGCGCCTGGAAGTTGAATTCGTCCAGAGGTTGGCCATCTTTACGGACCAGGTTTGCGGCGCCAATGAGCGGGCTGTTTGCCTTATAGTTTGTCTTGAACACGACTTCAAGATTCTTCTTGGCCTTCTTGCCGTCGGTAATGGGCTTGAGGCCAAGGAGACGGAGGTAGGTGTCTGCCAGCATGGTGTCGGCGAAGACATCATCGCAGTCGTTACTGACTTTCGCTTCCCAAGACTTGGTGAAGGCTTCCTTGCACTGAGCGGTGAGCCAAGCCTTTTTGAGACTGCGGAGCTCATTCTTGGAAAGTTCCACGTCAGAGGGAATGTCGGCGGAATTGAGCCAGGCGTTAATGGCCTTCACTGCACCCTTGGGGCATTCGGGAAGTTCCAGAGTGCCCTTGACGGCCGCTGCCAATTTCGGCAACTTGTCTACATTCACATCCTTCATTTCCATAGGTGTCACGAAGAAGTGGAAGTAGCCGCCCTTTTCATCCCAGAGGGCGTCATCGAATTCCTTGTTGGCGGCGTCGGACATGGAGTTCCAGCGGTCGGCCTGCTTCTTGTCGCCGAGGAGTTCTGCAATCTTTGCGGCAGCACGGAGGCCTGCAATCCAGAGGGAACCGCAATAGACGGAAATGCCGTAGCTGCAGAGGTTGTCGAAGGTATCGTCTGTGCCGTGGGTGAGGGGGAAGTTCTCGCCTTCGTTCACCATCTTTTCCAAGTATTCCATGGAGGCGTAAACCGCTTCTTTGCAATCCTTCAGCACTTGGAGATTCTTGGTGGTCACATAGTGGCGGAGCACCATGAGCACATACTTGGGAGCCAGATCCTTCCATTCCTTCACGTTGTGCCAATCGTAGGCATCGGGTTCAGCATCAAAGGGACTGCCCAAATCGTGAATCACGGCGCCATAGACGGCACGGGGACCTTCCAGTTTTGGGTCCGGGAGGTCGGCGAATGGGTGGTTCACGAATTCGTGGTGGCGGCGGCGGTTCTTATTGACGGCGAGAATGGCGTCGCCAAAGCGCTTCATGGTAATGCCATCCAGGCGGGGCATCAAGGCGAGAAGGCTGAAACTGCCGTAGAAGTAAACGTCCAGAGAGTTGAAGAAGGGATAGTCGGCGCATTCGCGGACGAGGAAGCGGTCTTCCTTATCCCACACGGTGGCTTCGGCGAGGAAGCTGAGGGTGTTGATGGCTAGGCTCTTGAATTCCGCCTGTTTTGCTGCGGACTTGTAGAGCTTTGCTGCTTTTGCCTTCGGGACGAGGGCTTCAAACGCCTTCAGGCGAGCGTCGAACTTTTTGTCGGCGGCGAGAGCTTCCAGAAGCATGGCGGTAACACGACCGTAAGCTTCCGGATAGAAGGCAGTGTACTTCTTCTGGCTGGTGAGTTTTACCAGCTTGATTTCGGGGAAGTCCAGCACCATGTTGAACTGGAAGCTGACCTTCTGCTTTGGCTTGAGAACTACGGTTGCGGCAATGGCGCCGGCGATGGTTTCGCGACCGCTATAGACGTTCTTCACGAAGGTGCTGGAGAGGCGGCCGCTCTGGAGTGCGCCCTTCACGATGCTGGCGGAATCGGCCTGATAGAAAACGGGCTTGGTGGAAACGCAGAGGTTGTCCTTCGGGTTCCAGGCGACGCTTATGCCCATGCAGCCGTTGAAGTCACTTTCGGCGAGAGGCTTCTCGTTGAAGTATTCAATGCCGCGGATCTGACGTCCGTCGCTAATCTTCTTATCAAACTGCACTGCCTTCGGGTTCTTGGCCATGGGCACCAGCACAAAGCTGGAATCCTGCACGCCTTGGCGGTCTTTGCGGGCGTTGTAGCCGCAGAGGTTGTCCTGCACTTGCACGATGGTGATTTCGCGGGTATCCTTCGTCGTGTTTTCGAGGGTGAAAACTGTAGCGTTCACCGGCAGGCTAGAGAGGCGTTCATCGCCGGGAGTCACATAGCTGGACTGGGTCTTGGTGATTTGCACGCCCTTGCTCTGGTACTTGGTTTCGCTTACCGGATAGAGGGCCGTGTATTGCATTTTCGCAGCATCAAAGCCGTCTTCGCCCAAGAACTTGGTGTCGTTTGCCCAGGCGGCAGTGAGGGCTCCCTTGCTTGCAATCTTTTCGCCCACAACGCCATCAAAGAAGTCGATGAGGAGGTTGCGGTTCAGTTCTTCGACCTTCACACCCTTCTTTGCCATGAGGGTTGCGGTGCGGTCGCTCCACTGGATGTGCCAGCGTTCAAAGGCGGCCTTGTTGGCGCTAAAGAAGGATTTGTCAGAAAGTGTTTTGTTGAGTTTGGCTTCCGCCTTCTTCTGGTCGGCGATTTCAGCGGCGCCAAAGAGAACTTCACCGTTTGCGGTGGTGAGGGCGTACTTGCCGAGATGGGTGCCGAAGCTCGCCTGATTGAAGATGACCAGCGGGGACTTTTCGCTAATGACGGATTCGCGGAAGAAGAAGTTGTTGAAGCGGAGGTCTTCCGGCTTTTCCGTGCGGACCTGAACGCCAGGCATCACGTTCATCACGGGCGTTGTGCCTGCGGGAGTTGACGTAAAAGTGGAGCCGATGCCGCCCACTGCAATACCAGTGGTGGAGGGCGTGGTTGAAAGCGGGGTATACCAGGGCTGGATGAATTCAACAGCAAGGCCTGGGGTCATGAGTTTCTGGACTGAACCGGACATCTTTGCGCCGGCGAGATATTCTTTTGTGCTCATAATAAATCCATGAGATGGAGGGTTAAATTTACGGAGAAAATAGTAGCATTTTTGCAAAAATTGCAATGGCATTTCGCGCGAGTTTGTCATTCAAAGCGGTAAATCGAAGGATTGGGAAAACATACTTTTCTACATTGTGGAGAGTGGAAGCAAAGGATTTTTCATGAAATTTAAGACGCCTGGGTTTATGGAGGGGGTGAAAACCCCGATAGAAGGTGAAATTGCGATTCGCAAATTTGCAGCGAACCCTGGTGCATTCGATTCTACAGGAACTTGCGATTTGTTTGCAAAAACCACTCTGCGTGAAAATGTGATTGTGGTTGGCATTGACGAGGTCGGCCGTGGCCCGTTGGCTGGTCCTGTGGTGGCCTGTGCCGCGGTACTTAAAGCTCCCGATATCATGCCGGAACTGAATGATTCCAAAAAGCTCACGCGCCCGAAGCGTGAGGCCATGTTTGATGCGGTGAAGGAGGCGTGTGCCTGCTATGCCATCGCCAGTGCCAGCGTGGAAGAAATTGATGAGATGAATATTCTGGAGGCTGATTTTTTGGCCATGCGCCGGGCTTTGACGGCACTTGGAATGAAGGGGTTGGATGCTCCGTCTCCCGAGATGCCTGTGGAGGTGAAGGGCTCCTTTGCCAGTCAAAATATTTTAATCGCTGTTGACGGTAACCTGAAAATTCACGGCGTCCCTGATGAAATGCAGATTCCAATCATTAAGGGCGATGGTTTGGTGGCTAGCATTTCTGCGGCTTCCATTTTGGCAAAGGTTTTCCGTGACCGTTATATGGACAAACTTGGCAAAACCTATCCTGGCTACGGATTTGAAAAAAATGCGGGTTACGGCACTAAGATTCATTTGGATGGAATCCGCAAACAGGGATTTTGCCCAGCCCACCGCAAAACATTCCACCCTAAAAGTCTGTAAAAACCTATTATTGATGATATGAAAAAAGAAAAATCTTTGACACTCGTAGAAAAGTTTAAGTCGTTGAATCTGGGAAAGGTTCAGGGATTGGCCTTGATTGCCACGTTAGTGGTTCTTGTGGTCTCTTTCCTGATATTCAATGGAAGTTCCGTCTCTTTTGCCCGTAGCTGGGATATCAAATACGGCTATTTTGCCATTCTTCTTACATTCATTCTCTTGATTGCGGGAATTGTGGTCAACATTCCGTTCATTAGCAAAAATATCAAGAGCTATCTGCCTTCTGGCAAATCTTTCTGCATTCTCGCCATATTGATGATTGTATTCTCGGTATTCATGTTCCAGAATATCAGCAATACTCACCGCGTTTTGAGCGACGAGACCAGCTGGGAATCCATGGGTCTCCAGATGTATTTCGACCATACGGGCGGCGTTTGCAACGAGGGCATTTGGACGGATGGCAATCTGGACTGCAAGACGGAGGTCAACAACTTTAAGGGAAAGGCTTTGGGATTTGTCTATTCCATTGTCTTCAACTTTATGGACCCCAATCGTGATACCACACTTTTGGTGAACTATCCCTTCTACATCTTGAGTTTACTTTTCTTCTTCCTTGCTCTTTCCAAGTGGTTCAAAAGTGAAAAAGTGGCTTTGGCGGCAGTGGCTTTCCTGGGGGGGATGCCTATCTACCTTTTGCAGGCCCGTTCCGCCTCCACGGAAGTGCTCTACATTGTGCTACTTACGGCTTTGATGGCCTGGTACGCCTTTGTTCCGGCGAGCAAGGTGACTTGGAAACATTTCCTGCTTACCGTTCCACTGTTGGGCTTCTTTGCCCAGACCCGCCAAGAAACGGTATTTGCCTTTATTCCATTTGCGCTGTATTACTACAAGTATTTCCTGGAAAAATCTCACAGACTTCCGCTGTTTGTAGCGAGCGTTATTGCGGTGAGTTGGCCTTCTGTGAATACTATGGCGGCCTACCGCGGCTATGATTTTCAGGGTGGTGAGCATGCAGCTCATTCTCTAGAGAATTTCTGGTTTAACTTGAAGACCAATATCGAGGTGATGCTGAATTTGGAAAAGGATGCTGCCATGGGCGGTATTCTGGACAATCCCTTCTATACCACGTTCACTATCATTTTGTTTGCGGCAACGCTTTGGCTCTTGTTCCGCCTGATTTACTCCAAGCGTTATGTGAAGGGCTTTGTTCTGGGCATTTTCTTCTGCTTCCAGATTTTTGTGATTCTTCTGAACGTGTCGGGAACCTTTACCATCGATATCAACCAGCGCTACGTGCTGGTGGCGCTCCCGCTTTTTGCCCTCATTATGGCGCTTGGTCTTTACGATGCCCTGCAGTTCTCTACCAAGATGAAGCCGGATGCCGCCGCTGGAATTGTGGCTGTGGTGGCATGCATTCTGAGCGTGGGCCTCATGATGTTCCACGCTCCCAGCTATAAGGCGAACATGCTCTACTACAAGAATAAACTTCTTGGAGAAGAGGATATGCTGAATACGGAACTGAAGAGCTATCCTAAAAATTCCATCTTCATTTACGCACGTCCTTGGCAGATGCTGGCTTCTGGGCACAGCGCCTTTAGTGAACGCTCTTTCGAGGGTTGGAGTGTGGAAACCTTTGCCAGCTGGATGGAAAAGTCGGATGGTAACATCTATCTGGTCCGCGGCCAGGATGGATATGGTTCCGTGAATAGAAATTCCCGCGTGGTGGGCTTCAAGACAACCGATCAGATTGACAAGATTCTGGATTCCTACAAGAATGAACGCGTATTTTTGGACAACAAAACTTTCGGCTATCCGTTGGTGATTTACAAGATTATCGCCATGAAGGGTAAATCGGCATTTGCGCAGAATTTCGTGATTTCTGATTACGAAAATGACGGATTCGTTTTGAAGAAGCGGTTTGACGGTTCCGTTCCCTGCGAATTTTCCATCAATGGTGAAAAACAGGCAGAGTTGCTTTTGAACCAGGAAACGGACACCCTAGCGTTGGATTCCACCGTGGTTCGGCAAGGACTCAATCGTGCACAGTTTAACTGTGTGATGCCTGATGGTGATTCTCTGCAAGTTCATAAGGATTTCTTCAAGAACACTCCCGCGGTGGCGCTACTTTCCGCTATGGATATGATTTCCTCGACACAGGATTGGGGAAGCCCGCAAAAGAATGAATCGGTCGAGCATCATACCCTGACTTTGGATGGGGAGCCTTTCCGCTACGGAATCGGAAGTCATGCGAATTCAAAAATTGAATATCGCTTGCCTCGGAATTACAATACCTTCCATGTGACGATTGGGTTGGATGATGAAAGTCATTGCGGAGATGGAGCCAGCTTTATCGTGCAGACAGATGGCAATGAAATCTATCGCTCCAAAAAGATGTATTCCTTGGAGAAGGAAGAACTCCATTTGGATGTGAACCATGCCAAAATTCTCACATTGATGCTGGATATGGGGAAGAATAAAGATTGCGACCACGGTGATTGGGCTAATGCCTGGTTGGAGGTTAATCCGTGAAAATTCTTGTAGCCCCGCTGGATTGGGGGCTGGGGCATGCGACTCGTTGCGTGCCTGTAATTCAGGAATTTTTACGTCAGGGGGCAGAAGTTGATTTGGCCGTTGTGGAACAAAATGCCGCGCTTTTGAAGGAATTCTTTCCACAACTAAAACAGTTTAATGCGCCTTCCTATGGAATCGTCTATCCAAAGCATGGCTCCAATATGGGACTTTGGCTTCTGAAAAATGCGGCACATTTATGTTCCGTGATGAAGGCGGAACAATGCTTTGCGGAAGAGATGGTTCAAAAGAATCATTACGACGTGTTATTCTCGGACAACCGTTTTGCTTTCTATTCTAAAAATGCCTACAGCATTTACATGACGCATCAGCGACGCATCGCCTTCCCAGAGGCTTTTTCGAAATTGGAAGGGGTTGGTGAGGCATGGCACAACTCACGCATAAAACATTTTGATGAAGTCTGGGTGCCGGATTTGGAGGAAGAACCGGGCTATGCGGGAGCAATGTCTCATGTGAAAAAAACGCCTGTTCCTGTAAAGTTCGTGGGACCGCTTTCACGGTTTAGCGCTGACGATAATGCCGCCGGCACCTCAAAAAAGTATGGCGTCGTTGCCGTGATTTCTGGCGTTGAACCCGCCCGCTCTCAGTTTGAAGCAAAACTTCGGGAAATCCTGCCGCAAATTCCAGACCAGCATGTCATGATTCTTGGGAAACCTTCTGCCGGTGAGAAATCTTGGCAAGAAGGCAATGTGGAATTCCATCATCACTTGCCTACGGAAACTTTTGCAGAAGTTGTTCGAAATGCAGAATGGGTGATTTCTCGCGGCGGTTACAGCACCATCATGGATATGGCTGTTCTTGGAGCAAAGAGCATTGTTGTTCCCACACCGGGGCAGTATGAACAGATTGTGCTAGGGAAGTCGCTGGACCAATCGGGATATGGAGTTTGTATCCCGGCAAATCAACTGACGGCAGGCTCGTTGCAAGCGGCTTTTTCTCGGCAGGTTCAATTGCCTGTTCCACCCAATAATTCTTTGTTAAAAGATGCTGTTGCATCTTTGAAAGGTCGTGTATGAATCAGTTTGTTCTTGCGTTCCCCTTGAATGTAGATTGCCCTGTCAAAAGCAGTGCCACTGAATTTGCCATTACTGAAAATGTAAAGATTACGGCAGATACAAAGAAAGTCATCATTCCCGGTTGCATCATTGAATTTTCTGTGGTTTGGAACGGGGCTACTGAAGGCTTGGCCCAGCTTTTTAATGAGCATGAACTGATTTCTGCAGAAGAAACAGCTGCTTTGAATGCCCACAAGTCTTTGCTGTTCTTGCTAGGTTCGCTGAAAAGTGGGGAAGATTTGCGGATGGTGAATAATGCCATCATGAAGATGCTTTCTGCGGGCGCTCTGGGCGTCTATATGCAACAATCAGGAACCGCTTGGACTGCGGCGCGGTTCCGCGAGATTCTCGGGGATGCGGAATTCCCCATGGATCCTTGGCTGAATTACCTGGAAAATGGAGAAACCTTGTTCTCTCTCGGGATGGAAACTTTCGGACTTCCGGACATTTGCATCTCGAAATCGGCTGCAACTTCTGGCGACGACCCTCAGGACATTTTAAGCGTGGTTGCCGATAGCCTGTTTATGGATGGAATTGCCGCAAAGTCGGGAACGGAAGTCGATGGCGGTGATGTGGGCGTGTGGACGCTCCGTCAGGAACAGAAAAGTCCCTTTGCGAAAGATGCTCCGGAGTTCAACCGCCAGGGAATTCTGCGGCTCGCGAAGAAATAGCGCCCGAAATAGTGCGGACAATTTGAATGCTCGAAACAGCGCGGGCTGCTTATGCGATTGAATTTAGCAGACCACTTTTCCGAGGGCGATGATGGCGGCGGTCCTGGCCCGAAGTCTCGTATTCCCCAGGTTCAAAAGATGAACTTTGCCTTTGGTAAATGCTTTTATTGCGGCAATTTCCTTCGGGGAGAATCCGCCCTCGGGACCAACCAGAAGTGTGAGCGGCTTATCGCCGGCGGTGACGTCCGCTTCCAACCCCTTTTTCCCATCCACATCGCAGAGGATTAAATCGCCCTCATAGCGGGAGAGCCATTCCGAAAATTCAACAGGCCCTTCGATTTTAGTGAGCCAGGGCTTCTTGGATTGTTTTAGGCTCACGAGGCTCTTGAGTTCGGAGCGCCGTACCAGCTTGTTTAAGTCGGAATTCTTGGGCTCCTGGGAAAATTCTGTCCGCAAAAAAGTGATGGTGCTGATTTCTGTTTGGGCGGCGTGAAACACCACTTCTTCCAAGGCGTCATCCTTGAGGCAAGCGATGGCGAGATTGATGTGGGGCGCGGGGCCTTCGGCAGTTTCAAACTTGTCAATCCGGACTTCGCAGGCTTTCGCGTCGGCCTTCGTGATGATGGCGTCGGCGTAATGCCCTTTGCCATCAGAGAGTTGCAGAATATCGCCGATTGCAGCACGACACACCCGCACCGCATGAGTACTTTCGTTCTCATCCAGTGTGAAATTTCCTACGGAAATCTCGGGAATGAAAAATCGGCTGTCGGGCGTTTTCATGGAGTGAAATTTACTATTTTTCAAAACGGAAATTAAGGTTTTTTTATGGCGAATGTTGTTGATTTTGGGGTATTGGATAGGGAACTGAATCCCGAGCAGGCCGCTGCTGCAAAAAAGATTGATGGGCCTATGCTCATTCTTGCGGGCGCAGGTTCGGGAAAGACTCGCGCCATCACTTACAAAATCGCACATCTCGTCTCGTTCCATCACATCGAATCGGAGCGGATTCTTGCGGTGACGTTCACCAACAAGGCCGCCCGCGAAATGAAGGACCGCATTCAGAAATTGCTGGGCTGCTATGTGCCATTTTTTTGGATGGGAACCTTCCACTCCGTTTGCCTCAAGTTTTTGAAGATGTGCCTTGCCAAGGATTTTGTGATTCGCGAACTGGGCGGGCCTTGGTACGACTCCAATTTCTCCATTTATGATGACGAGGACCAGAAACGGGTCTTGAAGGATATTCTGAAGACGGAATTGGGTGAGGAATACGATGCGGCGGAGGTGAAGAAGGTCCACGGCGCTATTTCGCATTACAAGAACACTATTCTCTATCATGGAAAGACTGCGGTTTTGCAGACTCCCGATGTGGCCTTGGCCCAGGCGGAATTTGCAGACCAGGAACGGTATGCTCGCCTTTATAAGGAATACCAGCAGCGCCTTCTGGAATCCAACGCCATGGATTTTGACGACTTGCTGTTCAATACGGTTTACATGCTCCAGAAGGTTCCTCATTTGGCGGAGCAACTGGCTAACCGTTTCCAGTATGTGGTGGTGGACGAATATCAGGATACCAACGATGTCCAGTATGAGCTTCTGAAACTGCTCATCAACGAGAACAAGAATGTGACGGTGGTGGGTGATGATGACCAGAGCATCTATGGCTGGCGTGGCGCCAACATCAAAATCATCCGGAACTTCCATCGGGATTTTGCTCCCGTGACCATCGTGAAGCTCGAGCGGAATTATCGCTCCACCAGTAACATCGTGAAGGGCGCAGGTTCTGTCATTGCCCACAATATCCGGCCTGCGGAGATGGAGAAGAAGGTTTTCTCTAAGGAAGAGGCTGGAGATTTGATTCGTGTGCGGCACATGATGGACGACCGCACGGAAGCGAGCCAGATTGCGGAATACATCGCGGCTGCAGGCCCGGAATTCTATTCCAAGACGGCAGTCTTCTACCGCACCAACGCTCAATCCCGCGTTATTGAAAAGGCGCTGAACGACAGCCGCATTCCTTCTGTGATTTTTGGCGGAACGCGGTTCTGGGACCGTAAGGAAGTGAAGGATATTTTAGCCTACTTGCGGCTTCTCGCCAACGAGAAGGACGATGCCGCTTATTTGCGGGTTATCAATACGCCGCCTCGTGCCATCGGTAAGACGACGGTGGAAGGCATCTTGGAAAAAGTTCGTGCGGGAAGCGGCACCTTCTGGGAGATGCTTTTAGCTGAGGTGGAAGGTACTGGCCGCGCAGCTGCAAAACTGAAACCCTTTACAGATTTGGTTCTGAATTGGAAGAAACTTTTAGCAGAGGGCGAAACTCCGCTCCCTATCTTTGTGGAGCAGGTCATCGCCGACGTGAACTACAAGGAATTTCTTCGGAAGGATGACGAACTCACTGCGGATGAACGCATTGCCAACCTGGACGAAATGATCAACGCCATTCGTGAATTTGATGAAGAACATCCCGGTGCTACGTTGGATGCTTTCTTGCAGGATATTTCCCTTTTGACGGACGCGGACAAGAAGGTGGATGCTTCTCAGGGCCAGGTGACCTTGATGACCATTCACATGGCGAAGGGTTTGGAGTTCAATACGGTTCATATTGCCGGTTGTGATGAGGAAATTTTCCCGTTGGTTCGGGGCTCACTTTTGACCAGCAGCAAGGAAGCCCAGGAGCAGATGGAGGAAGAACGCCGTTTGTTCTATGTGGGCTGCACTCGTGCAGAAAAAAAGTTGTATTTGTACCATGCGGGTCGTCGTTTTTTCCAGGGAACCATTCGCCCCTTCGCTCCCTCCAGATTTTTAAGGGAATTGGACCCGTCTGTAGTGGAATTTACACCCTGCATCGATGAACAACCCGTTTATCATCAGGCTCCCGCATTTGCTCGCAGACCTGGTAGCGGATTTGGTGGTTCTAGTCGGTTTGGTGGAAATGGTGGTTCTAGCGGATCCAGCAATTTTGGCGGATTTAGTTCAGGTGGCCGTAGTTCCGGTTTTTCGAGTTCTGGCACCCGTTCAGTTCCAGCCTCTGTTCGCAAGAATGATCAGCGAATCGTTTATCGCAATCCCATCAAGGTGAAGGCCGAGGTGCCATCGGGGCCGCGTATCGTTTATGATGAATATAGCGAAAATCCCTACCGCCCAGGAGTTCGGGTGCGCCATATCAAATATGGTGTGGGAACCATTACCCGCTGCTATGGAGCGGGTGAAAATGCCCGCGTGGATGTCCGTTTTAACGGGGATAACATGGAACGTACCATTATCCTCAAATATGCGGCACTCCAGATTTTGGGATAGACAAAATTTTGCTAGTTTATAGTGGAAAGGTGGTGTAAACCAAAGGTTTTTCAAAAGGAAGTTGAAAATGAAATCCAAAATTATTGCAGTCGGTGTTGCCGCTCTCGCTATGACGGCTTGCGATATGCAAGCGAAGTCTGCGGCTATTTCTCCAAACTCTACGGATGACCAGAAGTTCGCCTACATGCTGGGAGCCCAGTTTGGTGGCCAAAACTTTGTGGCCTTGCCTCGTCAGGTAGGTGAGCCGCTGGATGAAGATGTGGTGGTTCAGGCTGTTTTGGATGCGCAAAAGGCGAACACGGATACGACTTTCAAGGTCCAACTTTCTGACGATACGCTCCAGGCTGTAGGGGCCCGCTACTCCAACATTGCCCGTGAACGCATGAGTAAGACCCGTCCGGATAGTGCCACGATGGCGTCTTTTGCTGGCGACCAGGCTAAGATGCGCGCCTACATTGATTCTGTGAATAAGGCTTTGCCTATGGCTCCTGCGACTCCGGTAAAGAACGCTCCTGTTAAACTGGACGCAAATTCTACGGATAACCAGAAGTTCTCCTACCTCATTGGTCTCCAGTTTGGTAACCAGTTTGTGGCTATTGGAAATCAGTTTGAAACAGAATTCGATGTGAATTATTTTGTGCTGGGTGTTCGCGATGCTGGCGTTAAGACTCGCGATACAACAAAGACGCTTCAGTTGCCGGAAGATTCCTTGAAGGCTGTTGGGGAACGCTTCAACGAGAAAATGAAAACCATTCGTGAAGCTGCCATGAAGAAACAGCAGGAAGAAATGGAAAAACTGAAGGCTGAAGTGAATGCTCTTCGCGGTGACACTTTGGTGAATGGAATGCCGGCAAAGATCAACTTCAAGGTGAAGGCTACGGGAATCACAGTGAAGGGTGAAACCATTGAAGCCTTTGCGGGTAAGCCTCTCCTAATTTTCTACTTCTCTGCTACATGCGGACATTGCGCTCACGCCGCGCCGTCCATTCTTGAAATGGCCAAGGAATTTGCGCCTCAGGGCCTTACCACCCTGGCAATCAGCAGCGGTGGAAACTCCAAGTCTGGCATCCGCAAGTTTATGGACAACGCCAAGTGGGATGAAACCGTCAACGTGATGTTTGATGAATCCCGTCAGTTTGGTGAACTTTATAGCGATGGCTATGTTCCCAAGGTTTATCTGGTGAACCCCGATGGTACTTACAAGCAGTATGCCTCTTTCGAGAAGGACAAGCCTGAGATGAAGGCGGATATTGCTGCCTTGATGAAGGGGCAGAATGTGGTTTGGAAATTGGATGCTCCGGCTCCAGTTGATACGGCTGCGCCTGTTGCGCCTGCTGCACCTGCCAAGGCTGAAGCTCCAGCTGCTCCCGCAGCACCTGCAAAGTGATTCTCGCAGAATATGATGTAGTTGTGGTGGGTGGTGGCCACGCAGGCATTGAAGCCACTCACGCCGCATGGAAATTAGGCGTTAAAACCGCCATGCTGACCATGGACTTGAAGGCCATTGGTCGCATGTCTTGTAATCCTGCTGTAGGCGGTGTTGCTAAAGGGCAGATTGTTCGCGACATTGATGCGCTTGGTGGCCTCATGGGGCTGCTGACGGACCGTGCAGGTATTCAGTTCCGGATGCTCAATATGAGCAAAGGGCCTGCAGTTTGGGGCCCGCGGGCACAGTGCGACATGAAGTTTTACAGCGAGGTGGCGCGGGAAACCATGGAGAGTCTTCCTGGCCTCGATTTGATTGAAGGCGAGTTGGCTGCTTTTGAACGCATGCCTGATGGTCGCCTGGAAATCACCCTGCTGAACGGCAACCGCTATATCACCCGCGCGATTGTAGTGACCAGCGGAACCTTCCTTGCTTCAAAGATGTTTACAGGGCTTGAAACCAGCATTGGTGGGCGAGTAGGGGAACCCAGTTCTGATAAACTCTCTGCTTGCCTTGCGGCTGCGGGAATTAGCTTACGGCGTTTGAAAACGGGAACGCCCAGCCGCTTGGATCCGGACTCCATTGATTTTAATGAGTGCGAAGTGCAGCGGGGAGATGAATTCCCGTGGCCATTTAGCGACCGCCATACGGATGACCGCTTTTATGGTGACCGCGCGAATAAAACCGTTCGCAATGATTGCGTTTGCTGGATTACCCGCACCAACATCAAGACTCACGATATTTTGCGCAGTGGTTTCAAGGATAGCCCCATGTTCAGTGGGCGTATTCACGGAAAGGGTCCGCGTTATTGCCCCAGCATTGAAGACAAAATAAACCGCTTTGGCGATAGGGATGGTCACCAACTCTTCTTGGAGCCGGAACAAGCAGATATTGGTCGCGTTTACATCAACGGCTTCAGTTCCAGTTTGCCGGCGGATATTCAGCTCTCTGCAATCCATACCATTCCGGGCCTTACGCGGGCGAAGGTTTTGCAGATTGGGTATGCGGTGGAGTACGATTCCGTAGATGCAACACAGCTTTACCCTACATTTGAATGTAAGAAAGTTCCTGGACTTTATTTTGCGGGTCAGGTTTGCGGCACTAGCGGCTATGAAGAAGCGGCGGGCCAGGGCCTTATGGCGGGCATCAACGCCGCTTTGAAGGTGAAGGGGGAGGACCCCTTCATTCTCGGACGTTCGGAAAGCTATCTCGGCGTCATGGTGGATGACTTGGTGAACGTTCTGCTGGACGAACCTTACCGCATGTTCACCAGTCGTGCGGAATACCGCTTGTTCCTCCGGAGTGATAATGCGGAAGCGCGCCTGAAAGAGAAGGCTCGGAAGATTGGCATGATTGATGACCGCGATTGGGCGGCTTGGATGAATCGCGTGGAGACCATGCAGGCAGTGAAGCGTCGCTTGGCAGAAGAATCTGCAACGCCAGAAGAAGCCAATAAGATTTTGGCCCCAGGTGGACAGGCTCCGGCAACAGAGCGCACTCGCTGGATAAACGTGCTCCGCCGTCCGGGAATCAATCCGGAGTTGTTCTTCAAAACAGCAACGCCCGATGTGGAATTGCCGCGACGAGACCAGTGGTATCTTTTTGCGGAAGAGATTTATTCCGGCTTCTTTGAACGCCAGGAAAAGGAAATCGAAGAGCAGAAGAAATACGACATGGTGCGGCTCCCTGCGGATTTGGACTACATGTCCATTACGGCGGTGAGCATTGAAAGCCGCCAGCGCTTGAACGCCCAAAAGCCTTTGACGCTAGGCCAGGCCAGTCGCATTCCCGGAGTTCGCCCGGCGGATATTACGGTATTAGCTCACTGGCTGGAAAATCGAAATTAAGTGCTGCTGCGGATTGCGGTGGCAAATAAGAATTTTATACAACTTTCTCGGGCCAGGGATGCTTTGGATAGCGCCCGCGCAGTTCCTTCCTGACTTCGGGATATGTGTTTTCCCAGAATCCCGTCAGGTCCCAGGTCTTCTGTATTGTCCTGAAGTTTGGCGCTAGAATGTCATAGCGGACTTTCAGTTTTTTGTCGGCGATAAAATGTTCGCCCCGAAGTTCCATGAGGTCTTCGATGCGGGCGGAAATTTCCACCAGGACGCCGGCGGCACTTTGCGCGATTTGACCGTGGCTATTGCCAGCTGTTTCGCCGGTGTCGCCTTCGGGTGCGGCTACCGCCTGATAGCTATAGCGGGCTCGCTTTCCGTTAGGGAGCTGGTAGTGGTCCGGAAATGTCTTTGCAAGCCAGGGCAGCATGGATTTTCCGAAGTAGTCCTCCAGAATGGCGCGGTAGCGGTCTTCACTAATGTCTCGCAGCATAAATACGCCGCTGACGAAATCTTCCAGAATGAGGGCCATGTCCTCCTCATTGAATTCTGGCAATCCGAATTCGGGATACAGCTTTGCCGCCAAACGCATCTTGATGAGGAGCGTCTGAACTGCCTCTGTCTGGAAACGACCATTCCAGTTTTCCTTTTCAAGTTTTTCCTTCCAGGCGGTTGCGGTAAGTTCCTTCAACGCGTTCAAAACTTTTGGCGAAGCCTCTTGCGGTAAAATTTCCTTTCGGCTGAAAGGCGTTACTTCTATGCCAATGAAACGTTCCTGTCCATTTCGCCATAAAAGCTCATAATGAGTTTCTTTAGTCCCGTTATTCAGGAGGCTTTCTTCTAGAGGGACGTAGAGATTGAGCCGCAGTTCCACTTTGCTTGCGGTTCCTGTGCGGAGCATTTGAATGGCGAGAATGGCGTAGGGAGGCTCGTCAGTCTGCAAACGGATTGCATTTTGGTTTCTTAATTTGTATGTAACGGTATTGCCGTTGGTGCCAGAGGTTGTAGCAAGACAATCGGGGTAGGCCTGAAGCAAGGCTTTTTTTGTGGCTTGCGAGGTGTCTGTCGCCAATAATATTCCGGTGTTCTTACAGTAATCCTTTAACTGACGGAATGTCCACTGCACCTCCCGCGGGAGCTCCGCCCTGTCACTTAGAGAATCTTCGGCCAAAGTGATGAGGTTGACGGGATTCTTGTTTTTTTGGAGCGATTCCGTGCCAGAATGAATCCAGGCCATAGCCATTAAGGTGAGGCCGGAAAGGGGCTCGCCGGAAAAGAGAATTTGGGAAAGGCTTACATCGGAGATGGGAGATTGCACGGCTTTCAAACCCAATTCCGTAATGTTAGCCTGGGCTAACATTTTGAGACGATTGAGTTTGGCAAGAGCGGTTTGCTCTCTAGCTGCAGGAATTGCCGTGGGCAAAAGCAACGCGTTTGGCACATTTTTTGCACCCCAATTAGCGTCGCCATTTGCTAAAACATTTTGCTGTAATTGGTATTCCAGTGCCGCCTTTTGCAAAATGAATTCCGATGGCTCGATTTGCGTCACCTCGGGAATAATTCCCGAAGGCATCCGCTTGTCGGTAGCCCCATTCCACAGCTGGATGCATACGCCATTCTGGGTACGGCCTGCACGGCCTGCCCGCTGGATGGAATTCTGCTTGGAAATCTGCACCGTGCGAAGAACGTTTATTCTCTGGGCGTCATCGTATTCGCTAATCCGCTCCACTCCGGAATCTACAACGCCTGTGACGCCGGGAACGGTGATGGAAGTTTCTGCAATGTTTGTAGTGAAGATGATGCGGGGCGATTCCGTCTCTTCAAAAATCTGGTTCTGAATCTCGCGGCTTTGGCCTGCGTAGAGCTCGAACATCAGAGCCACATTTGGCCCCAGGGCTTCCATGGCGGCAGTATGGCACTTTGCGATTTCTCCTTTGCCCGGGAGAAACACCAGCGTGGTTTGCCAGATGTTGTTGCGGTACAAAGTTCGCAGCGCTCGAACCACTTCAGTTTCTAGGGTAGTACCAGTTGCAGGATCCTGGTGAAGTACCTGCACGGGATAGAGAGGGTGCCCCAGTTCCAAACATTTTACGCCGAGAGCCTTTTCCATTTCTTCCCGGTTGAGTTTGGCGGACATTACTATCAACCGCGGACCATTCCTTAGCGTCGTGAGATAACTGAACAGCATATCCATATCGGATTTTCGTTCATGATATTCGTCGAAGATGACCCATTCTGCATCAAGTTTGCCGTGGAGAATTTCCTGAAGAAAGTTCCCGTAGGTCTGGAACAGAATCCGGGTTGCGTCGCTGCGGCATGATTCCTGCCGAAACTGGTAACCGATGGTTTTGCCGCAGGGCTCGTGATGGAGTTTTGCGGAAAATTCAGCAAGAGCGAGCGCCGCAATCCGCCTGGGCTGCAACACCACAATTTTTCCAGAAAAATGATTTTCCAGAAAGTAGGGAAGGTAAAGGGATTTCCCGCTGCCTGTAGGTGCCTCAATCAGCAAATTGCGGGAAGTGTTGACAGCCTCGAGAAGCTTACTCTCTTCCTCCGCAATGGCTAGATTCTGATATGACAGCATGACAATTCAAAATTTAAAATTCAAAATTCACAATTAGTACTTCGTACTCATTTTGACTTCGGCTCGGCACAAACCCATAAGCGAGCAAAGTAGAAAAGCGTGCTTTTCTATTTTCAAGCGACAGGTTTGGTACTTGTACAATGCCCGAGCAAGCTCGGGCGCTGCACTCGCCTCGACAAAATTCACAATTAGGTCTCTGGTATGATGCATCGCCAGACTCAATTATTAATTTTGAATTGTGAATTATTAATTGTTAATTGCTTACGCTTTCGGGTATTTGAGTTTTTCGCCGGTGGGCACATCCATATAGGGCGGCTTACCTTCGCGGAATTTCTGGTTGATGACCAGGTTCTCGATGCGACGGCGGAGGCCAGCTTCTGTTTTGCAGAAGAAGTACACCACTTTGTTTGTACCTGGAATGAGGAACATGGCGAGCTTATATTTTTGAGAAACGGCGCGCCGGAAGAACTTCATGTCTTCCTTGCTTGGAATCACGAAATTGCTGTTTTCCTTGGTTTCGCAAATCATGTCGGCATCGGCCAGAAGAGCCTTGGACTTTTGTTTAAGAGCGGCAAAGTTGGGCTCAGAATTCTTCCGGATGGTGGCGAGGCTAAATGCTCCACCGCCTTCCTTTAAGGCTTTGCGGAGCCCGCGGAATGCAAAAACCGCCAGCACCACGAGAACAACTGCGAGAATATAGGGCCAATTATTGGCAAGAAAATCTAACATAGGGACCTCTATTTGTCGGGAAAAATAGCAATTATTTTTCTACTTTTTGGGTAACGCGTGAGGTTCTGTGAAGTTTTCCCCGAAAAAAATGCTTGCCCTGCCCTTGCTCCTGCTAATGGGAGCGGCTTTCGCGGATGCAGGGAATCAGGGAAATGCCTGCGCTGATGGGGCGCCCATCGCTTCCATCGATTACGAGGGACTGGTCCACACAAACCCTAGAGTCGTAGACCGTGAGCTTTTGAACAAGGTGAGCGAGCCCTATTCTGCGGCAAGCTTTGCAGCGGAAAAACTGAGGCTTCAGGACCTGGATTTGTTCACGGAAGTTTCTGCCAGCTGTGAGCCAATTTCGTCCAACCCAAAATCTGGCCAGGCGCTTCACTATCACTTCAAGGAAATCTTCCGCTGGATTCCGTCCCCTGCAGGGAAGAAGACGGACCGCGACGGACTCATGATTGGCCTTGCCCTTGCCAACTTGAACGTGGCGGGGGAGGACGTTCGCGCAGAGGTGCAGTACCGCACATCGGTGGACCCGGTTTTTGACAATAACGAGTATGCGTTCTATGCCAGTTCGCCCTATTTGCTCGGGCTTCCCTTGGGTTGGAATTTCGAGTTTCTTCGGACGAACAGTTACGATGACATTCGGGATTTCCAGGATGCCAGTTGGCTAGTGGATTTGGATTTGAACTGGGACTTGAAGGAGAATTTTGCCATCCTTTTGACGGGCGCCTACCGCTATATGGAAGACGTGGAACAGCATTTGCCGGAAGTGGGTGCGGGCTTTGCCTTCGATTTTCGGGATGCCGCTTTGGACACCCGCAAGGGAATTTATCAGGAATACATGCTCACTCATGTGGGGCACGGAAAGTATGAGGGCGATGACTACTGGGAACTCCTGAGCGATAGTCGTGCCTATTATCCGGTATGGCGCTTTATTACGGGCGCTACGGCGCTTCTCCGCTATCGGCCGGGCAACGTGGGCTTCTATGACTACTTCTATCATGGTGGCGCAAATACCTTCCGCGGGCATGAATCGGATTCTCTCCATCTTGGAGTTCACGAGGCATTGCTCACTCTGGAAGAGCGGTTCGTGCTGATGGAGCGCCATGCGGCAAGCCTCTGGGGAATCAACTTCTTCTATGGCATCCAGCTGGTGGCCGGCTTGGATGGAAGCCTCTTGTGGGATGAAGGTCATCCTAGCTGGGACAACTATGAGGGCGCTGTTTATGGCGGCATTCATCTTGTGATTCCGGCGCTGGACCGCATTCGCTTTGAGGTGGGTTACAGCCCCGATAATGGGGAACCGGTCTTCTACTTTGGTTTGTTTGACAAAGTAACGTCGGCACGCTGGCGCAGTCGCTAAAATGCATGGCCTCGTGCCCGCGTTCCCCTAATCCCTTGAAATATTTTTCAGAATTGTTAAATTTGTATTAACAAAATAACGTCTATGATTGATGGGTTCGAGGTGAACCCTTTGGAGTTAGAATGGCAATTAATTATCTGGATCTCCCCATTGGCAGAAAGTACCCTTACGAGGTGGATTGCGTGGTGGAAATCGGCAAGGATACCAATCTCAAGTACGAATACGATGAACGGCTGCATGTGTTCCGCCTGGACCGTTGCCTCCTCAGCTCGATGAGTTATCCTTGCACCTATGGTTTTATTCCCAGCACCAAGGCTGATGATGGCGATGCTTTGGATATGCTGATTTACAGCCCGGCCTCTATGATGACGGGTACGGTTTGCACTTGTCGCGTTATCGGTGCCCTCGACATGACCGATGGCGGCAAGAAGGACTACAAAGTTTTGGGCGTTCCCGTTTTCAATCCACGCCCCATCAAGGACATTTGCGATGTGGACCAGATGTTCCTTCGCATTACCAAGAACTTCTTCCAGAACTACAAGGAATTGGAAGGGAAGGATGTGCAGATTGGAGATTGGCAGAACGCGGCTTTCGCTCGGGAACGCGTCATCAATGCTCACAAGGCCTACTTCCAGAATCAAGTGCAGGTTCCGGAGAGTTGCTATCAAGAACCCGAGGGAGATGGAAATCTTCCGCCAGAAGAATTGATTTAAAACTGCCGCGGAAAAATCCCGCGGATTGTGTATGAAAAATCCGACCTTCGGGCCGGATTTTTTATAACGGGGGCGTTGCGCTGTTACCAGAAGAAGACTGCTCTGTTTCCAGAGGAATACTGCGCCGCGTTTTTAGGCCTTCGCCGTTTTTTTGCTCGCAAAATTTTGACGGATGGCAATAACGCCAACTGCAATCAAGAGAATTGTTGCAACAGCTGCAATCTTCAAGCACATGTGGAATGGCTGGGAGCGGTATTCCATACGCACCTCTGACTTGCCTTTGGGAACTTCAATGGCACGCAGTGTACCGAAGGCCTTGAACACCTTGGTCTCGCTGCCATTGACGTAAGCCTTCCAATAGGGATGGTAGTTTCCGGCCACCACCATGATGGAGGGACGGTCCGTTTCCACTGCAAATACCTGAGTGTCCATTTTCGGGCTTGCAATAAGCTTTGCCTTGCCTTCAGGAGCACCTTCGCTTCCCTTGTTCGCAGGGGCTTCGGAAAGGATTGCCTTTTCGCGGTATTCAAATCCGTTTTTGAGGGCGCTGATGGCGGCGTCATCTTCCATCACAACGGCACTACCATACAAGTAGGCTTCTCCCATGGCTGTGGGGATTGGCATGTAGGTGGTGCCCTGACGGCTGTCAAAAATGATGGCTCCGATGTTCATCAAATCTAAGAAGGGGTGGGCAGCATCGGGATTGTTGATGTTGAGCAAATAGTTGGCATCGTTTTGTCCACCGCGGAAGGCGCGGTAAGTTCCAAGCTCGTTGTCGTGGAAACCTTCGGCATTGCGCAGGTGGTATTGAGAAAGTGCATTCCCGCTGATAGCCTTGTTCTGGCTTAGGGAAAGTACGCGAGGTGTGTTTAGACTGTCTGCTTTGTAGGGCGCCTTGATGGCATTGACAATCCCATTACCGGGCTGTAGATATTGCTTTGCGGGCACATTCTGGATGAATGCTCCGTTGATGAAGAATAGTTCCACGCCAGCGGCAATGGCGAGAATGCAGACCTTGTATGCAACGGAACCTTTCCATTTGAAAACCGCCCAAGTGACGGCAACAATGGCGAGAATGAGAATGAAGCCTGGAATGACTTTACCGGCGGTGACACTCATGACCACTTCATTGAGGGGCTTGAAGTAGGGTGCTGCTACGGGGTCGCTCATCAGCTTTTGTCCGCTCATGAGGAAAAGCCCGATGAAGGTGAACCCGACAAGAACGCAAACCTGAATGGCTCTGGATGTTCCTGGCAGTTTCTGCTTGAATGCGTTTGTGAAATTCTGAATGTTGAGAGACTTGCCTTGGTCATCAACGCTCATCACGCCGAGAGCAGCAATGGCGTAGAGAACCATTATCACCAAGCCAAAACCACTAATGAAGAGGGTCCAGTTGAATCTCGCGATGACTGCAATGAGAAGGAGCGCAACGAATATTACGGTTCCGTGCAAGAGTGCCTTCTTGTTTTTTGCAGCTTCCGCACTTTCGTCTGCGAGAGTCTTTACCACAGGGGCAGCCATCATCACAAGGAGGAGGGGAAGCCAGAACAGCGCCATGCCGGGAGCGCGGAAACTTTTTGCTCCAGGGAGAATGTTGTACCAGAGTTTGAACAGGGGAGAGTGGATTCCCATGCCGTAACTGAGCGCGAGAACTGCGCCCAGACCCCAGAAAACGGCAGTGCGGCGCTTGTCGGGGAGGAATAGACAAAGGAAACCGAGGAAGGTAAGAAGAGCACCTGCGTTGTTATGGTCCAATTTGAAGGAATTGTGACCCCAATAGAAGGGTGAGCCCTGGCTTCCTGCGGATGCCATTGCATGGTATTCCTCCATGGAAATGTTGATGAAGGAGGATCCTGTTAAATCATTCGTTTTTTCATCTTGGGTATAGACATCGACACCTACAAATCCAGGGAGGAGCATTTGTGCCAATTCTTCCTGATGAAAACACCAGCTGGTGGCATGACCGTAGTTGGTATGGGCGGCATCGCCGCGAACGGACTGCGTTGTGGTGTACATGTAGGTAGGGAGAATCTGGAAACAGGACATGGCGAGTCCAAATGCCAATGCTATTGCCGCTAGTCCAAGGCGTTTCCCTTTTGTGGCAAGTCCATCGGCGTGGAAGGCCACTTCGTATAAGGCATAGAGACCTGCTCCCCAGAGGAAGAAGTAGGTGAGCTGGATGTGTGAACCAAGAATCATCCACACAATGCTTAATGCAAGTACGATGAGGTAAGGGAGACTGCCAGTACGGATGACTTTACGGAGAGCGAGTAGGGCGAGAGGAGCGATGGCGAATACCATCATCTTTCCATCGTGACCGCCATAGATGTAGGTGAAGTATTCGGGAGAGAATGCGTATAAGAACCCGAGTAGAGCGCCCCACCAGCGGCTTCCTGTCAGATTCCATGCAAGGAGGAACGCACTAATGAAGGCAACCCAGATGGTAAGAATGAATTTTATACCAACGGCACGAGCAGGATCTGTAAGGAATTGTACCCAAACTAGCGGGTGATACACATCGGCAAAGGAAGCGTCAATGGTGGGAATACCTCCCAGACGTGTATCATCCCATTCCGTCACTATAACATTCTCCGCACGAAGAATTCTGGAACCAATGCCATTGAGCTGGTCGCTGTTCAGCATTAGCAAATCGGGATTGAACACAAATTCCCGGAATACAGCTAAAAGAATGACGAGAAATAATACTGCAATACTTCCGAAAAATACGGAGTTCTTTTCAAAAATTTTCATAATCCAACTTTTTAGTCAACAGTGTTTTCATCAATCTGGGTTGTTTTGACCAGACTGTAAATGCCGAATGCCGAGATGATGCAAACGGCTGCGACGACCACATATTTTATGAGTTTTGCCATAAGGGTCTCCTTGTGCTAAACTTTATCAATCTTTTCCAAAATTATGCAGATGACGGGGAGTTTTTTATCCACCTCGTTTTCGCTAGGGATGATTTCGGAGAGGATGATTTTGCAATTAAATTCTTTAACGAAAAACTCCAGCTGTTTGCTATCGAAGCCAAGCCAGATGTGCCCATGGGTGGTGCGGAAGGATTCCTCCTTGTGCTGTGCCAGGTCCAGCAGGGCGAGAGTTCCACCGGGTTTGAGAATGCGGATGGCTTCCTTTAAGGCTAACCGCGGGTCCATGGCATGATGGAGCACCTGACTCATCAACACCAAATCGGCGAAGTCGGAGGGAAGCCCGGTCTGGGTCATGTCCGCCACTTTCGGGGTGATGTTGTCGAAACCTTTGTGCTTGATAATGCGTTGTAGGCCGGAAATGACTTTGGGGTCGCAATCTAGTGCCGTCACATGCCTGCAACGAGTAGCGAGCATTAAGGAGAGGTCTCCGCCCTCGCCACAACCGATGTCCACCGCATTTTCAAAAGGAATCATCAGCTTGCTGAACAGACTGATTTGCGCCTTAAGGCTTCCGCCGGCCTGGTCCAGCTTGTGAATCTGGCCCTTGGTCTTGTCGGTACGTTCTTGCAGTTTCTGTTCCGCGCGACATTGGATGATGTCGTGGTCCGGAAGGTTGCTGTAGGCATCCCTGATGATGGAAAGAACCCGATTGCTGAGGAGCAGTTCTTCGCTGAGGCCGTAGTAGGCCTTGATGCCATCTCGGCGGTCTTTTAAAAGGTTGCAGCTGGAGAGCTTTGCGAGGTGTCTGCTGGCATTGCTCTGGTGAATGTCTAGAATGTCTTTGATTTCATTGACGGTCCATTCCGCCTGATCCAGAAGCATGAGAATCTTGAGACGCATTTCGTCGGAAATGGCCGAGAAAAGTTCCATGCTTGGTATGATGGGCTCGCGAATGGGTTCCTGACTAGACACTTTGACTCCAGTTGTTTCTAAAGAGGAATATAATTTTTTAGTTTGAGTGTTGATGAGAATGTCCTTCGCAAAATTGCTGATTTTCGCCTTTGTGGCCTGTTTTGGGCACACAAAAGCATGGAGTGCAGAGGATGATTGGCCGTCAGAAAATTTTTTACCGCGATTTGAAGTTTCTTTGTATCGCGATATTCCGCTGGTTGTTGGTTCTGCGGCAATTAGTTTGTATGGAAACTATCGGGCATCCCAGATGGATAAACCTTTGGAAGACGAAATTCGTCCGGAATCAAGACTCCTTCCTTGGGATAAACCTATTGCTGGCCGCTACGATGAAAATGCGGCTAGGGCCAGCCAATATGCCGCCGTTCTCGGAGCCATGCCTCTTGTGCTTGGTGGAATTTCCGTTGCACGCGACGAAGCCACTTGGGGCGAATTTGGGGCTTTTACCTTAATGTTTGCGGAGGCACTTGCCATTCAAAATGGAATCAACATGCTGGCACGTTCTCTGGAAGTTTGGCCGCGGCCTTACATTTATGGAAAGTCTGGCGAGGCGCTTCGTGAGGCAGAAGATGCAGATGCGGAGGCTTACGGCTCCTTCTTTTCGGGCCACGCTTCTGCAGCATTCATGGTGGCCTCCTTTACCTCGGAATGGTTTTCCGCCATCTATCCCAATTCTCCATACAAATCTCTGGTTTGGACCAGCACCATGTCTCTGGCCGGTTTTGTAGGGGTGCTTCGCATTGCGGCCGGTAAACATTACCCGACGGATGTAGCTGCGGGCGCTCTTGTAGGGACGGGCGTGAGTTTGGCGGTGATACGGGCGCACAAGAAGCCGCTCCGCATTGGCGGAAATCAGATTTCCTTCTGGGCGGTGCCGAATAGCGTCGGAACGGTGGTGTCGTTCTAAATTGTACGGGCTCGCAAACTTTTCCTCTAAATAGATATATATTTCCTATAGATTTTTTTCTCAACTCAGAATATCGATGAAACGACTCATTTTTGCATTTATTCTTTCTGCCGGACTTGTTTCCGCAGCTACTGCAGCCCCTACCATTAAAGATTCCCGTGATGGCCATAATTACAAAACTCTCGCTTCGGGCGAATTTAACTGGTTTACGGAAAATTTGAGTGCCAAGCAGCAGGGCGTTTGCCCGGAAGGAACCCATGTTCCCGATATCAAGGAGTGGTCCGCCATTGTGAAGGACCGCTTTACGGGCCCGCGTAAAAAGCAGAATGTCAAATCCTTTGCCGGTAAGACTAAAGGCTATTATAATGCGAAAGACAAGAAGAAAAAAGTGAAAGGGAAGGATGCGGCCTATTTTGCAGTCGCAGGTGTAGAAAATCGTGCCATGATGCTGGATTTGAAGCGGGGCTCTGCAAAACAGGTGGAACTTCCCGCCGGTTCTGTAGTTGCGGTCCGTTGTGTGAGTGAGCGGGATATTTATGCGGAAAAGGGCATTGATCGGAAGGCCATGACCTTCGTGGATTCACGCGACAATCAGACCTACAAGGTGGAAGAGAAGGCCGGCATGATCTGGATGAAATCCAATCTGAAGTTTGGCTTGAAATCTGCAAAGCAGTGTTTTTTGGAAGATACGGTTTTCTGTGAGAGGCATGGTCGCTTTTTTGGCCATGCGGAAGCCAAGAAGGCTTGCCCCAAGGGGTGGCATTTGCCTGATGACGGCGAATGGCGGGATTATCAGAAAGATCAGAAGATTGATTGGGATAATCTAGGCCGCGGTGGTTGCAGAGATTGGGACGAATACTGCGATGCAGAAAATACGGGCCATTACTGGTCTGCTACATCTATAAAGAAAAACACCGGACGTTCCTGGGAATTCCGGCGTGTAGGAAAGAGCATCAACCGCACGGACGAAAGCGTTTTGAAGGGGCTTTATGTCCGCTGCGTGACGGATTTGAAATAACTACTTGATAGTGCTGGTGAGGCGGAAGGCGAGACCCACATCACTGAGGGTTTCTTCGCTATATACGCTGAACTGGAGCTTAGATTTTCCGATATTCTTCACGAGAGCCACAGTCCAGGCCAGTTCGTCTGCATTGGCCTGAATTTCGTCGCGGTCGCGGACGTATTCCAATTCGAACATGAGGTTAGAGAGAATGTCGAAAGTGGGAAGTTCCAAACCGCCGTAGAAAGGCATGTACTTCTTGCCGGGCTTACCCATGTAGCTGAGTTCGTTGGCCACATAGTTTTCGGCTTCTGTATTGATGTCCTCGTCCTGGGTGTAGAGCAGACCATATTCACCGTAGAGGCGGAGATGAGGGATAAAGCTATAGCTGGCGTAAGCGGCCATGCGGTGGGTGAGGAATGCGGTATTCTGCACTACGTCCACGGCGTTGCTGCGGTAGGCGACCTTCACTTCCAGAGGGAAGGTGAACTTCATGGCGTCTTCCACACGGACGTAGCCCGTGTTAGCCTTGCCATCCTTGGCGGCTACCATGGCGTTCAACTGATTGAGACCATGTTTCCAGCCCATTTCCAAAGCGTTGTGGCTGTAATCGCGCATCCAGAGACCGCGGGTGGCCACGTTCTTATCGATGTATGTACCGAAGTGGGTGGATTGAGACCAGTCCGTTTTCCAGCGGCCAATCTTCAGGTTCAGCATATCGCTTTCGCCCAGTTTCCACTTGTAGTTCACCCAGTAGAGGTCGGCGAGAATCTTGTCGTAGGCGGTCGTCTTTCCATCGCCATCCTTAATCTTGTTGCCGAATTCAGGCGCGAAAATGCGGAGCATCACGGTTCCTTCCAGGTTTTCGCTCTTGTACTGGCCGCCCACATTGGCGCGAATCCAGCCGGAACTGAAGTTGTTGTCGTCATCGGCCAGGGACTTGGTGACCTGGGTTTGAACGTTTCCCTTCAGGGCAAATGCGTCTTCATCTGCGTTTGCGGTTGCGAAAAATCCGGCAATCATCAGCGCAGCTGCGATTTTCGTGTATTTCATTTTGACTCCTTAATTATTTTTACGGCTCAAAGGTAGAATTTTATTGTATTTTTAACCAGTCCAAAGTGTTTTATTGGATGGTGTTATTGGAGATAAAATGAAAAAATTGCCTTTTGCCCTTTCCCTTGCCCTGGTTGCAAGTTTTGGTGCCACCTCCCTTTTTGCAAAGGATTTGGCCCCCAACAAGACTCATGCGGTTTTGAACATCACTTACGTGAACGATGACGATGTGCCCCATGCTAAGAAGAAGTTGGTTTTTGTGGGGGTGAACAAACCCAAGAACAAGATTACGGTGACTACTGATGCCAATGGTGAAGTGAGTTTCATGATTCCTCGCGAAGACAGCTACAAGATTCTCTGCGAGAGTTTGACGGGGCCCTTTGAATGCGGTGAAACGCCTTATGTCTCTTTAAAGGCTAGCAGTGGCGGTGTCACGGTGGTGTTTGATGATACTCGTGCCGAACTTACGGGTGTAACGTTCAAGGCTGGTAGTGCGGAATTGGTGCCCAGTTCCCTGAAGACGCTGAACATTGCCATCGATGGCTTGAAGCGGAACGCCAAGGCCAATGTGGAAATCGAAGGTCATACCAGTTCTGAAGGTAGCGAGGAATTGAACCAGAAACTTTCTGAAGATCGTGCCAGCAGCGTGCGCGCCTACATGATTAAGAAGGGAATTTCTCCGGAGCGTGTGACTGCAGTAGGTTATGGTCCCAGCCGCCCGAAGGCTGACAATGCAACGGAAGCGGGTCGCAAGGCCAACCGCCGTATTGAAATCCGCGTGGTGAACGCAAACGAAGTCAACGCCACACAGGAATAATTTTCAATTAATAACTTCGTTATTCTTGATAATGCGTCTCGGTCATAAAAATAAACAAGTTTATTTTTGCGACGCTCGACTTAGTTATCAATTAATAATTAATAATTCAAAATTCACAATTAGTGCTTCGCACTCATTTTGACTTCGGCTCGGAAGTGCCCGAGCAAGCTCGGTCGTTTCACTCGCCTCGTCAAAATTCAAAATTACCTCGGGAGAGTTCTTCGCCCGAGGTTTAATTCATTATTCAGCATTCTGCATTCAGCATTAGTTCCCCGCCCGATGCCTCTCATACTTCATACTTCATACTTAGTGCTTCGCACTCATTTTGACTTCGGCTCGGAAGTGCCCGAGCAAGCTCGGTCGTTCCACTCGCCTCGTCAAAATTCAAAATTACCTCGGGAGAGTACTTCGCCCGAGGTTTAATTCATTATTCAGCATTCTGCATTCAGCATTAGTTCACCGCCCGATGCCTCTCGTACTTCATACTTCATACTTCATAATTACTTCATCCGTATGCCGTCGTCTTCCAGCAGGATTTTCCCTTCGCGGAAGAGGGTGCCTAGAATCTTCTTAAATGTCTTCTTCGACATTCCAAATTCCCGACGGATGGTCTCCGGATCGGTGTGGTCTCCGTAGGGAAGGCTTCCGCCCGCGGCTTCCAGCTTCTGGAGAATGACGCTCGGGCTTTCGCTGTTCATAATGCCCTTGTAGCCCACAGGCGTGAGGTTCAAGGTTATCTTTCCATCTTCCGTAAACCGCTGGATGAATCCCGTCATGGTATCGCCGATGTAAATCTTGTTCATGCCGGGCTGCATCATGAGGCGCCCTGTGTAGCGGAAATCTACCAGACAATCCACATATTCGGGAGTCACTTCGTAGGCGGCCAGCTGGACCTTTTGTCCCACGTGGAGTTCCGAAGTGTCGTCATCCAGGAAACTCTTGATTTTTTCTGTGGCCACGATGCGATTGCTCTTTTCATCTTCCAGAATAAAGACCACGCATTTGTCTCCCCGCTCCAAATCACCAAGTTGCTGCTTGTACGGAAGGAGCAGGTCCTTGCCAATCCCCCAATCCAAAAAAGCGCCAACCCGGTTCACGTCCTTCACTTCCAAGACCGCAAATTCACCAACCATGGCGTAGGGCTTTTCCATGGTGGCGATGGGACGGTCCTCGCTATCCATGTACACAAATACGTCCAGTTCATCATCCAGGTTGAGCTGGAATTGATTCCTGTTTCCGGGTAAAAGGACGCGACCGCCGGTTTCCAGTTCCAGGTAGTAGCCTTGGGGGAGAATATCCGAGACGCGGGCGTGATTGATTTTTCCAAGTTCCATGTTTTCCTCTTCCCAAATTTATTTCTTTTTCCGCTCGGCGATGATCATGCCCACGATAATTGCCGCTGCTCCGAGGATGGCGAGGGGCGTGATGGTTTCTCCAAGGACGATGACTGCGGTAATCATGGTGACGAGAGGGATGGCGTAGATGTAGTTGGAGGCGAATACGGTGCCCAGTTTTTCCAGGGTCTTGTTCCAGAGCACGTAGCCAAAGAGACTTGCAAAAATGCCGAGGAACAGGAGGTTCCCCCACACGGCGGGGACGGCGAGATTTTCTGCGGGGAAGGGCTTGTTAAAAAATGCCAGGAAGGGAAGGGTGGTGAGGAGGCCGTAGAAGAAAATCTTCCGACTGATGAAGAGGACGGAATACTTGCCGTTTATTTTCCGGATGGTGACGGAGTAGATGGCCCAGACAAAGGCTGAGGTGAATGCCAAGAGGTCGCCCAAGGGATTCAGCTTGAGAATGAACTGGCCGTTGAGCACCACGAGAATCATGCCGGCGAAGGTGAGGAGGGAACCCAAAATCTGGATGGGCTTCATCCGCTCCGCCTTGTAGAGAATGCCCGCGAATATCATGATGAGAAGCGGATTTCCGCAGACGATGAGGGAGACGTTGCTCGCCATGGAATACTGGAGGGCGGTGTTCTCTGCCACAAAGTAGACGGCACCGCCGGTGAAACCGCAGATGAGAAGCCGCAGTTCATCCCGCCAATTTTCGCACTTGAAACTGCTGTGACTCACTGCCAGAAGCACCAGGTAAGCGAGAGAAAAACGCAGCAGGTAGATTTGACAGGCGGTGAAGCCGTAGGAGAGCAGCACTTTTGTGGAGACGAAACTGGTGCCCCATACCAGGATGGTGATGATGGCCGTGAGATGCCAGATGAGGTTGGAGGAATTCTTCATTGCGGGGCCTAGAATAGCAGTTTCACGCCGATACCGATGAGGATGCAGCTTGCTATGATTTCGGGAACTTTCGTCTTGAAGAGTCTCGCGGTGCGTTTCCCGATTTCAAACCCGATTTGCGCGATGACGAAGGAGGCGATGGCGATGGCCGCTGTCGCAAAAATCAAGTCCACTTTCGCGAAGGCGAAGGAAACGCCTACGGCAAAGGCGTCGATGCTTGTGGCGATGGAGAGAAGGACGATGCTTTTGAGGGTGAGTGAGGGCGTGGCAATTTTGCAAGAGGCACCACCGGAGATTGTGCCGGCTTGGTCGTCGCGGGCCTCGCTGGCTTTGGCTTCCCGCATTTCGCGGATAGCGCCCCAGATCATCCGGAGGCCAAGTATGGAAAGGATGCCGCAGGCGATGTAGGGCCCGAAGGCACTCACCCAGCGCTCCGCAACCTTCCCGAGGAAAAATCCGAGGAGTGTCATGCCGCCCTGAAAGAACCCGAAGGAGAAGGACTGCAGCATCGCCCTGCTGTAGGGGATTGTGGATTTACATAGCCCCGTAGAGATGGATACTGCAAAGCAGTCCATGGCTTCGGTGATAGCGATGAGGATGATGGCGATGTAACCCATGAGCCCAAAGATAAAAAGTGTGAAGCCAAGCGTCCCGATATAATTTTTGCCGCGCCCGAGAAAACAAAAAGGACCTTCCATAGGAAGGTCGAAAAAGAAAAACCCTCTCGTGAGAGAGGAGAGAAAACAAAAAGGACCTTCAATATTGAAGGTCCTTTCGCGGGATAGACGAGGCTTGAACTCGCAACCTCCGGCGTGACAGGCCGGTGCTCTAACCAAAATTGAGCTACCACCCCAGATGGTGACCACTATTAGTGGTGGTTTGCCTGATTTCTCAAGCAACGAGCCAAATATATAAATGTGATTTTCCCCTGTCAAGGGGACAAAAACCGAAATTTGGCTCAAATTTGCGGTTATTTCTTGGATTTTTTGGATTCGAACCACTCGTCGAAAGTGATGCTCTTGTCCAAAACTCCATTGGGAGTCAGTTCCAGAACGCGGTTTGCTACAGTCTGAGCGAATTCATGGTCCTGGGTGCAGAAAATCACCGGACCCTGGAAGGCGGTAAGGCCATTGTTCAATGCGGTAATGGCTTCCAAATCCAGGTGGGCGGTGGGTTCGTCCAGGAGGAGGCAGTTGGCGTTGGAGAGCATCATCTTGCTGAGCATGCAGCGGACTTTTTCGCCACCACTCAAAACATTGGCACTCTTCAAGGCTTCTTCGCCGGTAAAGAGCATGCGGCCCAGGAATCCGCGGATGAAGGTTTCGTCTTGCTCGGTGCTGTACTGGCGGAGCCAATCCACCAGGGAGAGGTCCGTGTTGAAGTATTTGTCGTTATTCCGAGGGAAGTAGTTGTAGGTGATGGTGTTCCCCCACTTGAGGGTTCCTTCGGGCGCTTTTTCCGCAGCCTCTTCCGCGATGAACTGGAAGAAGGCTGTTTTCAGAGTGTCGTATTCGCCCACCAGAGCCACGCGGTCCTGGTTCCCGAGGGAGAAGTCCAGCCCCTTGCACACGATGCCGTCGCCAGCGTCGATGGTGGCGTTCTTCACTTCCAGCACAATCTTGCCCGGTTCGCGCTCCATCTTGAAGTTGACCCACGGGAACTTGCGGCTGCTGGCCGGCATTTCTTCCACCGTCATTTTGTCGAGGAGCTTCTTGCGGCTGGTGGCCTGCTTTGCCTTTGCGGCGTTACTAGCGAACCGGCGGATGAAGGCCTTCAATTCTTCAATCTTTTCTTCGGCACGGCGGTTCTGGTCCTTTCTCTGCTTCTGGGCCAGCTGGCTTGCAGCGTACCAGAATTCGTAGTTGCCGCCATAGAGGTTGATTTTGCCGTAGTCGATATCGCAGGTGTGGGTGCAGACCGTGTTCAAAAAGTGACGGTCATGGCTCACCACGATGACGATATTTTCAAACCGTTCCAGATAATCTTCCAGCCAGGAAACGGACTCCAAATCCAAGTGGTTGGTGGGTTCGTCCAGCAGGAGAATGTCCGGGTTTCCAAAGAGGGCTTGAGCCAAAAGCACGCGAATCTTCTGACCGCCATCCAGGTTTTCCATCAAACTCTGGTGCAAATCTTCAGGAATGCCAAGGCCCTTCAAAAGCACTGCAGCGCTGGAGTCGGCTTCGTAACCGCCGATTTCACCAAAGCGTGTCTCCACTTCCATGGCTTCCATGCCCTGTTCCTCCGTCATTTCGGGGAGGGCGTACAACTCGTCGCGCTTCTTGCCCAGTTCGTAAAGCTCGGGGAAGCCCATCATCACGGTCTCGAGCACCGTATTCTTTTCGTAGGCGAAGTGGTCCTGTTTCAAAACAGCAATGCGTTCGCCCGGGTCCTTGGTGACTTCGCCCGTATTAGGCTCCAAGTCGCCGGAGAGGATTTTCAAAAATGTGGATTTGCCGGCACCATTTGCGCCGATGACACCGTAGCAGTTGCCTTTTTTGAAGGAGAGGTTCACTTCCTTGAAAAGAACGCGGCTGCCGTATTGAAGACTGACGTTAGATACATTGAGCATGGCGCCAAATGTAGAAAAAAATAAAGGGGAAGGGGAGATGGGTTGGACGAACAGGCTTCTCAAACCCAGGAGCGCAGCTTTTCGGGCCTAGACTTTCTCGATGCTCACCACAGAGAGGCTATTCTCATTCACCTTGAACTTCACTTCAAAACCGGCGAAATGAAAACCGTAAATCCGCTCTGGATCCGCCTGGTAATGGGGCCGCGGGTCCTCCGCTAAAACCGCCTTCAATGTTTCCCGCTTTTCTTCGGGAAGTTTTGCTAGGTCGCTTGCAGCAATTTCAACCTCCAGGTGATTGAACCGCACGGCCTCCGCAAAACCGCCTGTGGCATCGGGGATTGCGTCAGCGTAGGGGAGGTACGGCTTGATATCCACGATAGGGGTCCCATCCATCAAGTCGGCGCCACTCACCACGATTTCGGGCCCCACGTACCCGTTTGCGGAATCGCCCGCATTCAGGCGAATTTCTTCAATCTTCACGCAGCTCATGGCGATGGGGTTTGGTCTAAAACTGCTGCGTGTGGCGAAAACGCCCAGCCGCTTGTTCCCGCCCAACCGCGGAGGCCGCACCGTCGGGCTCCAGGAATCCCGAATGTTCTCGGAGAAAATCCACAAAAGCCACAGGTGGCTGAAACCTTCCAGCCCGCGGAGAGCATCCGCATTCCGGAACTCTGGCATGAACTGGATGGTGGACCGCAGATTCTTCAAAATACCGCTCTGCCGCGGAATCCCGAACTTTTCCGGAAAGTCGCTTTTGATGTTGGCGATGATTTTGAAGTTGAGAGAATCCATGTACTAAATGTAGATAAATTCCGTTCATCTTTATAATTTACAGAGAATTTGTCTTCAATGTAAACCTCTTTTATAAAAATATGTTATACTTATTTTGAACATACTGAAACACGCAGAGGATTGAAATTATGAAGAAAAACATCCCCTATCTCCTTTTCATTGGATTTTCATTTCTATTCATTGCCTGCGGAGGTGGTGGCGGCGGTGGAACGTTGTTCCCATCTGACGATCAGGATGTATCCAGTAGTTCTGAAGGAAATAAGGGAATTCGTCGTGTATCTTCTTATGACGATATGCCAACGTGCACTGCTAGACGCGATGGAACAATCTTGTTGGTGGAGGAAATGGATAGTCTCTTTTTCTGCATGTATTTTGAATGGGGGGGTGTAGGTGAATACTCATGGGAGAGTGTAGGTGAATATGCTGCTACGAAAAAAGATATGCATCCCTGTGATGAGGAGTATTTTGAACATCTTTACTATATAGGAGATGAAGAGGAATATCGAATCTGTATAAATGAGGCCTGGAGAGAGTATAACATGGATAGTGTACTAGCGATTTATTGGTCCTTTAAATCTAGCAGTAGTTTTGAAATTTCCAGTGGATCCACTATGTCCAGTGATTCCAGAGGGTCTAGTGGTTCTCAGTCAGATTTCCCTGCAGGAATAAAGCCGGCTGGCTATTATGATTGCGATTCCTACAAATGCGTTGCAGATGATTATTTGAATCAAGATATTCTTGAAGAGGGTGGGTATGGTGAATTCCTTGATGATCGCAATGACATGGTCTACAAGGTCATAAACCATGAAGGCACGATATGGATGGCACAAAATTTGAATATTGAAGTTAATGATGGAATTCAAAGTTGGTGTTATGATGGTGTGGCTGCATCCTGCGACAAGTATGGTCGCTTATATACCTGGGCGGCGGCAGTCGGAAAACTGGAAAATGAATGCGGGGCTGGGTATACCTGCAATCTTCCAAGTGATAACATTCAAGGTGTATGCCCTGAAGGGTGGCATTTGCCAAACAGGAGAGAGTGGAATGCTTTGGATGGAAGTAATAATGTTAAAATATTGCCGGGACCGACTTTGAAATCCCAAAAAGGTTGGGATGATGATGGAAATGGCGATGACATCTATGGCTTTGCGGCGATTCCTGCAGGCGAATATGATCCGAATCTGGAATCTTTCTTTGGTTCTGGCCATAATGCTTACTTCTGGATGAACGGAGTAGCCATGGGGGAGGATGCCAATCTTGGATATTGTAAGCTACTTAGGTACAACTCTGATAAAATTCTGGCGGATTGGTGTGCTAAAACGGAGGGGTATTCTATTCGTTGTGTAATGGACTAAATCGTTTCACTTATTGTTGCCGTTTTTACTACATTTACAGCGTCTAAAATTTCCTAAAAGGACAATAAAATGGCTAAGAAAGAATCCAAGAAAAAAGTGGTCCTCGCCTATAGCGGTGGACTGGATACCTCTATCATTATTCCCTGGCTCAAGGAAACCTACGATGTTGAAGTCATCGCCTTTGCTGCTGACCTGGGTCAGAACGATTTCCCGAACGCCAAGGCTCTGGAACAGAAGGCCCTTGCAACGGGCGCTTCCAAGTGCTATGTGCTGGACTTGAAGAAGGAATTCCTCGAAGAATACGTTTGGCCCACCGTCCGCGCTGGCGCCAAGTATGAAAGCACTTACCTCCTGGGAACTTCTTTCGCCCGTCCTCTCATCGCCAAGTATCAGGTGAAGATTGCTGAGAAGGAAGGCGCTTACGCTGTGGCTCATGGTGCTACCGGTAAGGGTAACGACCAGGTCCGTTTCGAACTGACCTACGCCGCTCTCAATCCGAAGCTGGAAGTCATCGCTCCGTGGAAGGATCCTCGCTGGACGTTCCACAGCCGCGAAGACGCTATTGACTACGCTGCTGCTCACAAGATTCCTCTGAACGGCATCAGCAAGAAGAAGATTTACTCCGAAGACGGCAACCTCTGGCACCTTTCTCACGAAGGTGGCATCCTGGAATTCCCGGATAAGGAACACCAGTATGACATGCTGAAGCACACCAAGACCTTCGAAAAGGCTCCCAACAAGGCTGCCCACGTGACCATCGGTTTCGAGAAGGGCAATCCGGTTTCCATCAACGGCAAGAAGATGGGCGCAGTGGAACTCTTGGAATTCTTGAACAAGGTCGGTGGCGACAACGCCTGCGGTCTCTTGGATATCGTTGAAAACCGTCTCGTGGGCCTCAAGAGCCGCGGCGTGTACGAAACTCCGGGTGGCACCCTCCTCTACAAGGCTCATGAATGCCTGATGCAGCTGGTGCTGGACAAGGAAACCCTGTTCGAAGCTCAGAAGATGTCTATGACTTATGCTAACCTCGTGTACAATGGCCAGTGGTTCACTCCGCTCCGCCAGGCTATGGACGCTTTCTTCCAGGAAGTGAATAACGTGGTTACCGGCGAAGTGACTCTCAAGCTCTACAAGGGTAACATCATCCCTGCTGGCATCAAGAGCCCCTACAGCCTCTACGACATGGGCCTCGGTGGATTCACTGATGTGGACATGTACGACCAGAAGGATGCAACTGGATTCATCCGCTGCTTCGGCCTTCCGCTGAAGACTCGTGCCCTCTTGCTCGGCAAGAAGACCAACGTGGACTTCGGTGGCGTGCCCAGCTTGAAGAAGTAACTAATCTGAGTCTTACGAAAAAGCCTCACATCCTTATAGGATGCGAGGCTTTTTTTACGTTTCACAAAGAAGAATTATTATTTTCTTTTTGGACTGAGTGCATTATCATCGCAATTTTCTTCGTCAATATCGCAGTTGGTGACTCCGCTGTCGTCATCGTTGTCATCGTAGTCATCGTCAAGTTCACCCTTGGTCTTGCCGTCGACATCCTTACACTCTTCTTCAGTTTCTTTCTTGGATTCATCAAATGCCATCTTAGCGGCATCTTCGTCTTCGACGACCTGAGTCATAATTTCGCGGCCATCCTTACATTCGACTTTCATGCCTTCGTCTGCATCTTCTGCATCATCTTCGCAATAACCAATATCCGGTCCATCATAAACAAACGTGAATACGCCCTTTTCAAGTTTACCGGTAACAGTGGCAGTAGTGTCGCCATCCGGTAGTGACGGACTTGAAGCTTGTCGCATCAGAAGTGAACTTGCAGTGTACAATAGCACCATCGCCAGAACCAGAGTTGGAACCGCTGGAGGAATCGTCACCGCAAGCCATGAGGCCGAAAGCGGCAAAGAGGGAAAGCGTGAGGGTGATTTTTTTCAAAGACATATTATCTCCTTTTTTTGTACAAAAGTATGTTGTTTTCCACGTGACCTTATTCAAGTGCATCGTCATTCAATATCTGTTTCGCCAAGCCGATCCAGTTCATCTTGGCATGCCGCATCGCATTCGTCGTCAGCCTTCGTGGAGGATGAACCTCCGCATGCAACGATACCAAAGGTGGCGAGGAGAATGAGGATGGAGGCAAGTTTTCTAATCATAAGTTTTCCTTCATTTTATTTTCATTTTTAAGATAGTCATTTTTTGTTGAAGAGTCATTTCTAGGGAACAATTATCTCGTATTTCGCCTTGTTTCCGGCCTCATCTTCTAGTTCGATGGTGATTTTCCCGCCTTTTGGGGGGAGTTTCTTTTTGTCTAGAACGATTTCCTTAGGTTCGGAATCAAATTCTGCGGCAATCCACTGGCTCCCGTTTGTGACATTGATGGCGTTACCGTTAAGGATTCCTGCGTATTTATAAAGGAGGGGGATGCGGAGAACGTCTTCCTTTTTCCCGTAAATCATGGATTTTTCCCAATAGGGTGTTCCTAGTGTAGGAGCCTCGGTGTCATTTAACCAGGAGATGTCCCGTAGTTCGTTGGTGCTGGCGCATCGCATGCCCTTGTTGGATTGTTTGCTGAAGATGAACCAGTCCCGGCTGGTTTCCCCGAGCCAGTAGAGCGGGGCGCCTGCGGTTGCGCTGTCGATGCAGACTTCCCATTTGCCCATGAACTGAAGTCCCTTGGGGTGGAACTCGAAGTAGTCCAGGCTATCGGTGTGGGTGCGGGTTGCGGCAAGAAGGACGGTTGAACCATCCAGGGGCTTGGTGAGTTTGGAAATTTTTTGAGAAAGATTTGCCTTGCCCAAATCGAAATTCCAAGTCAGGCTTGAATCTGTGGATGTGTGCTGATAGACCGCGATTTCGCCAGATTCGTTGGGTCCGTCATACTGGATTTTCTGCATTTTGGGGAACTTGCTCACGGCTTTGTTCAGAAATATTACTTTGTTCGGAAGCGTCTCGCAGAGGTTTTGGGCGAGAACGATTTCCTTATCTCCGATGGCTTTGAATTTGGTTCCTGATTCACAGCGGGACAGGTCCAGCATGGGTTTTGCGAGGGCGGTAAACAGTGGCGATTCCTGCACTTTTGTCAAGAGGATGGGGGAGTTTCCCTTGCATTTTTGCTGGAAGGAGAATTGCTGCTTGAGGATGTGGCCCGCATAATCTTCCACCTCGATGCTGTAGGATTTCTTTGCGGAAAGTTTTGCGTCAATGTAGTGCCAATCGCCGGCGGTATCGGCTTCTTCGGTCCACAACAGTTCGTCCCGGATGTTCAGCATGGTGGAAAAACGCAAAGTGTCAAGTAGGCTGTTGAAGACTTTATTCTTCCCGTCTAGAAGCGTCACCCGCCGGACGGACATGGGATTTTCTTTGGGCTCGCGACTGTAATCTGCAATTTTTACCGCGATGTGCATGTTAGTGCCAACCCCACTAGGAACTTCCACACAGCCATTTTCCAAGGCCACTGGGTCGGTGAATGCAACGTCGGTGCTGTTCCAGGTGGCAATGCCGAAAATCTGGGGGTCCATGGTGTCGCTGACGATGGTGCCTTTTAAGACGGGGTTGACGATGACGTCTTTATTGATGCGGGTTTCCAGGTGTAGGTGAGGGTTTCCGATGCCGCTACTCCCTGCAAAAGAGAGGGTATCGCCTTTTTTGTAAGCGACTCCCGGCTTGATTTTGATGTCGTTCTTTTGAGTCTTGTACATTTCCTCAAAAACCAGAGAATCCAATTTGCCGAAACTGCTCTGGTGGGCGTAAACCCAGGTGACGCCGCTATTTCCCTGATAGTACATGGCTTTTCCGTAGCCAAAGGGGGAGGTTTGGAGTTCTTTTACGATTCCATCTTCGGGCGCATAGATGACCCAGCCTTCCTCCATGAGGGTGGAGTAATCGAATCCGGCGTGGTAGCGGGTACCACGGTTTTCGCCAAAGGAACTGGTGAGGTAGGCTTCTTTACCGAAGGGGGAATAGTCGGCGGCTTGTGCTGCAAAAGTGAGTGCGAGAAGGAAAAATGCTGCTTTGAATCTCATGTGGATTAAGCTAGAAAAATGGGGCGAGCCTTCGCTTTTCAAAAAGAAAATTTATACATTTTGCTATATGAATATTCGAATTTCTACTCTGGCTTTGGCTCTCGCTGTGGGAGCTTCTTTTGCGACTGACCCCCGTTTGGAACAAGGCAATGCCTACGCTGCTCAAGGGGAGTACGACAAAGCCATTGCTGAATATCGTGCGGTGTTGGCGGAACAACCTCGAAACTCCGAGGCTTATTTTGCGGCTGGTGAAGCCCGCATGATGAAAAAAGATTATAGCGGTGCTATTGCCAACTATCGTTTGGCGTACAAGTACGAACCCACCATGAGCGCTGCCTACGAAGGTGCGGCAAAGGTTTATGAGGCTTTGGGTCAGAAGGCCAAGGCTGAGGCGGAGCGGGCAAAAGACCCGAAGAACAAGCCTGTTGAAGAGGTTGCGCAGGAAACTGCTCCCGCTGCTGAAGCTGCGCCTGTGATGATGCCGATTGAGGCGGGAACAACGGCGCCTACGGAAACCGCTGCTGAAACAGCCCCGGCACCTGCAACGGCTCCTGCTGCCGAGACTGCTGCGGCGCCTGTTGCCGAGACTGCCGCGGCTCCTGCTGCAACCGCCCCTGCAGAGACCGCCGCTCCGGCGACTCCTGAGGCTCAGACGGCCTCGGCTACCGCAACAGAACCTCAGAAAGAAACTGCTCCTGCGCAAACGTCGCCCGCTTCGGCGGTGGCCGCTACTGAACCTGCTCCTACCGAAACAGCCGCCGCTCCTGTTGCTGAACAAGCTCCCGCTGCTGCGGAACCTGCACTGGCGGCACCAGCTGTAACTTTGCCGGAAGATCCTTTCGAAAGAGGTAAAGCTCTTCTGGCGGAAGGAAAGTTTAAGGAAGCCGCTCCCCTGTGGCGTGAAGTTTTGGCTAAACATCCTGGACATGCCGGCGCCTACTTCTATGCAGGCGTCACCCGTTATGAGATGGGCGAGATGGATAAGGCAGAATTCAACCTGAAAAAAGGTTTGAGTTATAAGGAAGAGGGCAATGATGCCAACTTCTACCTGGCTTGCGTCTATCAGAAAACCAAGAAGGAAGAGCAAGAGAAAAAAGCTTTGGCAGCTTACCTCAAGAAGGCGGCACCTGATGCCAAGTTCCGGAAACAGGCAGAGGAACGCTTTGCTGCACTAACGAAACCGCAGGAGACTGCTGCTGCCGCTTCTGAGGAAACAGCTCAGGCTACTGCAGAAGCGGCTCCCGCAACAGCAGCGGCACCTGAGGCAACTGTTGCGACTGCCGAATCCGCACCTGCAACAACAGCTGCGGCCGCACCTACATCGGGCCCGACAGATGTTCCGTCAGTAGCAAATGCCAACAGTCTTTTCAGGTCCGGCGATTTGGAAGGCGCGTTACAGATGTATCGCTCCCTTCTGGAAAAAGAAATTTCTCCTGACGAGCGCTACTTCTCCATGCTTCAGATGGGCAATATCTATCGCGAAATGCGAGATTTCCACAGCGCAGTGACCCGCTATCGCGAAGTTGTTCAGCAGTTCCCCGATTCAGATTGGGCGACGGAAGCGGAACGCGCTATGGAAGATGCTGTTTGGCTTGAAAAACACGCCAACGAACTTCCGCGTCGCGCACGTTAATTCATCACACTCGTTGTCGTACTCGCCAATTCGTCGCGCACGTTAAATTTTTTGCGCTCACAGTTAGCCGAGATTGCGTTGTTTATTAGAATGCCGCAATCGCTAGTTTACTTTTCAGTAGCGGTAAACACGCCGTCCCAGGTTTCGCCTTCGGGAACAGGCGGATTCACTTTGTAGGCTTCGCAGCGCTTGATGTAGACGTGGCTAGGTGTGGTTCTACTGCCTGGGTCGCGTTCCGGATGGTGAGGCTCGTAATCCAAGCATTCTGTAAAGAGTTCGATAGCTTTATCCCAATCCATGGCGAGGTAGGCGGCACGTGCCCTTTCCCAAATATCCACCAGCTTGTTGAGAACTTCTTCGTCTTCACTTCCCACTTTTGTTAATAGCTCGTAGGTTTTTACGGGTTGGCTCTTACCAATCACGCGGATGGTGTCGAGTGAGCGGTAGATGTAGCGCCCCTTCTCCAAATGCTTTTCGGTGTCTTCACTGATTTGAATGTAGGCGCCATACTGTTTTGCTGCACTTTCTAGACGGGCGCCCAGGTTCACGGCGTCACCCATCATGGTGTAGTTCTTACGCATGGTGGAACCCATGTTCCCTGTCACAATATTACCGGAGTTGATACCAATGCGCATATGCATGTCGTGGACAATCTTTGGCCACTTGTCGCCTTCTCCAATCCATTTTTTGCGGAGCTTCATCAGTTCCTGTTGCATTTCAACGGCGGCGTCACAAGCACTCTGTGCATGATTGGGAAGAGGCATGGGCGCTCCAAAGAAGGCGATGATGGCATCACCTTCATACTTGTCCAGCGTTCCCTTGTTGCGGAGCAGCGTGTCGGTCATGGATGTTAGATATTCGTTCAAAAGTTCAACCAATCGCGTCGGGTCGCCAATCTTTTCAGAGAATGTGGAGAATCCCTGAATGTCGGTAAAGTAGGCCGTCATGTCGGACTTGGAACCGCCCAAGGTCGGCATGATTTCGTTGTTCACCATTTCATCAATCAGTTCCGGAGAAATGTACTGCTTAAAAGCGTTGCCCAAGAAGCGCTTCTCCTTGGATTCATAGTAGAACTGCACAATCAAAGCGATGATGTTGGTGAAAAGCATTACGAGAAGCTGCTTTGCTACACCGATATAAACGCCGTCTTGGAAGTATCGGTAGGCGATGAAGGTGTAGGAGGCCATCATGATGACGGAGAGCGTAATGGAAATGTAACTCCTGACAAACAGCCCAATAAGTAAGCAAACCAGTGCAAGTAAGATGACGATAATTTGTTGGTAATTCTCGTTTAGCATCACCATGTATTTGTCCTTCAAAATGTTTTGAAGAATGGTGGCGTGAATGAGAACGGCGGGGTTCTTTTCCTCGTGTGGTGCAGGCACAAAGTCAAACAAGGCCGGTGCTGCAGACCCGAGAATGAAAATTTTCCCCTGATAAAAACCGGGGTCAATGCGGTTCTTCGTTACATCGTAATAGGAAATGTGCTGGAAGGCTCGGTTCGCTTCGTTAGTGTTGTAGCGCCCTTGGTAGTTGACGAGGAACCGACCATAATTATCAATGGGGATGCGTTTCACAGGGCCGAAACGATATTCATTTCCGCCCATTAATTTGTCTACCTCGCTATTTTCTGTACTACGAATTTCTTTTAGGACGGAATCGCTTAAAATGATAAGGTTGGATTCCCATTTGGATGTTCTGTGGTCGTAGCGGATATCCATGTCCATGGAGAGAAAAGTGGGCTTATCGACGGGGAGTTTGAAAAGGGAGTCCTTGAAAAAGTGAATCGCGCTTACGATGTAGGGCGTGATTACTGCCTCTTCCTCATTTTCTACATCAGTGAGAATGAACCTGCCTTCACCTTCTTCGTCCTTCTTGATGGTGATGCCGTTTCCTATGTCGCGTTCTTCCTCATCCCCCAAATTATTGAACGCATTCGTGTCCAAGTCAATAAGCGCCTTGGCGAGAATGGATTCAAGAAGCTGCCCTTCAAAAATTTCAAAAGTGAAATCGTTTTCCGCATTTCTGGTGGCGATGATTTTTGAGGAAACGTCAATAAAATCGTCGTTAGTACTGTTGTCAATGTCCGCTTTTTTCAACTTATCCCGCAGGGAGAGGAACATGGGGTAACTGAAGCCAGGGTAGGTGGTGTGAAATTTTCCCTTGTAATCGCGGTATACGCCAAAGGGTTTTCCCACATCAATGTATTCACCCATCTTCACTTGCACATTTGCCGGATCCTGATGGAACAGGTGGAGGATGGTCATGAGGGACATGGTGGAATAGATGCGGCTTCCTTCGTCGGGATACAAGTTCGGATCTGGGAAGCGATAGAGCATGGACACGTGGCGGACTACACCGTCGTTGTCCGGATAGGCATTTACGGAACCCATGTGGGCTGCGGCATGTGCTAATTCCGGGAAGATGTTATCCAGAAGTTCCTTGTTCTCAATGTTTTCGGGATGGTCAATCTGTTCGTTGGCAAATGAGGATTCAAAGCCCAGTTCAATGGCGCGGTCAATAGTGCTGAGGGGGCGCCACTGGGATTCATGCTTGTAGGCTTTGGCTTCTTCTACCGTGAAGCATACAATGGAATTGCCTCCACCTCTAACGGCTTCGATGAGAAGAGAATCGTAGTTGTAGCTCTTCTGAATGTTATCAAAGAAGGTCTGCCGTACTTTTAGAGAGTCAAAATATCGCTTTTCGCCGGTGAGGGTACTGTCGTAGATGTAAAAAACATCTTCTGGATCACTAGGCCGCACCTCGCTGGGAATAAACTTGTTCATAATGCGGGTGGCTTGGGCTGCCTTTTGCTTTCCGAAGTCTGCATTCTTGAATAGAATATCGAAGCCAATGGCCGAGGCTCCGCCATTCCCTAGGTTTTTCACCACATTAGCATGGATGGACCGGTCCCATTCGTTGTAGTTACCCAGTTTTGCAAGGGAAGGCTCGTCGATGTCTACAATCAGAATGTTGGGGTCGTAGTTCTGGGCCAGGGAAACCTTGTCGTCAATGTCGCTTTGCGTTTCTGTTCCAGCTGTAGCCGCTTTGAAGAACATGTCGTAGAAGAGGTATTCCACAGGTTCCGCCGCAGTACGGGCCGCAGGAACGTACGGATCTTGAACGTTACCTAAAACGATAATCAAAAAAACGACTATGGCCGAGAGCCCGAAACCAACGGGAATTTTCTTCAGCTTTTTAGATAACTTTCTTTGCATGTTCATAAAAATAACAAATCACATTAATTATATTATCCATGATTAGACGGAGGTGCGTAATTTGGCTACGCAAAAAAAGAAATCTTCTAAAAATACCTCGAAATCCAAGGGTGAATCATCCAGTTCTTCTTTGGGTGTACTTGTTCTGGGATGGTTTGTCTTTGCTGTTGGTGCAATTCTTTTGATGGGCTGCATCAGTTCGGTGTATAGTGGCTCTGAAGGCAATTGGTTGGGCCCCTTCTTTGGTGGCTTGATTCCCAAATTCTTTATTTTCCTGTTTGGAAAACTCCCTGTGGTGATATTTACCTTTGCGGTGATGCTGTGGGGTTTGTTTGTGGCGCTTAGACCGGCCCGGGCGAAAATCCTTGCGGCTACGGTGGGGGTGAGCCTGCTAACCTTGGATTTGTCCTGCTTGCTTTCCTTGAAAAATTATGGCCAGGCCCAAGTGTCTAAGGATGTTTTGGGAATGAATGGTGGTGCAATCGGCCAGTTCTTTACCCAGTATATGGCGATTCCCGTATTTGGAAAGGAATCCTGCCTTGCGCCCGCATTGATTCTTGTGGCAGTTCTGATTTTGATTCTGGTGTTCTCTTTTGGACTGCGGCCTCGGCATTTCCGCTTCTTGTTGGTGGCGGTTCGCGGCATTACGGGATTGTTCAAAAAGAAGGAACTTGATGATGCTGATAGCGATTCAAACGACGAGGACGCAACGACGAAAGTGGCTCCTCCCAAACGCCGCGGCATTGAGATGTCCAGCGATACAACGCTATTCAATGTGCCCGATGATTATAAGATGAAGCGGAAAGGGGTTCTGAAACCTTTCAATGCACGTTCCAATTGGATGGATCAGACGGTTTCGGATGCTCCTACCATGATGCCCGGATTGCAGGGGGAATCTCCCATGCCACCTGCGGGTGCTTCTGTGCAGTCTGCGGTTGGTGGCGCTGAACCTCAGCCGGATTTGGCTTTGCCTAGCGAGGACCCGGAAATTGCCCGCCTGGAGCAGGAACTGCGCGATAATGCGGCGCAGATGAATGCACTCCAGATCATGGAAATCAAGGACCGCATTGCGGCTCTTCGTCGCGCCCGTGACATGCTTAACTGGGAACAGGGCCATGATGGCCGCTTGGTGGTGAAGGGCGCTGTTCGCGGTGGAGAAAATGTGGCGGCTCAGGCAGGCAATGCTGCTATCGATAGTGATGCTACGGCAGTTGCCGGCGGCGCTGCAGCAACAGTTCCCGCGGATGCTAACGATACCACCGCAGTTGCAGGCGCTTCTGAAACTGAAAATCTGGAAAATACATCATGCGACGGGAATCGCGCGGAACCTCTGGATGGAAATCCTGATGATGTGCCTGCGGATTCCTACGGCGATGCCGGCGATGATGAAACCTTCATTCCGCAGATTGTCTCCAGCGATGAAGTGGGTGAGGATCCCTCTTATGTGGCGCCGAACCAGATTGGTACCAGCACTGGGATTCCGCAGCCAGACCCCACGGTGGCTTATGATGAATACAAGGTCCCTTCTGTTGATGAAATTTTGAGTGAACATGAGCCGCAGTCGGCGGATTACACGGCGGACGAATTGAACGACATTGGCCACATGCTGGAAGAGAAGTTGGAAAACTTCAAGGTGAAAGGGAAGGTGGTTGGCTGTGAAACGGGCCCTGTGATTACGCGCTTTGAAGTGGAGCCGGGTCCTGGCGTGAAGGTGTCGCAGTTCAGCGCCCTGCAAGACGATTTGGCCATGGCGTTGAAGGCAACTTCTATCCGTATCCTCGCCCCGATTCCAGGCAAGGGTGCCGTAGGTATTGAAATTCCCAACCGCAAGACGCAGACGATTTATGGCAGGGACATTTTTGAGAGCGAGGAATTTTCTCCATCGCCCGATAAGATTGTCATGGCCATCGGTAAGGATATTTCCGGCGAACCTTTTGCCATGGATTTGGCCAAGGCTCCGCACTTGATGATTGCAGGCCAGACAGGCTCTGGTAAGTCCGTCTGCATCAACGCCCTCATGGCGAGCATGCTCTTCAGCAAAACGCCGGACGAACTCCGCATGATATTGGTGGACCCGAAGGCGGTGGAACTGAAGATGTATGAGAACATTCCGCATCTTCTCGCGCCCGTGATTACCAAGCCGGAGGTAGCAATACAAGCATTGCAGTGGCTCTGTTATGAGATGGACCGCCGTACCGAGGTGCTGGCAAAGGCCCGCGTTCGTAACCTGCTGGGCTTTAACGAGAAATTCGAAGCCGGAGAACTGCCGGAGGATGTGCCCGAGGAAGATCGCAATCACCGCATGGCATTCATCGTGGTCATCATTGATGAAATGGCGGATTTGATGATGGTGGCAGGGAAGGAAATCGAGAAGTCCGTAAGCCGTCTTGCCGCAAAGGCTCGTGCTGTGGGTATTCATTTGGTGCTCGCTACACAGCGCCCCTCAGTGAAGGTGATTACTGGTAACATTAAGGCGAACCTGCCGACTCGTATCAGTTTCAAGGTGGCTTCTCAGGTGGATGCCCGTACGGTGATGGACCATGCCGGTGCCGAAAAACTCTTAGGTCGCGGCGACATGCTGTATAAGGCTGTGAATGCTCCGGACCCGATTCGCTTGCATGGCGCATTCCTCAGTGATGAGGAGGCAGAACGATTGGCCGATGCCTGCAGTAACCAGAATGTGAACTATCCTCAGCTGGAATCCTTTGATGTGGCCGAGGATGGCGGTGACGAAGAAGGTGGTGAAGTTGGCGGAGCTGTTGGCGGAAAGTTGGATAAGCTCATCTTTGAAGTCTGTAAGTATGCCATTGAATCTAAGGGCCTTTCCACCTCTGCAGTGCAGCGTCACTTTAGCGTGGGTTACAGCCGCGCTGGGAAGATTGTGGACCAGATTTACGGTCTGGGACTTTGCGCTCCGGGAACCGGAAACTCAAAACCCAGGGCGATGCTCATTACGGAAGAAGAGTTGATGCAATTGGAACGTTCTGGTAGATTTGGATGATAGCGATGAAAGAATACGCACCTGCAAAAATCAATCTGTTTCTGGATGTCATCCGCAAGCGTGAAGATGGCTACCATGATTTGGGAACGGTCTTCCAGACGGTGGATGCGGGCGATACCTTGACTTTGGAAGCCCGAAACGACGGCGTTATCACTCTGGAATACAACAAGCCCCAGGATTATCCCAAGGAATCGGATTTGGTGTACAAGGCCGCAATTGCCCTCAAAAATTATGCGGTCGGCATGGTTTCAGGTTCTGAAAATACTCCCGAAGAGAAACAGCAGGCGGAAAATTTGGGTGTGGACCTCTACTTAGAAAAAGTAATGCCTCTTGGCGCAGGCCTTGGCGGCGGAAGCGCCGATGCCGCAGCCACCCTCCGGGGGCTGAACCGCCTCTGGAACCTGAACCTCCCGGCCACCACCTTGGAAGAAATCGGTGCGAAGCTCGGGGCCGATGTGCCCTTCCTCGTCAGAGGCGGCACGGCATTCGCCGAGGGCATTGGCGAGCGCCTTACGTTCAAGAACCCGCTGCAACTTTCCGGCGACGAGCATCTCCTCATCGCAACCCCATTAGATGCTGTCCCCACGAAGGATGCCTACGCCGGCGTCCCCAAATCCGGTCCAGACCGCTGGGAGAACTTTAAGGGAATTATGAATGCAGAATGCAGAATGCAGAATAGTGATTTCCTTGTGCGACTTGTTAATTTTAACGCCTTCGAAACCTCCGTTTTCCCGAAGCATCCTCTGGTTGCATCCATGAAAGAGGAGTTCGTGAAGCTGGGGGCGAGGGCCTCCCTCATGAGCGGGTCCGGTGCCTCGGTCTTTGGAATTTTCCCCTCCAGGGAGTCTGCAGAACGGGCTTCCGAAGCGCTGAAATCCATTTCTAGATACCGCAAAGTGACGCGCTTTTTTACGGGATTTGCGCTGTAAAACCCGAAATTGAGCCGTCTTGGCCCCTTTTCCCTTTTATTTTCAACCCCTTTTTACTATATTTGCGCCACCATTGGGGTATCGTCAAGTGGTAAGACAACGGATTTTGATTCCGTTATTCGTTGGTTCGAGTCCAGCTACCCCAATGAAATTTTTTCAAAATTCCAAATTGGAGATAAAAAATGGAACTCACAACGCTCAAAGCCACCTCGAGAGTGCTAGGTGCAAGCCGCAACAATGCTCGCTTGCGTAAGGCCGGTCAGATTCCGGCGGTCTATTATGGTAAGGGTGCTGAGGCTGTGAACATTACCGTTAACGCAGTGGATGTTCGCAAGGTCTTGGCTCCGGGTAAGCGCTATACGCTTCTCGACCTTGAAATTGATGGCAAGGCTGGCAATCCGGCCGTCATCTACAACTACGACAAGGACTGCATCACTCAGGACATCATCCACATCGACTTCCTCAAGATCGCTGAAGACACCAAGGTGAAGGTTCGCGTTCCTGTGAAGCTGACCGGTCTCCCGGTTGGTGTGAAGACTCAGGGCGGTATCTTTGCTCAGGAAACTCGTTACCTGATGCTTTCCGCTCTTCCCACCAAGATTCCTACAGTGATTGAAATGGACATCTCCGATGTCGAGACCAACACCACCTTCTACGCCAAGCAGTTCAAGTTTGAAGAAGGCGTGGAACTGGCCTCTGGTCCTCGCACTGTGATTTTCTCCATTTCTTCTAAGTCTAAGAAGAAGGATGCTGCTGAAGAAGCCGCTGCCGCACCTGCTGCCGCCGCTCCTGCTGCTGACGCTGCCGCCGCTCCTGCTGCCGACGCCAAGAAGTAATTCTCGGAGATTAGATAACTCGGGTCTGAAGTGCTTTTTGCACCTCAGGCCTTTTTTGTATATTCAAACCATGAACACTTCCATCGATTTCATTGGCGATGTCCACGGGCATTGCACGGAACTCAGGGCCCTGCTTGCAAAGCTCGGGTACGCGGAAGTGTCAGGCGCATTCCGTTATCCGGGAAATGCCCGCATCGTAGTTTTCTTGGGCGATTACATCGACCGCGGGAACGAATCTCGGGAGGCGGTGAATCTGGTCCGCGCCATGCGGGATGCAGGCTCTGCCATTCCTCTCCTCGGGAACCATGAGTTCAATGCCCTCAGTTTTTGGCAGGAGAACGGGAAGGGCGGTCATTACATCAGGAGCATTCCCGGCGGTTATTTGCGGGAACATTCCTTCAATAAGGTGGCCATCCATACGAAGACGGTGGAGGCTTACAAAGGGCGCCAGGCGGAATTCTTCGAGGCGCTGGATTTTTTCAAGACATTGCCGTTTTATCTGGAGACGGATCTGTTCCGCGCCCAGCACGCCTGCTTCGATGCCAGCTGCGTTGCGGAACTTCGGGCCGCGGGTATCCGCTCTTTTGTCGACGGAAATTTTGAGGAATTGATTGCCCGTGCCAACGATTTGAAAAACGAGTACGCGGATTCGCTGTTTCACCCCATCGATATGCTGTTGAAGGGGCCGGAGGTGAATCTTCCTGCGGGAATGACTTTCCGGGATGGGGAAGGGGTGCTGCGGAAGCGGACTCGACTTGCCTGGTGGATTAATCCGGAAGGGAAGCAACTTCATGAACTGAGCTTCCAGCCCGGAGTTCAGTTGCCGCTTTGTGCGGAGCCCTTCAAACTCCCGCATCAGGGATTCTATGGCGAGGATGAACGCCCTGTTTTCTTCGGCCATTACTGGCTCACGGGACTTCCGCAGCTCATTCGCCAAAATGTGTGCTGCCTGGATTACAGCGTGGGCGGCTATCGCGGCGATGGGCATTTGGTAGCCTACCGCTTTGATGGCGAACAAATGCTGGATGCTTCCAAATTTGTTTGGGTGGATGCCAACCGCAATGGTTGATTTTATGCAGAACAGGCGTGCTCCACTTTCGTCCGTTCTTTTTCGTCTTTCCTCTCTGAAGGTGACTATCTTTTTGATGGTTGCCTTTTTGGTGCTTACGTTTTGGGGCGTTTTGAGCCAGGCTGCGGTGGGCGATACGGTCGGCGGCGACCGCTTTTTCAATCACTACTTCATTTGGGCGTTGGGCTATATTCCGCTCCCTGCGTTTAAGGGGTTGGCGGTTCTCGCGTCTGTGCATCTTCTGCTCGCGATGATTTACCGGATTCCGCGCAAGGTGGGGAGTCTGGGGCTTTACATGATGCACATCGCCCTGTTGGTGCTGTTTGTGGGGAGCCTTGCGGGGAGCGCTTTCAAGCAGGAGTACTACGGCTTTCGGAAGGTGGACGGTGGGACTGCGCCGCAGTTCTACCTGCGCTCTGATAGCCTTGGCCTGAATCCCGTTGAAATTCCACAGAACAGTTGGATTTACGACGTTCGCAGTCCCGGCTCTGTGGAGGTCTTGCCCGGAAAAACGGTTGAGATTTTTACGGCGGAATACAATCCCTGCCGTGCGGTGCCGTACGTTTTTATGATTTTGATGTTGGTTGGCGTTGCGGTGCACTACGGGCTGGTGGTTCGCAAAGCTCGCAAGAAGCCGCAGATGAATGGGGTCGGGAAAGTGATGCTTGGCATCGCGGTGCTAGGATTGATGGGAATGCCGTCGGAAGCATCTGCAAACTTCACGCCTACAACGCCTGTGGTGTATGATGGCGTTGTCCGGCCTTTTGATTCATTTGCCCGCGGTGTTCTGGATGATTTTTCGGGAAAGGTGACTTACAAGTGTACGGCAGGGGAGGCTCCCGACTGCCCGAGGAAAATGAAGGCGACTGAGGTTGTAGCCGCGATTATGAGCGATGCGGCAATCGCTCGCGATGCCGCCGCCGAGCATGAAAATTCTGCCGCAACATGGAATTTGTTTAAAGTTCTCCGGAGCGATGTGGCGGCGGCACTGTCATTGCCCGAAGATAAGCGGTATGTTTCCTTCAGGGAGTTGCAGCGGGCCCGCGGAAAGCTGGAACTTTATGCCAGCCGTGACGGTAGTGATGCCGCTACTGCGGAAATGAAGCGGCTTTACAGCAATTTCCGGATGTTTGAACTGTTGCAGAATCCGGCTGCAAATCCGCTGAAAATCGCCGAGATGCCCGTGGGCAGTATAAATGCTGCGGACAGCCCAAACGCCGCGGGCGGTCAAATCGCCGCGGGTGGTAAAAATGCGGGCAGTTCTGCTCCCAGCGATAGTAGGTTGTCGGCAGAAGTCTTTTACCACAATGCAAACCCATGCCTCATTGCCTTTATCGTCGCTCTTTTTGGCTGCTTGTTGTCGTTTGTTAATTTGTCTGTAAAAAGCCGCAAGTTAGATGCCGCGGCTAACATCTGTTGTGGTGCGACGGCTTTTGTTCTGCTTGCCATTCTGACGGCTCGATTCCTGATAGCCTCTCGTCCGCCATTTGCTAATTTGTACGAAATCATCTTGTGGGTGGCTTTGTTCCTGGAGTCCTTCCTTCTGGGCGCTTTTATCTGGTGCAAGAACCGCACTTTCGCTTTAATCGTTCCCGTTTCTGCCATGGCCGCCGGGCTCCTCTTCTTTGCCAAGTTTGGCTTGGAAGCGGGGGATACTTTTGCGCCCATTCCGCCTGTCCTCAATGCTTCCATTTTCCTCACCATTCACGTGTTCACCATTGCACTTGGATTCTGCGGGATGATTCTCTCCGGCATCGTGGCGCACCTTCTCCTATATCGACATACATGTCAACCCCTTTCCTCTCTTCTCTATTCCACCCTCGTCTTTGGCTCTGTCTTCTCCATTTTGGGCACATGCCTCGGGGGTGTGTGGGCGGACTTTTCCTGGGGCCGCTTCTGGGGCTTCGACCCGAAGGAATGCGGGGCGCTTTTCGTCTCCATCTGGGGCATGCTTTTGCTTCATTTGCGGGCAGGCAGGCTGGTCAAGGAGCGGACTTTTGCCCTTCTCGCGTGTTTTAACGTGGTAGTCACGTTCCTCTGCTGGTTTGGCATCAACCTCCTCGGCGTGGGGCTCCACAGCTACGGGTTCCAGAACGGCACGTTCCTCGGGCTTTTCGCCTTCGTTTTCGTGGATGTGATTCTCATTCTTTTGCTATCTTGCAAGAAGTATGAGTGAAGAAGATTTGATCCCAGCTGAGGAATCGGAAGAACTTCCGAAAGTTGAAAGCAGTGAAGACTTGGCCCGTATTATTCAGGCCCTGGTTTTCGCCTCTCCGGATATTGTGACGCTGAAGAAGCTTCGCGAGATTCTGGGGGATTTTCTGGATGCCCGGACGGTGTCGGAAGCCCTCATGACGGCTAACGATTCCCTCAACAAGATACAGTCTCCTTTTGAAATTGTGGAGCAGGCCGGTGGTTACCGTTATAGGACTCGCGCCAAGTATTATCCCTGGGTGCGAAAGTTGTTCCCGGACATCAATGCCCGCAGACTTTCTCAGGCCGCTCTTGAAACTCTGGCAGTGATTGCTTACCAGCAGCCCATCACCAAGGCCGCTATTGAGCAGGTTCGCGGAGTTTCTTCTGTGGATGGCCCCATCCGCAATTTGCTGGACAAGGGTTTTATTGCCCTCGGTGCCCGTGCCGAGACGGTGGGAAACCCCTTCACATACGTTACTACGGAAGAATTCATGAAGTACTTTGGCATCAACCGCATTCCGGAAGATTTGCCTCGCCTCCGTGAGTTCAGTGAACTTCTGGAAGCTGGCGCCCTGGTGCCCCAGTACGCTCATAACGAGACGGAACCGACGGAGCCCAGACCTCCTGAGGAATCTTCGGATCAGATTGAGCTTTCCATGGGAGATTCGTAATGGCCGCAACTCCATTGATGCAGCAGTATTACGAAATCAAGAAACAGAATCCCGGCTGCATTTTATTCTTTAGAATGGGAGACTTCTTCGAACTCTTCGAAGAGGACGCCGTGGTCGCCTCCAAGATTTTGGGACTCACCCTCACTAGCCGCAACAACGGTGCCTCTGGCGCCACACCTTTGTGCGGATTCCCTCACCATGCGGCGGACCGCTATGTGCCCAAGATGGTGGCCGCGGGCTACCGTATCGCCATTTGCGAGCAGGTGGAAGATCCGAAGCTCGCCAAGGGCATTGTAAAGCGGGATATTGTAGAAATCATCAGTGCTGGCACCGCCATGAACGAGGCCAACCTGAATGCAAAAGATGCAAATTACTTGTGCGCTTTTATTCCTCAGGGCGAGAATGTAGCTTTTGCCATCGCCGATGTGACTACGGGATTCCTGGCGGTTTCCTGCAGTTCCGAGGCGGCGTTCGAGTGCGAAATCTCTCGACGGATGCCGAAGGAGCTGGTGGTGCCTGCAGATACCGCGATTCCTGCGGGCGTGATGGATTTGGTGAAGGCGGAAAACATCCTCATCACGGAATTGCCGGGCTACTTGTTCCAGGAGGAACAAGCGCAGGATGTGCTCTTCTCTCACTTCAAGGTGGAATCTCTGGTAGGCCTTGGCTTGGACGGCCGCGCTGCGGAAGCTTCCGTGACGGGCGCCCTTCTTGCCTACCTCATGGACCAGAAGAAGTCGGAACTTTCCCACTTCACCAATCTGGAAATCCTCAATCTCGACGACTACATGACGCTGGATCCCAGCACGCTCCGCAACTTGGAACTGGTCCGCCCCCTCAATGCGGACGATTACTCCAGTACCCTTTGCTATGTGCTGGACCACACCATCACAGCCATGGGTGGCCGCACGCTGAAGGACTGGGTGAGTCACCCCTTGATTTCGGTGAATCGCATCAGGGAGCGCGAAGAGGCTGTTGCAGAACTGGTGGGGAATCCGGTTGCGTTGGATGAACTGAAGGATTCTCTCACTTCCATTCTGGATATGGAGCGTTTGATGGGTCGTGTGGGAAGTGGCCGCGCCAACGCTCGCGATTTGGCGGGCATGGGACGTTCCCTTTTCCAGGCGGCCAAGGTGGCCGGTGTTTTGGAAGGCTTGCGGGCTCCGATTTTTGAGAATTTGAAAGAGACGTTGATTCTCGCCAAGGGTCGCGGCGAAGACTTGCTGAAGAATTTTAATGATGATTTGCCCTTGACGGTTCGCGAAGGCGGCATGATTCGTGATGGCGCTAACGCTGAACTGGATGCCATGAATGCGGACATCAAGGATAGAAGGCAGTGGATTGCAAGCCTAGAAACCCGCGAGCGCGAACGTCTTGGAATTTCTAGCCTGAAGGTGGGCTACAACAAGGTCTTCGGCTATTACATCGAGATTACCCGGGCGGCAATGGCCAAAGCCTCGCAGCCCATTCCGGAGGAATACATCCGGAAGCAGACCACGGTGAATGCGGAACGCTATATCACGCCCGAAATGAAGGAATGCGAATCCATCATCAGCAATGCGGAAGTGAACATCCACGCGCTGGAATACAAGATTTTCTGCGAGATTCGGGAGCAGGTGAACGCTGCCCGCGCAGAATTCCAGCGGATTGCCGACGCCATCGCTCAGGTAGATAGCCTTTACAGTTTCGCGCGGGCCGCCCGCAAATACAACTATGTCTGTCCCGAAGTCTACGAGGGCTCGGGAATCGAGATTCGGGGAGGTTTCCATCCCGTAATCGTGGCGGTGAATCCGGACTTGGAATTCATCAGCAATGATGTGACGCTATCGCCGGAAGCCACCCGCCTGATGCTCATTACGGGGCCCAACATGGCGGGTAAATCCACATACCTGCGGCAGACGGGCCTCATTGTCTTGATGGCCCAAATCGGCTGTTTTGTGCCGGCGGAAAGCGCCCGCATCGGCGTGGTGGACCGCATCTTCACCCGCGTGGGCGCCAGCGACCGCCTGAGTCGTGGCCTCAGCACCTTCATGGTGGAGATGATTGAAACCGCAAACATCCTCCGCAACGCAACGCCCAAGAGCCTCGTGCTGCTGGACGAAATCGGCCGCGGAACAAGTACCTTTGATGGTCTCTCCATTGCCTGGGCCATTGTGGAAACCTTGCACGACGAGCCCTGCCGCGCAGCCCTCACGCTTTTTGCCACCCACTATCATGAATTGACTGGCCTTGTGGAATCTCTGGAACATGCCGGAAACTTCCAGGTGGCGGTTCAGGAGAAGGGCGACAAGCTGCAGTTCCTCCACAAGATTCTCTCTGGGGCCTGCGATTCCAGCTACGGCATTCACGTGGCGGAGATGGCAGGACTCCCCAACATGGTGGTGCGCCGCGCCCGCAAAATTCTCCTCCGCTTGGAGAAGCAGAAGATTGACCCCAGCGATGCCGCAACCCACAAGAAGGTGGTGGAAAAGCCCCAGGTGGATTTGTTCGCCATCGATGAGTCCACGCAGCTTTTGAAAGAAGAAGTCCGTCGGTTGAAACCGGAAGAAATGACTCCCATGCAAGCCCTTCAATGCCTGATGGATTTGAAGGAACATTACGGCAAGTAGGCGGAACTCATGCGTCAGATTTACATGGTGGGCATGAGCCACAAGGTGGCTGAAATCGCGGTTCGCGAAAAGTTCTACATCTCCATGGATGTGAAGACGGAGGCCTTGCAGCATTCGGCTTTTGATGAGCTCCTGATTCTCGCCACTTGCAACCGCACCGAAGTCTATGTGGCAAGCGACCGCGCATTGGAAACTGCAGATTTGGTCCGTTACGTGTGCGATTTGGTTCACCAGGATTATGATTCCTATTCCAAGTATTTCTATACAAAGGAAGGGGAGGACGTGGCGAGGCACGTGATGAACGTGTGTGCGGGCCTTGATTCCGTGGCTATGGGGGAGGATCAGATTCTTCACCAGATTGGCAGGGCCTACGATACGGCGCATCAGTTGGGTGCCACTGGGAACAGTCTCAACAAACTTTTCCAGAGTGCCATCCACACCACCAAACGCATCAAGACGGAAACCAACCTGAGCAAGCTCAGCTGCAACATTCCCTTCCTTGCCATGAAGCAGGTGATGAAGACCTTTGACGATTTGGAAAACCGCACCGTCTATATTGTTGGCTTGGGCGAAATGGGCACGCTGATGCTCAAGTATGTCCAGGAAAATACCACGAAGATTTTTGCCAGCAGCCGGACGTTCGCCAACGCAGAAAAGTACGCCGACGTGTTGACCCCCGTTCCCTTCGAAAACCGTTACGAAGTGGTGGGGAAGAGCGATGTGGTGGTCCTTTGCAGTGCGTGCCAGGAACCCATTTTGACCCGCGCGGAATTTGAATCTGCAATACAATTCAAGACAAATGATAATGGGTTGGCATTGGATGCTCCGCACACCCAGGAAATCAATGAATTTCCTTCCCAAAACGTCATTGCGAGCGTAGCGTGGCAATCCAATGAGGCTTTGCCTCGAAAATCAACACGTTTAATCATTGACCTCGGTAGCCCGCGTAATGCGGAAGCCTCCATCGGCGAGATTCCTGGCGTGGAATACGTCTGCGTCGATGACCTCGAGAAAATCGTTTCCGAGAATCGCCGCCTCCGCATGATTGAACTCACTGCTGCACAGAAAATTCTTCAGGAAGGCATCGAGGAATTTTTGCAGTGGTATCGCATGGATGACATTGCAAAAGACATTCATTCTCATGCGGAAAAGCTGGTGCAGACTGCTACGGAAGATGCTGAAAAACTGGTGCGTTCCTTGCCGGATTTGAATGAAGACACCAAGGACAAAATCCGCATGATGTACGTGCGGTTCGCGAAGAAAGTGGCCAACTATTATCTGTACAAAGTCAAGGAGGAAAACGAGCCCTCTGACGTGCAGGTATTCTTAAAATGCCTCCAACCAGAACGTCATTGCGAGGCCTCTGGCCGTGGCAATCTAAAGGAGAATTCTTCAGATGGAATCTAGGGTTCTCCGCATTGCAACACGAAAAAGCGCTTTGGCTTTGGCCCAAACCACTCAGGCCGCGGAGGCAATCGTCGCCGCGAACAGTGCCGCGGGCGGTATTTCGCACGACATTGCTGGCGGTACTGCCGCGAATCTCTCTTACGAACTTGTGGGCCTCACTACAGAAGGCGATCGCCGTCTAGACAAGTCCCTCGCCAGCTTTGGCGGTAAAGGAGTCTTCATCAAGGAATTGGAAGTCGCGCTTCTGGAAGGGCGCGCAGATATCGCCATCCACAGCCTGAAGGACATGCCTGCGGAAGTGTTGCCGGAATTCAAGCTTGCCGCAGTCTTAAAGCGAGAGGACCCCCGGGACGCTTTCATCTCCCGCTGCGCAGTCTCAGGCGCAGTTTCTGGCCAGAGCAGTGCCGGCCCTCGTTTTATGGACCTTCCCTCGGGCGCCCGCGTAGGCACGGGCAGCATTCGCCGGGTGGTGCAGCTGAAGGCGCTTCGTCCAGATTTGGAGTACGTCCCTATCCGCGGGAACATCCAGACCCGCATACAGAAGCTTGCGGGCGATGCCGCCAACGGAATCCCTCCCTTAGACGGCGTAGTTCTTGCTGCTGCAGGTCTCAAGCGCATGGGTCTTGCAGATCAGATTACGGAATATTTTCCGACGGAGCAGATGCTTCCCGCATCTGGCCAGGGCATTCTCGCTATTGAAACTCTGAAAAATTGCGCTGCCGAAGTTTCAGAGGTGTTAAAACCCGTCAATGATATTCGCACCTACTGCATCGCGGTAGCTGAAATGGCATATTTGAAGGCGCTAAATGCGGGCTGCCAATTCCCGGTGGCCAGTTTCGCGGAGTTTGAGGGCGATGCGGATGTACTAAAAATCCGCGGCATCTATTGGGATGAAAAATCTCAGAAGTTGTTGCGCGCGGAATGTCACGCAAATGTGAAAATGGGCGATGACGCAGAAAAATCTGCCCGCGCCCTTGGCATAGAACTTGCCGAGCAAATCAAACGACAACTGGCATAGAACTTGCCGCGCCGATTAGGCTACAACTATATCCCGTAACAGCGTCTGGTATTTTCGCGACAATGCCGGTAGAGTTCCTCTACGGGCACGTTTTTGACTTCGGCCAACTTGTGTGCTACGTATGGGATGTATCCGGAGTGGCATGGAGTTCCGCGGAAGGGAACGGGCGCCATGTAAGGGGCGTCGGTTTCCAACAGCAACTGGTCCAGCGGAACAAGCGCTGCAGCCTCACGCACATTGGGGGCGTTCTTGAAGGTAATGATTCCCGTAAAGCCCACGAATAAATTCATATCCAGTTCCAATAACTTCGAAACGAAATCCGCAGTTCCTGTAAAGCAGTGGACGTGAACGGTCGTGTTCTTGAGATTTGCTTCACGCAATACGGCAAGCGCGTCATCATCAGCTTCTCGCAAATGGAGTACCAAGGGCTTTCCGCTGGCGATTCCGATTTCCAGATGCCGCTCAAAAAGCTTCAGTTGTTGCTCGCGATGTTCCTTGTCGTAGTGGTAGTCCAGCCCGAATTCTCCGCAGGCAACGCACCGAGGGTGTTTCAGCATTTCTACAAGCCTGGCTTCGTCTTCGGCAGTTTCTGTTTCCACATATTCGGGATGAATTCCGTAGGCGGCATAGACAAAGGGATGTTTTTCTGAAATGTTTTTGGCGTATTCAAAGCCGGCTGGGTCGCAAGCCACATGGATAAAGGCTTCCGGCATGGTTACTGCAGGTTCCGCAGCTGCACTTGCCCCGACATCATTTTTCAACCTCGCGAGCAAAGCCTCGAAATTTTCTCCCGAGTGCTCTTCGTAGCTATCAATATGACAATGAGTATCAATGAACATAAAATGTTAATTATGAGTTATGAATTATTAATTATGAATTATTTCTGGCGCAGTTCATATCCAGAGATTTAATTATGGGTTATATTCTCGTACTTCATAATTCATAATTCGTAATTCATAATTAGTACATCACTTCCAGAATTTCATACGCAATCAGTCCGCGGGGTGCCTGCACCGAAATGCAATCCCCTTTCTTCTTCCCAACCAAAGCCTCACCCATGGGGGAGCGCATGCTGATGTTTCCTTTCAGCGGGTCGATTTCCTTTTCGCCCACAATGTGGTAGACTTTTTCCCGTTTGAGTTTCTTGTCCAGCAGTTTCACGGTGGCCCCAAAGCGCACAGCTCCGTCTTCCGGGGCGGCGGTCGTTGCAATTTTTGCACCATCCAGAATGCGGTCCAGTTCCCGGAGCCTGCGGTCAATTTCGCGAAGGCGCATCTTGCCGTAAGTGTAGGCGGCATTCTCGCTGCGGTCGCCTTCTGCGGCGGCGGCCTGCACCTGATTCACCATGGCGGGCCGTTCCACGTATTTTAAATTTTCCCATTCCGCCTTGAACTTTTCAAAGCCTTCTTTCGAAATCAAATGTTGCATGCTGTGAATATAGAAAACTTGTCATCGCCCACGAATTATTTTTATATTTGACCCGTTTATGAGTGATTTGGATAATTCGCAAAAGAGACGGCAGGAACCCAAGTTCAAACGCCTTAGCCGTATCTATTACAATCGCATGTTCCCCCGCCGCCAAGATGCTTTACGGGTGGCTTTTTCTGTAGCAGCAGGTGTCTTTATCGGTATTTGGCCCACCATTGGCGTCGCAATTCTTTTGACTGTTGCTTTTTGCGCTGCGTTTCGGCTCCCGAAAGTACCCGGCGTTGTCTCTTCTTTTGTGGCAAACCCCCTGACACAGTTCGGATTCTTCTATCCGGCGGGCTACTACATCGGCTGCTCCATCATCCATCCGGACAAAATCAATTTCGATTTTCTCTCCGAAATGGAAGGCCTTTCCTTCAAGAACTGCGTTACCGTGGTCCGTAACCTGCTCCAAAATGCCCCAGACCATTTCCTCGCCTTCATGATTGGAATCACCATTGTGGCGGCCATTTTTGCGCTCGCCTTCTTCGTGGCGGCCTATTTTATTGTAAGTTATCGCAAAAAGAAGTGGATTGCCGGCAAAACGGGCTACATCCACAACTTGATAGCCGAAGACCAAGTTATTATTAAGGAATCTCGCAACAAAGGAAAACCTATGATGCACATCTATCCGTTCAAGGCCCTCCGCCCGGTGAATCCCGATGAGGCCAAGAACATTTCCGCCCTCCCGTACGACGTGATGAACCGCGCCGAAGCAAAAGAAATGGCCAAGGGGCTACCGCACTCCTACCTCCGCGTGACCCGCGCTGAGCTGGAACTGGACGACTCCGTGGATGCATACGACCCCAAGGTCTATGCCCATGCCCGCGAAAACCTGGATAAGATGATTGCCGATGGTGTCATTGCCTACGACAAGAAGGATTGCCTCTATGTTTACCGCCAGACCATGAATGGCCGTGAACAATATGGGTTGGTATGTTGCGTCCCCGCGGCAGATTACTTCAATGGCATCATCAAGAAGCATGAGCTCACTCGTGCCGACAAGGAAGAAGACCGCCTCCGCCATGTGCTGGACACCAACGCCAATACCGGTCCGGTGTTCCTCACTTACCGCGACCAGGGCCAGTTTGATGTGTTTGGCGCTGTCACCAAGCGCAAACCTGTTTATGACTTCGTTAGCGATGGTGATGGTTTTGGCCACACCGTTTGGGTCATTGACGATGATGCTGAAATTGCCGCAATCCGCAAGGCTTTCGAGGCGGTTCCGGTTTCTTACATTGCTGATGGTCACCACCGCAGTGCCGCCGGCGCTCGTGCCGCCAGCTATCGTGCAGAACAGAATCCCAAGAACACGGGCGAGGAGGAATACAACCGCTATCTCGCCATTCTGTTCCCCAGCACGCAGCTGAAGATTCTGGACTACAACCGCGTCCTCAAGGATTTGAACGGCCGCACTCCGGACGAACTCATGGCAGAAATGGGGAAGGTGTTCGACATCGCTCCTCTCGCTGGAATGGAGAGCCCCGCAAAGCAGAATCAGGTGAACTTCTATATGGGTGGCAAGTGGTATGCCTGCACCTTCAAGGCGCAGTTCCTCAAGAATTTGGGCCCCGTGGACAGCTTGGATGTGGCTCTCCTCCAGAAGCTCATTTTGAAGCCGCTCTTCGACATCGACGATCCTCGCACCTCCAAGCGCATTGACTTCGTGGGTGGAATCCGCGGTCTCGGCGAGCTGGTGAAGCGTGTGGACAGCGGTGAATGCGCCTGCGCCTTTGCCATGTACCCGACTACTTTGGACCAGCTCATGAACATCGCTGATGCTGGCGAAATCATGCCGCCCAAGAGCACATGGTTCGAGCCCAAGCTCCGTGATGGCCTCTTGGTGCACTCGCTGGATTAATTTGAAATAAAATCCTTTTTTGATAAGCACCGCTATGCTAAAGCAGAAGTAATGAGACAAGAAAATAAAGTGTGAATGTGGCGGGAGCCCTTGATTTTATTGGATTTGCTTGTCTCATTATACCCGATAAATTTGGGTTTTGTGATTTTGCCGTTTTTTCGCGAATTTCTGCATTTCTTCAAAAAGAGAAAAAATATTTATCGCTTTTCGTGAGACAAAATATTTTTTGAATTCGCGTTTTTTGGCCGTTTAATGGGTTTTGAAATTTTCTTGAAAAAGATGGTGCGGAAATTTCGTGCGGAAGTGTTTTTTGCGTTTTCGCATTTCGTGAGACAAAAAAAGCAGGATTTAGAATCCTGCTTTAAATTTTGAGAACTTATAATCTATTCATTTGAACAAAGAGGTTTTATGACATGATCGTAAATAAAACCCCAAATAAATCCACAACACATTATTAATGGAGCAATAAAAAGCCATAAACAAGCGAGTATAATTAAAAGTGTCATCTTATACCTCCGCGTTACATCTTTAATATAGGTTCTTTTTGCTCTGAATGAACGTTCTTATTTTCTTTTTTATGCTGTAAAATTCGAGCGAATTCTTCGATGTTTGGAACTTTGATTGTTCCTTTGGCGTATGGGTTTGGTCCACGCATCCGTTCGATGCCGGTGCCAAGTTTCCTGGATGTGTTGTAGTGTTTGACCATTTCTTTCACTTCGAATGCGTTGAACGGGTAGTCGAAGCGGTCAAATCCATAGAACTTCAGTACGGTTGCGATGTGAGGATCGTGGAACACCAGTTCTTGTTTCTGCTTGGCGAGTTCTACGGTCTTTTTAAGTAGCAATGGGAGCATTAGTTCAAGATGCTGGTCTGAGTTTCTGTCTTCCGGGCTTCGCTGGTTCGCGGAGTAGTCCATCCAGTTGCGAAGTGCTGCATGCCAGTCCGAAAGAGGCAGGCCAGACTTCATTTTCCAGCCGGACATGCTGTAATAGTCAAAGAATCGGCGGGCGCAGTCTTCGGATTTGCCGATTTTTGAGGCATATTCGATGGCTTCTTCAACTGAATTTGGGTGGTTTCCGGCGTTTGTGCGGGTGTTTTTTCCGCTTCTTTTGATGCTGATTACGCAGTAATCTTCCTTGATTCCTTCGCTATCCTCGGAGTGCATGATGCATCTGATGAGTACGATGAGGCTTCTTCCGGTCTCTTTTTGGCCGTCGACCTCAAAAAGAACAAGTCGGTCGCCAACGCTATAGACTCTATCGACTTTACGGATCACGAAAGTGAGGTCTCCGTTCAATATGGGTTCAAAATTCTTTTTTCTGACCTTCAAGATGTGTTCCATTATACGGCCTCCTTGTGCCATTGTTCGATAGTTTCTTGTTGTTTCTGCAGGAGCTTTGCTTCGCGGCGTCTTTGGCTACGAAGGCGTTCGTATTCCCTGCGCTCTGGAGTTTTATTGCGGAGGCGGTCGCGTTCACGGCGGCGCTCGATAACTTCGGGCCTTTGGAGATACTCCTTTGTCCAATTTTGGCGGCGTTCGGTGTTGTAGCGATTGTGGTCGTATTTGCGGCCAAGTTCACGGCGTCGTTCCTTGTGCTCCGCATCCCACCTTTTGATATTGGCTTTGTTTTTCTCCTGGTACGCCTTGATTTTATCCGGGTTGTTGGCTCTCCAGATGCGCTGTTTTTCTTCGTACTGTTCCTTGTGATTCTTCCGCCAGCGCTTCGTGGCTTCGACCTGGTTTCTTTTTGCCGGGTCCTCGATCTTGCAGACTTTTTTGCATGGGCGCATTCTGTCCTTGATGAGTTCTTCCCAGCTCTTTCCGTACTTAGGGTGTTCCATCATTTCCTCCTGTCGTAGACGTATTGCCAGGACTGCGGGGCGCGTTTTGCGCCGAGGTCTTCGAGCTGCAGCCAGTTTGGTTCGAACTCGTCGGCTTCTTCGATGATCCAGGCATAGAGTTTTCCATCACCCTTGTAAGTGACGATGTCGTTCATAGGAACGCACGATTTCGCGCTCAATTCTTCGGTGATTTCATCAATTTCTACGACTTCGGAGACGAAAAAACGCCCGTCAACGCTCTTGCAGTCGGTGTTGTAGACGTAGACGGTAGCGTCTATTTTTCCGGATTTTTGGGGAGCTGTCTTGCGAAGCTCCACGGTTTTCTTTCCTTGGTAAATGAGGCCGGCCCACTTACCGTGAATACTCATTAGAATTTCCATTTTTTAGGTTTCCTTATGAAAAAAGCCTGAATATCAGGCTTTTTCGTGTTTTTGCAAAACGGATAATGCCGCATGCATGATTGTTATTGACGCCATTAATGCCAGTAGGAATGGCGACAAGATGATGAACAACAGGATTAGAAAAAAAGATTTTAATAAGCGCATAGGCGTTTCCCTGTGAATTTCTTGATGACATAGCCTTTGTAGGCCCACTTGAAGTCAACCAATGTTTTGTTGTGGTTGTAGATTGGTCCCTGGTCTTCGTCCAAGGTGTTGTAGTGGCTTCCGGCGAAGAACTTGACTGCGTAGTAGACAGAATTCCTTTTCAGCTTTCCGATTCCTGCGTATTCGAGCATTTCGCGGAGGAGCTGGTCGGAGTATTTCTTGGAGAGGAAACCGTGGTAGTTTACGTCATGGATCATCCAGGCGATAGCGAGCTTCACGTCACCGATTTTGGGGATGAACGGGTTCACGATGGATGGTCCGCTGCGGAAGTCCGTGATGTACCCGATATGGATGTCGTAAATGAGTACGCCAGGAATCAGGTCGGTTTGGATTTCGATGTGCATCTTGTACTGGATTTCCCAAAGGTCTGTACGATCCATGTATTCCTTCCATGTGGGAATGTCTGGGCGGATTGATAACTGCATTAAACTTTTTCCTTTTCGTTGATGATGGTAATGCTGGATGTAGCAGCTGTGGACAGGATGTCGGTGATGGCGTCAGCTGCGCTGTCGTAGATTTCGTTGGTAAGCTCGTTGAAGTGGTGCGCGACAAGGATGCATCCGCGAGTATGTTCCGGAGTGTTCCCTCCGTGGATCCTTACGCCAGCGAACCCGGGAACATTCAGAAGAAGCGGGAGTCTCCTTTTGAACGCCTGGGAATGCGTTACTATTACGGTGTATTCGCCGGCAGGGATTGCCGTCTGACCTGGAATCTTGACGCCTTCCGGGCGCACGGTATCTTCAAGCGTGTAGCACTTGAACATTCCATTGATGGTGAGTTCTCCGATGGTGCGGTCTGCGAGGAATTTCTTTCTTTTGAGTAGGATTTCCATTTTAATAACCGATTAAAAGTTTGATTGCCAAAATCGCTATAGCGATATCCAGGAGTGCGACGACAGCAGCGTGTATTTTTTTCATGATACCTCTTGAGTGTGTTTGGTGTTTTTAAGCTCGGTGAGAGGGCTCGAACCTCTCCGTTACAGTTCCACTCTAACCGTAACGTGGCCTACCGCAACCGAACGAGTTTTAGAAGGTGACCGTAATGGAGAGTACCGCTGCAGCAATCCAGTAGATTACCTTGCGGACGTCACCTTCCCAGAGTCCGTAGCCGATGGCAGCGAGAACATCCAGGATGATGAGGACAAGTGGAAATATTTGCTGCTTTGACATTAGCCATTTTCCCATTTGCTGACGATGTCTTCGACAGCCTTCTTCGGGCTGGAGCCGACGCCCTTCATGATTGGCTTCCCGTGATTCTGCTTGAGCGTTACGGCATAGCCGAACTGGAAGTCTTCTTCAAGGACGAGCTGGCCTGCAAATAGGGATATTGTTTCGAGAGTCGTCATTACTTCTCCTTTGCTGGGAAAGTGTCGTTGAAGTTGAGGCAGATGCTTTCCCAAGCTTCGCCTGCTTCGGTATTGACCTTGCGGCGGAACATGATGGACTGCTTGGAAGACGTGACCATGATGGACTCCTTGAGCATCTTCATGGCCTTCTTCCAGTCGGCATCGTTGATGTCAAGGCGCAAGAGCTTCAGGAGCATCTGGGTATTGATGCGGCCTTTCTTGTCAATGCTGAACGCCTGGGAAATGACCTTCGCGAGTTCCTCGTTGGCGCCCTGCATCTTCTCGCTGATCCACTTGTCGATGATGGTTTTCACCATCTGGAGCTTTTCGTCGAAGCCGATGGATTCGTCTATTCGGCGTTCCACGACAAGATTCTTGGAGAAGTTGTAGATGAGGATGTTCCCCTTCCAGTTCTCCTTGACCTTGTTATCCTTGGAGAGTTCCTCAAGGTACTTTTCGATAGTTCCGACGATTTCCACCTTGTCATCGGCGATACGTTCGGAGAGCTTCACCACTTTTTTGAAGATGCGTTCAACGACGGTGTCGCGCTTCTTGTCTTCGGGCTTGATGTAGCTTTCGGGAATGGCCCTGCCCTTTTCGTCGAGCCAGTTACCGTCTTTGTCTTTCTTTGCCATAGGTTATCCTTTGTGTTGATTGTTTCGCTTGAATTCTTCCGGGCTTTTTGCGCCCATGGCCTGGATGGCCTTGATAAGTGTTTTTGCATCGTCCTTGCAAATCCAGGAGATTATCTCCACGCCGGTGAGCCTCTTGCAGAACGCGTTGAGAGCCTTTCGCCTTGCTTCCGAGGAATCCGCCCGGCTGACCTGCGCCCACATGGCTTCGATTGCACGGAGCTGTGCAGGACTCGCCTTGTGCTTCTGCCGGCCCTTCAGTTCGTTGAACTTCTTCACGTTCCCGTGGACCTGTTCGCGGAGGCTCTGGATAAGAGCGAACTGCTGCTGTGGCGAAAGATCCTTAGAGCTCCTGACCTTGTAGCGGTCCTCCAGCATGTCGCGATAAGAGTCGTCGTTCATGCCGAGGAGCCTTACAAGTCCGTGGATGGTCTTGAAGTTCTGCGCTCTTCTATCCACCGGGTTCATCGTGCCACCACCAACATCTGGGAGGCCGTGTCAAGAACTTCGGCATCAAGTTTTGTAACGCTATTGTTTCGCATGACTTCGAGGCTCCACATTACCAGGTGCGAGAGCAAACGGAAGTTCTTGCGGCAGATGCTTGCGGCGCGTTCGATGCAGTTGTCCTCGTATTCCTGGAAACGGCTGTCGATGTATGCCTTGATATCCACGTTGTCGAGAAGCTTTGCGCGGCACGGTGCGCTGATTCGGGAGTTGAGCTGTGCGTAGTGGGCCTTGTCGCCCTGCACGTTCTTTTCGAGTCGCGGCATACCGCAGAGGGCGATACCTACGCCCGCCTTGTCATGCACACGACGGATGAGTTCCAGCGCACGGTACGGAAGGTGTTCCGCCTCGTCGATGATGATGAGACGACCGGAGCCGTTGAGTTTGTCGACGATACGGACGAGTTTCTGGTGGAGACTTCCACGATCGTCAAGTCCGAGGGTGTAGCAGAGTTCGTCGAACAACGCCTTGGCCGTGTAACCGTGGTCCGCCTCGATCATGATGACGGAAGGGTGAGCCTTTGCAAACGCCTTCAGTGCGGTCGTCTTGCCGCATCCGGCGTCACCTGTGAGCATCCCACAGATCTGATGTGCGAGGACAAGGCTGCAGAACTTGTGGATGGTCTTGTAGCACTTGGTCTGAATGATGCCGTCATTGGTCTTCAGAATTGCGCGTTGAGCCTCGACATCAAGGAAATCCTTGACCTTTTCGCAAATGGCATCAATGTCGCCTGTGTAGGTCCCTTTGAGGAAGTAAGAGAGTGTAGCCGGGCTTATGCCGATGGCCTTAGCGACCTTCGTCTGGCTTGCGCCCGACTTGACCATGTATTCGTTGAGTTGGTTGATGATTGCGTCCATGTCTATCCTTTATGGTTGCTGTTTTGTGAAGGGGGTGCCTCCGGAAGCGGTATTTTTGTGTTGTAGTAAAATGGCTATATGCTTCCATTGGCAAATTTCTAGATGAATCCGTTGACCATTATCCATTCCCCATACTGAGTTCATCCCAGAGGTCTGTAGATTCAGGTTCGTCGATATCGTCAACGATGTTGTAGATGTCCGCGTTTCCGACCTTGCGGTCGCGCTTGAGTTCTTCAGCGTCACGGTCATGGCGCGTGAGGTGCGTCGGGCCTTCCGGAATGAAGATGTCCTGCGGGCCAACCGCCGTGCGCATTGCCGCGATGTACTCCTCGGCCTGTTCCTTCGTCATGTCCGGGCAAATTTCCTTGAGAAGTTTTTCCTCGTGGCGCTTGCGGGCGACACCCTCGGCAATCTGGTTCTTTGCGACGACGTCGTCATCCTTGACCATGGCGCCGACGGAACTCTGCAACGTACATTCGCCAATGAGCTTCCTGTCCTTGTCATAGCACCAGGCGGTGCGCATGTCGTCCGGATCGTAGCGGAAAGTGACCTCGCGGCCTTTCCAAACCGGCATCCATTCGCCCCAGTACCAGGAGTCGAGCTTTGCCACGTGGAAACCCATGTGCGTGATGCGACCTTTCTCGGTTCGGCTGACAAGCATCGAGAGCGTGTTCTTGGAGACGCGGCGCATCGGGGTGCGCTTCGCGATCTCCTCGTTCCAGAGCTGTGCGCGTGTCATCCCGTTGTGGTGCTCTCCGAGGCACGGGAGACCAGGGAACACGTTCGTCATGTACTCCTGGGCGAGAGACTCGAATTCATCCCATGTGGGGAAGTTCCCGCTCTTGAGAACGCCCTTCAAAGGCTCCGGCTTCTCGACGACGGTGCCGCCCTTGAAGCTGTTGAACATCCGGTCAAAGCCGTTCTTGATGATTAGGAAGTTGCGTTCGATGATCTTCGCACGGGCGTTTCGAACGATGGCGAAGTGCATCTTGATTCCGAGGCGACTCGCCAAGGACTCCGTGTACTGCTCGTCCTCCACGATCTGGTGACCGCGGGATTGGCCGGAGAAGTCCTTGTTGCGGTATTCACGACCGTTGTCCACGTAGATTTCTTCCGGGAGCCCGTACCGTGCGATGCCGTTACGGATGGCCCTGAGAGTGTTCTCAGTGCCCGGCGAATCGTGGTGCAGGCACCAGCCCATCGGCATGTAGGTCTTGAAGTCCATGAAAAGCGTGATGTAGCAGGTCGCCGGCTTCTCCTGCCCAGGAACCTTCACGAACACGTCCCACGTGCGGGTATCGCCCACCCACACCTGGCCAGCCTGCAAGTCGGAGTAGTCACGGTCAAGGTGGTAACCTTTGTTGTCGTAGAACTTTTTCTTGCCTTCGCGGGCGAAGTAGATGACGTCCGGGGCGAATTCGCTTTTAAGACGGCGAATGAACGCAGACTTGGAAGGAAACTCGGACTTGTCGCCGACTTCGCCACGGTCCATGGCCTTTCCGAGAGCGATCATCCAGCTGGAGAACACGCTCACCTTGTTTGCGGTCATGTACACGTTCTTGAAGTCCTCGAACCACACATCTTTCACCGTGGACTTCATCGTCTCGCGATGGTTGATGAGGGCAATCTTTCCGCATTCGCCGACCTGGTTTCTCTGCCTGTAGATGCTCTTGACGCTCGTCTTCATGTGCGGGTATCTCTTGTTCCAGTTGTCGACGAAACGCCCAAGTTCCTTTGTGCCAACGATTCCGTCGCACTTCATGAGGATGAGAGTCCACTTGTCGTAGTTCTTCTTGGCGCGGTCATTCGCACGGTCATAGGACTTGACGACAATGTCGATGTCCTCTGCCGTGGCGGGCACTTCACCAAGTTCCGGCAAAGTCTCCATGACATACTTGTCGGAAGCTTCTTTCGGAAGGCTGCGGACATCAATTTTGAGAACTTTCCTTCCACCTTCATCCTCATATCGGTAGTTGAAATTCTGGGCCTTGTTGCGCACCTGGCGCTCAGATATGCCGAGAAGTTCAGCCGCCTTTGAAGAACTAATCCAGATAGGGGACATAATCAACTCTTAAGCGTGTTGTTCTTGAGACATGAGGAGTTTAAGAACGCGACCTGCATGGAGGCATTCTCCGCAAACGCGGTTTCCATTCACGATGAGCTTAGAAATGCCACCGCAGATGCTGCAGTGTCGGACAAAGCCCTCTGCAATAGCGATGCGCGGACGAGCTTGCTTGTTGATGATAGTCTGAGTAGAAATCATGGATGCCTCCTATGCAAAGATTTTCTTGATGATGAATTGCAATTGGTTGAATTGATTTTTGGCGTCTGAAAGGGCAGTGTGCTTGATGCCCTCGAACTTGATTTTTTCCGCATACGGATGGATGGCCTTAAGGGTGCGCAGGTCGCGCTCGTTCCAGAACTTCCAAGGAACGGAACGACCAAGGCGCTTGAAGTAGCAGCCAATGAGTGCAAAGTCAAACGAGGAACCTTGGCACCAGATGCGGAAATCCTTGTCGAACAAGTCAAAAAATTTCACCAGGGAATCCAAGGCCACATCAACCGTGATGGCATCACTCTCGTCCGCAAGAGACTTGCGGGCTTCGTCACCTTGCTTGAACCACCACTTGATAGTGTCGGCATCCATCGTGAATCCGTTTTTAATGGAATCGTTGATGAGGATGCGGCAACTGAACTCGTGATATTCTCCGTTGCTGTCGATTCCGCACGCCCCAATTTCAGTAATAACGGAGCCAGGGGCGGTTCCCAAAGTTTCGATATCCACCATTACATTGTTGTTGAGGTTGACATTATCCATCAATATCCTCCAGTGCTTTGGTGATGAGGTATGTTGTAAAATCCTTGTTGGTGGGGAAAGTCATTCCCTGCCGTGCAAGTTTTGCCTTTGCCGCGTTCAGTTGCTGAGTGAGCGGCTTCGGGAACACGATGGACAGGGTACGCGGGAAAAGTTCCAGTTGATCCGGGTTGTTCTGGGTGGATTTCCCGGCGTCTGAGACAGCTTGATAGTCAAGTTTACGCTTCACTTTGTACTTTCCTGTCTTCCGGATTTCGGGAAGAACATCGTCAACCACCCACGATTCAAATGTGCGGGCTTCCGGCATACGGCTGCGAAAAATGAGACGGTAGAGGTCGCCCTCGGTAATGGCAATCATAGCCTGCTTACCACCCTTGGTGTCCACTGTGATTTTCTTGGCAAGAACATGCGATGCGTCGATATCATTTGAATCTATGACCTTGCCGCAATGATCCTTGATTGCTTTTGTGGTGTTGGTGTAACCGAGAATCTTGCAGATGTCATCGGCAACGAAGTAGATGCTGCCGTTCGCATCGCGTTGGATGCGCACCATGTTTCCGCAGAAGATGCGGTAACGGAACTCGATGGCGCGACCGGTCAATGGGTCAAGTTCGCCGATGTCCGGTTTGACTTCCGGGATGGCGGGTACATTTTCAGTATTTTTCGACGTTTCGCCATCCAAAGGGTCTAACGATTCGTTATACCCTTTTGCTTCGATTTCGTCTTCATCGTTGAGGGGATTCTTGAGCATTATGCAGCCTCCACTTGGTAGATTCCGAGGTCCTTGAGGACTGGAACGAGTTGATTGTTTGTGCGGTAACCTGTGGCTACTTCCCTTATGTAATGGGGGCTGTAGCGCTTCCCAGTGACCTTAGCGACCTCGTCGGCAGCCTTGGGCCATGAGATTCTTGTCACAGTGAGAGATTCGGTCATTGACTTGGCTCCTGATTTGATTTATCTTTGATTTTGTGGTGGTGGTGACCACCACTACAAAACAAATTTAAACAATAGTTTTACTATTGTCAAGATAAAATTAAACAAAAAGTGAATTTATTTTATGTTTGGTGATAAACTCAAGGCTTTCGCGCAAAAAAAATATGGTGCAGACAAGCATTTGGCGGCTGCATTGGGCATGTCTCCACAACAATTAGCGGCATACACTGCCGAAAAACGAAAGCCTGGGTTCGAAATTCTACAAAAATTAGCTTGGTTAGGGTGCGATATTCCGTGGATTTTAGACGACGATAAAACTATTGATGAATTAAACAATAGTTTTGCTATTGTCAAGGGTGAATCTGAAAATAATGGATTTATTGACATTCCGGGTGCCTTGGAGCTCTCCAACACCCCCGCAAGCCGTCTCGCCCAGCTCCTGAGCGTACCCGCCGCAACCCTCACCGCCTGGCAGAGCGGCACCGAAAAGCCAACCACCGAACAACTCGCCAACCTCTTCAACCTCGTCGTCGCCCTCGGCCTCTCCGCCCGCACAGCCCCCGCCACCACCGACAAAACAGAGCACCCCACCGCCCAAGCTATCGGGTAATCGGGAAGATCATTGAATTGGTTCCGACTTTCGGCAGAATGATATAGTTTATGGCTTGAGCGGGGCCGAAAGCTTCCGCTACAGTCAATAAAGTTAATTGGCTGAAAATTAAGGAAAAGCGTATGAAAAAACGTGTTTGTTTTCCTCCAAATGACATCTATTGCATCGTTGCATCTAGCAATGTCAAGGGATTTCGAATTCCAAATGGCGTTGCAAACATCTATGAACAGTCTGATAAGGCTTCTGTAAAATCGAAGAAATTCGAATTTACAGATTTCCGCCCATTTGCCAATGCTGAAACGGCAATGGACGACGCCATAAATCACCTGGTCATGCTTCACGCCGGACAGCAACCAACCGCTGTTACCGACATTCCGCAAACTGATCAGATGATGGCGAACCTTGATTGTTTGAAAGAAATCTGCAAACCAATAGAGCAACAATAGACCGAGAGTGTTCGCCTCGCACATGCGTGGCGGCACCTTCTTTTTTAAGGATTTATTATGCCAACAACAACCGTCATCGACACTATTCACCATGTCGTTTACGACACCGTCCACACATCCGTTTACGATACTATTCATTCGGTCTCCTACGATACGGTCAAGGTTGTACTGGATTCACAATTCACTGTTCAGGTGCTGAGGGATTCGCAAACGTTCTATCAAGATTCTTTCAATAATCTTCTTATGCTTGTGAGCGTAGCTATTGCATTCGCTTCTGCCATATTGACCCTTCTGTCTTTTGCAAAATCAAATTACGACTCTAAAAAATTGAGGAAAGACTTTGACTCAAGATCATCCGAAGTGGCAAAGGAAGAATCTGTAAAAATTGCGCTAGAAGCAAAGAACGAATTTAACGAGGCTTTAAAGGAGCAAAAGAAACATATTGAAGAGGCTAAAAAGAATTCGCAAAAACTGTGGAATGAAACGATTCCTATTGTAGTCAATTCAGCAAAAAGAACTGATGACGACGCCATTGCTATAAGTGATCTTTGTAGCATAATCAAAATGCTATCAGGAGACCTTGATGAAGACCAGGCTACTTTAGTCATGAAGGAAATTCTACCAGAACTTGACAGAAGACTACGTACTCTTGAATTTTCGAACGGATTCGACAACTTTATAATTGAAGTACAGGAAATACTCAATTTCTTTAAACCAAAGCTGTCAACAAAAATGAACGAAGCAAAGAAAAATGTTATTGAAAAAATGATTGATGAAATGATATCCATTACAAAATCCAGACTTAATGATTTTTTCAATATTAAGAACGATAAATATTCAAATCGTACTGGTAGATTTTATACAGACCAAAGAAATAGGCTGGATACAAAGAGAAGAAAAAGATGAACGACCAGAAATGATTCGTAAAAAAAGGAATAGTCAACAAATAAAGTGGCAATCCTGCGCAAGCTTCATAAATTGTCTTTAAAATGAAGAAAATTGAGCGCCGTTTTTTTTCTGAAAAATTTTTCATATAACCTCGTTTTTTGAATTGTTGATTTTTCGCTTATTTTGTGTTATATTTGTGATACAGAATGAGCATCTGGGACTCCCTTACAATCGACGACTTTCCTACCGACGACCTTAAATGGGTTGCCGTCAATATTGGCGTCGATGCCGCAAAGCGTATCTGGAAGAAGTTCGCGGGAAACCATGTAGCCTGCCCATCCAGGATGTCTCCGAACGCAGTACGCCGCTACATGAGCGAAAACTTCGACAAACCAGTTCACCAGCTTGCGGTGGAGACGGGTGTCAGCGAGCGCACGATCTACAGGTACATGAACTATGTGCCTAAGAAGAAAGCGGACAATGGGCAGATAAGCCTTTTTTAGCATTTCCAAACCTTTACTTGTTGTCGATGATGAATTTCATGAACATGTCCTTGATGTTCTTGACGTCTTCGTCCTGCAAGAGCATGTATGGGCGGGCGGGGATTTTTGAGCCTGGGTGGTTTACCGACTTTCGGAAAATGAGCATTCCTCCGATGTTGAGCGGAATGGCCCTTGCGTTCTTCGCCCGGATGACGTGTGGCTTTGTTGTGCCGCCGAAGTGGTGGATGGCGGCGTACTTTTGGCGCCCCGTCATGATGGTCACTCCGTCTTCGTCAACTTTGTAATGTATTCCACGTTGGAGTGCTCCCGTTCCGACGAGAGTTTTACCCTTCGGCTTGTTGGATGGAATCCAGCGTTCAGGGCGGCCACCTTCGCGGAAGTTTTGTTTTACGCTTTTCACGGCAAGATTACCGGCAGCGGTGAGCACCGGCTTCAGGTTCTCGGAGCGCTCCTTCATCATCATGACATACACTTCGAACTGTTTGTCGTCTATGGTTGCGTTGATGATATCTGCCATGGGGTTGCATTTCCTTTGGAAAAGAGGTATATTAGAGGGAGAGGTTAAGCATGATTACGGTTGACAAAGAGACGAGAAAATTTTTCTTTGATAAAGAAGACGAAAACAAAAAGATTTGGGATGTTTGTTATCCAGATTGTAAGGGCCTTCATGCAGTTTCTTTTGATAAGAAAAAAATTTTATTTCTGTTTGAGGACTATCCTAAAAATTTCACCAAAGAGGAAAAGAAACTGTTCGACAGTGAAAATCCGTATTGGGCAAAATTCTTTAGTAGCAGGAAATAGTCTACATTTGTCATAACCTCGTATTAAAGAATCCTACTAACTCCCTAAATTTTAGGGAGTCTTTTATTTTGTTGATGTCTATTAAGAAATCAACCCATGATACTTCTTCATCTCCAATTTTTTTAACACCCCTTGTTTTAAAACGTTCTTTTAAAACGGAATTCGTTAATAACTTGTATCCGTTTTTTTCTTTTTCTTCGTATTGAAGTTCAAGAAACTCAAAAACATTTTCTTTTTGTTGAGTATTTGGTTTCAATCGAACGATTACGGTATGCTCTCCGCTTGTAAAAAGATATTCTTTTCCTTTTTCAACATGCTTGAGTAACGATTCTGCATTTTTAAATCCGTTGTTGCTAACAACTTTAAATCCACCTGATTTGGTGAGTTTGTCAAGAGTTGAGTTTTCCGAAAAAAAGACTCGACTTTCTCTACCTCTGTAATCTGTGACATCATACCCAAATTTATTTGCGATATATGCTAGGGTTTGCGAAGTACATGATCCAGGTGTTTTGTCGTCATCTCCAATTTTTTCAATAATCTGCATTTCAGACAACGGTTTTTTAAGCGACTTTGCTGCAATGTACTTGATTTTCTTTTTGTAAGCTTTGTTAATTATTGTATCGAAGTTCTTTTCTCTTTCTTCACGTTCAATTTGCAATTCTTCCTTTGTTAGTGGCTTCGGCTTTACTGTCTTGATTTTGCTTAAATCAAGAACGAAATCATCATTCTTTTCGGGATTTCCTTTTTCAATTTCCTTGTCAACGCTATCCGATAGCTTGTCTGCGTTCTTCTTTGCTTCCGGGAACTTTTCTTCCAGCTTCGCCCTTTTCTCCTGGTACTGATTCATGAGCCGCTGGTTTTCGGCATCGGCATCGCCGATGCTGTAGTCCCACTTTTCGCCAATGTTCGTGGTGTCGTTTGGTGCTGTCGGGGCCTTCGTCACCTTCTCGATTCCGGAATCCATTTCGTACTTGCTGATGAATTCCTTTTCGCAGAGACATCCGAAGCCATTTGGCGGGCTGTGCTTTTCCCACCAAGGGTCGTTCACGGGGAGCACGGTGCCGTTCCATGCCCTGTGCTGTTCGCGGCTTGTGGGCATCATCATGCACACGTACTTTGCATGTGTGAACACGTCGGGCATAGTTCTTGCCTGGCGTTCCTGCGCCGCTGCTGCGGAGGTGAGGATGTTCGTCTGGTAAATGACCTTTGAGCGCCAAGCGCCGTACTTCGGCCTTTGCATCTTTTCGTCGAAGCTCGGGTCGGATTCACGCCACTTGCTTGCGATGTGGTAGAACCTGTCGCGGAAATCTTGAAGCGATTCGCCCTTCTCGATGGCTGCGTCAACAGCCTTTCTGAAATCAAGCAGGATATCGGCGCGCATTGCGCCTGCAACCGTGAACGCACGGGTGTGCATGGCCCCTTCGAGGTCATTCCAGCGCTTTGTCGGAAGGTTGATTTTCTTCTTGAAATATTCAGCCGCTTCCTTGTACGAACCCTGCTTGAATTTCAGTTCCTTAGCCATCGATTATTCCAGCCTTCTTGAGGATTGAAAAACGGCCTGCGAGGTCTGCGGCGATGAACGCCTGTTCCATTTCCTTCGCAATGTCGTCCATGGGCATTTCGGCATAGCATCCGATGAGCTTGTCACGGACTTCTTCAAGGCTCTTGGCGTTCGCTACGAGTTCGCGGATGGGTGCGAGGAAATCCACCTTCTCGCAATTCTCGGCGAGTTGTTCGGTGAAGTCGTTCACCTGCTTGCGGAGTTCGTGGCTTGTGTTTCGGACTTTTGCCTTTCCGGGCTTCGGGTCGTGTTCCGCGAACATTGCGCCTGGCATTTGCTGTTCCATCATCTCGAAATACTTCGGATCGATTCCGTAGATGTCGGCGATGTACTGCGCGTTGAATTGCACTCCGAGCTGCTTGAGCATGATGTCGCGTTCAAGGCGGGCCTGCTGCATGTCTTCCGGGAGGATGATGTTCATCCAAGGGATGACCTTCTCGTTCGGCCAGTTGATTTCGTAGATCCAGCGAATGAGCTGGTTGATGCTGGATTCGATCATTGCGGCATCGTCGAGAGCGAGGTCTGCGCGCACGTCGTTGTGCACGGTGGCCATCGCCTGGGTGCCTCCGGAACTTGTCTGTTCGGTGGTGAGAGTTTCGCCGAGCCACGCCTTCGATATCGCGGCATCCGCCCAGTCGACGATTTCCTTGTGCGGGTTCGCGTTTGCGCCACTCGCTTCCAAAAGTTCCACGGAGCCGGTCTGCGGGATGACAGCGACTGCATCGCGCACAAGCCCGGAGAGCATCTTCAAAAAAGTCTGCTGGTCGCTTTCGCTTGTGCCGTTCGGAATCTTGCCGATGGCCTTCGGCATTCCGTACTTCTCGACAAAGATCATCCAGAACTTGAGACCACCCTTCTTGAAGGTGAGCGGCCAGAAGCATTCGGAATATGTCGCGATTCCGTAGGGGTTGTGGCTTGTCGGGCGGTTGCGGGTAACGAGGAACTTGCGAGTCGGCATTTCCTCGCGGGTACCGTTCTTCGTCTGCAAAAGGAGATGGCCATCGTCGTTGAACTTGAACCATTCCTGCTTGCGGTCCTTGATGGTAACTGGCAAAATGAGCGTTCCGATTTCGGTCTGCACGGTATCCCAGACGATTTCGTGGACTGCGTAACCGAAGCCGATTGCTTCGAGCATCTGGGAGATTACGTTCCGGAGTTCAATGTTCCAGAGGTATTCCTCGATGAACTTCGCCTTCTTCTCGTCGCCCTTGCTTCCGTCGATAGTCCATGGCCTTGAAGTGATGGCTGCAAAGCGCTTGTTTTTTACGGCATCAAGATGGGCGTCCACCATTTCGCGGTAAACCTTGATGTTCCCGCCGTTCTTCAAAAGGATTGTGTCCGGGTTCGGCAGGTAATCGAGACCGGAAATGAATTCGGCGACGTTGCGGGTCGCAACTTCCTTGGCAAGTTGCAAATCTTGCTTATTTTGGGTCTCTTTTGGGTTCTTTTTGTTCTTTTTGCTCATGCAATCCTCGGTTGTTTTCTAATCTCGTTGAATCGCCGTTCAAATTCGTTGAAAAACGATTTTTTAAACGCGTAGGTCTATTTATGTGGTCAAACGAAAAAACGGCTAGAAGGGGCCTTTCTGTGCGTATTTTTTAAAAGCCTCCGAAATTGACGTTTTCCGCCTGGAACGGGTTCGCTGTCTGTACGAAAATGGGGCCTGCCTCGTTCGCGTTTTTCGCGTGGTAGGCAAGTGCCGCTCCCCAGAAGAAGTCGCCGTGGCCTTGTTCTGTACTTGCGGCGTCGTAGCGCACGTTTCCCGAGCTCGTCACGATCTTACGGACGGCGTGGATGCTTTCGGCCTGCTTGTCCTCTTCGCGGCCATCGACTCCCGGGAACTTCGGGCATTTCTCGATGATGATTTTCTGGTCTTCAAAAGCCTGCAACAGTGAAATGGCAAGGTCCGCCTTGACGGTATTGCTGAACTGTACGCCCTCGACTTTCACGGATCCGAACTTTTCCATGGCGCGTTCTGTGAACTGGTCGCCAAGGCCCGTGCGGTCAATGCATGCGCGGATTAGGTTCGGGAGCTTCAAGTAACGGTACAGGCGATCCTCGAGGTAGCTCCACTTCTTGTTCTGGAAGGCTTCCACGGCGCGGCATACGAGTCGGTCGCCGATATCCTCGAAAACGTAGATTATGTGGAGATGGCGATGGCGGGCCACGTCGCAGCCGAGATAGAGCTGTCCCTTCGCCTTGTCCATGCCGAGGACGCCCTGGCGTTCGCAGCTGTGGATGAGCTCGTAGCTGATCATCGCCTTGGATTCGTCCTGCGGGTTGCAGCAGTATTCCTCCTGCCAAATGGCCTCGGTCAAGCATCCCTTATGCTCGTTCTCCAGCCATTCCTCGCGTTCCTTCTTGGAGAGTTTGCGACCGCAGATTCTGTCGGCCACGCCTTCTTCCACGGCGAGCTGAATGGGTACGCGGTGTACGCTGTAGTCCAGCTCTCCCTTGTTGCACATTTCAATCAACTTGTAGAACAGGGAATTGACGCCGTTGTGGGTTGACAAGATTCGAATCGGATAGCCCCACATTGCGGCGGGCTTCGCTGCAGCCCACATCTTCTGGTCATTGTCGTGGTGCGCGGCTTCGTCCCACACGATCTTACCGCCCTTGGAGCGGAACGCCTTCGGGTTGCTTGATAGGACGTAAATCTTTGAACCGTTGCAGAACTCGATGACCTTAGATTTCACGCCCTTGTCTTCGTCGGCGAATTCGCACTCACCGATATCTTCTGCGTTGATTTCTGCGAGCGCTTTGGCGATGGCGTTGAGTTTCGTTATCCAGTTTTCGCAGTAGTCGATGTATTCGGATGCGGCAGTCATGTCCGCGGAACTGAAGAAAACCTTGAGTCCTGGCTGCTCAATGCAGTCCTGCACATCTTCAAACGATTGCACCCAGGTGCCGCCGATGCGGCGGGACTTCTCGAAAATCTTGACTTTCGACTTGTCCTTGAGCCAGCGAAGCTGATAGGGGAAAAAGAATTCGTTGAGGTTAGCCATTGACGCCAAGTTCCTTCTTGATGACGGCTAGGCACTGCTTCATCTTTTCTTCCGGGGAAAGTTCGCTCTTGTCCTTCTTTGGCGCCACGGCTTCGTACTTGCGGGCGTGTTCCGCGGTATCGATGATGCGCTGGAGAGCGGTGTAACGTTCGGGGGCGACTTTCACGCCGTCAAGTTCGTCCTGCTTGATTTTGCGTGCCATCACTTCACCGAGTTCAAAGAGCTGTGCGTGGAAATTCTTTTCGCCGCCACTCACGGCTGCGCGGGCTTCGTCCCAGTGCTCCTCGGCTTTCCATGTCTGCAATGTCCTGGTTGAAATGTTGAGCGCCCTGCCGATATCTGCAAGGCTCATCTGATGGATGGTGTAAAGTTCTTTTGCGCGGGGCTTGAGTTCTGCCTTGCTCATTGGTGGCCTCCGTTATGTTCCATGCAACAAGCGCGAATGGCTTCCATGGATTGTTTCTGTTCTTCAGAATACTTTTGGAAAAGTGTTTCCCATCGGGTGTTCTCGACTGCTTGTGCCTTTTCCCATTTTGCATTTTCATTCGTGTAGAATACCGCGAGCATGGCCGCGAATACGATGCTGATGCCGAATTGCTTGAATGCGTCAATCCAGAAATTTTTATCCATGATATACCTCCCCGTAAAGGTACTTGAAGCGCTCTGTCATAGGTCATGACGCTGTCATCTGCACTTTCTTTCGCGACAGAGTACCTTTGTACCCATGAAAGACAAAAATCCTAAAGTGCTCAAATCTGAAGATCTCAAGGAACCGTGGGTTGAAGCGTTCAAGACTGGCCCTGTGAAAGACATGGCCGGTAATGAACACAACTTCAGCGAAGCGGACCTTGCAGATCTTAATGAAGGTATTCATGGCCAGCTTGATTCTGGCTACCAGCCGCCTATGGTCAAGGGTCACCCGGAAGTCGATTCTCCGCGAGTCGCCTCCATTGTTGATTCCAAGGTGGATGGAAATGTGTTGAAAGTGAAGCTTGACGATGTGAACCCGGACTTCGCCGACGAAGTGAAGAAGGGCGGTTTCAAGTACCTTTCGGCAAGCATTTACAACAATTTGAAGAAGGGTTTGCGGCACCTTGGCGCTCTCGGTGCGCATGCACCGGCGATGAAGGGAATGGCTCCCATCTGCTTTGGCGAAGGAATGTTCGCGGAAGCTGACAAGGGGGCCAACGAACAAGACGTGTGCGTCTTTGCCGAAGAATACGCCTGGGATCGTCTTGTGCCTGCAAGCGTGTTCGAACGCCTTATCTGGAAGATTGCCGATATCGGCCGTATGTTCCGCAGCCAGCGCGAACAGCTCATCGAAAAGGAAGGAATCGAGGCCGCCGATAAGGCCTTCCCGGAATTCACCATCAAGAACATTGAAGATGTCGAAAATCTCGCAAAGGAAGCAAGCAAGTTCCCGAAACAACAGCCTAAAGCTGAACCTCCTCAATCTACTACTGAAGCTTCTTTCGCGGAAGGTGACGGAAAGGGGGCGGATGGTTCTGAGGCAGGAGCCCCGGAAGAAAAGCCGGCTGGATCCGTAGAGGATTCTCCGGAAGAAAAGCCTGCCCAAACAGAAGTGACTGAACCCGTTCAGACGACCGAGAAGGTGCCTGGACCTCAAGCAACAACGTCCCATCCTACCGAACCGAGCATTGATTTGCAAGGTAATTCAACGGATGCGACGCGCTTGAGCGAAGAGAATGCCGCACTCAAAGCCGAACTTGACGCTCTTAAAGCCGACAAGCTTGCGGCGGAACGTCTGCGCGCCAGTGCGGCGTTCTCGGAGAAATTGGATGCAGCCATCGGCGAAGGCCGTTGCAACCAGGTTATGAAGGACAACCTCATGAAGGTTTTCGGAGTTGTCCAGAAGGTGCCTGTTGACGGCGATGGCTGCTTTGCCGACGCTGACGAACGCGTGAATCCGATGCAGTTGCTTGACGATGCCGTGAAGGCATTGCCGAAAATCGTGGAACTCGGCGAAATCCGCAATTTCGCGGAAACGAAGGAAACTGCCGCGCAGAAGATCACAAAGTACAAGGCTGAGCAGGAAGCGAACGGACGCTCGTTGACGTTTGCCGAAGCCGCCGAAGAATGTAACAAGTAAAGGAGATACCATGAAGGGTAATATTCTCAATTTCACTGCGGAATCCGCAGTTCACGCCTTCCGCTTCGCCAAGATTGGCACCGCTGAAGGTAAAGTCAAAGAAGCCACTGCAGGCTCTGTCGTATTCGGTGCTACTACCGACATCGACGCCGAATCTGGCCATCCGTGCGACGTCCAGATGGACGGTATCGCTCGCGTCGAATGCGGCGGAAGTGTTTCCGTAGGCGACAAGGTCGCCCCGGATGCAAACGGCAAGGCCGTTAAGGCAGTAGGCAATTCCTGCGCAGTTGCCATTGAAAGCGGAGCTTCCGGCGATATCATCAGAGTAAAGCTTGTTGAAAGTGCCGTGAACACTTCCATGGAATTTACTGCCGAAGAAGCTGTCGATGCAAACCTTTTCGTGAAGGCTGGAACCGCAACTGGCAAGGTGAAGGTCGGCACTGTAGGTGCAACCGTCATCGGCGTAGCCCCGGAAGCGATTGCCGCAAACGCCAAGGGCAATATCGAAGTTGCAGGCGTTGTCAAGGTGAAGGCAGGCGGCTCCATCTCTATGGGCGCCTTGCTCGTCTCCGACGCTAACGGCAAGGCCGTGGCTGTCACCAGTGGCAATTCTTTCGCCATCGCCCTTGAAGGCGGTGCAAGCGGCGACTTGATTGCTGTGAAACTCCAGAGCGCTTACACTCCGGGTACCTAACATTTAAAAAAGGACGAAAAACATGAAGAAAATGATCCTCTTTCTCCTCTCCATCGTGTGCACCGTGTTCGCATTTGCGGGCAGTGACACGCTGACCGCCTGCGGCGTTCCGCAGTTTGTCTGCGACCTGTTCGGCGCCGGTACTGCCGGTGTCGGCTTCGCCACCATCCTCCCGTTTGGCGATACCCAGACGGGCATCGTGACGGCCTACAAGAACGGCAAGCTCATTGCCGACCAGGTGATGCCTATCAAGATGCTGGACAGCAACAAGCTGAACTTCAAGTATTTTGAACGTACCAAGGGCGATGCGTTTACTGTCGAAGATACCAAGGTCGGCAGGCTATCTGAACCGAACGTAATCAATCTTGGCGGTACCGAAAAGACTGACTTCTGTGTTGCCCGTGGCCTCGAAGATATCGTACCTGTCGAAGACATTCGCCAGCTCGATAACAAGGAACGCTTTACCAATACGCATTTCGAAAACCTTATTGGCAAGATTCTCCTCGGTCGTGAAAAGGACGTGGCCGCAATGGTGCAGGACACCAACAACTACGGTTCCGGCCTTACCCACACCTACGAAGCTTCCGAAGGTATGGGTGCCGATGGCTTCGATATCGTCGCTGTTCTCTTTGATTACCTTGACAAGCCGCTCGCTCGCCCGAACGTACTCGGCATGGGTGCTACCGCTTACCACAAGCTCCGCACCGATCCGAAGGTCTTGGCCGCCATCTTCCCGAACAACCAGGGGAACGGTGTCGCCACCAAGGAACAGCTTTGCGCCCTCTTCGAAGTTGACCAGATTCTCGTCGGTGAAGCCCGCGTGAACACGACCAAGAACGCCAAGACTCCTATGCTTGAACGTTGCTGGGGTAGCCACATCTGGGGTCACTACCAGGAACAGCTCTCGACTCTCACCGAAGGTATCTGCTGGGGTCTCACCGCTCAGAGCGGCGAACGCTACTCCTCCATCATCTTCGACGAAAAGCGCGGCCTGGAAGGCTCCGAAATCCTCAAGGCCGGCATGTACCAGAAGGAACTTGTCGTCGGCAAGGATGCAGGCTTCCTCCTGAAGAACGTCATCAAGACCAACTCCTAAGGAATCCAGATGAACTACTGCACTTACGAGGACATCAAGGGCCATGTGCCCGAGGCGCGTCTGGTAGAGGTCACTGACGACCTCTCGCCGAACGCGACTGGCACGGTCAATGTCGAAATCGTGGAAAAGGCCATCAAGGAAAGTTCCACGCTTATCGACTCTTACGTGAGGAAGCGTTTCCCGCGTCCGTTCCAGAGTGTCCCGGAAGTACTGCGCATGGTCTGCATTGACCTGAGCATCTACAATCTGTACGAACGCGTGACGGAGCTGAATATCACTGACGGTATGAAGCTCCGCTACGATAACGCCATCAAGTTGCTTATCCGCATTGCCGATGGCGAACAGGATATCGGTGTGGATCCTGATGAAACTGTCGTTGAATCTGGCTTTTCCGTCGCTTCGAAGCTGAACGGCGGACCAGCCATGTTTTCGCTTGAATCCATGAGGTTCTGATGAGTACGCCGGTTGCCGTTACTAACTGCTATGTGATAGAAAAGGCCATCAAGGAACTGATTGAGGCTGGGAATACCCCGCAGATGGTCTTCAAGGCTGTCGATATCCAGAAGGATTTACAGACCATCACTCACCCGAGCTTTACGGTCGCCATCATCAAGGGCGATTTCGAGCCGGAAGGAATGGACAAGATTACGGAGTCCGTCGAGGTGGTGGTGACACTCATCGTGAAGAACCTTGCGAACGAGGAACAGCGCAGGATGATGATTCACCCGATGGTGTCCTATGTGGTGCAGAAGCTGCACCATAACGATCTCGGGCTTCAGATGGAGCCCCTAACCGTTAGCGGCTGGAACGATGTCTCCACTGAGGAACATCTTGGTATTGCCCTGACGCTGTTTGAAATCAAGTTTAAGACGCAGTTCACCGTAACACCTGATTCGGCTGTCGAAACGTTGCGCGACCTGCTCTCCATCAGCTCCACTTTCAAGAGTCCGACTCCTGATTTCGAGACTCTTAGCGAAGCGACCGTCATTACAAAAGAGGTAAACAATGTCACTGACACCTAACATTCCGGAAACCATGATTCCGGGCACCTACACGGGCTACAACTACTTTGCTGGCCCTAACGGCCTCCCGGCCAACATTCAGAAGGTTCTCCTCCTGGGTGACATCTCCAGCGAAGGTTCGCTCGCTGTCAACAAGCCTACCGCCGTATCGACGGAAGCCGAAGCTTTGGCGCTTGCAGGCGCAGGATCTGTGCTCATGCAGATGTACAAGGCCGCGAAGAACGCCTGGAAGTATGCACAGATTACTCTGTGCCGTCATGCTGCTGTGACGGGTTCTGCCGCCAAATGGGCCTCTACGGTATCCGGAAGCGCTACTGGCGCAGGTGCGGTGTCCTTCATCATCAACGGCAAGAAAGTTTCTGCGGGCGTTGCAAAGAATGACGCTGCCGCTGACGTGGCTACGGCTCTTGCCGCCGCCATTAATGCCGACGTTGACCTCCCTGTTACCGCTGCAGCCTCTACCGCTACGGTGACTCTCACGGCAAAGTGCAAGGGCGAATACATCGCCAATGGAACTTTTGGCGATGATGACGAGGTCACTATTACTGGTGGCATTAGCGTTTCCGTTGAATCCAAGGCCGCTGGTATTACCTTGGGTGCGATTACGGTTACCGCTGGCGTCGGCGAAGTTGACCTTGAAAGCGCTCTCGCTGCCGCTTTCCCTGAACGTTTCCACATCATCGTTACCCCGGTATGCGATTCCGCTAATCTCACGCTCCTGTTGAACCACGTGGAAGCCGCCGCAGCCCCGCTCGAACAGCGCGGTCAGCGCGTCATCGGTGCTACCGTCGTTTCCTCGGCAAGCGCAGGTGTGGCCGTTAACGGCGTAAACCACGAACGTCTCCACATCGCGGCAGTCAAGAACAAGATCAATTCGACCGCCTGGGAAATCGCCGCTGGTCTTGGCGCCATCTTTGCAAGCAACAGCCAGCCGAACGTCCCGATGAACGGTGTCGCCATCCCTGGCCTTGCAACTCCCGAAATTGAAGACAAGTGGAGCGGTGAAGAACAGGATGTGCTGCTTTATGGCGGCGTGATTCCTCTCGTTGAAGAAGACAGCCGTCTCTGCATCGTCCGTGCGGTCACTACGAAGTGCAAGAATGGCAACACCAGATTCACGAAGCTTATCGATACGGGCGTCATTGCAAGCCTTGACTACCTGCGCGACAGCATCATCTCGATGCACACGAACAAGTACAAGAACAAGGTCATCCACGCGCTTCTCGCCGATGCAATCAATGAAGACAACAAGCAGGTTTGCCGCGATCTTGAGGATGTGAAGATCCTGCGCTTCATTGACGAATACGACGACCAGTTCATCACGGAAGAATCCACGAGTGAACCTGGGCGCATGCTCTGCCAGATTCCCGCCCCGGTCGTGCCTGGCCTCAACCAAATCTATTCCACCATCGACCTTTACCTGTAAGGAGTGTAAATCATGGCAAGAATTTCCGAAGTCACCATCGTCATGGATGGCGAAAAAATCACCGGCTTTACCGCCTTCAAGGAACATCAGATTGAAACATCCCAGGTCGTGGAACTGGCCGACGGATTCGATGTCGTCGATGTTCCGGAACAGTACGGCTTCGACCTCTCCATTTCCCCGGAAAAGGGCGCTGACCGCGAATGGCTTTCTATCGGCAAGAAAAAACCAGCAACCTGTATCGTACAGTACACAGGCGGCAAGAAGGTCGTGTACGGTGGCGTGAAGTGCCTGAGCATGGAACCGAACGAAAACAACGGCAAGGATCAGAAGGTCTACTCCCTGGTGTTCTTCGCCAAGACCCGCAAGGTTAGCTAATGCCGAGCGAGTTTGAAAAGAAAATTCGCACAGAGGATGCCTCCGGTGTCGTCCAGATGATCAAGGACGCACATACCGTGCGCAAGGTCATCGAATGGCCGGGGGTTCCCTCCGTCAAGGTACAGATGCGACTCTTGACTGCATCCGAAGCGCGTCTGTCCAAGGTGGCGAACCAGCAGGAATTCAAGCGCGACGGTATCGAAATCGGAGTGCAGAACCTTGCTGACTACCGCGAACAGGAGGCAATTCACGGTCTATGGCAAGTATTCAGCGACCCTGAAACAGGAAAACCACTGTTCAAGAGCGCCGAAGAAATGCGCACAGTATGCACCAATGACGAAATCACGGCCTTGTGCAACGCATACAATGCCTTTGCCGACGAGAACGACCCAAACCTGGACAAGCTCTCGGACGACGAATTTGACGACCTCAAGGAACTAATCAAAAAAAAACCGGACCAAATTCCGCAGAAAGTTACAAGCTTGCCTGTAGCGTTGAAGCTTCTGCGTACTTTGGTTGCCCAGCAAAAGAACTGAATGACGCCCAGTGGCTCCTGATTTTTGCGATGAAGGGCTACTTGGCCGACAACGACGAAGGATGGCAACCCATTGGCGACCCCTAGCGAACTCACTCTTCGGATCGGCGCAGACCCGACAAAGCTCAAGACTGGACTCAAACAGTCTTCGGCTGCGATTGATAGCTTTGGCTCAAAGGCCAAGGCCAGTATCGCCCGCGTCGGTGCGTCTATGCGAGGACTTGCTGACCGTATGGTGACTCCATTCAACTCTCTTGTTCTTGGCGGTGGATTGGGTATGGCCATCAAGAGCGTGGGCGACCTCTCCGAGACGCTCATGTACTACTCGATGGCAGCGAAAAAGAGCGACGCGGACACGAAGGTGTTCCGCGATTCGCTTCATAAAATGGCTGTCGAGACCGGAGTTGACGCAAACTCCATCTTGAACGGAATTTCAAAAATCGGTGAAATAACCGGTGATTTTGCGTTTTCAGAGCAGATGGGAGAAGTCCTTGCCAAGACGAGCAAGGCTGCGAACGTCTCCATGGAAGACCTTGCGCTGCTTTCTTCGGCAATCAACGCTAACGTAGGCTGGGGCGCAAAGGAAATCTCAGAATATTTCAATTCGCTCATCATTCAGGGTGACCAAGGCTCATTTACCTTGCAGAAGTTTGCCCAGGAAGGTAAGGCGTTGTTCTCCAGCGCTGCCGCTTTTGGCATCAAGAGCAAGGAACAGTTTGCTTATTTTGGAGCGATGCTTCAAACAATCGCCCCTTCTATCAAGTCCGAAGCTGAGATTACCACATCCGTCGGTGCGCTTTTCCGTGACCTCAAGGACAAGCAGAAAGATCTTGGCAAGAAGGGCATCAAGATTTTTGACAAGGTGGACGGAAAGAACCAGGTTAGAGACTTCAAGAGCATCATTGACGACATCATGAAGTATGTGGACGGCGATGCAAAGAAACTCGCCCAGATAGGCCTTACAAGCGAATCCATGAAGGTTCTGAATCCCATGATGGCCGATTACCAGAAAGGCTGGGAGAAGATGAAGGCCATCGGTGAATCTGGTCTTGAAGGAATGTCGAATACCAAGGAACTTGACAATCGTTTCGGTATTGCTTCTCAGTCTTTTATCGGATCTATGGGCAAGATGAAGGCCGTCGCTGCTAAGTTTGCGGATACACAGCTCACGGGGCCTGTAGAACATCTTACGGATGCACTCAAGTACCTTTCAGAGCATCAGGGAATCGTCACCGCAGGTTTTCAGGCTATGAAAGTCGCCGCATTGGCTCTTGGCGCCGTAAAGATTGGCGGTTTGGTCAAGAGTGTTGGCGGTCTTGCCAAGAACATCAAGGGAATATGGAGCGGAAAGAAGGCTGAAATCGATATCAAGCAGACCGCTATGGATTCCGTGCAGAAGGTCTATGTAGTGAACATGGGGAATATGGGTTCCTCGAACTACATGGACGACGATGATCCAGGATTCAAGGGTATTACAGAATCTGTAAAAAAAGAGACTGCCCAAAATGCAAAGGAAATGGGACGTTTCCGTACCGCTGTAAGTTCGGCTCGCGGAGGTCTCAACCGTCTTGGAAATACGATGCTTGGAAGAACAGCCCTCACTGCGGCAACCGCATGGGCAATGAATCAAATCGAGAATTTCGGCCAGGCATTCATCGAATGGCGCAACGTCGTCGCAGATGCTGAAGCTACATCCAAGAAAATGCTTGATGTCAACAACCAAAGCCTAACCGAAAAATATGGAAGTGAAGCAGGAAGGTGGGGCAAAAAGTACGATGATACCCTTCTTGCGATTCAAAAGGAAGAAAACAGCTTTTTGCCATCTGAAAAGCGATTGAACGAACTTTTTGCTGATTTGAACAGATACCGTCAACTGATGCAAAACGCTATTTCCAACAAGGGGAATGGCGTATCTGCCGAAGAATACATGAGACAGTTCCAGCCGCAACCACAGAACATCTTTATCAACGTGGCTCAAAACGGTAAAACCATTGTCGAAACAGACAAGGGAAAACCGCCTAAAGTTAAATCCAAGACCGTTCCGTTCTCGAGGTAACAATGATAGATGAAAATATCAAAAAGGAAGAACCGCTGGATTGTACTCTTGGACCATGGTCGCTTAAACTTGTCAATATCGGCCACGAAGTGAAGCATGCGTTGTCTGTTACAACATACCCATATCAAAACGGAGCCGACATTGAAGACATGGGCACTGATGCGGAGACCTTCAAGTTTTCTTGTATGCTTCTGCATGAGGATTACGACAAGAACTATTCTGAACTTCGCCGTTGGTTTCTTTCCAGGTTTAAAAAACCTATTGAACTGATTCACCCAAATCTCGGAACGCTTGAAGGCTACCCAAATAATGCGTCATTTTCCGTTGACAGAAAGCTGCATTGCGCTGAATTTACGTTTGATTTCACTATCGCAGATATTCAGCCTGAAATTCTGTCTTATGCTGACCCGTATGAATCCTCTGTTGAAGAGACTGAAGCATTAAACGAGGAAGTCGCTGCTTCTGTTGCGGAGGAAATGCAACAGGAAGGTGTGCCTGACGTACATGGTTCAGAAGACTGGAGTCTATTGGATAAGTGGGGCGAAATGGGAGATGGAGCTAGAGCTTTCGCCGAGGCGACAAGCAAGGCCATCGGAATCATGCTTGGTGTCATTGACGCTGTTCAGTCTCCGGTGGATGCCATCAGCTCTACAATTGATTATTTGGACTCGCTGAGCGGTGTTTTGACAAAGAGAGTACAAGAATGCTGCGATGCGTTTGTGGGTCTTTCTCGCAAGTTTACGGGCAATTCCAGGGCTGCTGTATCTATCATGGTGGACAAAGCGTCCTCTTTACTTGCGTCGATGTCTACGGCTCCTGCAGCAGTCAGGCGTAGCCTTGCCACGCTGGCCGCATCAACGATATCAACGGAAGCGGCAAAACTCATTTCCGATGACGAAAAAAGACTTGGCGAAAGCATTGCCGACGAGTCTGTTTCAATGGATGATGCCGAAGGTCGCCCAATGGCTGAAGAATCATCCCCATTTTTGGCCTATATGACATTTGGGTACCTAAATTCTTTCTAAGCCCTTGCCACTAAAG